>JAEUTH010000042.1 GCA_016788165.1 Bacteroidia bacterium | reverse complement strand
CATCGTAAGCAGGTGTGCCGTATTGCTGTGTCCATAAAGGACTTTGGCCTTGCAGTTGCCTTGCCATCAGTATCAAAATAAGTAAGTTTTTACTTGCACAACTGCTGATTTTTGTTGTGTGTGTGTGTGTGTGTGTGTGTGCGTGATTTTTTCATAATTACTACGTTTTTCATAACAGATAAAATTAAAGGGTTAAGTGAAACTTGGTTTTGAAAGTGGTAAAGATAAAAATGTAGTTGAAAGTGGGTAGATAACCTGTAAAATTAGGATACCTATTTGTTTAAAAACATGCTTACAATGCAAAATTACTTCTGAATAATTTTACGGCAATGGCTAATAATATAAAGCCAAAAACCTTACGAACAATGGCTATACCGGTTTGGCCCAACAGGTTTTCTAAAAAGCCTAAATTTTTTAAGCATAAATACACCAAGCCCAAGTTAAGTACTACGCCAATAATTATTGTTTTTACATCGTATGTCGAACGTAACGATAGTAAGGTTGTCATGGTGCCTGCACCTGCAATAAGCGGAAATGCAATGGGTACGATACTGGCTGTTGCCGGTGCTTCATCTTTATAAAGCTTAATACCTAAAATCATTTCAAGCGATAGGAAAAACAATATCAATGCACCTGCAATGGCAAAGCTGGGTATATCAATACCAATAAACGATAAAATGGTTTCGCCCAAAAACAAAAACGTAATCATCAGGCATAACGATACAATGGTAACTTTTTCGGGGTGTATGGAGCCTACTTTACGCCTGATATCTAAAATTACCGGTACGGAACCGATGATATCAATTACAGCAAAGAGTATCATTGTAACGGTTACTATACTTCGTAGGTCGGTGGCATCTGTCATATCGGGCAAAGATAGTAAAGCCATTTTTTATTTTTTTTACGTAACGTAAAACAATGGTTAAATCATTTTAATAAAGGCCTAACAAAATATTTTCAGTGTGCTGTGCTGTGTTATCTTTGCGCCCTATGTACGATATAATTGTAATAGGTGGTGGTATTGTAGGTACTGCAGCAGCATTGAAGCTAAATACGCATCACCCGCATTTAAAAATTTTAGTGCTCGAAAAAGATACCATTGCTGCACATCAAACCGGGCATAACTCCGGAGTTATACACTCGGGTTTGTATTATAAACCCGGTTCATACAAAGCAAAAAATTGTGTAGATGGCAGGCGCGAGTTAGTTGCTTTTGCAAAACAATATCACATCAAACACGATATATGCGGTAAAATTATTGTAGCCACGCATCAATCGGAATTGCCTTATATGAACAAGGCTTTTAATAATGGATTACAAAATGGTGTTGAAGGGATTGAAAAAATTAATGCACAACAAATACAAGATATCGAACCATTTGCACGCGGCATAGAAGGAATTTGGGTGCCTTGTACCGGTATAATTGATTTTGCACAGGTGGCACGTACCTATGTGCAAATAATTGAGCAACAGTTTGCAGGTAGTAAAGTACTCGAAAACCACGAAGTAAAAGGCTTTGAGCATCATACAGATGCCACTACGGTAGTAACTAAAAAAGGAAATTTTAAAGGGCGCTATATAATTAACTGCACCGGTTTGTATTGCGATAAAATTGCATTGAAAGAAGGTGTTAAACCCAATATGAAAATTGTAGGTTTCAGAGGCGACTATTATGACCTTACCGAAGCAGGCAGGCATAAAGTGCGTAACCTGATTTATCCGGTGCCTAATCCGGAGTTTCCGTTTTTGGGTGTACACTTTACACGTATGGTTAGTGGCGAAACCGAATGTGGCCCCAATGCCGTATTTACATTTAAGCGCGAAGGTTATGGTAAATCCGATTTTGATTTAGCCGACACGGCCGATGCATTATTCTATAAAGGCACCTGGAAATTGTTTTATAAACATTGGCGCTTTGGCTTAGATGAATACAAACGTGCATTTTCGAAAAAACTTTTTTTAGAACGATTACAACGCATGCTACCCGGCTTAACCATGGACGATTTAAAGCCGGGTCGTGCAGGTGTGCGTGCAATGGCATTAGATGCTGATGGTAATATGATTGATGATTTTAAAATCGAACATAAAGGCAATGCATTGCATGTGCTTAATGCACCATCGCCTGCTGCTACAGCATCGCTGGCCATTGGTAATGCCATCAGGCAAATGGCCGATGAACGCTTTGCCGGACTCAAGTAATGATTACATTTTTATTTTTAAAAACTTGCAAATAGCAACTTATTAAAAAGTGCATATACAATTTATGAAAGTAATTTATTGTAATTACTTTTTTTATGTGCCTTCGAAATGCCTGTAAATAAAGGCTTTACGCATTATTTACAATTAACACAATATTGTGTAAAATAGATGGTTACTAAAAATAAGAAACCATCTATTCTGATTAAACTTGCAAGCAAATGAAATCGAACTTTATAAGACACATACTGCAATGGGCATGGTTATGCATGGCAGTATTGTGCTTTAGTCTTAATGCGCATGCACAAGTAGAAGAGCTTGACGATCAGGCTGCCGAAGATAGTATGGCTGTAATTTTATTAGGTGAAGATGATGAAACAGATACATTAGAATGGGCCGATTCGTTGCAGTTGGGCAATACACAAATTGAATTTGATAATGTATTTAATTATGATTTTAGCCATGCATTAAGTACTGATTCTTTAAATTTCAGGGCAGGCCTTTTATATGATTTAGAAAGCAATACCATTGTTTGGCAAAAGGATATGAACTATGCCTATCCCATTGCATCGGTATCAAAAGTAATGACTAGCTTACTTGTAATTGAAGCTTTAAATGCTGGTAAAGTAAATTGGAATGATGAAATAAAATTAACCTCACAACGTACCATATATACCGGCCGCAGGCGCAGCAGGCGCAAAAAAGTTATTACTACAACCATAACTTACACCCTACGCGATTTGCTTAAAATGACCATGATTGAATCAAACAATTATGCAGCACAGCTTATTGGTAAGCACACAGCCGGTGGTAATTTAGATGCATTTATTGTTATGATGAATCAGCGGGCGCAGGAACTGAAAATGTATAACACCTTTTTTACCAATCCATCGGGCTTGCCTGCTTATAGGGCCGAATTAGATAATAGCGCATCGCCACATGATTTGTTGTTGCTTGCAAAGGAAGCCTTAAAGCATGATGATTTGGTAGAAATTGCTGCTATGGGCTATGCCACTGTTGATAATGGACGAAGTACTTATTCAATCCGTAATCACAACGGGCTCGTACGCGATTATGTAAATGAAATAGATGGATTAAAAACCGGATTTACCAAACGTGCAGGATTTTGCTTATTAGCTACTTCCAAAAGATATAATCACAGGTTAATAGCTATTGTTTTAGGTCATCACTCAGTATGGCAACGCAATTTATTAGTGGCAGGCTTATGCAATAATTATTACAAAGCATTGGCATTAGGCGAAATGGGTACAGTATTACCCGACACCTTATTGCAACAAGCAAAACCGGGTTATTGTAACGAAGATTTTAACTACAGTGCCGTAGCACGCAAGATACCTGCATCGGTAAAAAACGAAGTAGTAGTCGGTGCCAACGAAGAAATCAGATATAAAACCGTAATCGAAACCGCTCGTAAAACGCATAAAGTAAAATCGGGCGAAACCATGGGCCGTATCGCCAATAAGTATCATGTAACCGTTTCGGAAATTAAAAAATGGAACAGGCTTAAATCAACAACCGTTCGTAAAGGTCAAAACCTGACTATAATGGTTGAAATGAAAAAACTGGTTCCATATAAAGTGCAGGTACCGGCAGCGGTAGCCAATGAAAATCAAACTTCGACCGAAGTAATTACAGCAACAACCGATTCGGCCAATCAAATTTATACAAAGCCAAATTATATAATGCATACCGTGCAATCGGGCGATACGTTATGGAATATTGCCCAACGTTATAAGCTTAATGGCATTGATGAAATAAAAAAAATAAACCGAATTACTAATAATCAAATACGTATTGGCCAGCGGGTAAAAGTGCCTTTATCTTAATCTGTTACTTATGAATATCTTTATAAAACATACCGGTGTTACAGTTACTATATGGTTACTGCTACTTGGTGGCACAAATGCTTTTGCACAGCAAAGCTTGCCGGTTGATGCCGAAACAAAACTGATAACTTATACTGCAGTTGTTACAACTGAGGGTTTAACTAAGGAGCAATTGTATGATAAGGCATTTACGTGGTTAATGGGATACTATAAAAATCCATCAGACGTTTTGCGTGAAAAAGACAGAGAAACCGGCACCATGTTACTAAAAGCACGTTTTAAAATATTTAATCCTACTGATAAAAAAAACGATGTAATTACACCTGCAGGCGATGTGCAGTATAGTTTGAAATTAGAATTTAGAAACGGTCGCTGCCGCTATAAATTAACCGAAATAAATTGGAAACAACCCAGCTATTATGCTATTGAAAGGTGGCAGGATAAAACACAACAATCCTATCAGCCAAACTACGATTATTACTTAAAACAAACAGACGAAAACTGTAAAAAAATTGCTGCCGATTTTACAAAAGCAATTACAGCGGTTAAAGAAGTAAAAAAAGATGAGTGGTAGCCTTTGATATTTTTAATGTAAACGTTTAACCTTGCTTTGCGTAGTAATGTTTAAGGTTGATGCATCACAATTCGTAATTAAATTAATACCCGGTTTTTTACCTGCCGTTATGCTGCCCAAATAATCTAACCCTAAAAATTGCGCACCGTTAAGCGTAGCCCATTTTAATAACATTTCAAACGGGTAATGTGGTTTAAATTTGAGTATGGTTTTAATTTCATCCAACAGATTTAACGTATAATTACTGGCATAACTATCAGTACCAAGGCAACAAGTAGTTCCGGCATTTATAAACACATCAAAATCAGGTAAACGGTTTTCAATATATAAATTAGCATTGGGGCAAAAACACCAAAACAATTTTTTATGCAATGCCATTGCTTTCGCTATGTCATTGCCATCAGTAAAAGTGTTATGCACTAAAAGTGTTTTTTCATTGCTAAGATTAGGAAGCACGGATAGCAATGAGTTTTTGCCTGTAGATTCAAAATGTGCCATTGACCCATGTTGCGTAAAAAAGTCATAAAAGGCACCACGCTTATTCTCAAACATTTGACTTTCGGCAACACACTCCTGATTATGCATGCTTTGTAGCTGTTGGTGCTTGGTGGCATGGCCTTTTATAAGTTTAAACAATGCAGGGGTTACGGTATATGCTGCATGTGGTACAATACTGTGGGCTTGGTTGTTAGGTGCTAATTGCTGTAATGTTTTGGTAAGCTCCAGGCACTTATCAAATATTGTTTTGGTTTGTGCAGGTACAATATCAAATGCTTCAATAAGTGTATGGAAGTAAATGCGTGTATCTGCTTTGGCATTAAATGTAAAATCATCATTCGAAATGTCGGCTACAGCCACAATGCCATTTTCGTACATTTCTTCATAGGCACTTTCAATACAATCCTTAATCAACGTCAAACCATAATTAGCTCTGATAGCTAAAATGTTTTTTACAAAGTTTACCAAACCGGTGCCCGGTGTAATTTGATTTTTTAAGTAGGAGAGTTCTAAATGGCAATGTGCATTTACAAAGCCGGGTACAATAAATCCTTCCAACTTTTGTAAGGCAATATTTGTTTCAATAGGTTTAGAGCTAACAGCAACCACGGTGTTGCCATCCATAAGCAAATAGCCATCTTTTATTGGTGCTGCATCTATTGTGAAAATATAGTTGGCAGTGTAATAGCGTTGCATAATTGACAAGAAAATTTAACACAAACCTACGGTATTATACATCATGTTTTTTGGGTTTAATCAATCTTTAAACCATTGCAAACAGCTACGGGACAAGTAATTTAGTTATAAAACCTATCTTTGCAACAATGGAAAACCGGGCCGACATCAGAGCATTAACCTTACAGCAATTGCAGGATTTTTTTATTGCACAAGGCGATAAAAAATACCGTGCCCAACAAGTGTACGATTGGCTTTGGAAACATGCTGCCACCCAATTTGAAAGCATGAACAATTTAAGCAAGCCACAAATTGAGATGCTTCAAAAGCACTTTGTTATTAATAACGTAACTGTTGAAACCAAACAAGTAAGTAACGACCGTACAATAAAAAATGCATTTAAATTGTATGATGGTAATGTGGTTGAAGGTGTATTAATTCCAACCGAAACCCGTATGACTGCCTGTGTTTCATCGCAAGTAGGTTGCAGCTTAACCTGTAAGTTTTGTGCTACCGGCAAATTAGACAGAGTACGAAACCTTAATGCTGATGAAATATTTGATCAGGTGGCAATAATTAAACAACAAGCCGAAACGCATTATCAAATGCCATTAAGCAACATTGTTTATATGGGCATGGGCGAGCCTTTGCTTAATTATGCAAACGTTCTCAAATCAATAGCACACATCACTTCACAACAGGGCCTAAATATGGCACCCAAACGTATAACAGTTAGTACAGCAGGCATTGCAAAAATGATTCATAAGCTGGGCGATGATCAGGTGAAGTTTAATTTGGCTTTATCATTACATGCGGCTAATGATAAAAAGCGCGACCAAATAATGCCCATTAATGAACACAATAACTTAGAAGTACTAAAAACAGCACTTCAATATTTTTACAATAAAACACGCAATGCAATTACGCTTGAGTACATTGTGTTTAATAATTTTAATGATAGTTTAGAAGATGCACATCAGCTTTGGACTTTTAGCAAAGCTGTTCCCTGCAAAATAAATTTAATAGAGTATAACCCTATTGATGGGGGCTCATTTATAAATGCTGTTGAAGACCGGATGTATGCATTTCAACAATTTTTGTTGCAAAAAGGATTAATTGTAAACATGCGTAGAAGCAGGGGCAAAGATATTGATGCCGCCTGTGGTCAGTTAGCCAATAAATCCTTGAAAAATTAAGCTTCGTGCTTTTTAAATATTACGCTGGCATTATGCCCGCCAAACCCAAAAGTGTTACTTAGTGCAGCACGTATTACACGATGTTGTGCTTTATTAAAAGTAAGGTTTAAACGCGTGTCAAACTCGGGGTCGTCAGTAAAATGGTTAATGGTTGGTGGAACAATATCGTTTTTAACAGCCAATATGGTAGCAATAGACTCAATGGCACCAGCACCACCTAATAAATGACCATGCATTGATTTGGTTGAACTGATATTTAGTTTAAAAGCTTCATCACCAAAGGCACGTTGTATAGCTTTTATTTCTTGTGGATCGCCAATAGGTGTTGAAGTGCCATGCACATTAATATAGTCAATTTCATGCGGTTGCATTTCGGCATCGCTCAACACATTTAACATTACGTTGTATGCGCCCAAACCTTCGGGATGTGGTGCTGTCATGTGATAGGCATCAGCACTCATACCACCACCTTTTACTTCGGCATAAATTTTTGCACCACGCTTTACAGCATGTTCATATTCTTCTAAAACAATACAACCACCGCCTTCGCCTAACACAAAACCATCTCTGTCCTTATCAAAAGGTCGTGATGCTGTTTGTGGCGAATCGTTACGGGTGCTCATGGCATGCAATGCATTAAAGCCACCCACTCCGGCTTCGTTAATGGCTGCTTCGCTGCCACCACTAATTATTATATCGGCCTTGCCTAATCGGATATAATTAAAGGCATCAATAAGTGCATTGGTACTACTTGCACAGGCACTTACTGTTGTAAAATTAGGCCCCCTGAAACCGAAACGCATCGAAATTAATCCGGGTGCAATATCGGCTATCATTTTAGGAATAAAGAATGGGTTAAAGCGGGGTGTGCCATCGCTTAAGGCAAAAGCCGATACTTCGTCCTGGAAAGTACGTAAACCTCCAATACCCGAGCCCCAAATAACCCCTACACGATCTTTATTTATTTCAGCATTATCTTCAATACCGGCATCGGCTACACCTTGTACACTGGATGCAATGGCAAAATGGGTAAACAAGTCCATTTTACGTGCTTCTTTACGGTCAAGATATTGGCCTACATCAAAGTTTTTTACTTCACAACCAAATTGTGTTTTAAACTTTGAAGCATCAAAACGTGTGATTGCAGCCGACCCCGATACGCCATTAATTAATCCGTTCCAATATTCAGAAACCGAATTACCTAAAGGCGTAATCGCACCCAAACCTGTAACAACAACGCGTTTTAACACCATAATGTATTTCTGATAAAAGAAGAAGTAAGATTACTTCGCGTTAGCGGCAATATATTCGATAGCGTTACCTACTGTTTGAATTTTTTCAGCTTGATCGTCTGGAATAGAAATATTGAATTCTTTTTCAAACTCCATAATAAGCTCAACTGTATCTAATGAATCAGCACCTAAATCGGTGGTAAAGCTTGATTCGTTGGTTATTTCAGCTTCGTCAACACCTAATTTGTCAACGATTATTTTTTTAACTTTTGAGTCAATATCTGACATAGTATGAGTTTTTAAATTTTAGTTGCTAATTTTTGAGAGCGGGCAAAAGTAATAATTTATGGTTATGCGCAAATTTTTTTTGTTCGAGAATCTGTGCTGTAGTATTTAAGTTTTTTAATAGCAGTAACAAAATACAGAACTTTTTTATTGGCGATACTTTTAAAAACGAAAGTAATTTTTAACAAATTATTTTGAAAGTAAGCATATAGATTTGCTCACATAAACTAAAATCAAATAAGATGAAAAAGAACCTTTTATATGTGGCTGTTTTAGCTACATCGCTTAGCGTAAATGCACAAGGATTAAAAACGCCTGCACCTAGTCCGTCTCAAACTTTAAAACAAAGTTTTGCTTTGTCAGATGTTACCATTGAATATTCGAGACCCGGAGTTAAAGGGCGTACTATTTATGGCGATATAGTTCCTTTTGGTAAAGTTTGGCGTACCGGTGCAAATGCAAGTACTAAAATTACTTTTGGCGAAGATGTTACCGTTGAAGGCATGCCTGTTAAAGCCGGTACTTATGCTTTATATTCAATACCGGGTGCCGATAGTTGGGAGTTGATGTTATATAAAGATTTAACCTTAGGCGGAAATGTGGGCGATTATAAAGCTGCTGACGAATTATTGCGATTTAAAGTAAAGCCAACAACTTTAGCACAAGCCGTTGAAACCTTTACAATAAATATGACAGATATTACTGCTAAAACAGCTCAGGTTGAATTGTGTTGGGATAAAACACGTGTTGCTTTTAAACTTGCTGTTGATATTGACCCGATAATTATGAAAAACATTGAAAAAAATGTAATTAATGATAGCCGTCCTTATTTTGCTGCCGCTTCTTATTATTACGAAAACGATAAGGACCAAAACCTTGCTTTGCAGTGGGCCGATAAAGCGTTTCAGGCAAACCCAAAAGCATATTGGATTGCCCACCTGAAAGCTAAAATTCAACATAAATTAAAAGACAATAAAGGCGCAATGACAAGTGCCGAACAATCAATGGCTATTGCTAAGGCCGATGGAGATGATAATTATGTACGCCTAAACGAAAAACTCATTGCCCAAATAAAAAGCGGTAAGTAGTTTTAAAATTGATTTAAAAATATAAAAGCCACAGAATTAAATTCTGTGGCTTTTATATTGGTAGTTGTTTGGATTATATTTTGGTATATAAAATACAAACAGCAATTATCCAAAAACCAGATAATGTTTACTGTATATAAACTTTTTTAATGCTAACTTTTGGGCCGGCTGTAACTTTTAGCAAATACAAACCTGCACTGTAGCGGCCGTTTATATCAAAGGTAAATGGGTGTTTGCCTGCTGGCTTTTCGCCAATAAATAACAACTCAGTAAAACGGCCTTCTATCGTAAATAATTCAATCTTTAAATCTGTTTTTTCGGCAGTTGTAGTGGTAACATTTAATAGGGCGCTTACCGGATTAGGAAAAACCTGAACATGAGTTAGTAGCTGCGGCACATCATGTATTGATGCGGTATTGGGTATGGCTATTTGCGAAGCCGTATATATAAAATCACCACTGGATGTATTACTGCTATTGGTTGCATTACCGGCCATATAAAAAGTAATATTTCCTTCATTGGTGGCAGGTGCTGTCCAGTTAACGGTAAATGTTTTACTACCGGTACCTAAGCCGCCATTGGTTTTATGTACGGCTGATTCGCGAATATTGCCCGCTACATTTGCACTTTTACTCCAGGTTTCATTTGGGTTTGTATGTGTAAAACTACCCGTACTGGCACCATTGCTTTTTAATGCTTCTAAGGCAAAACCAAATTTGCTACTGGTACTCCGTGCAACCGTAACCTCTAGTGTATAAGTTTGGCCTGGTGTGTAATTCCAATTAGGCATGTTGGGACTTGCTATGCTTAGCGTGCCTCCGGCTGCGTTAATGGTGTTGCCGGTATGGCAACTGGGTAAACAACTTTGGCTGCTTGGCGAACCCGTGCGGCCGGCAATACCATCATTTTTCGAATAGGAGTCATAAACCATGGCACCCATTGCTGTAACTGCAACAGCAGTTGTAAATAAAGTTTTAATCATAAAGCGTTTTAAATTTATGCGGCCAATGTAACCAACCGTTTAATGTACGTACATACATTTAGCAAATTTTTGCATTTATTACAAAACTAAGACGCATTAAAAAACATAAATCCTGCTTTAATTACATCGGCCGATGCATAACAATCAACAGCAGCTTTACCGGGCTTTTCTACCAGACTAAAATTTACCTGATGGTTGTTGTTTTTTTTGTCGAAGTACATCAAAGCAATTATTTGATTAACTTCTTTAACGGTAAATGGATCGAAGCTAAAATTTTGATGGATGCAATGTGTAATTTCCACTAAGTGCTTAAGCGATAATAAACCAAGTACATGGCCTATATAACATTCAACAATTAAGCCTATGGCTATGCAATAGCCATGTAGTAGGGGCTTGCCGGTTGTATGGCTGTAGCTTTCGATAGCATGGCCTACGGTATGGCCTGCATTAAGCAATTTGCGTTTGTTTTTTTCGTAAAAATCGGCATGTACAATTTTTTGTTTAACAGCAATTGATTGCAGCAGTAACTGATTTGAAATGGGTTGTAACCAGGACGTTGAAAGCAGTTGATTGTAAATTTTTTTATCGCCAATAAGACCATGTTTAAAAACCTCGGCCATGCCACTTAAGTATTGCTGTGGTGGTAATGTTTTTAAAAAATCAGGGTAAATTATGGTGGCATTAGCATGGGTAAAGGTTCCGATATAGTTTTTTAGTTGACCAAAGTTAATTCCGGTTTTGCCTCCAATGGCTGCATCGGTCATAGCAACTAAACTGGTAGGTACTTGAATGCAAGGTATGCCACGTTGATAAATGGATGCACAAAAACCACCTAAATCGGTTATAACACCACCACCCAAGTTTATAATAACTGTTTTTTTTGCTGCCTTAAGCTTAATAAGTTTGTTTATTATTACCGACACACTTTCCATGCTTTTAGCATATTCGGTAGCCGGCAATTTAATTATTGGAGCCTTTGCCAAGCCTTTTATATTTTGTTTTAAAACAGGTAAACAATACCTGTGGGTATTAACATCAACAATTAAAATTTTTAAGTAGCTGTCAAAGTTTTCGTTAAGCAGTTGCGCAAAATCGGTAAATGCATTACTGCCACAAATAAATGTTGGGGGTGTTGTTTTTGTATGAACCATTAAATTTAAATTTCAATGTTGGCCAAGTTAGGTTATTCGGCCACATGGTTAAGCAAAATGGCATTAGCAGCATTAAAAAATTATCTTTGCACGCCCCAACTTTAGATTTTTCTTTTATGAGCCACCAATCGCAAACCGTTTCATTCGACAATATCGAAACTGCATTTTCGGGCAAAACCATGGCCGATTTAAACCGCTCTTATTTTTTGTTTAAAGCGATAGGAAGCAACACGTTGGTTCGAACAATGGAACCACTTAGTAAACTTGCATTTGCTATCCACCTGCCGGTTAGTCCGCTGGTTAAGGCAACTATATTCAAACAATTTGTTGGAGGCGAAAACATTGACGATTGTCAGAACACAATTGATAGGTTATATAACTTAGGAGTAGGCAGTATTTTAGATTATAGTGTTGAGGGCAAGCATAACGATGAGAGTTTTGAAAGAACTACCAATGAAACATTACATACCATAACAAAGGCAGCAGGCAATGAAAAAATTCCTTTCTGCGTTTTTAAGGTTACGGGCTTGAGCAATTTTGATGTATTAGAAAAAGTTAGCAGCAAATCATTATTAGATGTAACCGACCAAAGAAGTTGGGAAGCCACACAAAACCGCGTAAACCGTATTTGCAGCCATGCAGCAAAAAACAATGTGCGCATTTTTATTGATGCCGAAGAAACCTGGATACAACCGGCAATTGATTTATTAGCCGAAAACAACATGCAGGAGTTTAATACCGAGCGACCAATAGTATTTAACACCATTCAATTATATCGGCACGATAGATTACAATATTTAAAAGATTTATATCAACGTTCGAAAAATGGTTTTTACAAATTGGGGGTTAAATTGGTACGTGGCGCATATATGGAAAAAGAACGCGAGCGTGCCGCTTTAAAAAACTACCTATCGCCTATACAACCTACAAAAGCGGCCTCCGATGCCGACTACAATCAGGCACTTAAATTTTGCATTGAGCATTTAGACGATATTGCAATTTGTGCCGGTACGCACAATGAAGATAGCAGCATGCTGTTGGTTAACCTGATGAAACATCGCAATATTGCCTCAAACCACCCCCACATTTGGTTTTCGCAATTGTTAGGCATGAGCGACCATATAAGTTTTAATCTCTCAAAAGCAGGCTATAACGTATGCAAATATGTGCCTTATGGCCCTGTTCGCGATGTTATGCCTTATTTACTCAGACGTGCTAAAGAAAACACCTCCGTTAAAGGACAAACCGGACGCGAGCTGAGTTTAATTATGAAAGAAAAAGCGAGGCGCAAATCGCTTTAATTCTAATAATTCATTTTTGCGAAATTTTTATTTTACACATGTTAGTATTAAATAACATCACATTCGAGTTTGGCTCGAGGGCATTGTATGACCAAGCCTCATGGCACATTAAACCAAATGAAAAAATTGGTTTGATAGGCGCCAATGGTACAGGCAAGTCAACACTGCTGCGCATTATCAATGGCGAGTATCAATTAGCCGGTGGCGAAATTACAGGCCGTAAAGATGTGTCTATTGCATTTTTAAATCAGGACCTATTGAGCTACCAAAGCGAGGATAATATACTTAAAGTAGCCATGGAAGCTTTTGAAGTACAAAACCGCTTGCATGACGAAATTCAAATAATATTAGACAAACTAGAATACGACCACAGCGAAGGCACCTTAAACAAATTGCACGATTTGCAACATGAGTTTGAAGTGTTAGATGGTTACAACATTCAATACAAAGCCGAACAAGTGCTAGAAGGGTTGGGCTTTACAACAGCGCAACTTCAAAAGCCATTAAATACTTTTAGCGGAGGTTGGCGCATGCGTGTAATGCTTGCAAAAATACTGTTGCAACAACCTGATTTGTTATTGTTAGACGAGCCTACAAATCACCTGGATTTACCTTCGATAGAGTGGCTCGAAAATTATCTTACAACCTATACCGGCACTTTTATAATCGTATCGCACGACAGGTTTTTTTTAGATAAAGTAGTTACAAAAATTGCCGAAGTAGCACAAAGCAAAATCACACTTTATACGGGCAACTACAGTTTTTATTTAGAAGAAAAAGCCGAGCGACAAGAAATGCAACGTGCTCAATTTAAAAACCAACAAAAATTTATTAAGGAACAAGAGCGCTTAATTGATCGGTTTAAAGCCAAAGCCAGTAAAGCCAGTATGGCACAATCGCGTATGAAAATGCTGGCAAAGTTAGAGCGGTTTGATGATGTAGAAGAGTCGGATGGTGCTATTAAAGTAAACTTTAATTTCGATAAACAACCCGGCAAAATTATAGCGCAAGTAAACGTAAAGTCTAAAGCTTATGCCGATGTAGAAGTACTTACCAATACATCGTTAACCATAAACCGTGGCGATAAAATAGCATTAATTGGTGCTAACGGGCGTGGTAAATCAACCCTACTGCGCATTATAAACAACAGCGAACCATTTGAAGGAAAACATGAGTGGGGGCATCAGGTTGTACCTTCGTTTTTTGCACAACATCAGTTAGAAAGTTTAAACCTTAAACTTAATCCGTTAGAAGAATTGCAACATTGCGCACCCGAGCAAACTGATAATAATTTGCGTGGGTTGTTAGGTGCATTTTTATTTGAAGGTGATGATGTATTTAAAAAAATTGCTGTTTTAAGTGGAGGCGAAAAATCGCGTGTGGCCTTAGCTAAAACGATACTTACAAAAGCCAATTTTTTATTGTTAGACGAGCCTACCAATCACCTAGATATGAAAAGCGTTAACGTACTTATACGCGTTTTAAATCGTTATGAAGGTAGTTTTGTTTGCGTATCGCACGACCGGTTTTTTCTATCACAAATTGCCAACAAAATTTGGTATATCGAAAATAAAGAACTGAAAGAGTACCCCGGCAATTACGAAGAGTATCAAATATGGTTAGAAGAAAAGGCCGCACAGGCAAATAATAAAACCAATGTTGCAAAAGCCGAAGCAAAACAAGAAGCCATAGTAAAGGAAACTGAAGTAAAAAAATCAGAAGACAAGGAGCGTAAAAAACAACATCAAAAAACCAGTAACACCGTTAAGCAATTGGAAGTTAAAATTGAAAAACTTAAAGAAGATAAAGCGCTTTTGCTGTTAGATATGGCCAAACCTGATGTGGCAGCAAATGCCGAAAAAACAAAATCGTTACACAGCTTTTTAATTACAATTGATAAAGAATTAGAAAAATTAAATGTTGAGTTTGATGAGGCTTATCTGCAATTGCTCGAACTTGAAAACTAAAATTGCAACCATACCATTATGGTTAATACCTTTTTGTTTTTTGTTTTTACAAACAGCAGCACAGAATAACGATTATGCAAACCCCAATGTAATAAGGTATGAGGATTATAACTACAACCCCAATATTAAAACCGTATTATTAGAAGGCGCTACAGGCCAATTAACCGATGCTGCTATCGAATTAAACACCAACCAGCAATTACTGCTGCGTTTCGATCATTTGTATGCCGATGTTGTTGATTACAGTTATACCATTATACATTGCGATGCAAATTGGCAACCCAGCCAAATTTCCGAAAGCCAATATTTGCAAGGTTTTAGTACCGATAAAATTTTACGCTATCAATTTGCCACTACTACATTGGTGCCTTATGTACATTATGAGTTGTTGTTTCCGAACGACATAATAAAACCCATTATTAGTGGCAACTATTTGCTAAGGGTATTTAAAACCGATACACCTGAAATTAATGTTTTAACAAAACGATTTATAGTTTTTTCGCAACTGGCAGGCATACAGGCAAACATACATGCAGGCACTTTTGCCGATACACGCTTTACGCATCATGAAATAGATTTTGAATTGAATACACAACAACTCAATCTGCTAAATCCATATAACGATTTGCAAGTAGTGCTTTTACAAAATGGGGGCTGGCTACAACGCATATATGGTTTAAAACCCCGCTTTGTAAATGGCAATAAATTGGATTACAATTATGATGGCGAATACTGCTTTGCCGGTGGTAACGAGTTCCGGACTTTTGATACGCGCAGTATCAGGTTTTTAAGTGAGCGCATAAAGCAAATTACACAAGCCGATGATAAAACGTTTATTGTAAACCTGCACAACGATATACGCACTTCGTCACAACGGTATGCATTTGTAAATGATATAAACGGCCAATATTTAATTAAACATCAGGAAGGCCGAAACAGTGATGTTGATGCCGATTATGTATGGGTAAACTTTAAATTAAAAATGCCTCAGGAAGAAACCGAAGGCAACATGTACCTGTATGGTGCGCTCACAAATTGGCGTACCGATACAACATCACTTATGAATTATAATGCCGATGATATGAGTTATGAAAAATCGTTGCTACTAAAGCAAGGCTATTACAATTATCAATATGCATACATAAGCAGTGGCAGTTACCCCGATGTTACAGTTACTGAAGGCAGTCATTACGAAACTGACAACAGTTATACCTTGTTAATTTACTACAGAAACCCCAATACGCGTTATGATGCTATTGTAGGATATAAGAAATTAAACAGCATAAAAAAGTAAACTCCTAATTTAATTGCCTGCATCATTCGTTTATGCTCTAAATCGTTATTCTTTATTTTTACTATCTATAAAAATAGTAACGGGGCCATTGTTACATAATGTAATTTGCATATCGGCACCAAAAATGCCGGTAGCAGGCCTATGGCCGGTTAATTGGAAACAGGTTTCTACAAATAGTTCGTAAATGGGAATGGCTATTTCGGGTTTGGCAGCTTTAATATAACTGGGCCGGTTTCCTTTTTTGGTTAATGCATGTAACGTAAACTGACTTACAATTAAAAGCCGGCCATTAGCCTGTATCACATCTTCATTCATTACACCATTTGCATCATCAAAAATGCGCAGCTTAATAATTTTATTACACAGCCACTGCACATCCTCAGTAGTATCGGCATCTTCAATACCAATAAAAACCAACAAACCTTTTTCTATTTGCCCTGCAACCTGGTTGTTAACATGCACACTTGCATGTGTAACTCTTTGAATTAAAGCGCGCATGTTTTATTTATTTAAACAAATCTTTTCCTTCCATAATGCTTAGGTAATTATGATACCTGTCGGGCGAAATTTTACCGGCTATCAATGCATCTTTAACAGCACATTTGTTTTCGTTAATGTGCAGGCAGTTATTAAATTTGCATTGTGGTAAAAGTGCGCGCATTTCAACAAAATAATGCGATACTTCCTGTGGTAAAAAATCAACCGTACCTAACTCGCGTATGCCGGGCGAGTCAATTATAAAACCACCGGCTTTAAGCGGAAACATTTCGGCAAAAGTTGTGGTGTGTTTTCCGGTTTGGTGCTGATCGGAAATAGCACCGGTACGCAAGGTTAATGTGGGTTCGATGGCATTTATAAAGGCACTTTTACCCACGCCCGAATGGCCTGCCACCAAACTGGTTTTGCCTTGCATTACTTTTCGTACTTCGGGTATGCCGTTATTATTTTTTGCCGATACCTCATAACAACCATAGCCCAAGAGCTCGTATATTTTTTTATAGTCGTCAACCAGTGCATAATCATTGCCTTTAAACAAATCCATTTTATTAAAAACCAAAATCGTTTTAATATGATAAGCTTCGGCCGTAGCAATAAATCTATCAATAAAACCAGTGCTGGTTTTAGGTAAACGCGGTGTAACAATTAGCACAGCCATATCAACATTGGCAGCTAAAATTTGTGTTTGCTTACTTAAATTGGTTGATTTTCGGATGATGTAATTTTGCCTTGGTTCAATGGCTGTTATCAACCCAAATTCAGTACCTGTATCAAACGTTACGGTTACTTTATCGCCAACGGCAATGGGGTTGGTACTGTCAATATCTTTAATTCTGAAAGTGCCTTTAATTTTACATTGATGTTGATGCCCACTCGGGTCAATAACCGTAAAGGAGCTGCCAACCGATTTAATTACTGTAGCGCTTATGCTTTGCATGATGTATTACACATACTTATCGCCTTTATTAATTTTTACATCGTTTACATATTGTCTGATGTTTTGTTCATCGTCCTTTTTACATATAAGCAATACATCGTCACGCTCAACAACAATGTAATCTTCCAAACCTTGTATTACAACTAATTTATTTTTAGGCACATTAACGATGCAATTTTTACTATCGTATAGCATTACATTTTTACCAACTACAGCATTGCCATTGTTATCGTGCTTAATGTGCTCATATAATGAACCATAAGTACCTAAATCGCTCCACCCGAATTCAGTGCTTAACACATAAACGTTTTTTGCTTTTTCCATAACACCAAAGTCAATTGATATGTTGGTGCAAACCGGGTAAATACGCTTAATAAATTCGGTTTCGTTAGTTGTATTGTATAAACCAATACCTTCTTCAAACAATACACTCAGTTCGGGCAAGTGAAATTTAATGGCTTCCATAGTTGCCTGTACGCTGCTTATGGTAATACCGGTATTCCATAAAAACTCGCCACTAAGCAAAAAGAATTTTGCCATTTCGAGGTTCGGTTTTTCAGTAAAGGTTTTTACTTTACTAATTTTATTTGCCTCATCATGTTTATCATCAATAACCTGTATATAACCATAGCCCGTATCTGGCCGGCTGGGCTGTATGCCTAAGGTTAATAAACAATTGTGTTTCGATGCAAAATCAATCCCTTTTTGTGCTGCAGTAATAAAGTTTGCTGTATTGGTAATAATGTGATCGCTGGGCGCAACCACCATTAATGCTTCCGGATTTATGGCTGCAATTTTATAAGCCGCATAAGCAATACATGGTGCCGTGTTTTTACGAGCCGGCTCACTTAAAATATGTTGTGGTAAAATAGCAGGCAATTGCTCGGCAACTAATTGCGCATAATCTTCATTAGTAACTACTAAAATATTTTCGGGTGGGCAAAGCAACGTTAACCGGTCGAAAGTTTGTTGTATTAATGTTTTACCGTTACCTAATATATCTAAAAACTGTTTAGGCTTGGCATTGCGGCTCATAGGCCAAAAACGGCTGCCAATGCCTCCTGCCATTATCACACAATAAATGTTACTCATATTACTTTTATAAAGGGCGCAAATGTAATTTTATTTGATTAGGGCGTTATTACAATTGTTATTGCAGTTAACTTGCCGGTAACAGTATTACATACCTATTCAAAGTATTTATGCAGTTGCTATATAAAAACTTAAACTAAACGCCTTCGTACGATGAGTAAATTTAAAATCATATTAGTAATTGTTTTGTTACTGGGCGCCATAGCTGCTTATGCTATTTACAAACGTACCATAGGCGATAAGCAAGACATAACCGTTACTACCAAATTGGCCGATTTCGAAATGGCCGTTGTAACATCGGGCGAGTTGGAGGCAAAAAACAGTAAAGAGATTGAAGGACCGGCAGCTTTGCGAACCAATGGTATATATCAGGTGAAAATTGAAGATTTGGTTGCCGAAGGCAGCGTGGTAAAGAAGGGTGATTTTATTGCAGAGTTAGATAAGTCGGAAATAGCAACAAAAATTAGCGAAGCCGAAAATGAACTTACAAAAACACAATCGCAGTTTGAACAAATTCGTCTAGATACTTCGCTTACACTGCGGCAGTTGCGTGATGAATTGGAAAACTTAAAATTTCAACTTAAAGAAAAACAAATTGTTGTTGAACAAAGTGTGTATGAGCCACCGGCAACTATCAGACAAGCGCAGTTAGATTTAGAAAGAACGCAAAAGAATTTAGACCAGGGCGAAAAATCGTATGTGCTTAAACAAAAACAATCCATAGCTAAAATGCAGGAAATAAGTGCATCGTTAAATCAAACGCAAAACCGTTTGCAAAACTTAGTAAATTTAATGAATCAGTTTAGTATTGTAGCGCCTGATGATGGTATGGTAATATATGCACGCGATTGGAATGGCAAGAAAAAAGGAGCCGGTACGCAAATTCAAGCCTGGAGCCCCATTGTTGCAACCTTGCCCGATTTAAGTGTGATGATTAGCAAAACATATATTAACGAGGTTGATATACGCAAAATAAAACCGGGCCTGCCCGTTGAAGTTAGTTTAGATGCATTTCCCGAAAAAAAACTAACGGGTACCGTAACCGAAGTTGCCAATGTAGGCGAGCAGGTTGCAAAGTACGACAGTAAAGTTTTTGAAGTTATTGTACAGATTACCATGAAAGATACTACCCTTCGGCCTGCTATGACTACAAGTAATAAAATTGTTTTGGGTAAAATAAAAAATGTGCTCTCGGTGCCTTTAGAGTCAATACACACAACCGATAGTATTAGTTATGTATATGTAAAAGGAAGTTTAGGTATAAACAAACAACAAGTGCGTACCGGTGTAAGCAATGAAAATAATATTGTAATTCTATCAGGTATTACCGCAGGCGATCAGGTGTTTTTAAATATCCCGGCATCGGCCGAAAAACAAAGTGTAAACAGGCTTGCCAAGTAATGTTATTTAAACTTATTGAAACAATATGACATTACCATTTATAACCGAACGCAGACTTCTTAATTTTAGTTTGGCTTACGAAGCCATATTTCATAACAAACTCAGATCGTTGCTTACAGCACTTGGAATTATTTTTGGTGTTGCAGCCGTTATAGCTATGTTGGCTATTGGCAATGGCGCCAAGCAGGAAATATTGGAACAAATAAAATTGGTAGGTGTAAATAACATTGTAATTAAACCGGCAAGCCAGCAAAAGGAAGAAAATGTTACAGAAGAAACCGGTAAGAAAGAAACAAAGAAGTTTTCTCCCGGCCTTAATTTGCAAGACATTAAAGCAATTGAAACTACCCTGCCCAACATAGCCAAAATAAGCCCCGAAATTGTAATAGAAACCAACTTTGTACGTAATGGATTGGCGCGCAGTGGCAAATTGGTTGGTGTAATGCCTGCCTATTTCGATATAATTGATTTGCAAATAAAACAGGGCGGCAACTTTAATAAACACAATATGATTTATGGCGACCCGGTTTGTATTATAGGAAATGCCATAGCCACTAAATTTTTTAATGCCGAAAACCCAATTGGTCAATATTTTAAATGTGGTAACATTTGGTATAAAGTTATTGGTGTGATGGAGCAAAAAAATATTTCGGGGAGCAACATAAAAAACTTAGGCATACGCGATTACAATATGGATGTGTATGCACCCTTGCAAACCATATTAATACGGGTTGAAAACAGAGGTAAACTTAGCAATGAAGCTTTAGGTGGTGGCGATTTTGAAGTAATAGAGGGCGAGTCGGACGATGAGGCATCTAATACCTTACATCAGATAGACAGAGTTGTTGTACAGGTAAACCAATCGGAAGAAATGACGGGCACTGCTGATGTGCTTAGTAAGATGTTGCTTCGCAGGCATAACGGAGTAACTGATTTTGAAATTACGGTGCCCGAGTTATTGCTTAAACAACAGCAACGCACAAAAGATATTTTTAATGTGGTGTTGGGTGTAATAGCAGGCATATCCTTGTTAGTGGGCGGTATTGGTATCATGAATATTATGCTGGCATCGGTGTTGGAACGAATTAAAGAAATTGGCATTCGCTTATCAATGGGTGCTACCAAGGTTGATATTGTGCAACAATTTTTATACGAAGCTGTTTTAATTAGCATTACCGGAGGTGTTGCCGGTATAATATTAGGCATTGCCTTAAGTTTAATTATAGGGCAGGTTGCACAAATACAAACTATTATTTCGGTTTGGTCGGTAATTATATCATTTGGCGTTGCCGCACTTACCGGATTGATATTTGGCATAACGCCTGCTAAACGCGCAGCTATGTTAGATCCCATTCAATCATTAAGACATGAATAGTTTTATATTTTAATCACTATCAACCCATTATTGTTTTTGGCTCTTAAAATCATGAATAACAAAAACCTGCTTATCATAATTTGTTTATTTGCTTATAGTTACCTAAATGCCCAAACCGGTGCATTAAATTTTACATTGCAAGATGTAATACAAATGGCAAATGCACAATCGCCACAGGCAAAAATTGCCAAAACCACTTTAGAAAATAAGTATTGGCAGTTTCGCACCTACAAATCAAATTACCTGCCACAGTTGGCTTTAAACGGCACAATTCCTGACTTTAATAAATCAAACAATGCCATTACACAACCCGATGGCAGTATTGTATTTCGTAACCAATCTTTTTCAACATCATCGTTAGAAGTATCGTTATCACAAAACATCGGACCAACAGGCGGCCAGATTTTTGCCTCATCCTATTTGCAAAGATTAGATGCATTAAGTACACCCACCAATATCAGTTATTTATCCAATCCGGTTTTAATAGGATTCAGGCAGCCATTATTCCGGTTTAATCAGTTAAAATGGGATGCGCGCATACAGCCCTTGTTATATGAAGAATCGAAACGGCAATATGCCGAAGATTTAGAAGCTGTTTCGGTATTGGCATCGGAGCGTTTTTTTAATTTGTTGATAGCTGAAATACGCGTACGCATCGAATCGTTAAACTTGGCCAACAACGATACCCTGTTTCAAATAGCCAAAGGCCGATATAACTTAGGTCGCATTGCCGAAAACGAATTGTTGCAAATGGAATTAAGCACCATGAATGCACGTAGCAACCTTGCGCAAGCACAATTAGACCGTGAAACGCATGAATTGCGTTTGCGCAATTTTTTAAACATCAAAGGCCAGCAACACATTACACTGGTCGAGCCTCCGCTGATTCCCGATTTTGTGGTTGACGATAGTATAGCCTTAATGCAGGCACGTCAAAACCGGCAAGCTGTTGTCGAATTTGAACGCAGGCGCATTGAAGCCGATAGAGATGTGGCACAAGCGCGCGGCAACAATGGCTTTAATGCAGATATTGTAGCAACATACGGTTTAACCAATACAGCAGGTACGCTTAGCGATGTATATAAAAATTCGTTAGAACAGGAGCGCATAAACTTATCATTTCAATTACCCATTTTAGACTGGGGGCGCACACGTTCTCAAGTACGAACAGCACAAGTAAGCCGCGAATTAACGCGTACTATTTTAGAACAAGACCAACAAAATTTTGAACAGGAAGTAGTGTTGCTAGCCAAGCAGTTTAGTATGCAACGTGCCAAATTAATTATTGCAACCCGTGCCGATACCATTGCCCAAAAGCGTTACGAAATTAGTATGAAGCGTTATTTGATCGGAAAAATTGATATCACCGATTTAAACATTGCCTTGCAGGAAAAAGACAATGCCAAAGTGCAATATCTGGCCTCTTTACAACAGTTTTGGAGTTCTTATTTTGATTTACGCAGAAAAACGCTTTACGATTTTGAAAACAACAAAACCATAACTAATTAACGTGTAAATTATGTTTCTGGGAAAGCTGTTTTTAGTGTTACTAAATTAATCCTGTTATTAATTACTTCATCAATAGTAATAGTAAAGGGCGCTATTTCAATCACTTCGTTTATTACTGGTATATCCTGATGATGGTAAAAAATAAAACCGCCTAAGGTTGTATAATCGCCTTCGGGTATATGCAGGTTTAAATGGGTATTCAAATAATCAATTTCATACCTGCCCGAAAGCTGATATTCATTCTCACTTATTTTTTTTAGTGTAAGTTCTTCAATATCATGTTCGTCATCAATTTCACCAAAAATTTCTTCCATAATATCTTCAACGGTAATTAAACCCGAAGTAACACCATGTTCGTCAACCACTACACAAACACTTTTACGTTGCTGGGTTAAGGTTGTCATTATACTGCGTGCCGGCATGGTTTCGGGTACAACGGCAATAGGCAGCATCATATTTTTAATGCTTTTGGGTTGTTTAAACATATCAAATGAATGAACGAAGCCCACTATGTAATCAATAGATTGTTGGTACACTAAAATTTTTGACAAGCCTGTACTTACAAAAAGTTGGCGCAATGTTTCAATGTCGGCATTAATATCAATGGCTACAATATCGGCACGGGGCACCATGCATTCGCGGGCTTTAAGGCGGTCAAAATCCAATGCGTTCTGAAACATTTGAATTTCGGTGTTTAGCTCATTTTTTTGATTGCTTTTTACATTCAGTTCATGGATGTAATGGTCTAAATCAATACGGCCAAAAACCGGTTTGTCTTCAACAAAATCGAGCTTAAAAAACACTTGCATAATTAAATGCGAAAGTTTTAATATGAGAAACACCAATGGGTAAAACAGAATATAAAACACATAAAAAATGGTGGCAAAAAAATTAAGACTTTGGTTAGGGTTAATTCTGAAAAGCACTTTGGGCAAAAACTCGCCTGCTATTAAGATAATGGCTGTACTCAAAATTGTTTTTATTGCTAAAATGATAAATGAGTTGTGATATTGAAGCGGCAAATAAGTAAGCACGTAAGGCTCTAACACTGTTTCGATGCTATTAGAATAAATAACCAATGAAATATTAATACCTATTAAAGCGGTAATAATAAAACGCGAAGGCGACTTGGTAAAAAACGAAAGTATGCGTGCCGAAAATCGCCCCTGGGCATTATCCAACTCAATTCTGAATTTATTGCTGGAAACAAAAGCGAGTTCAATGCCGGCAAAAAAAGCCGTAAAAATTAATGTGCTTAAAATCAGATAAAGGTTGTTCAATGCAGTTGTTATTATTTCTGAAATTTCTTAAGTTGTTTGTATCTGAATACTGAAAATGCAAATGAAATTAATGCAATAAAAAAATAGAGAATTGAAGTTGATTTTGTTGGTTGATTTAATTGATAAACGCCAATTGCTGCAGCGGTAATCGTAAGGATGCACCAAACTATAGCTAATATGGTTAGGTTAGATTTGTTCAAAATGCAGGTGCGGTTGAGTCGGATTTATTTACTATGATACTGCCTTTGGGTTTTTTAATACTATAGCGCGTAAAATCCTGATTAGCTTCAAAGCCTTGCCCCATTATAACTTCGCTGGCAGTAGTAATTTTTACAAAAACATCGCTTGTAAATTTGCCTGTGGCTTCGTTCCACACCAATTTTTCGGTATTTAATGTTTCGCCTTTTTTATTCTTTACAATTACATCATTTCGTGCTTCCATAGTTTTGTTTATTTCATTACGTATGGCATACTTAGCTGTAAGTGTGCTTATGGTGTCTTGCCCAATATCAAAAAAGTACATGGCCACACCTTTAGGCAATTCCGTATAGGGCGTGTCATTATAGTACCTATTCATTACTGCTGCTTTCATGCTTGCTTTTACAAAACCGGAATCGCTATATAAAATTTGTAAACCATTAATTGTTTCAGTAGGCGATTTTGCCTCATTGGTTATGCGGTTTATTTCATCGGTATCGTTACTGCATGCAGCAATGCATAACAATAAAACAAATGTCAGGTTTTTCATGGTTGGATGTAAAAGTAGTTTTTTACCTGCTATAATTGATGTGGGTGTATGGCCTTAATTGCAAACCGACTTTAATCGAAAACCGTAAGTTAGCGTCTAAACAAACCATTATGCAATATAGTTTTACCACCGTTTGGCATGTAATGTCAGGTATAGAGCCTGTATGGCAAGCCATAAATGATGTGGAACAATGGCCGCAATGGTGGCCCGGAGTAAATAAAGTAGAGCAACTTAAACCCGGTGGTGTTGGACAGATAAATGTACTTACCTGGAAAAGCATTTTGCCCTATACTTTAAAATTTAAAGCCACTATTACCGAAGTACGTACCCATAAACTTATTACAGCACAAGCCACAGGCGAGTTAGAAGGCAGTGGACAATGGGTTTTCGAACAATTGGCCGGCAATCAAACAAAGCTTACCTATTATTGGCAAGTGCGTACAACTAAAATGTGGATGAACTTGTTGGCTCCTTTAGCCTTTATTTTTAGGTACAACCACCATGTTGTTATGAATTGGGGTGGCAAAGGGCTTGGGCAAAAACTGGGTTGTAAAGTGGAGGTAAGCCATTTATAACAGCGTATGTAGGCTTGCTTTGCTATTTTGCAGCCCTTTAAGCTTTGTATAATGGAAACCGTAGGAAACATTGTTGCATTTTTAGAACACCATGCACCTAAAGCCTGGCAAGAGAGCTATGATAACTCCGGCCTTTTAACCGGCTTTTTAAATCAAGAAGTAAAGGGCGTACTTATATCGCTTGATTGTATTGAAACTGTTATTGACGAAGCCCTTGCCTTAGGATGCAATATGGTTGTAGCGCATCACCCCATATTGTTTAGCGGCCTTAAAAAGCTTAACGGTAATAATTATATAGAGCGTACCATTATAAAAGCAATAAAAAATGATGTAGCACTGTATGCAATACACACCAATTTGGATAATGTTTGGCATGGTGTAAATTTTAAATTAGCCGAGGTATTGGGTTTAACCCCGGTGCAGGTGTTGTTACCCTTACAAAAAACGCTAAAAAAACTGGAGGTTATGGTGCCCGAAAGCCATGCAGCAGCCGTACGCGATGCCTTATTTGATGTAGGATGTGGCAGTATAGGCTTGTACAGCAATTGTAGTTTTAATCTAAAGGGTCATGGTACATTTAAAGCCCGTGCAGGAGCCAAACCTTTTGTGGGACAAATTGAAGCCGACCATATTGAACCCGAAACTAAAATTGAACTTGTTTTTAATGCAAACCTGCAACAGCAAACCGAAACAGCGCTTAAAAATGCTCACCCGTACCAAACCCCTGCTTATCAGATTATTGATATAAATAATACGCAACAGTTGGGTAGTGGCTTATTGGCGCAATTGCCCAAACCCATCGAAGAAATGACCTTTTTACAACTATTAAAAGAGCGGCTAAATGTACCTTGTATCAGGCATACTGAGCCATTAAACCGGCCCATAAGTACAATAGCCTTATGTGGTGGTGCCGGCAGTTTTTTATTGCCCCGGGCCATAACCTTAAAAGCCCAGGCATTTGTAACAGCCGATTTTAAATACCACCAGTTTTTTGATGCCGATGGCAGAATTTTAATAACCGATGTGGGCCATTACGAAAGCGAACAATTCACCAAACAATTACTTTACGATTTATTAAAGGGAAAATTTAATACATTCGCGCTCCATTTGTCAAAAGTTAATACCAATCCTGTAAAATACTTTACGTAATGGCAACTAAAAAGGCACCGGCAACAAAAAAGGATGCGCCCAAAACCGCATTAAAAAAGAGTGTATCTGCTAAAGATAAGCCAGCCTCAAAAACCATTGCAACAAAAAAAATAAAAGAAACAGAGCCTGCCTCAAAAAGTAAAGTAATAGAAAAAAGTAAAGTAAAAACAGCGCAATCAGCATCCAAACACGAATCCTCAAATAAAAAAATGTCAACAGCAGTAACTAAAAAAGCCGCCAAAAAAGGTGTTGAAACCGTTAAAGAAACCAAAGCAGTTAAAAAAGCACCTGAGGTTAAAGTATCAAAAAACATCAAATTAAAAAACGACCCAACGGCTATACTAAAAGCAATTCCGAAAGAAGAACTTAAGCCATTTACCCGTAGCGATAAACAAAACTTTGGGGTAAAAGAAAAACTGCAAGCCTTATACTACATGCAACAACTCGACTCACGTGTTGATGAAATACGAATAATACGTGGCGAACTTCCTATGGAAGTACAAGATTTGCAAGATGAGGTTGAAGGCATTAATGCACGGATTGAAAACATACATGAGGAAATTAACAACCAGCAGGAAGCCATAATGAAAAAGAAGCAGGCTGTTAAAGATGCCAATGCGCAAATTAAAAAGTACGAATCGCAGCAAATGAATGTTAAAAATAACAGAGAGTACGATTCGCTTTCGAAAGAAATTGAATATCAGCAATTGGATATTCAACTTTCAGAAAAACGTGTTAAGGAATATACCTACGACTTAAATATAAAAAATCAGGAGTTAGAGGATTTAAAAACATCACATGCCGAACGCTCGCAAGTACTTGAGCAAAAGAAAAATGAGTTGGATATAATTATTGGCGAAACACAAAAAGAGGAAGTGCGTATGATGGATGAATCTGAAAAAGCCTCAAAATTAATTGATGCCAATTTGCTTACTGCTTATAAACGCGTGCGTAAAAGCATGATTAATGGTTTGGCTGTAGTTAAAATTCACCGCGATGCTTGTGGCGGTTGTTTCAACAAAATTCCACCCCAAATGCAATTAGAAATAGGGCAACGCAAAAAGGTTACTTTTTGCGAACATTGTGGCCGTATTTTAGTAGATACAAACATTAACGACTGGTAATATTTAAACAGTTTAAACGTTCAATTACAAAGGGATTTCTTTAACTCAGAAATCCTTTTTTTGTATTATAACTTTATGCTTTCAAAAATAGGGGAACTTTACAAAGCTTTGTTGTTGCTTTTGTTTTTTATACCATTTAGCAAACCGGCCTATGCCGTAATAGATTTTAACGCTCATATAAATCAGATATATACTGCCGTTTTTAACCTGCAGTTTACCAAGGCACAGCATTTAATTGCAATCGAAAAAAAAAACCATCCTACCAATGTTGCCATTGTTGGTTGCGAGGGTACAATGGCGTTTTATAAATGCTATTTAAGCGAAAGCAAGCTGGATTATGAGCTGATGAAGAAACAGTACAACAACCACATGTTATTACTGCAAAAAGAAAATAATGCATCGCCCTACAAAATGTACCTGCAAGCCGAACTTACACTACAAATGGGGTTGGTACGCGCCATGCATAATGAGTATGTAAATGCAACCGTTGATATCCGAAAATCGTACAAACTTTTTACTGCAAACAATGAGGCGTTTAAGCAATTTAAACCCAATTTAAAGGGGCTTGGTTTTTTGCACATTTTAATTGGTGCCATACCCGAAAACTATAAATGGGCTGCCAATTTAATTGGCTTAAAAGGCACCATAAACCAAGGTACTGCCGAACTTACCGAGTTAATAAGCGAATGTGTAAAAACTGATCAATATGATTTTGTAAAAAACGAAACGTTGCTATTTTTAATTTATGTACAGGTGCATTACGGCAAAGACATACCACGCGCTTTGCAGTTAATAAAATTGTATGACCACAATTACATATCGCCTTATATTAATTATTCAATAGCCAATGTTTATTTAATGGATGGTAAAAACGATAACGTACTGCACATACTTGAAGATTTTGTACCGCCAAGCGATGCAACTACCCTACATTATTTGCAATATTTAAAGGGTATGGCTAAAACCAATAAGCTCGATTACAGTGCCATAGACAATTACAAGCAATATATTAAAGCATATCAGGGATTAAAATTTAAAAAATCGGCTTGTCAGCGTATTGCCTGGCTACACTTAATAAAAGGCGATACAGCACAATATTGGCAAAATATAAGTCAGGTGTTGCAAGTTGGCAGTAGTTTTACCGATGAAGACAAACAAGCACAAGCCGAAGCCGAAACTAAAGTTATTCCCAATATAACATTGTTGAAAGCGCGTTTACTTTTTGATGGCGGCTATTATTTTAAATCGTTAGAGCAATTATCGCAAAAGCCCGCCACACATAATGTAAAAGATAATATCGAAGCTATTTACCGTACGGCACGCAACTTTGATAAATTAAAACAATACGAAAAGGCTAAAACATTTTATAATAAAACCATTAGTATAGGCGATAAAACTACCTACTATTTTGCAGCCAGTGCAGCTTTGTGCTTAGGTCAGATGTTTGAAGAGCAGGACGATAAAGCCAATGCACGTTTATATTATAAAAAATGTTTAGCTATGCGTAATCATGAGTATCAAAACAGTATCGACCAAAAAGCAAAAGCAGGCCTTAACCGCTTGGGAAACGATAACTAACATTGCCTATATACGTATTTGATAATGCAACAAGCAAATGAATTTTATTGATAAAAACATTGAACAATATGCGGCCATGCATAGCGATGCCGAAAGTGATTTATTAAAATCATTAAACCGGCATACCTATGCCAGGGTGTTGCAACCACGTATGTTGTCGGGTCATTTGCAAGGTCGCATATTGGCTATGTTAAGCCGCATGATACAACCCAAAGCAATATTAGAAATTGGTACCTATACCGGTTACTCCGCTTTATGTTTGGCCGAAGGACTACAAACAGATGGTGTATTACATTCAATTGATATTAACCCCGAGTTGCATGAAACTGCGTTGCAGTTTGTGCAACAATCGCCTTACCATAATCAAATTCATTTGCATGTAGGCGATGCATTACATATCATACCTGCATTTGAAATACAGTTTGACCTGGTTTTTATTGATGCCGATAAAGAAAATTATTGTACGTATTTAGATCTGGCAATAAACTGCGTACACAGTGGAGGTTATATAATTGCCGATAATGTTTTATGGAGTGGTAATGTGGTTAAACCTGAAAACGAACAGGATAGAAACACAGCTCCTGTAATTGCGTTTAATAAAAAAGTGTTGGCCGATGTACGTTTACGCAAAGTGTTACTACCCGTGCGCGATGGGCTTATGATTTGTCAAAAAATTTAACCTTGCTACGTGTAAAGTCACAACATGCATATAGTATTAATTTATACCAAACACATAACCAACAGGTTAACCTACATAGCAAATGTGCTTTTGCCGGAATCCCATTTTCAAATTAAATTTACAACATCTGAAAACGAATTTAACACGTCAACTGGCACAAAAATAAATTACAGTAACACTCAATTTGATAATGCAATTCAAATTGTGCCACATGGATTATTGGCACAAAAACATATCGAAAATATTGCTGTTGATGTTTTAAGTAAAAATGGGTTAATACAACTTTTTAATAATAAATCGGAACTTGGTTTTGATGTATTGGCTGCATCATTTTATTTGATAAGTCGTTATGAAGAATATTTACCGTACCAACCCGATGCACATGGCCGGTTTACATCGCAGCAAAGTATTGCAGGTAAACATGGTTTTTTGAGCCAGGCACTTGTAAACAGATACATGTTATTGCTGCACCAAAAGCTACATGAAATTTGTAAACTGCCTTTACCCCCAATACGTTACAATGCATTAATAACTATGGATATTGATAGCGCTTATGCATTTTTAGGTAAAGGCTATTGGCGCACAATAGGTGCCTATGCAAAGTTGCTCCTAACCTGCAATTTTGCTAAAGTTGCGCAAAGAACACAAACACTGTTAGGTAAAGCCGATCCATTTAATACGTACTCATTTTTTGCATCTTGCTTACGGCCATATAACCTAAAGCCAATGTTTTTTATTTTGATGGGCGATTATGGGCGGTATGACAAAAATATCAGTTACCAAGGCAAATACATGCAAAAATTAATTGCGCAACTAAAAACCTATGGTACCATTGGCTTGCACCCATCATACTATGCAGTAGCTAAGAATAAAATTGGCACTGAATGCAAACGAATACAAAAAATAACGCATGAAGATGTGCAACATAGCCGGTTTCATTTTTTAAGACTTAAATTGCCACAAGCTTACCGCCAATTACTGGATGCAGGCATTACAAACGATTACAGCATGGGTTATGCCGATTGTGCCGGCTTCAGAGCAAGCACATCATTAACACATTATTTTTTTGACATCGAAAATGATGTTACTACGCCATTGCAAATTCACCCGCTAACGGTAATGGATGCAAGCCTGCACAGCTATATGAAAATGCAACCCGATGAAGCCTGTGACGAAATATCAAAACTGATTAATGAAGTAAAAAAATATGGAGGCACTTTTAATAGCCTATGGCATAACGATACAATTTCTAACTTGGGTATTTGGCAAAACTGGCAAGCCGTTTTTATGCATACCTTAAAGCAAGCAGCTAATTAATATTGATACGTTTAATACCACATAGCGAAATTAACAAACAGTTGTGGGATGCAGTAATTGATGCAGCACCACAACAAAACATTTATGCATATAGTTGGTATTTAGACATTGCATGCCCGGGCTGGCAAGCTTTGATTTTAGATGATTATGATGCAATAATGCCTTTGCCTGTAAATCGCAAGTGGGGCATAAGTTATGTGTACAGGCCCTACTTTATACAACAATTGGGTGTATTTAGCAAACCCGGCTATGAAAATACGGTTATGCTTTTTGCCAAATCATTATTAAACCATTTTAGGTTTGTAGCGTATGCTTTTAACAATTATAATCAGGCATACATTACTACACATGATAAAATGCTTTGGCAAAGCAACAACAATTATGTTTTAGTAAATCAACCGGTTTACAATACCAATTTGCGCAGAAACTTAAAGCAAGCTTGTAATCATAATTTGGAAATTTTAAATATGGACGAAAGACTTATTGTTGATTTGTTCCGCTCAAATAAAGGCGTACAAATAACTAATCTGAAACAACAGCATTATACCACTTTTATTAAAATTTGCCAGGCAGTTAAAATCCATGCCTATATGCATGCATTAGGCATTTCTTTCGAACAGCAACCATGTGCAGGCATGATAATTTTTGAAATAAAAAACACACATGTTTTCATTTTTTCGGCAACAAATAATTTGGCTAAACAATGCAAAGCAATGCCTTTTTTAATTGATTATTATTTGAATAAACACAAGCCTTTGGTTTTTGATTTCGAAGGAAGCAACCAAAGTAAACTTGCACAGTTCTATAAAAGTTTTGGCTCAACATTACAAACTTATAGCATGCTAAAAATTAATACACTGCCGGCACCCGTTAAATGGCTGAAAAAATAAATGGATGCAGTATAAATTGATTGTATTTATTGCAAATTGCAAGGGTCAAACACAATGATTTTATCAGAGAACAAATAATTGCTTAAAACATGCCGCACATCCTTTGTAAACAAAACTCAATAGTTAATCATTTTATTGCCGAATTACGAAATGTGGATGTACAAAACGACAGAATGCGTTTTAGAAGAAACCTGGAGCGCATTGGCGAAATTGCAGCATTTGAAATCAGTAAAACGTTTGATTATATCCAAACCGAAGTTACAACACCTTTGGGTATTGCTACCGTATCGTTAATGGCCGAGCAACCTATACTTGCAACCATACTCAGAGCCGGATTGCCCTTGCATAACGGATTGCTTAATTATTTCGACCAGGCCGATAATGGTTTTATTTCGGCTTACAGACGGCATCGTAAAGATGGAACTTTTGATATTCATCTCGAATATGTTGCAGCGCCTCCTATTGATAACCGCATTTTAATTTTATGCGATCCCATGTTAGCCACCGGGCAATCGTTGGTGCTAACTTATAAAGCACTTTTGTTAAGTGGCAAGCCCAAACACACACACATTGTTGCAGGCATAGCAAGTGTACAAGGCGTTAATCATGTTAAAGCACATCTGCCCGAAAACGTAACAATTTGGTGTGGCGATGTTGATGAGGAGTTAACTTCTAAATCATATATAGTGCCCGGTTTAGGCGATGCCGGTGATTTAGCTTATGGCAACAAACGATAACTATTGAAATTAAAGGTCTAAACAGTATTGTAAATTGGAGGTTTTACACAAATCAATTTTAATTGTGCTTTTAAGCAGTGTGAAGTTTGTAGTAACACCCAGTTTTGCAGCACTCTATCAATCAAGCAATCAATTAGCCTATTGGCAGGTTTGTTTGCTATGCATCATAGGTGGCATGGGTGGTGTTTTGGTTTTTTCTTACTTCACCGTACCCATTTTTAATTTTATTGATTGGGTTAAAAAAAAAATATTTCAACATAAATTAAAACCCCGAAAAGTTTTTACAAAACGCAACAGACTCATTGTAAAAATATGGCGTGGCTATGGTTTGTTTGGTATTGCTGCTCTTACACCCGTTCTTATTTCAATACCTATTGGCACTATTGTAGCTTGCCATTTAGAGCGCAGGCGGACCAAGGTTTTTTTATATCTCTTTATTTCAATAGTAACATGGTCGCTACTGCTTAACAGTGTGTACTACTTATAATTTTGCAAATGTTTTAAGAAGCTTATAGCTATTACATTCTTCAGTAATGATCCAAAAATATAAAACCATTTTTTTTGATTTAGATCATACACTCTGGGACTTTGAAGCCAACTCAACTGCAACTTTGTTGGAACTTATTAGCAAGTATGCATTGCAACAATGGGCAGCACCTGCATCTTTCATTGAAGTATATCAGCAAATCAATCAGCAGATGTGGCAGTTGTACCATCAGCAACAAATTGATAAGGAGGCTTTGCGCTTGCAGCGCTTTGTAAAAACATTAGCGTACTTTAATATAAATGATAATAAGCTTGCAGCCCAATTGAGTGATGAATACCTGGCTATTTGCCCGCATAAGGGACAATTGTTTGCACATGCCCACGAGGTTTTAGAATATCTGCAGTCAAAGTATCAGCTCTTAATTATTACTAACGGATTTAGAGAAGTGCAAAACATTAAAATTGATGCAGCGCAATTACGTAGTTATTTTCATCATTGTATAGTAAGCGAAGATGTAGGACATTTAAAACCCAATGCACCTATATTTGAGTATGCCATGCAGCTTGCCAATTCATCTCCCAAACAATGTTTGATGATTGGCGATAACTATGAAGCCGATATTATAGGTGCGGCAGATGTGGGTATTGATACGGTTTTGTTTAATGCACCCCAACCCAATAAATTAACGGCAACCTATCAGGTACAAAATTTAAAACAACTGCTTCAGTTTTTATAATAAAAAAACCGCCAACAGATGTTGGCGGTTTGTGGGCCTACTTGGGCTCGAACCAAGGACCAACTGATTATGAGTCAGCTACTCTAACCAACTGAGCTATAGGCCCCAGTTTTAAGGGCGGCAAAAATATACATAGCTATCTGATTTCAAAATTTTTAATTTTTAAACTTGATTTAAATACTTGATAAGCACCCTAATTTTGTAAACGCCCTATTAATCTAATATTAAAAATCTCATGCGCACTGTAACCATACTTTTATTTCTACAATTTATAGCCTCAAAAATCTATGGTCAATGGGGTTGTACCGATATACAAGCTACAAACTATAACAGCCTGGCAACTATTAATGATGGCTCCTGTTTGTACCCCAGCACCAATTTGTCGCTAAATACAGTAACAGCCCTGGCAACACCGTCACTGGATGAAAATTCGGGTTTAATAAAATTTAACGGACAATTGTGGATGCATAATGATGGTGGTAACAGCAATGCTATTTGCAGGGTTGACACTTCGAACGGAAATATTTTGCAAACGGTTGTTATAGGTAATGCAACTAATGTTGATTGGGAAGATATTACCCAAAACGAAACACAAATTTTTATTGGTGATATTGGCAATAACAGCGGAAATAGAACCAATCTGCGTATTTACATTGTAAACAAAGTCGACTTTCAAACCAATGTGAATTCAGTTATGGCGCAAATAATAAATTACAGCTATAGCGACCAAACCAACTTTACCCCGGCAACAAACAATACGAATTTTGATGCCGAGGCTTTTATTTATTTAAACGATTCATTACATATATTTTCAAAAAACTGGATAGATAAAAAAAGTAAACATTACATACTGCCGGCAAAGGCTGGCAATTACCAAGCGCAGTTACTCGAAACGCTAAATGCTGGCTATTTGGTTACAGGAGCCAGTGTACAAAAAGCCGGTGTAATTGTGCTTTGTGGTTATGACAACACGGGCATTGCTCCTGTTTATATTACACTGCTTTTCGATTACAACAATGCCTTGTTTTTTAATGGAAACAAAAGACGGTTTAATGTTTCGAATGCACTTACACATGGGCAAGTAGAAGCCATTGACTTTACCGGTACAGGCTTTGGATGGATTAGCAATGAACGGTTTCAACAATCGGTTTTTAATGTGGCTCCAAAATTAAAGTCATTTAATATAAGTAGCTTTTTACCTGCTAAATTTTTAGTGCCCAATCCCGTTGCAGGCATTCAAAGCAACAGTCAAATTATATGCAAAAACAAAACCGTAACATTTACTTCAAACAGCAGTAATGCTACACAATTACAATGGTATTTTGATGGTGGTTTGCCAGCCGGTTCAACCGATAGTGTAGTGGAAGTTCAATACAAAACAACCGGATTGTTTGATGTAACCTTAATTGCAAGCAATGGATTTACCACAGACACTTTAATTTTATCAAATTACATAACAGTTAATCAAACGCCTAAAGTTAGTATAACAGCCTTAGGCAGTACTGTTTTTTGTACAGGAGGCGTTATGCTGTTAGCTAATGCTAACAATGCGGTTTCATATCAATGGCGTAAGAATGGCAAACCCATTACCGGTGCAATTACCACAAACTATTTGGCTACAGAAAGTGGCAGCTACAGCGTAACAGCCTACAATACAAACGGATGCGCACGGTTAAGCAATGTAATAGTTGTAAATGGCCCCCCGGTAGCTACAGCTTCTATTACAGGCAGTTTAAATATTTGCCCGCCCGACAGTGTAATAATAACCGCAACAGCAGGTAATATGAGTTATCAATGGTTGCGCAACGGAAACGTAATGACCGGTGCAAATCAACAAAGTTTAACTGTAACAGTAGCCGGCCGATATAACGTAAACATTACCAATAGCTCAGGTTGTATGGTTACAACACCCAAAAAAAAAGTAACTATTTCCTGCCGCATCAATCCGCAAGAATTGCAAAATCTTATATTTCCTAACCCAAGCAATACCCATTTTGAAATAAATTCAGGGATGTTAAAATCTAAATGTTTAACTATAAACGTATTTGATATTTGGGGTCGAGAAATCCAATCTTATAATTCGGAAAATACCAACGCTTGGCCTATATTTGGCGGCTCTTTGAAAAAGGGTATTTACGTAGTGCAAGTCATTGCTGAAACTGCAACATACTATTGCCGAATTGCCAAAAATTGATTTTGCCCCATAAATAAAAAGACTTTAAAATCTATTTATAATGAATCTGTTATCACGAATTTTTGTTTCTATTGTAATTGCATGTGCATTGGTATTTAATTCAACAAATGCACAAATTTCTTTACCATCCGATTTTGCTGATGAAGTAATTCTAACCAATGTTACCGAGGTAACCGGTGTTGCTATTGATAGCAGCGGTAAAATTTTTGTAAGCCAGCACGATGGCACGGTTTGGCGTGTAAATAATGGTGTTAAAGTAAGCCCGCCTATTATTGATATTAGTCAGGAGTGTGGCCGGTGGAATGCACACGGTTTAATGAGTATAACATTGGATAAAGATTTTACCACCAACGGTTATATTTACCTGTATTATACGGTTGACAGACACTACCTGTTAAACTACGGTACACCCAATTATAACCCCAATGCCAACGAAAAAAACAAAGCCACCATCGACAGGGTTACCCGTTATCAGATTGACCCAACAACCAATTTTACAACCTTAGTGCCCAACAGCCGGTTTATATTATTGGGCAAGGACAAAAAGAATGGCATATCCATAACATATAACAACCATGATGGAGGCGGTATGCAAATGGCTGCTGACGGAACCTTAATTATCACAGCAGGTGATGGTGGGCATGGTGGTGCTGCTGATATGGGTAGCAATGCGCAAACATATTACATACAGGCATTGGCCGATACCATCATTACGCCTGCAACCAATGTGGGCGCATTTAGAGCACAAAGTCTGCAATCGTACAATGGCAAAGTATTACGCATTGATCCAATGACGGGTTATGGCGTTCCGTCAAACCCATATTACAATGCAGCAAATCCTGATGGTGTTGAAAGTAAAATTTGGGCATTAGGCATGCGTCAACCTTTTTCACTCACCATCCGCCCGGGTAGTGGTAGTACCAATGCTTCGAGCGGCAACCCCGGTGCTATTTATGTAAATGATGTTGGGTTTTATAATTGGGAAGAAGAAAATGTGGTTACTGCACCGGGCCAAAATTTTGGCTGGCCTATTTATGAGGGATTTTTAAAACACCCCAATTTTAGTTCGGCAAACGTTTATAACTTAAATGCGCCCAATCCACTTTATGGCACGGGGGGATGCACTACACCCTATTTTAAATTTGCCGATTTATTAAAAGATGACACACAAGGCCCGGGTTCATGGCCAAATCCATGCAATACAAGTGTGCAAATTCCGGCCAACATACCTGTGTTTAAACATCGCAGAGGGTCGTACGCATATAAACACGGCACCCCCATAGTTTATGTGCCAGAATATACCGGAAACAATCCATTGGCTGCAAATTTAGGAAGTCCGCAAACCTCTGCTACAGGAACGCCCTTCGATGGTTCATGTATTATGGGTAGTGCATGGATACCAAATAATGCCTGGCCTGCTAAATATCACGATGCTATGTTTTTTATGGATTACGATAAAGGTTGGATACGCTATGCAAAGTTTGACGCAAATCATAAATTGGTTTCCATTGATACGTTTGCAACCAATGTAGGCAGGCCTGTTACAATGCAATGGCATCCCATTCAAAAATGTATTTATTGGGTTGATTACATTAGTGGGCAACTACACCGAATAAAATATACAGTAGGCGCAAATTTGGCACCGGTTGCAATTGCAACACAAAATAAAGTATATGGTGCATCACCAGTTAATGTTCAATTTGACGGTACAGCAAGTTATGATCCCGAAACAGCACCGCTTACCTATTTTTGGAGCTTTGGTAATGGTGTAACCAGCACGCTGGCAAACCCATCAATTACTTTTACAGCACCAAATAATAACCCCATTAAATATAATGTTACACTTACGGTAACAGATACAGCCGGTAAAACTGATACCAAATCATTATTTGTTTCGGTAAATAATACACCACCGCAAGTAAACATTACCAGCCCAATTGATGGAAGTTATTACTCATCACAATCAGCACAAATAGTAAACCTTACTGCAAATGTAAACGATGCCGAACACGTTGCTAACCAATTACATTATCAATGGTATTCAACCGTGCATCACAATGAACACGATCATCCAAACCCTATTGATACAGATGCCGTAACTTATTTATTGGCCGAACCCGAAGATTGTGAAAACAACTACTGGCTGGAAGTTATACTAACCGTTACTGATGATGCTGGCTTAAGTGGAAAAGATACCGTTTTAGTGTATCAATCATGCATCCCCGACCCACAATTTGAAATTGCAGATGATACCATTTGTATTAAATCATCGGTACAGTATTTTGATAAGAGCCAACGTTTCCCCAATCAATGGAATTGGAGTTTTCCGGGTGGTACGCCATCAACTTCAACGCTAAAAAATCCTGTAGTAACTTATAATAGTACGGGCAATTATAGCGCAACCTTAATTGCCACCTCGCCCGAAGGCAGCGATACCGTTACAATTAATAATGTAGTAAAAGTTGTAGCGCAACCCAATCCTAAAATTACAGCCAATGGAGCTACCTCATTTTGCGTAGGTAATGTTAATTTATCAACTACTTATAACAGCACTTACACCTATCAATGGTATAAAAATGGCAACATTATAAATGGCGCCACCGACACAGCCTTTAATGCAATTAATGCCGGTAGTTTTACGGTAAGAGCAACCAATAAATTTGGATGTACAAACGAAAGTGCGGCAATAGTATTGTCAACACCCTTAGTTGCCAAACTTAAAAATGTGGGAAGCAGTGCAGTATGCCCGGGCGATAGTGTGTTGCTTAATGCATCACCGGTAGGTACTGGATTAACGTATGAATGGTATCGCAATAACATTTTATTACCTACGGTTACAGGTTCGTCATATTACGCCAAAGTGGGTGGTGTTTACAAAGTACGTATATCCGAAAGCCCAACATGTATTAATTTAAGCAAAGCCAAAATATTAACGGATGGTTGTCGCGAAACAAAAACAGCTGATAATAATTTATTAGCCGTATATCCCAATCCAAGTAATTATGAATTTACCATACAACCGGCCGATGAAATTACAGCTGATTATACTATTTCGATAACAGATATAAGTGGCCGTTTAGTAATGAAGGAAACCATGATTAACGTTAGCGATGTTTATACTTTTGGTAAAGACTTGCCCGAGGGAATATATTTACTTACGCTTGTTGCCAATAACAAAACCGAAACGTATCGCCTGGTAAAAACCAAATAATTGAAAACATAATTTTTGATAAAAGCCCATACAAGTTTGTATGGGTTTTTTTAGGTTGATTCGAATATGAAAAATGCAAATAGGATAACGGTAGCTATATACTTTGTTTGTATTACGTTGTGTTGTTTTATAAAAGTATCTCATGCGCAACCCTATCATCCATCAAATGGAACTTTATACAATACTGCTGTTGTACCACGTATTGATATTGAAATTGACCCCGACTCGCTGGCACTTATATTAAACAACCCTTATAGTGATAATGAGTATCATGCAACATTTACTTTTAATGATGGCAACATTAAAGATACAGTTTTAAATATAGGTTTCAGACTTAGAGGCAATACATCACGTGCAAGTGCAAAAAAATCGTTTAAGGTTTCGTTTAATACTTTTGAAAAGGGCCGTAAATATGATGGTGTCGAAAAATTAAATCTCAATGGCGAGCATAACGACCCTACCATTACACGCGCACATGTATTTTGGCAAACAGCATCTATGTGCAGGGTAGTGGCAGCGCGCAGTAATCATGTTGAGTTATACATAAACCAGGATTACTATGGTTTATATATTAACGTAGAGCATATTGATGAAAACTATATTCAACTCCGCTACAACAACAATTGGGGCAACTTATACAAATGCCTTTACCCAGCCGATTTAGAAAACCTGGGCACCAACGCTAATGCTTATAAACTTACAGCACAAGGTCGCAGAGTGTATGAACTTAAAACCAATACGGTTCAGGATAATTATACCGACCTTAAAAATTTTGTTCAGGCATTGCACGCACCCGCAACAACAAATTATCAATATAATTTAGAAAAACAGTTTAACGTAAATTCTTTTTTACGTACGTATGCATTTGATGTAATAACAGGCAACTGGGATAATTATGCCGGTAACACCAACAACTATTATTTGTATAATGATTGGCAAACCGGTAAGATAAATTACCTGCCGTATGATGTTGATAATACGTATGGCATTGATTGGTTAGGTAAAGACTGGGGCACCCGCAACGTATATAATTGGCCGGTTAATAGTGCTAATAAATATTTGATTACAAAACTTATGGCCTATCCCGATTACGCTAACCGGTTTACGTTCTACTTAAACCAAATTGTAGCCGGTGCTGGTTCATTCGCATTTCAACAAACATTTATTGATAATATAAAAACACAAATAGAAACCTATGTTATTAATGACACTTACTACACATTAGACTACGGATACACCTTTGGTGATTTTATTAACTCATATACCCAAGCCATAGGTGGTCATGTTGATTACGGCCTAAAGCCTTATATAAGCACACGTAATGCACAAGCAGTTTCGCAGATGCAAGTTAATCAGGTGGCGCCCATAATTAGCGAAAAACGACATTATCCTTTTAGACCTGTAGCAGGCGATACGGTTTTTATTAAAGCATTGGTAGAAGACGAACTAACCGTTGTTAATCCGGTTTTAAATTACCGCTATGGCCAAACTGCAACCTGGCTTACAACTAATATGTTTGATGACGGTTTGCATAATGATGATGCATCAGGCGATAATATTTTTGGTGTGGCACTTAATCCGGTTAGCACAAAGGATACACTATACTATTACATCACTTGTACGGATGCTAACAACTTAACAGGCCGCGAACCCCGATTATACAGCGATACTTTAATTATTGAAACGCCATGGGCAGTTAGCATAAACGAGTTTATGGCCGATAACGCCAATGTGATTGCCGATAATTATGGCGAGTATGACGATTGGATTGAACTGTATAATGCTGGCACCACTATAGTCAACCAGCAATTGTTTTTAACGGATGATTTTTTAAAACCTGATAAGTGGCGCATTACCACACCCATTGCCAATGGCTTTCAAATATTTTGGGCTGATGATGATGAACAACAAGGCAGTAATCACGCATCGTTTAAGCTCAATGCAACAGCCGACAAAATTGCCATTACGGAATACACAGGTAAAGATTTCAGATTTATTGATAGTCTTTCTTATGGTGTGCAAACCACCAATGTAAGCATGGGTTGCTATCCCGATGGGGCTAAGCCAATTGTAACACTTGCATCGGTTACACCTATGTTTTCTAATGTAGTAGCAGCTACTTTTTACAACGAATTTAAAACCATAGTACATCCCAATCCGGTAAACAATATTTTATACATTAATGCCTCAACACCGTTAAGTAGCCTGCAAGTGTTTGATGTTACCGGACGTGTTTTATTAGAGCAAAAGATACAGCAGTCGTTGCATTTAATTCAGCTTGATGTAACTAACTTACCTCAGGGTAATTATTTTATACGATTAGTTGGTGCCAACGGATTAGCAAATGTTAAGTTTTGTAAACAGCTGTAACTGTTACCATATATGTTACCACAGTATATTCAAAAAATTAACACGGCTAAAAGCAAGAAAGGCGACATTAAAAAACTGTTAGCATTTTTACAAAGTAAAAGGCCGGGCGATTTGGATACAGTTACCAACAGGTTGCATGACGAAGCTTTTGATAATATAGATTGTTTGCAATGTGCAAACTGTTGCAAAACAACAGGCCCGCTGCTAATAAGCAAGGATGTAAGCCGATTAGCGCAGGCTGTAAAATTAGCGCCCGGTAATTTTATGAATACATACCTAAAAACCGATGAAGATGGCGATGTTGTTTTTAAACAGATGCCTTGCATGTTTTTAAACAACAACAATTATTGTAAGGTTTACCATGCCAGGCCTAATGCTTGTAGAGATTATCCGCATACCCAACAAAATAAAATAATACAGAAGCTTGAAATCACTTTGCACAACAGCATGATTTGTCCTGCTGTAGCCGATGTAGTTGCCGGCTTAAAAAAATACTACATGAATAAGTAATTACTTAAGTAAGCCGCGTGCTTGTAAACTATCTTTTAACTGTTCCGAAAAAACTACTGCTCCGTTATAGTTTAAGTGTGTGGTGTTTATAAACATACTATCAGGATAGCTGTGATGCATATTGATGAAATGAACCAACGGTATTTGCGTTATCGAATCAATAAAGGTTTTAAATCCGGATTGATTTTTATAAGAAACAAAATAACTGTTGTGTATAGGCGATAGCACAAAAACTAATGGCGTAACTTTATTGGTTATTAATAAATTTATTAAATCACGCTCAAGTGCAGTATCATTTTTAAAAGTAGTTGTTGTGTTTTTTCTTTCAGCTATCAGCGATGCGAATTTTTGTGGCGTGAGTACATTTTTTTCGAAATTTCCACCACAGTCTGTTACCTTGGTTAGTTGCAGTTTGCTGTTTAAATAGTATTTAGTGTACAGTTCAAAGCTGCCAAAATATTTGAAAAACGGAATGGCGAACCAAGGCTCATAAGCATTGCCCATAAGTTTTCTTACAGGTTGGTATGAAGCATTATAAATATAGTTACTTAAATCGCCCAAGCTGCTGTTTAAGCCTTCGGGGTCGAAATTAATTATAATGGGCTGTGTTGATTGTTGTTTAAGAGCCTCCGATAAAAAGTAAAGCATCACATTATCCTGCGCACCCGACAAGCCATAATTAAATGCATGCGAACTTAGTATCGAAGGTATAAAAGCACCTTCGGCACGTGACGAACCTAGTATGCTTATTTCATTTGCCGGCCTGTGTATGATACGATTTACTTTATAAGCACCATTACTGCTGGAGCCTAATATTATTTTTTGCTCGAAAAAATAATTAAGTATCCCGCCCGCTGCAATTACAATGCAAGCAACCGGTATCAGATACGTTTTTAAAAACAATTTAAAACTGGAAGTAAATAAACTCTGCTGAGCCATTTTTGCCTAATAATAAAATGATGAAAATTGTAATGCAAGCAAAGCTTACCGGATATTTAATTTTTAAGTTTATGGGTAACTTATAACTTAACAGAAGCAGTACAATTGACAAGAAACAAAGAGCCAAATTAAGTGGCCCTTTTTCGGCTGTAAGTTGTGCCATGTTTAACGTGAAATCAAAAGCAAGTAATTTATGTATTACTTGCCAAGCTTGCGATATATTTTCAGCTCTGAAAAAAATCCATGCAAATGTTACTGCTATAAAAACAAACAACACCGAACATGCATGCATAATTTTTGTTTGATATAAGCCGATGCTTTGCCAAAAACGAATGCGGGTGTTTTTTGTAACCAGTTCGAAAATGGTGTAACATGCATGCAAAGCACCCCAAACAACAAAGGTCCAGTTGGCGCCATGCCATAAACCACTTACTAAAAATACAACAGATAAATTCCGGTACCATTTAATTTTACTACAACGGTTGCCACCTAAAGGGATGTATAAATAATCGCGAAACCAGGTAGAAAGTGATATATGCCAGCGACTCCAAAAGTTGGCTATCGAAGTGGCTAAATACGGCCGGTTAAAATTTAGCATTAACTCGTATCCCATCATGCGTGCTGCGCCACGGGCAATGTCGGTATAGCCGCTGAAGTCGCAATAAATCTGAAATGAAAAAAATATACAAGCCAATGCAACAGAAATGCTTGATGCATGCTCAATATCGCCATACACCTGATTTACATAAACAGCAAGCCTGTCGGCTACCACCAATTTCTTAAAAAATCCGTATAGCATCAACGTTAACCCCTCAACAGCTTTTTGGGTATCAAACAAATGTTTTTTATAAAACTGATGTAAAATATTTTGTGGTCGTTCAATAGGGCCGGCTACCAATTGCGGATAAAACATTACATATAGTGCATAAATACCAAAATGTTTTTCGGCTTTTTGATTACCTCTATACACTTCAATAGTGTAACTCATTGCCTGAAATGTGTGAAACGACAAACCAATAGGCAATATCATATCCAAATATGGTATCGGATTTTTAAAGCCCAGCCAAAGCGCCAATCCGGTAATGTTATCGTTTAAAAAATTATAATATTTAAAAACTGCAAGTACGCCTACATTGGCAATGATGCTTAATATTAAAAATCGTTTTCTTTTGTTGAGATCAGTAATTTTTTCGAGCCACAACCCTGCGTAAAAATCAATGATTATGGTGAAGAAGAGTATTAAAATATACTCAGGCTTAAAAAACATATAAAAAAAACAACTGGCCGAAAGCAACCAAAACCACCTGATTTTAAATGGAAGTAAAAAGTACAAGAATGTTACTACCGGAAAAAAAATTAAAAAGGCTGCCGAGTTAAAAAGCATATTTCATTTAAAGGCCTTGCGCCCAAAAAAGTTATTTTTGAAAAAGTTTTATGGATGGCCAAAAGTATAAAAATTTGCTATGTAGAATTTTTGATCTGCTCGTACATGATTTGAATTAAAAAACTAATTTTACCCAAGACCCCTAATTATAATTCTTATGAAATTTTTATGTGTAGTATGTTTTTTTTTCATACTCATTTTGCAATCTAACCTATTTGCGCAAACCGTTTTTTGGTCGGAAGATTTTAATAACGGATGTACATCAGGTTGCGAGGCGGTAAACTATAGCGGTACTAATGGCAATTGGACACAAACAATTTTAGGTGTCGAAGGTGCTGATTTTAATATCTGGTATATCAGTTGCGCGGCAAATGGCCATACCAATAATATTTGTGGGTCGGGTTGCCAGCCGGTTACGGCAACAGCTACCGGTGCTTCATTACATGTGGGATCGCATCCAAATTCGTTGGGAGATATTGGTGCAGCTTATGATGCCGGTGGTTTATGTGGTTTGTTAACTTGCCCACAAACCAACAGACGTATTGAATCACCGTCAATAAACTGTTCGGGCTATAGCAACATTACTTGTGCATTTGATTATATCGAACTGGGTGCACCACCGGTTGATGATGCTATATTTTGGTACTATGATGGCAGTACCTGGGCTGTGTTGATTAACACACCTTCAACCAACAATTCGGGCTGCGGTTCGGCAGGCCGTTGGACTAATTACACCATTGCCTTGCCGGCTTCGGCAAATAATAACCCCGCTATTAAATTAGGTATTCAATGGATAAATAATGATGATGGCATAGGTACCGACCCTTCATTTGCAATTGACAACTTGCAATTATACATTACGCAGGCACCTTTGCCATTGGCATCGTTTGCGGCAAGCAATGTGAGTTTTTGCGATTCGGTTTGTATTTCGTTTGCCGATAGCTCAATTAATAGTCCAACCAGCTGGCAGTGGGTATTTACAGGTGCAAATCCGGCAACAGCTACGGTTCAAAGCCCAACAAATATTTGTTATAACGTACCGGGCACTTATGATGTTACACTAATTTGTAGCAACGCTGCCGGAGCCGATACGCTTACCCTTACCAATTATATTACGGTTAATCCTTGCCATATGCCTGTGGTGCAATTTTATGCAAGCGATACATTGTTGTGTGAAGAAAGTTGTATCAGTTTTTTTGATTTAAGCACCAACAACCCTACACAATGGTTTTGGACATTTAATGGCGCCATGCAACCAGATACGAGTTCATTACAAAATCCTACGTTAATTTGTTACAATACAGTGGGTACATATACAGTAACATTAACTGCAACCAATGCCCAGGGAAGTACAACAGCAACCTATACTTCATATATTACGGTAAACCCTAATCCGCCAACACCCATTATTTCGTTAAACGGACAAGTTTTAGTTAGCACACCTGCCTACTCCTATCAATGGTATTTAGGTGCTTTACCATTAATTGGCGAAACCAACCAGGTTTTATTTGCACCCACACCGGGCGATTATTATGTGATTGTTACCGATAGTAATGGTTGCTTTTCTATTTCAAACACCATCAGTATAACTACGGGTATAACTGACTTAACAAGTAATATATTGATGATAAGCCCCAATCCGGCAAGCAATGCATTTTCTATTGTGGTACATGCTGTGGTTGGTAGTACAGATAAATTTATTGTTATAAATAACTTAGGACAAGTAGTTTTAGAGCAGGCTTTGCTCGAAAAAAATGTAATTAATTCGGCAAACTGGCCATCAGGAATTTATGCTGTAAGATGTTTTATTGGTGATAAAACAATTGTAAAATCAATAATAATCCGATAAAAGTTTAAACTCTAAATATTAAAGCCATGCACACCCAGCAACAATTTCAATCTTTACAAGATGAGCATCATGAATGGTTAGCCAAACTGCAGTTTTATAAATCAGATCTGGCACAGCATGAACAAGTACTTGAACAAAAAAGTGTTTTAGCACAAAGTACTGACGCTAAAGCGATGATAGAGCATTTCCAAAATCAGTTTATACTGCAAAGAGAAGTATTGGATATTTTAAGGCATGATATTAAGCAGTTTGAAAACGAATTGGTACACTTACAACAACATGGTGTTGATAAAACCAAACAGGGTATTCAGATGTTAAAGGATAGTGTGTTTGATCAGTTACAAACCTTTGAAAAACTGTACCATGACTTACGGCACGAATTTGTAAGCTATGCACAATAAATTAAAAAGCCCGCTATTGGCGGGCATTTTAATTATAAATTTTTAACTTTTTCTTTATGCTTCGATAGTTGTTTTCGCAAGGCATCAACTGCCAAATCGGTTGCTTCTTCAAAACTTACGCATTGTTCTTTTGCAAAAAGTGTTTTGCCGGGAGCATGCAGTTTAATTTCTGCTATTTTATTTTTCGAGTTTTCGGCCTTATCTAATTTTAAATAAACTTCGCCATCAATAATATGATCGAAGAAGGTAAGGAGCTTATCTACTTTTTCTTCTACGAAAGCAATAAGCTTTTTGTCGGCATCAAAATGAATACTGTGCACTTTTAATTTCATAACTAATAAATTGAAGGGTTAAATAATTAAAGAGAGATTTCAAATAAAATGTAAATTCTACATATGTTTTAACTATTAATAAATAAAAATGTTAGTTGCGCGGATGCGCTTGTTTATGGATGTTTTTTAATTTCTCTATAGTATTATGCGTATAAACCTGTGTTGCAGCTAAACTGCTATGACCCAATAATTCCTTTATGGCATTTATATCAGCACCATTATCTAATAAATGTGTGGCAAAAGTATGACGCAACACATGTGGGCTTCGCTTTTGCAAGGTGGTATGTTGCCCTAAACTGTTTCGTACAATGTGATAAATTTGTTTTCCTGTAACAGGCTTTGCTTTATCGGTTATTAAAAGCTGATTGATTTCTGTTTGTAAACTGCCTGTAACTTGTTTACGCATTTGTAAGTAATCATGCAGCAAGGGTATCAGATGTTGATTAAATGGAATAATGCGCTCTTTGTTTCGTTTGCCCAAAACTTTTATTTGCAGGCTATCTAACGAAATTTGATTAAGTGTGACTGCACAAAGTTCGCTTAGGCGTACACCGGTGGCGTAAAATAACTCCAGTATTAACCTGTTGCGTTTGCCTAAAAAGTCATCACTAAAATGCTGCACATCAAGCACCTTATTCATTTTAGGTTTATCTACAAAAACCGGCAATCGTTTAGCTGTTTTAGGGGCAACAATTTTTTCCATGGGGTTATTACTCACCAAACCCTGCAACAGCAAAAATTTATAAAATGTTTTTAAAACGGTTATTTTTCGGTTTACAGACCGTGGATTTAATTTTGCCTCCATCAAACTTACAACCCACGAGCGTATTATAAAATGATTTATTGCAGTTATGTCAACCGTTTGATATTGCGCTTCGACATAAATAAAAAATTGTGCTAAATCGGTTTGATAGGCAAGTATGGTATGTGCCGAATATCGTTTTTCAAAAGTGAGGTAACTCAAAAACTTTTCAGTAATCATCGGCTTTATCTTACGTAGTAAATGTACAATTTAATATGCCCAATCAATAACAACTTTTTATAAAATTTATTGAGGCGTAGTGAAAAAAAAAATCGGCAACCGAAATAATTCAGTTGCCGATGCATATCTGGGAAACCTTATTCAGGTATATGTTTAGTCTTCGCTGCGGTTCATTTGAGCCTTGTAAACGGCTTTTTTAACCTCAGTTCTACGAGCAACAGATGGTTTTTCGAAAGCCTGACGCGAGCGTAATTGCTTAACTGCACCGGTTTTTTCGAATTTCTTCTTAAATTTTTTAAGGGCCTTGTCTATCGACTCGTTTTCTTTGATAGGAACTATTAGCATTTGATTTTTAATTTGAGGGGTGCAAATGTAGCATAATTAGTAATAAAACAAATGCCTACTGTCCATTTTTTAAAATTTACTGTATTAGGGCATTATACCTGATAAATATGGGGCTTGGCTAAATTTTGGGCTGCTATATTTGTGCCCCATAATCAATTTACAAGTATATAATGGTTAACAGTTTTAAAATTGGAGATAAGGTTACGTTTAAAAATGAAGCATTAAATGGTGTGGTGATTGCTTTACTTGCCAACGAGCTTGTGCAGGTTGAGGTTGATGGGTTGCCGATGGATGTACACCAAAATGAGTTAATTAAATTGGCAAGTGGTGCGCAAAAGCTGGATGCTTTTTTTGGTAAAAAGGAGGCTCCTCAAGCCGATGAAACCGTATTACCTGTGCATTTTTCAGTTAATGAGGGTTTACACATTATTACGGCACCTGCAGTAGTAAACCAAATTACCACCGGCCCCGTTGGTATTTATATTGACAATAATCAGCCAACAAAATATGTTGGCGCGCTTTGGCTTAAATCAGAAAATACAATAACCAACTTGTTTTATGGAATAATGCCTGCTTATACCTTATTGCATTGTAAAGAGCTGTTAAGAGGTGATGTGAGCGCCAAACATCGTTTGGTTTTTCAAGCTTTTGAAGTAGCCGATGTTTCCGAAATTAAAAAACCTATTGAAATGCAATTGCCCGTTGCATTACCAACTTTGGCACAAAGTAATCCACATTTAAGTGGTCATTACATATTTGCACAAATACAAACTGTTTTACAACCTGCACTTCCGTTAGAAACATTTCATATAGAAAAATTAAAACAGGCTTTTCAACCTAAAAGTACAAAAGCAAAAACCGATGTTTTTGAATATAGTAGCATGCTTGAGGTTGACTTGCATATTGAAGCCATATTACCCGATAAGCAAGTAGCTGCGGCCGAAACTTTGCAAATTCAATTACAACATTTCAGGCAGGCTTTAGATAATGCCATTGTGCAACGTAGAAAGTCCCTAACTTTTATTCATGGTATTGGCAATGGTATTTTAAAACAAAAAATTATTGCCGAGCTAAACGATTACAAAGGTATTGTGCACAAGCCGGCCTCTATACAAAAATATGGCTTAGGTGCCATCGAAGTTATATTAAAATAAAATGAAACTAATAGTTTTTGGAGTCTTGTTATTTGGACTAAACTCAGCCATTATTGCCCAAACAGGATGTACCGACCCACAAGCAATCAACTATAATGTATCGGCTATAATTAATGATGGCAGTTGTATGTATGCTAACACCACACTTAACACCGGCATTATTGCACCATTGCAAACTCCGTTGTTAGATGAATGTTCGGGTTTGATTGCTACCAATGGTAATGTATGGATGCATGTGGATGATACAGACAATCGGTTATTTAAAATGGATGTTGTAACCGGTGATACCTTGCAAAGTACAGCACTGCAAGCTACAAATATGGATTGGGAAGATATGGATGCCGACAGCAATTCAATATACATTGGCGATATTGGTAACAATAGTGGCAACCGAACCAATTTGCAGTTTTATAAAGCTTTAATAAGCCAACTAAATATGCCATTGGTTAGTACACAAAGCATTACTTACAGTTATGCCGATCAGGTTAATTTTAATCCGGCATTAAATAATACACCCTGGGATGCTGAAGCATTTTTTATTTTAAACGACAGCATACATCTGTTTACCAAAGATTGGGTAACAAAATATACGAAACATTATATACTGCCAACCTTGCCCGGTAATTATGCTGCTACTTTAGTTGATAGTTTTAATGTTGGCGGACTGATAACTTCGGCTGCTATTGATAAAGCAGGTACCATTGTTTTATTAGGTTATGATAACACCATTGCAGCACCTTGTTTTTTGTGGATGCTTTACGATTACCAACCCGGAAAAATTTTTAGCGGTAATAAGCGCAAGTTTAATTTAGGTAGTGCCATAACTTTAGGGCAAATAGAAGGCATTACTTATAACGCTAATTCAAAAGGCTATATAACCAATGAACGCTTTACACAATTGATTATTAATGTGCCTCCTGCATTGCGAAGTTTCGATTTGAGCACATACATAACAACGCCAACTGCATTAATGTCGCAAGGCAATAGCAACAGCTTATTGCAATGGGATGGACAATTTTTAAGCGCTGCACCACAAAAAAAAGCAACAGAGGTTGTTGTTTTTAATATGTATGGCCACCTGTGTGCTGTAAATAAATTATTTGCAGGCAATAAGTGGGCACTTGATTTTTTGCCCGCAGGTATCTACCTCATTAAAATGATTGGCGGGAATGATTTAAAAGCATTAAAAATATTTAAGCCGTAAATCGTAGTCTTAAGCCAACGTTAATTTGTAACAGTTGGTATAAGCACATTAATGCTCATCGGTTTGTTGTTTTTTATAAGCATCGGTAAGTTTAATTTGCAAGTCGGCTGGTACCGGTAAATAATCATGAAACTTGCTGCTAACAAAACCGCGGCCTTGTGATATACTGCGCAGGTCTTGTTGCAATTTATCCATTTCGGCCAAAGGCGTATGCGCTTTTACTATTTGCATCCCATTGTGGTTATCAATGCCTAGTATAATACTTCTGCGGCCTTGTAATTCAGTCATTACATCGCCTAAAATTTCTTCGGGTATGGTAACGGCAATTTCTTGTACAGGTTCTAACAGTTGAGGTTGTGCTAAATGAAAAGCATCTTTAAAAGCCATCATACCTGCAATTTTAAATGATATATCGTTGCTGTCAACCGGATGCATTTTTCCATCATAAACACTTACACGTACATCGCATACATGCGATCCGGTTAAGGGGCCTTCCTGCATTTTTTCAAGTATGCCTTTTTGTATTGCCGGTATAAAACGTGCATCAATTACTCCACCTACAATACAGTTATTAAAAACCAGTTTGCCACCCCAGGGTAGTGGATGCTCCTCGGTATCGCGTACACTATACTCAGTAACTTGTGGCATGCCTTCAAAATAGGGTTCTATTTTAATGTGCACTTCGCCAAACTGGCCGGCACCGCCCGATTGCTTTTTATGCCTGTAATTGGCTAACGATGCGGTGCGTATGGTTTCGCGGTAAGAAATGCGCGCAGGTACAAACTGACTTTCGATTTTATACACATGTTCTAAAGTCCATTTAATGGTTTGCAAATGCAAGTCGCCTTGGGCATGTAATAAGGTTTGCTTAAGCTCTTGCGAGTGCTCGACAATAAGCGTTAAATCGCCTGCATGTATTTCATGTAAAGCCATGCTTAGCTTTTCATCATCGGCTTTGTTTTTGGCTACAATACCGGTTCTGATGCGTGGTGTTGGAAATGATATATCCTGAAATGTAAAGTTGTTGCCTTTTACATTCAGCGTATGATTGGTATTGGTGTTTTTTAATTTTAATGTACAACCAATATCACCCGCTTTTAAAGTACCAATTGGGTTACGGTTTTTTCCATCGGTAATAAACAGTTGGTTTAATCTTTCGGTTGTACCGGTAATTTCATTTTGCAAATCCATACCTGCATTTACTTCGCCACGCATTACTTTAAAATAACTAAGCTTGCCTAAGTGCGGCTCGATTACGGTTTTAAAAATAAACAATGAAGCAGGTTTGTTTATTTCACAAAGCACCTCCATGTCTTCAGTTGTTTTTTCGGCAGGCATTTCGATGGCGCAAGGTGCAACGTTATCAATAAAGCCCATTAAACGCCCGCTACCCATGTCATTTTTAGCACTCAGGCAAAATACCGGAAATACATCATGATGCATCATGCCTTCCTTAATGCCTTTGCGCAATTCATCTTCATCCAGGTTGCCTTTTTCGAAATAGAGCTCCATCAACTTCTCATCATTTTCTGCTGCTTTTTCAACCAGGGCATTGTGTAGTTTTTCTGCTCTTTCTTTTTCGCTGTCGGGTATGGGTAATTTTTGGGGTTTCCCGCCATTTTTTTCGAAACGATAAACCGTCATTTTTAACAAGTCAACTATTTCATGAAAATCGGCACCTTGTTGTAACGGATATTGCATTAACGTAACTGCGTTGCCAAAGGTTTGTCGTGCCTGTTCGTATGCATTAAAAAAGTCGCTCTTTTCATGGTCGCATTGATTGATACAAAAAATAGTGGGTTTGCGGTATGCGTCAATATAATGCCATAAAAGTTGTGTGCCCACTTCAACGCCATGTTGTGCATTAAGTAACATAACAACTGTATCGCAAACACGCATGGATGCTATTACTTCGCCAATAAAATCGTTTAAACCGGGTGTATCAATAATATTTATTTTATAGTCTTTCCACTCAGTATGCATGCTGGTAGCATACACACTACTGCCACGTTGTTGTTCAATTTCATGATAATCGCTTACGGTGTTTTTTTCTTCAACGGTGCCTCTGCGTTGAATAATGCCGGCTTCAAATAACATGGTTTCGCACAGTGTTGTTTTACCTGATTTTGGGGCACCTGCCAGCACAATGTTTTTGATATGTTTTTCATCGTATGTTTTCATATAACATGGTTTTAGTGTTTGATGATAAATAGTAATTTTATGCCTGTAAAGAACGCGACCGTCCTAAAGTAGGGCATTAAACCATAACATACAATGATGAAAATAAAATAGCTTGTCTTTTTGTAAAAGCACCTGAATGTTTAAGCAGATACAGGTAAAAGTTTTATCAACTCGAAAAATTGTTTCAAAGCTTCCATTTTGGCTGCATTGCGTTGGTAGCTGATTTTATGCGACAAGTAATCTAAGGTGTTGGGGTAGTAGTTGGCCTGCTTTTGTAATGCCTCGTTAATTGCCGGAATGGCTGCTAAACCTGCTGCACATGCCTGATTAAATTTAGTTTCAAAAGAATTTGAAACGGGCAAGGTACTTACCCAGGCAGCAAACATAAATGGTAGTTTTTTATATTGATGCCATGCTTGTGCCAAGTCATAAACAAATTCGAACTGAGCTTTAAGCCTGAGGGCGCGGTCGCCAATAATTACACCGGCTGTAGTATGGTTTATTTCATTTTCGTAGCCGGGGTTTGCTGCAAGTAAAATTACCTCCTTTTGCCAGAAAAACTTTAAAAGTATTTGTGCTAACAATACCGATGTACGCGATTGATAATCTAAATACAAATGTGTAACCATCTTAATTGGCACTTTGCTTACTATTAATACGGAGTCCACTTCTTTATTGGCACCGATGCAATAATTACTAATAATCCGGGCTTGTGGTATAGCGGGTAATGCAGCTACCGGTATCAAACCAATTTGCGCATGGTTTTGCATTAGTTGTTGTGCGCATATATGCGGTTCATAACTGTTTATTTCAATATTTAAATCATTTTTATATTGCTGCAAGCCATATAAAAATGGTTTAGTATTAAGATATGAAACGGCTGCTATTTTGATAGACATTAATTTTCTTCCGATTTATTTTTAGCTTCTTCTAAAGCATCGTTAGCGTCACGTAGTTTGTTTTTACATATCTGTAGTAGTTGCATGGCTTCTTTTATTTTGCCGGGCATCAAATCAATAGAAGCGTCATTTTCTAGTTCTTCTATTAATCGCTGTAAAGCATCGTATGCTTGCTGGTAATTAAGTTTTTTCAATATATGTGGAGTTAATGCGTAATGTTTGCTTCTTTAATACCATCCTTTAATTGTATTTGAACTAAGTCGCGAGGCATTAGTTTTGTTGATTCGGTAATAATTGAATTGTTTTTCTTGATGATTGCATAGCCACGTTGCAGCACTTTTTCGGGGTTAAGGTGTTTAAGTGCAATTTCAAATTTATCATGCAGATGTTGTTGTCTGTCAATAACATTTTGCGCGTAAAAAATTAAGTCTTGTTCTAAGTTTTCTAAATTATTATTTCTGTTTATCAGGTTTCTATCCAGGTTGGCAATAAACCGGTTGTACATATTGTCAAGTTGTTGTTCGGCATGCAAGTGGAAGTCAACAAAAAATGCAGCAGCTTTTGTAGGTGTTTTTACGCTTTTGTAGCACATTAAATCGCATATACTTACGTTTCGTTCATGGCCAATGCCTGCAATTATGGGCAACGGAAATGCCGCAACAGCGGCACATAAGTCATAATCATCGAATGCATTAAAATCGGTTTGTGAGCCACCGCCACGCACCAAAGCTACGGCATCAAACTGTTTGTGGTTTATCAGTATGTAGTGTAATTGCTGTTTAACTTGTGTGGCAGCTTCGTTACCTTGTACCAGCGCATAGCATGTGGTTACGTTGTAACTATAACCATAAACGTTGTTGTTTATTTCATGTAAAAAATCATTACATCCATCAGAATTTACTGCAGTTATTAAGGCAATTCGTTTTAGTAATCCTTTGGGTTGTAACTTATTATTGGTGGTAAAATATTGCCCATCGGCTAAGGTTATATGTTGTGCGTTGTTTTTAACCAGCAACTGTAAGGTGGCTTGTGTTTGTAATGCTATTTGACCCAAGGTATAGCTGGTATCAATATCAACAACCTGTAGTTGTAAACCGTATGCTGTATGAAACCGCACTTCGGCTTTAAGCATCAGCTTTAAATTGCGTTCAAATTTCTGACCGGTGGTGTTTTCGAAATTGGTAATTACAGGCGATGCACTTTTCCAAATTACGGCATGCATTTTAGCTAACAATGTTTGGCCGTCTTTTTCAATTAAATCAAAATAGTAATGACCATTACCCGATTTTTTTATCTCTGATGTTTCGGCAAGTACAATAAATGTTTTACCGTAAAACACCTGAGCCAGTGTTGATTCGATAAGCTGATTAAGTTGCAGTAAAGTATAGTGCATTTTAAAACCAATTAATGCAGTATTTTATAAATTAATTCTTTTAATAAATGGGCATCGGTTTGTGCACTGGTGTTACCTAAACCTTTCGATTTTAAATCGGTATCGCGCAGGCATGCAATAATGCTTACCAGTTTGGGTAGTGAATAATTTCGCGCAGCAGTTTCATACTCACCAACAAAATAAAAATTAATACCCAAAGCTACACCGGCATCTTTACGGTTGGGTATGGCATGCATACCAATTACCTTGTAAAAAAAACTGTATAAGTTTGCTAATACCAGTACCAGCGGATTGGCTTTGGTATTGGCTCCAAAGTATTGAATAATTTTATTGGCCTTAAGTACATCTTTTCGCGCCAGGGCATTATTCAATTCAAAAACATTATACTCTTTACTTATGCCAATATAGGTTTCAATATGCGTGGTATTAATGGTTTCTGAATTGGGTATGTTTATCATAAGTTTATCTAACGCATTACTCACTTTTGATAAGTCGTTACCTAAATATTCGGCTATTAAATTATTTGCTTGGTCTTGTATTTTATAGTGATTTTGTGTGCAATAGTTTTTTACCCAAGCAGGTATTGCACTTTCTTTAAGTTTAATTGATTCGAATACTACTGCTTTTGTGTCAAAAAGTTTGGCCAGTTTGCTACGGCCATCAATCTTTTTATACTTAAAACAAAAAACTAATATGGTAGAAGGTACGGGGTTTTGTAAATAGACTTCTATGGGATTTAATTCATCGTTAGCTGAATCTTTTTTATTGAGTGCTTTTAAATCTTGTGCTTCCTTAACAATAATTAGCTGGTAGTTGCTCATCATCGGATAACGTTTGGCAGCACTAACCAAGGTAAGTGCATCGGTATCCTTACCATACACAATGGTTTGATTAAACTCTTTCTCCATTTCATCCAATACATTTTTTTCGAGATAATCGCTTATCTGATCAATGTAGTATGGCTCTTCGCCCTGTAATAAGTACACAGGTGCATATACTTTGTTTTTTAAATCTCTTAAAATTGTATCGAATGTTTGTGCCATCTATAACGTTAATAATATACGTAGTTTGAAAATTAATCAGAAACGTAGGTGTTTAACCGTGTTACCATTATTAATCAGCTCCTTTAATGAACTGATGCCGATTTTTAAATGGTCGTTTACAAAATTTTCAGTTACTAATTTATCGCTTGCAGTTGTTTTAACACCGGCCGAAATCATGGGCTGATCGCTTACCAGCAACAAAGCACCTGCCGGAATCTGATTTACGAATGCTGCAGTAAATATGGTGGCTGTTTCCATATCTATTCCCATACAACGGATTTTTTGTAAGTACTTTTTAAAATCATTATCATGCTCCCAAACCCTTCGGTTTGTGGTATAAACCGTGCCTGTCCAATAATCCTTATTGTAGTTGCGTATGGTTGTTGAAACTGCTTTTTGTAAACTAAAAGCCGGCAAAGCAGGCACTTCGGGTGGCAAATAATCGTTACTGGTACCTTCGCCTCTGATGGCTGCAATTGGCAAAATTAAATCACCTAATTTATTTTTCTTTTTTAACCCGCCACATTTACCCAAAAACAGCACCGCTTTGGGTTTAATAGCACTTAATAAATCACAAACTGTTGCAGCATTGGCACTACCCATTCCAAAATTTATAATGCTAATGCCATCGGCTGTAGCATTAGGCATTGGATGTGCCTGGCCGGCAACGGCAGCATTATTCCATTGCGCAAACAGGTTTACATAATTATTAAAATTGGTAAGCAGTACATATTTGCTAAAGTCGGCTAGGGCTGTACCGGTGTATCGAGGTAACCAATTGTCAACAATTTCTTTTTTGGTTTTCATACGTTTCCGTTGTGTTATTTGTTTGCAAATAAAGCAAGATTGAAGTGTAATGAATAAGTTTATTAAAATCCATTATTGATAATTAGACAGCCAAAAAGCAATTTGCAACATTTATGAATTTTAAAGGCTGGTTTTATCCGGCAGATAGCTTGTGTACTTTGGTATTGCCTAATTTAAATTATTCTTAAAATGCTTTTTAAGCGGGCTAAATATGGCCTTCAGGTATCGTAGAACACTTGGTATTTACGGGTGCAGGCAGCCCATAATGCGATTGCTTTTATAAATGAACTTATGCATTGCGGTTTTAGAAACAAATAATACATTTGCGCCCCCTTAAGTTGGATACTTAAAGGATTAAACATTCATCATTAAAAACAAATAGCAAATGCCAGCTAAATTAAGATTACAACGTTTTGGTAAAAAGGGCTATCCTTATTATCACATCGTAGTGGCGGATTCACGTGCTCCAAGGGATGGTAAATTCATCGAAAGAATTGGTTCTTACAACCCAAACACCAACCCGGCTACTATCGATTTGGATACAGATAAAGCTGTATCATGGTTACAAAAAGGTGCGCAACCTACCGATACTACGCGTGCCATTTTATCGTACAAAGGTGTGCTTTACAAAAAGCATTTAGCCGAAGGTGTTAAAAAGGGCGCTCTAACACAAGAGCAAGCCGATGCCAAGTTCGAAACCTGGTCAAGCACAAAATCAGGCAAAATTGATTCGAAAAAATCGAGTTTGGCCGATAAGCATAAAAAGGATATTGAACAACGTATGCAAGCTGAGCGTAAAGTAAAAGAAGAGCGTGCAAAAGCTATTGAAGCTAAAAATACGCCACCTGCCGAAACTGCTGCCGAAAACACCGAAGCACCTGCTGCTGACGAAACCCCGGCCGAAAACGCTTAATAGCTATTTAAAACTAAGTAAACCCGTTAGCATAAACTAACGGGTTTTATTATTTATAAGCGTATGAACATTGACCAGTGTTTTTATTTTGGAAAGCTTATCAGATTACGCGGCATGGACGGCACTTTGGTAATGGAGGCAGATGTTGATCATCCCAAGCACTATCAGCATTTGAAAAGTATTTATGTTGATTTGGATAATCGTCTTCTGATTCAGGATATTGATAAGATTCAAATTCAATCGCCCGGCTTTATTAAGTTTACACAAACCGATGTCGAGGCTGCTGCTATTTTGGTTGGCTGCGATTTATACCTGCCACTTAATCAATTGCCCACATTAAGCGGAAATGATTTTTACTACCACGAAATTATAGGCTTTACAATAATTGATAAGGCCTTTGGTACTGTTGGTGAAATAGAAAACATATACGATATGCCCCAGCATGGTGTTGCGCGTGTAATGTGTCAGGATAAAGAAGTATTAGTTCCATTACTTAAAATGTTTGTAACCTCAATAAACAGAAACAAAAAACAAATGCTGATGCAATTGCCTGATGGTTTATTAGATGTGTATCTGCTTGCTTGATACCGTTGATTGTGCACTATTGATTTTTAATTTAATTTTGCTTTAGCTATAATCAACTAACTTCAATTTGCTTTGTGTCCGAATCTGTTTTTCACTTCAAACAATTTACTATAAATCAAGAGCGCTGTGCCATGAAAGTAGGTACAGACAGTGTACTTTTTGGAGCATGGGTAGATACAAATAACAGCAAGCACCTTTTAGATATTGGTACCGGTACGGGTATTTTAGCACTAATGATGGCGCAAAAATGTAATGCAATAATTGATGCCATTGAGTTAGACGAAGCTGCATGTTTGCAAGCCAAAGAAAATATTGAACAAAGTATTTGGGCGCAACGGATTAATGTGATTCATACATCGTTGCAAAATTTTTGTTTGAACAACCAAACCCTTTACGACTTAATAATTGCTAACCCGCCCTATTTTGTTGATGCACATAAAGCTTCGGGGGCAGCACGAAATATTGCGCGCCACATGAACGAAACCTTATCAATAAATGATTTATTGCAGGGCGTAAATACAATGCTGAATAACGATGGCCGTTTTTGTGTGATTTTACCATATAAGGAAGGATTGCTGTTTTACCAGCAAGCAGTTAAAAGTAATTTATTCTGCAGCCGTATTACCCGTGTTAAAACCAAAGCCGACAAACCTGCCAAACGGCTTATGATGGCATTTACTAAAAACATGCTGCCCATTAACGAAGATGAAATAATTATTCTTGATAAGAACAACCACTTTACAAAAGCTTACATGGATGTTACTAACGACTTTTATCTAACCCACCATACCCGGTAACCTTCTACTCATTATGCATAGGCTTTTGCAACCGGACCACCAATCCAAACTCAAAAATATACGTGTTATCTTTTAAGTCGGTTACTTCGAGTTTTAATTGGCTTTCGCCTTCGGGTATTAATGCTGCAGGCATTGACAAGGTATGTGTTTTGGCATCATAGCTGCCAATTAGTTTTTGATTTAATAGGCTTAACTGATACTTACCAATACCGGTTAAGTCATCTTCCATAAAAAATACCAAGGTATCGGTTGCCGAATAAATATTTTTCGGATTGGTTATGGTAACATTTGGTGGTACGGTATCAACAACAACAGCAAAACTGCCAAAGGTTCGGATTAAAGCACTTACTGCATTGTTTTTATATAAACCACCAATGTAGCTGGTTTTTGCACTATCTATTTGAATAATTAAAGCCTTACTTTGTAAAGCGCTATCTAATTTTGTCTTTATCGAAATGGTTGCCGCTTTATGTAATGGTATGGTGTTATCATTAATATGATGTATGGCCGATAAATAATTGTTGCCGGCTTTTGATGTGTGATACTTTAGGTAGCAATTTTGATACAGGCTACCCGAAGGAAGTATCAATAAAAAAGTATTTGTTTTTAGATTGTAAGGTTGATTATATTTAAGCCAAACCCAGCTATGATGTGGCTTTTGAGGCTTAGCAGTTTTTGCATTGGTCTTAAAACAAAAAATCAATTTATTTCGATTGCCATTTATATCAGCCAGTGTAATTGCTGCATGATATATTTTTTGTGCTTTTAATTTGTACGGATAAACATGGTAAACATTAAACGAATCGCCAGGTAGTTTAAAACATCTTTCGATAATGTTTTTATTCAGCACTTTTTCGGCATAGTCAATATGTGCATTTACATAACGCGTTTTATCAAATGAAAAATAATCAAAATTGCTTTGCCAAATTAATGTAGTATCTATATGCAATTGCATTTTATAAATACCCAATTTGTTACTGCTGTTATTGCATAAATCATAAGCCATAATACCAAATGCAGCATGGGTAGTTACCGATAAAGTATCATTTAAAATATAAGCTTGATGTGCCGTATCATAACTAATATTTTGATTTAAGGCAGTAAATTTCATTTCATCATATACGGCCAAAGCTTCAATAACAGGTTGTATTGTATCGGCAACGTTTATTCCGAATAATTGTGGATTTACTATTTGCTCCAAACTATCACGTATTTCAAAATGCAAATGCGGGCCACCCGAACTTCCCGAATTTCCGCTCCGGGCTATAATGGCCCCTTGTTTAACCCGAAACAAGTTGCTATCAGGAAACACTTCAACTTCGAAACTGTTTTTTAAATTTTGTTCTGCTGTAACATATTGCCTGACACTATCGGCAAATTGTAATAAGTGGCCATAAACCGATGTATATCCATTATCATGTTTCAAATACAAGGCATTGCCGTAACCTACAGCACTCACTTTAATGCGGGCTATATGACCATCGGCCACTGCATAAACATTTTTACCTGTTGCACTATCGGTTTTGATATCAATACCTGAATGGAAGTGATTGTTTCTGATTTCGCCAAAGTTGCCTGATAACTTTAAGCTAATATCTAACGGACTGATAAATGATTGCTGTGCAATTGCCGGCACAGCACAAAAACATATATAGTAAGTGATACACCTTACAAAAGGCATCAGGAATTTAAACATCCAGGTACTTAGTAAAATTTTTGCTTAGTTGCTTACTCACATTTACTAATGGCAACCGCACTTTATTGGTGCAAAGGTTTTTGTGTTGTAAAATTTCTTTAACTCCGGCCGGACTACCTTCGGCAAACATCATTTGTGTTATGGGCATTAAACGATAATGTAATTTTTGTGCGGCTTCAAACTTGCCTTGTAAACAAAGGTTTACCATTTTGCTGACCTCGGCCGGATAAGCATTGGCACTAACGCTAATAACACCTATGGCACCGCATGCCATTAGTGGTAATGTAAGTACATCATCACCACTTATTACACTAAAATTTTTGGGCTTTTGATTTATAATAGACATGATTTGTTCCACATTACCCGATGCTTCTTTAGTAGCAACTATATTTTTTACATCGTTTGCCAAAGCCAATTGCGTACTTGCTGTCATATTAACTCCGGTACGGCCGGGTACATTGTAAATAATAATGGGCAATGATGTAGCTGCAGCAATGGTTTTATAATGTTGATACAAGCCGTTTTGTGTGGGTTTGTTATAATAAGGCGTAACGCTTAAAATGCCATCAATTAAAGTAGCATCAACCAACTTTAACTGGTTAACCACTTCGGTGGTATGGTTACCGCCCACACCTAAAATGAGCGGTACTTTTTTGGGCATGGCAGTATGAATGGTTTTAATAACTGCATGCTTTTCGTCAGCACTAAGCACTACACTTTCGCCTGTTGTACCCAACACTACAATATAATTAACGCCATTTTTTACTACGTGCTTTACCAGGTTTGATAAGGCTGCATAATCAACACCATTATTTTTTAAAAAAGGAGTAATTATTGCAACACCGGTACCGGCAAGATTAAGGTTGTACATGGCTTAATACTTTTAAATAATTGTTTACTAAATCAATAAATTTGGGTAAGGTAACCTGCTCATTGGTTTTAATCATAAAATCACAAAATGCAGCATTTTTAGCGTCATACTTTCCTATTTTAAATTTAGCCTGTGTTGCTGCAGCTATATATTTTAACGGCAATAACTGTTCAATGTTTAAAAAGATAAGAATGTCGAAATCGGCATTAATAAACTTGGTAACCATCGGATGTGATGGTTTAAAATACCAGTTCAGATTTTTGCGCGTAAAAAAATCCAAACCTAATTTCGAAAAACGCATGTTGGGCAGTTCTTTCTGATCAACAAATCCCAAAGCCAGTACTTCTTTTTTCAGTTCACGCAATTCGCGCACGTAATTTTTTACCACTTCATAATTTTCGTTTTCTGTTGCATCATACAAAATGCCAATACTACGTACCGATTCTAGCGAAAGGGTTTGTGGTTTGCGCTTAATTTGCCGCAATTCACGATTAAAAATTAGTTGTGCCAGTTGATTACGGATGATGCGTTTTGCCATTACCTGTTGCCGAAACTTACAATAGTGAAAAAGGTATATAAATACAGTACATAAAAATGATAACTGTAACAAAAGTAGGCCATTTTTTAAATTTGCAAATACAACTTCATTTTATAATGCCAATTTTTTGCGGATAGATACTTTGTTTTTAAATGATACCCCCTGAAGTGTTTAGGTTTTGTTTAATTTGTCCCAAATATTAAACCCTAATTTTAATGAAGAAATACATTATTGCAGCTTTTATTTTGGCTTTGAGCCAAGGTGCCTGGTGTCAAACAAAACTTATCGAAAAAATTGACCGTAAGGCCGGTGAGTTAACCATACCCTATAGTAAATATGTTTTAAGCAATGGCCTAACGGTGGTTATACACGAAGACCACAGCGACCCTATTGTACATATTGATGTAACCTACCACGTAGGCAGTGCACGCGAAATTATCGGCAAAAGCGGCTTTGCGCATTTTTTCGAACACATGATGTTTCAAGGCAGTAAGCACGTTGGCGATGATCAACATTTTAAAATGGTGAGCGAAGCAGGCGGCACGCTAAATGGTACTACCAACCGCGACCGTACCAATTATTTTGAGACGTTGCCTAAAAATCAGTTGGAAGTGGGTTTATGGCTCGAAGCTGATCGGATGGGTTTTTTACTGGATTCGGTTACACAGCAAAAATTTGAAATACAACGAAGCACCGTTAAAAATGAACGCGGTCAAAACTACGATAACCGGCCTTATGGTTTGGTTGGCGAAACCACATCACGTGTTTTGTATCCAAAGGGGCATCCATACAGTTGGTTAACCATCGGTTATATATCACATTTAGATGCTGTAGATGTAAACGACTTAAAAGCATTTTTTATGGAATACTATGGTGCAGCTAATGCTACCTTAACCGTTGGTGGCGATGTAAATACAGCTGATGTTTTAAAGCTGGCCGAAAAATATTTTGGCAGCATACCTGCCGGCCCTAAAGTTGAAAAACTAAAGATGCCAAAAGTTACATTAAACGATACACGATATATTTCCGGTGCAGATAATATCCGATTTCCATTAATTCAACGTACGTATCCAACCGTGCCATTTTATAGTAAAGACGAACCCGCTTTAGATATTTTGGCCAGCATACTTGCCGATTCAAAAAGCAGCGTTTTTTATAAAAACTTTATAAAAACACAATTAGGCAACTCGGCACAATCATATCACTATGCGGCTGAACAAGCAGGTGAGTTTGTTATAAGTGTGCGGGCATTCCCCAATCAAAAACTAAGTACTATTGATTCATTAATTGATGTATCGTTTGCCGAGTTTGAACGCAATGGCATTAGCGATGACGACTTACTAAAGGCAAAAGCAAGTGCCGAAAAAGGTTTTATATCATCAATAGAAAGTGTTTCAGGCAAGGTGTCGAAATTAGCTGCATACCAAACCTTTACCGGTAACGCCAATTATATACAACAAGAGTATAGCAACTATCAAAATTTAACACGTGAAGATATAATGCGTGTATATCAAACCTATGTAAAAGGCAAAAACTATGTTGCATTAAGTTGGTATCCTAAAGGAAAAGAAAACCGTGCAAGGCCCGATAATTTTTTAATTCCCGAACTTGATGCAGCAGCACCACATAAGGATGTTACTGTTAAATACAGCGACCCAAAAGATAATTTCGATCGGAGTATGAAACCTAAAGCAGGCGATGCGCCTTTTGTTACGGTGCCTGATTACATTTCGCAACGAGCAGGCAACGGTATGCGCATTATTGCATCATACACCGATGATGTACCTTTGATTAATGCACAAATTGTATTAGCGGGCGGTCATTTATTGGATGCTTATGATACCACCAAATTAGGGCTGGCAAATATTACTGCCCGTATGATGAATGAAGCCACTAAAAAATATACTGCCGAGCAGTTAGAAACTGCATTAGATAAATTGGGAAGCTCCATTACGATTAATTGTGGTGCCGAAGCAACGTATGTTTATATAAGCTCTTTAAAAAAGAACTGGGCAGCAACATTGGATTTGCTGAGCGAACGATTACTAAATCCAGCATTTAATGCTGATGATTTTGAGCGTATTAAAAAACAAATTTTAGAAGGTATTGCCAATGCACACACCGTTGCTACCAGTATTGCCGAAAAAAATTATAATAAGATATTGTATGGCAACCAATCTATTAAAGGAAGCCCGGTTGATGGCTGGCAGCATACAGTTAGCAATATTACTTTAGATGATGTTAAATCATTCTACAATAAATATTATGGACCCGATTTGGCACAACTAATTGTTGTTGGTGATGTTGATGTACTAACATTACAACAACAATTTTCGTTTTTACAAACATGGCCAAAGAAAAACTATAATGTACCGGATGTAACTTACTTAAGCGCGCACAAAAAAGGAACCATTTATTTTATTGATAAAGAAGATGCAGCACAAAGCGAAATTCGTGTGGGATATTTGGTAATGCCTTTTGATGCAACAGGCGAATTTTACCGCTGTAATGTGATGAACTTTAGTTTGGGTGGGGCTTTTAACAGCCGTATTAATTACACCTTGCGCGAAGAAAAAGGTTGGACATATGGTTCGCGCTCCAGGTTTAATGGCAGTAAAACCACCGGCCCTTATACTGTTTCGGGTGGGTTTAGAAAAGATGCAACCGATAGTGCCATTGTTGAAATTGTAAATCAGATAAAAGCTTATAAAAATGATATTAAGCAATCTGAATTAGATTTTACAAAAAGTTCGTTATCGCAAAGTGAGGCTTTGAAGTATGAAACCCTAAACCAAAAAGCCAATTTTATTGGTTTGATTTTAGATTATGGCTTATCGCGCGATTATACTACCCAACAATATAAAATACTTAATAGTATGCAGTTAGCCGATATGAAACGATTGGCAAATACATACTTGCCCATTGACCAAATGTATATGCTGGTAGTTGGCGACAAGAAGTATTGTTTCGAAAAATTACAAAAATTAGGTTACCCTGTTATTGAATTAGATAAAGAAGGTAACATTAAAATGTAACATTTACTATATAGGTTTAAAAAGGGCTGCAAAATTTGCAGCCCTTTTTAATTAAATATGATTCGAAAAAAAAGTGGTAAATCAGCCTGATGAATACGGTTTAGCTTTTAAGTAAAACCTGTTTATTAGTTGGTTCGATAACGTCCCATAGGTTGCCATATAAGTCGGCAAACACAAATACTTTTCCAAAACTTTCGTCACTTAAGTTTCGTACAATTTGTACCTGATTAGTTGTAAGCCTATCGAAATAGCTTTGTGCATTGCTTGTATGCATAAATAAAAATACACGACCACCGGTTTGATTGCCAATAAAATTTAATTGGTTTTCGTTACCGGCCTTTGCCAATAATAATGCAGCCGTATTATTGCCCCAAGGTGCCACTCGAACCCACCGTTTGGTATCAGATAGTTTTGTATCTTCTAACAACAAAAAACCCAATTTGTTTACGTAAAAATTTATGGCATCATCATAATCGGCAACCAATAATGTTACCTGAAAAAAAGATAATTGCATTTTATTTTACTGTATCAGGTACAAAATCTAAAGCAATACTGTTCATGCAATAGCGCATATTGGTAGGCGGGGGGCCATCGTCAAACCGATGGCCTAAATGGCCACCACAGCGGCCGCATAATGCTTCTTCGCGTATCATACCGTAAGAAGTATCGCGTTCAAACACCACGCTTTTCGAATTTAATTGTTCAAAAAAACTGGGCCAACCGCAACTGCTGCTAAATTTACTGGTGCTTTTAAATAAGTGATTGCCACACGATGCACAATAGTAATTGCCTTGTGTTTCAGTTTCCCAATACTTACCGGTAAAGGCACGTTCCGTTTGTTTTAAACGCATTATCTGATAAACATCATCAGGCAAAACTTTTTTCCATTCATCGTTACTTACATCGAGGGTATTTGTATCGGTATGCGAGTAATAAGGATTTTTTGTTTCCATGGTTTGTTTTGTTGTAGTAACCGTTTGTGCAGTTTGGCTGTTGCTGTTACTGCATTGTGTAAGTAGTAATATTAATACGCTGCATACTGCTATCAGTTTCATGATATAATTAATTTTTGTATTTATTATACGTTGCTGTACAGTATATGGATTAATTTTTCTGCTAAAAATGATTAGCCGGCTTCGGCAAATTGTTTCATATCAACCGGCACCACTTGTGTAATACCTTGTTCAACCATGGTTATGCCATAAATTACATCGGTGGCTGTCATGGTTTTTTTATTATGTGTGATAACAATAAACTGTGTTTCGTTGCTGAATTTTTTAATAATCTGAATAAATTTATCAATATTATTATCATCCAGCGGGGCATCTACTTCATCAAAAATACAAAACGGTGCAGGCTTTAGCAGGTAAATACCAAATAAGAGGGCAGTGGCAGTTAATGTTTTTTCGCCACCACTTAACTGTTGTATCGAAAGGGGGCGTTTGCCCTTGGGTTGTGCAATAATATTTATATCGCTTTCGAGTGGGTTGGTTGGGTCGGCCAATAATAAATCTACTTTATCTTCTTCCCTAAACAAGCTTCTGAAAACCAGGATAAAGTTTTCGCGCACCTTCACAAAAGCATCCATAAATTTTTCATGTGCGGTTTGGTCAATTTCTAATATGGTTTGTAAAAGCGATGCTTTGGCATTGGCAAGGTCTTCTTGTTCTTTTAAAATAAAATCATGTCGTTCTTTTATTTCTTTAAACTGTTCTAAAGCCATTGGGTTTACCGGACCAAAATCGGCTATTGACTTTTTTAGTTTTTCAACTTTAGCCAGCATATCTGCTTCGTTTACATCGGCATCTGGTTCCTGATCAATTATTTCGTTTATATCAATGGCAAACTCTAACTGCAAACGTTCTTTAAGCGAGTTTAACTTTAATTTTAATTCGTTAACGGCATCATGGTTGGTTGCAATTAATGTATCGGCATTTTCTTTTTGTTTACGCAAATCATTAATAGCGCGTTCTTCGGTGTCAATTTCGCTTTTGGCTTTGTAGTAGTCTGTTTCGTTTACGGTTAAGGCAGTTTCGAAATTTTGCTTTTCGCTTATTAATTCCACTAACTCAGTTTCTAACTGTGTTAATGTACTTTGATTAATTGCAAGTTGCTCAATAGCATTAACCAATTCAATGGCATTGTTTTTTTGATTGGTTTCAATGCTTTGCTGTTGATTGGTTTTATACTCTAAATCGCGTTTAATGGTTTGTATGCGGTTTTGCTGTTGTATGCACTGTATGTTATGCTGATTGTATTTTTGCGATGCTTCGCTGCTTTGAGTTTGTAATTGATTTACCTGTTCTTGTTTTTGTTTTTGTTCGTCTATAAATTGATTTAATGCATTACGTAAATTTTCAGTAGCTGTGTGGCTGCCTGTTTCTTGTGCATTTTCGTTGGTAAGGGTAAGAATTTGGGACTCTAAACTTGCTATGGTTTTGGCCGAAGCATCTAAGCCGTTTTGAAGGAAATTTTTATTGTTATTTAATGATGTTATTGAGGCTATACATTTACTAAGTTCTATTTCGGCTGCGTTAAGGCGCTGACCGGTTTCTCGCAGATTGGCATTGGCAGTTGCAAAAAGTTTTTCTGTGGCTAATATGTCTGTTTGTATGGTTTCTACCTGTGCTGCAAGTGTTTTAATAGTTTCTTCAAGTGTTTGCAGATTTTTAAATTTACCGGTGCGTTTGCCATCAAATAAACCTACACTGCCACCTGAAACAGTATAATGTTGTTTAAGTAAAGTACCTGAGGTACTCAGTAATACCAGTCGGCTATCGGCCTCAAAAATATAATCGGTAACTTGTTTATTGTCGGCCACTAAGTACACATGGCCCAATAAATAGTGCATTAATGGTTCGTATATTTTATCAAATTCAACAACGCTGAGTGCAGGTATGCTGTTTGGTGGTGCTGTTTGTGGTTTATGTACTTGCATTTTTAAAGGTTCGAGTACAAAAAAATTGGCACGTCCTTTTGATGATTCGCTAAGTATCTGTAAGCCTTCAACGGCATCGGATGGTTGTAATGCCACAAAGTAATTGAGCCAGGGCTCCAGGTAATTTTCTATGGCAATTTTGTATTCATCGCTACATGAAATAATATCGCTAAGCAATGGTGAGCGTTTACTCTTTTCATGATTTTGTTTTAAATACTTGATAGATTCCGGATAGCCGTCCATTTGTTCCAACATGTTCTTTGTAAGTTGGTATTCATTGGTTTTAGCATCTGTTTTGCGGCTTTCTTCAAGTAGTAAATTGTTTTTTATTTTCAGTGCATCCTGCAATTGCTTAACGCTTAACTCTAACTGTTGTTTTTCTTGCATGAAGTTTTTTACAGCTTCTTCAATCACGGTTCGTTGTGGTAGTAATGCATTTAAATCAGTATCAACATGAGCCAATTTACTTACCGATATTTGTTTTTGTTCATTAAGCCTCAGTAATTCATTGTTTAGCGATTCGAATTTGGTTTGATTAACGGCCAGTTTGGTTTCCAATGCATTTAATTCCTGCCTGGTATTATAAACCCGGGTGTTTAAATCGCGCAATTGATCTTGCGAGTCGGCAAATTGCGTACGCAACGTTTCCGATTCGTCTTTGTATTGTGCTAATACTTGTTGCATCTGGTTAAACTGACTTTGGGCAGTTTCTTCGTCAAGCGTAAGTTGGCTAATGGCTTGTACCAGCTCGGCCAAAGTTTTTTCATCGCTTATGTTTTGCAGCTCAATACGCTTTTGCTGGTCGGTATAGGTTTTTACTTTTTCGGTTAATGCTTTTTTATTGCTTTCGGCTGTGTTTACCAAAAGCATTTTTTCGTTTACAATTTTTTGAGATAAACTGAGGTGTTTTTCTTTTTCTAGCACTTCAGTTTTTTTATGCTGTATGGCTGCTTCAAGCGTATCAATTTGTGTGGACAGGCTTATTTTTAAATCTTGCTGTTGCTGCTCATTGTGTTTTAACTCTTCGAACTGTAATTTAAAGGAGCGGATGGTAAACAAGGCATAGGCAACTGAAAATGTTTTGTATTCTTCCTTAATACGGTTTAGTTTTTCGGCTTTTTTTGCTTGTGATTCAAGTGTTTTAAGACTTTTTTCAATTTCAAACATCAAGTCGTTTACGCGTGTTAAGTCTGTATCGGTTTCTTCGAGTTTCGACAGGGTTTGTTTTTTGCGTATTTTATATTTCGAAATTCCCGATGCTTCCTCTAACAACATGCGTATGGTGTTGTGCTTGTCGTTCAAAATTTCGTCCACCATTTTTAACTCAATTATTGAGTATGAATCGGGGCCTATACCGGTATCTAAAAACAAATCGGTAACATCTTTAAGCCTGCATTGCACATTGTTTAAATAATACTCACTATCGCCATCGCGGTATAATTTGCGTGTAATGGTTATGGTGCTGTAATCGGTTGAGAGGATGTTTTTTGTATTTTCGAATGTAAGCGATACTTCGGCCAGGTTTGCCTGATTGCGGTTTTTGGTTCCATTAAAAATGATGTTCTCCATTTTTTCGCTACGCAGCATGCGTGTTTTTTGCTCGCCTAAAACCCAGCGCATAGCATCTACTACATTGCTTTTGCCCGAGCCATTAGGGCCTACAACGGCTGTAACGCCTTTGTCGAAGTTGATACTTACTTTATCGCCAAAGCTTTTAAATCCTTTAATTTCTAATGATTGTAAGCGCATTTTATTTGTTAGTTAATTTTTTTTAAGATGATAGAGAGCTACAGTTGTTGTCTGAAAAAAAAAGATGCCAGCGTGCGGCATCTTTTTTGGCTGAAGCAAAACATTTTTGCTTAAAAAGCTTGCTGTAAAGTTACTGTTTATAGGGTTTTTGACGTCAAAAACATTTCCACATTTTGTTGAAAAAGATTGCGTTTTACGTGGATAACATTTGATAAAAAAAATTATTTGGTATTAATTTTCTATCACCAAAAGTTGTTGCTAATTGTATATGCATTGCAAGGTTTATGGAGTTATAGTGCAGCATACAATCAAAAAAAAAACTGCACCGTAATATTACGATGCAGTTTTTTAAAGTGATATAAATTATTTATTCGATAACAAAATCAACCCTGCGGTTTAAATAATCAGTTGCTCCATTTTTATTGGCCAAGGGTTCGTTTTTACCTTTGGTATCGGTACTGATGCGTGCCGCCTCAATGCCATAAACGGTAACCAAATGTGCTTTGGCAGCATCCGCTCTTTTTTGTCCCAGGCTGTTGTTTATGGCATCGCTACCATTATTATCGGCACTGCCAACAATACGTATTTTAACATCGGGATTCATTTTTAAAACGCGGGCCACGGTTAACAATCTGTCGAAGTAAATAGATTTAATGGCTGTTTGATTCATATCAAAAAAGATGGAAGGGAAATAACCGGCAACGGTTGTTGTACTTGTATTGCTGTTGCTGCCATTTGCAGTTTTGCTTCCATTATTGCCAATAGCCACACCCTGAAAATTTACCAGTGTACCGGGAGGCGTATTCGATTCTTTATCCTTACTGTCAACCACACCATCATTATCGGCATCTAACTCGCGGCCGCTGCCGTCAACCACAGCGCCTCGGTTACTGTATGGGTCTTCGTCTAAATTATCGGCAATACCATCCTGGTCGGTATCAATGGCCGAACCATCGCCATATACTTTTTGGCCTTGCGGTGTTGCACTGTCCTTATCAAACATATCGGCCACACCATCGCCATCTTTATCGTTGGCCAGGGCATCCACTTTTTCGCGCACTTCGCTTATATCATTATACACCAATTCCATTGGGTTTATCCATTCCATTGGTTTTTTCTTTTTGCCAATAATATAGTTTACCTGTGCAGTTATGCTGGTATAGCCATCATAATCGCTGTTGGTTACGTTTAAGCCATCTAACCTATCGGTAAACATCATGCGATAATCGTAATCAATACCCACATTAAACTTACCAAAAGCATAGCGCACACCGGCACCTAATGGCATTACAAAGTTGCTTACATTACCATAGTCGGCTACAGGTTTGTAGTTTACTTTATCGTAACTGTATTGCAAATTGGGCTTGTTTAAAGCCAAGCCGCCACCTGCTCGAACCACAAAATGCAAGTTGGTATTACGTTTTACAAAAGATATGTTACCAAACGAAAATTGCATATTAAAAGTAAGTTCGGTTAAAGGCGATTTAAAGTTTAAGTATGCTGCGGTATCTAATTCACGCACATAAATTTTTTCGTCTAATTCCTGCGTTAAGTTGCCGCTTAAGCCCCTTAAAGTAAAGCCAATACTATGTGTTAACTGAAAACCAATATGACCGCCAAAAATTAGTTCGGGCGATTGGGTGTTTAACGAGTTTTGGGCATCTCCTTTGGCTTTAATATCGCTTTGCATGCTTGCCATACCACCAATAATGCCTACCGACCAACGGTCGAAGTCATTACCTTTTGGTAAGCCGTATTTATACATGGTTTGTGCAAATGTTTGTCCGGTACTGCAAGCAAGGAGCAGTAGTAAAATTTTTTTCATTTATTAATATTTTGTATGATATCTGATATGCTTTTGAAGGCATATTAATTGATGGGAGCGGCTGCAATATTAAAAACTTAATAGTTAAAGCTAAAGGCAAATTATCAACCAAAAGCTAAAGGACCAAACAGCTTTGTATTATCAGTGTTTATAGCTGTTTCAATTAATTTAACAATGTTTTTAAAGTGTGTTTTATTGTTAACAAAATCGTAATTGTCGCCATTTATTTCGAGCCAGTTTAAATCGGCATGCTGTTGCTTGTACCGGTTATAACCGAGGGTTATGTTTTCTAAATAGCTTGTAGTAATTTGTTGCTCGTAACTGCGGCCGCGTTTGGCAATATTGGTATGCAATTGTTGGGTGCTGTTTTTAATGAGTACAATTAATTCAGGCTTTGGAATTTGATTACTGATAATGGCAAAAAACTTTTCATACAAATCCATTTCGGCTGCTGTTAGATTATTGCGTGCAAAAATGAGCGACTTGTCAAATAAATAATCGGCTACTAATAATTTGTTGGATGGTTTAATTACTTGCAACATGCGCTGCATCTGATTATACCGATCGGCCATAAAGCTAAGTTCGAGCGGAAAAGCCCAGCGTTCGGGGTTTTCGTAAAACTTAGGCAAAAAGGAGTTTTCGGCAAATTCTTCTAATAATAATTCGCTTTGATAATGTTGTTGTAGTTGCGTGGCTAAGCTGGTTTTGCCACTGCCAATATTTCCTTCGATAACTATATACCGCGCTTGCATGGTGCTAAGGTGCAGGTAATATGCCAATTGTAAAAGCCCTTAATACTTAATTTATTCGTTTTTAAAGATACTTTTGGCGGCCATTATTGGATGTTAATGAAGTATCGAAAAATATTGTACCGTATTTTATGCTTATGCGGTATGGCTTTATCGCTAAGCATGCTAAGCTTTACCAAACCTGCTCAGGTGCATGTATTTACACCTACAGGCGATTTTAGCTATCTGAAAAAAGGTTGGGTGTTATCGCGCTGTGTTACCGTTGCCCATTGGGAAACCGACCCCGTATTTAGTTTTGATGATGATGGCATCATCATGAATAAAAAAACGTATCACCCGGTAGTTATCAGCCAATATGCGTTAACGGTTTATGATGCCTGGCAGCGTAACGGCAGTGCCGAGCTGAAGACAAAATTTTTAAATCAGATTAAATATCTATCCAACCCAAAGTTTTATACGCAAATAAACGATACGGTGGTAGCTTATCCTTATACCGTTAATTTTCACGACTTGCGTGCGCCCTGGTACAGTGGCTTGGCACAGGCCGAAGTACTGGGCGTTTTGGTACGTTATTATGCAATAACACAAGACAAAACTATTTTGCCATTGATGGTAAAAATTAAAAATATGATGACGCTGCCTGTTTCGAAAGGGGGCTTGTTAAATACTACTGCCGAAGGAAATGTTTGGATTGAAGAATATCCCAACTCGGCACAACATTTACATGTGCTTAATGGTTTTATGGTTACGGCATTGTTGTTAGATGATTACAGCAGATTTTTTCCGGCCGATATTGAAACCCGAAAATTAGTGGATGATTGTTTTGCATCGGTAAAGGCCGGTGTAGGTTTTTACGATACAGGCTATGGTTTGCGTTACGACAGGGGTACTGCAGCAGCAGTGGTTAACAACTGGTATATGAAAGCACAGGTTATTGAAATTGATCAACTGTATGAAGTAACCGGTGATTTGTTTTTTAAAAAAGCCAGTATGCTTTGGGCTACTTATTGTTACAATAAAATTATTGGTTTTAAAGGCTGCATAATTGATTCGGTAAACTATAGCATTCCTATCGCTTCAAACAATAATACCTATTCAATAAAAACAGCGTATAATAAGGTTTTTAATAATGCCGATATAAGCAGACTAATTGTAAACCGAAACGACAGCAGCAGTGGTTTACGTACCATGGTTGATGGTAATTTAAGTACTACAGCCAAAATGGTTGCTGTACCCAATGCAGTTGAAAATCCTTTTGTTGAAATAACATTAAATAACCCTGTTGATTTTAATCAGTTACAAGTATGGTTTAAATCTAATACTTGCAACATTACCCTGCATATAAAAGAAAAAGGGAAGGACGAATTTAAAAAAGTAAGCGGCAGCCAAAAAGTGCAAGGAACAACTATAATTATGCAAGCCCATGCACAACAAGTTATTGCCTTACGCATTGGTTTTGATTTTAAACCACCACAAGCTTTTGATATCAGCGATATATCTTTTTTTAAAGAAATGCCTATTGGGCCTAGTGATATGGTGCATATACAAACAACCAATTTTAAAGTAGATAAAATATCAACATTAACCTGGAACGATGTGCCAAAAACAGATTATGTTGTTTTTTACAAAACGGCACCAACAGAAGCGCAATTAAACAACGTACAATATCAGCCTGCCAAGGCTACATTTAACCAATTGCCCAAGCTTACCGAAGTAGGGCAATATGTTACCTTTTTAGTTGTGCTTAAGCGAAACAACAAACTAAAAAGTTTATCCGATTTCAGGTTGCAGTAGTTGTTATATGATAGGTACATGTTATTACCTGATTTAAATACATATAAAATAAATGTTGCTAACGTAAGCGATATACCAACCATAGCTCCGGTACTTTCGAAGAGCGAAAGCAACAGGCTGTTAATTATAAAAGCTTTGTTGCATGCTGAGTTAAACAACTTAAAAATTTCGGATGCAAACGATACGCAACTGTTGCTGAAACTATTGCAACAAAAACAGCATGCATATAATGCCCAGGATGCCGGCACCGTAATGCGTTTTTTAACCGCTTACCTGGCTGCTAAACCGGGTATGCATGTATTAACCGGCACAGAACGTATGATGCAACGGCCAATTGGAGCACTGGTTAAAGCCTTAAACCAATTGGGTGCAAAAATTGATTACGCAAATGCAATTGGTTTTCCGCCTTTGAAAATAGAAGGCCGAAGTTTAACCGGCAACTATGTAAATATGGATGCCGGTATCAGCAGTCAGTTTATAAGTGCATTGTTGCTTGTAGCACCTTACTTTTTGAAACCACTTACACTTAACCTGCAAGGCCATACGGTATCAGAACCATACATCGAAACAACCATTGCCATGATGCAGCATTTTGGTGTAAACGTGGTTAAACAAGAACAAACGTATAGGGTACCCGTTATGCATTATACAGATAGCGATTTTGCAGTGGAAGCAGATTGGAGTGCAGCCGCTTATTATTATGCACTGGTCGCCCTGGGTGTTGTTAGTCAGCTAACATTAAAAGGCTATAAGGCAAATAGTTTGCAAGCCGATAGTGCATTGGTACATGTATTTGAAACTTTGGGCGTTAACACCATTTTTAAACCGGATGGCATTACACTATTTAATAAAAAAAGCAGTTTGCCGCAGCAAATAGATTTAAATTGCATAACCTTTCCGGATGCAGTGCCGGCCATTGCAGTAGCCTGTGCAGGCTTAGGCATTGCAGCCAACCTAACAGGTTTGCAAACCTTGGTAATTAAAGAAACCAACCGCATTAAAGCTTTGCAAAGTAATTTGCAATTATGTGGTTTTAACGTTGCAAGTACATCAAATAGTTTATCTATTAATGGCAAGTTGTTTTATAAAGGCGGATTACTAAAAATGTACAACGACCACCGTATAGCAATGGCATTTGCCATATTGGCCAAAGCCACAGACGGTTTGGTTATTGATGATGTAGCATGTGTATCAAAATCGTACCCGGGGTTTTGGGTTGATATTAAACATTGCGGCATTTTTATTGAATAAAATCAGGTAACAACACGTTATTGCCCGGTAAATTTTAAAGTAAGCCATAATGCCTGATATAAAAATTACGGCAAAAGTTTTTGTACAAGTGTCAGTAATTTTTGGCTGCGTTGTGCAATCGAAAAATTTTCGGCAATACGCTGGCGTGCATTAATGCCCCTGTTTTCTGTTACATCGTTTATGGCCTTGGTTACCAAATGGGTAAGCAAACCAATATCGCGGTGTTGCAATAAGTAGCCGGTGTTGCCTATAATATCGGGTATGGCATTTACATTGCTGCCAATGGGTATGCACTCACATAACATAGCCTCGCAGATGGCATTGGGAAAACCTTCGCTCATGCTTAACTGCATATAAAATGTATGCATGCTGTATAGTTGTATAAGTTGTGCAGCATTTTGTTGTGGCAAAACGACTACATTTTTTAATTGTACCGGTAAATTAAAATCAGTTGGCACGCCAACAATGGTAAATGTGCAATGGCTAAAATGCGGGGCTACTTTTAAAATTAAATCAATACCTTTTAATGCCATGGTATTGGGCAATTCTATACCGGCAGCAACAGTTAAAAATGTATGTTGTTTTTTATCACAAACTCTTTTAAAAACAGTTGCATCATATCCGTTTTCGATAATTGTAAAAGGTGTTTTTAAATTGAGTGCAAAACACTGTATGCCTTGTGCCGGATAGTCGCTGCTATCGTATGTATAATCAAACCACATCAGCGATGCATGCTTGGGTGCCAAATGCATTGCATGCTTTACCGATTGTGCTGTAAACCATCCTAAAATTTTTTTATTAAAGTTACCATAAGCGATTGATGGAAACTTTGCACAATCGGTGCCACCTAAAATTACCAGCGATGGCTTGCGCCAAATTTTAGCCATAATTACCGGCAAAAATGCATGCATGCCACCAAATTGAACAATTATCATACGGTTTGTAAACAAGTAGTAAAACAACTGACAAAATTGTTTTAAAAACGTAACCGGTAAACGCCATTTGGGATGCCAAATAAATAGCAGCGGTGTAACAGTATAACCGGCATGGGTTAATATTTGTATGTCTTTAGCAACAAAGGATGAAACCGAAGTACAACAAAAAATAATATTGCCCGAAGCATTTTTTACATCCATATTTTAGTTTGATAGCCACAAATGAAAATACATTGATTTGTTTTGCAAAAGCATCAGCGTAATAATGAGATGGTGCCGGTAAATTCTTTCCCATTGGTTTTGGCTTTATAAAAGTAAATCCCTTCAGGTACATCGGCATTTTTGTATTTACCATTCCATACTTGATTGTTTTTGTTGAGGTATGCAACCTGAAAGCCCCAACGGTTAATTATCATTATTTCAAAGGTATCGCAAACAGAACCGGTTATGCTAAAAACATCATTTAACCCATCGTCATTAGGTGTAAAGCAATTGGGAATAAAAATATTACTGCCTGCAGTTTCAATTTTAATTTGTGTTGCTATACTATCCGTACAATTGTTGTTGTATGCAATGAGTGAAATAGCATAAGTACCGGTATCGGTATAATGGTGCACAGGTGTGGTTTGTGTGGAGGTATTACCATCGCCAAAACTCCAAAGATAATTTGTTGCATTAATTGAATGATTGGTAAAACTAACTTCGTTGCAGGTTTTATTTAGGGCTAAAGCAGCTGTTGTGGTATTGGTTACCTGTACCTGTTGTGTAACGGTATCGCTGCCACAGTTGTAATAAGTTATAAGCTGCACATTATAGCTGCCGCTGCTTGCATAGGTATGACTTGGATTTGATAAAGTACTTATACCACCATCGCCAAACGACCAATTAAATGCATTGGGATTGATAGCCTGTGCATTAAAACCAATATCTAAGCTGCAAGCTGTATCCTGAAAAGTGAATGTTGCCGGTATGTAGGTAAGTTCCCAAAAGTCATAGTAATAAATATGTAACTTGTCGCGTCCTAAACCAGTATATCCTTTTTGACCGATTGAAAAGGCATCTCCAGCATAACGCGCTTGAGCTGGAAATGATAACAACTGACACCAACTATCTGAAGTAGGATTATAGATGTAGTAATCATTAAACGATTGGGAATTATTGCAACCACCACCTATAATGCCTTTGCCGCTTAAGCTAAATCCATTAGTTGCATAACGGGGAGCTCCCGGAAAATTAGCTTTTTGTGACCAAGAATTTGTTGAAGGATTATAACACCATAAATCATTATAGGAAACAGTTCCGCTATTTGACCCACATGAAAAATATCCTAACCCATCTATTTCAAATGTAGAAAGACTTTGACGTGATGACCCTGGAAATGCTGCAATTTGTGACCAGGAATTTGTTGTTGGATCATATGCAAACACATCTTTAAGTATGGGTGGATATCCAAAACCAACATAGCCTTTTTGACCTATAGAAAAGCCACATGCATCGTAACGCGGCACGCCCGGAAAATTCGCTCTCTGTGTCCAACTATTACTGATTGGATCGTACTCCCACAAATCATTTAAAGCACCAGATCCCCATGATGATAATCCGGTTGTAATGTATCCTTTATTGCCTACTGAAAATGCAGATGCACCATAACGTGCCAAACCAGGTAAGCTTGCCTTTTGCGTCCAAAGATCATTTACAGGGTCATACTCCCAAACGTCATTAAAAATATTTCCCGTATTGTAATCACCCCCGGAAATAAAGTAGCCTTTACCATTAAGTGTGAATGCTGCTGCTTCGTATCTTGCCAATCCGGGCAAAGATGCTTTTTGTACCCACACGTTAGGCTGCGAAATTAAATAAACGTTCTTGCAAACTAATATTAAAGTAAAGATCGAATAAAGATACAGACGCGATAAAACCATTTTCAAAAGATTTTACTTGACATTGTGTTTAAGAAATGGAGGGGTTAAATTTTTAATTAAAAACTTTGCATTTATTTCTTCGCAATATTTATTATGGCTGGTGACAAGAATTTGTTTTCGGGCAATTTCACAATGTATTTATTTATTGACCACCATAAGTATGTAAGAACAACCAGAACTTTAGCACCAATTTTTCGTACAAATATATTGGGCAAAGGTTTGTCTTTTGCTTCGAGGTTAACCATAAAACCGCCACTAACTGCATATAGACTTTGAATCATTTTTAAATCTGCATTCGCAACAGAATTTTCAATATCAGTTTTGTCTAAAATGAAATGAATATCATAAACAGGTTTATTAAAAACCTTTTGAAGCCAACCTAAGATGCCGGCATGATTAGGCAATGTTGTAATTAATACGCCATCGGGTTTTAAAAAACTTGATAATGATTTTACAACTTGTGTTGTATCGGAAAAATGTTCGATAACGCCCATTGAGATAACGAAGTCAAATTTGTTTAAGAGATTAACAGGTGGATTAAACATGTCGCCAATAATTATTTCTCCCTCAACAAAATCACGTTTCAGAATTGCTCTTTCGGTTTCACAACCGTAGTTTGAATAATCAAGACCATAAATTTTAAAACCATATTGTTTTGCAAGATAAGGTAGCCATACCGAATTGCCGCATCCTACTTCAAGCAACAGCTTGTCATTTGTTGTTACGGTATCAAAGAATTTCCTGAATACTTCCTGAAATCTTAATGTTATTGTATTAGATAAGGTTTCTGAAGTATTTAATGGTAGGGGCAAAGAGGTGTTTTGCCAAACTTGAGTCCAATAGTCAGCACCTGCTTTATCAACTATTTTTTCCATTCTATTTTTTATTTATTACACATTGCTTCAACGCCATTGCCACCTTTCCACACTTTAATATTTTTTGCGTCCAGCGCTTTTAATTTATTTTCAATTTGTTTTCGACTACGCAAATGTTTGTAGTAATCAGTTAATCCATCATAGGTATCTAAACGGGTTAATTCGTAATGAAAATCGTGATCCATTTGCGGAAACGTTTTTATATACACATAACAAGGCGATATACGGTTAAGCAACACGGTTGCTATTTTTGAGTTTCTGTATTTCCAATGTAAAGGAAAGAAAAAGCGTACCAGACGTTCTACAATTTTTTTCGAGCGTTCAGGTTTCATCTTTCGTAAAAAAGCACGATAAAGCAATATGGGTTTCAGGTAATACATCCAATCAAAAGTATAGTGGTCAATTACCAAAAGGCCACCGGGTTTTACCATATTCCAAAGTGCTTCAATTGTTTTTTCGGGGTTAGGGGTATGTTGTATTACGCCCAAACACATTACAACATCAAAACTTTGTGGTGCATAAGGCAGGTTATATACGTTGGCTTGTGCAACCTGATAATTGGCTGCACCCTGCATATTGCTGTAGTTTACTTCTACGGCTTCGCTTAAGTCAACACTATGTACATAGGCGCCTGCTTTAATTAAATGTTCGGTAAAACGGCCGGCACCACAGCCTACTTCCAATAATTTTTTTTGCGCTATTTGTTGTAAATTATTTCCGAAGCAACGTAACAAGCGGTCGTAACTAATGGTACTGCCATTGTAACTATCGAGCTGAATTTTGGCAAACGATTTCCATTGTAAACCAAAAGCACTTGCATAATTATCGCTGGGTACAAAGCGGGGTATGGCATGTATTACCGGAAATTTTTCGCCTGAATGGTTTGTTAATACACCATTTTGTTCTTGTAAAGGATTGCCTGTAACAGGTGATATGAATTGCTGCAGCATGTAATGCATGTAATGATAAACGTGCAAAAATATTTATTTGTTTCAATTATGGTTTTGACACTACCACATTATTGTAGCAACACTTTTTGCTGAAAGTTTACTTATATGTATTTTATCTGAACGTAGCGTAAAAAGCCGAAAGGGTAGCACATGCTACCCTTTCGGCTTGATGACGGAAACGTTTTTGTTTATTGTATTATAAGCCTGCTGTTTTGGGAAATGCCCTTAAATTTAAGGCTTACTAAATATACGCCTTTAGGGAATTCGGATAGACGTAGTATATAATTATTATTTCCTTTTTCCACTTTCACGTTGTCGTTTAATAATTCTTGTCCAATCATGTCCCTGATATAAACTGCAGCTTCCCCTTCAATAAAGCTTTCAAATGATAACGTAGCAGTTTCAGATGCCGGGTTTGGATAAAGTGTTATATCGGAAAAGTTTTCGTCTGTGTCAGTCGTTTTACACGTAAATGAAACTGATAAATTACCTGCAATACTGTTTCCACAGGCATTTTTAGCGATACACTTTACAACGCCATGAATATTACCCCATTTGTATGTAATAGATGTTGTACCCTGGCCACTTGTAATGGTACTGCCGGGCACGGGTATCCACTGATAGCTTGTAGCACCCGCAACTGCGGATACGGTGTACGTTAGTCCTGCCTGCCCTTTGCATGCCCAGTTTTGTCCTGAAATTACAGGCTGTTGGGGCTTTGCATTAACTATGCGTGACGTAAGTGCACTACTACCACAACCATTTTGAGCTGATACACTTAATGTTCCTGAGCCTGTAAATGATCCGGTGTATTGAACGGTGATGGAGTTGGTACCTTGCCCTGAAAGTATTGTAACCCCGGTAGGTACTGACCATAAATAAGATGTGGCTCCTACCACCGTAGGACACGAATATGGCACACTGGGCTTATTACATAGGCCGAACAACATGCCAGTAATGGTTGCAGGTTTAGCAGGTGCTTCGGTAGCTACTGTATATGATAATGTACGTGCAATACTTGAACCGCATAAATTAGTTGCTACAACAGAAAGTGTGGCATTAGTTGCCAAATTGCTGAAATTAATTACCACATTAGTTGAGCCTTGTCCGCTACTTACTGTTGCACCTGAAGTGGCTGTCCATGTGTAGCCGGTTGCCCCTGGCACAGCTGCTATTGAATAGCTTACATTACTATTTTTACATACTACAACAGGTCCGGTTATTAAGCCGGGCTGAGCTGGTGTTGAACTTCCAACCGTAGTAGTAACCGAAGCCACACCTGTACAACCATTGCCATCGGTAACAGTTACTGTAAATGTACCGGCCGTATTAACCAAAATACTTTGTGTAGTAGCCCCTGTTGACCATAAATAACTTGCAAACAAACCTGCATCTAAAGTAGTAGAACCACCTGCACAGAAAGATAAACTGCCTGAAATGCTTGGCGATGGATTTGCATGAACCGTAGTAGTAACCGAAGCCATACCCGTGCAACCATTACCATCGGTAACAGTTACTGTAAATGTACCGGCCGTATTAACCAAAATACTTTGTGTAGTAGCCCCTGTTGACCATAAATAACTTGCAAACACACCTGCATCTAACGTAGTAGAACCACCTGCACAGAAAGACAAACTGCCTGAAATGCTTGGATTTAAACTTCCACTAACCGTAGTAGTAACCGAAGCCATGCCCGTGCAACCATTGCCATCGGTAACAGTTACTGTAAATGTACCGGCCGTATTAACCAAAATACTTTGTGTAGTCGCACCTGTTGACCATAAATAACTTGCAAACAAACCTGCATCTAAAGTAGTAGAACCACCTGCACAGAAAGATAAACTGCCTGAAATAGATGGAGCAGGATTTGCATGAACCGTAGTAGTAACCGAAGCCATACCCGTGCAACCATTACCATCGGTAACAGTTACCGTAAATGTGCCGGCTGTATTAACCAAAATACTTTGTGTAGTAGCACCGTTTGACCATAAATAACTTGCAAACACACCTGCATCTAAAGTAGTAGAACCACCTGCACAGAAAGATAAACTGCCTGATATGGATGGCGATGGATTTGCATGAACCGTAGTAGTAACCGAAGCCACACCTGTACAACCATTGCCATCGGTAACAGTTACCGTAAATGTGCCGGCTGTATTAACCAAAATACTTTGTGTAGTAGCACCGTTTGACCATAAATAACTTGCAAACACACCTGCATCTAATGTAGTAGAACCACCTGCACAGAAAGATAAACTGCCTGATATGGATGGCGATGGATTTGCATGAACCGTAGTAGTAACCGAAGCCAAACCTGTACAACCATTGCCATCGGTAACAGTTACCGTAAATGTGCCGGCTGTATTAACCAAAATACTTTGTGTAGTAGCCCCTGTTGACCATAAATAACTTGCAAACACACCTGCATCTAATGTAGTAGAACCACCTGCACAGAAAGATAAACTACCTGAAATGCTTGGATTTAAACTTCCACTAATCGTAGTAGTAACCGAAGCCAAACCTGTACAACCATTACCATCGGTAACAGTTACCGTAAATGTACCGGCTGTATTAACCAAAATACTTTGTGTAGTAGCACCGTTTGACCATAAATAACTTGCAAACACACCTGCATCTAAAGTAGTAGAACCACCTGCGCAGAAAGATAAACTGCCTGAAATAGATGGCGATGGATTTGCATGAACCGTAGTAGTAACCGAAGCCACACCTGTACAACCATTACCATCGGTAACAGTTACCGTAAATGTGCCGGCTGTATTAACCAAAATACTTTGTGTAGTAGCACCGTTTGACCATAAATAACTCGCAAACACACCTGCATCTAATGTAGTAGAACCACCTGCACAGAAAGATAAACTGCCTGATATGGATGGAGCAGGATTTGCATGAACGGTTCCACTAGCCGCAACGTTTTGCGTAATAGCCCCGGCTGATGTACAAGCTACATTACCAGAAGGCGTTCCGGATGCAGAATTTGTCAACCGCACAAATATGGTGGTTGTATTTACATTTCCTGAAACCGGAGTTAATGCAAGTGTTGCAGCATATCCACTACCTGCTGTTAACGAAACTTCATAACCTGTGGGTGCTGTTACATCCAGATTTGCTGTAAGGCCTGAGCCTGATACCGTAAACGATTGTGCTGCAGAAACAAAACCTGCACAAGACGAAAATGGATTAAGTGTACCTGTGGTAACAATAGTTGCTGTACCACTTGCCGGATTGTTAGGTCCTAATATTTCAAAATCATCAACCATAAATCCATCTGCAGCATAAGCACTACCGCTATAACCAGAGATTACGGATAAAACAAATCGAAATGTAACATCTGACTGACCAATTAATGCCGGAACACCTGTTGTTAAATTATAAGTACATAAAGTATTATGCCCTGTTAAAGTCCAGCCATACCTGTCAGAGAAAACAGAAGCATCAATCGGGCATGCTGCTGCAGGCCCGCGGTTATACCAGTTGGTTGCATTCGGGTCCGCATCTACACCTAACCTTGTCCAGTTTAGTCCTTTGTCAGTTGAATATTGAACTTGCACAGCAAAAGGAGCATTACAAAATACCACTTCCATGCTTCTTCTGAAACGTAAAGTATAAGTTCCAGCCGCTGTAAAGTTATATGATGGAGTTTGCAAAACACAGGAATAGTTGCCCGGGGTTAAATCAGCATCAAGGTCGGTTTTCCAGGCATTAACAGGCGAATTTACGGTAGTAAGAAAATTGGATGGTACACCACGTTCCCATTTATCTATACCACCTCTTATTGATTGCGAACCAAAGTCATTAAGATTTGTTTCAAAAGTTCCTCCGTCTGATGCCACCACATAAGGAGTGCCTCTATTTGGAAGTATGTGGATGTATTGTGTTTTTGTTAAAGTGGCTGCTCCCGCGTTTATGGTTAAGGTTACTGAGTATTTTCCACCATTGGTATAACTATGTGAAGGATTTTCAGAATTTGATAAGGGAGAGCCATCACCAAAATCCCACGACCATGAAGTGCCTTTATAACTATAATTTGTAAATTGGATATTGCTATTTACGTATGCAAGTTGTTTGTCAGAAACGAAAATGGCTGTTGGTATTGTAAACAAGTCAGATGCAAATAACCCTCTGCCATGTGTGGCAGCAATTACATATTTATCGCTTTGACGCAATTGCAACATATCTACCCTTACATTGGCAAGGCCTGAATTACTTGCACCCCAATTGGTTGAGTTGCCATTGAGGTCATCCGTACTCCAAACTCCTAACTCAGTTGCCAGTATGGCCTGATCGCTGTTATTAGGATTAAATAATGCCCAGCGAATAGGCATATCAGGCAGGTTACCTTCAACCGAAGTCCAGGTAGCGCCACCATCCGTACTCTCCCAAACACTATTTACACCATAGTTACTATAGGTAACAAGCAGGTGATTGTCGTTGCCGGTTTCAACTTCAACGCAAGCGGCATAACCCGAAGGTAAGCCGGTACTTATATTGGTTGCTGTTGGTGTACCGGTATGCGCATTATCGACTCTAAAAATGTCGCCATTACTAATTCCAAAGAAAACCCGGTTTGCTGTATTAGGCGAAACTTTTACAGCAGAAACTTGTCCTCCAAAACCCGGCACCGAAACAATTGAAAAAGTACTGCCGGTTTGCGGGTCGTCCCATCGGAGGTAATCGTTGCTATTACGGCAACAATAAAGTTTATTGTTAACATCATCATAATCGGTAGGGTTTATAAATTGTCCGCCTGAGCCCGTAACATTAGTCCATGTAACACCACCATCGCTTGAGCGGTAGTGGTCATTATATACATAGCTTGTAAATTGAAACTGCGGTTGGTCCTGATCAATGTGGCAAAAAGCACCATCACCACCGGTAACTTCAGTGGTGTTTTGAATGCCATTGCTTACAAATTTATGCGAACCATTATCTTGGGCGCCTGCTAAATAATGAGATGTTTGTGCTGTTGGATGTATGGCACATGAATAAAACTGTGCGGTGTTGAAGTTGTAATCTTTTCGTGTAATAGTTGGTAAAACGGTATTTGCATCTGTACAGCGATAAATACCACCATCATTCGAAAAATAAGCTATTGATGAGCTTCCATTTTGAAATAAAATATTATGCTGATCGGCATGCACATTCTGAAAACCAAACCCACCATACCAATGTGTAACCTGTGACCAGGTGTTTGCACCATCGCCACTAACAAAAATATCTATTGCGCCAACAAACAGCCTGTCTTTATTATTAGGGTCAACAGCAATAGCTAAATCGTACCATGCCTGTCCTCTCGAAAAATCGGCATTTGGTATTCCCGGGTCGGCATCATCGGGTTCGGTTCGGGTAAGCCAGGTAGTACCTGCATCTGTGGTTTGCAAAATGCCGGCTACGGTGCTGCCGTTTTCAATAAGTGCATAAACATAATTGGCATCGTTAGGTGCGCAAGCTAATTCAATTCGGCCTGCTGTTATCGGCAGGCTTTGTGCAGCGCCAAATGTTGCACCCGCATTGGTTGATTTATGAACGGAGCCATCGAGTGTGCTGTAAATATCGCCATTGGCTGCCATATCCACATCATAGCAAAAATTATTTCCGGCTCCGCTAATGCCCAAACCGGTACCCAAAACTTTACTAAACGATGTGCCGCCATTTATTGAGCGCTGCAATCCGCCACTTGCTGTGGCAACCAATATTACGCCTGTATTGCTTACAATTACTTTCTGACAAAAATGAAAAGTGCTGGTATTGGTAGCTGCTAACTGTGCCCAGGTGTTGCCACCATCTGTGCTTTTCCAAACGCCCAAACCACGTATGGCATCACTATTACCATAACCCTCACCGGTAGTAAAATACATGATTTGCGCATTGCCTGGGTCGAAAGCTATGGAAGTGATTGCCAGGTTTGCAAAAAGGTCGGTGATAGGTACCCATGTAGGTGTGCTTGCATTAATATTCGTTGTTTTCCAAAGGCCACCACCAACGCTGCCGGCCCAAACGGTATTTCCGCTACCGTCATTTGGGTCAACCACCATGGCACGGCATCGGCCACCTTGGTTGTTTGGTCCTTGTTCTTTCCAGGTTACACCGTTTAACGGCCCCATAGAAAGTGCCATTAATTGATCCTTATACTGTTTGGCGACCAGCAACCTTTCATTTGGAATATAACCCAACTTTGGGTCTTTCATCATGAGCTGATCGCGCTGAAGTCGTTGTAAAGCGCCTTCTCGTTTTTTCTCTTTCTCGCGTTCTTCTTCTTCTTCAGCTTCTTTTTCCCTTTCTATTTCTTTATTATCAGTAAGCTTACTTTTAGCCTTTCTTTTAGGTTCAATTATTTTTTCTGATTCATGGGCTTGTTTGTTAAGTTCTTTCCGGTTTGCTGAAACTCTATTTTGTGTAGCAACAGATGAAACAATGTTGGTATGTTTGTTTTGTGCGCTAATACCAATTGATATCAATAAAAAAAAGATTGACCACATTAGTGGCTTCTTATAAAAGTTGAAAGGTAATTTTGACTTTCTCATAAGCAAAAAGGTTTTTAAATGTTTAGTTTGATTAATAGGTATAATTTATCGAATAATAGATTGACAAAAAATGGCAATAAATTTTAAGGCAGCAGGGTACAATAATTAGTAGGCGTGTGATTAGTTTAAAGGGATTGGTTATTGTGGTTTGGTGCCGAATATAGTATTTATTCTTAATCTGCTTCGAAATTAGCGTGTAGTAGTTAGCATGAAATAACCCTGGTGATATTAGTTTAAATTAGTAGGTATCAATTTATAGCTTTGGCAGTTCTAATTTTTTAAAAACAATGTGTGGTTTAGCAGGCTTTATTGATTTTAAATGTAGCACACCTGAAAGTGTATTGCATGCTATGACGCAAAGTATTTTGCACCGTGGCCCCGATGATGCCGGGCATGCTTATTTTCAACATGCATATGCTACGGTTGGTTTGGGTTTCAGGCGCTTGTCCATTATCGAACTTTCGGCTTTGGGGCATCAACCCATGTACAGCAATGATGGGCGTTACTGCATTACCTTTAATGGCGAAATTTACAACCATGCCGAAATAAAAAAAACCTTGATGGTGGCCGGTATCCGCTTTAAAAGCAATAGCGATACCGAAGTTATTTTGCAGGCCTATATTACCTGGGGCTATGCCTGTGTAAACCGGTTTATCGGCATGTTTGCTTTTGTTATTTACGATACAAAAGAGCAAGTACTGGTTGCTTGCCGCGATAGGGCTGGCGTTAAACCCTTATTTTACTATCAGCATCAAAATTTGTTTTTATATGGCAGCGAATTAAAATCGTTTCATCAACACGGCAGTTTCGTTAAGCAAATTGATGTAGATGCACTGGCTTTGTATTTTCAGCATGGTTATATACCGGCACCACATTGTATTTTTAAGCATACCTATAAGTTATTGCCCGGCCATTGGCTTAAGCTCAACTTAAAAACGCAAGCGCTTACAACTGAAAAATATTGGGATGTAACTGATGCTTACAATAAACCCAAAGTAAAAATTGATTATAAAGATGCAATTGCCGAAACCGAAAAACTGCTTTTATCGGCATGTAATTACCGCATGGTGGCCGATGTACCGGTAGGTATATTTTTAAGTGGAGGTTATGATAGCAGTTTGGTTACAGCATTGTTGCAAAGCCAACAAACACAAAAACTTAAAACGTTTACTATAGGTTTCGAAGAAGAAACCTATAACGAAGCCATACATGCAGGCAATGTGGCCAAGCATCTGGGCACCGAGCATCATGCATATACCTGTACTTATAAAGAAGCATTGGATATAATACCCATGCTGCCCCAAATGTATGACGAGCCTTTTGCCGACTCATCGGCCATACCTACTTATTTGGTAAGTAAAATGGCGCGGCAGCATGTAACCGTAGCCTTAAGTGCCGATGGGGGTGACGAAACCTTTGCCGGATATACGAAGTATGCAAAAGGTTTACAGTACATTAATAAACTTAATAAAGTGCCCGGTTTTGTAAAGACGTTAGGAAGCCTGCCAATAAACATAACGCAACCTTTTAAACGAAGCAACCTGGCAGTACCTGACAGGCTCGAAAAATTAAAACTGATTTTAAAAGCAAATCACCATGCCGATGCATTTAATGTCATAACGCAAGCGATGACAGTTGCAGAAGTGAGGCAATTATTAAAACCCGAATTTACAAAGAGTATTACGGCATTTGACGACTTTGCCAATTTGCGCAGTAGCGATATGCTCGACCATTTTTTGTGGCTCGATTATCAAACTTTTTTGGTTGACGATATACTACAAAAGGTTGACCGTGCCACCATGGCTGTAAGTTTAGAAGGACGCGAACCTTTATTAGATTATCGCATAATTGAATGGGCAGCACAACTACCGGCTGCATTTAAACTGCATAACGGCACCGGTAAACGTATTTTGCGCGATATAACGCATAAATACCTGCCCAAAGAAATTATGGAAAGACCTAAGATGGGGTTTAGAATACCTATAGAGAAATGGTACAAAAATGAGCACAAAGACATTTTGCTTGCTTACGTAAATGCTGATAAAATTAATGCATACGGATTGCTTAACCATAAGACAATCGAAAAAATGATACATGCTTATTTAAAATCAGACATCGAAGATTTTCATCGGATTTGGAAAATTTTAATGCTTCAGATGTGGATGGAAAAGTGGATGAATTAATTAGTTATTAGAAACTATAAATTTCTGCTTAGTGTTTGTGCCTAACAAAGTTGTGAGGTATAAGCAATAAATACCCGAGGGTAGATCTTCCAATATGAATGTGTTATTGCTATCGTACTTAAGTTGGTTGTAAACGGTTTGACCCTTAGCGTTTATAATATTTATACGTAAGGGGTCGTTTTTTATATTTTCAATCTGAATGGTAACGTTTCCAATTGATGGGTTAGGGTAAACATTTATTTTTTGACTAATCAGATTGTCGTGTTTAATACTTGCTAATGAGTTTTTCTTTACTGTTGCACATAAGCCTGCACTACTTGAATTGGGTAATAAACTAAATCCAAATGGAATATAATTGCATGCAAGCCCCAAACTATTGGGACTGTTAATAACACCCAAGTTATTATTGTTGTAGTTGGCCACATATATTTTTCCATCGGGTGCAAGTTGTAAATAGCCCACTATGTAGCCTGTACCAACTAAAGTAACACTAGCCAGTACACTAGGCCAATTACTTGCGTTTAAATCATATTGCCAAACTTTATGACTCGTTACCCATCGTGATACATATAGTTTCGAACCATCTGGTGAAAACTCTGCACCAAATGCATTCGGGTATCCTGCAATCAACTTTGGATTGCTTACGATACCCGTATTGATATCAAAATCATGAACTTCAAAAGTACCTGATTGGTAGCATGCACTCACTAATTTAGTTCCATCCGAAGAGATGCTAAGTTGTCCAACTGCATCATTAAACTGGCCTGCAAAACCAAAGTAAACCGAACCTGAATTACTTATTGTAGGAAACGACTGTAAACCCGTTTCTGTTAACTTGTAACAACGGAATTCATTATCTGAAAAACTGTGTGTTATTATCCAATAATAATTTTCAGAGGCATGATAGTATGATGTAATTTTTTCTGTTGAAGGCGAATAAACAGGCTTGTTTTTATTTACAACCTCACCAAAGCCATTTTGCAACGCCATGTCAACAATACTTATTTGTAAACCATTGCTATTAGCCCATTGGTCTAAAGTAAATATATAATATAAATTAGAGTTGGGTTGCGGTACTATTAGAGGCGATTGACCTGACGATATGGTTCCGTTCAACCCGGTACCATTGTTCATTATTGCCTTTTTTTTATTCCATACATTAATACCATTTGTATAAAATAAAACCTGTCCATTTGCATCGCTTACTGCACTCATAAAATCAGCAGCGCTACCTGCATTTGAAGTTGTAAGCACTGCATTACCACTATTAAAATCAATACCTGCATTATTCCCAAAGCACCAGTTATTGCCTTCTTTTTGTGCAAATAAAGTGGATGTAAATAAACAGAATAGAACTACCGCTATTGCTTGTATTTATATACTATTGAAAGTAAAATTGATTTTCATTAGTAAGAGTTGATATTTATAATTAACTAATATTGCCTGCCATAACACAAATCATCAGACAACTAACACGTATTAATGGGTGTAATACAAAGGCAAGGTATTAAAAATTTTATTTCGACCTATGTTGGAATTGTTATTGGTTTTGTAAGTTTAATTTGGATACAGCCTAATTTTTTAACCAAGGAAGAGCTGGGCCTTACACGTTTGCTTTATTCATTTTCGATGATGGTGGCCATGTTTGTGCCTTTAGGTATAGGTAATGCAACTACCAAATATTTTCCTTTATTTAAAAATGCCGAAAAAAAACATTACGGATATTTTTCGTTTATGCTTTTGTTTCCGTTGTTGGGTTATACAATAGCATGTATTGCACTTTGGTTTTTTAAGGACTTAATTTTTGCACAGTACATAAAGGAGTCGAAATTGTTTTTGGAGTTCTTTAATTATGTTTTTCCGCTTACCCTAATTATTTCGCTGATAAGTTGTTTAAATGTGTATTGTTATGTGCATTTCAAATCAACCATACCGGCTTTTTTAAATGATGTGGTTAGCCGCATTTTGGTTATTGTTGTTGTAACAGTTTATTATTTAAAATGGATTGATTTTAATCAGTTTATTTTTTGTTATGTGGCTTTGTATGCTTTGCAAGTATTGCTTTTGCTGGCATACATATTTGTATTCGACACCATTACTTTTAAAATTGACTGGAGCTATTTTAAGCAGAAACAATTTTTAAAACTGATTAACTACGGTTTATTGTTGTGGTTTGCCGGTGTTGCCAGTGTAGGCTTAAAGTATTTCGACTCGATAATGATTGGAAAGTATTTGCCTATTGAGTTTGTTGCTATATATGCCATTGCTGCATTTATAACTACGGTAATTGAAGCACCGCTTACAGCGGTCGAAAAAATTGCAGCTTCAAAAATATCATTTGCCTGGGCCGACAATAATAAAACCGAGATATTGGATATTTACAAAAAATCAACCTTGTACATGTTATTATTGGGTGGGTTTGTTTTTTTAATCATCAATATAAATATTAAATCGTTACTCACTTTTTTACCGGCCGGTTATCAGCAAGGTGCATCTGTAACATTGATATTAAGCATTGGCACATTGTTTAACATGGCAACCGGTTTAAATGCGCCCATTTTATTTAATTCGGATAAGTACAAATACGGTGCTTTGTTTTTAATTGCATTGGCTGTACTTACTTTGCTTTTACAAATGTGGCTTATTCCCATCTATGGTATAAACGGTGCAGCCATAGCAACAGCTGCTTCCTATATGTTTTATAACAGCGTATTGTTTGCTTTTGTGTTCAGGTATTTTAAGCTACAGCCATTTACCCGAAATAATATACAAGTATTGTTATTTATCATCTTAATTTTTGGTTTACATTTTTTTATGCCAACTTTAAGTAATACGTATTTTGATATTATTTACAAGAGCATTTGTATTACAATATTGTATGCCGGTGTAGTACTAAAAATGCAATGGTTGGCCGAGTTTAACACCTACATACCCGCATTTATATTGAAGCTTTTTAATATAAAAACTATTTAGTTTTTAAAACTTATTTATCCTTGTAGTTACCAATAGGTTCACTGAAAGCCATCACGTATTTTGAAAATTTTATTCATCACCTCCCGGTTTCCGTTTCCGCTCGAAAAAGGCGACAAGTTGCGCGCGTTTGAATTAATTAAAAATCTAAGCGCCCATCATCAGATAATTTTGTTTGCAATAAACGAAACGGTAGTAACCGATTCGCAATTGGCGCAATTAAAACCGTATTGCGAAAAAATTTACACCGAACAAATTTCGAAGTTTAATAGCTATTTCAACCTGTTAAAAAATATATTAGGCTATCTGCCTTTTTCTGTTGCATATTTTTTACGTAAAACAGTTTGCCAACGTATTAAGGCCATAGCCACCGAAGAAAAACCCGACCATATATTTTGTCATTTAATCCGTATGAGCGAATATGTAAAGGATATAAACATCCCAAAAACACTAGATTATATGGACACTTTTAGTATGGGTATGGAACGTATGCTAGAAAATGAATCCGGCTTAAAAAAGATTGCAATTGCCATTGAGCATAAACGGTTGTTACGCTACGAATCTCAAATTTATAATTGCTTTGATAAACACATCATCATATCTGACCAGGATCGCAGCCACATACCACATCCCGATAGAGATAAGATTGAAGTTATTCCAAATGGTGTTGACTTTGATTTTTTTTACCCGCAACAACTCGGAAAAAAATATGATGTATTGTTTGCCGGTAATATGAATTATCCGCCTAACATTGAAAGTGTTTTGTTTTTAGCCAATGAAATATGGCCTTTAGTATTAAAGCAAAAACCGGATGCAAAATTACTTATTGCAGGTGCATCGCCAACTTTGGCTATTAAGCAGTTGCAAAGTAACAGTATTACCGTATCGGGTTGGGTGGATGATATTCGAACATCGTTTGCGCATTCGAAAATAATGATTGCGCCCATGCTTATAAGTATTGGGTTACAAAACAAAATACTACAGGCTATGGCCATGAAAGTGCCTTGCATTGTAAGCAGTCTTGCAAATAATGCTGTAGGAGCAAAGCATAACCAAGAAGTATTAATAGCAGCTACTGCGGCCGAGTATGCATCCTGTATTATTTCTTTATTAAGCGATGAAACACAATCACAAACCATAGCTGAAAATGCATATACTTTTGTAAAGCAAAATTTTAATTGGCAGGTTCAAACACAAAGGTTGGAGCAGTACATGATAGCTTCATAAAAAAAGCAGCGCCACAATTATTGTAGCGCTGCTTTTTTTAATATCGGTTTAATAAAACTTACTCTTTAATAAACCGGGTTGTGTATGATTTATTATTCGAAATGTACTGCATCAGGTAAACGCCTTTGGGTAAATCGTAAACGCTAACCTGCGTGTTAAACGTAGTTGAAACTGCAACCGATTTAACTACTTGACCCATCATATTGGCAATTTGTAAAGTACCATTATCGGTTGGCAAGGCTACCTGAATTACATCGTTAGCCGGATTGGGATATACCAACAGGTTTTCGTTTTCGGCAATCATCTCATCGCCTTGGCGCAATGGTGTAATAATGCTAAACAAATCGGAGTAGTTACCCACATACGTAGTGCCATCATACGTAACAAATGAAGCAATTTTGCAACGGTAGCGTGTACCCGGTGTTAAGTTAAAAATGGTGTCGCGGTATTTGCCTGCAGGTACAGTGTCAAACGTAAACACCAATGATGGTGGTATGCGATAAGCCATTATAAAACCATCAACACATGGTTGGGCAGTCCAACGTAAAACAGCAGTAGTGCTTGTGATTTGAAGTTTCTGAATGCCTAAAGGTGTACCGGCAATAGCACGAATACTCGAAGCTTTATCGCAATCAACGGCTTGGCTGCTGCGTGCAGTAATGTAATAAACACCACCATCTACATTGTTATAAGTTGCTGTACCGCTTGTATTAATTGGCGCGCCCGAAGCAACACCGTCTTTATAAAGTTGTACTACATAAGGGCCTACACCGCGTGTAATATCATATACCAATGTACCACGGTTACAACCTGAGTCGGGTATGTGTGTGGTAACGGCAATTACCAAACTGCAGGTATCGCGGTAGTTGGCTGTAATATTATAGCCGCCATAAGTAACACCTAATTTAGTAAGTTTTATGTAATATACTTTTTTGGCTAAGGTGTAACTTACGTTGGTTGAGTCGGCAGTTAAGTCGAAATTGTATAATGGTGCAGCCGTAGTATCGCCATACAATTTAAAGTTAATGCTTGGCATAACACCATCGGGGTTGGCCACTTTTTTAATAATTAAATTCATAGGCCCAACACCCCAATGTCCCATACGGTGCCAATCTACTGTATCTGTAGCGGTACCAAAAGCATTGTAACCAATATTGCCATTACGTACTGCATAACCGGCAATGTGTTTGGCAGTTGATGCTGTATTGTTGGTTTCGGCATCGGTTGGGTTGGTACTGGTAAAGGTTACGTTTAATAGATATTGCGAGTATTCGTGATTGTAATAACCATGTACACGCACATAATAAGTACCTTTTCTGATGTCGGCTTTGGTAAAGGTTAAAGTAGCTCCCGATGCATATTGTGAATGCCGGATTACACCCTGAGCATCATACACTTCTAAAAAATAATTACCTGTAACTGCTACTGCATATCCTAAACTAAAAATGGCTTTACCGTCTTCGGGCATGGTTACTTTAAACCAGTCGTTGGTATCGCGTACGCCATTATTATAGTATCCAAAACAACCATTGGTGGGCGTGTTTACATTTAAAGTTGTTGCCGTGGCCATGGTTGCATTGGGCTCTAAATCGGTTGCTACAACCGGAGTAAAAGTTAGCTTTAAAGAATAAGGTACAAATTCGGAATTTACATAATAAGTATGAATGCGCAGGTAATAGGTACCCGGTGCCATATCGTTTCGGGTCCATTGGGCGGTTGAAGATGTGTAACTGCCTGCCAAATAAGTAGTGCCATCGGCATCAAACAATTGGGCATACACATTTTGACCATTACCGCTATATACTTTAAATGTTAGTGAACCATATTCGGTAATAGTAAGTTTACGATAATCAAATGTATCGCGCAGGTTGTTGTAATAATAACCTATATGGCCGGTAATACTATCGTTTTTAGTAATGTTTTTAGCTGTAGCTTTTGTACCATTTGGTTCGGTATCTATTAAATAAGTTGGTGTAGTTAATTTAACGCTGAAACGGTAAGGCACATATTCAGAGTTATAATAGGTTTTTATACGGAAGTAATAAGTACCGGCAGCCAATCCATCTACATTAAATGTAGCATTACTTGAAGTATAGCTGCCACCCAAAAAGGTAGTGCCATTGCCATCAAATAACTGCATAAAAACATTTTGGCCATTCATTGACTGAATGTAAAATGTTACCTTGCCTTCAAGCGTGGTAGTTATTTTATACCAATCTAATGTATCGCGGTATTGGTTGTAGTAATAGTTTACATGGCCGGTTAAAGTATCATTTAATGGCGCAGTAACTGCCGTGGTATAAACATCATTAAACTCAACGTCTTCGGCAACGGGCGCATTTAAAAACGTATTGCTGATGGTATAAGGTACATAGCCATTGTTATAGTATGTTCTGATGCGTATGTAATAAGTACCTTTAGCCAAACCATCGGTATGCCAGGTGCCATTACCGGCTGTATAACCACCATTTAAATAAGTAGTACCGTTGTTGTCGAACAACTCGGCAAAAACGTTTTGTCCGTTATGAGAAGTTAAAGTTATTGATAAACGGCCATTTTGTGTGGTGGTAACTTTAAACCAATCTAATGTATCGCGATAGTGGTTATAATAGTAATCAACGTGTCCGGTTTTACTGCCATTCAGGTTTAGTACTTTAGCTTGATTTCGAGTACCATTTGGCTCCACATCTTCAGCCTGGGCAGGTGCTGTATAAGTAGGCGTAAAACTGTAAGTAGGTGCCTGGTTATTGTAAAAAGCGTGAAACCTAATGTAATACGTACCTGCTGCTAAGCCATCAATATTAACAGCATTTGTACCAGCACTGTAATTAGTGCCTAAAACAGTAATACCATCATTGTCATATACCGTGCAATAGACATACAATCCATTAGTTGCCGTATAACTAACACTAAGTTGCCCGTTGCCGGTTGTAGTTACGGTCCACCAGTCTTCTTCTTGCGGTATGCCGGCAGTACCTGTGCCGGTTGCGCCAATAGTAATAGCATCGGCCGTGTTGCGTGTATTATTAGGTTCGGATTCGGCTACGGCCCATGCATTTATACTTATGCCTGTAATAAGCATTAGTGTGTAAATGGTTTTTAGTAAAAAATTTTTTCTCATGATTGAATGTTTTTAAGGTATGGTATTTATATTATATTGTAACAGGGTGATTAAACAAACATATAAAGCATTTGGATGTATTTGAGCCAATTTAAGTTTAAGTTGGTAAAAATAGAGTCAGTTTATTTTATTACAATCACGAAATTACGTGTAATTATAAAATTCGGTGGTCGATAGCTTTGCGCACTGCTTCGGTTGCTGAGCGCACATGTAATTTTTCATATATTTTTCGGATATGCGAATCAACAGTATGGTAGCTCTTATTAATTTTATCGGCAATTAGTTTATAACTAAGACCTGAAACGAGCAGATTTAAAATTTCTAATTCCTTATCAGTTAAATTAAATTGGGTTTCGGGTAAGTTTACAGGCTTCACTTCTTTTCTGAACCGTTCTATTACACGTAATGCAATGCCCGGGCTCATAGGCGCTCCACCATTACAAACCTGCCTGATGGCATTGGTAAAGTCGGATAAGGGGCTGTTTTTTAAAATATAGCCAGAGGCGCCATTACATATCGAATTAAAAATTTTATCGTCATCACTAAAAATGGTTTGCATAATAATTTTCATATCGGGGTATGCAGTTTTAATTTCTTTAACGGCATCAATGCCCGATTTACCCGGCATTTCAATATCCATTAAAATAACATCGGGCTTGTGTTTATCAACTTGCTTTACGGCATCCATGCAATTTGAATACGCGCCTATGCAAATCATGTCCGTTTCAGTTGACAACATTAATGCATACATTTTTCGCATTTCGGCATGGTCGTCAAAAATCAATACTTGAATCGGTTGCATGGTAGTATATTATAGTGCAAACTTAACTTTGGCTTACTAAAGTGCATTAACGAATATTCGTGAAAGGAACTTTTAAATAGATTTTGGTTCCGCTACCTGAATGCGATTCAATGTTTAAAAAGCTTTGCATTTGTTGCGCACGGATATGCATGTTTTGAATGCCGTTGCCGGTGGTTTCGAGGCTGGCGTCAAAACCAATGCCATCATCTTCTATTATAAAAATAAGTTGTGTTGATACAATGTCAATATTGATAACTACCCGGTTTGCTTTGGCATATTTTGCTATGTTATGAATGCACTCTTTAAAAATTAAAAATAAGTTGCGCCTAACGTCCATATTTATTTGCAATGCATCAAAGGCAGCCGTGCAGTTAAAATGTACCAATACATTTTGTTGTTCCAACAATTGAAATAATACTTCCTGCATTTTAATGCGCATTTTTTCTCCGGTATCATTGCTTGGGTTTAAACTCCAAACGATATCACTCATATTGCTTATGCTTTGTGATGATGCTTTATTTATCGAATCAATTATGGTATGGTGTTGCAATGCATCGGGGGGGGTAATACGCTTAATAAGTTGGCTTCCAATTAAGATACTGGATAACGAAGCCCCTACTTCATCATGTAAATTGCGTGCTATGTTATTTCTGATATTATAAAATTTATGCAATTGACTGAGGCGGTATCGGTATATGCCATATCCTGATAAAACCAACAAGCATGCAATTGATATTTTAAACCACCACGTGTTATACCAAAAGGGCTCTATATAAAAACTATAGCTTGCTTGCGCCAACATGGTTTCATTGTCTTTATAATAAGCAGCTACTTTAAATTGATAATTACCCGATCCTAAATTGCTAAACACCACATGATTTTCGTTGCCAGCATTTATCCATTCCTGATTTAATCCTTCTAATTTGTAGCGATAGTTTATGGCTTTTGGGTTTGTAAATTCCAGATAGGCATATTGAAAATTGATGCTGTTAAATTTTTGGCTGATGTGTGGTTCTTTGTCATAAAGTAAACTATCGGCAATGATGTTGTTAAGTTGTAAACCCGAAAGGTATAGTGGCTGCCGTGTTAGTGAAGAGTCGATAGACAAGGGATTAAATTTAATATAGTAACCCATACCTCCGGCATAAAAAAACAGTTTATCGTTATACATGGTGTTGTTTAAACCCGATGCCGGCAATCCATCATTAACATCAATGTGTAGCCAGGTTTTTTTAGTTGTATTGTATCGCACTAAATAATTGCCACTTATTGCCCATATATTATGGTTTGCATCCAACTGCAGGCCTCTGAATGTTTTTTGATCAGATTTGATGGATGTATAATGTTTAGCTGTATTTGGATTAAAGTAATGTAACCCATTGCCCATTATGGAAACAATATATGTGCTATCGCTAAATGGCAAAATGTCAAGCACATTATATTGCTGGTCTGCATTGTAAAGTATATAGGGTTTGCCGGGCGCAAATAAATAGGCGTGTTTATCAAATGATAAATCGTTTGTATTAAGATGAAATGGGTTATAGCTGCCTAACAAAGCACCAAATAATTTGGGTGGGAGATCAACTTCATGTTTTTCTATTTTGTTGATACTGTGCAATCCATAAGTTGCACCGGCACACCAAATATTTTGATTTTTGTCAACCAACACTTTATAAACCAGGTTTTCAATTTGATTGCCATGTAAAAGCACCATATAGTTGGCTTCAAAATTACTATCAATTAAAACCAAAAAGTGCCCATAAAAATTGCTGATTATTAAAGGGTATTTTGCTTCAATATTATCAATAGTAGAAACCCGTGTCGAAACCATTTGCTGCATCATGTCAGGTGTGCTGCCACGCAAGGTGTCAAACTGCATCCACGAGTGCATGCGCAAAATAGTTTGATTGGTGCCTACAATCAGTCGGTTTTTAAAGTCGAAAGCCATGCTGAATACCGCTTGGTTTTGTGCACGATGAGTAAGTGGTTGCAGATATTGTTTGGTAGGTGTATTTACTACAATGCCTGATTGTGTACCAATTAGCAGCACCGTATCATTGTATCGGATAAAACAATTGGCCATTAATTTTTTGCCTTGGCCAGTAGTCAGCTTAAACCTTTCAATTTGGGTTTGATGCGGGTCGTATAATGCCAGGCCCGAAGGTGTGCCTATCCAAATTCGTTTCAATTTATCAACGTAAATGGTATTAATACGTTGTGGTAATTCATGTTGGGCTTGTATGGGATGCAGTGTTTTACTATAGGTGTTAAATTCGAAAAGGCCATTGTTTTTAGTACCAAACCAAAGGCAACTGTCATTAATAAAAGCAAGGCAAGTAATCTCATCGCTTATCGAATTATAGCCCGGCATGTTGTTAAAAACAAACGATTCCTTATGCGTTAAATTTGTATTGAAACAATGCAAGCCATTATCCCATGCACCACACCAATATTGGTTTTTATTATCGCGTGCAATTGCTGTTATGGTGTAGCCGAATTTAAATTGCTCCTTTTGGTAGCCAAGGCGTGTAGCTACTTTTTTATTATCTACATAACATAAAATTGATGTGCCAATGTGCCCGGTTATTAAATGATTTTTATCCAACGGATATAATGCATACGTAGTTAAAATTTTATTGCTTATAATTGAAAATACAGGTTGTTTGGATTTAGTATCAAATTTTAAAAGCCTGTCTTTATCAAAAGCCAAATACATAAAACCATCAGCCGATGCCGCCATAGTGTTTAATGCATTGAAGTTTATTTTATTTAAATTGGGAATGGTAAAAAAACGATCATCTTGATAGGTGCACAGCCCTTCATTTGTTGCAATCCAAAGTTTGCTGTTTAATAAAACCAGTGATTTTACACTGTTACCGGGTATTGCATTTTTGTTGTCATTTTTCCTATAAAGTTTAAAAGTTCGGCCATCAAATTTGAGCAAACCATCACTGCTGCCAATCCACATAAAACCTTTATCATCCTGCACAAATGCATTTATGTTTTCGGCAAGCATACCTTGCGCATTACCATAAAATGTGAATGTAACTAATTTGGGTTGTGCAAATGCAGTAATACTAAAAACACTAATGCTTATGAATAAACAAACATTTAAAGCAACATAGCTTTTAAGCAATTTTAAAAAATGCAACATCGCACAATATACAATGCTTCCTTAATTTGATGGATTTATACAAGGCATATTTTACCAATAAATTAAAAGTATTTGATTATTCGAAAACCTGAATTTAGTTTTATATGCTTTCATTGCAAAGCAACATGCAACCCAAGCCAACTTGTTGCATTATCAGGTTTTACAAAGTTCTAATTTCGAATGTTATCATGCTTGCAGCGGTTATTGATTTAGGTACCAATATTTTTCACCTGCTTATTGTAAGGTTAGATAAGCAGCAATTTGTTGTGGAAAAAACAGCAAAAGCCATTGTTAAGTTGGGCGAAAATGGAATCACAACAAATAAATTGCATAACGATGCCATACAACGCGGCCTACATGCCATTATTGAATTTAAACAAATTTGCAACGAGTTTAATGTTTCAAAAATTTACGCTTTTGGTACGGCTGCTTTACGCAGGGCTGCCAATGCCAATGAATTTATGCAGCAAGTAATTAATCTTACCGGCATATCAATAGAAATTATTGATGGCGACACAGAAGCAACATTTATTTGGCATGGGGTTAAAAATGCAGTAAAAATCGAAAATCAAATTGCGCTGATAATGGACATTGGTGGTGGCAGTACAGAGTTTATTTTGGCCGATAACAATCAAATTTATTGGAAAAAAAGCTTTGATATAGGTGCTGCTTTATTGCTCGAAAAGTTTAAACCATCAGACCCAATAACATTGGAAGAGATAACAGCAATAAATAACTTTTTAGCCGAAGAAATTGCAGCAGTAATTGTAATGTGCAACCAATATAAACCCAAAATGCTCATTGGCTCCTCAGGTTCATTCGATACGTTTAATGATATACTGCAGGCACAAAACAACACTTCTGATAATAGCAATTTCAATTTTCTTGAAATTAATGCGTATTATAATTTGCATGCATTATTATTGCAAAGTACCCTTTCCGAACGGTTAACAATGCCCGGTATGATACCCATCAGAGCAGATATGATTGTGATGGCAACATTATTGACTAAATTGGTTTTGGAAAAATGGCCTTTTAGTTATTTAATTCGCTCCGCCTTTGCATTAAAAGAAGGCATTGTTTATAGCAGTTTTTTTACAACACACCACCAACCCAATTACCCAACACAACATGGCAAAAATATTAGTAATAGATGATGAAAGAGCTATCAGGCATGCGCTAAAAGAGATTTTAGAATATGAAAAACATGAAGTAACCGAAGCTGCTGATGGCATTGAAGCTTTAAAGATTATTGAAAAGGAAAAGTTTGAAATTGTTTTTTGCGATATCAAAATGCCTAAGATAGATGGCATGGAATTATTGGAGAAGTTTCAGGAAAAAATGCCTGATGTGCCAATGGTTATGATATCGGGTCATGGTAATATCGAAACTGCAGTTGAGGCAATTAAAAAGGGTGCTTTCGATTATATAAGCAAACCGCTCGACCTTAACCGTATGCTCATTACCCTGCGTAATGCACTTGACAGGAGCAACCTTATAACTGAAACAAAAACGCTGAAACGCAAAATATATCGTACGGCCAATATGATTGGCGAATCGGAAGGCATTGTGAAAATAAAATCCATGATTGACAAAGTTGCACCTACCGATGCACGTGTATTGATAACAGGCGCAAATGGCACCGGTAAAGAGTTGGTTGCTCGTTGGCTTCATGAAAAAAGTAATAGAGCTGCATTGCCATTAATAGAAGTAAATTGTGCGGCTATACCCAGCGAGTTGATAGAGAGTGAATTATTTGGCCATGAAAAAGGTTCGTTTACATCGGCAATAAAACAACGTTTGGGTAAGTTTGAACAAGCTAATGGAGGCACACTTTTTTTAGATGAAATTGGCGACATGAGTTTAAGCGCCCAAGCAAAAGTATTACGCGCTTTACAAGAAAATAAAATAACCAGAGTTGGAGGCGAAAAAGAATTGAGCGTTAATGTTAGGGTACTGGCAGCAACTAATAAAGATTTAAAAAAGGAAATAGAAAATGGTAATTTCCGTGAAGATTTATACCATCGCTTAAGCGTAATTGTAATTCAGGTGCCATCGCTTAATGAGCGTAAAAGCGACATACCTATTTTAGCCAATCATTTTGTAAAAGAAATTTGTGAAGAAAGTTCCATGCCAATAAAATTGTTCACTGATAAAGCGCTTGCCGAATTGCAAAAAAATAATTGGACTGGTAATATTCGCGAATTACGAAATGTGGTTGAACGCTTACTTATACTTTGCGAAAACAATATAACCGAAAAAGATGTACAACTTTTTGCAAACTATGGCAAATAGTTAATACAAAAACAAACTGAATATATAAAAAAGTAAAGCCGCCAAGCCGGCCGAAACCGGTATTGTAAGTACCCAAGCCCAAATAAGTTGTAAGGTAACTCCCCAACGTACTGCCGATATGCGTTTGGTAACACCCACACCAATAATACTTCCGGTAATGGTATGTGTTGTACTTACCGGTATTTTAAAGTGTTGCGTGCCAAATAAAGTTAGCGCGCCTGCTGTTTCGGCACTAAACCCTTCGAATGGTGAAAGCTTGGTTATCTTTTGCCCCATGGTTTTAACAATACGCCAACCACCTATCATGGTGCCGGCAGCTATTGCCGAGTAACATGCCAATGGAACCCACTCTGGTAAATGCCTAATATCGACAATCATATTTTGCGATAGCATAGCAGCTGCTATAATACCCATAACCTTTTGTGCATCATTTCCTCCATGCCCCAAACTATAAGCGGCCGATGAAAGTAATTGCAAGCGCCTGAATAATTTATCAACCTTGCTCGGATTAGCCCTTTTACATAAATGCAAAGAAATAACACTTATAATATACGAAAGCATCATACCAATTACAGGCGCTAAAACAATAAAATAAACAACAGGTAAAACAGCAGCAACATTAATGGCATGTAAACTACCTGCATGTGCAGCACCGGCACCCGCAAAGCCTCCAATTAGTGTATGCGATGATGATGAGGGTATGCCTTGCCACCAGGTAATCAAATTCCAAATTATTGCAGCGGTTAAACCAGCTAATACAACAACTAAATCAATATGTTGCGGCTTAACGGTTTTGGCTACTGTATCGGCCACTTTTAACTCGAATATCCAGTATGCTACAAAATTGAAAAAAGCAGCCCAAATTACAGCCGATAATGGAGATAAAACTTTAGTAGAAACTACAGTTGCTATTGAATTTGCTGCATCGTGAAAGCCATTTATAAAATCAAAAATTAAAGCAAAAGCAATAACGCAAATCAGTAGTGTGGTAAACATGCAGGTTTATATTTGAAAATTTAGGTTGGTACGAGTCAAAACAACTACCAGCTAAGCCATCTTAATAATAATTGATTCGATAACATTGGCTGCATCTTCGCACATATCAGTTGCAGTTTCGAGCGCCTGTAATATTTCTTTACACTTAATTAATTCAACTGCATTGGTTTCCTCATTAAACAAACGGGCAACGGCATGGTCAAAAATATCATCAGCATGGTTTTCAATACTGTTTATACGTACCAATGCATCACTGATATCACGCATTTTATCCATGTTTCGCAATTCAAAAATGGCAATTCTTAATTCATCAATTTGTGTTTTTAAAAGCTCGGCAATTTTAACCATCTCATCACTGTAAACAGTTAAATTGTATAGTTGCATACGCTTACTGCTGCCATGTATATAATCAAGCACATTGTCAATAGCCGAAACCAAACGGTGTATATCTTCACGGTCGAATGGTGTAATAAAATTACGGCTTAGCTCCTGAAAAATTTCATGGCTTATTTCATCGCCCACATGCTCTAATCTTTCAATTTCGCGTATTAGGCGGATACGTTCATTAGCATCGCTTGATTTTACCAAATCGCAAATGGCAGTACCTGCTAATGCAAGATTTATGGCAGATTTTTCAAAAAGCGGGAAAAACTTTTTATCCTGAGGCATAAAGTATTTTAAAAAGTCTAAGGCCATATTTTTATGAGTTAAGCGCGCGAAACTAAAAAGTAATTTGTATTGCCGCACATTTAATTTATACAACACCGGTAAAAATAGTTAGTTCAATTGCGTATTTAATCAGCCTTACAAGCCATATCAAATATGGGCTTGCCTTTGTAAAACACTTGTATATATTTGCACCCCTTATTTTAAAAAAATCAATACATAATCAGTAATGGCAATCATTGGAAGTATCAGAAACCGCATGGGTGTACTCATCATCGTATTTGTGGGTTTTGCATTAGTAGCTTTTATCCTGGGCGATTTTTTAACCACCAACAGGAGTTTTTTAGGTAACGATAATAGTCTGGCAACCATTGCCGGTGAAAGCATAAATCCGCAAGAGTTTGATGCCAAAGTACGCGAGGCTGAGGATTTGATGAAAATGCAACAAAACCTCGAAAACCTTACCGCTGAACAATCGGATATGGCTCGTAATCAGGCATGGCAACAGTTGCTGAATGATAAAATTTATGGAGCGCAAATTGAAAAACTAAACTTAGTTGTAACGGATGACGAAGTTAACGACATGGTTTTTGGCAAATTTTTACATCCGGGTATCAGTGGCGAAAAAGCCTTTCAAAATCCGGCAACCGGTCAGTTCGATCCTGTTAAAGTTACCCAATACTTAAAGCAATTAGAAAACCCGGGCAGTAACCCCGAAGTTGCCAAAGCTAAAGTACAATGGTTAAATTTTGAAGATGGAATTCGTAAGGAACGCCTGCTTAGTAAATACAGCGATTTAATTACCAAAGCCATTTATGTTACCAATGCCGAAGCTAAAGCCGATTATGAAAACAAAGGAACTGTTTATAATGTAAAGGCAATAAATTTAAACTATGCCTCCATTGCCGATAGCACTGTAAAAGTAAGCGATGGTGATTTAAAAAGTTATTACGAATCGCATAAGTGGGAGTTTAAGCAACCCGAAACTGCTGCAAGTATTAGTTACGTTTCGTTTGATGTAAACCCAAGCGAAAAGGATATAAGTGATGCGCGTACCTATATTGCACAATTGGTTGAACCATTTAAAACTGCTACCAACGATTCTGTTTTTATAAATGTAAATGCCGATACAAAATACACTGGTACGTACATGGCACGCGGCAGCTTTTCGCCAGCTATTGACTCTGTGGTGTTTCGTACCAATGTAGGCACCGTAATTGGCCCTTACGATGAAGCAGGCTCTGTAAAAATTGCTAAGGTTTTAGGTTTTAAAACAATTCCGGATTCAGTGCGCGCACGTCATATTTTAATTACGCCTGAACAAGGTCAGGATCCGGCAATTGCACAAAAGTTAGCCGATTCATTAAACACCGTACTTAAAGCCGGTGGCGATTGGATGGCTATAGCAAAACAATTTAGTAAAGATCCGGGGTCGGCAAATACAGGTGGCGTTTACGAATGGTTTCCCGAAGGCCGCATGGTACCTCAATTCAACGATTTTTGTTTTCAAAATAAACCCAATGAAATGGGTGTGGTTCAAACCGATTATGGTTTTCATGTAATTCAGGTTTTAAGCCACTCGGCAAGTAATGCAACCAAAGTTAAACTGGGCGTTATTGACCGTAAAATAGAAGCAAGCAACGAAACTTTTGAAGCCTGGTATCAAAAAGCCAATGCATTTGCCGGTAAAAATAGTGCATCAGTAGATATTGCTGCTTTTGATAAAGCCGCACAAACAGCAGGCTACACCTCACGTACCGCTGATAATATAAAAGAAATTGATCGGAATATAAATGGAATTGGTAACAATTGTCGCGATGTAGTACGTTGGATTTATAGTGCCAAACCTAATGAGGTAAGCAGATCGTTTCGGGTTGATAACAAGTATATTGTTGCTATGGTAAAATATATTGCACCACAGGGTTACCGCACCATAGAAACAGCTAAAGATTTGGTTACAGCCGGTGCAATAAGAGAGAAGAAAGCACAAACTTTAATTGAAAAGGCAAATGCAGCATTAGCATCAAATAAAAATATTGATGCATTGGCTGCCAAATTAAATACACAGGTTATACCGGTTCAAAGTGTAAATTTTGGGTCGCAGTATGTGCCCGGTTTAGGTCCCGAACCAAAAGTTATTGGTCAACTGGTAACACTAAAACAAGGCGAAGTTTCGAAACCAATTGAGGGCTCGCAAGGTGTATTTGTTATCATGGCAGAAACAGTAAGTAAACCAGCCGAAATAAAGGACTTTAGCTCTACCAAACAAACATTGATGCAACAAAACGGTAACCGCTTTTACGAAGTGTTTAATGCATTAAAAGAAAAAGCAAACGTTAAGGATAACAGAGGCAGATTCTATTAATAATTAAATTGATATAATTTTGTCATTCACAAACAGAAACAGCCCCAAATTTTCGGGGCTGTTTCTGTTTGTATCTATGAGCTATGGATGACGGTTTTATAGAATAAATTTCTTAAACCTTGTTCTAATTGTGGCGGATGTATAAAACTATCCTTTTGTTGGTTTATTGGTTTTCTTTTTATCTAAAAACAATTTTAAATAGTATGTGAAACAAGATGCAACAACAAATGGAAAAGTTAGCATAGCAACATTTAATTTCAATAATATATAGCTGCAACAAATTGCAATAACAGATGACAACATGGCCCATAAAAAATCAACCATTTTTTTTCCGGCAAATGTTATGGCACATAAAACCACATTAAAACTAAGCATGCCATTGTAAATATCGGTCTCGTTATATGAAAAGTAAAATAATGTAGGTAGTGTAATCATCGAACATAAAATACCATATAAAGCAGCTATTGGTGAGCTAAAAAGAACTGCAGCAAAAAATATTACACCTATAAATAGTTTGTTTTGAAATATGATTTGGCCAAATGCATAAAACGGAAATTCAATAAGTTTTGTATCGGAAGGTAAAGGTGGGTGAACTATTAATTGATCTTTGCAGCAATAATTAATCAGGTAAATAAAGCCCCATGTAACTAAAATAAAAGGAAGCGTAAAAACCTTGACATTATATCTTAGAAACAGGTGTTGTAAAAGGGTAGCTATAATTGATCCTGCAACAGTTATAATTAAGACGGATAAAAGAGGCGAAACATAAAATGCAGCAGCAGCGCCTACCAAAGCAGCGTTAAATCCATAAAGCCCTATATTAATTTCAATACTATTAAAACGAAGTACTTTTGCAGTAGCAGTGCTTGTAATGGTTGCCAAAAGTATCATCAAACCCATAAGTGGCATACCTATAAAAATACCCAACAAAAACATCAGCCCGGTTACAATATTTGTTTGCAACATAATTTGACTCATGCTATGAAACACTACACGCATTAACGAAAAGAATTTATTAGCGGATGTTTTAATGTACATAAATTTTGGAATTATAATCTTAACTATTGTATCTGACTGTGATTTAATAATTCAATGTAAGCTCATAAGCCATTATAAATTTTATTACTATTAATTTATAATTATTTAGTGACAGTAGGTAAAAGAGAACGCAGTCTAATCCCCCTGCCGGATATTAAAAGCCTCTAAAGAAGCCTCTTATTGAAAGGATCAAACTGCGTTGTTGTAAAGGTACACACTAATTGAAAAATATTGAAAACGAATGAAAGCTACGTGCTTAAAAAATTGAAAAAATGTCAGGCATCACAATTATATTTTGGAAGTAGGAAAGCAAAACAATTGTGTTGCGTACATGAAAGTTGTTTAAAAACGGAAGGAGTTAATCAGAAATAAAATCGGCCGCTTCAATAGTATGAAGCGGCCGATTTTATTTACAAAAAATTAAGGTCTAATCACGCACAATACGTAAAACGGATCTTTGTTGGCCATCTGTTATAACAACCATATATAAGCCGGCCTTTAACTCGGCAAAAGGTAAAGTAATACTTACGGTTTCGCCATCATCAGCAGTTAAAGCATGTTTTTGTAGTTCATTGCCCAACATATCGTAAACCAAAACGGTTGCATCATTGTAAAGTTCGTTTACACTTACTGATATATTTCCTTTTGTTGGGTTGGGCATAGCATTAGCTGTCATGGCTATATCGCCTTCTTCGAATAAATGTTTGGCTATAGTAGAACCTGTGCCTACATGTAATTTACAGGTTTTAGTGCAACCATTGGCATCGGTAACGGTTACTCTATAGGTTTTAGCTCGTAATCCGCTAATACGGTTCGTAGTATCGCCATTAAATTGCCAGTAATAACTGTAAGGTGGGGTACCGCTATATACATTTACCCATGCCTCTCCATCGTTTGCACCCGGGGTTGATTCGTTTATAACTTTGCGTCTGAGTTGTATTCGGGGATTAGCCGTTACTATTGTGCTGGCCGAAGCTGAGCAGCCAAAAGATGATGTAACGGTTACCGTATAGGTGCTGGCAATGTTTACTTGCGTTGCTTGTAACGTACTGCCTGTTGACCATAAGTAACTGCTAAAGTTAGCTCCTGCATCTAGCGTTACCGAGTCATTATAGCATAAGGTGGCCGAAGTAGCTAAAGCCGGAGTTGGGTTTGACTTGCGTATTATTTTTACGCTACCGGTACCTGTACAACCTTGTGTATTGGTAACTGTAACCGTATATACACCATATATAGTGGTACGCATGTGGCGGCTGGTAACACCATTACTCCATAAGTATGAGCTGTAACCCGGAGCTGCACTAACCTTGGTTGATAGACCGCTACAAATTACTGCCATGCCTGAAATGCCAATAACAGGTAAAGGTTGATTTTGTAGTGTAAATGTTTGTAAAGCAGTACAGCCTAAATTATCAGTTACAGTTACTGTATAGGTTCCGGATGCTAAATTGCTTATGTTTTTGGTAGTTGAGCCATTGCTCCAATTGTATGAATAAGCTGGTTCGCCTCCCGTTACATTAATTGTAATTGAACCACCGTTTGCTCCGGCACAACTTCCGGTTGTATTACCTGTTATTTCAATATCGCTGTTAACGGTTAATGCACCATTAATTAAATTTAAAACGTAGTTAACCGAATCGGGATGACCTGCAAGGGTAGCTTGCGGTACAATTTGGTAATTACCTGCAGGTATGGGTAGTATTACAACAGGGTTGTTATTTACATCTGTTATACTAAATGTGGGTGGGCTAACCAAAACAGTACTATCAGCATCATCATAATGATAGCCCGAAGTTGTAGCGGTAAATGGTGGCAAAACACCGCACACACTATTTGTATCATTTGTTGTGATAGTTAGCGTATCGGGTAAAATAGTTAAAGCTCCTAATTCATAGCTTATGTCAAAATTTTCGCTGAAAAACGCACCGGGGACAATCATTTGCTCACCGGCTGTTAAACCGGTAATTAAGTTAATGGAGTTAAAATAAACCGAGTCAGTGCTGGTTGTATCAACATCCAAACTATCAATTATTGAAACTACATTTTCATTACTATCATCATTGGTAGTTGATGCATTTACGATGGCTTTACCATTTACGATTGCTTTGGCATTTACAATTGCTTTTCCGTTAACTATCGCTTTGCCGTTAACAATAGCTTTTGCATTTACAATGGCACGCGCATTAACAATGGCTTTGGCACTTACTAATGGCACTGTATCGGGATCGTCCTGATAATAAAAGAATGATTCAGGTGCCACATCTACTACAAATGTTGTGTCGTCTTGTTGTGCGCCATTTACAATTGCTTTCGCATTTACAATTGCTCGTGCATTAACAATTGCTTTGCCACTTGCTAACATACCCAAATTTGCCAGGTCGGCATTTACTATAGCACGACCATTTACAATGGCTTTTGCATTTACATAACCCACAACATTTTCGGCAAGTATTTCTTCATGCGAAAGCTGAATGCTATCATACAATGCTGGCCGGTTAGCGTAGCTTACGTTGGTGTTATCATAAATATAATCAAAAGCCAAAGCACCAATTTTATCACCATAAACAATGGTGGTATCTTTAGCCTTAACAATTAAAGGCATACGCGCCACTGTAAACACCCCCGGTTGATATGTAAATTTATACAACTCGTCTAATACCACCTGGCTAACAGGCGATGCAGACAAAGGACTATTTGTAGCTGTAACTGGGTATAAGCCCGGGTTGGTAAACGCTTGTACAGATGTACTTAATAGTACATTGGTTAAATTTAAATCATTTAATGTAAGTTGTGTCGAATCTAATGGTTGGCCATCAACCGTTACACTAAAACTTAACAACGGTAAATCTTCGCCATAATACTTAACCACATCATTTGGGCGTACAACAATTTGTTTTTTAACCGGACTAAAGAAGTACAAACTATCACTATTACCACCGTCTAAACCTGATGGGGTAGTAGGCGGATTGTATGCAAAAAATGGCGGATTGCCTTCGAATGCAGGTGCTTCGGCAATAATGGTATTTGCATCTATAACTTGTGTAGGTAATGTGTCATCGCGCATAATAATTTTGGTATGTTCATTAAAATAAGCGCCTTTAAATTCAGGTTGTGTACTGCCTGTAATACTTTGTACAGTTGTATCAACCGCTAAACTATATAATACAGGTTTGGGGCTTGAAAAGCGTGCTAACAATGAATCGGTTCTTACAAATCCATAACCGCTATTAATGTCATATCCACTGCCATACATATCAAGAGCCGTTTGCGAAATTAAATCTCTTACACTATCAGGGCTGATGGTGTTTTGATTAAAACGATTTTGAGCGTCTATTACAAGTGCTGCAACACCTGCTATATGTGGTGCTGCTGCCGATGTGCCAAAAAAGTTTGGTAAGGCATCGCCATCAATATTTACACCGCCCATTTTTACTGTTGTGTTTACACCATTAGGCGCACATATATTTGGTTTAAAACGTGCAGTGCTTTCGCCACTTAAAATATTACCACCTCGAGATGAGAAGGAGGCTACCGTTGGTTGACTAACACCATAAGCAGGTGTATTTGTATATAACACGGCTCCAACAGTTATAGCGCCTTGTGCATTTGATTGACCAACTACAGTGCCCGATTCGTTGTTGTGCTCGGTAATATCCATTTCGCCTCTAAATACAATGTATTTAAATCGTACATTTTGGTTGCCTTGCGCACGTGTAATTAATAGATCGGCAGTTATATTTCCTTTTACAATAAATGGCATTACTTCGAGCGGATCGCCATAAATATTGTTGCGGTTAAACCCGAAAATAATGTTGCCGGTAGTGTCTAGTAAATAGATGTCTAAATCATTGGCAACGCCCGGCAATTGCCCACGCGAGTAAATAGAGTCTTCCCATTGCAAAACAATGGTGTATGTGCCATGAGGCAAATTTACACGTTGGTAAACATCGCCACCACCAAAGTCATGGGCATGGCCTGCAAAACCTGATGGTGCAGTTACAGGGTTAAATGTAGAACCATAAGAACGGCTTCCATAATTACCGGCAGCAGCAATATATACCACACCGCTATCGCGTACTGCATTTACTGCATGGCTAATTACACCGTCTTGAAAAAACGGTTCGGTGATATACGAAATGTCATCTACAATTACATCGCAATTAGCTTGTTGTAGTTCTTTGATGCCTTCGGCAAAATCACCGGCACTTATATATCCGGTTCTGAATGCTAATTGGGCACCGGGAGCAACATCATGCACAATTTGCATCATTGCACGACCCTCGTCAGTCTGACGGCCATAAGGGTAGTCGAGCAACAATTCTACATTGCTGGGCAAGTCGCCTGCTATCACATCATCGCCTGCTTTATTATTTGCTTGTGTGTTATAACTGTTTGAAATAACGCCTACTTTAACATTGCTGCCATCTACACCAAAAATCATACGTGCCGTATCGCTGCGCATGGCTGCATCGCCCTGGCTATAGGCAATACCAGGTAACACAACTGCTGTTGCACGGCTATTTACAGGCGGATAATAAGGGCGGGCATAGTTTACCAGATTCGGAATTGAATCGAGTTTACGTAAATGTGCAATTGGGAATTTACCGGTTATAAGTCGCAACGAATCTTCGCCATTATCTACCAATTCAGTCATACCATAGCTTGGCAACAATAAGGTGTCGCGTAAAATATGGTACATACCATCTTGCGGTATAACTTCAATAAGTACACTATCGGTATTAATTACATAAATGTTGTTGTTTGATGTATTAAAAGTTGTGTCAGGTATTGAGTCGGGGTTTTCGTACAATGAATTTAACTCAGCACCAATTAAATCGTCAATTTTGCCGCTGTCTGGTGGTGGGTAATATGGAATAATACAATTATTTACAACCACATTGGCACTTGCTGTTTCAGTACAGCCAATAATATTTGTAACGGTTACTATATTGGCACCGGCAGTTTTTGCGTAGTTGTTATAAGTAGTTGTTCCATTACTCCATAAATAGGAATCGAATGTTGCAGGTGTTACTTCAAGCAAAACCGAATCGCCATCACATATATCCAATGAACCCGTTACTGTAATTTGTGGTAAAACATTAAAGCCAACTTCAATTACATCAACATAAGCATAAGCCATGTCATAGCCTCCGGAACATCCGCTGTTATCGGTTACAATAAATTCGTAATACCCGGGTTGTAAATTAAACGTATCGGCACCGGAAAATACAAAGGGTGCTACACCGTTATTTACGGTTAATTGTACCGATGCCAATGCACCCGGACAAACATAAACAGTAGGCGCATTTGGTGTAAGTGTTAATTGTGGCGGTTCGGTAATGGTTATTGTGGTATCGAAAGAGCAGCCTCCGTCATCGTGATAAACGATTTGATAGGTGCCTGCAAATAAATCATCAATATAACCATCATAATCATTAAAAGTATAGTAGCCGGCAGAAACTACAAAGTAGCCGGGGCCAAAGGTACTTGCAAATGCGCCACCACCGCCATTGCCAACAAAATCGTTAAATGAAATAATACCATCGGTGCCATTAAAACAGGTGTTATCTGTTACACTTACCGAACCAATGCTTAAACCACTGCTTACAAATACTGTTGCCGAATCTACTAATCCGCCACAGCTCGAACCCGATTCGGTAACAGTTACTGTATAGGATGTGTTACTTGTTGGCGCTACGGTAATTGATGCCGTTGTGGCACCGGTACTCCATAAAAAGGTGGTAGATGCTGATTCGCCAAACTCGTTAAGTACTACACTATCGCCAATACAAATGTTTGCATCGTCAAGTAAAAAATTGGGCACAAAAACGTTTACAACAGCATCGTTTGAGCATCCGTTTAAATCGGTTGTTGTTACGGTATATGCTGTTGAAGTTGTTGGCGAAACCGTTACCGCTGCTGTAGTTGCAAAGTATAAATTTGATGCCGATGACCAGGAATAAAAATTAGCACCATTTGCTGTTAATTGTACGGAGTTGCCACTGCAAAGTACCGTATCGGGTGTAACTGTTACTTGAGGTGCTGCTATCAATGTTACATTTTGAATACATGAGCTTGTATTGCCGCTTAAGTCGGTTGCTGTCCAGGTAATGGCTGTAGTACCTAATTGCAAACAGTTGGGTGCATCGTTGGTTATTTCAGCATCACCACAGTTATCAGTTACTTGCAACACATCGCCAAAGCCTACACGGATTACCGCTATGGCTTGTGCTATGGTATTTACATAATTGCGTGGTTGGCAAAAATAATCCAAAGTACCATCTTGGGTAAGGTAATAAAGTCCGGGGGCAATAGGTGCAGTAAAGGTAACATTGGCGCTTGATGCAAACCCACCGTAAATATTGCCGAAACATTGAACGGTAATATTTGAACCGCCAATGCCAATATACGATTGCACAACGCAGCCAGGGCAATATCCTGTTTGATAGTCGAAAGCTACACTCATGTTAAACGAAAGATTTACGTTTGAACCTGGTGCAACTATTGCACTATTGCTGCCGCCATTAATTGATACATTGGTGTAGGTTATATGCCTGTCAACGTAGTCAATCATTTTGGGTATGGCAATTGATGGTAAAGCAATAAATGTAGCGCCACACAATTCAAGCTGACCCGGAGGCAAACAGATTGTGGTATCGTTTGCACAAGTTAATGATGGAGCAATGGTGTCTTCAGTTACTTCAAAAGGAGCGCTGGTAGCTGAACAGCCAGCCGAGTTTGTAACAGTTACTGTATAGTTGCCCGAATTTGACACGCTAATTTGATTTGCATCAATACCACCGGGATTCCATACAGAGCTTAATAAGTAATATCCGATTGATACAGCATCAATCTCGTTGAAGTTAGAAACCGCAGGCGAGTTAATGGCAATTCTGATTTTACCTACAGGAAATGATGTTAATGGAAACTGAACTTCGAGTATGTTGGCATTAGGTTGTGCTGGCGATGCTGTGGTTGCAAATACAACTTCCCATAAGTTGGTATTGGGGTTCATTATATATATGGTATCAACAGCACCCGGACTAAAAGTTTCGTAAATCCTTACACCGTTAATGGGTGCGGGGTTGGCAAAACCTAACTCTATAAACTCACGCTGATTATCGGCTGTTGCTGTTGCCCAGGCATTTTGATAATCGCCATATTGTGGGTAAACATTGGGTTGACCTAATATCTGATTAGCCGACCATGCACCGGTGCCAAATTCGGAACTAAATGAAAAAACGGTGTCGGCAAAACGTTCGGTGCTTAGTGGCAAGTGTGATAGGGTAATGGGTTGGCCATTGCATAGTAGTGCCGGTCCGCTGCCGATTATTACCGGAGTTATTGGTGATGGCACTACGGGTACAATGGTAGTACCACAAGGCGCATTAATAACGCAACCACCTACACCGCGTGCAAAATAGGCTGTGGGCGCATTGGGAGAAACTACAATACTGGTACCAACTCCTATTGGTGTTGAGCCGCAGGTATTTTCATACCATTCCCATTGTGTGGCATCATATAAATCGCCTCCGGTTATTTGTAAGGTGGTAGATTGACCTGAACATATTTGTTGGCCTGAAAAGGTTATTGTTGGCTGTGTTGGCAAATCGCAAGGCAAATATTTGTAAAAGGTGTTTAATGCAGTTCCATTTGAACCTGTACCCATATATGCTTCGTTTTGTATTACCATAGCTTTGGCAAAAATCCGGCTATCAAATGGAAAGTTGTTTTTGGTAGCCCAAGTACCCGATCCGAAACCAAAGGGCGGTGTAAACTCATAAACCTCGGGATACAAGATTGCACCATTGTTACGGCCACCTAAAGCAAAAATACCGGCATTGCTACCGGGTGGTGTAAAGGCTACCATACCGATACGACCAACAGAAGGTAATGATGCCATGGTTTGCCATGTATCAGAACCTGCATCATAACGATAGAAATCATTAAAGTAACTGTTAGAGATGGAGTTAAATCCGGTACCCACATAGCCAAATGAGCCAATGGTTAATGCTACAGCATTTTGACGGGGTGTACCCGGAAATGTTGCAATGCTCGACCAAGTGTTGTTTTGCATGGAGTATTGCCAGAAATCAACATCGTTATGGCTGCCTAAACCAAAGTAGGCAAAATCGCCAATGGTAAACAGTGAACCATTTACGCGATAGGGGCCAGGGAAAGCGGTCATCAATGTCCAGGTATTTGCAATGGGGTCGTAGCGGTATAAAGTACTTCCCGATAAAACAAAACCATAGGTATTATTGGCAAAACCAATGGCACCGGCTACCGGAGTAATTGGGAAAGTTGCCATGGGATCCCAGTTGTCGTTAGTTGGATTATACCTAAAAAATGCTGATGAGAATACACCATCAGAACCCAAGCCGGCATAGCCATAGTTGCCAATACTAAAGGATACAGCGCCAGTTCTGTTAAGAGGGAAGTTGCTTTTCGGGCTCCAGCCGTCAGCCAGCAGCAAGTTAGAAATGGCAGTAAATACAAGTACTAACCACAATTTTTTCATAGTGTCGAGGAATTAATATTTGGTAAACTAATTAGGTTTTTTATTGGGGCAATTGGTGTAATCAGGCTGTGATAGGTGCGGCTATCGGCAATAGATTTGCCTTGACGAAGATATACTTATCTATCAAAAAGACAAATAACTAGATGTAGTGATTTCGAGGTTGAAGTATGTGGTGGGTTGGATGTTGTTTCAAAAGTTTAATCTTACTAAAACTCGGTTACGCCTCCCGAAATAATATACTTCATCATCTCTGTGCCCGATGCATCAACTTTGGTAATGTTGGCCAATGGAACAATTACTAACTGACCATTAAAACCGTATGAGAATGGCAGGTAAACTGCTACTTTTTCTTTATCAACGCCAAGGCGTGTTAAATCATCATCCGTAATAAAGCCTAAACGTTGAATTTGGTTTTCTTTATTGATGGTTACCAAAACAGGTTGGGTAAATCTTTTTTTCTCCCCAACAAAAGCTTCAATTAAATCTTTTACCGATGAGTAAATAATTTTAAGCAAGGGTGCACGTTCAAAAAAACTTTCGATCAGGTTTAAAATCGGGTTTCGAACAAAACGGGTACCTATATAACCTAAAAAAGTTATGCCAACAATAAGCGTTAGTATGCCTAAGCCCGGCACTTCTATCGTACCAATAAAAGGTACATCTATGGGTATGTGAAACGGAAATAGGCCATCAATCCATCTTAAAACATTAATCAAAATTATGATGGTTGCAGCAACAGGTACAATTATCAAGGCACCTTGTACAAAATAGTTAAAAAGTGATTTCCATTTAAACGACATAGCTATAAATTTTAAAGGCAGCAAATATCTACTTTATGGTTTTGTTTTCAATGGTATTTAATCAATTACAATTAATGCTTATAAATTGTTTTAATTTTCTGTTTGCTTTGGCAAACGCAATGTTAACGATAATGCCATTGTATGACCGGCACCTGTATTTTCGCCAATAAAATTGTAAATATACTGTGTATTTAAATCTAATGATTTGTTTATGTGTCCATTTATAACGAGCCCTTGCCTGCCGGTAAATGGCTGGTTGTTACTTTGATTTATTCGAAATATTAAATGTGTTAAGGCTGTGATGTTTATTATTGGATTGCGCCAAATTGTAAAAAGAAAACGTGCATCGGGGCTACATACAAATGCACTTACATTTTTAGGCGCACCAATACTAAATTCAAATGTGTTGTTCAATTGCATACGCATAAAAGTGGTAGGATATGCATCATACAAAATAGTTGCATGTAGTCGTACAAATTTGCTTGTACTGCTTTTGTTGTATTTGGGTAGTTTATAGTAAACCGGCATTATAGCGGTACCAGCCAATACCCATCTTTTTTTTTGAGATAATAAATACTGACCCGAAATGGCTATATCATTAAAATGTGCTTTTTGATCGGCCTTGGTTTTGAAATATTCAAATGGTTTGGAAAAATTTTTGCCTTGCAACGTTTTTTGATTTTGGTATGTAATACGAAACAAAAGTCGTTTCGTAAGTCCGTACTGTAAACTTAATCTTGTGGTATTGCTATAAACACGTTTATCATCAGTTACACGCAGCCATCTTACATTGTAATAATCGTCCTGGGTGTAGTAATTATCAATAAGCCGGCATTCTAATGCACTTTTATTTAAAAAACGACCTAAGTTTTCGATACCCAACTCTTCGTTATAATTATTGTATGAAACCGGGATGGTTTGTGCAACCAGCGTGTGAACAAACAGCAACATAAAAACAATGAGGATATTGCTGTTACGCTTTGCCATTAGCTAATTGCTGTATTTAAAAAGTTGATAAATGGGTGAATGGTTTTATAGCAATTTATAATTGATTTGGCAAAAGATGGGTGTAACACTTCGGCATCATCAAAATCGGTACCGGCAACAAAACTATTTAGTTTAAGGTATTCAATTTGTGGATGTGTTTTATCATAACCTTTGGGTGGATTTACCAATTTATGATCTCGCATAAGCTGTGTAAACTGTGCTTTAAATTTTTTGTCGTTTACTATTTTCAAAAAAGCATCACCGTTATAATCAATTTCCTGACGTATTTTTTTTAGTTGCGATGATTCGGGTTGCCAGGCACCACCACCTATAAATGACACACCGGGCCCAACCTGAATATAAAAACCAAAGCCATTGCCCTTGGGTTGTGTATTTATAGCAGCACTAAAATTATGCTTGTAAGGATCTTTGTTTTTGCTGAACCGTACATCACGATAAATGCGGAACATGCATTTGCGTGCTTCCAGCGTTGCAAGTTGTTTATCGAAACTTACCAGTTGCTTGAGCAGATAATCAACGAACAATTCGAAATTTTGTCGCGCACTTTCATATTCGTTTTTATGCGTAGCAAACCATTCGCGGTTATTGTTTTTTTTGAGTGTTTTTAAGAAGTCGAATGTTTGTTTTTCAATTTGCATAACTATAAATTAAACAAGTTTGAGTTGCCGTACTTTTTCTACTAATACATCGGCCAATTTGTAGTTCGATTCATGGGTCCAACCGGCAATGTGTGGTGTTAGTATAACATTATTACAGTTTAATAGAAACTGAAGTTGTGGATGGTTGTTTTGAATGGTTTCGAACGATGTAGTTTCAAATTCAAGTACATCTAAACAGGCGCCTGTTACTTTACCGGTTTTTAAGTGTTTTATTAAATCGGCTGTGTTTACATTTTTACCACGCGATGTATTAATTACAACAATGTTTTTACTAAAATTATTAATAAATGTATCATTTACCATATAGGTTGTTTCTGTATTTAGCGGAATGTGCAAACTTATAATATCAGCCTGTTCAAATACGGTACTTAAATCTACCAGACGTACATTGTGCAAGGTTTCAATTGTAATATGGGGGTCATAGGCAATAACTTGCATATCGAAACCGGTTAACCTTTGCGCAAATGCACGGCCCATATTGCCAAAACCGATAATAGCAAGGGTTTTGTTTTTTAGCTCTGTGCCGCGGTTTTCGGCTCGTTGCCAAATGCCATTGCGCATTTCTAAATTGGCAGTCATAAGCTTGTGCTGCAGCATAAGTAACATACCCAAAGTATGCTCGGCAACTGCATCCCTATTTCCTTCGGGTGAGTTTATGCATGCAATATTTTTGCTTTCAGCATACGTTACATCAATGTTTTCCATACCGGCACCGGCTCTGCAAATAAAAGCAAGTTGGGTGGCTGCATTAATAAATGTTTTATCAATTGTAAAACGGCTTCTAATGCCTATTCCAATGCATGCAGGCAGGTAATTTATTATTTGCGCTAACGACCATGTTGTAGCATCAATAATTTCGAAACCTGCTGCATTAAGTTTGCTTGTAAACACTTGGTGCAAAGTGTCAATAAGCAGTATTTTATTTGAAGCCATAGGGTGCAAAAAATATTAAAGCAACGTATCTTTTAGCAACCATACAGCCAGTGTAAAGTAAATTACCAAACCGGTTACATCAACCATGGTTGCAACAAAAGGATTTGAAGATGTGGCAGGGTCGGCACCTAATCTTTTAAGTATTAAAGGCAACATACTGCCCAATATACTGCCCCATGTTACCACACCAATTATAGTTGTTGCTACCGTTAAGCCTACCAAACGCCAGGCTTCGCCATAACTGTTAAACATGGCTTCAAATGCAGCAATTCTGAAAAAGCCAATTGCAGCCAATATTACGCCTAATGATAAGCCCATAAAAAATTCGCGTTTTATAATACGCCACCAATCGGTAAGGGTTACTTCGCCCAATGCCATTGCCCGTATAATCAGTGTTGAGGCTTGCGAGCCACTGTTACCACCACTCGATACAATTAAGGGAATAAATGTAGCCAGCACTACAGCTTTAGCAATGGCATCTTCATAATGTATCATGGCGCTGGCAGTAAATAATTCGCCCACAAAAAGTGCAATTAACCATGGCGCTCTTTTGCGTAACATTTGCCCATATGGTGTATCCATGTAGGGGTCTTCTAAGGCTTCAACGGCACCTAATTTCTGAATGTCTTCTGTATCTTCCTGTTCGGCTAATTGTAAAATATCATCAATGGTAATTATACCTAACAACACGCCATTTGCATCTAATACAGGCAATGCCACACGGTTGTGCTGTTTAAAAATATTTACGGCTACTTCTTCGTCATCGGTTACATGCAGGGCTACAAATTTGCCATCGTTTAATTCGCTTACATGGCTTTCGGTAGGTGCAACTAAAAAATCGCGCACGCGGATATCGTCTATCAGCTTGCCCGATTCGTCAACAATGTATAGTACATCTAAAGTTTCTTTATTCTCACCATTTTGCCTGATATGGTCAAGTACCTGCTGTACCGTCCACTCGGGTTTGATGGTTATGTAATCCGGTGTCATCAGACGGCCGATACTGTTTTCGGGGTAACCTAATAACGATATGGCTACATCACGCTCAACGGTGGTTAGCAGTTTAAGCTGACGGTTAAGTTTATCTAATGGAAGTTTTTCGAGTAAGGCTGTTCGCTTATCGGGCGACATATCGTTAAGTATCAGTTGTAATTGCCTGTATGGCAAAACATCCAATAAATCTTCTTGTAGGTTTTCTTCTAAATTTTCAAATATCTGATATGCATTTTCACGGTCTAATGCTTTAAATAAAAGTAGCTGCTCACTTTGTTTAAGTAATGGAGCAATGTCAACCAACTCGTGCACAGAAAAAAAAGTAACGGCATCTTTTACTTCCAGGAAATTGTTTTGTTCCAGTAATTCAAACAATCGTGCTGCTTGTGTAGTAATTTCGGCCATTGGTGTTTAATATTAGCAGTTGATGTGTGGCTGCCGGCAAATGTAAAAAATATGTTTTCCTATGGTGTGTCAATAGCCTGGGTGAGTAAAACAAAATCGCTGCAGCTAAGTTGCTCGGCTCGTTTATCCATAAATGGGAGGCCTGTTTTGTTAAACGATTTTAATGCATTACGTAACGTTTTTCTGCGCTGGTTAAATGCCGTTTTTACAACTTTGCTAAATAGCATCTCATTGCAAGGCAAGGCTATTACATCATTACGTGTTAATCTGATAACGCCACTTTGTACTTTGGGTGGCGGTGTAAACACCTGTGCATCAACGGTAAACAAATATTCAACATTATAGTAAGCTTGTATGAGCACACTTACAATACCATAGGCTTTATTGCCCGGTGCCGAGGTTACACGCATGGCAACTTCTTTTTGAAACATACCAACAACTAATGGTACCAAATCTTTATTTTCTAAAACTTTAAAAAGTATTTCGGTTGATATGTTGTAAGGAAAGTTGCCAATAATGGCAACAGGTGCTGAAATTATTTGTGTAAGATTAAGTTTTAAAAAATCTTTCGATATAATTTTATTACTCAGTTGTGGGTAATTGCTTTCAAGATAAGCAACGGATTCGTGATCAATTTCGACTAAATAAAATTTTGCATCTAACTTTAATATGTACTTTGTAAGTACACCCATACCTGCGCCAATCTCCAATACGTTGGTAAACTTTACGTTACATTGAAGTGCTGCAACTATTTGTTGGGCAATGCCTTCGTCATTTAAAAAATGTTGGCCCAGGTGTTTTTTGGCGCGTACAATTTTTGCAGTCACACTGTTTTTATTTTGCGTAAAGAAAAGAAATCAGTAGCGTTTATTGTTTGACTGCAAAAATATTCCAAATTGATTTCTATACCTGTCTGCAATAAATCGTATTGCTGAATATGTTGTTTTTATAGGATTTTCTGTAACAAATATAATTACTTGGTCAATCCCCATTTATGGGGATTGATTTTGGCAAATTCTATTATATAATTTGTGTAACCATTCAACCAAAATAATTTTTAACCATAAGTAAATAGCCGATACTTAAAAGTGTTTGTTATTGTCCGAAACCATTTTCATACACTTCCTAAAAATAACCCCATCCCTAATCTCTGATAATATGAATAACCCTACCCAAAATGCAATGCTTTTTAAAGCGTCAATGCAATTCAAATCAATCATCATACTATGCCTGCTAAGTGTTATGTCAGTGTACAGGATACATGCACAGCAACCCGAAATGTTATTAAACTGGGCAAAAACCATGAACAATACCACACCGTATTCAGGTAACGTTTATGGCGAAGCTTGTACGGTTGACAGTAACGGTAATTTTTATATAACAGGCGAATTTACCGGTTCCGTTGATTTTGATCCCGGTGCAGGTATTGCTGCCCTTACAAGTGCCGGTGGCTTAGATGTGTTTTTTGCCAAGTATGATGTAAACGGCAATTTTATTTTGGCAAAGGCAATAGGCGGCAATCATGCCAATGGAGATTATGTAAAAAGCATTTCCATTGATAAAAACGCCAACATATTTATTGGAGGTTTTTTTTATGGTACCGCTGATTTTGATCCCGGGACAGCAGTGGTTAATAAAACTGCGGCCTCGCAATCTGAAGGATATGTAGCTAAATATGATGCATCCGGAAATTTTGTTTATATAAATTTATTGGCCGGCAGCGATTACGAAACCGTTTATACACTGGCTACCGATACCAATGGTAATGTTGCAGCCACAGGCCAATTTTACGGAGGTCTTTCAATTATAACAGGCGGTGGAACTACCACGTTATCAAGCAATGGGGCGTATGATGCATTTCTGGTAAAGTTTGACGCTTCGGGCAATACGGTTTTTTCGAAACACTTTGGTAATTTTAATAATGATAACGGCTATGCCGTAGCCACCGATGCTGCCGGTAACATTTACGTTGCAGGTGTTTTTGTAGGCACGGTTGATTTGGGTGCCGGTCCCATTTCAGCTTCGGGTGGTGGCCTTAATGATGTTTTTATTGCTAAGTTTTCGGCTGCCGGAGTTTATAATTACGGAAAAGTTTTTGGTGGAAATGGAAATGACTTGTGCTATGCCTTGGATGTTGATGATAACAACAACTTATTTTTGGTAGGTTATTTTAACAACACTGTTGACTTTGATCCCGGGGCAGGTGTTGCAACCCGTACAAGTGGCGGACTTAAAGATGCTTACTTACTAAAGTTTGACAACAGCGGAAGCTTTGTGCATGCAATAACAATGGGTGGCACCGGTGATGACGAGGCTTATGCCATTTCTGTTAATAGTATAAGCCAGACTTTTATATCCGGATATTTTAATAGTGCAACTGCCGACTTTGACCCCGGGCCATCGGTTGTTAATTTAAGTGCGGCCGGAGGTCTTGATGCTTTTATTGCAAAATATGATGCAACAGGCAGTTATTTGTATGCACGTAGTTTTGGCCAAAATGCTGGCGATGAAGTAGGAAGAGGGATAACAGCTTTTGGTAACTATAATGTGTTTGCAACAGGATATTTTACCCATGTAGTAGATTTCGACCCCGAAGCCGGTGTAGTTAATTTAGGTAGTGTAGGTACTCAAAATGGCTAGATGGTTAGGCTTACAAACGACTATGCTATTACCGCTTCGGCCGGTGCCAATGGCAGTGTATCGCCTGCAGGTACTTCACTTGTTTTAGCCGAAAGCAATCAGGTTTATACGATTACCCCCAACACGGGTTATTGCATTGCCGATGTGCTGGTAGATAATAGTAGTATTGGCGCTGTAAGTAGTTATACATTTTCTAATGTACTAACCAATCACACCATATCAGCCACATTCTATGCGCAAACTATTTATTATTCCGATAACGATAGTGATGGCTATGGCAACCCGTTAATTGACTCGGTTGCATGTACACAGCCTTTGGGTTATGTGAATAATAATACCGATTGTAACGATGCCGACTCGTTAGAACATGCCGGGCAGGTTTGGTATTTGGATGCCGATGGCGATCAATACAGTTCGGGCAGCAGTATCACACAATGTAGCCGACCCGTTAATGGTTTTGTTGCAAGTGAGTTAATAGCTATAAGCGGTGACTGTAATGACGCAAATGGAAATATACACCCAGGAACTGTAGAAGTTTGTGATGGTTTGGATAATAATTGCAACGGTTTAACCGACAACAACGAACCTGGAGTATTAGATACCATTTTACCTGTACCAACGTTTGCAAATTTGCCCAATATAACCGCGCAATGTTCGGTTACCGTTACATCCCCAACTGCTAACGACAATTGTGCAGGTACCTTAACAGCAACTACAGTTGACCCGATTACGTATAACACCCAGGGTAGCTTTGTGATTCACTGGACTTATGATGACGGACATGGAAACATAGTAACTCAAAATCAAAATGTAATTGTTGATGATAATACCATACCGGTAATAAGCGGATGTTTGTCAAGCATTACTGTTAATGCATCACCCGGGCAATGGGGTAGTCAGGTTAATTGGACACCACCAACGGCCAGCGATAACTGCGCTATAGATACATTAATCAGCAACTACAATCCGGGCGCTTTTTTTACAGTAGGAACCACAACAGTAACCTATACTGCATCCGATGTAAATGGCAATACAGCAACCTGTTCATTTAATGTAACTGTAAATGCACCAAATATTACCGGAACAGTTAACGTAACTATTTTCGCAAATGATATACAGTTTAGTAATTCGCATCCCAATCCCAATACCGCTATTACGGTAATGGCTACCGTACATAATTATTCAAATGTAGATGCTACAAATTTTAGCTGTCATTTAGTTAATGATTTCGATAATACTACCTATCCCGACACTACCATACCACTACTTGCAGCAGGGCAGGAAATTCAAATAAGTTGGACGATAACCACACCTGCAACTGATGAATTTGTTCCAATGTCTGTGTGGATTGATTATGGCAATGCACTTGCCGAGTCGAATGAGCTGGAAAACCATGCCATTCGGCCATTTATAAATGGCCAGCCTGCTTTGGGCGGTGCTATAAAAGTAATTGCAAACGCCAATCCCAACCCCGGTTATACCGGACAAGCCATGACGGTTTGTGGCAAAGCCTGGTATGATAATTTAGCACAACCTTTACCAGATACATCAGTAGCCGGAGCAACCGTAATGCTAACCATTAACCAAACAGGGGAAGTTTATTATACCACTACAAATTCGCTTGGTAACTACTGCTTTAATTTTGCTGCAGCTAATGATACAGGTAACTATACATACCTTGTTAGCGTAACTGATTTTACATTAACAGGCGATACCACAGGCAACTATAACTTAATACTATCGCCATGTCTGCTTGATTTATCGGTTTCAATGGAAGTGGATGGCTCGTACTTATGCCAAAGTGTAAATTACATTGCAGCAGGTAGTTCAATAACCGGTGTAGTGCATGTTCAAAATAACTGTCAGGCAATATCGCAAACTACTACACTTTTTGTAACAACAACCGGTACGCCCATACCCGGTACATTTACAATTCCGCCATTGGCACCCGGCCAAATTTACGATGTAATATTACCTGCCATAGTTTTTAATACACCCGGAACTACCTATATAAGTGCAACGGTTGATTATTACAATATTTTAAACGAATCAAGTGAAATCAATAATTCTGTTGCAACAGTTATTAATGTAGTGCCTAATCAGCCGGATATTATACCTGTGGGTTTAGGCATTTCAAATTATTACCAATGTTTTCAGTCGGAGGTTGTTGCCCGGATATTTAATGCCGGTGCCACTGCTACAGGAAATTTTTCAGCCAGGCTTAATGTGTACTATAACAATGTTTTAGAATTTACCAGTTTACAGCCTGTAAGCAGTATCCAAGGTCGCTGCACTGAAACGGTTTCATTCCTTTTTAGCCCGTTAAATATAGGTAACTATACATTTGAAGTGATTAGTGATTATGATAGCATAATAAATGAAAGTTCGGAGATAAATAACAACCTTATTGTGCCTTATACATTTCAGCAATGTTTTCCTGATTTGAAGGTATATAGCTGCGGAAGCATGGATGTAAAACCTACAGATCCCATTAGCCCAGGCACCATAAGCTTATATGCCGAAATCGCTAATGAAGGCCAACTAACAGCCATAGCTCCCTTTGTTGTTAACTTTAATGTAGCTGGTATTAATTATCCGGTAACTATAAACAGCAATTTACCTGCAGGCGATACCATACTGGTTAGCCTTACCGCGGCCACACCTGCTTATGGCAACAATACATTAATTGTAAGTGCTGATTATGCCAATACGGTAACCGAGTCGTTTGAATATAACAACGATGCATCGGCAGCTCTTTGTTGGGATTTTGCAACCTCCAATGCAGATTGTATTGGCAATCCTTTAAACGAAGTGTTTCAATCGGCATGCGTGCCGGCAAATATTAGAGTAGCCTTGTACAATTTTGGCCTCTATGAAGCTTCGCAAAGCGAAGTAAAATTTGAAGTAAGTGGCCCCGGCATAATTGGTTGGCTATCGTTAGGTACCTCAGTTATATTTACCGACAATACATGTATTTGTCCATACATTGTTGCTGCCCCGGGTTCATTTTCTTATCCGCAAACGGGTACATACCAAATACGCATAACTGCCGACCCAAATGGCTTATACACAGAATGTAATGAAACCAATAATCAAATTATTTTTAGTGTTAACGTAGCCGATATACCTGACCTTACAATTTATTCGCAATACATAGCACCATCATTATTAAATCCGCAAATCAACCAAAGTATAACCATGAATGTTACTTACAAAAACATTGGTTGTAGTGCGGCACCTGCATCTGAATTATTTGTAAAAGTGGATAACATGCCACTTGACTCTGTTACAGCACCTGCACTTGCCGCAAATGCATTTAATACCGTAGCCATCGGAAATTCATGGAGCTCATTTATTTCGGGCTTTCATGTAATTAGAGCCATTATTGATAACGACAATCAGATAGTTGAGGGAGGCGAAAGCAATAACGAGGCTACACGCTCGGTTTATGTGGGCCATGCTCCCAACTTCAAAGCAACGAATCTGGTTGTAAATGAAATGTATCCTCAAAATGGCGAAAACGTAACCTTAACAGCTACCATTACAAACAATGGATCATACAGAGGAACAGGCACAATTCAGTTTCTTTATAAAGTTAGCCAAAATGCCGAAGTGTTAATAAGTCAGCAATCATTAAAATTGCTGCAGGGCCAAACAGCCAACATCAGCCAATCATGGTTTGTAGTAGATGCACATGCTGATATTATTGTACGTATAGTAAGTGTTACACCAACAGAAATTGATTTTACCGATAATGAAAAACATGTGCACTTAAGCCCTCCGGTAATTTCTTTGAATGCAAACCATGTATCATGTTTTGGTTTAAGTGATGGATCTATAACTACAATGGTAACTGGTGGGCGGGCTCCTTTACAAATCCGATGGAGCAATAATGCTTCGGGCAACAGCATATCAAATTTAAATGCAGGTACCTATGTTGCCGAAGTTACTGATGCCGATGGTTTAACCAATACATATTCAATAATTATTACCCAGCCATTAGCACTAAGCACATCCGCTACATCAACAGCCATTTTATGTAATGGCGATTCATCTACTGTAACAATAACGGCAAGTGGAGGTATAGCACCATACTCAGGAACCGGCACATTTACACAGGTGCAAGGTTCTTATTCATATACGGTAACCGATGCCCATGGATGTACAGCAACAGCATCTTTAGTCATTACAGAACCGCCTGCTATATCTATATCTGAAACACACACTGATGCATCCTGTTATAATTTAAACAATGGCTCAGTTGATTTAAGTGTTACAGGCGGAGTTGCGCCATACAGCTATCAATGGAGTAATAATGCAACTGTTCAGGATTTACTTGCCGTAACAGCCGGCACCTATACTGTAACTGTAACTGACAGCAATTTTTGCACAGCAACAACATCCGTAGTTATTTCCGAACCCGGTGATCTGACAATAAGTTGCAATGTTTTAAATCAAGTAAGTTGTAATGGAGCCAGCGATGGTGCCGTAAACCTTTTTGTTACAGGTGGCATTGCACCTTACGCCATTGTGCCGGCTACAAACAATCTTGTGGCTGGTGTTTACACCTTTGTGGTAACTGATGCAAACGGCTGTCAGGATTCGTGCACCGTTACAATAACTGAACCTAATGTTTTAACTGCAACATGTACTGCTACAAATGCAACCTACTTCGAAGCGCTTGACGGTACAGGCAGTGTATTAGTTAGCGGTGGCACAGCTCCTTACGCGTACTTATGGAGTAATGGGGCAACCACTGCTAATATAACGGGCCTGGCTGCAGGTACATATACAGTAACTGTAACAGACTTTAATGGTTGTGTAACATCATGTGCCATAACAGTTACGCACCCTATAAATTTAATTTATAAGGTAATTAATTCGGCTAATCCAACCTCAACAATGCCTTATAGTGGATCAATTACCACATCAACTTCCGGAGGCACATTGCCCTTAAGTTACCTGTGGAACGATGGCGCCACAACTGCCGATAGAACCGGTTTACCTGGCGGAACCTATACAGGAACTGTTACTGATGCTAATGGCTATACACAAACGATAACGGTTACTTTAACGTATGAATGCTTTTTAACTGCTACTAACAAATTAGTACAACATGCCAGTTGTGGCCAGGATAATGGTATAATGACTGCATATCCTAGTGGAGGCACTTCATACACTTATCAATGGTTAACCACACCGGTTCAAACAACGGCAACCGGTACAGGTTTAACTTATGGCTTTAATAGTTACTGCCTTATTATTGATACCATAAGCGGATGTAGTATTTTAGATACAGTTGTTGTTCCGCTTAGTAAGGGATTGAAGGCGAGTTTTACAGTACCTACTTATGCAGGAGGCGTTCATGTAAGGTGTTTTGGCGAATCAAACGGAAGTGCCTCAGTTACTGTAACAGGTAGTACCGGGCCATTTAATTATTTGTGGAGCAATGGAGTTACAACAGCATCGGTTACAGGGTTAACCGCGGGTACATATACCGTAACAATTTCTAATAATGGATGTACGCTTGTTAGTTTGGTTACACTTAAACAGCCTGATTTGCTTGTTGCCTATGTTACGGCTACTGCTTCGGGTTGCGGTGTAAGTAATGGATCGGTAACTGCAAACACAACTGGCGGTAAAGGCACCTATACTTATAGTTGGAATACGATACCTGTTGCAACTACTAAATCAGTTAGCGGCTTGTTACCGGGTTTATATACAGTAACAGTTGCCGATGCCAATGGTTGTACAACTACTGCTTCGGCCATTGTAAATAGCTTGGCTGGCTTAACCGTTACTGCTGTTACCGGCAATGTTAATTGTTTTGGCGGTAACAATGGATCAATTTACCCGTCAGCAACGGGAGGTGCAGCACCGTATAGTTTTGTATGGAGCGATGGTGCAACCAATAAAAATCGTTTGAATTTGCCTGCCGCAACCTATACGGTAACAGTTACATCGGCTAATGGCTGTACCGGATCGTTATCTGTAACACTAACACAACCTTTGCCCATTGTTGCAATTACAACGGCAACACCTGCTACGTGTTACGGTAGTTTGAACGGCACAGCAAGTGTTGCCGTAAGCGGAGGCACACCACCGTATAGTTATACTTGGAGTACAGCACCGATACGGACTACAGCCGCCATAACCGGTTTGAAAAAGGGCACATACACTTGTACCATTACGGATAGTAAGGGATGTATAAAGTTTGCCACAGTTATAATTACCGAACCTTTGCCCATATCGGTTAACATTACTAAAACCAATGTTACTGTATATGGAGGTAATAACGGTACAGCAACGTCAAGTGTAACCGGGGGCATTAGTCCGTTAACTTATTTATGGAGTAATGGGCAAAGTTCCCAAACTGCAACCGGACTTCATGCAGGAACATATACAGTAACAGTTACCGATTTTTCCGGCTGTACTAAATCCAAAAGCATAAACATTACGCAACCGGTGGCTCGATTGTATGCCGGAATTAATGTGGCGCAACCAAAATTATTTCCTAACCCAACCAATGGAAGATTAGAAATAAGTTTTGACAAAAACTTTAGCGGTACAGTTGTGGTAAATATTATAAACGCAACGGGTGCACAGGTTTATGGTGTTACGTTAGATGTAAATGATAAACAACATGAGTTTGAATTGAATTTGCATTTGCTAGCCAAAGGTGTTTATTCCATAAGGTACAGCAGCATGCATACTCAGTGGCATGATAGATTGATAATTTATTAGGGTAACCTATTGAAAATAAAAAGCTGCCTCATATAAATGGGGCAGCTTTTTTATTTTATTTTAAGGAACGAATTTAAATAGCGCAGTTACCTATTACCAATTGTTTACGTAGTAATTAATTGGAGGCAACTATCTAACGTTGGTAATTTCCCTGTACTTTGGTAATGGCCATACTTCATCGTCAACCATCAGTTCTAAATGATCCACATCATCACGAATTATGTCCATGAAAGGTTTTACTTTATCACAGTAAGCAATAGCACGTGTGCGCGCATTTTCGATAACATTTGCTTTTTTACGTGCTTCAACCATGGCATCAACATTGGTTTTAATGCGTGTTACACGTTCACTAATCTCTTTAATTAATTCGATTTGTGTTTTTGAGTAAATACCTTTCAGTCCGATATCATGCAAGCCTTCTACGTTTTCTATTAGCATGGTTTGATAGCGCAGTGTAGTTGGTATAATATGGTTTAATGATAAATCGCCAATTACACGACTTTCTATCTGAATTTTTTTAGTGTAATCTTCTAACAATATTTCATGACGGGCTTCGGCTTCGCGATGTGTAAATATTTGCATCTTTTCAAATAATGCCAATGAAGTTTTACTTACCAAAGCATCTAATGCTGGTGGCGTAGTGGTAACATTACTCAAGCCGCGTTTTTTTGCTTCACGTTTCCACTCATCGCCATAACCATTGCCTTCGAATCTGATTTTTTTCGAATCAACAATATAATCGTGCAGTACCTTAAATATGGCTTCATCTTTACCCTGGCCTTTTTCAATTAATTTATCCACCTCAGCTTTAAAAATGGTTAACTGATTGGCCACAATGGTGTTAAGCACCATCATTGCATGCGATGAATTTGCTGATGAACCTACCGCTCTGAATTCAAATTTATTGCCTGTAAATGCAAATGGCGATGTACGGTTACGGTCGGTGTTATCTAAAAGTATTTCAGGTATTTTGGCAATGTTTAATTTAAGATCGGTCTTTTGTTCAGGCGTCATTTTATCTTTTGTACGCACTTTTTTCTCTAAGTCGTCAAGCACGTTTGATAATTGCTGTCCTAAAAATATGCTCATTATTGCCGGTGGTGCTTCGTTAGCGCCTAAACGGTGGTCGTTACTGGCTGAGGCTATACTTGCACGCAATAAATCGGCATGGTCGTGTACGGCTTTTATGGTGTTGATGAAGAAGGTAAGAAATTGTAAATTACTTTTAGGTGTTGAGCCCGGGCTTAATAAATTTTTGCCGGTATTGGTACCTAAACTCCAGTTATTGTGTTTGCCACTGCCATTAATACCTGCATAAGGTTTTTCATGTAACAATACTTTAAAGTGATGTCTTGCTGCAATTTTATCCATCAAGTCCATTAACAATTGATTATGATCAACTGCTAAATTAATTTCTTCAAAAATGGGCGCACATTCAAACTGGCTGGGTGCTACTTCGTTATGACGTGTTTTTAGCGGAATGCCTAATTTAAAAGCTTCAATTTCAAACTCAACCATAAATGCATATACACGTGATGGTATGCTGCCAAAGTAATGGTCTTCTAATTGTTGCCCTTTGGCCGCTGCATGGCCTAACAAGGTTCGGCCTGTCATCATCAAATCGGGTCTGGCCTGATACAGTGCTGTATCAATTAAAAAGTATTCCTGCTCAATACCCAATGTAGGTTGCACCTTGGTTACGTTTTTATCAAAATATTGGCATACATCAACGGCTGCTTTATCAATGGCATGCAGTGCTTTTAAAAGGGGTGCTTTATAATCAAGTGTTTCGCCTGTATAAGATACAAAAATGGTTGGTATGCAAAGCGTTTTGCCTGCTGTACTTTCCATAATAAATGCCGGTGACGATGGATCCCAGGCTGTATAGCCGCGTGCTTCAAAAGTATTGCGAATACCGCCATTTGGAAAGCTGCTTGCATCGGGTTCTTGTTGTACCAATGCATTGCTGCTAAAGGTTTCGATTGGCGAACCATCACTTAAATCAAAAAATGCATCGTGCTTTTCGGCAGTGGTTCCGGTTAAGGGTTGAAACCAATGTGTATAATGCGTACACCCTTTGCTCATAGCCCAGGTGCGCATGGCCGCTGCAACTTGTTCGGCTGTTTTGCGGTCAATTTGATGGCCACTGTCAATGGCTGCAACCATGTGGTTATAAATTTCTTTCGATAGTGTTTTTTGCATGGTATTTCGGCTAAACACATGCGTGCCGAAATAATCAGAAATTTTTTCTGAAGGTGGTTTTACAGTGCGCGATGTGCGTGCACTTGCGGTTTCTAACGCTTTAAATCGAATGGTTGCCATTGAATATTTGGTTTTTTATTAAAAAGTTCGGCAAAGCAATGAAAAAATAGGGGGGTATGCTAAAAAAAAGTATAAAAAAATGTAAACACCCCCTTTATTTGTGCACAATGTTGTTATTTTATTAGGATAAATTACTGTCTGGTAGCTTGTAAGTTTATTTACATCACTATTTTTTGTCAGTAGGTGCTTACCATAAATGCTGCGTAATTTCATCACCAGTTCTAAGGGTTTTACGTCAAAATAATCCGGCCTTACACCAAATTTTTTTGAAATTATTTATAACACAGCTACTTCGGTTTATAATCTTAATAATGTTAGTGGCGCGTGTTACATATAAACGAAATAGAAAAAACGTATGGCAATGGTGTAAAGGCCTTAAATAAAATTACGCTGCAAATTGGTAAAGGTATGTTTGGTTTGTTAGGACCTAATGGTGCCGGTAAATCTACGCTCATGCGTACCATTGCCACATTGCAATTGCCCGATAAAGGCAGCATTTATTTCGAAAACACAAATGTGCTTGCTAATCCGCAAAGCTTGCGTTATTGTTTGGGTTATTTGCCGCAAGATTTTGGTGTTTATCCCAATGTTTCGGCACAAAGTTTACTAAACTATTTTGCTGTTTTAAAAGGTATCGTTTCCAAAAAACAACGCAGTCAAATAATTCAAGAAGTTTTAGAAATTACCAATTTATCTAATCACAGAGCTGAAAACGTAGATGGCTTTTCAGGTGGTATGAAACAAAGATTTGGCATTGCCCAACTTTTACTTAATAAACCCAAACTGATTATTGTAGATGAACCAACAGCAGGTTTAGACCCAAACGAAAGAAACCGGTTTTTAAATGTTTTAAGAGAAATTGCTATTGATAATACCATACTTTTTTCGACACATATTGTTGATGATATTAATGACTTATGTAATAAGATAGCCATTATTAATAAAGGTTGTTTGCAATTGCATACTGAACCTTTGAAAGCTGTAAATCAAATCAGAGGCTATATTTGGCAAAAGCTGATTAACAGAAATGAGTTAGAGCAAGTGGTGCAACGGTTTAAAGTGCTGTCGGTAAAATATCAAAGCAATCAATTAACAGTTAGAGTATATGCAACCAATCAGCCCGATATGGATTTTGTTTTGGCTGAACCCAATTTAGAAGACGTTTATTTTAATGTAATGTACCAATCAAATAATCAACACTAAATCAGTTATGAAAATATTTAAACTTATTGTATTAAAAATGTTTTGTATCGTGCTGGTACAGGCACAAACTAAGCAACCAAAAATTAAAGTATATCTGTTAGGTACTTTTCATTTTGCGCAAACCGACTCAACTTATGATGTGTTAGAAACAAAACATCAACAAAGCATTGCTAAGCTTTGTAAGATTGTTGAAAAGCAAAACCCGGACAAGATATTTATTGAACGGATGCCCGATTTCGAATACGTTAACCGAATGGATAGCTTGTTCCGTGCTTTTAAAAATGTAGATACAGTTGTTAGAAGAAATGAAATATGGCAAGTGGCATTTAAAGTAGCTAAAGCTTTAAATCATCAAACCATATATTCATGCGATCATCCCGGGCAGTTTGGATACTATTATTCGCAATTAGAAAATTATGCTTCGCAACATAATCAACAGTCATTATTAAAGGGCATTGGAAAGGGTATTACTATACCTCAGTCGGATTTAATTGATGAAGACTCGCTACGTAATAACATAAGTTTACTGGCATATATGCGTTGGCTTAATTCAAAGCAAGTTCAAACATCTGCTCATGCACATTACATAAACCTATACCCGCAAATGGGTAATACAAATGTGTTCGTATATGATTCGACTTATTTTTTGGGAGCTGAATTAACAGCCGACTGGTATAGACGTAATATTAAAATCTATTCAAAAATTATTGCGCAACTTAATTACAGTGAGCACGCTATTTTTCTGATCATGGGTAACGATCATATTCCTATAATCCGTCATCTGTTCGAAGGCAATCCATTTTTTAAAGTTATGGATACAGAAATGTGGTTAGGTAAAAGCGAACTAAAATAAGGCATCATGTTCCTTGCTATCTATAATTACGAAATAGCTTATTGGCTTAAACGACCTGCAACCTGCATATATGCATTTGTTGCAATAGTTGCAGGCATAATAGTTATGGCTGCTAATGCCATTGGTTTTGATTATTCAACTTTTCAAACTTTTCGCATCGCAAATGCACCTTATGCGCTTTATCAGCAATCTGTGTTATTTTTTAAGTTGCTCTTATTTATAATACCGGCTGTAATTGGTGGTGCATTCTATCGCGATTTTGAAAGTAAAGTGTTTCACATACTCTATAGCTTTCCTATTAATAAATCAGTTTACCTGTGTTCGAAATTTTTAAGCGCTTTTACAATCGTTTTATCTGTTACTGCATTGTTTATGCTGGGTTGCTGGCTTGGTACGCAATTGCCAAATGCAAAGCCATATTTACTGCATAGCTTCCAACTGAGCAGTTATACAAACTTGTTTTTTATATACCTGATTCCAAATGTTTTGTTTTTTAGTTTGGTATCATTTGCTGTGGTACTTTTTACTAGAAATATTTATACATGCTTTATAGTTACGGTGGTTATAATTATACTTCGCGAAATATTATTGCGGGCAACAACCGGTTATAATGCAATAACTGTTTACGGGCTTTTTGATCCCTTGTGCGAAACAACTGTTCATGCTTTTACATCCTCATGGACAATAGAAGAGCAGAATTTTAAATCACCGGTTCTTAATAAATTTGTTGGATATAACCGTTTGCTTTGGGTAAGCATTGCCGTACTGATTTTGATTTTTACATTTTGCTGTTTTTCATTTAATCAATATAAAATTATTGCAGGTTTTAAAAAGGCAAAGCAATGTGATAATGCCCATGCAGCACCTGTTATTTCGGCCAGGGTGTATTTATCTGACTTTGATGTTGCCCATACATTAATTCAGAAATTGAAGCAATTATGGTTTATAACGCATACTGAGTATATGAGCATTGTTAGAACCGGTGCGTTTGCAAGTATTCTTTTAGCGGGTACACTTTTTATTTATGTATTGCTTTCGCAAATGAATGCACCTTATGGAAATAAAGTTTTACCGGCAACATGGGTTATGCTTGCATTTCCGGTATTGTTTTTTTCATTACTGATAAATTTTATCACCTTTTTATACGCTGGCATTTTAGTAAAACGTGGTGTAACCTATGGCATGTTTTACTTGGTTGATGTAACTTATGTTTCTAACCGTATGCTGCTACTGTCAAAGATATTGGCTTTGGTAAAATTGCAAGTAACCATGCTTTCAGTTGTATGTATTGTTGGAGTTGCCGTACAGCTAAGCAGCCACTTTTATAATATTGAATGGTGGCATTACTTTTTTGATTTGATAGGTATTCACTTAATCGAATATGTAATATGGGCTTGCTTGGCAATTTTTATTCAAACTATTTTTGGAAATATATGGATAGGTCTTTTGATATTAATCCTGCTTTTTTTTGGTGGTGACGTAGTACAAAAGTTAGGTATCGAAAATTTTATATTTCGTTTTAATCAAAATCCCGACCTCGGGTTTTATTTAAAATACTTGGAGCTAAGTGGATACAGTCATTCTATTGCAGCATATTTTATTTTTAAAGTTTACTGGTGCATTGCGTCATTTTTGATACTGCTCTTAAGCCTTATGCTTTGGCAACGAGGTATGGCCATTTCGTATCGTAACAGATTATTACTTGCTATACACCGTTTTAAGTATCAGTTTCTAAAGCCTTTTATTATAGGCTTGCTATTGCTTGTATGTACAGGTGCGTATATTTTTAATGCAAGGCATAATGCAGTTACTACTTTAAGCGAAGCACAAAAGGAGGCGTTACTAATTGATACCGACACTATGATGCAACGTTTTGAATTTGCGCAACAACCCAGAATTGTAGCCGTTGATGTGGCAATGCACATTTATCCCGAACAAAACATGTTTCGTTCAACCGGAACTTACACACTGATAAATAAAACGCAAGTTCCAATTGATACCGTAATAATTACAAAGGCTTTGGATGTAGAAACCCAATGTCAGTTAAATGCGCCTGCTTTGAAGCTTATTGCGCATAATACCGTAGTTAACGTATTCAAATTAAAGAAACAAATGCTGCCCGATGATACCCTCAAGTTGTCATTTGAGATAAATTGTATGCGAAATAATGTTTGGTATGAAAATGCATTTGTAAAGAGCAATGGCACGTATATCACATCTTTAATTTATCCCGCATTGGGTTATAGGCCACACAATTACGCCAAACAGCCCGATGATACTACTGCATTGAAAAATCATTACCGTTCATTCGATTCTGATTACATTGATTTTAAAGCTACTGTTAGTACTGCCGAAAATCAGACTGCAATTGCACCCGGTTGCTTAATTAAGCAATGGAAAAGTAACCAACGAAATTATTTTCAATATCAGTCAACAACACAAGTAACAAATGATTTTGCATTTGTATCGGGCATATATAAAGTAGATACGGCAAAGTATAATAATATTAAGTTGGCAGTCTATTATCAGCCAACACACTTTTCGAATGTTGCCCACATGATAAATGGAGTAAAAGCTTGTTTAGCTTATTGTGAAAAAAATTATAGCAAGTATCAGCATAAGCAGCTTAACGTTGTTGAGTATGCACGCAGTGTGGGTGATTATGCACAATCGTTTGCAGGCTTCATTCCGTATTCAGAGTTGGGGTTTATGTTGGATATTGACAGCACCGGTGTGCGCGGATTAAATTTGCCTTTTATTGGTGCAGCACATGAAATGGCCCATCAGTGGTGGGGCATGCAGGTTATACCGGCCGATGTTAACGGATCGAAATTGGTAACAGAAAGCATGGCTGAATATGTTGCATTAAAAGTTTTACAACATGCATACGGAAATGAAAAGGCACTTTTGTATTTGGAAAAAGCGCACAATACATATCTGCAAAAATGCATTAATGACGATACAAATGAATTGCCCTTGATTATTAATACCGGAAACAATAAAGCACATATACCATATCAAAAAGGGATGTTGGCATTAAATACCATGTGTTATTATTTAGGCGAAAAAAACTTAAACAAGGCATTAAAAAATTACATTAATATGGTGCATAAACAGCAAGCTCCCTACACAACATCTATTCAATTAATAAATGGTATTAAGCAAGCCACACCCGATTCGTTAAAATATCTGATTAAAGATTTGTTTGAGGATGTAATACTTTACGACAATAAAATTTTAAAGTCAAATGTAGTTAAGCTAAAAAACGGGGATTATGAAGTTGAAGTTGAAATGCAGTTTAATAAGCTAAGGAAATCAGAAAATGGATTTAAACCATTACCCATGCAGGACGCTTTTTTTGAATTAGGTATTTACGATGAAAAATCAAATGCTTTACCAACATTGATTAAAACTATTAAAATAGCAAAACAACACAGCAGGCAAAAGTTTGTCGTAAAATTTAAACCTTCAAAAATTGTAATAGACCCGTTATTATTAATGTTAGATAAAAACCGAATGGATAATGCAAAACCAATTTAGGAATGAAAATTAAAAAACAATATAAAAGCTTGCAAAAAGCAGGTTGCAGCATGGAATTTTTAGTGCTATTGCTGGTGGGAATTTTGTACTTCATAATGGCATTTTTTGGTCGTGGTACATTTTGGATAGCTTTTAATGTGACTAATCTTTATTTTATTTTTTTAAGTTTTCCGCTGGTATTTATTTTAAACACTTATGCATTTGTACCGTTATTAAAAAAGGACAAATGGCTTACTTATTTTTTTTGCATTACCATTTTAATGTTGCTGTTGGAACTAATAGGTTGGGCAATAACATCCGATAATGCTAAATACCTGTTTGGCTCAAAAAGTACTTTTATTGTTTGCCTTACAGGAATAACCTGCTCCTGGATTTTTGTTTTAATCAGAGACTGGGTGCTGCATAAACATGAGATAGAAAAACTAAAAACAGCCAAATTGCAATCCGAAATAAACTTTTTAAAAGTACAACTCAATCCTCATTTTTTATTTAACACCTTAAACAGCATTTATGCATTGGCATTAGCGGAGAACGGCACCAAAACTGCTGACAGTATTATAAAGCTGGGTGCATTGATGCGATACAATTTGCACGATGCCAGTCAGGATTACATTGACATTGAACAGGAAATAAATTATATTGAAAAATATATAACGCTACAAAAACTCAGACTTAACAACAACAATCACTTAGCATTTATTGTAAATGATGAACGGCAACCGTTAAGCAAAGTTCAAATTGCGCCCTTGCTTTTAATTCCAATTATTGAAAACACATTTAAGTATGGTGTTAGCCAAACGGTGGTAACTGAAATATCTATTCAATTACTTGTAACTGATAACTATTTGCAATTTTATACCAGTAATGATTTATTAAGTGAAGAAACGGCAGCTAATTTTAAAAGTGGTTTAGGGTTATTAAATGTAAAAGCCCGGCTTGAAATGTTGTATGCAAAAAAATTTGAATTTACCTATGGCATAGTTGATAAGAAGTATAAAACATGTTTAAAAATTAAGTTTTAATTATGATAACCTGCGTAGCTGTAGATGATGAACCAATGGCTTTAGAAATTATCAAAAGCCATACTGCCAAAATTGATTTCCTGAATTTAATGGCAACATTTAGCAACCCTTTTCATGCTATTGAGTTTATTAATGAACATAAGCCCAGCCTGGTGGTGCTTGATATAAACATGCCCGATTTAAATGGCATTAATTTGTTACAGCATGTGCATTATAAACCACTGGTAGTTTTTACAACGGCACACAGTGAATATGCCATAAAAAGTTATGATGTTGATGCAGTAGATTATCTGTTGAAGCCTTTCGATTTTTCGCGGTATTTAATTGCTGTAAACAAGGTTAGAAATGTGTTGAATAACCAAAGAACAACTTTCGATTTTTTCTTTGTAAATACCGGTAACCAAAAACAGAAATTATTTTATAACGAAATTTTATACATAAGTGGCGAAGGCAATTATGTTTTCTATCACACCCTAAATAATCAGTTATTAGTTAGGGCATCGGTTAGCGAAACATTGGCGCAATTGCCCGGACAATTATTTGTTCAAATACACCGGTCAACAATTATCAACTTATATCATATTGATAAAATAGCCGACAATCACGTTCACATCAATCATCTTAAACTTCAAATAGGGGCAAAGTACCGCGATGTGTTTTTGAAACGAATTAACTTGTAGTGCCTATAAGCAGATTTATAATTAAAATGCGCATACTGTAAAAAAGCTTTCGCCTACTATAGCAACCAAACCACTAAAATTAATTTCATTATAAAGCAATTTCAAATTCAAACCGAACTTTAAAAATTGCATGCAACTTCATGTGCTGTGCGGCTTTATGCTTTTTTAAAATCTAATGCAGCCTTTACAAAGCGAACAAATAATGGATGCGGATTTTCGACCGTACTTTTGTATTCGGGATGATATTGCACACCAATAAAGAATGGATGATTTTTAAGTTCAACAACTTCAACAAGTTCGCCTTCGGGATTAATACCGGTGGCCATCATACCTGCTTCTTCAAATCGTTTTAAAAATTTATTGTTGAACTCATAACGATGCCTGTGTCGTTCCATAATTTTGGTTTTGTTATGATATATGCTGGCTATCTTACTTCCTTTTGCAAGCATACAAGCATATTCGCCTAAGCGCATGGTACCGCCCATTTTGGTGATTTTTTTCTGATCGGCCAGTATATCAATAACGGGGTAGGGTGTGTTTGCCTGCATCTCTGTGCTGTTGGCATCTTTAAGTTTCATCACATTACGTGCAAATTCAACAACGGCAAACTGCATACCTAAGCAAATACCTAAAAACGGAATTTTGTTTTCGCGTGCAAATGCAACCGCTTCAATTTTACCGTCAATACCACGGCTGCCAAATCCAGGTGCCACTAATATAGCATGCAGGTTTCCTAACTTTTCGGCCACATTATTTACATCCAGTTTTTCTGAATGTATCCAATGTATATTCACTTTGGTTTCATTGTTTACACCGGCATGTATCAATGCTTCGTTTATTGATTTGTAGGCGTCTTTTAACTCTACATACTTTCCAATCAAACCAATATTAACTTCGGTAACCGGGTTTTTATATTTACCTAAAAATGTTTTCCAGGTAGCTAAGTCGGGTTCTTGTTTTAATGGTAATTTTAATTTGCTTAATACTACTTTATCCAACTGCTCCTTCATCATTAAAATGGGCACATCGTAAATAGTAGTTGCATCAATACTTTCGATAACGGCATTTACGTTAACATTACAGAACAGTGCAATTTTCCTGCGCATATCTGATGGTATATGTTTTTCGCTGCGGCAAACCAATATATCAGGCTGTATGCCATACTCTAAAAGTGCTTTTACCGAATGTTGTGTGGGCTTGGTTTTTAACTCGCCCGTTGTATTTAAAAAGGGCAACAATGTAAGGTGAATTACACAGGTGCTTGATTGCATCTCCCAGTTTAGCTGACGCACACTTTCAATAAACGGCAGCGATTCAATATCACCAACGGTACCACCAATTTCAGTGATAACAATATCATAAGCACCCGTTTCGCCTAATAACTTTATCCTGCGTTTTATCTCATCAGTTATATGCGGAATTATTTGAACGGTTTTACCCAAAAAAGCACCTTCGCGTTCTTTGTTAATTACGGTTTGGTATATTTTACCCGTGGTTACATTGTTGGCTTGCGAAGTTGGCACATTTAAAAATCGCTCGTAATGACCCAAATCTAAATCGGTTTCGGCTCCATCGTTGGTTACAAAACACTCGCCATGTTCGTATGGGTTTAATGTGCCCGGATCAACGTTAATGTATGGATCCAGTTTTTGAATGGAAACACTATAACCGCGTGCCTGTAGCAGTTTTGCCAGTGATGCCGATATAATGCCTTTGCCTAATGATGATGTTACCCCACCGGTAACAAAAATGTATTTAACCGAGTTCATAAGTTTGTTGTGTTAAAAGTTTGAACACGGGATGCAAAAGTAATTTTATTAGTCGCCTCTGCCACTTTTATTTTAGCTAATAAGTTTAAGCGCCTTGTTTTTAAATTATAAAAGACATTGTTAGGGTTATTTTATACTATCAGTTTGTAAGTCTTGCAGATGTAAACTATCGGTAAATGGTAAGGTTAACAGCGAGTCTAAGGCAATGCTATCAGTGGGTGAAGTTGTAGTGCCTGTACAGGTAAGATATTGTCTGTTAATTTTTGATGTGGCTTTTGGCCATCGACCTGTTTCTATGTTTTTATTTTTTTGTGCGATAGCTTTTTCTAAAAAGCCGGCAAAAATAGGCAGTGCCGCACGCGAGCCCTGGCCGGCATCGCCACGTAAATGGATGCTTCGATAATCGGTACCGGTCCAAACTGCTGTTACTGTATTTTTTGTAACACCAACATACCAGGCATCGCTGTTATTACTGGTTGTTCCGGTTTTGCCGCCAACCTGATTTTGATTATCAAACAATTTATAATTCCACAATGCTAATGAAGTACCTTCAGGCTCTTCAATACTACCCAACAACATGTGACGCATTAAAAAAGAAGTTTCGTCACTAAGTACTTTTGAAAACTGCGGTTTAAAAGTTGCAAGCGCATTTCCCTGATTATCGTTAACTGATTGGATTATGATGGGCGTGCATTTTTGGCCATTATTAACCATGGTGCCATAAGCATTAGCCATTTCGAAAACCGTTACATCACTACTGCCCAAACAAATAGAGGGTACAATGGTTAGGTTACTGGTAATGCCACATAATTTTGCATAATCGGCAACTGCTTGCCAGCCTACTATTTCAGTTATTTGTGCCGTTATGCTGTTGCACGATTGTGCCATAGCCCTGCGTAATGTTTTGTAAGCGTAAGTAAATACACCATCGCTGTTGCGCGGCTGCCACGTTTGATTTTGCTCATATTTTATAATAACGGGTTTGTCTTCAAAAACATCGCATGGGTCGCAGCCTTTATCAATGGCAGCTAAATAGGCAAATGGTTTAAAAGTACTACCCGGCTGCCTTTTGCTTTGCGTTACTTTATCGTATTTAAAAAACTGATGATCAATGCCGCCTACATAGGTTAAAATGTGGCCTGTGGCAGGGTTCCAGCACATCATACCGGCCTGTATGATTGTTGCGTAGTATTTTAATGAATCGTAACTTGAAAATGTTGTATCAATGGGGCCTTTCCACGAAAATATTTTCATGGGTTTGGTTTTATGTAAATATAAATGTGCCGAATCGGAATTGTTTTTAAACTGCTGCATCAAATCAGCATAGGCCGTAGTTTGTTCTAGTTGCTGTTCGATAAAATTTTTAATCTCCACACCATTGTCATCAATCCACGGTTTTTTGCCACGCCATTGTTCGTTAAATTGTTTTTGTAGTTTTTGCGTATGTATTGTAAGCGATTCTTCGGCTATGCGTTGTAACTTGGCGTTGATGGTAGTGTATATTTTTAAGCCGTCTTCATACAAATTCAGTTTATTTTGAATACACCAGGGCGTTATCAGTTTTTCGACATATTGACGGATGTAAGAGTCATCGCTTTCTGTCTTTTTTAATTTTCGCAGGTTGAGTTTTAAGGGTAATGCTTGTAACGAGTCGGATTGTTGAACACTTATATAATTGTATTTGGCCATTTGGGCAAGTACCACATTTCTTCGCTGTAGCGATTTTGTTTTATTGCGTTTAGGGTTGTAGGTAGTAGTAGCTTTTAACATGCCAATTAGCATGGCGGCTTCTTCGGCTTGCAGTTTCAATGGTGGCTTACTAAAATAATTGTTACTGGCTACCTTAACGCCAAACCAGTTGTTGCCAAAATCAACTGAGTTTAAGTACAACTCTAATATATCGTTTTTACTGAAATAAAATTCAAGTTTTAATGCAGTAAGCCACTCTTTGGTTTTATAAACAAAAGTGCGTACACCCGGTACATGCCTAAGTAAACCTTGGCTTGCTACAGCCCGTGTTTTAAAAATATTTTTTACCAATTGCTGTGTAATGGTACTGCCACCTCGCTGATCGCCTTGTGCTGTTTGCCAAACACTGCCGGCAAGTGCAAACAAATCTAAACCATGATGTTTGTAAAACCGTGCGTCTTCGGTGGCAACTAAGGCACTGGTAAGCCAGGGCGACATTTCGTTATAGCTAACCGGTGTACGGTTTTCTATGTAGTAGCGGCCCAGTAAAACACTATCGGCACTATAAATATCAGATGCAATTGCTACCTGCGGATTTTTTATATCTTTTAGTGCAGGTACCGGTCCTGTTATGAATAAGAAATTTGACTCTAATAAAAAAATATAAAAAACCAATGCCAACATACATCGCACAAACCATAGCAACCATTTATTGCGGATATAATGCGTAAGCGAAAAATATTTTAAATAGGATTTAAAGTGCATGGCATGCAATTAAAACAAAAATGCAATGCAGCATTACGATATTCAATATTATCGTGCAGACTTAAATTATTTCAATGGCTTTTGAGTCAATCCAGCCCACATGCCCATTTGCTATTTTTATTTTATGCCAGCCATTTAAACTATCGAGCACCGTTACTTTGGTACCCGCATGCAGCATAAATAAATTGGCCGATTTGGTATCGGGCGAACTCTTTACATAATCGCTCACCTTCATCAAAATAGCAGCCTTATTATTTTGCATGTATGCGTTTTGCCGGTTAGCTAATGTGTATTGTAAGGCAGCAAAAACCAACAAAGCACCGGCACTAAAAAAGCAAATGCGTTTTATCATTGGTTTTTGTAGCATTAAAAATAATAGTAGCAGAATTGAAAACCCAAACAATGCGGCAATCATCCATGCAGCACTTACATCTGCATTGGATTGTTGCATAAGTTGCTGCCACCATTTTTGATAAAACACTTGTGGCACCGGCTCTATATTATCCACACATTGCATGTTGGCCAGTTTTAAATTGTATTGTACATCTTCGTCAGTATTTAGTTTAAGCGCTCTTTCATAGTTCAAAATTGCAAATTCGTACTTGCCTGTTTTGTAGTATGCATTTCCCAGGTTATAGTAAATCTGAGCTGATGCGCCAAAGTCTTTCAATATTTTTTCATAAGCAATTGCGGCTTCTTCAAACTTATCCTGACTGTAATAACTATTTGCATTTTTAACTTCATTGCTTTGTGCAAAGGTACTATTGCCCAGGCAGCAAAATGCAATGATACAAAGCCATAATGGTAAAATACGTTTATACAATTTCATTTTCAATTTTGGTAATTATGCCAATGGCATCGTTATAAATTTGCTGAGGCGAAGCAACAGCGCTTGGCGCAAAACGAGCCATCTCACATGCGCTTAACGAAGTTACCCATTGCTTAATAGTTGCTTCACTTACTTTGCGTAACGACATCATTGTTGCAGCATGGTCTTTATTCAAATCGGCCATGGGTATATTTAATTTATCGCTGAGATAAAGTGTAAGTGCTTTATATACTTCGTCATAAACTGCATGGTTTTGTTTTGCTGCCAGATATTTGTTGGCTGTAGCTAATCGTTTAACCGCCAATTTATTAGCGCCTTTACTTTTTACCAAAGCAAAGTTGTTGTTTAATGCTTGTTGTTTTTGTATATATATGCCGCCAATAATGAGTAACAAAATGGGCATTGCTACCGATGCATAAAAAAGTGTAGAGCCATAAAACGAATTGTGGTTTGAAGTAAAGGTTGCATCTTGTTTTATGTATCTGATGTCTTTACCCAAAACGGCCACTTCGGTTTTATTTACACTGTTGTCATATACAGTAGCTGTTACACTGCCATCGCCTTTGGCAACCTTAGCCAAAAGCTTGCCCGATGTATGTGTAACAAATGCTTTACGGTTTAAATCAAAGTAGGTAAATTCAATTGGAGGTATTTCGTAATTACCGGCAGTGCGTGGTATAATCAGGTAATCAAAAGCTTTGCTGCCTGATGAGCCACCATCGGCAACCGTAATTTTTTCGGCAATTTTTGGGTCGTATGTTTCTAACTGTGGCGGTAATTTTACTTCAGGGTTTTCGAGTAGTTTTAAATTGCCTTTGCCCGAAATGCGTACTTTTAAATTGATAGGTTCATTTTCTTTTACATCGGTTTTGTCGAGCGTTGCTGTAAAATCGAATACGCCTACAGCGCCTTTAAAACTTGCAGGTGGTGTTGTTGGAAAATCTTTGACGGTAATACGAACCGGGTCTGATTTAATATTGATACTTTGATCTTGCGCACCGCCCGTAAAAAACGGATCATTAAAAATATCAAATGGGTCGTTGTAGCTTCTTTGTTTTTTTACCTGAATGCGTGCTACGCATTGGCCTTTCATTTCATCAATGTTTAGCAAGCCGGTTTGCTGTGGAAACAGTACAACTTTTTTAATTGTTGCAACTTTAAATTGTACACCGTTTATAACCTCATTAGTAACATCAGGTTGTTCGGGTAGTTTTATATCCTGATTAAAAAAGCCGTTAAATGATGGAGCTTTATCGAGCGAATAGTTGTAAACATTTACATTAAAATATAATTTGTACGTAACGGTAATAGCTTCGCCACGGTATGCCTGATTTTTATCGGCAGTGGCGCGTAAAAACACATTTTTAGTTGATAAGCCTTCGTTGCTTTGATTGCTTTGTGTTTGCTGTTGCCCTTTACTTACTGTAATGGTTACGGTGTTACTGTTATATAGTTTACCGCCAATATCAACCGATGCCTGTGCCAATACCAGTTTGCCTTCTTTTTTTGTTTGCAGCAAATAGGTAAGTGATGTGCTTTGGGTTATTACGCCATTAACCCATGATGTTTGGTTGCTTTGATAGGGGCCGCCTAACAATGTAAAGTCGGCAAAGGATGGGGGCGTAAAATTACGTGCATTGCCTTCTATTGTGTAGGTTAATTGAAATTGTTCGCCAATGCCTAAAGCGTTACGATTTACCGTAGCCGAAATTTTTTGAGCCACCACTTGAAAGCCTGAAAACAATAAACAGCTTACAATAAATATTAATTTAAAAAAATTATTTTTCAATCTAAATGCATTCATGTTTTACCAGTTCTTTGAAATGCTCCTGCGCCCTGCTTGTTTTTTCTGCATGCGTTTTTGTAAATCTTTTTCATCTGTTTTTAAAGCAGCCAACATGCGCTCGGCATCTTCTTTCGAAATTTTTGGTTTGGATTGTTGTGCCTGTTGTTTATCCTGATCAGCTTTATTGTCTTGTGGTTGTTCCTGATTTTTTTTATCGTCAGGTTTATCTTTTTTATCTGATTGATTATTTTTTTGGTCCTGCTTTTTATCTTTCTGATCTTTGTTTTTGTCTTTTTGCTGCTGCTGCTGCTGTTGTTGTTGTTTGAGTTTGCTCATAGCATAGGCCAGGTTGTAACGTGTTTGATCATCGGCCGGATTATTAATAAGTGATTTTTTATAAGCATCAACACTTTCCTGATATTTATCTTCTTTGAGTAATGAATTGCCTAAGTTGTGATACGCTTGTGCCTGTGTGGCTTTATCGCTTTTTGCTTTTGAGGCCAAATCAAATTGCGATGATGCTTCGGTAAACTTGCCTTGTTTATATAAAGCATCTCCTAAATTAAAATTGCTGCTTGCTGATGCATTATTTTTTTCAAGTCCTTTTCGATATTTAATTTCGGCATCGTTATATTTTTGGGTTTTATACAAGTCGTTGCCTTCGCGCACCAAGGTGCGTTCGGCTGACGATTGAAACTGTGCATTTACAGTAAGTGTAAATAGCATTATAACAATTAAAAAGACGTTTGAAAAAATTAACGTGTTATGCGGTTTTCCTTTTATCATCACTAAACAGGTTAAGTTGTTGAATCCATTTTGTTTTTCTATCCGAAATCAGAAACTCAATTACCAAAAGTATGAGTGCAATGGCAATACACCACTGAAACTGATCTTCATAATCGGTAAAAAGTTTACTGCTGAATTCTTTTTTATCCATTTTGGCAATATCATTCATAATCAAGCTTAAGCCATCATCGCTGTTGGTGGCACGTACAAATTTGCCATTGCCGGCCGATGCTATTTGCATTAAGTTGTTTTCGTCAAGTTTGGTTATAACGGTTTGTCCGTTTTCGTCCTGTAAATAGCCAACGCGTACACCGTTGTTGGTGATAGGAATGGGGCCACCTTGTGGTAAGCCCATGCCTACTGTATGTATGGTTATACCTTTATCAATTGCATTTTTTGCGGCTTCAATAGCATCATCTTCATGGTTTTCGCCATCGGTAATTACAATAATGGCAGCATTGTGTTTTTTAATAGAGTCGCCAAAAGATTCGATTGCTAAATCAATAGCAGCTCCAATTGCTGTGCCTTGTGTGGGCACCATATCTGAATTAATACTGGTTAAAAATAATTTGGCCGCACCGTAATCAGTAGTAATGGGTAACTGTGTGTAAGCTTGCCCTGCAAACACAATCAGGCCAATTCTATCGCCTTGTAAGTTGTCAATCAGTTTCGATATAGCTTGCTTGCTTCGTTCGAGCCTGCTGGGCTTTATATCTTCGGCATTCATACTGTTCGATACATCCAAACAAATAATTATATCAATGCCTTTGCGTTTTACCTCAGTTAATTTGGAACCAAGTTGTGGGCCACATACAGCCAGTATTAAAAATGAAAGTGCAACTACGCTTAAAATAAATTTTGTGAGCGGCTTGGTTGTTGAAGTTTTTTCGAAAAGTGGTTTTATAATTTGCGATTGGCCAAAGCGATTTAATGTTTTTCTTTTCCGGTAAACCCAAAGTATGAACAATAGTATTATAACCGGTACAATGGCGTACAGGTACAGGTAACTTTCGTATGCGAATCTAAACTCTTTCAACGGTTGATTAATTAAGGTATGGATCTTAATAGAGTGTATCGTAACAATAGCTCGGTAATTAAACATGTACAACCAATGGCTGCCCATATCCAGTATAATTCTGTGTATCTTCTGAATTCGGTTACTTCAATTTTTGTACGCTCTAATTTGTCAATCTCAGCATAAATATCGCGCAGCTTATTGTTATTAGTGGCTCTAAAATACTTTGCATCTGTACCTGCCGATATTTCTTTAAGCAATGCTTCGTCAATCTTTACTTCCACATCCTGATATTGAATGCCAAAGGGTGTTTTAAAAGGATAAGGTGCTGTGCCATTGCGTCCCACGCCAATTGCATAAACACGAATGCCAAAAGTTTTGGCAATTTCACCGGCCGTTGCCGGAGCTATAGCACCACTGTTATTTACACCATCGGTTAGCAGAATAATTACTTTACTTTTTGTTTTAGCATCTTTAACACGTGCTATGGCCGTTGCCAATCCATCGCCAATGCCAGTACCGTCTTGCAGCATTTCGCTGCTGGCACGCATCAGTTGGTTTTTTAAAACGGCATGGTCGGTGGTGATGGGGCATAGTGTAAAACTCTCGCCACTAAAAATTACCAACCCTATCTGATCGTTGGGGCGACCATCAATAAAATCAAGTGCAACTTTTTTTACGGCTTCAATGCGGTTTGGCTTAAAATCTTCGGCCAGCATACTGCCCGATACGTCCATGGCCAAACAAATTGAAATGCCTTCGGTACGTACATCTTGCCCACTGCTTGATGATTGTGGACGTGCCAGTGCAATTATAAGTGCAGTGGTGCCAATAAGCCTTAGTGCTAATGGTAAAAAAATAAACCGCTGCCGTAATGTTGGTTTTGTGTATGTAAAAATTTGAGTTGACGAAAAAGTAATACGTGCCCTGCGTTTACGTATAACGTATATGTGATACGTTAGCATAGCCGGTATTAATAACAGCAACCAAAAAAACTGTGGGTTAGCAAAAGTTACGCCTGCCATCATATTGTGGCCTCCTTTTTAATTACCGGCTCCATGGTGGCTTCTACAAAAGCAATAGCTTGTGCCATGCTTTGCTCTTGCTCATCAGGTAGTGGATGGGCTTTTGCAAACTTTACCAAGTCGGCTAATTGCAGCGTGTATCGCAATGTGTTTTTCGTATCAGCAGTTAACTGTGCAATAGCAATTGATTGCAGTACTTCATCGGTTGTAAATTCCGGTGCATTTATTTTAAAACGATTAGCAATGTAGGTTCTTACTATATCAGTTAGTTCGGTATGATATCCTTTAATATCGCCTTGTTGCCATACTTTACGGTTGCGTAGTTCATGTAAAGCTGCTAAAGCAATTTCGTGTGCAGGGCGTTTGGGTGCTTGTATTACAATGGTTTTTTGTTTGCGTTTTTGTTTTAGATAATAGCGGTAAACAAAATATATAATCAGCGCCAGTACAATTAATGCAATGATGTAGGGCAGAAAATCGTAAAAGGTGTATGGTACTTCAATGGGTGGCTTTATATCGCGTATTTCTTTACTGGTATCAACTGCAACCGAACTTACGGCAACCATAATGCTATCAGTAAAAATTGCCAATGGCATTTGACCTTTTGCCGTTATGAAATTAAATGCCAGTGCCGGTATGTAATGTATGCCCGAGTCGAAAGTGGTTACAATTATTTGTTGTGATATGGTTGATAGATTATTTTGTAACAGCGTATCAATTTTTCCGGTTTCGGTAATGGTAAAATTTTGCAGCGAATCGGTTAATTCCGGCCATTGTAATTGATACGTAGCCGGCACTGTAGCCTGTAATTTTATTTTTATCTGTTGGCCAATAAGTATGGCATTGGTATCGGCTTTAGCGCTAACGTGTGGTTGTTGTGCATAAGTATAACCGGCTATAAGTAGCATAGCCAGTTGCAATTTTAATATGTATTTGAAGTTAAGCATTTCAATAAAAGCACTATCGTTTTTCGCGCTTTTTAAAAAGTTTAATTAAAGGTTGTACATAATTTTGGTCGGTGCGAATGCTTGCACAATCAACACCACATTTATTAAAAATGTTTTGAAGATTGGTTTCGTTTTTACGTGCAAACATTTCATATTGTTTTCTGATTTGTTTGCTGCTGCTATCAACCTGGGTAAGGTTACCTGTTTCGGCATCGGCTAAAGTTATTAAGCCCATATCAGGCAAATAAAATTCGCGCTCATCATAAATTCGCAACGCTACTAAGTCATGTTTTTTGCTTGCAATTTTTAATGCATCTTCAAAAACTTTGTTTTGATTTTGAATTTTAGAATCAATAAAATCGGATATTACAAAGGCAATACTCCTTTTTTTAATTACATTGGTAAAGTAGCGCAGCGCTTGCGATATATCTGTATTTTTTGAAGCGGGTGCAAAATTAATAAGCTCGCGTATGATGCGCAGTATATGCGATTTCCCTTTTTTGGGTGGTATAAATTTTTCGATGGTATCGGTAAAAAATACGACACCTATTTTATCATTATTAGTAATGGCGCTAAATGCAAGTACGGCACATAGCTCTGTAATTAAATCGCGTTTAAATTGTTTTTGTGTGCCAAAATTTCCACTGGCACTCATATCAATTAAAAACATTACACACAGCTCGCGTTCTTCTTCAAATACTTTTACAAAAGGATGGTTGAGCCTGGCAGTAACATTCCAGTCAATAGCTCTTATGTCGTCTCCGGGTATGTATTCGCGCACTTCGCTAAATGCCATACCTTTTCCTTTAAAGGCAGCATGATACTCGCCCGAAAAAATTTGATTACTCAAACCACGGGTCTTAATTTCAATTTTGCGTACTTTTTTTAAAAGCTCGGTAGTTTCCATACCTTAATTTTAAATGATTAAATGCGGTAATGTTTTTTAATAGATATGTTGAATCTATGGAACTTCAACGGCATTTAATATTTCATTAATTACTTGCTCGGTAGTAATGTTTTCGGCTTCGGCTTCATAGGTTAATCCAATGCGGTGTCGCATAACATCATGTGCAACAGCACGCACATCTTCAGGTATAACATAACCTCTGCGTTTTATAAATGCATAAGCTTTTGATGCCAAAGCCAAATTAATACTTGCACGAGGCGAGCCACCATAATTTATAAGTGCTGCCAGTTTATCAAGTTTTACTTCTTTAGGGAAACGCGATGCGAATACGATATCTAAAATATACTTCTCAATTTTTTCATCCATATAAACCAAACGAACTGCCTGCCTTGCATTTAATATTTGATCAACAGCCACTACTTTGTTTACGGTTTCGATTTCGTTGCTCAGGTTTTGACGCATGATTAAGCGCTCTTCTTCTTTTGTTGGATAGCCGATAACTACCTTTAACATAAAACGATCTAATTGCGCTTCGGGTAACGGATAGGTTCCCTCCTGTTCTAAAGGGTTTTGTGTAGCTAAAACTAAAAATGGCTCTTCCAGTATAAAAGTATTTTCACCTATGGTAACTTGTTTTTCCTGCATAGCTTCGAGCAATGCACTTTGTACTTTAGCAGGTGCACGATTAATCTCATCAGCCAATACAAAATTTGCAAACAGCGGTCCTTTACGAACTATAAATTCTTCTTTCTTTTGATTGTAAATCATAGTGCCTACTAAATCGGCCGGCAATAAATCGGGCGTAAATTGTAAGCGGCTAAATTTGGTATCTATTGCTGTGGCTAACGATTTTATAGCCAGCGTTTTTGCCAGGCCGGGCACACCTTCTAACAAAATGTGTCCATTACTTAACAAGCCTATCATCAATCGCTCGACCATATATTTTTGGCCAACAATCTTTTTGCCGATTTCTAAATTTAATAAATCTACAAAGGCGCTTTCGCGTTCAATTTTTTCATTAATCTCTCTGATATCTAACATAATTTTAGAAATGGATTTAACGTGTTTTAATTAATAAACGGTTTTTAAGTTAACCAAATATGAGTTTATGTAATGGCGGCAATTTTAGTACAATCACCATACATTAAGTTTGAATACTTAGTTAAGCGCTGTTAAAGAAATGTTAACCGAATTGCTTCGAAACACTTGTAAAATAAGGCATCGGGCATAATGTTGTCTTTTTTTACAAGTGTTTTAAAATGGATTATTGTGTCAAATACTTTACAACACTATTGCCATATCAGATAGCCAATTTCTTATTTGGGTTTTATGATTTACTTTCGCCACCCTTATGCTAAATACTGTTGCATTTCATACTTTAGGTTGTAAACTCAATTTTACCGAAACAACGGTAATTGGTAAACAATTTAAAGCAGCCGGCTTTAATAAAGTTGCGTTTGACCAGCCAAGCGATGTATATGTAATTAATACCTGTTCGGTTACTGATAATGCCGATAAAGAGTGCCGCAAGCTTGTTAGCAAAGCATTGCAACTGCATGCAAATGCATTTATAATTATTGTAGGTTGCTATGCCCAGCTTAAGCCGCATGAAATAGCTGCCATACCCGGTGTTGATTTGGTGTTGGGTGCAAATGAAAAATTTAATGTAGTTAGCTATTTGCATACTTTAAACAAGCAACAACAAACTCAAGTACATGCTTGCGAAATAAATGATGTAAATACCTTCGTTTATGCGCAAAGCGAAACAGAGCGCACACGTATATTTTTAAAGGTGCAAGATGGCTGCGATTACACTTGTACCTTTTGCACCATTCCTTTGGCGCGTGGTAAAAGCAGAAGCGATACAATTACCAATGCCTTAAAGCGCATTACAGAAGCAGTTAATAATGGCGGACGCGAAATAATTTTAACCGGTGTTAATTTAGGCGACTTTGGTTATACTACTGATAATAACGAAAAGCGAAGCACCACATTTTTTGATTTGATAAAAGCAATTGATGCATTACCATTAGAAGTGCGCATACGCATTTCTAGTATTGAACCCAATTTGCTTACCAAAGAGATTATTGATTTTGTTGCACAATCAAAAAAATTTGTGCCGCATTTTCACATTCCATTGCAAAGCGGCAGTGATGAAATTTTGAAAAAAATGCGCAGGCGTTATCTGTCTAAACTTTATGCCGATCGTGTTGCATATATAAAAAACAAAATGCCACATGCTTGTATTGGTGTTGATGTAATTGTTGGATTTCCGTCTGAAACGGATCAACATTTTAATGAAACCTATCAGTTTATTCAGCAATTAGATGTTTCATACCTGCATGTGTTTACATACAGCGAAAGACTTAATACACCGGCTGCCCAAATGGGAGCAGTTGTACCGGTTCATATCCGCAAACAACGCAATCAGATGTTACGTATATTAAGCGAAAAGAAGCTAAGGCACTTTTACAGTCAACAGCTTTCAAATACGTATGAAGTATTGTTTGAAGCAGATAATAAAGGTGGCTATATGCATGGTTTTACACCCAATTACATCAAAGTTAAAACACCTTACAACGTACATTTGGTAAATCAAATACATGCCTGCGAATTGGAAAAAATAGGTGCTGATGGCGATGTAGAAATACGCTTGGCTTCAACCGAAATCACTTATTAAACTATCGGTTAACAAACATTTTAAATTGCAAAACATTGTATCCAACACTTACTGATTTACTCCACGATTTATTAGGATTTACCTTGCCACTACCCATACAAACATTTGGTTTGTTTTTGGTGTTGTCGTTTGCTGCTGCTGCTTATACATTAAAGTTAGAATTAAAACGTATGCAGCATTTGGGCATACTTAAATCGCAGCAGGTAACCGTAGAATTAAATAAACCGGCAACAGGTTTCGATTATTTTTCGGCAACATTGTTTGGTTTTTTTATTGGTTACAAAATTTTGTATGCCTTGTTAAACTACGCTGATTTTGCTGCCGACCCAGCAGCATTAATTTTAAGTAAGGAAGGCAATTTGTGGTTAGGTATTTTTTGTGCCGCTATTGGGTTTTATTTACGATTTCGCGAATCGAAAGCGGATGAATTAAAAGGCATTGAAACAAAAAACATGGAGGTAAATCCATACCAACATGTGGGCAATATAACCATGTTAGCCGCATTGGTTGGCGTATTGGGCGCCAAGCTTTTTCATATACTCGAAAACCTGGGCGATTTTATTGCACATCCGATAGACAGTATTTTTTCATTCAGTGGACTTACCTTTTATGGCGGATTAATTTGTGCCGGTGCCACCGTACTTTATTATGCAAATAAAAAGGGCATAGCACCGTGGCGTATGTTTGATGCAACTGCACCCGGTTTAATGTTAGCCTATGGTGTGGGCCGTATGGGCTGTCATTTAAGTGGCGATGGCGATTGGGGCATAGTAAATCTAATGCCAAAACCAACCTGGCTTGCTTGGGCACCCGATTGGTTGTGGGCTTACGGTTATCCGCATAATGTAGTAGGCGATGGCGTACGCATGCCTGATTGCGAAGGGCCGCATTGTTTTGAGTTAATACCACCGGTTTTCCCAACACCTTTTTATGAGTTTATTATGTGCTGCACACTGTTTTTCGTGCTTTGGTGCTTGCGTAAGCATTTTAAACTGGTGGGCGTTTTAACAGGTGTTTATCTGATTTTAAATGGTGCCGAACGTTTTTTAATAGAACATATACGTGTAAACAATATGTTAGACTTTGGCTTTTTTTCGGCTACACAGGCCGAGGTTATTTCATTTGCTTTAATGATAAGCGGCTTGGTAATTATTGCGTATATGGTTTTAGTTAGAAAAGAAAAAATACTTTCAGATAAACATGATTGATTATAAAAATGTTTGCAGCCTTACAGTTGAAGTTGCAAAAAAAGCCGGTGCATTTATTCGTAACGAAAGAGCCTGGTTTAAAACAACAGCAGTTGAATATAAGGGCTTGAATGACTTGGTAAGTTATGTAGATAAAACGGCTGAGGATTTGATAATAGCTTCGTTAAAAAAAATTCTGCCCGAATCGGGCTTTATTGCCGAAGAAGGTACTGAGGCTGCAAGCAATCAGCACCTTCAGTGGATAATTGATCCATTAGATGGCACTACTAATTTTGTACACGGCATACCTTGTTTTTGCGTAAGTATTGCATTGCAGGCAGGTAATGAAATAGTTGTGGGTGTTGTTTATGAAATTAATCTGGATGAATGTTTCTACACTTTCAAAGACGCACCCAGTTTTTTAAATGGAATCGAGATAAAAGTATCGGACACCGTTTTAATGCAACAATCGTTGATAGCTACCGGTTTTCCCTACACAAAATTTGAACGAAAAAGTGCCTATATGGAAGTGTTTGAAGTATGTATGCATCAAACACATGGCTTGCGCAGATTGGGTAGCGCTGCAGCCGACCTGGCCTATGTGGCTTGTGGTCGTTTTGAAGCGTTTTATGAATATGGATTAAAACCATGGGATGTAGCAGCCGGAGTTTTATTAGTAAAAAATGCCGGTGGTTTGGTTTCTGATTTTAAAGGAGGTGATAATGTAATTTTTGGAAACGATATCATAGCTTCAAATGCAGGCATACATCAGGAGTTTTTGCAAATAGTAATAAGTAAATTTAATGGCGCATAAAAAAGGGTTGCTTTTAAAGCAACCCTTTTTACATTTATTCGAACTGTTACTTTTAATTACCGGCCGATGCAAATGCATAATTAAGTTCGCATTGAAATTTTTGATCCAATATCCCCATACGATCTGCAGCAGCTTTTGATACTTTGATAATTAAATTTTCATTATCACCAGTACCGGGTAATTTGCCAATAACCTTAACAAATACATATTTGCCATTCATTTTATTGGTAACTTTTACAATGGTTCCGATAGGTGCCGATGGATGTAGTGCAAAATATTTATTCGGATTTAAATCGGCATCATTAACCCAAGCGCCTTCGCCATTCTCAATTGCTTGTTTTACATCTTTGCCTGATGGCGTTTTGTCAATTACCGTAATTGCATCGGCAGTAGGTTTTGCAGGTGCAGGTTCGTTTACAATTTGATCAACAGCGGTTTCAACTGCAGCACTTTTGGGGGCATCAATTTTTGTTTCGTTAGTACGCGTTTTAATGGTTGCTGTATCAAACGATTCAGGTTTTTTAAGTACTAATATCTGGCCGGTTTTAATTCCATTGTTTTGTAAATTATTTAAGCGGCTAATTTCTTTCGGATCTACCTGGTAAGTGCGTGCAATGCCATAAAGAGTTTCGCCTTTTTTAACCACATGCTCATAAGTTTGTGTTGTGTTAGCTTGGATATTAGATGCAGGTACTACTTGCGTTACAGGTGCAACAGTGGCTGTGCTAACCGCTGTTAATTCTGCTTTTTTAATAAGTAGTTTCTGATTAATGTTTACCTGACTTTTTTTCAAATTATTTAACGCTGCAATTTGCGAAGCCTGCACCTGATATTTTTTTGCAATAGCGGATAAAGTTTCGCCCTTTTTTACTTTGTGATATACTGCCGGTTTGGTTTCGGTTTGTTTTTCGTCAGGGGTAATTTCTTTGGCATTTTCTTCAACCCCTGTACGAACCAAATCAGTATAAGTTTCAGGTACCGGCACTTGTATAATCTGACCAGCTTTTAATAAAGAAACGCCTTTGTTTGACGCCATTAAATCTTTAACATCTATTTTATAGAGTCGGGCTATGCTGTAAAAAGTTTCGGCTTTAGCCACTTTATGCATTACATGTTTCTTGCCATCAATGTATTTGGCAGGTGTATTTTGCCCGCTAACACGCTTGTTGTTGTTATCAGCTATACTCAGGTAAGGAGCAGCAACAAAAATTAATATGTATATAAAAAGAAACTTTCTCATTTTTTAACCATTTTTAGGGCATTATGCAAAAGTAGAGCCATTGAAACAAAACATTAATTTTTGCCTTTATGTTTATCAACACTTTAATTAACATGAAATCATTTTTACAAGCTCTTTTTCTGTTTTTATTTATGCTAAACGCCAACACTTTCAATTTATGTTTGGCAGCCGAAAACAAAGCTTACGTAGTACAAATAAATTTGCTGGATGAAATAAGTACTGGCTCGTGGCGATCGTTTAATAAAGCATTTAATTATGCTGTAGCTAAAAAAGCCGATGCCATTGTATTGCATTTAAATACTTATGGCGGTATGCTTGATGCGGCCGATAGCATACGTTCGAAAATCTTAAGCAGCAAAATTCCTGTGTATGCTTTTATTGATAACAATGCGGCTTCGGCCGGTGCATTAATTTCAATTGCATGTAATAAAATATTTATGGTTAATGGCAGTAGCATAGGTGCAGCAACGGTTGTAAATGCAAGCGGTGAACCTTTGCCTGATAAATATCAATCGTACATGCGCAGTATGATGCGGGCTACTGCCGAAGCGCGACAAAGAAATCCGTCAATAGCCGAAGCCATGGTAGACCCGCGCACATTTATTGCCGGTGTAAACGATTCGGGCAAGGTGCTTACATTTACTGTAGCCGAAGCATTAAAAAATAATTATTGCGATGCACAAGTAAGTAACTTAGGTCAATTGTTGCATGCGGTTGGTATTGATGCCTACACATTGGATATCTATCATCACGACTGGGTTGACAAAGCAATAGCTTTTCTATTAAATCCTGCCGTGTCGGGTGTGCTTATACTTACTATGTTAGGGGGTTTGTATTTTGAGTTGCAACATCCGGGTGTGGGCTTGCCTTTGTTTTTAGCCATAGGCGCAGCATTGCTGTATTTTGCACCTCATTATTTAGAGGGCCTTGCACAAAACTGGGAGTTATTATTATTTATTGCCGGCCTGGCTCTATTAGCGCTTGAGATTTTTGTTTTACCCGGATTTGGTATAGCGGGCATAGCTGCAATAGTTTGTATTGTTTTAGGCCTGGCATTAACATTGGTGCATAATGATGGTTTTGATTTTAGTGTGAGCGGCACTGCAGCCATAATGCAAGCATTAGCAACAGTTGTTTTAGCCAAAGTATTGGTTTTGGTATTGTTTATTTTTACAGGCGAACGGTTTATATTATCGCCATTGTTTAATAAATTAGTTCTTACCGATGCATTAGAATCAGCAACCGGATATGTCACGTCAAAACCTGTTGAATTAATTGGGAAAAAAGGAATAGCATTTACTGATTTAAGACCGGCCGGAAAAATAAAAATTAATGAAGCCATACACGAGGCCAGTGCAGAAAGTAATTATATACCACAAGGTACATCCATAGAGGTTATAAGCCATAACGGTGTAACAATTATTGTACGTGCTTTGCAGGCTTGATTAACAAAGTCAATCCTAAAAATGTAATAAGACCGTTTACAATCAACAGTTCGAAACCAAATTTATAACCGTCAAACACCTGTGGCACCCAGTCGTATAAAAAGTAACATATTACAGGCGATGCTGCACAAACAACCCATACGTATGTATCGCGAATTTGCCAGCGTGTAAAAAATCCAAAAGCATATAATCCCAATAAAGGGCCATAAGTATATGATGCAGCTCTAAACACATTGCGTATAACAGCATCGTTATTTATTAATCTGAAAACTACAATGGTCAACAATAAAACCACTGCCATACTTATATGTACTGTGTATCGTATCCGCTTGCGCTGATTTTCGCTAAGCTTGTTGTTTTTTTGAATACCTAAAAAGTCGAAACAATAAGCGGTAGTTAAAGCAGTTAAAGCACCATCGGCACTGGGATATGCGGCCGATATCAAACCTATTATAAATATAAGTGCAGGTATGGTGCCTAAATATTGCAACGCTACGGTTGGAAACAAGTCGTCAGTATGTTTGGCATCAATGGTTATATTTTTTTGTTGTGCGTAAAAAATTAAAACAGCACCTAAAATCAGAAACAGAAAATTTACGGCAACTAAAATCATTGAAAACGTAAACATGTTTTTTTTAGCTTCTCCAATATTTTTGCAGCTTAAATTTTTTTGCATCATTTCCTGATCTAAACCTGTCATGGCAATAGCAATAGCCGCTCCACCCAAAAAGTTTTTCCAAAAGTAATTGCCTGATTTTATATCATGCACAACAATACCTGCATACTCACTGCTAAATATTTTTTCAAACATGGCCATTGCACTTAAATCTAATTGCCTGCAAATAATATAAACACTATATACCAGAGATAAAAGCATAAAAGTTGTTTGTAAAGTATCAGTCCAAACAATGGTTTTTACCCCGCCTTCATAAGTGTATAAAAGTATAAGCAGCATAAAAACAGTAACAGTTACCCAAAACGGAACACCATATTGATCTAAAACAAAAGTTTGAATTACATTAACCACAATGTACATTCTAAATGCAGCGCCTATCACCCGCGATATTATAAAAAACATAGAGCCTGTTTTATACGATACATTGCCAAAACGTTGTTCGAGATAGGTATATATACTTGTAAGGTTTAATTTGTAATACACAGGCATTAACACCCAACCAATAACTGCATAACCTAATAAGTAACCCAGCACCACCTGTAAGTAGCTAAAATGTGTGGTGTAAACTGCACCGGGTACGCTCATAAAAGTAACACCACTAAGCGATGAGCCAATCATACCATAAGCAACAATATACCATTTAGACGATTTGTTACCTATAAAATAAGAATCGTTGTTAGATTGCCTGCTGGTTAACCATACAATAAAAAATAGCAAGGCCGAGTATGCGGCAACTGTAATAAGTATAAGTGCAGGCGACATATTTTAATCAGGTATTTAAGCGTGCTAAACTATTTTAATACGTAACAAGCCATAGTAACTGCACGATATTTTATAAACAATTATACATACATAACGAATAAACTTTAAAATGTAAATCGCCTTCAATCGTTTTAATTAAGCAACTATTTTTAACCGGTGCCTTCTACTTAATTTTCGTGATACACATTCATAGATGAAACTACTTTTTACCTACCTGAAAAATTATAAAAGCCTTATTGCTATAACATTGCTTTTAGCCACTATTAATCAATGTTTCAGCATGCTCGATCCGTACATATTGGGTAAAATAATTGATACGTATGTAAAGCATTATAAGGAGTTAAATTTAACTCAATACCTGACAGGCGTGGCCGGTTTAATCGGATTGGCAATAGGTGCAGCCATGATAAGTCGCATTGCAAAAAATTTTCAGGATTACTTTTTAAGCACAATAACCTTGCAATTAGGTGCACGCATTTATCAGGATGGCTTAAAACATTCGTTAGAGTTGCCGTTTCAGGTTTTCGAAGATCAGCGCAGTGGCGAAACATTAGGTATATTACAAAAAGTAAGAACCGATGTAGAAAAGCTGATATCGGCCTTTGTAAACATATTATTTACAAGTGTGGTAGGAATTGTATTTGTAATTACAGTTTCGTTAATGACATCATGGTTTATCGGACCATTGTATATTTTATCAATCCCTATTTTAGCTTTTGTAAGTAGTGTGCTAAGTAAAAAAGTAAAGAAGGTACAAAAGCGTATAGTAGGTGCTACCACAGCATTGGCCGGCAGTACAACGGAATCGTTACGAAATATTGAACTGGTAAAAAGTTTGGGTTTGGCTAATCAGGAAATTGATCGTTTAAATAATACTACCACTAAAATTTTGGGACTCGAACTCGAAAAAGTAAAATACATCAGAAGCATTAGTTTCATACAAGGCACCATTGTAAATTTTTTAAGAAATACCATCTTATTTTTAATGATGTTTTTGATATTTAATAACCACTTAACCGAAGGGCAGTTTCTGATGTTTTTTATTTACTCATTTTTCATATTCGGGCCATTGCAAGAGTTGGGCAACATTATCTTAATTTATCGCGAGGCCGAAGTATCGTTAGAAAACCTGCAGCGCATTTTAAACACACCGGTTGAACATGTACCTGTGCAGCCCAAGCCTATACATCAAATTAAAACTTTTGCTTTCGATAATATTTCATTTAAACACCAGTCGGCCCAAACCTATGCTTTATCCAATATAAATTTTAAAACAGGTATGGGGCAAACCATTGCATTTGTTGGCCCAAGTGGCAGCGGTAAAACTACATTGGTAAAATTACTTGTGGGACTTTACAAACCACAGCAGGGAGTTATTAAGTACAACGACATACCGGGTACAGAAATTAATTTTAATGACTTGCGCAGCCAAATAGGTTTTGTAACGCAAGACACGCAATTGTTTGCAGGTACCATACGCGAAAATTTGTTATTTGTAAATCCTGCCGCCACCGATGCGCAATGCATGGATGTGTTGCAAAAAGCGGCCTGTACCAGTTTGCTGCAACGTGCTGATAAAGGCTTGGATACAATGATTGGCGAAGGCGGTGTAAAAGTTTCGGGTGGCGAAAAGCAACGCTTATCAATTGCCAGAGCATTATTGCGTGCACCTGACTTATTGGTTTTTGATGAAGCCACCTCAGCATTGGATAGTATAACTGAAGAAGAAATTAGTCAAACCATAAGAAACATTTCTGATGGGCGTAACCATATTACCATTTTAATTGCACATCGTTTATCTACTATAATGCATGCCGATGTTATTTATGTTTTAGAGCAAGGCCAAATAATCGAAAGTGGCAATCATCAGCGTTTATTAGACGAGAAGGGATTGTATTATGCAATGTGGCGGCAACAAATTGGCGAACGTAAGCCATTAAAACAAACGGTTTAATATGTTTAATAGTTATATTAATTTTCTGGAAAACGCCTTGCAAAAACCATTACCCGGTAGCGATGCACATAAGCAAATGATGCCACAAGGTCGTACATTACATGCACCAGATGATGCACGCAGCTATCGCAACGGAGCAGTTTTACTGCATTTATTTCCGATAGATGATAAACCCTATTTGCTTTTTATAAAACGTAGTGATGATGGTAAAGTACATGGAGGCCAAATTGCTTTCCCCGGTGGTAAATTTGAAAATACGGATGAGAATCTGAAGCAAACAGCCTTGCGCGAATCGTATGAAGAAGTTGGATTAATTAATGCATTAGTTTTAGGGGCGCTTAGTAACTTATACATTCCGGTAAGTACTTTTATGGTACATCCTTTTATTTCTTATTCTGATAACGAACAAATTTGGCAACCAAATGCGCATGAGGTTGAAACAGTTATACCGATATCATTAACTGAACTTAATCACAATAAAAATAAAACCATTAAGCCCGTTATAGTTAGTAGTGGCTTGCAATTACAAGTGCCTTGTTATCAAATTAATCAGGAGATTATTTGGGGCGCAACAGCTATGATAACAAATGAGTTGCTTGCTATAAGTAAACCATTTTTTAATTATTCGAAATAGTTAAACACTACGTTTGATAGAAAAGGAAAATACGGTGCCTTCATTTAATTTGCTTTGCACTGTAATACTTTGCTGATGCGACTCTAAAATGTGTTTTACAATGGCAAGTCCTAATCCGGTGCCACCTTCGGCCCGAGAGCGGTGCTTATCAACACGGTAAAATCGTTCGAATAAACGCGGTATGTGAGCTTCATCAATGCCCATACCGTTATCTTTCACATGAACAATACAGTCATTGATTGTTTCGCTGATACTTATTTCAGTGTTTCCATTCGACTTGCCATATTTAATAGAGTTTACTACCAAATTATCGAGTACTTGCCTGATGCGTTCTTTATCTGCATATACATAAATTTGTTTAGGGGTAGCTGGGGCAATAAAAAGTTTAATGTTTTTTTCCGATGCACGCAAAGCGTGCGTATCAACTACTTCTGTAAGTAAATCGCTTAAATTAAATGTGCGCCAATCAATAATCATGGCACCGGCTTCCATACGCGATATGGTTTCTAAATCATTCACAATTGCAGTCAGTCTGTCTAAACTCTTAGCTGCTTTTTGTAAGTAAACCTGATTGATATCTGCATCATCAATACCACCATCAATCAACGTATGTATGTAACCCTCAACTGCAAAAATGGGTGTTTTTAATTCATGAGATACATTGCCTAAAAACTCTTTTCTATAAGAATCTACATTTTTTAGTTTTTCGAATTCATTGGCTTGCTCTTTTTCCCACTCATGTAATGAATGATTAATTTCAATAATCAAATCGTCAGCTACCGAACCGGATATTTTCTTATCGAAATGGCCTTTACGTAAATGATTAATCTGAACAAGGATGGATGTAAGTGTGGCGCGATATTGTTTTTTAATTCGATAAATTATAAAGCCAAAAATCAAACACGTTACAATTATTAAAGCAATAATGATTATATAATCAGTCATTTAGTTGAAACACCGGTTTAAAATTAATTAGGCAAGGTAAAGGCTTTACAGATTACTAAAACTAGGGTTACCAAATTTAATGCACCACTAACAAATAATAATTCGGCCAACCAAATTATTGTACACCAACTGTTACAATTTCAAAATGGTTTTTACATTTGACCGGTATGTTACCCTTTAACCACTTTGAGGGTTTATCTGATTTACTATGCTTTCTAAAAAATGTAAATACGCTTTAAAGGCCTTAGAGTATCTGGCAAAACAAAAAAATGCCACACCGGTTTTAATTGCAGAGATAAGCGAGAAGCAAAAAATCCCCAAAAAATTTTTAGAAGTTATTTTGCTTGAATTAAAGCACGATGGCATTGTACAAAGCAAAATGGGTAAACATGGCGGTTATTACTTAATAAAAAAGCCGGCCGATATTAATATTGGCCATATTATCAGGTTAATTGACGGGCCTGTGGCTTTGTTGCCCTGCGTTTCGTATAAGTATTATCAGCCCTGCGATGATTGTGAAGACGAAGCAACTTGTGGGCTACATCATGTTTTAGCCAAAATACGCGAAGCCAACAATAAAATACTGGGTAATGTGAGTTTAGCGGGGATGATTAATTTTAAATAATCATAAACAAAGCCGCTGGAAACTACGATTATTAAAAAAATTGTGCTTTTTTTTAATAATGCTTTTGCACAAAAGAAAAAAATATATTTTTGCGGCCTCATTAAGCGAAAGTAGCTCAGTTGGTAGAGCGCAACCTTGCCAAGGTTGAGGTCGCGAGTTCGAGACTCGTCTTTCGCTCCATGATAAAATCCTCTTCAGTTTTTGAAGAGGTTTTTATTTTAAGTACCCAATGCCTGGATGGTGGAATTGGTAGACACGCAGGACTTAAAATCCTGTGACCCTTAAAGTCGTGCGGGTTCAAGTCCCGCTCCGGGTACAAAGCGAACTGAAAGGTTCGCTTTTTTAATTTATATCGCTTTATACAATATAGTTGAGCGGCCCTGTCTAACATCAGGTAGATTTAAGCCCCGGTCCGGGTAAAAAAAAAATTGAAATTCTTTTATTTTTTAGTTCAACTAAACAAAAAGCGGAGCTTTCCTCACTTCATTTTTACCATTTTTTTAGTTTCAATCACTTTGCCATCGGCTATTAAAGTGTAGGTATAAATGCCAGATGATAATTGGCTGCCATAAATTAAAATACTGCCTGGGCCTTTTTCGTTAATCGTAATGGTTTTAAGTATAGTACCGTTGTTATCGTAAATTAATAGTTGTGCGTTTTTTACTTCTTCGGGTATTGAATATGTGATGGTAGTGTTTTGGGCAAAGGGATTGGGGTCGTTTTGATTGAGTATGATGGATGCCTGATTGCTTAACGTAACAGACATGGATTGCAATGGCTGTTTTGGATAGGCGTTGTTGCTTATTAAATTAGCTAACGAATCTATTTGCTGTTGCTGCTCTTTTACGGCTGCAATTAAATAGGGTATCAACTCCTGATAATTTACCCCCTTAAAATCAACGGCTGCTTGTGTGGTTACGCCATTGCTATCAGTTACTGCTGGCTGCCTGGCAGTATTTACCAAATTGGGTAATACCATTTCCAAATCTTGTGCTATAAGCCCGGCATGCGTGCCTGTGGGCAAATGCATGGAAGGATAGCTTGCCGATAAGTAATCGAAAAGCTTAGGGTGTAATTGGTTTATGATGTTTAAGGCATTGCTAATGGCTGTAATATTGGTTTTAAGTTTTTGGTCGGAACTGGTAATAGTACCCGTTGCATACACATTGCCGGCAAAATAACCTGCATAATTATTTGAAGCTGCACCGGGCTGTATAACCTCACCATAAACAGCATAATTATCGGCAGCGGAGCCATTGCATTTGCCGGCAACACCGTAATTGGCTGTACTGCCACCATGTGCATAGGCTTCAACACCATAAGCATTAATTACGCTGGTACCCACATTTGAAGTGCCGCCATCAAAATATCCGCCACAACTTAATGCATCTGCGTTTATGCCCGGTGTTGGAATGGCCTCGGCCCTGATGCCGTAGTTGTAATTGGCTTTATACGATTGTGCATGAAAGCCAAACGAATACAGTGCCTGCACGGTACCGTTAATAGTTGTTCTAAAACCATAATTAGTAACGGTACTGGCAGTGGTACCGTTGGCCGTAAGCACATCGGCCTGATAGCCTGTGTTGGTGGTATTGGTAGTGGCATTTATGCTGGCATAGTAGGCCCTGTTGTTGGCGCCAAGGGTTGCGTTATTAATATCGCTGTAGTAAGAAATAACCGTGCTTCCACTGCTTTGCTTGGAGTTGCAGCCCGTTACGTTGGTAGTGCCATCGGCAATTACCATCAAACCGGTAGCGGCACCTAAAGGTGAGGTTTGGTTAATATTGAGTTTTGCATTTAAGTTTGTAACTGTTCCTATACCTACATTTTGTGCATTGTCTTCAAAAATGGCCGAAGTACAAATTGTATTGGTTGCACTCACTTTATTGATGTAGTTAACAGCACTTGCACCCAGTGAGCCACCACAAACCGACAGGGAGCCAGCGCCCTGGTCGTCCACCAAAATTACATCTCCGTTTACATCTACCGATAGCACTTTGCCATGTGGTGCACCATTGGTATTTGAGCCTGCACGCATATCGCGTAAGCGCAAGCCACTGTTGGGCACTAAAGGGTTGTAGTTGCCATTGGCATTAATGTCGAGTGTGTTTTGTGGATTGCCGGTGTTTATACCTACACGCCTGTTGTTTACGCCTGCCCATGGAAATATAGATAAATCGCCAAGATTGTTTACCTGAAAATCGGTAAAGTTTGTACCTGCTGTTTGTGTTAACCGAAATTGAGGTGCATTGGCTGCATCAAACACTTCTAACCTGCGTGCAGCATCTATGGGTGTGGCAGGCACAGGCTGCACACCTATGCGCATAAAACCAATGTTATTGCCTGTGCCATCGTTGCTAAGACGTGCAAACTCATCGCCCCCGCCTGCTACGGTACCAATGTTAAAAAATATGCGCGCATTGAGGTTCGGGAAATTAAAATCGGGTGCTGCATTAAGCCACAAACCGTTACGCTTGCCAATAACTTCCATCCTGTTGTTTTGTGTATGCATGGCGCCACCACCATCAAAGCGAATGTGCGTTGTATTGTTATCGCCTGTCCATAAATCTAAAGCACCATCTATGTTCGGAAAGCCGATGGATGCCGGGTAACCCGGGTTCCATATACGAAGTCCGTCATTGGGTAAGGCCGTGCCCAAATCATCTATCATGGCACTGCCTGTGGTTAACTCCATTTTAGGTGATACCGCACCGGCTCCTACATTGTTATCAAAATTTAAAAAACGAATGGGTTGGTTAGGCGTAAGATGTTGGATGAGCAAGGGTGTTGGCGAAGCATTATCCCAGCCTAAGTATTCAAGTCCTCCTAACCAATTGTTACTTGGAGCTGTTGTTGCTTGTCCGAAAATACTAGTGCAAGTTAGTGCAATGTTTAATATAGTTAAAAACAATTCCTTTTTCATGATTTTATAATTTTATTAGTTTATGCATACTTGAGCTTTTATTTTTGAAATTTAGTTTCAAATAATAAATACCAGATTCTAATGCTGATAAATCTATTTCGGTATTGATGGACTTAGCTTTACAATATAGCATCAATATGCCTACCGTATTAATAATTTCAATATTGAATAAACTATTTGTATCCGTACATGCATATAGTTTATCCTTAACAGGATTAGGGAAATAGGTTATCGCATCGCCTCCGCAAGGTACTTCCAAAATTGTGGAAGTAGTATCCTCTGAAACAGATACATCATCAATATAATAATAAGCAATAGAAGATGGCAAAGGATATATGGTATCTACTAGTGCAGAGTCAAAAAAATTTCCAATAGACAAATAAGTGTAATTGGAGTCAGCAATAAAACTACCCTCAACCAATACCCAGTTAACTGAATCAACAATTATACTATCGGTATAAAGATGTGAGTAATTACAAATTGGTGAGTTATTAAGCGAATCATAGTTTACAGTGCTAAACAATGCCCCTATCTTATTACAAGCCAAACGATACTTTCCTGACCAGCTTGCGTAAAAGGACACTTTGTATTTTCTTCCTATTATTAATGAATTTAATAATGAGCAAGTAAAATTTTCACGGTAATTGGGGTCATTACGCAAATAAGCAATAAAACCGCAATACGCATCTCCTGACTGTGGGTGTTGATAGCCTGCAGTATTATTTGGCACTCCAAGCAAGCCATTAATCCAATCACAAGCGTTAAAATAATCAGGTGAGTTTCTGCTGGGATACCAACCTACAGCTCTGTCAACTTGATTGGTACTATTTGGGCAAGCTACCGTATCTTCAAAACTGGGGTTTGGTACAAGGTTTACTTGTGCAAAAACAATATGTTGCAAACCAAGTATTAACGATAAAAGCAGTAATTTTTTCATAGACATATTATTTACTGTTAAAGGTAAATAAAATGTGTGTACCGATGATTTAAATGATTTAGCCGCTGGTGATTAGTGAGGCGTAGCCTATCATGAACATTTTTTAATGCATAGCTATTTATTGTTAGTCATATAACTGTTTGCCGAATCGAAATGATTATCTTTCTTAAAAACAGCAATGAGTTTTGTAAGAATATTTTTCTTAAAGTCAGTGTTACAACTGTATTACTTGATATTTATTTCATCTACAAAAAGCCATGCCGGTTCACCGGCACTTATATGCCATGCAGGCATAGGGCCAAAAGGTTTGGCAATTACTTTAATATAACGGCAAGTTGCCATTAGTTCGGCCTTAAAATTACTGGTGCTAATGGCTTCATTTGCTTGTGGCGCTTGTGGTATTATTTCGGGCAATGACTTATAGGCAACAGCATCATTGCTGTATGCAAACATTATGGAAGAAGGATAAAAAATCCATGGGCCAACATCTTGCAAACATCCTAATGAAACTTCGCTTACAAAGGTGCTTTTGCCTAAGTCAACAATAGCTTCTAATGTTTTATTTGCATAACCTTGCCAATAGCCTTTACGCCAGTTTGTATCACCATGCAGGCCATCTATTAATGCATCGTTACCGCTTGCAGTGTATTGATTGTCGTAAACGGCTTGCATTTTTATTTGCCGGTTATCGGGTATTTGCAACAACTTAGAAGTTATAACTGCGCTACTGTCGCTACCGTTAACAGCGTAGTAGTTTACGGTGGTAGATTTATTTAAGGTAAAAGGTTGATAAGCATTAAAGTTGTTTCCATCAATAGCTACCATAATTTTAGCTTGGCTATCATTGCTTGTAATTACGGCAGGTTGTTCGCCTCTAAAAGTACTTTGTGCATGCAACACCGGTGCGGTTACTATACTTTGATTTACGGTAGTAACCGGTGGTTCTAAAAAGCTGCGTGTAGTATCTATGGCCATAAACTCCTGCATATAGAAAGTAAATGTTTTGCCTTGTTTTATATCATCATGTGTAAAAAAACTTTTATAGTAGGGTGCGCCATTACACTCTATGGTTTCTACAATGTAATTGTTGTCGGTTCGGTTTATGGCATTAATTGAAAATGTTTTTCCGTTTTCGAGATGGATGGTAGTCTTATCAAATAACGTAGTGCCTATACTATAATCCGGTTTGCCTGGGCATACCTGATAAAATCCCATTGCACTTAATACATACCATGCACTCATTTGGCCACAATCTTCATTGCCCGATAAGCCATCAGGTGCCAGGTGATAAAACGTACGGCAAATGTTGTAGGTAAGTTGTTGCGTTTGCCACCATTTATCGGCAAAATTGTATAAGTAAGCTATGTGGTGCGAGGGTTCGTTGCCATGTGCGTACTGACCAATAAGGCCTGTAATATCGGCTTGCTTACGGCCTTTTAAAGTTGGGTCGGCCTTAAACAAGGCATCTAATTTGGCTGCAAATTTTTGTTTGCCGCCATGCAAAGCCATTAAGCCGGTTACATCGTGCGGTACAAAAAAACTGTATTGCCAGCTATTGGCTTCGGTGTAGTAATTGTTTACTTCGGCCGGCTCGAAACCGGGTATAAACATGCCGTTATTTTTACCATGCATAAAACCATTAGCTGCATTATAAACATTTCGATAATACTGACTGCGTTTGATAAATGTTTCATACGTAGTTGCATCACCGGTTAATTGCGCAAATTGCGCAATGCACCAATCGTCATAAGCATATTCTAAAGTTTTACTTACCGATTCGTGTTCGCAATCGTTTGCCAGAAATCCAAATTTACGATAACATGGCAAGCCATATTTATCAGTAGAAGCACTATGCACCATTGCTTTTAATGCTTTGGCAGCATCAAAGCCTTTGATGCCTTTTGCATAAGCATCAACTATTACAGGCACGCTGTGATAGCCAATCATACAATAGGTTTCATTGCCTGAAAATTCCCATACGGGCAACAAGCCACCTTGCTCATATTGTAATAAAAATGTATTTATAAAATCGTTGGTGCGTTGTTCGTCAATGATGCTGAGTAGGGGATGCAGCCCTCTGAAAGTATCCCACAATGAAAACACCGTGTAGTAGTTTTTCATATTACCCGGCATCAGGTGTATTTTTAAATCGGTGCCACGGTATTGACCATCCACATCGTTATATGTGTTTGGATTAAGCATGCAATGATATAAAGCAGTGTAAAAAATGGCTTCGTCAGTGGCTTTACCTTTTACTTCAATTTTAGCTAATTCTTTATTCCAATATTGACGTGTTTGTTTGGCTGTTGCATCAAAATCCCAACTACTGTTTTCAGCATCTAAGTTTTGCTGTGCACCGTTTTCGCTTACAGCGCTAATGCCTATTTTAACCAGCACGATACCTCCTTGTGGTAAGTTAAAATCAACATGTGCTTTTACGTTTTTACCTTGTGCTGTATTGCTGCGTATGGCTGCATCGTTTAAGGCAACCGTGTATTGTTTAAATGGTTTGGAAAAACGGATGTAGAAATATACATACTGATCGGTAGCCCAGGCTTTGCTTCTGCGCATGCCTTTTATGGTCGAATCGTTTACAACAGTAAGATATGAGTCAAGTACTTCGTCACGATGTTTTAAATCAATTACAATGGTTGCTTGTTTGGTTTTAGGAAATGTATAGCGATGCATGCCTGTACGTGTAGTGGCTGTAAGTTCGGCTTTAATGTTGTGTTTATTTAACAGCACGCGGTAATAACCGGGCGATGCAGCTTCGTTGCTGTGATCGAAAGCTGATGCATAAATTTTATTGTCGAATACATTTTCTTTATCAAGTATGGTGGGCATTAATAGCACATCGCCATAATCGCTGCAACCGGTGCCGCTTAAATGTGTATGCGAAAAGCCATAGATAATACTATCGCTGTAATGATAACCACTGCAACCGTCCCAACCGTCTAAACGTGTATCAGGGCTAAGTTGCACCATGCCAAAAGGCGCACTGGCTCCCGGATACGTGTGCCCATGCCCACCTGTGCCCACAAATGGATTTACTTTGCCCGCATAATCGGGTTGTGCATATGCATTAATTATTGTGCATGTAAGTAGAAGTAGTACAATTGATTTTTTCATAGCATCAAAAGTAATTTTTGCAGTCAGAAATATAACATAGAAAATATTTGTTGTTACGATGATGTAACAAAGTGCTACTTTATTATTGTTTAAACCAAAGGATAGCGATGTTGCCTTTGGGGCCGGCTAAATAACAAACCTTACCCGATGGCGAAAATCTACAGGTGTAATAATTCGCTTGTGCATCAATCAACTTCCAGCTTGTTCCATTATTCTTACTGTAATATATGCCCGGTAAACTTAGGGCCAACAAGTTTTTTGATTTATGTGGTACATATTGTGCACAAGAGATTATACCGGGTGGTTTACCGTTAGCCACTAATTTAAAACTTATACCACCATTATTACTTACAGCCTTATTGCAGTGATTGTAACTTTTATTATTGTAGTCGCCACCACCTATAAATATATTTTGATTTTGAGCACATGCCGTATAAATGCCATGCATGGGTGCGCCACGTATAACCGGTGTGTCGTATGCAATAAAACCTTTGCCATGGTTGCTAAAAATCCTACTTCGGTTGCCGCCACTAAGTATATGCACTCCGTTATCGGTATAAATTATGTTACTGTTGCTGGCTGCAAAAAATGCCTCACCTGCATCGGGTGTTGTTATCGAATTACATGGTACAGGTTGCCATGTGTTTCCACCGTCAATGGTATGCAGTATTAATATGCATTGATTAACAGGATCGCTTACTGCATATCCTTCGCTATTATTTTTAAACGAAAGTGCATCAATAAACACATCGCTGTGATTGTTTTCATAAACTACTGTAAAGTGTTTGCCATAATCGCTGCTGCGATAAATGCGAGCCGGGCTTCCAATGTTTGCAAGTAAAATAGTACTATCATTTATCACTGCAATGCTTCTGAAGTCGGTTAGTTTACCGGTGGCAATACTATCGGTTGTCCAGGTAATGCCTGCATCAGTTGTATAACCAAATGTACTGTTACTGCCACCTAACCAACATACGCTATCGTTAAGTACAGCTAACGCTCTGATAGAAATGCTTTTTGGCAAAGTAAAATGTTGCATCGTAAAACTTTGCGCTGTTGCAATATGATTGGTTATTAAAATTAAGCCAATGCAAATTATTTTTCGAATCATCTTACGTAACATGATGCAATAATAAATACGGTTTAAAATTTTGGCATCACAACAATAAGCGTTAGTTTTCAATATCTAAAAACGCATACTTTTTACCATACATCAACATTTGCGAAATAAAGCTGTTGTTATAGTTAATGGTTACATCCGTTATATCGCCTGCGGCATTCATAGTTGGTACCAAAGTAGGTTGGATGAAGCCTGTGTATGGTGCCATGTTTAATTTTTCGCAACGCTGATGCACTTCTTTTAAAAGTTCCTGATCAACTACAACACCATATTTTTCGACTAAATTTTTGCCGGCATTAAAATCGCCTTCTGATTTTATGCGTTGTACTTCGGCAAGTAACTGACCAAATAAATTACGCAACTTTTGATAATCGGAAATTACAAAGTAGGTTTTATTGTTACGTACAATTTTTTCAATTACATTTTCGGTTTCACCTTTTTCTAAAACCCACTTACAGATTAATTGGCGGTTGCGCATGTGTGCTTCTTCAATATTGTTGCCCGGCTTAATACGATACAATTGTGTCATCAATCCATTTAAAATATAGGAGTCGTATTGCGCCTTACCTACATCAGTTGTAGGGCATACGCCAATATCAACTAACTTTTGATCCATGATGTAGTATAATGCAACTAAATCGGCACGGGCTTCTTCTAAGGTACTTGCATAATTTACCAATGTAACATCGGTTGTTGCCACACCCGGATTTAACTGACCCGATGCATGACCAATTACCTCGTGCATATCGGTATGTAACATGCCTGCCAGTGCACCATGTTTTTTAATTAATGCTGTTACCTGCCCATTGCTGCCAAATTCATCAATCATAGGCGATTTTGCTTTTGCAAAATTGTTTGATGCTACAATATTGCCCAATGATACCGATTTGCTTCCATGGCCTTCGCGAATCCACTCTGCGTTAGGTAAGTTTATACCAATGGGTGTGGCCGGTGCTGCATCGCCTCCTTCGTTTATAACGGTAATAACTTTGGCACTTATACCTGTAACCTTACTTTTTTTATGGGCTGTTGCAATGGGCGAATTGTCTTCAAACCATTGGGCATTGGCAGCTATGGTAGCTATCGTTTTTGATGCTTCCAGATCTTTCATGGATATTACAGCTTCGTAACTACCTTTTTTACCAATAGCATCATGATATACTTCAATGAAGCCTAACACCAAATCAATGCGCGATGTGGTATCTTTTACCCAAGAGATGTTATAGGTATCGAAAGCTGCTAAATCTCCTGTTTCGAAATAAGTGATTAGTTTATTAAGTGTTTGAGCTTGTATGGGATTTTCGGCTACGGTAACGGCTAATTTTAACCAATATACCATTTCTTTAAGGGCTTTGCCGTACATGCCATCAACTTTATAGGTTTTTTCGAAAATGCCTTTTTCGGTTTTGATTAATTTACTGTTTAATCCCAATGATGGTAAATTTTCTTTTGGGAATTTTGCAGCCAAATCCGAATAAAATTTTTCAACCTCGGCCTTACTTACGTTTTCATAAAAATTGTTGCACGATGCTTTTACATTGTCAACATCAGCAGCTAAATCAACCGTTTTAAAGTCAATTGATTGTGCAAACATTAATGGAACTATGTTTGACATAACACCCATCCAGTCTGTTTTTAATACATCCTGATAAAACTGTTGATCGCTTTTTGGAAGTAATTCTTTGAAGTATTCGTTTTTAAATGCGGGTATTATTTTTTCATTGCTGTAATGGTGGTGAATACCGTTTGCAAAAAAAACTTGTTTGCAATAAGATTCAAAAAGTTGCCATTGTTCGCCAACCCGACTTCCGCTATAGGTATTTAAAATATGTTCGAGCAGTTTTCTGATTTTTAAATTGTGTTTGTATTTCTGATCCCAATAAATATCTCGTCCCGACAGGCCGGCTTGTGTAAGATAATAGGCTAGTTTTTTTTGCTTAAGTGTAAGCGATTCAAAGCCTGTAACTTCATAACGCAGCACTTGAATATCAGCAAAACGTTCGGCAATAATTTTATCAGATGGCAATAGCATAGTATTTTTTGATTTTGATGTCATTTCTATCTGATGCGTTTGCTTAGGTGCTGCAGTTGAAACAGGTTTGCCCGGATTGGGATTTTTTTGAGCCCATAAAAAACACAGAGGAAGTATAGATAAAATACCGGTAGTTGTGAAAGTAAAAAGTCGCATGATTTAATATTTATTGTAAACTGCGTAAATGAAGCAAATTAAATATTTACAACATAATTGGCGGGGGCTTGTTTATGATTGCTGCTGCAAAATTTTATCAGTACCGTATCTGTTACTTTATCCCCGTTTCTTAAATTGAATAATCTGGTTTTAGTTAAGTTTGCTGCTAATAAGTATGTTCAGTTTTTTGTTTAAGCCTTATTTAACACGCTGTTTTAAATAAGGCATTTACTTTCGTAACCTTTTTATAAACCAACTTATGTTACGTTTTTATTCACTTTTAGGAATTTGTTTTTTTCTAACGCATACGAAAATGTATGCACAAACTTCGGCTAATTTTAAAGTCAAAAAACATTCAGTTTATTTTGCATGGGGTTATAATAAAGATTGGTTTGGTAAAAGCACCATCCATTTTAAAAGCAGTAGTCAAAGCAATTTCGAGTATGATTTTAAGTGGGTTAAAGTGAGCGGTAAAGACTATCCGGGATTTAATAAAATATTTTCCAATAATATCTCTATCCCGCAATACGTATATCGAGTTGGTTATATAAACACAAAAAAGGGATGGGGTATTGAATATGCTTTTGACCATGCAAAATATATTATCAATCATGATAAATCCATTCACATGCAAGGTACTGTAAAAGGCGAATATGTTGACGACTATTTTATGTTTGATAAAGATACTATGCACTTAGAGCATACCAATGGAGCCAATTTTGCCATGATAAATGTTTTGCGTGAAAAAAGTTTGTATCAAAGCCGCAGCAATAAGTTTGATATAACTTATACACTGAAAGCAGGTGCCGGCATTGTAGTGCCGAAAACTGATGTAACATTATTTGGCGAGCGTTTGGATAATCGTTTTCATGTAGCGGGTTATATAGTTGGTGCCGAAGCAGGTTGTAGTTTTTTATTTTATAAATCTTTATACCTGATGCCATCTTTTAAAACCGCATGGGCTAACTACACCAATGTACTAACTACCGATGATGCCCGTGCCAAACATCATTTTATGGCTTATCAGTTAATGCTTACAATGGGTTACCGTTACAACTTTTAAATTAATGCAAATAAAAAAGCTGCCCTTTTCAGACAGCTTCTACATGCAAATTAGTATCCCGGTATCCTCAGCCCGTATGCTTCGAAAATACGGTTGTATTATAACACAGGTTTTATTCTAAATGCATAAGTAAATTCTTTACCTGCAATTGTATTTGCAGCATCAGCAAAAAATAGTGACTCTAATTTTTCTTTTACTGCCTTGCAGGTTACACTTTCATTATTGTTGGTATCGGTTACAACAACGCTTCCATCTTCATTTACAGTCATTTTTACTACAATTAAAGGCGTGTCGTAATTCGAAAGTTTAGTAAAAGTTTCAGTTACTTCATTTACAACACGCGCATCAAGTTGAACGCTTTCGTATGCAGGTTCATTTGCAGAAACAGCTTTTGCAACTAAACCGCATACAACAAATAATGCGGTAAGGGTAATTAGTTTAATGATATTCATTCGATTTAGTTTTTTAGTTTTTGAATTAGTTGTAGGTGAGATGTATGGCTATTAAAAAAAGTTACAAATAAATTTTGCTTCATACACCATTGGTTGCTAAGTGCATTGATTTTATTGGGTTTCATGCAGAAATAAAATTTGTGTTAAGCATAAATTTCACCAAATAATCATGAAAGAGGCAGCAATTTATGGCCATGCATTTGAGTGGTTTAAAAAGTTAAAATAAATTACATTCGCAACCCTATATGATTAATTACACTACTGTATTTGCCTGCGTGTTGGCATATTTGCTGGGTTCAATTCCATCGGCAGTTTGGGTAGGTCGTACCTTTTACGGCATTGATGTGCGCGAGTATGGTAGTGGTAATGCAGGTGCTACAAATACTTTCAGGGTATTGGGCAAAAAAGCAGGCATCCCTGTTTTACTTATGGATATTGCCAAAGGTTATTTAGCCGTGCAAATGGCTACTATTTTAAGTTTGTATTTGGGCGATTTAAAAACTGTTTCGATGTTGGGCACCTCTATTGATTTTGCCAGCATAAAAACACCATTACCGGGCACACAACAGTTCGTTAATTTTAAATTGGCATTGGGAGTTTGTGCTTTAATAGGCCATATTTTCCCGGTGTATGTTGGCTTTAGAGGCGGCAAAGGTGTAGCCACCACTTTAGGTATTGTGGCAGGTTGTCATCCGCAAGCGGCACTTATTTGTGCGGCTATTTTTTTTATAACCTTTATAATAACTAATTATATATCGTTAAGCAGCATGGTGGCAGGGTTTGCTTTTCCTATTATAATTTGGCTGGTATTTGGCGAAACCATTACAACTATGAATGTGTTTGCCATGACGGTAGCCATCATTATTTTAATTACACATCAGAAAAACATCGAACGATTGCTTAAAGGCGAAGAGTCGAAAATGTATTTGTATCAGCGTAAAGCTACCAAGCAGGTTTAATCAGGTTGCTGCATAAACGGTAAATAATAACACAATTTTGTTGAAAAGTATATGCGTGATTTAAGCCGTAAATAGTAGCTTTGCATGCAAATAATTAATTAAAAAAAAATGAAAAAGTTAATGGCTTTGGTTTTAGTAGCCTTCGTAGTTACATCGTTTACTGCATGCAAGCAACATGAAAAATGTCCTGCATACGGTAAAGCAAACTATAAATCTGTAAAAAAGGCATCATAATAAAGTTATCGGCTTTTTAATAATAGTAACGCTGCTCATAAATTAATGTGCAGCGTTTTTTGTTGATTTTATACGTAAGCACTTATGAGTGAAATATTAAACAATATATCCCTTAAACCCTTAAATACTTTTGGTATTGATGTACAAGCTACATCTTTCGTAAAAATAGATAGTTACAATCACTTAATGCAATTGGTGCAAATGCCGGTTTTTAAAGAGCAGCCACATTACATTTTAGGTGGTGGCAGTAATTTACTGCTAACCCAAAATTATAATGGGCTGATGGTGCAAATTGCTAATAAAGGTATTGAAGTGTTGAAAGAAACCACACAGCACGTATATGTAAAAGTACAGGCAGGCGAGGTGTGGCATCAATTTGTTATTTGGTGCATTGCACAAAATTATGCCGGTGTCGAAAATCTATCGTTAATACCCGGCAGTGTGGGTGCGGGGCCTATGCAAAATATTGGTGCATATGGTGTTGAACTAAAGGATGTTTTTTTTGAACTCGAAGCGCTGCACATACCTACTAATACATTAAAAACGTTCGATGCCGGCCAATGTAATTTTGGTTATCGCCAAAGTATATTTAAAACCGAATTAAAAAGCCAATGCATCATTTTATCAGTTACTTTCAGGCTAAACAAGCAACCCGAATTTAAAGTTTCTTATGGGGCAATTAAAGAGCAGTTGGAGTTGATGCAAATAAAAACTTTAAGTATTAAGGCTATCAGCGATGCCGTTATCAGTATCAGAAAAAGCAAGCTGCCCAATCCCGAAGAAATTGGTAATGCAGGTAGTTTCTTTAAAAACCCTACCATAAGTAAGGAGCAATACAAAATGCTGATTTCAAACTATCCCGATTGTGTTGGATATGCATTGCCAAACGATGAAATTAAACTGGCAGCAGGTTGGCTTATCGAGCAATGTGGTTTTAAGGGCAAGCGTATTGGCAACACAGGCGCACATGCAAAGCAGGCTTTGGTACTTGTAAATTATGGCGGTGCAACCGGTGCCGAAGTGTTTGCATGTGCGCAACAAATTCAACAAGAGGTTAAACTAAAGTTTGATGTTTGTTTAGATATGGAAGTAAATATTTTATAAAATAATGATACATTTTATATTCGTTTTATTGTCAATTTGCACATGCAGTATGGTAAATGCAGCATCAGTTTTAACGCTGGTAAAAGATGGAAATGCAGTTTATAGCATACATGCAGTAACTGAAAATCAAAAGCAGGCAGCAGTTATTCTTAATAAGTACGTAACTGCAATAAGTGGCACAACACTACCCGTTGTTAGCATTGCTAAAGATTTGCAAATTGTTTTTACACCACCTCCTGATGTAAAATTTAATGTTGACCAAATGAAAACCGATGCATTTTGTATTGAGATGCAACAAGAAGTGGTTTACATATATAGTAATAGTAAACAAGGCTTACAACATGCAGTTTATGTTTTTATCGAACGCTGTTTGCATGTAAATAAATTCGCAACAAAGCCTTTGTTCGAAAAACGGAAAACCATAACAGTAGATAGTACTAAAATAACAGATGAGCCGGCTTATACCACACGCAGTTTGTATTATACAGGCACTAACGATGCCGAGTATATAACCTGGCATGGTTTAAATGGCAAATCTGCCGACAGTGTTAAAGACCAATGGGGTATGTGGGTACATACCTTTAAAAACTTAATACCCGATTCGGTTTACTTTGATACCCACCCCGAGTATTATGCTTTAAATGGAGTGCGCAGACGCTCGCAACTTTGCTTGAGTAATGAGGCTGTTTTACAAACTGTAATTGAAAGCTTACGGCTTATGATGCGAAAGGATACTGCCTCACTTTACTGGTCGGTAAGTCAGAATGATAATTTTGAATACTGTACCTGTAGTCAATGCAAAACAATTGATAGTATCGAAGGTAGCCAAAGCGGTACCATGCTCAGGTTTGTAAACAAAGTAGCAGCGGCATTCCCACAAAAAATAATTTCAACACTGGCATATCAATATACACGCAAGCCACCTGCAATTACCAAGCCTGCTAAAAATGTAAATATTATGTTTTGCAGTATTGAATGTGGCCGGCATTTACCCATCGAAGACGATCCGCAAGCTGCATCCTTCAGATCAGATTTTGAAGGGTGGTGCAAATTAACCGACAACATAATGGTATGGGATTATGTGGTGCAGTTTTCAAATTACGTTTCGCCTTTTCCCAATATCCATGTACTGCAACCTAACATACAATATTTTTATGAGCACGGTGTACGCCATATTTTCGAACAGGCAAGCGGAAGTAACTGGAGCGATAACATGGAACTAAAAAGTTATTTAATAGCGGCCTTGCTGTGGAATCCTTATGTTGATGTTGACTCATTAATAGAGCGTTATGCCACATTGCAATATGGAGCCGGTGCCGATGATATGATTACTTATATGGTTGACATGGAACAACAACTTAATCAAAGCAAAGCACCTTTGGATATTTATAGCAACCCCGTTACACCTAATAATTCCTGGCTAAAACCAAATCAATTGAGTGAGTACGAAAGTTATGTTGAAGCTGCATTAGCAACAGCACATCCATCAAAACATCAGGCAATTAAAAAACAAAAATTGCCGCTTCAATATGCACGTTTAGAGCAGGCAAAATTTTATGGTACCGGTAATTTAGGTGTGTTTGAAAACAACAACGGCAAATGGGTTGTCAGACAACAATTGCAAAACGATTTAAAACAATTTATGTCCGACTGCGAACAATTGCATGTAATACATCTTAACGAAAACAATTATAGTATTTATGATTATAACAAGGCATGGCAACGTATTTTTGATGCGGGTTTAGATGGGCATAAAGCCATGCTGGCCGACATTAAACTAACACCCGGTTTTAGTTTAAAATATCCCGCAAAAGGAATCGAAACTTTAAATGATGGCAGTAAAGGTTTTGATGATTATAGCTTTAACTGGCTGGGGTGGGAAGGTAGTTCCATGCAGGCTATTATTAATTTAAAACAAGTAGATACGGTACAAAGTATTGCAGTTGATTTTATGCAGTTTCAAAAAAGCTGGATTTTTTACCCCGAAAGTGTTTCGTTTTATGTAAGTGTTGATGGGGTTAACTACCAATTGCTGGCAACAAAAGCTGCGCCAACGCTAATGGCCGATAACAATTTTAAAGCCCATACCTTTAAAGCCGAGTTTAAAAAGCAGCCAGCGCAATACCTAAAAGTTGAAGCGAAAAATTTGGGTCAATGTCCGGTGTGGCATATTGGTGCAGGCCATCCAAGCTGGATTTTTTGTGATGAAATTATTGTGCATTAACACATAAAAATGTTTGGTACATTTTAACGTCAACAAAACCTGAAGTATGCATATCCCAGTTTTTTAAAGTACCGGCACAGCAAAATGCATTGGCTTCGAATGCAGCAATGCAAGGCAAATTTGTAGTATGTATAGTTGCATATAACATGCGAAGTAGTAATGTATCGGCTGCATAATTTTTAAGTAATGCAATGGCTTTTTTTGCATACCCATTGTTTCGATACATAGGAGCAATCAATATCCCAACACCAGCGCGCCTATGGTTAAAATCAACATCATATAAATCAATGTAGCCTAAAGTTTCAGTTCCGTTTTCAATAATTAAACGCTCTTGCAATTGCGTAAAAACATCTTGCAATTCAGGAGTTACAAAAGTTTCGAAATCGGTTAATGGTATGGGTGCCTGTATGCCACTTACCAGCCAATGTCTATAATCATTTTCGAGCTGATGCATCAATGCAACATCACCTGCATGTACTTTACGTAATCTTATTTCACACATAATTTACAAAACAATTTCACCACTGAAAACTTGTGTAGCTAAACCGGTTAAATAAATTTGTGAAGCATGTGTTGCATCAAGTTTAAAATTAACTTCAAGCAAACCTCCCGGTGTTTTAAGCCGCACGTTTTGAATGTTTGTATTGGTTTTAAAAGCATACGCTAATGCGCAGGCCGTTACTCCGGTGCCGCAACTTTGTGTTTCGTTTTCAACACCACGCTCATACGTCCGCACATGTAACACATCGTCATGTACTGATACAAAATTAACGTTGGTCCCTCCGGGTAAAAATGCATCGTTGTAACGCAGTGCTGCACCTTGTTTAACCACATCAACATCTGCAACATCAGCTACAAAAACTACAACATGTGGCGATCCGGTGTTAAGCACGTATCCCAGCGCTGTATGCATTATTAAATCTACATCGGCCATTTGTAACTTTACAGTACTTTCTTTAAGGTTTGTTTCTAAAACAAATGCATGGTGCATACCATCGTATGCTTTAAAGGTGCAAGTATTTTTAACTAACCGAATCTGTTGAGCAAACGCAACTGCGCAACGGCCCCCATTGCCACACATGCTGCCTAAGCCGCCATCAGCGTTATAATAAAGCATTTCGAAATCAGCCTGATTGCAAGGCGTTAAAATTATGAGTCCATCGGCACCTATGCCGTAATGCCTGCTGCATAGGTTGCTAATTTCGTCTTTACTAAATTGGGGGTGCATTTGCATGCCGTCAATCAAAATAAAATCATTGCCAGCACCTTGGTATTTATAAAATCGAAACATTTATAATCATTTAAATATTTGCTTACTGTAAAGGTAGAAAGGTTAAGTTGCAGTTAACCATATCATCTATTAAAATCTTGTAACACATCAATACGTTAGTAGGATAAAATATTAGTTTTTTGATTAACACTTTGCTAACTACAACTTTCACAAAGCATTCATACAACAACAACAAATTTGCAATCAATAATTTAATAACACCAAAATAATAAATCTTAAAACCATGTTTTACAACATTAAAAAAACAGCAGCATTTATATTAGCAGCAACGGTAGCAGGATATACCGGTGCTTATGTATTTAATAAAACCAATAATAAACAGGCTTATACAGTAGCACCTGCTACACCGGTAAAATTTACATCGGGCAATGCCGCCTTACCTACAGCAACAGATTTTACTGATGCCGCAAACCGCACCGTGCATGGTGTAGTGCATATTAAAACTTCGTACAGTATGCAGCAAACGGCATACAGTCCGTTCGAATTATTTTTTGGTGGCGGTGGTGGCAGGCAACCGCAAGCATCAACCGGTTCGGGTGTTATAATAAGTAACGATGGTTATATTGTTACCAATAATCACGTAGTGGATGCTGCCGAAAAAGTAGAAGTTACTTTAAGTGATAATAAGAAGTATGAAGGCAAAGTAATAGGTGCCGACCCAAGTACCGATTTGGCATTAATAAAAATAGATGCACAAAATTTACCCTTCATTCCATTTGGTAATAGTGATGATGTACAAGTTGGGCAATGGGTTTTAGCCGTTGGCAATCCATTTAACCTTACTTCAACTGTTACTGCAGGTATTGTTAGTGCAAAGGGAAGGAACATAAATATTTTAGCAAATAATGGCAGTAATGTAGCACCAATCGAATCGTTTATACAAACCGATGCGGCTGTTAACCCGGGCAACTCAGGCGGTGCATTGGTAAATACCAATGGCGAGTTGATTGGAATAAACTCTGCCATTGCATCGAATACCGGTAGCTATGCAGGTTATTCATTTGCTGTGCCTGTAAATATTGCACGTAAAGTTATTGATGATTTTATGGAGTATGGTACCATACAGCGCGCATATATTGGCATACAAGGCAGGCCGGTAAACAGCGACTTGGCCGAGGAGAAAAACTTAAATATTTCGCAAGGCGTTTATATTGATAACGTAACCGAAGACGGTGCCGCTAAAGAAGCCGGTATTAAGGCAGGCGATGTAATAACCAAAATATCAAACACCACAATTACCGATTGGCCGAGTATGCTGGAGCAAGTGGGCCGCCACAGGCCGGGCGATGCAGTTGTGGTGGCATACTTGCGTAATGGGAAAGAATATACTACCAAGGTAACATTAAAAAACCGAAGTGGTAATACGGCTGTAGTGCGTAATGAAACCATATCGGTTATGGGGGCACAGTTAAGCCCTATAACTAACGAAGATAAAAGCAGATTGGGTATTGATACCGGTGTAAGAGTTGCCGAAATTGGCAGCGGCAAATTAAATGCTGCCGGTATCAGAAAAAACTTTATCATTACATCTATTGATAAACAACCGGTGCTAACTACTTCTGATGTAGAAGCCGCATTAACAAAAAGTAAAAACGAAGGGGTGTTGATTGAAGGCGTTTATCCCAATGGCATGCGTGCCTGGTATGGCGTAGGTGTGGGTAATAAGAATTAAGTGTGATTGGATTTGTAATTGCTGATTGAAGGCTGCTTCTATGTGTGTGAAGCAGCCTTTTTTTATGCAATAGCCAGTTTTAGTAAAAACATACTTTAACTGAAACGTAATAATCTATTTCTTAATAAACTTAATTGCCTGATTATTTATTCGTATTAAATATATACCCGGGTTAAAGCTTCTTATATCAATTTGTTGATTTTGAGTTATGGTGGATTCCAAAACTTTTTGGCCCGAATGATTAAAAATCAGCAATGATATTGGTAATGTTTCAGTACCTGTTTCTATGTTTATGAAGTCTGATGCAGGATTGGGATAAACTTTTATTTCAGCCAACGAATTTAAACCGCTTTTTAACAAGGCTGTTGTAAATGTTTTTATAGTGCTAAAATCAGAAAACACATTGGGGTTAGTTGCACATTTGCTTCTTACTTTCCAACGGTATTTGGTGTTAGGTTGTAAACCTGTTACATTAATAAAACCTGTATTGTTGTTTACATTAGCTGTTATCCAATTTGTTGTACCATTTACTTTATATTTTACCTGGTAAGCAACAGCGCAGTTATTAACCTGCCAGTTTAATTTAGCCGCAGTAGCTGTGATATTTGTTGCTGTAGTATTTGTTGGAGCAGGGCATGTGGTGCAGGCATCGGGCTGAAATATTTTTTCGAAATTGCTTGCAAACTCATACACACCACCGCATGTAGCAACCTTATCCCAGTTTATACTCCAGGTCATCATCCCTTTTAAAGCAGGATAGCCACCGGGAGTTTGCAAAGTATAACTGCCGGGTTTTGGGCCTTCGCCAAGTAAATAATTTGCTGCAGCCCTAACGGTAGCCGTATCCGTAAAACCACCACCTGCTGCATTTATGCAGGCCGGTAGTCCAATGCCAACTTTTGATGCAGGCAATCCCTGAAAAAATCCACCGGCAGTATTAAAACCTTTTATAACTGCTTCTGTCATAGCCACAATAAAATCGGCAGTACCTTGTGTGTAAATGTTACCATCAATACCATACATAGAACCACTGTTATAAAGTTGTACGTTTAGCATATCAAGTGAGTCGCGCAAGGCATGTATTACGGGTAAGTAAGCACCCCAAATACCCGTGTATGCCGACATGCCTCCTTGCACAAAAGCCGTTTCGGGTGCCATGGTTAACAATAGTTTTTTGCCTTTAGCTTGATGGTAGTTGGCCATAATTTGTTTAATGGCAAATATCATTCGGGTAATGGCTGGCGTGGTGGGATTAGCAATTGTGCCACCGGTAAGCGATAATGAACTGCCTTCTAAATCAATATCAATACCATTAAAACCATACGTGTTAATAATGCCATTCATACGCACAATAAATGTATCGCGCTCGGCATCGGTGCTTAATGTAATGGGTGCTGTTGCACCGCCAATGCTTATAATTACTTTTTGTCCTTGTGCCTGCAATGCTTGTATTTGTGTTATTAATACAGCTTGTGAAACCTGATCGGGAATAAATTCCATTTTATAATCGGTACCACCACCGGGCACAGCAAATGCAAGGCAGACATAATTGTAGCGTACATCAACCTGATTTAGTGGTATGTAAGGTGCATTGCTTGTTTGCCAGTTATGCCAATAACCTAATAAGGTTTGCGCATGGCTATAATGGAGCAACATGGTGTAGGCTAGTAAAAAAAAGAGTGTGAAGAGATTTAATTTTTTTGTCATATATAAGAGCTTTGATGGAAAGGGGGTTTAAATAAGAAAAATAAAAAGGATTAAATCGAAATGAAGCGGTAAATATAAAAAGTACACCTGAGTACGATATTTAAGAGGCCTGTAATTTAATTGCAAAAATGGCAATTAAAAACATTAGGTGGATAGCGTATCGAAGCCAAAATTACCAAAACGAACACCGTTAATATAATTGGCAATAAGCTAATTATATGCAATTACTTCATTTTGAATCTTTGATCAAATTGCGTTTTCAGCATCATTCCGCGCATATTAAACACAAAATAAATTATGGCCAAAGGCTGAAACAACACACAGCTTTGCAATTGTAATTATGTTGTTGAAAGCAAACGCATTCGAACAAAAAAAGCAAATAATTGTAACAGCAATTATGTTTGACAGCCGGTGTAGTAACCTTTACATAATGCTTAGTTTTAAATTTAAGTAACGCTTTAGCCACCCTATATAGAGCAGTATGTTTTACAACCCCCAATTCATTATTTTATAAGAATTAAACTGTAATCAACAATAAATTGATGGTTGGATTGTATGCTTTTGGCAATGTGCGGCATATAACCATTATCATATGGAAAAGTATTATTTGTTGCCAGCCAAAATATTACTGAAAATTTAAGGCATTTCATCAACGCCTGTAAATTTAAGTATGTATCAAGTTGTATGTATAGTAACCGTTACACTACGAGTTCATCGAAATTAAAAACTCTTCATTACTTTTTGTGCCGCGCATACGTTCCTGTATAAACTCCATGGCTTCAAGCGGGTTCATATCGGCTAAGTGGTTACGCAGTATCCACATTTTCTGTAATACATCTTTGCTTAATAATAAATCTTCTCTGCGTGTACTTGAGGCAACTAAATCAATTGCAGGCCAAATGCGCTTATTGGCAATTTTACGGTCGAGCTGCAACTCCATGTTGCCTGTGCCTTTAAACTCTTCAAAAATAACCTCATCCATACGGCTGCCTGTATCTATTAAGGCCGTAGCTAAAATAGTAAGTGAGCCACCGTTTTCTATTTTGCGTGCAGCACCAAAAAAGCGTTTGGGTTTTTGTAATGCATTGGCTTCAACACCGCCTGATAACACTTTGCCTGTGGCAGGTGCAACGGTGTTATAAGCACGTGCCAGGCGTGTTATGCTGTCTAAAAGTATTACTACATCGTGGCCACTTTCAACCATCCGTTTGGCTTTTTCTAAAACCAAATTGGCAATACGCACATGGCGGTCGGCAGGTTCGTCAAACGTAGAGGCAATAACTTCGGCTCGTACACTGCGGGCCATATCAGTTACTTCTTCAGGTCTTTCATCTATCAGTAAAATTATCAAATACACTTCGGGATGATTGGCTGCTATGGCATTGGCAACTTCTTTTAGCAATACGGTTTTACCGGTTTTGGGTTGCGCTACAATTAGGCCGCGTTGTCCTTTGCCAATGGGTGCAAATAAGTCCATTATGCGGGTTGAGTAACCTTGTGTACCGGTGCTTAAATCAAATTTTTCATGTGCAAACAGGGGCGTTAAAAAATCGAATGGGGTACGGTCGCGCATTACCGATGGCTCCTGGCCGTTTACCATTTCAACCTTTACAAGTGTCAGGTATTTTTCGCCTTCACGTGGTGGTCTGATTAAACCTTCAACGGTATCGCCTGTTTTTAAACCATATAGTTTAACCATTTGCTGCGATACCAAAATATCGTCAGGGCTGGGCATGTAATTATAGTCGCTGGAGCGTAGGTAGCCATACTTTTCATCTGCAATTTCTAATACCCCTTCGGCAGTAACAGTAAACTCTAAATCATTAAAAGTTTCGACCGGTTTTCTTACAAAATTATTTTGATTGGGATTATTTTGATTTGAATTGTTTTGATTGGGGTTAAAACGTTGTTGGTCTTGTCTGAATTCGCGTGGCCTGTCGTCCCTATTATTTTGGCGGTGCTCATTTTGATGGCGGGGCTGAAATTGCTGTCTGTTTTCGTTGTTACGGGGTTCGGCCGGTTTCGAAAATTCAGTTGGGTTAGATATAGTTTCTGATGATTTTTGCGGGTTAATTACAGGTGCATTTGGTGTTGTTTCAACAACTGGTTTATTTTCGGTTTCAGTTGTGTTAGTTTGTGTTGCTGTAGTTACAGTAGCGGCAGGTTTGTTAGTATCCTCTTCTTCTATCTGTATCCTTATACGTTGGCGTTTTGGTTTATCGGTATCGTTAGCGTTTTGATGTGCTGTTGCTTGAAGGGGTATAGGCGTTTCGGTTTCTGTGTTATAAGTTGCAACAGGCTCGGCAATGGTTTCAACGGGCTTAAAATCAGTTTCAGCATCTGTATTTGCCGGTGTTGTAGTTAGGGTATCGGCAGCAATTGCGGCTTTGGTTTTTGTGGTTTTGGGTTTTCTTGTTTTTTTCTTCGACTCATCGGTGGTTATGGGCTGCAAAGCTTGTTGGTCTAAAATTTTATAAATGAGTTTTTGTTTTTCGATTTCGCCCAGGTTAGATAAGCCAATTTCGGTGGCAATGGTTTTTAATTGGTCAAGCGATTTATCGCTGAGTTCTAAAATATCGTACATGTTATTGTTTTAAATGCTTATAACGAAAGTTTTTTTTGATATAAATCAAAAAAAACGTGATGTTTAAAAGTTGTAGCTTTAGTAAGGAATAAAAAGTGTGGATTTGATATGAACCTTAAAGGTTTGGGGCTTAACTGCTTTATATGTTGAAACAGAAATAAGTGTTAAGCCGCTGCAATGATAACATACAACTACATACCAAACAAGTTTTTTATTTGGATTATAACGGTTAGGTTATAAATTAAGTTTGGTAAGTTTTTAAATGCAATGGTATAACTTGTAAGCAAAACGGTTATTCGAACAATAGCGAAAAGGTAAACATTTTGGTGCGCAAACTTTTTAAAGATTGTGCAAAAATGGTTTTATCCTCTACCAATAAATTACCCATACCGTTAAACATTTTTACTTCGAGCGAAAGTTTAAACATTTCCATATAAAAGTCGCATCCGGTACCTATGGAATAACCATAATCGTTGCGTTTAAGTTTTACGTATTGCTTATCCTGATTTTCGACCTTGGCTTGCGATACCATGTCGATATTGTACTGTGCACCTGCTAAAACATAAGCACGCATGTTGCCAATACGGTCGCTTTTAAATTTTACGTACAGTGGTAATTGAATAAAGGTTGATTCGATTTTTTTTTGAGTGGGCGAGCGTGCCGGTACATTATTAATGTAAAAGGTATATTCAAGTGTGCGGTCGGCAAAACATAAATCGGGTATAAATCTTAAATCGAAATTATTACCCATGTGCAGGTTGGTTACAATACCTAAGTTAAAACCGCCTTGGCGTATATTGTCAATGTTATATAATGAATCGTACGTGTATAAACTTACGTTTTTTTCCATTTTAAAATTACAGGTATTGAGCCCCAGCGAAAAACCAAAGTGTATTTTTTGTTTATCATACTTAGGCAGGTTTTGTACCCGACTTTGTTGTGCCGTTGCCATGTAAGGCATGCATAAAAGTATGATGATTAAAAACTGTTTCATTATTTTTTTGCTTTGTAAACGGTTGTAATACCAAACGTAAGGGGCCTGAAAATGGTATCAGTAAATTGTGCTTTTTCTAATTCTTTTAAAAATGCATATCCGGCCGGAAAAGCTTTAATTGAATCGGGCAGGTAGGTATATGCAGCCTTATCGCGTGAAATTATTTTTCCGGCTAAAGGTAATACGGTATTGCTGTAAAAAGCATAAAATTGTTTAACCGGAAATTTTTTGGGTTTCGAAAACTCGAGTACAATTAATGAGCCGCCCGGTTTTAAAACACGTCTTATTTCAGCTAATCCGTTTTGCAGGTTTTCAAAATTCCGAACTCCGAATGCAACCGTTACTGCATCAAAGTGGTTATCAGAGAACGGTAAGTTTTCTGAATTGCCTTGCATCAGTTGAATATGGTTTTCGAGGTCGAGTTTGCGCAACTTTTCACGTCCAATAGCTAACATTTTTGCCGAAATATCAATACCAATAATTTTTGTAGGACGCAGTTTCATACAACTAATTGCAAAATCGGCTGTACCGGTAGCTATATCTAAAATATGTTTGGGCCTTTCGCTCGATAACATACTTACGGCTGTTTTACGCCACTTTTTATCAATACCAAAAGATAGTAAACCGTTAAGCAAATCATATTTGGGTGCAATGTTGTTAAACATTACTTCAATTTGCTCGTGTTTACTTTTTTGCGAGTGTTTGTATGGTGTTACAGGTTTCAACAGATAAGGATAGTACTGTAAATTATTGATTTTAAAGTATAGCTTCTTTGGCTACTTCAAGCATAAGTTGTTTTTTATCAATGGGCACTACGCCAACTTTTTCGCAAACCAACCCTCCGGCTAAATTAGCAATTGCAGCAATTTGTGCCGGTTGTAAATGTAAAGCCAAACAGCATGATGCCACACTAATAACTGTATCGCCTGCGCCCGATACATCGCTTATATTACGTATATGGGCCGGTACAATACCCATTTGCTTTTTGCTGCTGTAGTAAACACCATGTTCGCTTAATGTTACCATAAGCATATCTATGGCTTGTTTGCGACAAAATGCTGCAGTGTTTTTTTGAATGGTTGCGGCTTCAATATTTAAATGATCAATTTTTAAACCGGCTTTCAATTCGCTAAAATTCGGTTTAAATAAGGTTACATTTTTATAAGCCATAAAGTTTTTCTTTTTAGGATCAACGGTTGTGCTTATGCCTAATGTTTGGGCTGCTTTAATAACTTCGTTAATTACGGTTGCGTTTAATGCACCTTTATCATAATCTTCAAAAATGATTACATTAATTTTGAAGCGTGTAATTAATGCTTTAATTTTTTTGATAAATGCGTTGTTTTGAGGTTCTGTAAGTTGGTGCAGGCTTTCGTCATCAACACGCATCAGTTGATGGTTATTGCCAATTACACGTGTTTTTATGGTGGTTTTACGTCCTGCAACTTTTACAATGCCGGTAGTATTTAATTCCATACCTTTCATCAACTCTATAAAATGTTGACCAGCCGTATCATTACCAATTATGCCACATAAGTATGGTGTGGCGCCTAATGCCTGTATATTAATTGCAACATTGGCTGCACCCCCTAAACGCGATTCGCGTTTGGTTACAGCTACCACCGGTACCGGAGCTTCGGGCGATATCCGATCTACCTTGCCCCACATGTAGGCATCAATCATCACATCGCCCAGAATTAAAACATTTAACCGGCTTATATTTTTAAAAAGTGCTTCAACCTTGTTTGACATCAGATTAACGGTTTGCTGTTAAATCAACTAAGTTTTGCAAGTGATTTGCGAATACGGTCGGCAGCATCTACCAATAAGTGGTCGCTTGTTGCATACGATAATCTGATGCAATTGTCGTTGCCAAAAGCTTCGCCTGTAACAACTGCAACTTTGGCATCGCTCAGTAAATACATGGATAAATCGTTAGCGGTTTGTATGGTGCCACCATCATGTTTTTTACCAAAAAAGGCACTCACATCCGGAAACACATAAAATGCCCCCTGTGGTTCGTTAACCAGTATGCCAGGTATATCTTTAAGGTTGGCAATAATTAAGTTGCGTCTTCGTAAAAAGGAGCGCTTCATTTCGGCCAATAAACTTATGGGTGTTTGTAAAGCAGCAATAGCGGCCTTTTGTGCAATGGAGTTAGTGCCTGATGTAAACTGGCCTTGAATTTTTTCGCAAGCCTGGGCAACAACAACAGGCGCTGCCATATATCCCAAGCGCCATCCGGTCATGGCATACGCTTTCGAAACACCATTTACGATAATGGTTTGATCTTTAACAGAATCAAATTGGGCAATACTCTCATGTTTTGCAGCAAAATTTATGTGCTCATAAATCTCATCACTTAAAATCATGATGTGTGTATGCTTGGCAAACATTTGTGCTAAACTTTCGAGTTCGGCTTTGTTATAAATACTGCCGCTTGGGTTGCATGGCGATGAGAAAATAAATAAACGACTGCGTGGTGTAATTGCTGCTTCAATTTGCTCGGCACTTACTTTAAAGTCGGTTTCGATATTGGCATTAATAAAAACGGGTATGCCACCTGCTAATGTTACCATTTGCGAGTAACTAACCCAATATGGTGTAGGTATAATTACTTCATCGCCCGGGTTTATTAAACTAAAAATGATATTGGCAATTGATTGCTTGGCCCCGGCCGAAACCACAATTTGATTGGGTTTAAAATCTAGCTGATTTTCGGTTTTAAACTTGGTTACTATGGCCTGCCGCAAATCGGCAAAGCCGGCAACCGGTGGGTAATAGGTGTATCCTTCGTCTAAAGCTAATTTAGCTGCATTGCAAATATGTTCAGGTGTTACAAAATCGGGCTCGCCTAAACTCAGGCTAATAATATCGTGGCCTTGTTCTTTTAATTCGCGACTTAGTTTAGCCATTACCAAGGTTTGGCTTTCGGATAATTCCTGTATCCTTTGCGATAATTTCATGGATTGCTCTATTGGTTTGGGCCGCAAAGCTAAAAATTACTTTTAGCATGCTGTTTTTTACTGATTGGTTATTTAAACATTTACACATTTTAAAACTGTTAGGTTTTTTATGGGTTGATGTTGCTGATACGTAACAGTATAAATTTACTTTTGCCCCATAATAATTATCTGATTTCAGCTTCGTTTTAGCGCAACACATTTACCTTTTTTATAAAAATTTTATGATTGATAAAAGTTTGTTCGATATACTTTTTTATTTGGTTTCGCCCTGTTTGGTTATGGCAACTACTTACATTATGCTTCAAAAGTTTTTTGAACGCGAACAACGCATGCAACTTTTCGAACTGAAAAAGAATACACAGCAACATACTTTACCTTTACGTTTGCAAGCTTATGAGCGCATGGTTTTGTATGTTGAGCGTATGATGTTTAATAATCTAATAAACCGGCTTAATCAAAGCGATTTTACGGTTAGGCAATTGCAGTTTTCGATGATTAACAACTTGCGCGATGAGTATGAACATAATGTTGCCCAGCAACTTTACATGAGTAGTGAGATTTGGATGCTTATAAAACAAACCAAAGAAGAAACCATACGCATTATAATTTCGATAGCCGAAAATATAGATGCCGAAGCACCATCGGCACAATTAGCCAAAGGCTTGTTTGAATATATTATCAATAACGATTACATTAAGCATCAGCAAACTCTTGATGCCTTAAAAGCCGAAGCCCGTCAGATTTTTTAATAATCTTTTACACGTTTGGCAGCCATTTTTTTAAAATGCTGGCTGTTGCGTTTAATCATTTCGCGTAAGCTGGCACGTACCAAAGCACCCATGTTTTTACAGTTTAAAAAAACAGGGTTATTATAATGTTCATATAACTCTTGACGCAGTTGCGAAACCCGGCTTTCATCGCTTATGGTATCATGCATCATACAGTTTAATAAATCGTGTATCATGTGTTTTGCCGATTTAATGCGCCTGGCCATTAAGGTTTGTTCCTCTAACTGATATTGGTGTAGTGTTTCGGCATTAATGTGTTTGATGCATAGGTTTACGATGGCTAAGTTTTCTTTAAAAAACTGCGGCATATAAATTTTTTTGCGGCCCTCATAACTTTGCTGGTCAAAATCAATTGCGCGAATACGGTAGTGGGTTTCTTCAAAATCGGGCGTTACATCTACCACATAGTTATAGGAGCGCATATCGCCTAACAAACGTAAAAAGCAACGCTCGTTAAACTTTACAAACTCTTTGGCCAACCGTATTTCATTAAAACCCTTTTCTGATAACTGGTTTTTAATAAACATGTCGCCCGGTATGCCTGCAATATGTTCTTCTATTAAAGTAGTATCACATACTAAATAACTAATGCGATTGGGCGATAAAATATGCTCTAACTCCAATCCATAAATGCGGCTTGCATCGGCTTGTTTTACGTAGAAATAATCGAAGTTGTCGTTATAGTTGTTTACTATGCGAACCCTGAATGGGTTTGAGTTTCCAAAGGTGCAAAAGTCAATACGCTGTACAGATAGATGGTCGGTTAACTCGCCACCGGTTTTAAGTAATGCATATACTTCGAGCAGGGCCAAATGCAGTTGTGTTGCTTCACTTTGTGGATATAAAACCGTAAGCCATAGTGTATCTTTTCCATGTACATCATATAAAGGAATGCCACCGTTATAGCGAAGCATATCTGAGTATACGGCATTAATTTTTACTTCGCGGCCATAATGTTTTAAAAACTTACGTAACGGTTGGCTTATAGGATATATGGGCTTTTTGCGCGAAATAGTATCGTTGGTAGCTGTCATGGTGGAAGAAATTAAAGGTAGCCTTCGTCTGCAAAACTCAGATAATTGCTGCCGGCAATAATTATGTGGTCTAAAACGGCTATTTCTAAGTGTATGCCACCGGCTTTAATGTTTTTGGTTAAATCACGATCGGCCTGACTGGGCTGCACATTACCGCTGGGGTGGTTGTGACAAAGAATTATACCGCTGGCACTATTCTCAATAGCGTGTTTAAAAATTATTTTAGTATCAGCAACGGTGCCTGTTATACCGCCTTTGCTGATGTTTATTTTTTTTATAATCTGATTGCTTCTGTCGAGCAGTAATATCCAAAACTCTTCAACTTGCAAAAACTCCAGGTCTGTTATCAGTGCATGATAGGCATCTTTACTGGTAATTATTTTTTTATGGGTAATATTTTCGGCTACTTCTCTGCGTCTGCGCCCCAATTCCAATGCAGCTACTATCGTGGTGGCTTTTACCACTCCTAAGCCGTTAATGTTTAGCTTTATCATTTGCTGCACACTCATTTTACCCAAAATATTTAAATTGTTTTGAGCGGCTTGTAATAATTCGCGGCTTACATCAATGGCCGTTTTTTTTTGTGTTCCGGTACGGATAAAAATGGCTAACAATTCAGTGTCGGACAAGGCCCTGCTTCCTTTTGTAATTAATTTTTCGCGTGGCCTGTCTTCTTCGGCCCATGATTTTATACCGTAATTTTCCATTGGCAAGTTATTTAGTGTAAGATGCATCAATATTAAAACATACCACCAGGTTTAGCACAAAAAAAAACACCTCCGGATTTTATTTCCGAAGGTGTTTTTTTATATTTTTTTTAATGTTGCTTATGCCATAGCATTATAATGTTTGGCAATGCTCGATTTTAAATTGGCTGCTTTGTTTTTGTGTATTACATTGGTTTTGGCAAGTTTATCAAGCATGGCCGATACCGATGGAATAAGTTTAGCCACTTCGATTTTACTTTTGTTAGAGCGTAGCGCTTTTAAAGCATTACGCATAGTTTTAGCTTGATAATGGTTGCGCGCACGCTTGGTTTCTGTTGAACGAATTCTTTTTACAGATGATTTGTGATTTGCCATTGCAATGTATCTTTTAATTGTTTGTGTTTAGTTTGAAATCTAAACGAATTCTCAAAATAAAAATGGTAGTCCGTACGGGAATCGAACCCGTGTTTTATCCGTGAAAGGGATACGTCCTAACCCCTAGACGAACGGACCATTTTTAAAAATGAGGCTGCAAAAGTATTATTTTTTTTAATCGTACAAACTTTTCAAAACAAAAAAGAAGCCTTCCGTTATTTAGCAGCAAAAATGCCGCAAACTCTTATATTATAGGGGTTTCGAAGGATGTTGGGTTTTAAATGTCAAATTTATATCCAATACCCTTGATGGTTTTAATGTTTTCGTCACCCAGTTTTTCGCGTATTTTTCGAATGTGAACATCAATCGTTCTATCGCCCACAACTATATCCTCGCCCCAAACCCGGTTTAAAATATCCTCACGTGTAAATACTTTGCCCGGACGCGACACAAGCAAACTCAACAACTCAAATTCTTTGCGTGGAAAATTTAAAACCACTCCATTTTTACTTACGCTGTATTTATCACGGTTTATTTCAATATCGCCTATTTTAATAGGCTCATCTGTAGTTTCGTCTGAGGTTCTGCGCAGCAGGGCTTTAATGCGGCTGATAAGTATGCGTGGCTTAATAGGTTTGTTTATATAATCATCGGCACCTACATCAAAGCCGGCAATTTGGCTGTAATCTTCGTTTCGTGCGGTTAAAAAGGCTATTACAGTATTTTTGAAATCCTTCATTTCGCGTAATTGACGGCATGTTTCAATGCCATCCATTACGGGCATCATTATATCTAATACAATTAGATGTGGTTGATGCTTTATGGCTTGTTGTATGCCTTCTTTGCCATTATGAGCCGTATAAATTTGAAAACCTTCCTTTTTTAAATTGTATTCAATAAACTCAATAATATCCGGTTCATCATCAACCAATAAAATTTTAAAATCTGCGTTCGACATGGCAATCTAATTTTGTTGCAAACAAACAAGCGGCAAATAACCGAATAGTTACCTGCGTTTTACCAAATTGTTAAATAACAATTTGTAAAGGTAAACATAACTTTAGCCTCAATGGCTGCACAATTGATTAACAAATCTTATAATCCATAACATTAACTTAATATACTAATAACCATTAAGTGATTTAGTAGGTTGTTTTTTGCGGCTATGAAAGCGAAAATTATTGTTGGTTAATCATTGATTAACGGTCCGATAATATTTGCGAAACTTTTAATACGCTTTAATTTTTAATTATGACAAATAGCATCATCAAAATTGGTATTATAACCATAGCAGTAGCATTCGGTACAAAGTCCTTTGCACAAACAAAACTTACCATTAAAGGCAGTGATACGGTATTACCATTATCGCAAAAGGAAGCCGAAAAATTTATGAAAACCAACAGTGGCAGTAGTATTACTGTGGTGGGTGGCGGCAGTGGTGTTGGTATAGCCGCTTTAATGGACGGAACAACCGATATTGCAATGAGTTCGCGTAAACTAAAAATGGACGAAAAACTTAAACTTACTAATGCTGGCAAAGCTTTTAAAGAGCTTGTAGTTGCTTACGATGCCTTGGCTGTAGTGGTTAATACTAAAAATAAAGTATCCAAACTCACCAAAGAACAAATAGCCGATATCTACACCGGAAAAATTACGAATTGGAAACAAGTGGGTGGTGATGATTTAAAAATTATCGTTTACAGCCGCGAAAGCAGTTCGGGTACTTATGAGTTTTTTAAAGACCAACTTTTAAAAAACAAAAATTACGCACCTACTTGTTTAATGATGCCTGCAACCGGTGCTATTATCGAAAGTATAGCTCAAACAAAGGGTGCCATTGGATATGTGGGCATATCGTACTTGGAAAAAACGGTTAAGGCTATTTCAATTAGTTACGATAAGGGTGTTAGTTACATAATGCCATCTTATGTAAACGCTAAAAATAAAAGTTATCCGGTAACACGTCCATTGTTTTACTTTTATGAGAAGAAAAACGAAGCCAAGGTTCAAAAATTTGTCAACTACTTGCTATCAGATGCAGGTCAAGCAATTGTGAAAGAAGTTGGATATATTGACGTTAAAAAATGAAATGCAAATTGTACAGTTGCATCATAACCCGATACCTGGTTTGTTTTTATTGATTTGATGCCTTACAGTAATTGATTAAAAAAGGGAAATGATTAAACATTTTTTAAAAGACTTTAAGGAACGTTTTATTGAGGGTGTCTTGTTTTTATCAAGTACAACCACCAGTATTTTAGTAGTGCTTATTGTAGTTTATTTGTTTAAAGAAGGTGTGGGTATTTTTAACCGAACCCCTGTAGCCGAAGGTTCTGAGCTTTTGGTGAGTGCAGCCAATAAAGTAAACAAACTGACGGCCGATGAAGTAAGAAAAATTTTTGAACAAGAATTTACAAAATGGAATCAGGTTGGTGGTTCAGATGCCGAAATTGAATTATTCCGTTTAGACGACATAACCAACTATTACACAGATGAACAATTGGGCGAAAATTTTGAAAACATGCCTCATTGTATTGATACTATTTTAATGCAACATCCCAATATGATTGCATTTGTAAGTAAGCAATATGTGTTGCCTAACGGACGGGCCTGCAAAGTATCTATTGATAAAATTGCAGTTAAACAGGTAATGCTTGGCAACCGATGGTATCCTACGGCAAGCCCAGTAGTTGAACTTGGTATATGGCCATTGTTATTAGGCACCATTTGGGTTAGTATTGGTGCTATATTGCTGGCACTTCCCTTTGGCCTGGCAGCAGCTATTTATATGGCCGAGATTGCAGATAGCCGTATCCGTAAAATTTTAAAACCACTAATCGAATTGTTAGCCGGCATACCATCTGTTGTGTATGGTTTTTTTGGCTTAGTAGTTATGGTACCCATTATACAACAAACATTTAATTTAGACGTAGGCCAATCGGCATTAGCGGGTAGCATTATATTAGGTATAATGGCATTGCCTACCATTATTACCATAAGCGAAGATGCAATACGTAATACCCCACGCGCCATGCGTGAAGCAAGTTTGGCATTAGGCGCAAACCATTGGCAAACCATTGTAAGGGTGGTGTTGCCTTATTCCGTTTCGGGCATAACAGCAGCAGTAATATTGGGTATCGGACGTGCCATTGGCGAAACCATGGCTGTGCTTATGGTAACCGGTAATGCAGCCGTGGTGCCCACATCATTTTTACAGCCGGTACGTACTATACCGGCTACCATTGCTGCCGAATTAGGCGAAGCACCGTTTGGCGGTATTCATTTTCAAGCATTATTCTTTTTAGGGTGCATGTTGTTTTTACTAACGTTTATAATAAATGTAATTGTTGAAATGCTGGCACCCAAAAAACTCAAACGATAACACAAAGGTTGTATGGATTTTCAGACAAGAAAGAATATGAAAGAAAAAATGGCCTTTGGTGCTTTAAGACTTTTTAGTTTTAGCATTATAGCTATTTTATTTTTTATACTTGGATACATAGTTATTAATGGCATTTCAGTTGTAAGTTTTGATTTTTTAACCAAAATGCCCGAAGATGGAATGACTAAAGGCGGCATTTTACCTGCAATCATAGGTACACTATGTTTAATGGTAGTTAGTTTAGCTATTGCATTTCCGATAGGCGTTTTTAGTGGTATATATTTAAATGAGTATATTAAAGATGGTTGGTTTAAGCGTTTTATTAATTTAATGACTAATAATTTATCTGGCATTCCATCCATAGTTTTCGGATTGTTTGGCATGCAATTCTTTGTTAATCAGCTTGGTTGGGGCGATAGCATTATAGCCGGTTCATTTACACTGGCAATATTGGTTTTACCAGTTATAATACGTACTACCGAAGAAAGTTTAAAAGCCGTTAGTAATACCTTTCGTGAAGCCGCTTCGGGTTTGGGCGCCAGCAAATGGCAAACTACGTATAGCGTAGTGTTACCAATTGGCATGCCCAATATATTAACCGGATTAATTTTAAGTATGAGTAGGGTGTCGGGCGAAACAGCACCCATTTTATTTACCGTAGCTGCCTATTTTTTACCACAATTGCCACATAGCATTTTTGATCAGGTAATGGCTTTACCGTATCATTTATATGTGGTAGCAACATCAGGCAATAACATAACCGAAAGCAGGCCTATTGCATTTGGTACAGCCTTAGTTTTAATTTTTATTGTGCTGGTGTTAAACTTACTTGCAAATTGGCTACGTAAAGTGCTGGGTAGTAAGGTAAAAATGAATTAAAAACTGCCCACCCTACCTAAAACAAATTTGAAAATAAAATGATTCTTAATAAAGTAGAAGCCCAGGACCTACATTTATGGTATGGTGATTTTTATGCATTAAAAGGCATAAATTTTTCGATAAAAAAAAATACGGTTGCTGCATTAATAGGCCCATCGGGTTGTGGTAAATCCACATTTTTACGCGTGTTTAACCGTATGAATGATTTAATAGATAATGTTAGCATAAAAGGACAAGCGCTAATTGACGGCAAAAATATTTACGGTAAGGAATTGCGCGTTGACGAATTACGAAAACGTGTAGGTATGGTATTTCAAAAACCAAATCCTTTTCCTAAATCTATTTTCGAAAACGTTGCATTTGGTTTGCGTGTAAATGGTATTAAACATAAAACCTATATCGAAGAACGGGTTGAAAAATCCCTACAGCAAGCCGCATTGTGGAATGAAGTAAAAGATAAATTAAACAAATCAGCTTTCGAACTATCGGGAGGGCAGCAACAACGATTGTGTATTGCGCGCGCACTTGCCATCGAACCGCAAATACTGTTAATGGATGAACCTGCATCAGCCTTAGATCCAATTTCAACAGCTAAAATTGAAGACCTGATTTATGAGTTAAAGCAAGAATATACCATACTTATTGTTACACACAATATGCAACAAGCCAGTAGAGTAAGTGACACAACAGCATTTTTTTATCTGGGCGAGTTAATTGAACATGATAACACAAAAAAGATTTTTACAGCACCCGATAAAATGCAAACACAAAACTATGTTACAGGTCGTTTTGGTTGATGCCTGATATACATTTAACCTGCTTGATACAAACTAAATTACACCAACATTATGACACATCTCGACTCAGAACTGAAGCAACTAAAAGAAAGCATTAACGAACTTTTTTTAATGGTCATTTCGCAACTTGCCAAAAGCAAAGAAGCATTGGTTAATTTAGATCAGGATTTGGCACGCGAAGTTAGAGCTAATGAAAGACGCGTAAATTCATATGAATTAAAAATTGACCGCGATTGCGAAAACATAATTGCACTGTTTAACCCCGTAGCTATCGACCTGCGTTTCGTACTGGCTTCACTTAAAATCAATTCGAATTTAGAGCGTATTGGCGATATAGCCGAAGGCATAGCTAATTATGTGTTGTACTTAAAATATGAACCCGACCATGATTTATTAGAAGTATCACAATTGGTTACGATGTTTGATACCTCAATCCGTATTTTGGATAATGTAATGCGGGCATACAGTCAGGAGGATACAAACTTAGCGCGTAATGTCTTTAAACAAGACGAATTGTTAGATCAGATAAATATAAACGCTACACACGTTATTGCCGAATACATTAAAAATAATCCCGATAAAATACATCAATCACTTTTCACCATTTCAACCGTACGTAAACTGGAAAGGGTAGGCGATCAGTGTAAAAATATTGCCGAAGAAATTATTTTTTATATCGAAGCTAAGGTGCTAAAACACAAGCACGGCAAATAATAACCTGGCCTGATTAAAACGGGTGCAAGCAATTTCGCACTTACACAGATACTGCTAAAATGCAGCAGATGTTTTGTATGTACAGGTAATTAATATTGCGGTAAATATTGCAATGCAAATTTTTCTATTTTCGCGCCTCTCTTAAACTATATCTTATGGCAAAAGCTAAATCATTGGCAAGCACAATAACTGCACATAGCAGTAATCCGTTTGAAGAAATGATCAGACGTTTTGATGTTGCAGCAAAAATTTTAAACCTCGAAGCCGACATTTACGATGTAATGAAATATCCGGCTAAAAACATAGAGGTTAACCTACCCATTATGATGGATAATGGATTAATAAAAGTTTTTAACGGCTATCGCGTTATCCACTCAACAGCATTAGGCCCCAGCAAAGGAGGCATTCGCTATAGCATGGATGTGAACGAAGATGAGGTAAAAGCCTTAGCCGCTTGGATGACCTGGAAATGCGCAATTGCCGATATTCCTTATGGTGGTGCAAAGGGTGGCATTAAATGCGACCCCAGTAAAATGAGTGTTGGCGAAATTGAGCGCCTAACCCGTGCTTACACCAAAGCCATGAGCGATATTTTTGGTGTTGATAAAGATATACCTGCACCCGACATGAATACAGGCCCACGAGAAATGGCCTGGATAGTGGATGAATTTAGCAACCTCAAAGGTGGCTTTACACCCGGTATTGTTACCGGTAAACCTTTGCATTTAGGTGGTTCATTAGGTAGGGTAGAGGCAACCGGTCGTGGAGTTAATACTTCGGCTATTTGCGCTATGAATAAAATGAAACTTAATCCTAAAAAATCAACTTTAGCCGTACAAGGTTTTGGTAATGTAGGTTCGATTAGTGCACGTTTTTTAGTTGAACAAGGATTAAAGTTAGTTGCCATCAGCGATTATACCGGTGCTTATTACAACCCAAAAGGTATTGATTTGGCAAAAGCATTAACTTACCGCAACAGTAACAAAGGCAACCTCGAAGGTTTTAAAGGCGGAAGCAAATTAACCAACGATGATTTGTTGTGTTTAAAAGTAGATGTGTTGGCACCCTGTGCTTTAGAAAACCAAATTACCAAAGACAATGCTGCCAACGTACAAGCTAAGCTTATTGTTGAAGGTGCAAACGGACCTACTACTTCGGCTGCCGATGATATTTTAAACAAAAAAGGAGTAATTGTAGTGCCCGATATTTTAGCCAATGGTGGCGGTGTTACCGTTTCATATTTCGAGTGGGTACAAAACCGAACCGGTTACTATTATAGCGAAGAGGAGATTAATAAACGCGCCAATAACTGGATGACAAAAGCTTTTGAAAATGTTTGGAGTGTAGCTCAAAAGCATAAAACATCATTGCGTATTGCTGCTTATGTATATGCTATGAATAAAGTAGCTACAGCCATTAAAAGCCGTGGCTCTTATTAATAAATTAAACAGTTTAAAAGGTCAGTTTGTTTGCTATACAAACTGACCTTTTATTTTTATTTCAGAATTATAATATAAACTTTTTAAGTAATGACTATTCATAAGGAAGGATATCGGACTATAACTTATACGGCACTTTTTTGCTTACTGGTAAATGTGATTGTATTTTATTTTTTCCCAATGCACGACTTTTTGCGTATAGCAAGTTTGGTGGTAACAGTAGCATTGTTTTTAATTATACTCCAGTTTTTCAGGCTACCTGCACGTAAAGTAAAACGTAACGATTCGTTGGTGTTAGCGCCTTGCGATGGTAAGGTAGTGGTTATTGAAGAAGTTTTTGAAGCCGAGTATTATCAAGCCAAGCGATTACAGGTTAGTATTTTTATGTCGCCTATAAATGTGCATGCCAATTGGTACCCCATTAGCGGTATTGTAAAATATGTAAAGTATCATACAGGCAAATACTTAGTAGCCTGGGATCCTAAATCATCAACCGAAAATGAGCGGAGTACTATTGTTGTTGAAAAAGAAAACAAAGTTTCGGTTTTGTTCAGGCAAGTAGCCGGTGCTTTAGCCAAGCGCATTATATATTATCCGCACGAGGGCGATATGGTAAAACAAGGCGCTGAGTTTGGCTTTATAAAATTTGGTTCAAGGGTTGATATTTACCTGCCGCTAAACGCCAAGGTTAAGGTTAAAATAGGCGACAAATCAACAGGCGGTATTACCGAAGTTGCCGAAATTGAGTAAGGTATTCAACTTTATTTTTCATCCACTACCATTTATTTGTTTAGAGGCATGCGCTTTTCTACTTATACGAAAGCCATTTGAACAACTCTTTGTACGTTATTTTTTTGCCATACATCAAGATGCCGGTGCGATAAATTTTACCTGCCAGCCAGGTTGTACCAATAAAACCGGCAACCAGTAAAACCATCGACAAAACTATATCTAACATCGGTGGGTCAAAAGGTATACGAACCATCATAACGATGGGTGATGTTAAGGGTATAATCGAAAACCAAAATCCCATACTGCTATCGGGGTTTTGCATAACAATGGTACTTGCCACGTAAGCAAAAATTAATGGTATGGTAATGGGTATCATAAATTGCTGGACATCGGTTTCGCTATCAACCGCTGCGCCTATGGCTGCAAACAAGGCACTGTATAATAAGTAACCACCAACAAAATAAAATAAAAACATCAGCAGCATTTTTGGTAGGTTATAACTGCTTATCATTTTCGATATATCTAACGAATCGTTTACTGGTGTTTGCGGTTGGGTTTGTGCAAGTGGCGAAGCACCTAACTGGTTCTTTTGCATTTCAACCATAGTGGCCGATGCCTGCGGATTTAGCTTACTAACGGCCGTAGTAGCTACACTGCTTACAACAAAGGTTAGTATTATCCACAACACAAATTGGGTAAATGCAACCAAGGCAATGCCTAAAATTTTACCCATCATCAGCTCGAATGGTTTTACTGACGACATAATTACTTCTACAATTCGGTTTTGTTTTTCCTCCATCACACCACGCATTACTTGTACACCATAAATAAAAACAAACAAGTAAATAAGTAAACCACCTCCAAAGCCAATAATGGCACTTGCTTCGGCATTACTCTCTTCGGTTCCGGATATGGTTTTTTGTTTTATAGAAACATCGGTTTTTATAGATGCAAGTATAACAGGGTCGATACCGGCATTGCGCAATTTGGCGGCTTCTAATTGTTTTTGTAAATCCTTTTCAATAGCCGATACCACACTCAGGTTGGCTTTCTTTTCAGTATAAAAATTAATATTCGATTGGTCGTTAGTTAAGTTAGCCGGTATGTGTAAAATGCCGTACGTTTTATCGCTATCAAAGTGTGCACGCAAACTATCAACCGATGTTGTGGTGTTGATATAGATTAAAGTTGCTGTACTTACCAGTTTACTGCTTATAATTTGGTTGGGTGTTTGATCAACAACCTGAATAACCGATACATTGTCGTTACTGTTTATAGCCATATAGGCAACGGCTGCTAACAAACCACCCATCAATAAAGGCCCCAAAAGGGTCATGATGATAAATGATTTTTTTCTGACACGGGTAATGTATTCGCGGCTGATGATTAATCCTATTTTACTCATAAAATGTTTGGTTGTATTATAATTCGTTTGATGTGCCTACACATTCGATAAAAATTTCATTCATGCCGGGTACATGTTCTTTAAACGAAACTATTTCAATATTTTGTATTAGCTGGCCTAATAAATGGTTGGGCTTCGTATCGTCTAATAACTTAATGCGTGCAAGCATACCATCTTCAATGGGTTGATTGGATAATAATTCGAAATTACCCCAAAGGCTATTGGCTAATGAAACCTGATTGCCCTGATAGGTTATCTCGTAAATGTTGGATTTGTATTTTTTACGAATGTCTTTCACGCTGCCATCTAAAACCTTATACGATTTGTTTATCAATGCAATATGTGTACACAATTCTTCTACCGATTCCATACGGTGTGTACTTAATATAGTTGTTACACCTTTCGATTTTAGTTCCAGTAATTCGTCTTTTATCAGATTGGCATTTATAGGGTCGAAACCGGTAAATGGTTCGTCTAAAATTAAAAGTTTGGGCTTGTGTACTACGGTAGTTATAAACTGTACTTTTTGAGCCATGCCTTTACTTAGCTCTTCAATTTTTTTCTTCCACCAACCGGTCATTTCAAATTTTTCGAACCAAAATTTTAGTTCACGCATGGCATCTATACGGCTCATGCCTTTTAGTTGTGCCAGGTATAAAGCCTGTTCGCCTACTTCCATTTTTTTATACAGGCCACGTTCTTCGGGCAAGTAGCCAATTTGGGCAATATGTGCCGGTTGTAACGTTTCTCCGTTTAATAAAATTTGACCCGTATCGGGGCCGGTAATTTGATTTATAATTCGAATGAGTGAGGTTTTGCCGGCACCATTTGGGCCTAATAATCCAAATACGGCACCGGATTCAACTTCGATGCTTACATCGCTTAAGGCTTGGTGATTGGCGTATTTTTTTGAAACATTTTTTATTGAGAGCATAAACTTAGCGGTAGCTTTTGTAGATGGGAAATTTGAGTGATGTGATAGGATAATGTTACTTCAATGCATAAAAAAACGACTTTTAATTTAAAAGTCGTTTTCAAATAAATTTAATTGAAATATTCTTTCATCTTTTCAAAAAAGCCTTTATCGTTTTTACCGGGATGTGGCTTAAAGTTATTGCTATCGCGCAAACGTTCTAAAATTTTTTTCTCTTCAGTACTTAAATTTTGAGGCGTCCAAACATTAATGTTTACCAGTAAATCGCCTTTAGCATGTGAGTTAACCTGTGGCAGTCCTTTGCCTTTTAAGCGCAATACTTTGCCGGCTTGTGTACCACCATCTAATTTAATTTTTGCTTTACCGTCAATAGTGGGCACCTCGGCATTACAGCCTAATGCTGCATCGGCAAAGTTTATGTATAAATCATAATGCAGGTTGTTGCCATCGCGTTTAAGTTCGCCATGGTCGGCTTCTTCTATCACTACCAATAAATCGCCTGCATAGCCGCCACGCTCGGCAGCATTGCCTTTGCCGCTCATGTTTAATTGCATGCCTTCGCCAACACCGGCAGGTATATTAATATTTATTACCTCTTCGCCATGTACAATACCACTGCCATAACATGCTTTGCATTTATTTACAATTACTTGCCCTTCGCCACTACAATTTGGGCATGTAGATGCTGTTTGCATTTGGCCTAAAATAGTATTGGTAACCCTGCGTACCTGCCCACTGCCTTTACACATACTGCAGGTACTAAATCCCGATGCGCCTTGTGCACCTGAACCTTTACAAGTGTTACAAGCAACTTGTTTGTTTACTTTAATTTTCTTTTCAACTCCGTGTGCAATTTCGTTCAGGTTTAGCTTAACTTTTATTCTGATGTTTGAGCCTTTGTTTACGCGTTTGCCACCACTGCGACCTCCGCCAAAAAAACTGCCAAAGGGGCTATCTTCGCCAAAAACATCGCCAAAATTGCTGAATATGTCTTCCATGTTCATGCCGCCACCATAGGCACCACCACCTGCTGCGCCACCCATGCCTGCATGGCCAAACTGATCGTAACGTTGTTTTTTTTCGGGTGTGCTTAATACTTCATAAGCTTCGGCTGCTTCTTTAAACTTGTCTTCGGCTGCTTTATCGCCCGGGTTTTTATCGGGATGATATTTTAATGCCATTTGACGGTACGCTTTTTTTATATCGCCTTCGGCTGCGCCTTTGTTTAGGCCCAGTATTTCGTAGTAATCTCTTTTTGACATTTCTTTTTATTTCGGATTGTTTTTTAGGATATAGGTTAATTATTGAAACACAACCACCTTGGCATGTCTGATTACTTTATCTTCTAAAAAGTATCCCTTTTCAACAACTTCCATAATGGTATTGCTTTGGCTTTCGTTTGCAGCGGGTACCTGCGTAATGGCTTCATGCAAATCCACATCAAATGGTTTACCATCGCAATCCATTGCTTTTAATCCTTTTTGTTCAAGCAATTGCTTGAACTTATAATGTATGATTGTTATGCCTTCCAGTGCCTGCTGATTGGCATCATTACTTAGCGCTTTAAGAGCACGGTCGAAATCATCTAAGACAGGTAGCAATGCAATCATTAAATCGGCATTGGCAGTTTTAAGTAAGTCCATTCGCTCGCGCAAGGTGCGCCTTTTGTAGTTGTCAAACTCTGCCGTAAGTCTTACAAATTTATCTTTATAGGTTTGTGCTTCTGCTTGGGCTAAGGTAAGCTCTGCATTATTTTCTGTTGCAGTTTCAGGTTGATTGTTGGTAGCGGTTTCGGTTTGATTTTGATTTGCGTCAGCAGGTGTATTATTAATTTCAGTAGCATTATTAGCTGTATCGGTACTCATATTCGTCTTGTTTTTTTTGAATTTGAACATAGGTTTTCAAATATATTGCCACGCTATTTATGGGGTCAAATTGACAGGCCGCGAATGTAATATTTACAACCACCTAACGTAAAAAAGCCCATGAGGCAAACTACCGGTCATGGGCTTTTTAAGAAGTTTTTAAACTTTTACTTGCCGCCAAATACGGTTTGAAGCAAATTACTTGCCTGCCCCATAGGGTCTTGTCGTATTTTTAATTCTTCTTGCGCAACCAAAGTAAACAAGCCGCTTATAGCACGCTCCGTTACATATTTTTCCAAATCGGGGTTTATTGGTTTTGCAAACGGAACTTTGTTATAGGTCTTGGCTACATCTTTCCAATATTTTGTTACCTGTGTTTTTGATAATGAGTTTTTAACCACCGGTGCAAAGGCTGTACTTAACTCGGTTTGTGTATTTGTTTTTAAAAATTGCGTAGCACCATCATTACCGCCTTGTAGTATTGAGAGCCCATCCTGAATTGACATACCTTTTACGGCATTTATAAAAATGGGTGCTGCTTTTTTGGCGGCATCTTCGGCAGCACGGTTCAGACTTTCAATAAACTTATCGGCTTGTTTGCTCATACCTAAAGTTCGTACCGTTTTTTCAATGTCTTTAATCTCGGGTGGAAACGGAATTTTTATCAGGTTGTTCTTAAAAAATCCATCTTTTAAGCCGGCTTTATTACCTGCATTTTGGCTTGCCAATGTTAAAGCTTCGCGCAGGCCATCAACCACTACATCATTACCTAAACCACGTCCCAGGTTTTTATTGGCACTTGCGTTATTGGTTATTGACCCTGTATTTGAAGTGTGGTTAGTAGTTGTTGTTTGAGTGCTACTATTGCTGCCCGATGTTTTGGGTGGGTCAATAACTTCGAGTTTAATTTGGCTGTACGTTTGCGTGTAGCAAAACAGTATGGCAATAATTAATTTTTTCATGGTTTGTTTTTTAAAATGATTGAAGGCCTGTTTGCAAAAATGTAGCCACCTGCAAAACTATTAATGAATACATAGTGAATGTGCCTTATTAAAAAATAGCGGCAATATTTTTAATTTGACTTTAAAACACATTGCTTTAATTTGCTGCATGATACAACGTAAACAATCTATATTTCTGCTGCTTGTAATTTTACTTAGTGTAGCTTTATTTATTCCGGCAATTGCACCATTTGCTTATGTGTTTTCGGGCAGTAGCAAGGAGTTTGATATTAACCTGAATATTACCGGTGTTTATACAAAGTGTGTAAGCATTAACGAACCAGCAAGTTATACAGCATTAATGGCCATTAACAGTTTGATTATTTTACTGACTCTTTATTGCATTTTCAGATACAACAAACGTATGATACAATTAAAACTGTGTTATGTAATTGCAGTGTTTGTTATTTTGTTAATGGCCGGCATGTATATGTTTACTAATTTAATGATGCGTAAAACAGCCGATGCGCATTCAGTTTATTTAATTGGATACTATTTGCCGCTAATTCAATTGGTACTTTTATTTATGGCCGGTAAATACATTAAAGCGGATGAAGATTTGGTGCGTAGTTCCGACCGTTTGAGGTAACCTGTTGCAAGTAAGTAGCAGTTTAAATTTTATGATTGCCTGCCTAAGATTTGCGCAATTAATTAGTGCTTGTTTTATTTTATCTGATGAATTTTATCACTTGTATCATGTTATCTGAAATGCATATTTAAAGCCAATAAACATGAAGCAAATAGAAATAGTTTTGCTTCCGCAACAAGCGGCAACAGAAGATAGCATTGAGCAAAACCTAAGACAATATTTAGGCATAAGGCCCGATGATGTTTTGTTTTATCAGATACAAAAAAAATCAATTGATGCCCGAAACAGGCAAGTAAAAATAAGATTGCAACTTGTGTATAGTTTAAAATTGCCTTTGCCGGCAATGGCTATAGCAAACAGGGTTTTGCAACACGTAGCCAATGCCATGCCTGTTGCTGTAATTGGTTGTGGTCCTGCAGGCTTGTTTGCCGCATTGCGCCTTATCGAACTGGGTTATAAACCTGTTATTATCGAACGAGGTAAGGATGTAAAAAGCCGCAGACGCGATTTGGCGCTACTTAACAAGCAAGGCTTGGTTAACCCCGAGTCGAATTATTGTTTTGGCGAAGGTGGTGCAGGTACCTACTCTGATGGTAAGCTTTATACACGCAGCAACAAGCGTGGCAACGTGCAGCAAGTACTTGATACGTTTATTGAGTTTGGCGCCAATCCGCAAATTAAAGTAGATGCGCATCCGCATATTGGTACCAACAAGTTGCCACAAATTATTGAGGCCATGCGTGAGGCAATTTTAAATTGCGGTGGTAGTATAATTTTTAATGCACACTTTAATGAAGTACTGAGTGTAAATAACAAAATTACGGGGATTGCATACACTTTTAATAACAGCAAAGTAGTGTTGCCATGCAGTGCATGTATTTTAGCTACAGGCCATTCGGCACGCGATGTATATCAAACCTTGCAGCGTCAAAATATATTAATAGAAGCAAAACCATTTGCATTGGGTGTAAGGGTAGAGCATAGCCAGCAACTTATTAATACATGCCAATACCACATTAGCGAAACGCCCTACTTACCACCTGCATCCTATAGTTTGGTAAATCAATCATTGGGTCGTGGTGTGTACTCATTTTGCATGTGCCCTGGCGGTATTATTGCGCCTGCCGCTACCGATGTTAATCAGATAGTTGTAAATGGATGGTCGCCATCGCGCAGAAACAATCCCTATGCAAACAGCGGTTTGGTTGTAAGCATAATGCCCGATGATTATAAAAGGTTTGCAAAATTTGGTCCCTTAGCTGCTATGCATTACCAGGCAATGGTAGAGGAAAGTGCTTTTGTAGCCGGAGGCGGAAATTTAGTGGCGCCTGCACAACGTATGCTCGATTTTGTAGAAAACAAGTTAAGCAACACATTGCCGCAATGCTCCTATCATCCCGGTGTTAAAACAACCATGCTGGCCGATGTTTTGCCAGCAGCAGTTACAGCTTCATTAAAAGATGCATTAAAAGTATTTGGCCGTAAAATGAAAGGCTATTTAACCAACGATGCCATTTTAGTAGCTACTGAAAGCCGCACCTCAAGCCCGGTTCGCATACCACGCCATAACGATACTTGTATGCATGTTGAATTAAATGGACTATTTCCATGTGCCGAAGGTGCCGGTTATGCAGGTGGTATTGTTTCGGCAGCTATGGACGGACATCGCTGTGCCGAGCTTGCAGTGGCTTTTTTAAATTCATAGCAAAAGGGTAATTACCGCTATTAGTTTGCAATGTGTTATGCAAATATTGCTATGCATATTTGATAGAAACCGGTGATGTAAAAATCATTTTTGATTAAAAAAATATAGCCCATGGTTTACACCGAGGGCTATTTGGCAAATATTTGCAAGCAAGTTTATTTTTTAACGGCAGCACCCATATTATAGGTAAAACCAACACCAAAGGTTTGTTTAAACTGAAGGCCTTTACCATAAACTAATGCACCTTGGCTGTCTTTTCCTTTAGGCACAAAAACATCGTCATCATATATTGCTGCTAACCCTAAAGTTACCGATATGTATTTGTTTACTTTCATGCCTAACAGCATTTCCCAATTAACATCAACATTTTGTGGGTTTTCGCTGTAATTACTAAACAAATCGAGTTTGGTTTGTAAACTGATGTTTTTCATGATTTCACACTTGTATCTTACTGTGGCGTAAAAACCAAATTCGTTACGTGCATTTTTATCGGCATCAACACCATAAAGCACATGCGGTATTTTCGAGTCGGCTGCATTTACATAGGTGGTTTTAACCGTTAGTGGCGATGCGAATAAATAAAAGTTGTCAGAGGGTTTGTATTCAGCACCCAATGCATTAATAAAAAATGCAGGCGATAAAAATTCGCTGGTAAGTACCCTTGGTTCGGCATTGTAATCGTAGCCTTTATCAAATTGTGTACGCATATTAAATAAATAAGACAGGTACCATTTCTTGGTAATATTGTATCCGGGTTTAATATTGAGTTCTATCCTGTCATCGTTTTTTCGCAAATCCTGTCCATCAACCTTAGTCATACCATAGGCCAACAACAAACTATTGTCCATCACCCATTTGCCTTTATTATAATTGGCAAATCCACTGAAAATACCATTTAAGGCCATACTGTTGTCGCCACCGGCAACCCAATTTGTAAAGCTTGATTGGTTATAACTTAAACTGAATATACCGCCCACTTTCCATGAGGTATCAACTGTGGCTGTATTTTGTGCCTGTATAAGTGCTGGCAGGGCAAGAAGTATGAGTGTAATTTTTCTGATCATAAAGTTTGTTTTTAAAATATTGATTCGTTATTATTTTTGTAACTAATACTATATATGTTATAGTAAAAATAAATGCTAACACACTTTATGTGTTAGCATTTACAAGTAAATTTTAAGGGTATTATTTTTTTAATAAATCTCTGATTTCGGTAAGTAAAACTTCTTGTGCCGGTGGTGCAGCAGGTGCAGCAGCGGGTTCGGCTTTTTTCATCCTATTCATAGCCTTAATTACCAGAAACATAACAAAAGCAACAACCATAAAATCAATGGTTGCAGTAATAAACTCGCCATATTTAATATAGACTTCGGGTACCGATGCCGTTATCACTTCGCCCGAAGCATTTAAAACCTCCTTACTGCCGTCTTGTATTTTATATTTCATATCGCTAAAGTTCATACCTCCTACCATTTTACCGATAATGGGCATTACCATGCCATCAACAAATGAAGAGGTAACTTTACCAAATGCGCCACCTACAATTACACCTACGGCAAAGTCAATTAAATTGCCACGCATGGCAAACTCTTTAAATTCTTTTATAAAACTCATTTTGATTTTGTTTGAAGATTTGTGAATTGATAACTGATTATTTTACTTATAGTGCAAATAAACCGTTTTTTAATTATCAAACAGCCCTGTATTATGCATATTAAAAATTGGGTTTAAGTGTGTATTTACTATAAAATTTATTAATCACATCTACCACTTCTTCGGGCGTATCAACTAATGTAAAAAGATCTAAATCTTCAACAGAAATATAGTTACCTTTTATCAAAGTATCTTTTATCCAGTCAACCAGGCCTGCCCAATATTCAGTACCCACCAATATAATAGGGAATTTGGCAATTTTTTTTGTTTGAATGAGTGTAAGCGATTCAAACAATTCGTCCATAGTTCCAAAACCACCGGGCATGGCAATAAAGCCTTGCGAGTATTTAATAAACATGGTTTTGCGCACAAAAAAATAATCAAAGGTTATATCCTTATCAGCATCAACATAAGGATTTACAAACTGTTCGAATGGCAGTTTAATGTTTAAGCCTACCGAGCGACCGCGGCCGCGCTGCGCACCTTTATTACCGGCTTCCATTATACCTGGGCCGCCACCGGTTACAATGCCGTAACCATTTGCAGTAAGTTGATAAGCAATTTCTTCGGCTAATTTATAATAAGGGTCATCATCGGTAACACGGGCCGAGCCAAATATGCTTACACAAGGGCCTAAGCGACCAATTTTTTCGAATCCTTCAACAAATTCGGCCATAATTTTAAATACACTCCAGCTATTGTCCGATTTAATTTCTTGCCAGTCTTTTTTAGTAAAGGCACGTCTTATTTTTTTATCATCACTATTCATACAAATTGATTTTTAAATGATTTACAATAATGGTCTTTTTCTTTTACTTGGTTATTAATTTTATTTGCATCCATGTCGTACTTAATTAAAGGCAGCGGGTTTTTGATAATTATTTTGCTGTGTGTTTTTTTCTATCATGGAAATATAAATGAGTTTCCGCAACACATTCATGGTTGGTCTCAAAGCGATAGGTATGCGTTAGCCATTGGTTTTTTAAATAATGGATTTGATTTTTTTCATCCACAAACTTTTAATTTAAACGTACAGTTTGAGCCTGCTGATGGTTTAAAAAAGTTTACCGGTATAACAGCCGTTGATTTTCCAATACATGAATATTTAGTTGCTATTTTGATGCAGTGTTTTGGCGTTTCACCCTGGGTTTTCAGGTGTTATACATTGCTTTATGCTTTAGTTGGATTGTATTTTTTAGCACGTATTTGTAAGCAGTTAGGATTGGATAATTTATGGGCTTTGTTTATGCCTGTTTTTGTATTAACTACTCCGGTTTTTACCTATTATGCAAATGGCTTTTTGCCCGGTATTACTGCCTGGGCTAATGCCAGCATTGGTTTTTATTTTTATGTGTTATGCCTGCAACACCGGCAAAAAAAACACTGGATACTTGCATTGGTTTTCTTTACCCTGGCTGCGCTTACACGTACACCTTTTATAATGTGTTTGCTTGCAATTGGCTTGGTACAACTGATTTATAATTTTAAAAGCGGCCATTACCAACGTATGTTTTGGTTTTATTTTATAGCAGCAATAGCAGTAATTGTTGGCTATACTTTTTATAACAATTATTTGCGCAAAGTGTATGGTTCCATATTTTTAAGCACACCAATGCCAGCACGTAATTTTGCAGAATTTAAGCAAATAGCTGCCGATATATACAAGCAATGGTTGTTTCATTATTTCAGTTTGGCGCATTATTTAGTTTGGCTGACATTTGTGTTTACACTAACAGTTACAATTTTTAAAACAAAACTAAATGGGTGGCTTGGACAATTTGCATACGTGCAAATAGTTTTATTAGGTGGCGCAAGTTGCTATGCTTTGCTTATGTGGAGGCAAATGCAACAACATGATTATTATTTTATTGATACATTTTTATTGCCGCTAATTTTATTGCTGGTAATAGCAATCCGAATTACTGCTTACTGGCCTAAAGCAATTTCAATTATTTTAGTTATATCATTAACTACATGGTTTGCATTTAAATCAAAACAAGTGCAAGCTATGCGTAACAGCAGTGGCCCTTGGGACAGATACGTAACCACCTTGCAAAATTTTGAAGGAGCGGCTGCCTGGCTAACGCATAACGGTGTGCCGGCACAAGAAAGTATTTTGGTAATTGATGCCTATGCACCTAATATGCCATTTATATTATTGGATAGAAAAGGTTTTGCCGTTATTACAACTTCGGCTGTGGCCATCGAAAATGCATTGCAATACCCTTTCGATTATTTAGTAATGCAAAATCAATTTGTGCGAAGTGATGTTTTATCAAACTATCCCAAACTACAAAACCTGTTTATATGCATAGCAAGCAATGGTAAAATATCTCTTTATAAAAAAAGCAATCAACCGGTTAACCAATCGCTGGCAGCATTTTTAGGTTTTGGTAACAGGCAACCAACTGCAGCATATAATTTTAATTTAGAATTGCCAACTATACCATGGAGTTTTCAGGCCTCAAAAATTAATGAAACATCAGCCGGTAATACGCAATGGTTGGCATTTGTTGATAGCAACCACAACTACCCGGTTACACTAACATTAAAAGCGCCACAGGCATTTGTTGCATCTCAAAGTTTTTTAATTGATGTTGATGTGTATGGTGTAACAGCATTTGACGAGGTGTTTTTATCAACCTATGCAGGACATGATACAATTACCAGCTATCAGGATTATGTGCCGTTGCTGCCGCAGGCACAATCAAAATTAACATGGCATCATTTTTCGGCTTTGGTTAATCTGCCTGTTATTGCCAGGCACGATGAAGTCCGTATATTTTTATGGAACCCCAAAGGGCAGAAGTTTTATTTTAAAAACCTGCAAATCAAACAGTGGCAATAGCAGATTAACTTATGCCTTGCGACCCAATGCCGGAATGTTTTTTAGTACAATTTGCAAATCATCATACACATTGTATTCGCGTGCATATAGCATATTTAAACGCACAATGGTAGCTGCATCGGCATGATAATTTTTTAATGCATCTGTTGGATTAAGAATGCCGGGTTTATAGTTTGTTTTTTCATTACTACTCGATGCGAAACTTACCCAAGTGTAACTTCCGGTAAAAACATGAAACAAATTTTTAATAAACTGGCTTATGTTTTTAATGGTAAATATTAGTAACGGTAACGTGCATATCAGAAGCAAACACAGGGCAATATCCAGCAACCGTTTGTTACGCTTATTGGTTGGTGTTTGTATGGCATTAATAGCTACTAAATACAAACTGCCATTATCATTTATTGAGTTGCTGCCAATTACAAAAGCGCTTTCTTCAGGCGCTATTTTAAATTCGATGTTGGCTTGTGTATGTTGCAGCATACTTTGTATAATGTCGTTGGCTTTAACATCCTTTGCACAGTAAATAACTTCGTCAATCTTATATACGTTTAAAATTTCATGTAGTTGCTGTTCGTTACCCAATATTTGTGTGTCGTTTTTTTCATCGCTAATAAAACCAATAAACGAAAGGTTGGTTTCTACTTGCTTTAATAGCGTAAGTACCCTTAAACCCTCCTGTATCTTACCAACAATTACGATGCGTTTTTTTTCGTTCCGTTCGAAACCATAAATATTTATACCAAGCGTATGAAGTGTAGCTCTGATACCACTGGTGGCTAAAGCAGCCCAAGCTGTGCCTAATAAAATTAATGCGCGCGAAAACCTTAAGTTTTCAGGCAACAGGGCATAAACTACCAAAATAAAAACAGTAGCAGATAACAGGCCGCGCATAATTTTTTGCAAACGCAAAGGCTTGTCATAACCACCACTTAAATAAATACCGCTTAGCCAAACACAAACGTAACCGGGTATAAAAATGTAATCGTAAATGGGTGGATAATGAAAAACTTTATAGTTGTTTTCCCAATAAATTTTAATCAGCACAAAACCACCATAAATTAAAAGTGCATCCATTAACGGAGCAAAAATTTGTTTGCTGATACGTGTTAAAATTGCCATGCCTGCCCGTAAGTAAACTGCAGCATGTATTAACATCGAAACTACTTTTGCATGTTGATGGCTAAAATGTTTTTGCGCAAAAATTACCATCGCTTTATAAAAGACAAACACATAATTTACACTACTTTTTTTTGTGCTTTCGCCTTTATAATGAATTATTTTTGTTTCGGGGAAATAGTAGTTATTATAGCCGCCTTTTGTAATTCGATAGCTTAGGTCTATGTCTTCGCCATACATAAAAAAGTCTTCGTCAAGCAATCCAACCTTATCAAGTGTGGCAGTTCGCATCAACATAAATGCACCACTTAATACATCAACTACATGCGTTTGGTTTTTGTCTAAATATCCCAAGTGGTAGCGACCAAAAGTTTTTGATTTTGGAAACAATGCACTTAAACCAAATATTTTATAAAATGCTACCCAGGGTGTAGGCAAACCCCGTTTGCTTTCGGGTAAAAAATTGCCTTTACCATCTATCATATAAACGCCCAAACCGCCCGCATCATCATGGTTATCCATAAATTGAATACATTTTAAAAATGTATCTTCCTCTACCAATGTATCGGGGTTAAGCAACAGCACGTAAGGCGTTGTTATCAGGCGCATGGCTTGATTATTTGCTTTCGAAAACCCAACGTTAATTTTATTGGCAATTAAAATGGTGTCGCTAAACTTTTGTTCCACCATCTCTACACTGCCATCAACGGAGTTGTTATCAACCACATATACTGTAACAGGTAACAATTGTGCAGCCTTAAATACGGAGTGCAGGCACTGCTCTAAGAAATATTTTACATTGTAGTTAACAATAACTACCGATAGCTTTTTCATGAACAGAATGCATCAATGGTTTTTAAAAAAATGGTAGCCATTTTAAACATTTACTTGGTTATTGAATTTTCATACGCTACACGGTTTAGTATGCTACGCCCCAGCGTTATTTCATCAGCATATTCTATTTCGCCACCAACACTTACACCCCGTGCAATGGTTGTAATAGAAACTCCTAACGGATGAAGCTTTTTATATAGGTAAAACACGGTAGTATCGCCTTCCATGGTTGTAGCCAAGGCCATTACTACTTCTTTTATCTGACCGGATGTGGCCTTATCAATCAGACTTTGTATGTTTAATTGTGCAGGTCCTATGCCATCTAATGGCGAAATAATACCACCTAATACATGGTACAAACCACGGTATTGTTGTGTGTTTTCAATGGCAATAACATCGCGTACATTTTCAACAATGCACAGTAGGTTTTTATCACGTTTGTTGTCGGCACAAATGCTGCAAATTTCGGTTTCGGAAATGTTATGGCAATGGTTGCAATATTTAATTTCGGCACGTAAACGTTGTATGGTTTCACTAAAATGTTGTACCGTTGATACATCTTGTTTAAGCATAAACAAAACCATACGTAATGCACTTTTGCGGCCAATGCCGGGCAAGCGGGCAAATTCGTTTACGGCATCTTCAAATATTTTGCTGGGATAGGTTATCAAAATAAATTAATTGAATAAAAACAGCGCGCTAAATTAAAATGAATGTGTTAATAAAGTTTTTGTTGGTAAAAATAATAGTGTTGCCAATTGCACTACGTTTGTTACGTTATTAATCTTGTAATTAAACAAAATTGTATTATCAAAAAATTTTAAGAATGAAAAAAATTGTAGCCTCAGTTAGTTGTTTCGCATTAGCTATAACCTTATCGCAAGCACAACAATTAGTAGTATTAAAAAATGGCGATAGGATAGCGGGTAAAATTGTTTCGGTTACCAATGATGTGGTAAACTTTGCTACTAAAACCGATGGTACTAAGGGTTATAAAACCAATGAGATTAGCCTTATTTATTTTGACGAAAACCTAGTACCTAAAGCCCAGTTGAGTAATAGCAAGCTACCATCGGGTACGGTAACTGCCGATGTGCCCGGACGCAAAATTACCAAGACCCCCGATATGAAAATACTAACTCAGGACAAAGGCATTGTTGTGGTAAATATTATTGTAGATAAATATGGTCGGGTTAAAAAAGCCGAACCCGGTGGCGAAGGCACCAACACCACATCCGGTTACCTTTTAACCAAGGCAAAGCAAGCTGCCGAAGCTACTATTTTTGATACCGACCCTACCTATCCGCTCGAGACAAAAGGTACCATTACCGTTGTGTTTTAATTTGATGTTGGAATAGTTAAGTAAAACGCGATTATACTTTATTTGATAGGATTACGAAGGATAATACCATTTACATAAGTTTTAACATATATTTGCAACGTTTAACACACACAGATCTTTATACCTGAAGTGGCTGTATTTATATCAGCCACTTTTTTTTTAAGTTTGAATTTAAACAGGCTTTCATTTTATGGATATCATTAAGCTTTTGCCCGATGCCGTAGCAAATCAGATTGCAGCAGGCGAAGTAATACAACGACCGGCCTCAGCCGTAAAGGAATTGCTTGAAAATGCTATTGATGCTGGGGCAGATACTATTAAATTAATTATTAAAGATGCCGGTAAAACACTAATACAGGTAATTGATAATGGCAGTGGTATGAGCGATACGGATGCGCGCATGAGTTTTGAACGGCATGCTACCAGTAAATTACAAAATGCCGATGATTTGTTTAATATCAGAACCAAGGGGTTTAGGGGCGAAGCATTGGCCAGTATTGCTGCAATTGCACAAGTAACATTAAGCACACGCAGGTATGATGATGAGATAGGCACTGAAATTGTAATCGAAGGTTCTGACGTAAAATCACAACAAGCTGTAGCCACTCCGGCTGGTACTACCTTTAGCGTAAGACAATTGTTTTTTAATACACCGGCCCGCAGAAATTTTTTAAAAAGCAATGCACAAGAAATGCGGCATGTACTGGAGGAGTTTATGCGTGTAGCAATACCGCATTTCAATATTGCTTTTAGTTTGTTTCACGACAATACCGAAGTGTTTCAAGTTAAAGCCGCAAACCTACGGCAGCGCATTTGTAATTTGTTAGGCGCAAATTATAATGAGCGATTGGTACCGGTTGAAGAAGAAACCTCCATTGTAAAAATTTTTGGATTTATTGGCAAACCCGAGCATGCCAAAAAAGTACGAGGCGAGCAGTACTTTTTTATTAATAACCGTTTTGTACGCGATGGTTTTTTAAACCATGCCGTAAATAATGGCTATGAAGGATTAATACCTAAAGATGCACACCCATCGTATTTTATTTTTATTGAAGTAAATCCTGCAAGTATTGATGTAAACATACATCCTACCAAAACACAAATAAAGTTTGAAGATGAAAGGTCGGTTTATGCTATCATCAGAAGTGCTGTAAAACGTGCCTTGGGTAAATTTAGTGTAGCACCCTCGTTAGATTTTGAACACAGTACTACTTTCGACTTGCCACTAAGCCAATTGCAACAGCAGCCCAAGCAGCCACAAATATCCATTAATCCTGACTACAATCCGTTTAAAACAACTACGGATTTTAACCCCAGGCATAATGTAGAAAGCAGTACTCATAAAATTAATTTTGAGCAATGGCAAGCTTTACAACAGCAAATTGAAACAGGTGCGCAACAAATAAATTCATCCAGTCAAAATGCACTTTACACCAATCAAAACTGCTTTCAGGTATTAAACAAATACATTGTATTTGTACACACGATGGGTTTGGTAATGGTTAACCAACAAGCCGCACATGAGCGTGTTTTATTTGAAAACAATAAAGCTGCATTTCAAAATAAAACTAACAGCAGCCAACAAAGTTTGTTTCCGCAAACCATGCAGTTAACTGCCGAAAATTTTGTAATCATGCAAGAGTTGGAATCCGACTTAAAACAATTGGGTTTTGATTTAAACGTTTTTGGTAAAGACACTTATTTGGTACATGGCATACCAACATGGGCTACAAAGGGGAGTGAGGTTACCCTGCTGGAAAGTATTTTAGAGCAATTTAAAATGAACAGTAAAAGTTTCAGACTTGAATTACGAAACAATTTAGCTAAGAGTATGGCACGTGCAGCTTCAATTAAGGTAGGAACAGCACTATCGGATGCCGAAATGAAATCATTGCTAACAGATTTGTTTCAAAGTAATTTGCCAAATGATGGCATTTACGGAGGGAAAATTTTTACCTTATTGCAAGCAGATGAATTGGACAAATTGGTTTGAGTTGTTTTAACCGGTTTCATGGCATCTTAAATTATAAGTTTAAATAATTTAAAAATTACTTTTTTTCGGCACTCATTTTAAAATAGAAATCAAATGAATAATGATTTATTAGGTATCGGTTCACGCATCAAACACCACGAGTTAGGCGAAGGGGTTATAATTAATATCCGCCAACAAACCTATACGGTTGTTTTTATTCAATCGGGTAAAATGGATGTGGCTATTAGCAGCCCTGCCATAGAAGTAATAGAAGCTGTTGAACCCGATACGGATTTGGTTTCGATTAGTCAGATAGAGCGTTCGCTGATTGGTATTTTAAATCGCTTTAGCGATGTACAACAAACCGTAAAGCTTGGCGATAAATGGACAGGTGGCCGTATGATTTTAATACCGGGCCGTACTGATTTAAAACAAACTGAAATACCGATTGATAAATTTTTTCACAAGATTGTTATGCTGCGCGACCGACTGCGCGTTATGGAACAAAAAGTAAATGCACATACTAAATTTACGGATGAAGAGAAATTAGAAATGCAGCAATACATAACCCGTATATACGGCAGCTTAACAACATTTAATGCGCTATTTAAAAATGCAGAAGATAATTTTATTGGCCAAAAAGGTAAAGAAGACTAAACTGCAAATGGTTATTTTTGAACTACAAATTTACCCTGCGTTAACAAGCTTGTAGTATTGCTTACCCTGTAAAAGTATAAACCACTTTCAAATTCATCTGCATTTAAATTCAGTTCGTAATTTAACTCACGGTTTTGAATTTGCTTGCCTGTGTTATCAAATATGGTAATTGCACAGTTTTGGCATGCTTTACTTAAAACTATTTTACTGACGTTATAAATGGGATTAGGCCAAATCTGCAACATTGCATTTGCATCCATATCATTAATAGCTGCAATGTTTACAAATTCAATACGCGCTTCAGTAGTACGAATGGGTTGATTTACATCAAAAATAACATCTGCTACATTTTCAATCGAATCGTTAAGCAACACATTATTATTGGTATTTACCATAAACTGCACCCAGCCCATACTTTGAAGCTGGCTAGCACCTGAATCGGGAATGTTTATGTTGGTAAAGCTAAATGTTACAGCATTTTGCGCTAATTGTATATTGCAAGGATGGCTACTTGCAACAAAACTAAATGTACCAGGTGCTAACTTATTTGGCAGCGTATCTACAATGGTTAAGTTACTGGCTGTGGTGTTACCGGTGTTTTGGAAATGAATGGTATAAAGCAGCGAAATGTTTATGGGTAATGTGTTGTTGGTTTTAATTACTCCGGCAGGGTCAACTATTTTTGAGTTAGGCGTTATGGTTGGTTCCGCTATTGCATCCAAAGTAGTTTGATTATTGCTTTTTAATAAATCAGTTGCAGTTGTAATAATTTCAGCATTAAATCTTATGGCTGTGGGCAACAAACCATCAGCAGCAACAAGTGTTACATCAATAGTATTTTCATTTAACTGATCCAAACTTGCAATATCCCATAACAGGTATTGGTTGTGTATTTGGCTTGGTGCCATACTGCTTGTTTTTAGTTTTAGGCCTGTAGGTAAAAAAAGTTTTAACTGTATCAAATTATCGGTTTGTATGGCTTGCCTCACTATTAAATGTAAGTTTGTTTCAGTTGCAATTTGATTGCGCTTGTCTGCAACTAAATTTATAGAGTAATCGTTTTGGGTTTGATTATAGATTAAGCCAATGAGATTGTGTTTATGATTAGACTGGGCAGCTACATTATTTACCTCAAAATTTTTATTACTGCTTTTAATAGTACCGGTAATATTTGTTTTTGCTTTGAACTGACCTTTACTGTCAGTTACATAATATGCACCATCGTTTATTAGCATATGATTAGGCAAAACCATCTCCTGGTTATCGAAGTAACCATTCTTGTTAACATCAACAAAAACAGTATATATTACCCAATTGTTGTTTTCTAATGTTGTTGTTCTTATTTGGTTTTGGGCTATACATTTATAGCATAAAAATATGGAAACCAAAATTGCAATCGCCAGTTTAAGTTTATTCATGGCATAGTAAATTACAAATGAGTTAAACAAACTTAAACAAAAACTTGGATGTTGCAATACGTTACCAAATCAAAATTTTGATACCCAAACAATGTTGGTAGGATTTTAATTAAATGGAAGCCTAATACTAATACTGCGTAATTATTTCAATACGCCTGTTTAAGCTACGCCCTGCTGCTGTTCGATTGCTGGCAATAGGTTTCGATTCGCCATAGCCAAAAGTTAATATGCGTTTGCTGTCTATACCTTTCGATTCTAAAAAAGCTTTTACTGCCAAAGCGCGGTTTTCAGATAAAACGATGTTAGCCGCTATGCTGCCGTCATTGTCAGTGTGGCCAACGATGGAAATTTGGGTTGCAGGCTCGTTGGTCATTGCATCAGCCAATTGCTCAAGGCCGGCAATCGAACTTTTTTGTAAGTCGGTACTGCCGGTTGAAAAAACTAAATTGTTGGCTATAGCTAATGCTGCTGTTTTGGTTGCACTATTGTTTGCCGTGTCGCTATTTGTTACGTCTGTTTTAGTTGCCGGCAACGGATTTAAACATTCAATAAAAAACAAGTTAATTACTTCATAATCGCTGGTTTGAAAAGTGCGCGACATGCCCTTAACTACGGTTGCTAATTGGCCAAATGAATGATCGCCCTGCCCGGTATTTTTACTCAATTTTTTTTGAGTTACTCGATAGGTTCCATCTGCATTTTTTACGTACAATGGTTGTTTTATTTTGCCATCTTTTACTTCAATCCTGCCTGCAATACATTCGCAGGTGTTATCTTTTCGTATAGAAATAATAATTTGATGTTGGCCATCGGCCGGATTGGTTGCACCTCTTTTAACAAAGGTGTTGTAATAGTCTTCGAAACAATTTTTTGAATGGGCGTAAACCATGCTGGTTGTACCAACCGATGATTTGGTATTATCGGTTTGTGCCAACAAATAAGTATGTAGCGATAAAAGGCTGAGAGCCAAAAAAGTTTTCTTCATTAGGTTAAATTTAATGGAAATAAGAATTAAGGCAACAATTAAATTAAAAGTAAAATAATCTGCAAAATTTAAAGGGGGTTATATATACTTTTGTAGTTAATCAAGCACCCACAAATATGTACATATCATTTAATGAATTACCTGATACATCGCGTATATGGATATATCAATGCAACCGTTTTTTAAACGAAGCGGAAGGCAAATTGCTTACTTCGAAAACCATTGATTTTATTGAAAACTGGACAGCCCACAACAACCTTTTACAAGCGAGTTTTAATTGGGTAGATAATTTGTTTTTAGTTATTGCAGTAAATCAACAGGTGAACGATGCAAGCGGTTGCTCTATTGATAAATCGGTTCATTTTGTTCAACAACTCGAGCAAGCCTTTAATGTACATTTTTTCGATAGAATGCAGGTTGCAATTAAAACCGATAATGAAATTAAATTAATGCCACTCCATTTATTAAGCAATGCACCTGAAAATGCAAAGATGTATGATAATTTAATTGAAACAGTAGGCGCTTTTAAAAACGAGTGGCTAAAGCCTGTTGCACAAAGCTGGGCAAAACAATTTGTTTAGTCATCATTTGCCTTTTTATCAAGCACGTTACGCAATCTGATATTAAGCAACTCAACTATGAGTGAAAATGCCATGGCTACATAAGCGTAGCTTTTAAAGTCAATACCTTCGATATGAATGTGCAACGATTCGATTACAAGTAAAGCTCCTATTACTACTAAAAAACATAATGCAAGCATTTTTACGGTAGGATACTTGTTTACAAAGTCGCTTACATATTTAGCAAAAAACAGCATTACAAACATGCTAACTACCACAGCTAATATCATAATGATAATTTGGCTGCTTAAACCAACTGCTGTTAAAATTGAATCGAATGAAAAAACCAAATCAATTATAATAATTTGAATGATGGCTGCCATCATAGTTATTTTTTTCTCATGATAGGTTTTATCGTCAGCAATTTTAAACTTATGATTTATTTCTATGATGGTTTTTATAATCAGAAACCAGCCCCCGGCAAACAAAATTAAATCACGGCCACTTACACCAAACTCTTTTATATAAAATAGCGGATTGGTCATGCTTGCTATTTCTGTTATAAGCATTAGCAATAAAACCCGCATAATCAAAGCCAGCATTAAACCAATAGTGCGGGCTCTCTTTTGATTTTCGATTGGTAAGCGGCCGCATATAATGGCAATAAAAATGATGTTGTCAATACCTAGTACTATTTCGAGCATTACCAGGGTAAATAAACTTACCAAGCCGGCCGAAGTTAAAAGAGGCGCAAAACTAAAGTCAATGTTTGCAAGCATACAAGGGAGATTTTTAAGGGCGGCAAATATAAAAATGTTTTATACCCTATTAGTTTAAGAAATTGCCAATAAAATTTATAAATCAATAATTTTTTTAAAAGCTATTCTAAGCATATCCTATTTTTTTTATTGCTAAAATTTTCAATTAAAAACTAATTGTTTAAAAGCAGTTGTTTAATTATGGCTGCACATCTTTTCTGAAATATAAAAGGCGGGTAGGTACGTACAGCTTTTGTGAAAAAATGAATTGCTTGTTTTTTATGCTTGCCTGTTAATGCAAAGTGTAGCGATAAGTACGACCAGGCTTGCGCTTCCATGGCTGGCAGTAAATTTTTATATCTGGCAATAAATTGCTGGTTTTGCTTCATATAATACACAAATAACTGCAATCGCTTGATCAGTGTTGCATCATTTACAGCCATTACACTTCTGCTATCGTGTTGTACCATGCACGAGGTAACTACGCGATTATAAAGTATGGTGTGATGTGCAGCAATACGTAGCCAAAGTTCATGGTCTTCGGTACCGCTTAAAGCCCTGTCGGTATTAAATTTAAATGTTTGTGCTATTTCATTTCTTAAAAACACGCCTATGCAGCTCATCAGGTTGCCTTCTACAATTAATGCACGGGTAACATCGTCCTTAATTTTTTTATGCGGATGGGTAACTTTTCCGTTGGCATCCACAAAATTATTGGGTTGGTAAAAAATGGCGGGGTTATTTTGTGCTTGTATAAACCGGTAAGCAACTTCAAAATGGTTTGGAAGTAAGTAGTCGTCCGAGTCTAAAAAAGTAATGTATTGCCCTGTTGCTTTTGATACGCCAAAATTTCGGGCTGCTGCACGTTCGGCATTTTCGGTTTTATAGTATTGCAGATTAGGTAAATTTAAACTTGCAACTACATCATTTGTGTTGTCGGTGCTGCCATCATCAATTACTATAATCTGAATAGAACTGAATGTTTGCTGCGTAGCCGATTGAATTGCCTTGGCAATAAAACCAGCGCGGTTATAACTGGGAATTATTAAACTGAAAAAGGGGCTATTGCTCATAAACAAACATCAACTTAGTTATCATTTTATCTATACCAAATAAGTTGTAAACTGCATTGCGGCCGTTTTGCACCATGTCGCTGCCATTGGAACTGGAAAGTAAATATTGTATGCCTTCATTAATTTGAACACTGTTACAATAATCAACTATATAAGCATGTTTACCATGTTCGATAAATTCAGGGGCAATACCGCTAAGCGTAAATACTGATGGTACCCCGGCAGCCAGTGCTTCGATATACACTTGCCCAAAGGCTTCAAAGGCTTTATCAACAGGCACATGCACAAATACATCAAACAATTTGTAAAGTGCTGCAATGTTTGGTTCAAACTCAATTTTTTGCCAGGAACCAACCGGTAATTTTTCCAACATTTCGTCCAGTACTTGGCTATAGCTACCGGTGGCGTTAGCTAAAATAAGTAGTGCATGGGGGTGTTGTTGCAGTAGTTGTTCAAAAGCGGGTATGATGTATTGAATGCCTTTCCAGTAAGTAAAACGCGATATAACACCAATTACCGGATATTGCTGTTTTGCATTGTACTTCAGTTTTAACGCATCAACTGCTTCGGCTTCTACTTGCACAAGTGCATCCAGATTAAAGCCATGATGTATTAAGTAAATTTTTGTTGGTTTTACATGTTCCAACTTTATAAGTATCTCTTTTACGTTTTCAGAAATAGCAACTATATGTGTGGCTCTGTTATTTATCCATCTATCATACTTTATAGCATGTTTGTATGATTTGTGGTGGAAATCACTGTGGTGCCGTGTATAAACTCTTTTCTTTATGCCTGCCAGCCATGCCGCAGTAAGTGCAAACATCGAAGCATCAAACAAATGGGCATGCACTACATCGGGTTTCAACTTTTTAAAAAGACTATATAGTTGCATGCCTGCTGTTAGTCCATCGTTTTTGCCTGCATATTTTATTTGTATTACCCGATTACCCAAAGCCTCTATTTGCGTTGCAAGTGCCGGTTTATGCGGATGCATAAAAACATAGGTAAACTGATGTGGCAGTTTTGCAAACGCTTCTGCCATCCAGTAAAAGGCTAAGCTGTTTTCGATATTTGAAAACACTACTACTATATGCATTTATGCAGGTGTATTTAAAGTTTCAAAAATAAGTGCTGCCATTAGATTGCTTTGGTTTTTACGGCTGTAAGTTTCAACAACACCCAAGTGGGTATGCCATTTAATATGGCCGTTTTGTTTCCATTCATCGTACCAGGTTTCTAATGCTTGCACAAATAAATGTGTGGTGCTTACAGTTATACCGGCATTGGTTTTATCGAAAAGTTGTTGCATTACAACATCGGCAGGTGCCAACAAAATCGGATTGCCCGATGCCATATAGTCAAAAGTTTTAGTGCCTACTATGCCGTTATAATCCGTCCAACCAAATTGCAATAATACATCGGCATTTTTGGTGTATTGTAATGCTTCCTGCTTGTCGAGCATAGGTGTAGTTATTAAAAATGGTTGTGGTATAAAAGCATTTATTTTTTGCAACATTGCTTGCTGCGAAGCCACACCAATAAACTGCACCTGAATATTATGGGTTTTATTTTTTAAAAAAATTTGCAAACCATCCAGCAACAAATCCATGTTCATATTTGCATACATATTGCCTATGTAAGCAATGGTAAATTTACGTTGCTTTTGTTTTGATAAAGATGCAAGCAACTCATGCTCATAGCCATTATAAATTAAATGTACCGGCCCTTTATAAAGCGCTTGTACCAATGGTGTAAAAGCAGGTGTAACCACCGTTACAGCATCGGCAAATTTTAAATGCTTTTTAGCATAACAACTCTGACAGTAGTTTAAATATTGCTGCTTTATGCCCGGCTTATAATTGTGCTGAAGCATTTCATTGTTAAGCCAATCTCTAAAATCAACAATAATTTTTGCCCGGCTATGCTTTCGTAAAAGCGGTAATAGTTTTAATAAATTACTTGGCGGGTAAGTAACAACAATGGCATCGTAGTTATTAGTTTTTAAATGATTTATAAGGTAAGCTGCAAAAGTAGTGTAAGCATCTACCTCTAAACCAAAGCGACCTAATGCTGCGGCAAAGGCAAAAAACAAGGCGCTCAAACCCGGTATTTTAAATAAATAGTTACGGTAAAAAGTATATAAACACCATGCTTTGGTTGGTAACTGAATAAGTGTATAATCTTTTTCTATGCCTACCTTTGGGGGCTCAAAATTGGGCGCTGTCATTTGCGCCCAATTACTTTCAAAACCTTGCCAGTGTCTGGTAATTACAGTTGTTTTTAATTGTTGTTGGCCAAAATACTGGCACCACGAATACGGACGCCATGGTGCAGCACCCTTTACAGGCGGAAAATAATAGGCAATAATTAAAACGGTTTTATCCACACGTAGTTTCTCTCAAATAAGGCGGCTAAATTAAAAAGCAATTGCAACAAGCATCCATGTTCTTTAATTCAAATTTTTATCGGATAAAAAAACATTGACAATAAAAACCCATTAAATTTGCACTATAATAAAAATCGTTATGCCACAATATTACTCGGCCGGCAACATACCGCCTAAGCGCCATACACAATTTCGGAAACCCAATGGCCAGCTATATGCCGAAGAGTTGGTTTCAACACATGGGTTTAGTAATGTTTATTCGTTAATTTATCACTGCTATCCGCCCACCATGGTAAAATCAGTTGGCGAGGGTGTTGATATTTCGCCTGCATTGGCCTTTAAACGCTCGCTTAAACATCAGAGTTTTATTGGGTATAACGTAAAGCCGCAATCCGACTACCTAAAAAGCCGGACGCCCGTTTTAGTTAACAGCGATTTGCATATTAGCCTGGCAGCACCACAGCAATCAAACACCGACTATTTTTTTAAAAATGCCGATGCCGATGAAATGATTTTTATACATGAAGGCAGTGGCAGGTTAGATACTATTTATGGAAGTTTGGATTTTGCTTATGGCGACTATTTAATCATTCCAAGAGGTACCATTTATCAGATGCATTTTAATGATAGCAATAACAGGCTATTGATAGTTGATTCGTTTAGTCCCATTGAAACACCCAGGCGGTATCGTAATGCTTATGGGCAATACGAAGAGCATGCGCCTTATTGCGAACGCGATTTCAGAAAACCAAAAGATTTAAAAACTTTTGACCAAACAGGCGATTTTAAAGTGATTATAAAAAAGGAACAAATGCTGTATGATTATGTATATGCCACACATCCTTTTGATGCCATTGGATGGGACGGCAACCATTACCCTTATGCATTTAGCATTCATGATTTTGAGCCCATAACCGGACGCATACACATGCCTCCGCCCATACATCAAACTTTTGAAGCCCATAATTATGTGATTTGCTCCTTTGTGCCACGTTTGTACGATTATCATCCGTTAAGCATACCCGTACCATATAACCACAGTAATGTAGATAGCGATGAAGTTTTGTATTACGTTGATGGCGATTTTATGAGCCGCAAATCAGTTGTGCGTGGTCAGATTACTTTGCATCCGGCAGGTATTCCGCATGGACCGCATCCGGGTACGGTCGAAAAAAGTTTGGGTCAAAAAGAAACCAAAGAATTGGCTGTTATGATTGATACATTTAAGCCCTTGTGGGTAACACAAGCCGCATTGGATATTTATGATGATAGCTATCATAAAAGCTGGTTAACTTAAAATAAACCCTTAATACCGCAACACTATGTTTGGTTCAGTAGTATTAGATGTAACCATTGGTTTGGTTTTTATATACCTGTTATACAGTTTATTAGCCACCATTTTAAATGAAATAATTACAACCAACATAGGCATGCGTGCCCGGTTTTTACGCAAAGGCATTGAGCGTATGCTCAACGATGAGTATGTTGAGAAATATGAAAATGCACTTTCGGTTTTAGATAAAGTGCGTATGTTTTACAGAAATACCAAACGCAGTATCCGTGGGTTTTTCTTACTCGAAACCGGTAATTACAAAAAATCATTTGCTGCCAAATTTTACGACCATCCGGCAATATATTACATGGCCGAAAACAAATTGCACAGCAAACCATCCTATATGGATGCGCAAAATTTTTCAGATGTATTGCTGGCTATTTTAAGCAAAAACCAAGGCAACCCTGCAAATGACATGCTTATTATACGCAAAGCATTGCAGGCAAATGAATTTGAACTTAATGGCAAAACCATACATCTGGATAAAGAAACGCGCGAAGAGTTGATGAGTAAATTGGTAATGGCCGATTTTGATTTTGTGAAATTTAAAGCAAGTTTAGAAACCTGGTTCGACCAAACCATGGAGCGTACCTCAGGTTGGTACAAACGTAAGGTACAACTGATATTATTTTTTGTAGGCTTTTTTATTGCAGCAGCTTTTAATGTAAATACATTTAAGATAGTGGATGTATTATCGAAAGATAAAGATGCCCGTAGCCAGTTGGTTGCTTTAGCTATGAGTACCAGTAAATCAGACAGTTTAAATCAGATAATTACCATTAGTAAAGACACCACAACACTTACAAGCGATAGTATATTACGCCAAACGTATGAAACGCTATTATCCGACCAGGCAGATATAGCCAATATTTTAGGCTCGGGTTGGGGATTTGATAAAATGCGTAAAAAAGTAAAAGATGCTGATGGCAACGTATCGTTGAAACGATTTAATACCTGGGATAAAATTAAATACATAGCATGGCGCTCATTTAACCCCATAAATAACCTTTGGGGCTTTTTGGTAACAGCAATGGCAATATCGTTAGGTGCACCATTTTGGTTCGATTTATTAAACAAACTGAAAGCTATAAAAGGTTCGGGCCAAATACCAGCCAACGATGTAAAAACAACGGAAGCAACACTAACAGTTAACCCATCAAAAATTAAATCGGTTCAACCTTTTGATGCGGATACAGATGAAACTGATGCGGATAGCGATACCGAGCCAGTTACACCAACTGATAAAAAATAGATTTGAATTTAGTTATTGATTCAAGCGCACGGTTCCTAAATTAAAATGCAGGCCTTTTGTTTGCTTTTGATATTTACGTTATCAGCGTATCAGATTTTAATCTTTAGAATTATCTGGAAAATAGGAAGTAAAACGGGTTTTGTTTTTTAAAAGAATAATTTTCAGTTAAAAAATGAGCTTACTAATAAATGAAGCCCTGACAACGTTTTAATGCAACTGCTTTGGTTTAGCCATATTTATATATTCGCCACGCCATAAAAAGCATTTCCATTAAATAATGAATGTAAGCTTTGTAACCCCAGCATTTTTATATGCGCTTTTTCTGATAGCCATACCCATATTAATACATCTTTTTAATTTCAGACGATTTAAAAAAGTTGCATTTACCAATGTTAGATTTTTACAACAACTTAAAGAGGAAACCAATGCACAAAGTAAGCTAAAGCACTTGTTGGTACTTATATGCCGTATATTGGCTATAGTGTTTTTAGTGTTGGCATTTGCACAACCATTCATTCCACAAAAAAAACAACCGGTAGCAGGCCAGCAAGCCATAAGTGTTTTTGTAGATAATTCATTTAGCATGGATGCTATTGGCAGTCAGGGTACGTTGCTGCAACAGGCACAAGAAAAGGCAATAGAAGTAGCACGTGCTTATACAGCTACCGACAAGTTTCAGTTGCTTACGGCTGATTTTAACCCCGAAAATCAACGGATGCTTAGCCGCGAAGAATTTATTGATCAGGTACAACAAATTAAAAGCAGTGCACCGGGTAAAACACTATCACAAATAAGAGCCAGGCAAAACGAGGCATTACTAAATGCAGGCATCAGCCGGCAACAGTCATACATCATTTCCGATTTTCAACAAAACTATTTTGATTTTAACTTGCTTAAAACAGATACGGCACCTGTATCGTTAATTGCACTTGCTGCAAAAACCACAAATAATATTTACATTGATAGTTGCTGGCTCGAGTCGCCTGTTGTGCAAATAAATCAACCCGTAAATATTTATGTGCGTGTAAAAAACAATGGCGATACTGAGGTTGAAAACATTCCGTTGAAACTTACCATTAATCAACAACAAAAGGCTGTAGCAACTGTGAGCGTAGGTGCCGATAAATATAGTGATGTTGTATTGGCATATACATCAACACAAGCAGGCTGGCAAGGTGCTGAAATTAAATTAACAGACTATCCCATCACATTTGATGATAGCTATTACTTTAGTTTTAACATACAACAATCAATACCTGTTTTACATGTTTACCACCAAACCGAAAGCAACTATTTGCAAAGGCTTTTTAGCAGCAACACTAATTTTACTTATAAAGCAATAAACAGCAATCAAATTGATTATGCATTAGTACATAAGTCCAACATCATTTTATTAAATGAGCTAAAAGAAATAAGCAGTGGCATGGCAACTGAATTACAAAATTTTGTAAACAAAGGCGGCACACTTGTAATTTTTCCGGATACGGCATGCGATATAAATTCATATAATAATTTATTACAACAGTTACATGCCGATATGCTTACGGGGCTCATACATAACAAAGCATTGGTTGATAAAATTGAAATAGAAAATAAATTGTTTAAAAATGTATTCAGCAAAACACCTGAAAACACCATTATGCCTACAGCATCAACTTACTTCGGCATATCAAACGCATTAAGCAGTGGCGAAGTAATAATGAACCTGCAAGGCGGCTATCCTTTTTTAAAATCATATACAACCGGAAAAGGAAAAGCATATCTATTTGCAGTACCTCTAAATCCGTTGGCCAGTAATTTTGTAAATCATTATTTATTTGCGCCCGCCATTTATAATATGGCATTGTATAGTCAGCAACAGCAACCAATTGCTTATACAATAGCACAAACCAACACCATCAATTTAGATGCAGGTAATTTGGGCGAAAGCGTATTTCATCTTACCAACGATGCTATTAAGTTTGACATTATACCAGCGCATAAAAACAATAATGGGGTACAGGTTATTATTAGCGATGTAGTTAAGCAAGCAGGCTTATATCAATTAAAACTGAATAATATTTTGCAAGCTGTAATTGCATTAAACTATGATAGGCGCGAGTCAGATCAAAAGTTTTTTACTGCCGATAACCTGATGCAAATATTTACAAATTTAAATGTAAGCCATGCTAATGTTATTAAAGCTGTTGCCGGAAGTGTAACGCAACAATTGGCACAACAACAAACGGGCATACACTTATGGAAGTGGTGTATTATTATTACATTGTTCTTTTTAGGACTTGAAATTTTATTGCTCCGATTTTTAAAATAATAAACTAATATAAACTGTAAGAACATGCTCATTAAGTCAGTAACCATTGTTGATAGCACATCTGTTTACAACAACAAGGTTTGCGATGTGTTGATAGAAAATGGGTTGATAAAAACAATAGCAAATACCCTAAACCCAACAGGCAACCTTATTGATGGCAAAGGATTGTACTTAAGTACAGGCTGGTTTGATATGGGTGTAAATTTTTGTGACCCCGGCATGGAGCATAAGGAAGATTTAATTACAGGTTGCAATGCGGCTAAAGCAGGCGGTTTTACTGATGTTGCCTTAATGCCATCAACCATACCGGCAATACAAAGCAAAGCACAAGTAGATTACATACTTTCGAAAACCCAAAACCACGAAGTAAATGTACACCCTATAGGTGCAGTTACTTTAAATACCGATGGCACTGAGTTAACCGAAATGTATGATATGCAGCAAGCCGGGGCTGTTGCATTTAGTAACCATAAAAATACGATTACAAATAGTGGCGTAATGCAACGTGCTATGCTGTATATTAAAAATATAAACAGCACGCTTTTAAGTTTTGCCGAAGATAAAAGCTTAACCGGTCAGAATATGGTAAATGAAAGTGCGCAAACAACTATGCTTGGCTTTAAAGGCATACCTGCCATTGCCGAAGAGATAATGGTAATGCGCGATATACAATTATGCAGTTATACACAAACTCCCATACACATTAGCAGAATTAGTACAGCCGGCAGTGTTCAACTAATTGCACAAGCGCGTAAAAATGGTTTGCCCGTAACGTGCGATGTAGCGGCTTATAATTTATACGATACAGATGCAGCCCTGCAAAAGTTTGATAGTAATTATAAAGTAAAACCACCGTTACGCAGTGCACATGATGTAGCTGCATTAATTGACGGCTTAGTGCAAGGTGTAATAGATATCATAGTGAGCGACCATACGCCCCAAGATGTTGAGGCAAAAAAAGTAGAGTTTGATTATGCTGAATTTGGCATGATAGGATGCGAGTCGTTTTTTGGTATTGTTTTCAAATGTTTGGCCGAAAAAATGCCTTTAGATAAAATCATAGAAACATTTACAACTAACCCACGAAAAATTTTAAAGCTTCCGGTTTATTCCATTGCCGAAAATCAACCCGCATGCCTTACCTTATTTAGTTTAGATGATTATTGTTTTTCGAACAACCATATACAGTCGAAATCAAACAACACGCCTTATATAGGTTCCATGTTAAAGGGCAAGGCAATAAATATTTTTACACCGGGTAACTAAGATGTTTGGCTATTAGCTGATACAATTAAAAAAATGAGGGGCGTATTTTATTTATACTACATTTAGCCCATTCAATAACTATTAAATTTTTTAAAATGAAAAAAGGAAAAGTAAAATTCTTCAACCAATCAAAAGGCTTTGGTTTTATTGTTGACCATGAGAATGGCCAAGAAGTGTTTGTTCATTCAACCGGCTTAAAAACAGAAGTACGCGATGGTGATGAAGTAACCTTTGAAATTACACAAGGCAAAAAAGGATTAAATGCAGTAAATGTTGAACGCATCGCATAAATAATTTTAACTTTTGAGTTTCAGTAACAAGGGCCGCAAGGCCCTTTTTTTATGCAAATGCCCAAACACAGGATTTGTAAAAAAGTTAACGGTCAAATTGATCTCGTTTTTTATCCAACTTCAAATCACGTAACATCCCTGCTTTTACATTTATGGTAAAAAAATAATTTTGTTGTAAACCAAAAGGCACCCAGCTTAAACGCATTTCCCAACAATGCAAATCACGCACAATTGCTAATTGGGTATAACTAACATCCTTTGCTATAAAATCCCATCCGCTGCTAAAATTAATACGCCACCGTTCAGTCATACTAAAATCGCCAAAGCAATATAATGTTTGCGTTTTTACAGCGGTTAAGGCCGGTTTGCTATAATTGTAGCTATAGCTAAAAGTAAGATTCCAGGGAATTTTATAATAGCCTGAGTTGGTTTTATCTTTATCGTTAAACATAACACTGTTTAAGCTAAAACCTAATGCAACTGTAGCATTGGTAAACCTAAAAAGGTTGCCATTATTATTATATTGAAACGCGTTAATTCTAAGGCCGCTGCTATCAATTGCATAAGGATCAAAAACGGCTGTCCCATTCAATGTAAACTTTTCGAGAATAGTGGTACGCGCAGCCATATTTAAAACCGACCATTTAAACTGTGTAGCTGCAAGGTTATAACCCGTATTTAGCGAAAAGCCTTCCAATATTTTTATCTTCTTTAGGTTTACAGCCGTATCGGTAACCTGCCTGGTTTTCATTTCAAGTATGTTATCAACACCAAAACTTAAAAAACCGTATTTACCTGCTGCCGGGCCACCAAAAATACTGTTGTAACTTATGCCTGTTGGTGTGCTGCCGTTAAATATAGAGTACAGGCGTTCAATGCCCATACTATCGGTAACGGTTTTGTAGTAGCCAAAGTGCTGGCGGCCATAATCAGGTCTGATACTAAAACCAATGGTTGGTATAACCACATGCCTGATTGCAGCAATACTACCTTTCTTAAAATTTGCCATACCATAAATACGGGTATTTAAACCGGCACTTAACGACATTTCATTAGCAGTTTTAAAAGCTTCAATGGTATCCAGTAATATTTGTTTGCTGCTGCTATCATACCGCTGCTCGTATGTTTTTAAATACCATTTCGAGTTAAAGTTTACGGCAGGGGTTAGCGTAAAATATTTTAAAAGCTGAAAGCTGGTGGTAACCGGTATAGAAGTTTGTAAGCCATTTTGAATACGTTCAACGGCATCGTTACTAAACAAAATAGAATCGGGTGATGTAATTTGATTTCTGAAGTTTGATGTAACACTAAAGCCAATTTTTTCGAACCATTTTTCGCGGCCAACACTTACTTTTCGTTTAAAAGGGTTTACGCGTCCAATACCAAAACCTATTTCGGGCAAAGTAATTTCGAAAATGCGTGTTAAGTTGTTTTGCGAATGACGCGCTGCAACGCTTAAGTTATAAAGTGTACCCCAGGTTTTTGAGTAGGCTACTGATGAGTTAAAAGTATTGGTAAGATAGTTTAAACCGGTGGTTACATTGTTATTATAATAATCGGCCGAGCCCGCACTAACACTGGCACTAAAGGTGGTGCCTGGGCGTGCTTTACCATCCTGGGAATGACGCCAGTTGACAAAGAAATTTTTATTAACCGAGTAATCGGGCAATTCTTTTTCGCCAATTTTATTAATCGAATAATCTATACCAAAACTTCCGTTAAATTTATACCTGAGCGCATAATTGGTGCTGCCATGCAATGCCCAGGATCCTTTTGAGTATATATCGCCCGTTATCGAAGCATCTACATAATCATTAATCCCAAAGTACCAGCCACCATTACGCAGGAAAAAACCTAACTCCTGACTTTCGCCATAAGCCGGAAAAATTACACCCGATTTCCGCCCTTTATCAGCCGGAAAAAAACCAAAAGGTATTGCAAGTGGTGTAGGTACATCGGCAATTTCCATATATGCCGGGCCTGTTATTACCTGATTACCATTGGTTCGTTTAATCATTTTAAGTTTCTGCGTACGCATACAAAAATCGGGATGCGCCTTATCGCAGGTTGTAAAAAAGCCATCGCGGATATAGTAATTGTCGTTTTCTGATTTTATTACTTTTTCGCCTCTTATAAAGCCTTCGCCTTGTTGTGTGCTAATGTCGCTTATACGGCCCCTTTTGGTTTTAAAATTATAATTTACGGTTTCAACATTGTACGAATCGCTACCTTGTTTAAATACGGGTTTGCCCGTTACAATTCCTGCACTATCGGTAATGCCGCTTGCAAATAAGGTACGGTTATTAAAATCTATTTCAATATAATCCGCTTTCAGATCTAAATCTTCATAAATTAAAGATGCGTTTCTATACATTTTCCATTTGTCTTCAGTTAAGCTTACGGTTATCGAATCGGCCGATGTGTATTTAATTTGCGATTGCAAATCATTAGCAACCGATGCTTTTAGCGTATCATTTTTAACCGAGTCAGGCGTTACAATGATTACACTATCAGGTGTAAATTGATAAAATGGAAGTGCATAAGCATCCACATTGATAATCCATAACAAAACACAAATTATTAATGCCATGCAAGATTTACAACTTACATCCCAAAACTTTGATGGTAAACACACAGAAATCAATATTTTCGCCCAGCTATATTTTAAAAATGCCAAAGCTAAAAATTAAAAACTTGTGCGGTATAAACGCTTTATATATCGTGTTTATCCTACCATTTTTATTGTTTTCGTTTAAGCCGTTAAACCGTACAGGTTACCGTATTCGTACGGTGGTAATTGATGCCGGCCATGGGGGGCACGATACCGGTTGTTTAGGCAGTAGCTCTAAAGAGAAAGTAATTGCATTAAATGTAGCATTGCGTTTAGGTAAAATGATTTCAGAACGTTATCCGGATATAAAAGTGGTTTATACCCGAAAAACAGATGTGTTTGTTGAGTTGCATGAACGTGCCAATATTGCTAATAAACATGAGTCTGATTTGTTTATTTGCATCCATTGTAACAGCGGTAACAAAGCGGCTTACGGAGTTGAAACTTTTGTGATGGGTTTGCATAAAACCGATGATAACCTGAGTGTATCAAAACGCGAAAACGCCTCGGTTTTGCTTGAAAAGGATTATAAAACCAAATACGATGGATATGACCCAAACTCGCCCGAAAGTCATATAATATTTAACTTGTATCAAAATGTTTACATGGAAAAAAGCTTAACCTTTGCCAGTAAAGTACAAGCCAATTTCGAAGAATATGCCAACCGGTATAACAGGGGTGTAAAACAAGCCGGCTTTTTAGTTTTATACAAAACCGCTATGCCCAGTGTACTTATCGAAACCGGTTTTTTAACCAATGCCAATGATGAAAAGTATTTGCTAAGCGATAAAGGACAAGAACAAACGGCTACAGCTATTTACAATGCCTTTAAAGAGTATAAAGTTGATATGGAAGAAGGCGATGCACAACCCGGTAGTACACAAACAAAATCAAGTGAAGCAACTAATACAACCGTAATTGAGGCTAATCAAAACGAAGTAAAAGCAACCACTTCAAATAAAAATACCGATACAGTTAAAGTTGGCGCATCAGATACAAATGCCAAACCAAAGAACAGTGCTATTGAACCAGTAGCAAATACAAAACCTGCTACTAATTCCAATTCAAAAACAACCGACACCGGCATTATAGCATCAGCTAAAAAAGCCGATAGCCTGGCCCATGCAAAAACACATAAACAGCCTGTGGTTAAAACGCAAGAAAAATCAGAAGCCCGAACCGATATTAAAGCGCCACCCAAATCACCCGAAGGTATTGATGAAGCTTTATTTTATACCATTCAAATTGGGGCAACACCAATATTAACTGAAGACGAAAAATTAAAATATGCCAATAGTGGCGCGCGGATAATTACATCAGAGGATGGAAAAATGCTGCGGATAACCATGGGCCATTATAAAACATTACATCAAGCCCAGCAGCAACAAAAAATTTTAAAAACAAAAGGTTACAACGATGCCTTTATTACACCCTACCATCAAGGCAAACGAATTACATTAAAGCAAGCAGCCGATATTAAATAAAGTGCTAGTTGCAGTTGGATAACTGAACCGAAAGTAAATTTGAAGGGTTATTAATATTGATAGATTTGAAAAATTAATTAAACATACGTGATAAGTAAATACTCAAAAGAAATTAAAGTAGGCTTAATAGTAACATGTGCCATTGCAGCAGGCATTTGGGGCATAAATTATTTAAAGGGACAGGATCTGTTTTCGCGATACAAAAACTTTTATGTTGTTTATGAAAACATTGATGGATTGGCGCAGTCGAATATGGTACGCATTAATGGATACAAAGTAGGCTCAGTATATGATGTATCGTTTTTGCCCGATAACTCAGGCCGTATATTAATTGAATTAGAAGTAGCTGCCAGTGCATTAATTAATAAAGACGCTCAGGCATTAATTACCAATGCTGATATATTAGGTACTAAAGAAATCAGATTGGTTTTGGGTAAAAGTACGGAGCAGGCAAATGATGGCGATACTTTATACGGAAAAGTAGCAACCGGTATGATGGCACAAATTGAACCTGTAAAAGATAAAGTGGAAATGCTGGTTGGATCGCTGGACTCATTAATTCGAAATTTAAATAGTGTTATAAGTCCGGGTAATAAAGTTCATATTGAAAGCAGCATTATTTCGATAGATAAAACCATAACACACCTATCGAAAATAAGTGAACAACTCGAAACCATGACTAACGATAAAGGCGATATAAATTCAACATTTAAAAACGTGGCTACCATTACCAAAAGTTTGGCTAACAACGCTGCTAACATGGATAGATTTATGGCTAATGCAACTGCAATTTCCGATACTTTAGCATCGGCACAAATACATGAAGCCGCTAATAATTTAAACAAAAATTTAAGCGAGTTTGCAACAGTTTTAAAAAAGGTAAATGATGGTGAGGGAACTTTAGGTTTATTATTAAACGATGAAAAAATGTACAACAATTTAAACAGTGCATCAGGTCATTTAGATTCGTTGTTAATTGATTTCAATAAGAACCCAAAAAAGTATGTGCATTTTTCTGTATTCGGCAAAAAGTCGCAATAAGAAGTTTTTAAAAACGAACTAAAACACCTATCAAATAAAAAGCTGATTATATGATTGAAAGCCTGATTTTTATTGTCCTTTTGGCTGCCGGTATTTATTGGTTCAGCAAAAATATACGCACATTAATACGCAATATAAAATTAGGGCGCGATGTGGTTATAAATGATCAGCCAGGGTTAAGATGGAAAACAATGGCTATGGTTGCAATTGGTCAATCGAAAATGATGGTGCGACCTGTTGCAGGTTTTTTTCACATATTAATTTACGTGGGTTTTGTTATAATTAATATCGAAGTACTTGAAATTATTTTAGATGGCATTTTTGGTACGCACCGGATGTTAGCATTTATGGGTGCTTTCTATAATTTTTTAATTGGCAGCTTTGAAATACTGGCCTTAGGCGTTTTGTTAGCATGCGTATTGTTTTTTTGCCGAAGAAATTTTTTAAAAATTAAAAGGTTCTGGAGTGCAGAAATGTCGTCCTGGCCACGCAGCGATGCAAATATTATTTTAATATCAGAAATTGCTTTAATGACTGCATTCTTAACCATGAATGCATGTGATATGCTATTACAACAACAAAATTATAGCCATTATATAAAGGCCGGTTCGTTTCCGGTTAGCAGCTTAATAGCACCCATTTTTGCTTCGTTACAACCAACTACTTTGGTTGTTATCGAAAGATTTTGTTGGTGGTTTCATATCATAGGTATTCTGGCTTTTTTAAACTATGTGCCTTATTCAAAACACATGCATATATTCTTAGCTTTTCCCAACGTGTATTTTAGCAAACTTTTACCAAAGGGGACATTAAATAACGTTACAGCGGTTACACAAGAAGTTAAGTTAATGCTCGACCCGACACTACCGCCACCAGCAGTTGATGCAAATGCAGCCCCCATGCGTTTTGGCGCCAAAGATGTAACAGACTTAACCTGGAAACAGTTATTAGACGCCTATAGTTGTACAGAGTGTGGCAGATGCACCAGTGTTTGTCCGGCTAATATTACAGGTAAAAAATTATCGCCTCGCAAAATAATGATGGACACCCGAGATAGGATTACCGAAGTTGGTATAAACCTGGATAAACAAGGTGCTAATTATGACGATGGCAAAAGCTTATTAGGCAATTACATTACCGAAACCGAATTGTGGGCATGTACAACCTGCAATGCCTGCACAGATGCATGCCCGGTTAATATTGATCCGGTTTCGATTATACTCGACTTACGAAGATTTGTTGTTATGGAGCAATCGGCAGCACCGGCCGAGCTAAACGGAATGTTTACTAAAATTGAAAATAATCAGGCTCCTTGGCAGTTTTCGCCAGCCGATCGTTTAAATTGGAAAGATTAGTCAGACCTATAAAAATCAAACATCAAGCTAAACAATACTTTTATGAATGTACCAACCTTAGCATCTATGCTGGCCGAAGGTAAAACACCCGAATATTTATTTTGGGTTGGATGTGCCGGTAGTTTTGATCAGCGCGCACAAAAAGTAACCAAGGCATTAGTTAAAATATTAAATCATACCGGTGTTTCATTTGCTGTTTTAGGTACAGAAGAATCTTGCACAGGCGATCCGGCAAAACGAGCCGGTAATGAATTTTTGTTTCAAATGCAGGCATTAATGAATATTCAGCTATTACAAGGTTATGAAGTAAAAAAAATAGTTACTGCTTGTCCACATTGTTTTAATACTATAAAAAATGAATACCCGGATTTGGGCGGTACATTCGAAGTTATTCATCACAGTATGTTGTTACAGCAACTTATTAACTCAGGCAAACTAACTATCAACGGAGGTACATTTAAAGGTAAAAAAGTTGTGTTTCACGACCCATGTTATTTAGGGCGGGCAAACGATGTATATGAAGCGCCACGTGAAGTTATTCAAAAGTTAGATGTGGCATTAAGTGAAATGCACCGAAGCCGCGCAAAAGGCTTATGTTGTGGCGCAGGAGGTGCACAAATGTTTAAAGAACCCGAGCCCGGAAGTAAAGATGTAAATGTGGAACGTGCCGAAGAGGCACTTGAATTAAATCCCAATGTAATTGCTGTAGCCTGCCCATTTTGTATGACTATGCTTACCGATGGCGTTAAAAATTTTAATAAAGAAGATGCAGTTCAGGTTTTAGATATTGCTGAGTTAATTGCACAAGCCGAAGAGTTGTAACGATTTACCGCTAAATTTTATATCCAATAAAAAAGCCTCAGATCGAAATATCATCTGAGGCTTTTTTATTAAGCAAAAAAAATCCCGATTAACAAATCGGGATTTTTTTAAAAGTGCGTAATATTACTTAACAATAAGTTTAGTAGTACTTACACTTCCTTTAGCTGTAACGTTTACAAAGTAAACACCGGCTTTAAGTTCAGATACGTTTAAAGCAACTTCATGTTGACCTGCAGTTTGAGCTGGCTTAACCATTTCAACAACTGTAGCACCAATCATGTTAACCACTTTAATAGTTACATCACTTGAAGTGTTTAATAAGTAAGTAAGTTTTGTGCTTCCGGCAGCTGGGTTTGGAACCAATGAAACTGAAGAAGATACAATTGGTTGTTCGTTAACACCGGCAGCGATCGGAATGTTAATTGGGTTACCAACAACAGTGTAATCAGCATCATTAAATGTTACATCGCCCGTATAAACATAATCAACAACACCACCTGTATTTAAGGGTTCGCCAGTTGCAGTTGTTCCACTAATAACCTGGAAAGCAATCGGTACAGTCTGTGTACCGGCAGCATCCATTGCATAATATGAACATTGGCCAAACATAATAGTACTTAAACCAGGCGTTTTATTTGCAGCAGCAGTCCATAAACCGGTTGTTACATTGTAAGCAATTGCATAAGCATCTGGGTAAGTATTACCTAAGCCTGGGAATGAAGCCTCATCAGTATCAAACCAGGTAAACATTAATTTAGTACCATCCCAGTTACGTGAAGCTTGTGTACGGTTATCATGGGTAAGGTTTGCATTAGTAGCACTGTTATCACCGTAAGTACCACGGGCAGTAACAGGTAAACCTAGTTCTTGAGCTTTCCAGCTTGCACCACCATCAGTAGTATAAATATCAACAACTGCAGATACGCTATCACCTTGATAAATAGAGAATGTACCTGCACCTGCACATGCTGATGTTATAATGTGTAAGTTATTTGCATTATCCATAACTGCATCAACTTCAAATGAAGTAGATACCAGATTACCTGTAGTACCATCATAAGCAGGTATAACTGCTTCAAGTGGAGCCATATCTAAATTCCAAGGACCAACCCAAGTAGTACCACCATCAGTTGTTTTATAAACAATTGGATAATAAGCTTCATCAGGGAATAATGTAAAATCATTATGTCCGATAGCAACTATATATCCTACCATACCGTCATCGCTCATTGCAATTGTATAAGTAGCCATTGCTTTACTACCGGCTGCACTTGTAGATACCGGAACCGGAACTAAACTGCGGGTATAAGTATATGCACCAGCACCCCAGGTACCTTTGTGTAGTATCATATTGTCAGTGTAATCAGTTGCAACATCAATTGATTGATCTAATGCAACGGCAGCACCTGTGTTTTTTATAATTTGAAAACCTTCTGGAATGTACTGATAAAAACCTGCAGCACCGTCAGAACTTTCTTGTGACGACACGGGTGTGGCACCTGCTGTAAGCTGACCTGAACCATTTGCAAAACCACCCCATGCATCGTTAGTAGCATCTAAAGTTGGGCCTACTGCAACTGCAAATGCATTCGAAGCTGTTGTATTGCCTGGAGGATTATAAATTCCACCTGATGGATAACGTGCAGGGAATAATGGACCTGCTGTTGCTGCACCATTGTAAACTTGGTGGTTTAAAGTCCATGTAGTACCACCATCAGTAGAGAAATCAGAGTTTAAATCACCACTGATACCAAAACCAGATGTAGCACTATGGTTACGGTGAATGAAACTAATTGCATTGATTGATGGATCAGCCCAAATTACAGGGCGTGCATTGGATGCCATACCAAATGCATTTGGACCAAATGAAAGTGGTGTAGAGTTTACACCAATACTTCCATTTTTATGGGCAGCGGTACTGGCGGCATTTTGTGTTGCTGGCTCAACCAATAAGCGCGATACTTGCGTATCGGCTACTCTTGGTGTGTTCAACACTCTTTTGTTTTGTGCATTAGCTTGTAACGCTATTGCAGCAGAAACAACAAATAGTAATTGTTTTTTCATAGCTCTTTTTGTTTTTTGATTTAATTATGAATTCCAAAAGTAGATATTTTTAAACATGCACCAACTTTTTAAGTTAGCTAAGTGTAATTTTTTTAAAAACATTTCACTGCTGTAGAGCTTGATTTTATTGGCTTCTGAAGCAATAAACAATTCATTGTTAAAAAGTAGTCATTTGTTTTTCATGCAGTTTTTAATGTCAGAATAGAATTAGAACATCAAATTTTAATTACCTTAATTATAAAACCGTATTAAACTATTGCAGATTAAAATTTATACAAAGTGTAATTGTGGTTGCTAAATATGATTTATTAAATACTTTTGCCAACCGCTTTTTAAGCATGCTTAAATAAAATATACGGTGGTTGTAGCTCAGTTGGTTAGAGCGCCTGATTGTGGTTCAGGAGGTCGTGGGTTCGAGCCCCATCTTCCACCCACCTTAATATTAATCCGAAACAAATAGTTTCGGATTTTTTTTATCCTTTTTAAACTGTAATGCGCTTATGAATAATATTACCAAAGTTTCGAAAATAAGTAAGGTGCTCGTTGCCAACCGTGGCGAAATAGCCATACGTATAATGCGTTCATTACATGAAATGCAAATTGCCTCTGTTGCCGTTTATTCAACTGCCGATCGCAATGCGTTACATGTTCGATTTGCACAGCAAGCATTTTGTATTGGCGAACCTGCATCAACACAATCATACCTTCGTGGCGATAAAATAATAGAAGTAGCAATTGAAGCCGGTTGTGATGCCATACATCCCGGTTACGGTTTTTTAAGCGAGAATGCTGCATTTGCTGATGCAGTTAAAGCAGCCGGACTTATATTTATTGGTCCATCAGCCGAGTCTATGAATAAAATGGGCGATAAAATATCAGCAAAAAATACTGCTAAGTCTTTTAATATACCATTAGTGCCGGGCATTGACTATGCAATAAGAGATATAGAAGAAGCAAAAAAAATAGCCCACCAAATTGGTTTTCCGGTTTTAATTAAAGCCAGTGCTGGTGGAGGCGGCAAAGGTATGCGAATTGTACACGATGCTGCTTCGTTTGAAGAGTTGCTTAAACTTGCACAAAGCGAGGCAATGAGTTCGTTTAATGACGATGCTGTTTTTATAGAAAAATATGTTGCCAAACCAAGGCATATTGAAGTACAGGTATTGGGCGATATGTATGGTAATTTAGTTTACCTGTTCGAGCGCGAATGTAGTGTGCAACGCAGGCACCAAAAGGTTATTGAAGAAGCACCATCATCCATCTTAACCCCGGATTTAAGAAAAAAAATGGGCGAATGTGCTGTGCAGGCAGCTCGAAGCTGTAATTATTATAATGCAGGTACAGTTGAGTTTTTAATGGATGAGCAACTCAATTTTTATTTTTTGGAAATGAATACCCGTTTGCAAGTTGAACATCCGGTAAGCGAAATAATTACCGGTTTGGATTTGGTAAAAGAGCAAATAAAAATTGCCGAAGGGCAAGAATTATCATTTAAACAAGATGATTTAAAAATTAATGGGCATGCTATTGAGGTGCGCGTGTATGCCGAAGACCCATTAAACCAATTCTTGCCGGATATCGGAAAATTAGTTACCTACAAAATACCACAGGGACCGGGTGTAAGAGTGGACGATGCCTACGAAGAGGGTATGGATATTCCTATCTATTATGATCCAATGATTGCCAAATTAATAACACATGCCGAATCGCGTCAAGCGGCAATTGATAAAATGATTCAAGCAATTGATAATTATCAGATTTCAGGTGTTGCAACTACACTTGGCTTTTGCAAATTTGTAATGCAACATGAGGCTTTTGTTTCAGGCAATTTCGATACGCATTTTGTTCCCTTATATTTTAAGCCTGAAGTGTTGACCAATAATGGCACTGATAATGATATTGCCGTGCTTATGGCAGCAATGGTGTTATCAGAAAAACAACAAATAATTGCTGATGAACCTTATACGGCAACAAGCAATTGGAAACGCAACAGGCAGTAGGTTACTAATTATTGACAATTAAAAACCTGCTGTCTGTTGTGCAGTTTTAATTTTTATTTTTTGATAAAAGGAAACTGAATTACACCTTCATCTGAAACAACTTTAATCAGATAATAGCCACTATTTATTTCGGACAATAAAACCGGAGTACTGGTTGCATTTATGTTTTGTCGTATTATTTCTTTACCACTTACACTATAAACGATATAAGATGCATGGGTAAGATTTTTTGCCAGTTTAATATTTAAGGTTTCGGCTACAGGGTTTGGATAAATGGTAACAATGCCCGATAAAACAGACTCATTAATTCCTGTGGTTATTGCAAAACATGCCGATGTATCGGTACAACCATTGCTGGTTACTGCAACAGCATATAAGCCGTTAATGTTTTGTGTGTTGTATGAAACACTGGTTGCATTAGTTATTGGCAAACCGGTTATGCAATTTATCCACTGATAGGTAGCAAACGATGGTGACGCCAAGAGCGTACTGCCATTTTGTGTGATTGTTGCATTTACATTAGACACCAATAACGATAATTCGACTAATGAATCGCAACCGGCAGTTGAAGTAAATGTGTGGAAGTAAATGCCTGTTACGGTTAGTGGCTGCCCTGCAAATAAAAAAGTATCGCCTTGGCAAATAGAAGCACTCACTGTATTACTGGCTGAATTAGGGTTTGAAATAAAATTAGAAGTTGAACCTGTTAGCGCAAATCCACTAAGGGTACCATTAATATTATTTTTACTATCAATAAGTGTTGTAATAGCAGTATTGTTTCCCGCTGCAGTTCCCTGATTAAACTTGTAATACAAAAGTAAGTTTGCATCACTTGTATCGGCACTTCCATTTAACAGGCAGTTTAAATCGGTACCGTTAATTGCTTTATCCCAAAAGGTTACTTCGTCAACACGTCCTTCTAAAAGAAATTGATTACCCTGGTATGGTGTACCACCAATAAAAAGCGACTCATTATTTAAAGTAATATCACCATTTGCAGGTAACGAATCAGTAAGTACGCCATTACGATAATATCTTAACATGCTACCATCATACGTAAATGCCAAATGTTGCCACGCATTTAAAACGATGCCTGTGCCAATCAAATCAAAATTGTTTCCGTTACTGTTTCTGAAACGACATTCAACCGTATTGGCCGTAAAATGAAGAATATAAAAATCGGCATCGGTATTATTTCTGATGCCCACAATACCGTCATAACTGCTGGTATTGGGTGTTGGGTTAGTAGGATACACCCAGCAAGCCAATGAAATAGCATTACTACCCGATATTAAAGCGGATGCATTGGGTATGGTAACCAAATCATTACTACCATCAAACGCTAAGGCATTACTGCTTTGTGCTTTCGAAATTTGATATCCAAAAATGATTTGAAAAATTATTAAATAATAAGTAATTGATGTTTTCATAGTTTCATTTATTGAACAAATTGGTTGATTTTTAGTTTATTCGAAATTAAAAATAATTTATTTACAAGGTGGCAAAGTTATCAAACAAAACAATTTGGGTTTTAACAAGCTTTGTTATATTTCTTGTAATTGTGGCTGTAATAGCTGTTTTTAAGTATCAAACAAAACAACCTGTTAACAAGGCATTTTATTATTGGCAACAAACTTATAACCCTTCGTTAAGCGAAAATAGTCTAATGGATACATTAGCGGTTAACAAACTATACATTAAATATTTTGATGTGGTGTGGGATGCAAATTTATTAAGGGCGCAGCCTGTTGCAACAGTACATTTTAATAAACCGTGTAATAAAGATTATGTGCCTGTTGTTTATATTACCAATGAAGTTTTTAAAAATTTATCAAAGAAAAGCGTTGACAGTTTATATATAAATATTACAAAATTAATTTTAGCAATTAATGTGAATTATAATCCAACAGAAATACAATTTGATTGTGACTGGACAGATAAAACAACAGAAAAGTATTTTAAATTTTTACATCTTTTTAAAAGTGACAAAAGGTTTAGTAATGTAAACCTTAGTGCTACTATTCGTTTACATCAAATAAAATACAAATCGCGTACTGGTGTACCACCGGTTGATAGGGGCATGCTCATGTTTTACAACATGGGTAAGCTTAAACAAATTGAAACAACTAACTCTATATTTAACAACTATGATGCAGGCAAGTATGTATCTTATCTTGATAATTATCCGCTGCCTTTAGATTATGCTTTGCCGGTTTTCGGGTGGAGTATTTATTTTAGAAATGGCAAGTCGCAGGGTATATTAAATGATACCTATGCAACTACGCTTGATACAATGGCATACATTAAAAAGCTTTCAACTAACCGGTACATGGTTGTAAAAGATCAATTTTACCGGGGCATATATTTAAAGACCAATGATTTAATCCGTGCCGAATTTGTTGATGATGCTTTGGCACAAAAGGCGGCCAAAATGCTTGTGCAGTATTCATCCAATAAGCCGCAAACAGTAGCATTATTTCATTTAAACGAAAACTTAATAACCACCTATGAAATTTCCGATTTTAAAAAGTTGTTCGATACTTATCGTTAGTGCTGCCATTGTTTTTATAGGGTATAAAAATAATGCTTGCTCCTTTTTTTATGATTGCGATGAATGGCATTATGCATTCTTTAATCCCGAAGTGATACAACAACCCCATGTTGAGTCGTTTTTTGTTACCTGCCACGGTTTGCATGATAATAATTTTATATACAGCATTACCGATAGCAGTATGGCCGAATGGCAACAATATTTTAATAACCGGTTAGAACTGGATCAATTAAAACAACTGTTCCAGCTAAACCAAAACGAAACAAAACAATTAGCGCAAAGCATAAAACAAAACACCCGTGTTAATCAGTCGCTTTCAAAACTTTTCACGCAGTTAGCAGCTACAAAAAATACAGCAGCTATTGATTACTTTTTATGGGCAAAAAAAACAGAACCTTTAGTACAAGCTAAAGCTGATTACTGGAGCTATGAACCCACAGTTATTGACACAGCAGTTTATCTGCACAACATCGCTGATTTAAAAGCGCTAACAGAAAACACTTCCGATGTTTTTTTGAAACAACGTTATGCATTTCAGGTGCTGCGCACGCTTTTTTATTTAGACGATTATCAAGCATGTATTGCCTTTTATAACACAAAATTTTCATCTATAAAAATAAACAACAGCATTACAGCCCGTGCTTTATCATACTATGCAGGTTGCTATTACCGCTTAAAAGATTATGCAACTTCAAATTATTTGTTTTCGAAAATATACAGGCAACATCCCGCATTAAAAGAAAGCGCTTTTTTAAGTTTTCATCCCTGGAGCGATAGCGACTGGAATGCAACGCTGGCAATGGCAAAAAGCAATACAGAAAAAGAAACATTGTGGCATTTGTTTGGAATTTATGCCGACCCGCTAAAAGGAATGCAGGAAATTTTAAAAATCAATGCCAAATCAAATTTTGCCGATTTACTTTTAGTAAGAGCTATAAATATTTTAGAACGGGATAAACTGATAAACAACCATGAAGGCTTATTTGAAAACGAGTTTTATAATGATGAAAGCAGTGAAATTAAAATTTTTGATTCATCGGTATCGTTTCGTGCTTTTAAACAGGATACCGCAACCGATACATTGATAAAGTTTGTAAACAATCAAGCATTGCAGAATAAAAGTGCAGTGTGGATAAATGCTGCTGCATATTTAAATTGGTTACAAAAGGATAATAAAACAGCAGCTAAATTTTTGCAAATGTTAAGTTTGTTTACGTTAGATAAAACTTCAACACAACAATATTTTATTACCGATGCTTTGTTAAAGTACAGCACCATGCATGAACTAAGCAAATCCAATTTAGACACCATAGCTTCTATATTAAATCGCGTTAGCACTGATACAAGGCAAGGTGCTGATTTGATTTCATATATAAGTGCTTCATTGGCCAATCATTACTTGGCGCAAAAAAATTATTTAATGGCCGAAATATGTTTGCCAAATGGCAAACATTTTTACAAAAATGAAAATCAGTTCGAAGCCATGCTTTCATTTTTAAGCAACACAAACCACTCGGTATTCGAAAGTTTTTATATTAAAAATTATCCTTATAAGGCCAATGATTTGGTAGAATACAAAGCCGTACAAAAAATTAAGGCAGGGCAATTTGATGCCGCTATAAATTTATTTACATCAATGCCTGAATCGGGAAAAAAAACATTGCCCGGCAATCCATTTAATATTCGCATAAACGACTGCCATGATTGCGATCACCTGGCCAAGCAAAATACTATTTTCACCAAACAAAGCTATTGCCAAAAAATGGTGGATATTTTAAAAACAGCTAATTCCAGTAATGATTCAAACACTAAATCCTATAATTATTTTTTGTATGCCAATGGCTTGTACAATCAAACTTATTACGGTAATGGACGAACAATAACTTCAACATTTGCTAACGAAAGTGGTTATGTTGCATATAACCCCGATGGCTATAGTATTGGCGGTTGCCAAATGGCATTAAAGTACTATCAACTGGCATTAAATTTTGCAACCAACAGCGAGTTAAAAGCAAAATATACCTGGATGAGTGCCAAATGTGAATTAAACAACTGGTATGCAAGCCGGGCATTTAAACAGGGCGAAAAAGATTTTGAAGCAGGTAAATATTTTAAACAGTTAAAAACGGAATTCAGTAATACTAAGTATATGGCAGAAGTTATTGATGAATGTGGATATTTTTGCACTTATATGGGTAAGGGCAGCAAGTGTATTAAAAACGAATACTGATTATTTAACCAAAGTAATTGTTCCGGTTTTTTCATAGGCATCGCCTTTAAAACCGGTGTACAATAGTTTGTATAAATATATACCCGCATCGCAAGGCTTGCTGTTTGAAAAACCATTCCAACCGCTTAACTCATTAGCGGCACTAAATACTAAATCGCCCCAACGGTTATAAACAAGCAACTTAAAGGTGTTTACAAAAGAAACAGCGGGCTTCCAAACATCATTAACAGTATCATCATTTGGCGAAAATGCATTGGGTAAAAATACCGTTGGTTGTTGCAGTAAAGTTATTTCATTACTGTAGCTGTATGCAGGTTTACCATCAGCAATAGCTTTTATCAGATAGGTAAATTGTCCGCCTAATAAGGGCAACTGATCATCAATAAAGCTGGTGTCGTTTTGTGTGTTTAACAATTGATAATTACGGTTATGGTCATCCTTCCGGTAAATTTCATAGTGCTTCACACTAAGCCAACCCCTATAAGGTGTAAAATAAATAGTGTGCCGGTATGGTATAGCATCACCTTTTAATAAGATGGTGCAACCTTCATCGCCAAAGTTAGCAGGTATGTTGCAAGTGTTTTTATTTGTAATAATATAGCTGTATGAATGTGCATTGGTATTTACCTCGCTATCGCTAATACTATCAGGCAAATAATTAGGCAGTGTTTTCCACAAGTAATATGTTGTATCGGTGGTTTCTTTTTTATATATAAGAATGGTGTTAAATGCTGCTTTTGCAAATGATGGCCATTGAATAGTTATTTTATTCTGAGCCGAAACACTAACCTGATTAATATTAATTACATCGCCATTAAACTGTTGCTGTGTACACAAAGTATCACTGTAAGTAATAGATGTTTCACATTTATTAAATAAAGAAATATAATAGCAATAGTTGTATTGAAACTGATTGGCGCTGCTATCGGTGTAGGTATTGTTTTGCTGTTGATATAATGTATCAATAGGATAATAAGCAGCACCATTAGTTGATCTGTAAATAATTGCTTTATCAAAATGTGGGTTGTATGAAATGGTATCGGCCCAATGTAAAACGGGTATAGGCATATCTTTCTCAATACATAAAAGGGCAGGAGGCACAATGGCTTGCTGTGGCACTACGAGTATGCTAATGTCAAAAGTTTTAGAGGCAGGTAATGGGCATCCGTTATCTGTTACTGTATAGGTTAAAGTATAGGGTGATGCCGAAACATGATTGCAGGACGGTATCCAAAAAAACTGTGTGGTAACTTGTTTAAGCCCTGCCGTGTCGAACGAAATTGCATAAGGCGGTGTAATACCACTGCCGGCAAATACATTTCCACTATGTGTTATATAAAGTGAGTCTTTAACATCGCTGGCCGTAATACTAAAACTCAAAGTGTCGTCTGCATTAACTATAAAAGTATTACTGCTGGTTTGGCTTAAAGATGTAAGTATGTTGGGCACTACATTGCCATTACAGTTAATTACAACAAATTCAATTTCGCGCCTTACCTTACCAATATTAACTCCTTGCCGCCATTCATACATTACTACAGCCATTGCATATAAACCGGTGTTTGTTGGTACGGCATACATTTGCCCGTTTATAGGGTTGATGCTTAATGTTGGGTTACCATTAATAATATTTGAAGTGCTGTAACCCGCCAGCCAGTTGGTAAATGCATAAGGTGCTGCAGGGGGGATTAAATTACCGGCACCGGGCCCATTAAACGAAAACGGATTGGGCGATGATTGTGATGTGTGGCCACCGTCTAACGGTGTTTCGAAGGCAAATGAAATTGAGTCGCCATCCATGTCGTAACCTAAAAAATTAAAATTAAAAGGTTGGTTTAAACACATGTATGGCAACGGATCGTTTAAAAAAACAGGAGTTGAATTTTGTAAGGCAGGGTCGGCAATTTCTAAGTAAAAAGCCATTGCAGCAGCATTGGGGTTACTCAGGTTTACTACATTGCTGTTGCGGCAACAGCGTTCCCAAATTAAGTAATACCCATTGGGGTTGTTAGGTAATGTAACTGTTTGTATATAGGTGCCTTCCTCTACACAAACTTGTGGCGGTGGCGAGCATAAATTACCCGCATATTGTAACGATGATACACCCCCCAAATACATTACAAAATACTGTTGTTGTATATGCGTTACTTTATCATAAACGGCAATATTTATTGCCTGATCAAAACCACTTCCGTTTATGGCTGCACAGTCTCTAAACAATTTTAAAGTAACTTCAAAATCATTACCGCCAGCCCATTCTGCAGTAAAATCGCCTCCAACAATATGATATGCTTTAACCTTACTCAAGTATAAAAAGCACAGCAGTATCAATGTAAACCGTAACATATATGCTAATTAAAGCAATTTTTAACGCATCACATATTTTGCCTTTTATAATTTTGCAGCCTTTTGTAAAATAAACACAACAAAATGAAATCAATACAAAATTTACTGATAACCGATATTGCTGACGAGGGTAGGGCAGTAGGCAAGTTTAATGATTTAGTGGTATTTGTCGAAAAAGCGGTTCCCGGTGATGTTGTAAATGTGCATGTGTTTAAAAAGAATAAAAACTTTGCCGAAGCATTCATTACAGAGATGGTGCAACCATCAGCCCATCGTATTGAACCTTTTTGCGAACATTTTGGCATTTGTGGTGGATGCAAATGGCAGTACCTTACCTATGAACAACAATTGTTTTTTAAACAACAACAAGTAACCGAAACTTTAAAACGTTTGGCTTACATATCCGATGTGCCTACGCAAAATATTATAGCCTCTGCACAAACAAAATACTACCGCAATAAGTTAGAGTTTACATTCAGCAAAGTAAAATGGCTTACCAACGAAGAACGTGCTAACCAGGAAAGTGATAAGGTACCCGCTTTGGGCTTTCATATAAAAGGCAGATTTGATAAAATACTTAATATTGATAAATGTTATTTGCAAGATGATTTAAGTAATCAAATCCGCAATTTTGTGCGAGAATTTTGTATCAAACATAACTACCCATTTTTCGACTTAAAGCGGCAGGTTGGATTAATGCGTAATTTGATAATCAGAAATTCCAGTTTAGGCCAATGGATGGTATCGGTTATTTTTAGCGAAGATGTTGAAACCAATCGCAATGATTTATTAGAAGCGTTACATCAAAAATTTAGTCAGATAACCTGTTTAATGTATGCTATCAATAAAAAGAAAAATGATAGTATCTATGACTTGGATTTTGTGCTTTATGCCGGCAATCCCTATATTGAAGAATCGTTAGAAGGACTTGTTTATCGCATGGGCCCCAAATCATTTTTTCAAACCAACAGCAGCCAGGCATTAACATTATATCAAGTAACCCGAAAATTTGCACAACTTACAGGCAAGCAAATAGTTTACGATTTATATACCGGCACCGGAACCATAGCTAACTTTATAGCTGCTCAGGCACAAAAAGTAATCGGTATTGAATATGTGCCTTCGGCAATTGATGATGCGCGCATTAATGCATCCATAAACAATATAAGCAACACCACTTTTTTTGCAGGTGATATAAAAGATATGCTTACACCGGATTTTTTTAATCAACATGGTTATCCCGAAGTAATAATTACCGATCCGCCCCGGGCAGGTATGCATGCCAAAGTAGTTGAAATGCTAAACCAAAGTGGTGCTGCACGCATTGTATATGTAAGCTGTAATGTTGCTACACAGGCACGCGATATTGCACTGCTTGCCCAAAACTATAAGGTTGCTGAAATACAACCTGTAGATATGTTTCCGCACACACACCATGTTGAAAATGTAGTCCTGTTACTATTAAAATAATATGAAACGTTTAGGTATCATATTGTTATTTTGTTGTGTTTACATGGTTTGTAATGGGCAGGGATATGATACGGCATACTATACGCAAGCATTTGGATATCGGGTTACTTCGGTAAGCCAACCCAGGTTATTTGATTGTGTTGATTTATGGTTAGGTACCAAATATCGCTTGGCCGGCAGTAACGAAGATGGCATTGATTGCTCGCGTTTTGCAATTACTATTTACAACTATGCATTCGGGCAAAACATTGACGGTACTGCTGACGAATTGTATCGTAGCTGTACCATTACTAAAATGTTTACTGCTGCACAAGGCGATTTAATTTTTTTTAAACTGGGCCGAAAACGAGTATCGCATGTTGGTATTTATCTGGGCGATAACAAATTTGCACATGCAAGCTCATCAAAAGGCATTATAATAAGCGATGTAAATGAACCCTATTGGAAAAATCGTTTTGCCGGGTTTGGAGTTATCAAATAACACTTGCTGATAACATTTAAGTAAAAAAAATTACAAGCCTTTCAATTTTCTAATTTCGTAATCGTTATTGATGCGTATGCTGGTACGACTACTTATCATCCTGTTTATAATTACCAATTTGAGTGGTGCATTTGGCCAAAGTGTAGGTTTGGTTTTAAGTGGTGGCGGTGCACGCGCTTACTCACACATAGGTGTACTAAAAGCCCTCGAAGAAAATAATATACCTGTGCATTATATAACCGGCACCAGTATGGGTGCATTGGTGGGCAGTATGTATGCCATTGGCTTATCGCCTAAACAAATAGAAGATTTAGTTACCAGCAAAGAAGTTATCGACCGTTCGAACGGGAAAAAAAATATCAATCAGTTGTATTTTTTTAATGATAAAGATCCCGATGCATCATGGGTAACAATTAAATTTTCGTACGATAGTATTTTGCGCATGCGCTTGCCCGAAAGCGTTATTAAGTCAAGTGCAATTGATTATGCCCTTATGGAGAGCTATGCACCTGCAGTTGCAAAAGCAAAAGGTAATTTTGATTCGCTGTTTGTTCCCTTCAGGTGTGTGGCATCTGACATAAAAAACCGAGAGCCGGTTATTTTTTCGCATGGCGATTTGGCACGTGCTGTGCGTGCTTCTATGGCATTCCCATTTTATTTATCGCCTGTAGCGGTTGATGGTCGTGTTATGTTTGATGGCGGTTTATACGATAACTTTCCATGCGATTTGATGTTAAATACCTATAACCCCGATATAATAATCGGAAGTTCGGTTGGCAATGATGAAGCAGTGGTAGTTGAAGATAATTTACTATCGCAAGTGCGCACCATGATTGTACAACGACCAACTAACTATAACGTACCGAGGCCCACAGATATTCTTATTGTGCCTGAAAGCTCGGTCGGAATTTTTGATTTTGAAGATGCAAAAGCCGCTATAGAAGCAGGTTATGAAGCAACAAAAAAACAATTGCCATTAATTTTGCAAAGTATAAAAACACGTATTTATTCCGACACGTTGCAATTAAAACGAGCTGCCTTTTTTACCGGCCAGCAAGCCATAGAAGTTGGTAAAATTGAAGTGAGTGGCGTTAATAAAGGCCAGCAAGAGTATATTGAAAAAACACTGCGTCAGCAAAACAAAAAGCTGATATCCTATTATTTATCGCGCAACTTTTCGCGCTTAGTAGCCAATGATAACATACGTCAGATTTTTCCCATCCTTACATATAATGACTCAACTAATTTGTATGATTTACGTGCAGATGTAAAACGCAATAAAGATTTGCAGGTTGATTTTGGCGGCAATTTTTCATCAAGACCTATTAATACAGGTTTTATTGGTGTGCAATATCAATGGCTAAACCGGTTTTCCTATCGTGCATACGGTAATATATACTTTGGCAAACTTTATAATTCAGGTCATGCAAGTTTGCGTATTGATATACCGGGCAAGCATCCGTATTTTATACAACCTGAAATTACTTTTAACAGCTTTAACTACTACCGCAGCAGCAGTTTGTTATTAGAAGATATTAAGCCTGCATACTTAATTCAAGACGATTGGAAAACAGGCATTCGGTTGGGTGTTCCATCACGACAAATTGGTAAAATTTATGGCGATGCATCTTACTTTAATATCCGTGAAAGCTACTATCAAACACGAAGTTTTTCGCAAGCCGATACAGCCGACATAACCAAGTTTTATGGATTTACTGTGGCGTTAAATTATGAGCGCAATACGCTTAATAAAAAAATGTATGCAAATCAAGGCTCATACATTTCATTCGGCTTGCGTTTTGTTTCGGGCGATGAGCGCACCATGCCCGGGACAAACAGTATAAACCAAGATACGATAAGGGCATCACACCAATGGTTACAATTTAAGTTTTCGTACGAAAACTACTTTGCAAAAGCAGGCCCCGTTCGATTTGCATTTTTAACCGAGCTGGTTGCAAGTACGCAAGGTTTTTTTGCCAATTACACAGCAAGTATTTTGGCTGCACCGGTTTTTCAACCGATAGCCGAAACCAAAACTATTTTTTTGCCACAATATCATTCACATAATTATGGTGGATTAGGTTTAAAAACTGTTTATACTCCTTTCCGTAATTTTGATTTGCGATTAGAGGGTTACGCGTTTCAGCCTTATCAGGAAATATTGCCGGGTATTAATAATGATAAACCCAACTATGGCGATGCCTGGGCTAAGCGTTATTTTATTGGGTCATTCGATGCCATTTACCACACACCGGTTGGTCCGGCCAGTTTAGGTATTAACTATTATCAGGATTTTGACGACCCAATAGGCATTATGTTCCACTTCGGATACATACTATTTAATAAAAGAGCTTTGGATTAAAAATGCTATAAGTTATTTAAAACAAAGTTTGTCATTAAATTATATATATGCATGGTAGCACCACCCCCGTTAATGCCGTGGTTCCGGTTTGGATAATTCATGCTTTCGAAACTAACATTGTGTTTAATAAGTTTGTTTGCAAACATCATGGTGTTTTGATAATGTACATTATCATCGGCTGTGCCATGCACTAATAAAAAACGGCCTTTAATCTTTTCGGCAAAATTTATGGGCGAATTATCATCATAACCCGAAGCGTTTTGCTGTGGTGTACGTAAATAACGCTCTGTATAAATACTATCATAAAAGCGCCAATTCGTAACCGGTGCTACCGACATGCCTGCTTTAAAAACATCATTGCCTTTTGCCATGCAAAGCGCTGTCAGATATCCGCCAAAACTCCAGCCCCAAATACCAATACGTTTTGCATCCACATAAGCCTGGCTACCCAACCACTTAGCAGCATCAATTTGATCTTCGCATTCATGTTTTCCTAATTGCATGTAAGTGCTTCGTAAAAACTCATAGCCTTGTTTGGTAGTTCCTCTGTTATCAACCGAAACAATAATGTAACCTTTTTGTGCCAACAGGTAATACCAAAAATCTCGTCCCGATGGTGCCGTATTATTAACCGTAGGCGCACCCGGCCCACCATACACATACATTAGTACCGGATACTTTTTTGATGCATCAAAATCAGCAGGTTTAATCATCCATGCTTGCAAGGCTGTGCCATTTCGGTTGGGTATAGTAAAAAAGGTTTTTTCGCTTAAATGTCCACTCTGTATTTTATTGTTTAGTGCAGCATTGTCTTCTAACAACCTAACAACTTTGCCTGTATTTGTTTTATACAACTCATATTTGGCAGCATGGTTGGCATCGCTGTGGGCATTAACGAAGTATGAAAATCCATTGCTAAAAAAGGCGGTATTGCTTCCTTTATTGTAACTAAGCAATTGGGTTTTGCCATTAAGCGTTACACTATAAATTTGTTTATCAACCGGAGTGTTTTCATAGCTTTGGTAATAGGCTGTTTTTAGTTTTTCGTTATAACCATAAAACTGTAGTACATCCTTTTTTAGTTGTGTTAAAGGTTTAATTTTTTTACCGCTTATATCATACCACCATAAATTATTGTATCCACTTTCATAACTCGACCAAATAAAATTTTTACCATCTGCTGTAAAATATATTTGTGCACTGTTGTCAATGTCAATGTAGGTTTTGTCTGTTTCGGTAAATAGTAATTGGGTTTTACCTGTTTGGTTGTTTACGGTTAAAACATCTAATTTGTTTTGCAGGCGGTTAAGTTTGTAAACATATAATATGTCGGCATTGGCAGTCCAGCCAATACGTGGTACATACTGGTCTTTTTCAGTACCTAAATCGGCCTGGGTTTGTTTGCCATTTTCTAAATCAATAATTATCACTTGTACAGTACTGTTTGTTTCACCGGCCTTGGGGTATTTGTATTTTTCCTGACGCGGATACAATGAGTCATAATAGGTAATTGTAAATTCTTTCACTGCCGATTCATCAAAGCGCATGAATGCAATTTTTTTACCATCAGGGCTCCACTCAAAACCTTTGTTAAACGAAAACTCTTCTTCATAAACCCAGTCAGGCGCCCCATTAATTATGTGATTTTTTAGACCATCATGTGTTATCATTTCTTCATGCAATGCGGTCAGATTTCTGATATATAAATTATTATCGCGTACATACGCAACTTTATTGCCATCGGGTGATAGTGTGCAAAGCATAACTTTTCCTGCAGTTGACAGGTCGGTAATTTTTTTGGTTTCCAAATCGAACACATAATGCAGCGCTTGTGTACTATGACGGTATATGGCTTCGGTTTCGGCACTGAATAATATTTTCTTTTCGTCAACGCTTAGCGTAAAATTATCGTAGTCAATAACTTTACCGTTGATTTTTAAATCACTTCCGTTAAACATTGTTTTTGTTTTAGCTCCCGATAGGATGTCATAACAATTTAAATTATTATGCTTGGTTACGCTATCAACTTCTTCTTTAACAAACTGTTTATCATCGTTCAGAGTTTGAATGTGGTACGATTTTGATCTGAAACTGCCTTTAACAAAAATGTCTTCAAGGGTAATATTTTGCTGTGCATGTACAGTAACTGTTACAAAACATAAATAGACAAACAATTTTTTCATAACGATAGGTGTTTAAGTTGTGTCAAACCTACATTATTTGGTTTTTAGGCCAATACTTAATAGCATGCTAATTGGTTAAAGTAAAGTTACCAGCGCGCCATAAATGCGCCTTGTGTTTGCACATTATAAAAGATTATTTGCTTTTTTCTTGCCCAAGCAGTTAGTTCATTCAGATCTTTCTTCGATAAAGTTGCATCGGCTATGTATTGCTTGCAATTGGCCCAGGTTGTGCTTTGTATTACTTGCATTGGCCTGCAATGACTAATGATACCATAGTCAAAGTTAATTTTATTGTTTGTATTAAATTGTTGCAGGTTGCTATCAATTAGCAATATCTTTTTTTGGTTGAAATTTATAATATTTTGGTTTCTGAAATAATGTTTATCCTTCAAAATATGCTTTTGTGATATATCAGCTTGCTTGGGCTCTACTGATGTTTCCCACCAGTAATGTATCACATGAAACAGTAATTTACTTTTATCGGCCAACAAACTGCTATCCGCAATAAAGTAATGCTGTTTGCCATTAATAAAATCAATGGCTCTGTGCTTTTTTACACTGTAAACTACCAGTTGTTTTTGATTGTAAATTTGAAAGTTTTCAAATAGTTGCATACATGCTAATACAATACAGGCAATTAAAATAGCACTTAACTGTTGGGCTTTTTGTTGCACCAAAAACGAAACACCAATAAAAATTATCAGGTAAATTATCCATGTTTCGGCAATGGAAATCGAAATGCCGTTAATAATACTTTGTGGCCATGCATCAATTCTTAAAACCACAAAATTAATGAATGAGATAGTAATTGTTAGTAACTTGGCTATTGCAACGGCTATCCAGGCAAATACCGGCAAGCCAACAAAAAAGGAAACAAGTAGCAATGCAATGCCTGCAAAAATTACAACTGTACTGCAGGGTATCACAATTAAATTAGATATGATAAACAGTATGGGAAACTGATGAAAATATAACAACCCTAATGGAAAAGTTAATAATTGTGCTGCTAACGATACACTTGTAATTGTCCAGATTTGGCGGGCTATAAATGTTGTGGGTTCATACCATTTATTAATGAGCGGATGCAGATAAACAATACCAAAAACGGCAGCATAAGAAAGCTGAAAACCAACTTCGGTAATGTAAAAAGGGTTATAGCATAACAGTACAATGGCCGATATGGTAAGTGTATTGTACACTAAATTTTGTTTGCCAATCCATTGCCCCAATATCACAAAGCAAAGCATAGCTGCCGAGCGCATAACGCTTGGCGACATGCCGGTTAATATGGCATAGAACATTAAAAATAAAATGAGCAACAGAAATTTCAGATGTTTTAGCCATTTGTGTTTGTCCATAAATGCCAACAAAAAAACCAATACACCATACACAAGGCCCACATGCATACCCGAAACACTTAGCACATGTAATGCACCAGCACTTGCATAGGCTTGCATTAATTCTATGTCAATATTATCGTCATAACCTACGGTTAAGGCAGATGCAACTGCAATTAAACGTGTGTCGCTCAAATACGTTTTAAAAACGTTAACAAGCTTTTGGCGTAGTTCGTAAGAGTATGTAAACAAAGCATTGCCGTTGTTGCTGCTAACTAACTTCCATTGCGTAGGCTTTAAATACACCTGGCTAAATATCTGATGGAAGTATAAAAATCGTTTGTAGTTAAATTCTGCAGGGTTAGCCGGGGCATTAATGGTTTGAAGCGAGCCGTTAAAAACTAAAATGTCACCATATTTTAGCGCAGTTGCTTGTACAGATGATTGCAGATAGCAAAGCAATTTGCCGGTAGTACGTTGTAATGGATTGCCTGCAGCTACAACTTCAACAATTAGTTTAACTGAACGAGGCTTAACTACAACGGGTTCGATTAATTTTACAACGTATTGATTTGATTTAATATTTGAATAGTGACTTTGATAATTTAAATGGCTTTGCACAAAAGTGATGCTCATACCCAAACACATAAACAGCAATGAGCCCGTAAAACCATATAGCCAACGCTTTGCGTAGTTCTTATTATATTTGTAGTATATTGCTATAGTTAGAAAAATTGAAACGGCCAAGCTTACTAGTGTAAGCAGGGTAGTGGCATCAAACAGCATAAAAATTTGCAACACAATGCCCAATACAAATGCTATCAGCAGTCTGAGCAATGGAACTGTATTCCATTTAAATGGTAACGGTTTTATTTTTACCGGATGGTTATGGGTTTTCTTTTTCAACCCATCTAAAATAAATTATAAAAGTGATTATTTCAACATATCCTGCAACAAGCCGGGTTTCGATTTAACAATAGCATAAAGCGTATTTAAATCGTCCGTTGATTGAAAGTGTGCTTTGTTAATCAGGTACGCAGTTGCATAATCAAAATAAATAATAATAAAATCGCGCGATTCGGATATTCTGTATAACTGATTCCAGGCTATAGTTACATTACTGTTTACATTACTAATTTTTATTTCATCGTCATTTATATCGTAAGTTTTGGTTTCGGAAATATCAGGCGTTTTATAAAAATGTTTTTTATTGATGTAATAAAAGTAAACGGGCGTAATAACAAAAACCGTTAATACAAGTATCATTTGAAACCAAGGGTATTTTAGTTCGAAATACATAAATTTTAAAAAGTAATTGCTAAGCAGAAACAGGTTTATCAATGCAAACAGTACTATTAATAAGGGCAATGGTTTTAAAAAATTTTGTCTGAAAATAAATCGGAAGTATGGCTTAAATGTAAGTGCACTTGCTACTTTAATTTGATTCATATTTTATTTTGATTGCAGTAAATAATTATACATAGCATTGGCCGCAACTTGCGATGCGCCACTATTTCCGAGCATGGTTGTTAAGGCATTATATTCGGCCATTAACAGTTTCAGTTGATCGGGCAGTAACATGTGATTTAATGTTTGCACTAAAGCATTGGCAGTTAAGTTATCCTGAATTAACTCTGTAACCAGAGGCTTATCCATAATTAAGTTAACTAAGCTTATATACTTAATTTTTATCAGTTGGCGCGCTATGTAGTATGATAATTTGTTGCCTTTATAACAAACAATTTGTGGTACATGAAACAATGCAGTTTCTAAAGTTGCTGTACCGCTTGTAACCAATGCAGCAGTAGCTTGTTTTAAAATCGGATAGCTTTTGTTGTACAATACCGTTACCTCATAGCCCTTTATTAATTGATTATAAAATTCAGGTGTGATAGCTGGGGCACCGGCAATTACACAATGAAACTGAGGCAATTGTTTGGCTGCCTGCAGCATAATGGGCAACATAGTTTTAATTTCTTGTTGGCGGCTGCCGGGCAATAGTGCTAAAATTGGTTTGTTGGTTTTTACGGCTTTGCCATGTTCCTGTAAATTAAACTTTTCAATAGCATCTAAAAGCGGGTGACCCACATAGGTTACATCATAATTAAAGCGCGCATAAAAAGGTTTTTCGAAAGGCAGTATTACATACATGCTATCAACACACTTTTTTATGGTGTAAACACGCGATTGTTTCCAGGCCCATATTTGTGGTGATATATAGTATAATACTTTAATCTCATGTTGCTTAGCCCACTTGGCAATGCGTAAATTAAAACCCGGGTAATCAATTAAAATTAAAGTATCGGGGTTATATTGAAGAATATCTTTTTTACAAAATGCAAGATTGTTTAGAATGGTTTTTAAATTTAATGCAACTTCAATAAAGCCCATAAAAGCAAGGTCTTTATAATGTTTTGCCAAGCTCATACCTTGCTGTTGCATCAAAGGCCCGCCCCAACCGCGTGCTTCAAAATACGGATCTTTTGTTTTTAATGCCGCTATCAGGTTCGAACCATGTAAATCGCCCGATGCTTCGCCTGCAATAATATAATACTTCATAGATTCAGTAATTTATTAAGCCGCTGTATGGTAGAAAAACTTTAAATATACAATGAGCAAACCATATACGAATGTTGCTAAAATAATACCGCGCCCTGTGTATAGCCAGTTGCGGTTAATGCAGAAGAAAAAGGCAGCGGCATTGCAAATTAAACTGATACTGATAACAGGCGATAATAAGTTATTGCCCAGCAAATGGTTAAAAAAACCGGCATTATCAAAGTAGTTGAAAAACGACCATTTAAAAAAGTAAAAGCCTATGATAGGAGCTAATAATCCTGAAATGATACCTGTAATGGTATGATCGTATATTTTATTTTTATTCATCAAAGCGTACTATAAAATTTAATAAAGCCCGTGTTTGTGGAAAATATAAAGTACTACGTATATTGTAATGGTTATTTTAAATGTACCCATACAAAGCAGCGGTTTATCCATTATACATTAGGCACATCCCAATTCATACTGTTTAGTGCTGCCATGGCATGATGTGCCGTAAAATCAAATTGCACAGGCACCACAGAAACATAGCCGTTAGCCAGGGCCCATTCATCAGTATCCTGACCATGATCAAAATTTTCGAACTTGCCGGTTAACCAATAATATTTTCTTTTACTGGGGTCTTGTCGTTCATCAAATTCTTCAACCCATTTTGCTTTGGCTTGGCGGCAAATTTTTATGCCATTAATTGCATCTAACTTTAAGTCGGGAATATTTACATTAAGTAAAGTATTATTTGGCATGCCATGTTGTAACACTTGCCAAACAATGGTTTGTGCAAACAGGGCAGCTGCTTCAAAGTCGGCATCCAATGCATAATTGCATAATGAAAAACCTATTGACGGAATACCTTCAATGGCACCTTCCATTGCAGCCGACATGGTGCCTGAGTAGATTACATTTATTGACGAGTTGGAGCCATGATTAATACCCGATACGCATAAGTCGGGTTTGCGATGCAAAATTTTATTTACGGCCAGTTTCACACAATCAACCGGTGTACCCGAACATTGATAGCCTTCAAGCCCATCGGGCAAGGTTACTTTATCGAGGCGTAATGGTTTGTTTATGGTTATTGCATGTCCCATACCTGATTGTGGACTATCGGGGGCAACAATTACAATATCTCCAAAATGTTTCATGGCGTTTGCAAGCGCTCTTATGCCGGGTGCTGTTATGCCATCGTCATTGGTAATTAATATAGTTGGTTTCGAATTCATGCCGCAAAAGTAATTTTATAAGGCAATTTGTTTCATGCAATACAAGGCGTGTTTTATAAAAAAAAAAAGCGGGACAGTACCACTACTGTCCCGACAACCTAAACCAACCTAAATTCTTTTATTTCTATTGTAAGTTATACTTACTGTTTGTTGCAAGCTTAGTTAAAAATTATTGAAGTCAAAAGTCCTTATTTTTTTTATATCATCATGAAGTTTCTATGTATAAGAGCCGTTGTATATGACTTTAAACCTTTATTAACCTTGCAGTTTAAACGGCACTAGCTTATTTTAATCTCTAACGGATTTGAACGGTTCTTTAGTATTTCGCTTTCGATTTTAGGTATATCTAAACTTAATACTCCGTTTAAATAAGTAGCGCTTATGTTATCGGCCTTTACAGTTTCGGGCAATGTAAATGAGCGCGAAAACTTGGTGTAAGAATACTCTCTGCGTGTAAATTTAGCAGTGCCTTCTTTGTCTTCCGATTTTTGTTCGGCACTGATGGTTAATACACCTTGTTGCACATTTACATTAAAGTCTTCTTTGTTTAAGCCCGGTGCTGCCAATGCAATATTAAACTTATCATCGCTTTCGCTGATATTTACTGTAGGCACTGTGTGCATTTTGTGCATAGGACCAAAGTTTTCGAACAGTTCATTGTACAGTTCGTTAAATACGGGGCGGGCATCAAAATGCTTCGCTAAGTTGTTGTTGAATTTTAAAAGTGTCATTTTATAATTTTTTTAATTGTTTAATTTTGTTTTTATCCAAGGTTAGGAGCTCTTCAAACGTTGGACGATTTATGGCAATCAATTGAAATGCCATGCGATTAAATCAAACAGAATGACGGTTTATGAAAACAAGTTGCGACTTTATGGCTGCTACTGTTGACTTTTGCAGTCAAAATGGCTCGGTTCTGGTAAAAACAGTTTAAGCTAATTGCTAAAATACTTTGCAAGGCCAAAAAACACAGCCAACCATATTAAACCTTTAATCAGAAAAAATAGAAAACCGATCCACCCTAATTTTTTAAGCCAGTACATAAATTTATTAGGTTGTGGTTCAGTCATAAAATCAGTGTTGACTAAAGTGTTATAAAATATTAAGTGGTAAACTTCAGAAAAGCAATTAAATTATTCAACCCAATCGGCAATAAATAAATTGGTTTCGCTACTGCCGTTGTTATTCCTGTTGCTCGAAAAAATTAATTTTTTACCATCGGACGAAAACATAGGAAACGCATCAAACATACTATCAAAAGTTATTTGTTTTAAGTCGGTTCCGTCAGTGTTAATCATGTATAAATTAAAAGGCAGTCCGCGTTTTGATTTATAGTTACTGGCAAAAATTACTTTTTTGCCGGATGGGTGAAAGAAAGGCGCCCACGAGGCATTGGGTAGTTGTGTTAATTGCCTGAGGTTACTGCCATCCACATTACAAATATACAAAGCCATGTGTGTGGGCATAACCAAACCCTCTTGCAGTAATTGCTTATAGGTTGCAATTTCGGTGTCGGTTTTTGGTCGTGAGGCTCTAAAAATAAGTTGGCTGCCATCGGGCGAAAAAAATGCACCACCATCGTAACCCAAATCAGAAGTAACTTGCTGCAAATTACTACCATCAATATTCATGGTCCACAGTTCCAAATCGCCACTGCGTATGCTGGTAAAAACTATTTTATCGCCTTTGGGCGATACGGTTGCTTCGGCATCATAACCCGGTGTTTGTGTAAGTTGCTGCTTAATATTGCCTTTTAAATCGGCAGTAAAAATATCGAAGCTTTCATAAATAGGCCAAACGTATTTATGGTCGGCACGGGGCAAAGGCACAGGTGGGCAATTGGTATCGGCCAAATGTGTGGATGCATAAAGTATGGTAGTATCGCCCGGTAAAAAGTAACTACAAGTAGTGCGTCCGTTGCCGGTGCTAATCAATTGCGGAATTTGTGTGGCCGATGCTTTTTGGGTTCGCCAATCCAATAAATAAATCTGGTCGCATTCGACATGCCATGCCGGTACTTTTGCCTGATAGGTAAGTAATTGATTGTTGAAACTAAAATAAGCTTCGGCATTATCGCCTCCAAAGGTTAATTGCTTTACGTTTCGTAGATGTTTTTCGCCTTTATAGGTTAATTTTTTGGCGTTAAATTTAGGAAGGTTAGTAGTTTGAGCTTGGGTGTTTTGTATTAAAATCAACAGCAATAATCCCAGAATTGAATAGTACATGGAGGCATTTTTTTCGGAGCGCAAAACTATTTGCAACCCATGTTACTTTGTCATTTAACTGTAATAAAGTTTTAAGCAACAGCAGGTGTTACTATTGGCCGCTATACATAGTTTGTTATTAATTTGAAACAGAACCTTGGGTTTGATGTTTGTTTGAAAGATTACAATGCTGTAGGTTTGGCGGCATAATATTTATTATGAATCGAAGTAGTAAACCACTAATTGATGTTTGTATAAGTCCGGCATTGTATCCACAGTTTTCACCGCAGGATTCAATAGTTGTGGTTATTGATATTTTGCGTGCTACATCGTCAATTTGTGTAGCCTTTGCAAATGGCGCTTCAAGTTTGGTTCCGGTTGCTACCATTGAGGATAGTATGGCTTATAAAACAAAAGGATTTTTAATTGGTGCCGAGCGTCAGGGAGCAATGTTAGATGGATTTGATTTTGGCAATTCGCCTTTTAGTTATATGGATGCACGTATTAAGAATAGTAATATAGCATTAACTACAACCAATGGAACCAAAGCATTAAACATTGCCAAGAATGCGCACACCGTAGTTGTGGGATCGTTTTTAAATATAGATGTGCTTAGCCAATGGTTGGTTAAACAAAACCGCAATGTTATTTGCTTGTGTGCAGGTTGGAAAAACAGTATGAATTTAGAAGACACATTGTTTGCCGGTGCTTTGGTTGATGCATTACAAAACGATTTTGATTTTTCGGATTTCAGAGACTCGGCTATTGCTGCGCAGCAGCTTTACAGTTTGGCCAAAAACGATTTATATGGCTACTTGGATAATTCGTCACACCGTAAAAGATTAGAGCGTTTGCACATTGAAGATGATATCCATTATTGTTTGCAACTAAATAAAGCGCCTGTAGTTCCGGTGTTACGTGGCCATACGCTGTATGCATTATAAAAAGCGGATTTGTGCTAACGATTCAGCTTGTGCATCAATTAGATTTTCCGGTATCTGATGCGGTTTATTTTTGTGAATAAAAATGGTATGCATACCGGCATTTTTGCCAAATTCCATATCCGATTTACTATCGCCAATCATGATGCTTTTTGTAAAATCAATTTTCGAATTTTCCTGTTGTGCTTGTAAAGCCATGCCAATGTTCGGTTTTCGCATGCCTTTATCATCAAGTGCAACAATGGGTGTTGCAGCATAAATAGCATCAATACGCCCACCGGCTTTCGAAATGAGGTCTAACATTTTTTGATGAATAATATCTAAATCAGCTTCTGTCATAAGCCCTTTTCCAACGCCTTGTTGGTTTGTAACTATGATGATGCGATTAAACATTTGTGCAAATTGTTGCAATGCATGCAGGGCACCTTCGTTAAAAATAAAGTCATCCCAAGTGCGCACATAATCATCAGGTATTTGCCGGTTAATTACACCATCCCTGTCTAAAAACAAAGTCCATGTGCTATCAATAGGCCCATTATTAAAAAAAATCATAATGCATTAAAGAAATTTAAAATCAATTTGTGCTTTTGCATAATCTTCGGGTATGCCAATATCAATAAAATAGCCATCTGACACGTAACCATTTAAATGCAAAGTTTTTAAATGTGCTTGCAACACATCGGTTTCGAACGAAAATTTTAACGGCAATTGCATTCGGCTAAATAATTTTTGATTTAAAATATAAATGCCACCATTGATGTAACCGAAGTCAACCTGCTTTTTTTCATGAAATGCAATTATTTTATTTTGATCCAACTCAACTGCGCCATATCTGCTAAAATTTTGCATGGGTTTTAATGCTAAAGTTATATCGGCATGGTTGCTTAAATGTTTGGCATACATGTGTTGCAGGTCAACATCAAAATACGTATCGCCATTAATAACAAAAGTATTTTCAAAACCGGTTAATGCTTGTTTTATGGCGCCTCCGGTGCCTAATGGCTCTGTTTCTATTGCATAAGTAATATCAATATCTAAATACTTGTTGCCTAAATATTGTATGATGTTTTGATGCTTGTATCCTACTGCAAGGGTAACATTGCTTATCCCATTTTTTTTTACAAATACCAATAAGTAATGTAAAAAGGGTATTTGATTAATGGGAGCCATGGGCTTTGGCACATCTTCGATAACGGCACGTAAACGGGTGCCAAAACCACCGGCTAAAATTATTGCATGGTTGCATTTTATATGGTCCATGTGGTAAGGCCTGTTTGCGTAAAATTGTAGCGCATAACCTGGCCACCAATTTTATTTAATGCTTCAATTACTTTGTGTTTGCCAATGTTTGGTGCATAAAAAATCATAAAGCCACCACCACCCGCACCCGATATTTTACCACCGGTTGCACCTGCATCCATAGCGGTTTTATATATGGTATCAATTTGTGCATTGGTAATACCATCGGCCATTTGTTTTTTATGCTGCCAGCCAAAATGTAATATCTCGCCAATTTGATCAATTTCGCCTTTTAGTAAAGCTTCTTTCATGCGCAATGCCTGTTCTTTGAGGCTGTGCATGGCTTCTATTGATTTTTCATTTTGCTGTTTCACATTGTTACTTTGCCTTTCGATAATGGTTGATGATAGGCGAGAGGTTTCGGTAAAAAACAGCACTAAATTATTTTCCAGTTCATAAAGCCACTTTTCCTTAATGCGCAATGGGTTAACTATTACTTTATCATGGGCACCAAACTCCATAAAATTTACCCCTCCAAATGTGGCAGCATATTGGTCTTGCCGGCCACCGGCCATTTTTAAATCTACTCTTTCAATACGGTAAGCCAGGTGTGCAATATCGTATTCGCCTAAAGGCAGTTTTAACCATTCGACAAATGCACCTATTACAGCAACTACCAGTGTTGACGAAGAGCCTAAACCTGAGCCCGGAGGCGCATCAACAAACGTACTTAGCTTAAACGACAATGGCTTTAGTTCGAAATCGTTTACCAGCCTGTTGTATATGCCTTTTAGCAAATCTAATTCGCCATTAATGGGTAACTGTGCTTGCGAATCGAAGGTGAGCGATTGATTTCTGTCAATAGCATTTAAAATAATCTGATTATTGCTTAAAGGCTCAATGGTGGCATAAGCATACATGCCAATGGTTGCATTTAAAATACATCCGCCAAAATCATCGGCATAGGGGCTTACATCGGTGCCACCACCGGCCAGGCCTAATCGAAGTGGTGCTTTGCTGCGGTATATCATTTGTATTTGTTTTTATGTAGCGATGCAATTTCAAATACCTTATCAACCATAACCTGCCAGTCATATCTGGTTTTATACTGTATGATGTTTTGCACAAAGTTTTGCTCCTTGTTTTCATCAAAATATTTTAAAATATAATGTGCTACATCAGCAGCATCGGGTTGTGCAATATAACCAACCTGATTGTGCGGCACCATTTCGGGAAGCCCACCTACGTTGGTTACCAACATGGGTATATTAAAATGATAACAAATTTGGGTTACACCACTTTGTGTGGCATGTGTATAGGGTTGTACTACTAAGTGGCTGGCACAGAAATAATAACGTACTTTATCATCAGGAATAAAATCGGTATGCATTAATACGGTTTGTTGTAACTGATGTTTTTCGATAAGTGCATCGTACGGTGCCCGGTCGGTATAAAATTCACCGGCAACAATCAATTTAATATTTCTCGATTTGATTTCGGTATTGGCCATGGCTTCGAGTAAAACCTCCAACCCTTTATATGGACGAATAAAACCAAAAAATAAAATGTATTCGAATTGAGGGTCTAAGCCTAAATGTTTTATGGCATCCGGCCGGTTTAATGCCGGTCCAAAATTATCGTACAATGGATGTGGCGAAAATAATTTTGGCTTGCTGTTATCAAACTTTTGCAAATCGGTTAAAACCGATTGTGACATGGCAATAAATCCATCTACACTTTTTACAAAGTAGTTTGCTAAAATTTTATCGCCCAAACGTTTTTCATGTGGTATAATATTATCAATAATACTTACTACAGTGGTTTTGTTTTTTGTACGTCCCAACCTGTTAATCGTACCAAAACAAGGAGCCATAAATGGCAGCCAAAATTTTACCAATAATATGTCGGCATTTTCTTTTTTTATTTTTTGTGCAACCTTAATCCAGTTAAAGGGATTGATACTGTTAATACATACTTTAATGTTAAGTGATGGTGGCGGTTGATTACTATACTGCGATTTACCCGGAAACAACAGTTTAGGGTATTGCATACTAAAAGTATAAATAACTACCTGATGGCCAGCATCAATAAATGCTTTGGCAATACGTTCATTATAAGCTGCTAATCCGCCTCGTAATGGATGTGCCGGACCAACAATAACAATTTTCATAAAAATGATTTATTACTAAAATGCTTGGTATGCAATGTAACCGGTGTAGGCTAAACACGAAACGAATTTTTAAAGCTGTGCGTTGTTTTTATGCTCACAACAATTTTAATTGATAATGTATAAAAAACTATTGCAGCTAAGCAACCAACTAAGCCTTTTGTAAATACATTACTTCTTTAACCGCTTTAACCACCTTGGCCGGATTGGGTAAGTATGCTTCTATTAATGTGGGTGCATAAGGCAAGGGCACATCGCCACCGGTTACGCGTAACATGGGCGCATCTAAATAATCGAAAGCATCTTTTTGAACTCTAAAACATATTTCAGTGCTTATGTTACCTAAAGGCCAGCTTTCTTCAATAAAAACACAACGATTGGTTTTTTTAACGCTGCTGATTACAGTTGCGTAATCAATAGGGCGCACGGTACGTAAATCAATTACCTCGGCATTGATATTATCTTTTGCCAATTCATCGGCTGCAGCCATTACTACTTTAAGCATTTTACCAAAGGTTACTAACGTTACATCGGTGCCGGTTCGTTTAATATCGGCAACGCCAATGGGCATCAGGTATTCGCCATCGGGTACTAAACCTTTATCACCGTACATCTGTTCACTTTCCATAAAAATAACGGGGTCGTTATCGCGTATGGCGCTTTTTAATAATCCTTTGGCATCGGCCGGATTGCTGGGCACAATTACTTTTAAGCCGGGGCAGTTGGCATACCAGTTTTCAAAGGCTTGCGAGTGTTGTGAGCTTAGCATACCTGCGCTGGCTGTTGGCCCTCTGAATACGATAGGGCATGTAAACTGGCCGCCACTCATACTCATCATTTTTGCAGCGCTGTTTATTACCTGGTCAATAGCAACCAGCGAAAAATTAAATGTCATAAACTCAATTATAGGCCGTAAACCATTCATGCTGGCACCTACGCCTATACCGGCAAAACCTAATTCGGCAATGGGTGTATCAATAACACGCTTTGGCCCAAACTCGTCTAACATGCCTTGGCTTACTTTATATGCGCCATTGTATTGGGCTACTTCTTCGCCCATTAAAAATACCTGGGCATCTCTGCGCATTTCTTCTGACATGGCCTCGCGTAAGGCTTCTCTAAATGCTAATTCTCTCATTGTACGTGATTTTTATTGGGGGGTGAAAATACATTTTTAACAAAGCCGTAAAAATGTAATTGTTTGCAGCTATTCAATTATAAATGGCAACTGTTGTTTGCCGGCTTTATTTTGTATTTGCAGTGTATAAACACCGGCTTTTGTTTGAATTTGCAAGGGCAGGTTTACTGTACCTGCATTAACCTGATGCTGTTGTTTGTAAATGGTTTTGCCTGATGCATCGACAACCCTAACGGTTATAGTTTCGGTTTGATTTTGATTGAAGCGAATATTAAAACTTCCGTTGTTGGGATTGGGTATAACGGTAAGGTTAGCAGATTGGTTTTCATTGATACCTGCGCAAGTAGATACGGTAGTAGATAATTGTGTGCTGGCATTACAGCCATTAAGTTGGTATTGATAGGTAATAGTGTGGCTGCCAACACCTGCAGTTTGTGCATTAAAAGTATTGCCATTTATACCGTTGCCACTAAAAGTACCACCTGCCGGAAATCCGCTGAGTGTAACAGTGGCCGCATTGCTGCAATAGAGCGTATCTAACCCTGTTATGGTTGGCTGAACAATTATACCCAAAGTAAGCTGTACTGTGTCGGAAGTATTGTTACATGCATTAATAAAATTGGCAACTGTTACGCTGTATGTACCGCTTTGTATGGCTACATAATATGCACTATCGGCACCGGCAATAGCATTGCCGTTTAAATTCCATTGATATACTAAATTAGGATGGTAAGGTGTGCTAAATGCATACGTAGTATCGCAAGTTGATACAATGGAGGCCGTATTTATATGTGCCACCGGGCTGCAATCGGAAGTATCTGTTAGGCTGTAAAGTTTATTGTTGTCACGATCGGTAACATATAATTCGCCATACATATCCTCGCCAAAAGACGAAATGCCCGAACCGGCAACATCTTTAATTAAAGCATTGGTATAAGTGCCATTGGCATTAGTGGTAATTGCATAAATTTTATTGTTGCAGTAATCGGCATAAATGTATTTGCCATATAAATTTTTGTGCATAGCGCCACGGTAAACATAGCCACCTGTAACCGAGCAGCCGGCACTACCATGTGTGTAATCAAATATAGGAGGAGTAAGGTTGGTAACACCTGCACATACGCCACTGCTACTAAAAGTACTAAAACCTTCTTTACACTTCCAGCCATAGTTTTGCCCGCCAACACCAGCCGGTACTTTATTAATTTCTTCATACACATCCTGTCCTACATCGGCAATCCATAAATCACCGGTAAGCCTATCGAAACTGTAACGCCATGGGTTACGCAGTCCATAAGCCCATATTTGTGGCAAAAAAGCTGCATTACCTACAAATGGATTATCGGCAGGCACGGTATAAGTGGTTGCACTGTCAACTGCTATACGTAACATTTTTGCCAGTTGCGTTTGTGTGTTTTGTCCATTACCCTGTGGGTCGTTAGCCGAACCACCATCGCCTAAGCCAATATATAAATAACCATCGGGGCCAAAAACCAAATTGCCACCATTATGATTACTGTAAGGTTGATTTTGTGTTAATACCACCTGTGCCGAAGCTGCATCGGCCACATCGGGGTTAGCTGCCGAAACACTGTAACGCACCACATTGGTTTTGGTGGGGCTACCACCGGTATAGTTCACATAAAAAAAACCATTGCTACTGTAATTGGGACTAAAAGCCATACCCAATAAGCCTTGTTCATTGCCTGTACTGGTTACAACAGATGTGAGATTTAAAAAAGGTGTTGCTAAAAAAGCACCGTTTTTATAAACTTTTATTAATCCGCCTTGCTCTACAACAAACAAACGGTTATCGCCTGCATTAACAACGGCAACAGGTTCGCTTAAGCCACTGCCTAAATTAGTTAGTACGATATTAGGTGTTTGTGCCCTTGCCGAAATGGTTGTTACAACCATAGTCAGTATCAATTTAAGTTTTGCTTTCATGCGATGCTGTTCTATGTTAAATTTAATGGATGCCTATTGTTTTTGAAAAATGTAAGAACAACAAATTTTGTTTTTTACCATACACCATTAGTCTAAAAATTACAAAACAAAACATTAACATCAACTTGTAATAATTTGCATCTGTTTTATTTCGAAAGCGATTAACAAGGGCTTTCATTCACAACTAAATCATAACTTTTTAAAATGTAACATCGTTCGATTTAATATATCTACTGTTAAAATAATTTTAAACGTCCTATTTCCATTTAATATTAATTTCATTCGCAACAACATCAAAAACTAAAAACATGCAAAAATTTAAATCCTTACTTGTAGCTGCAGGTATTGCGCTTGTTGCGCAAAACAGCGAGGCGCAAAAACTACCCGATAACTTTTTTATGACCAAACTCGACAACGGTATGGAAGTATTGGTTATCGAAGATGCATCGGTGCCATTAGCAACAGTAGAAATTGTGGTACGTAACGGTGCTTATACAGAAGATGCACAGTATAACGGACTTTCGCATTTATACGAACACATGTTTTTTAAGGCCAATAAAGCATTGCCATCTCAAGAGCAGTTTTTAGCCCGCGTAAATGAATTGGGCATTGTGTTTAACGGTACTACCAGCGATGAACGTGTAAATTACTTTTTTACACTGAGCAATAGCAAGGTTAACGAAGGTTTGGAGTTTATGAATAATGCCATCAGGTATCCCTTGTTTTTAGAAACGGAAATGAAAAAAGAAAATCCGGTAGTAGATGGCGAGTTTCAACGTAATGAATCAAACCCGTATTTCCATTTGTTTGATGCCATGAACCACCGCATGTGGGGCGATAATTATTCGCGCAAAAATGCAATTGGCGATCATGATATTATACTTACGGCTACGCCTGAAAAAATGCGTGTTATACAGGATAAATATTATTGGCCTAATAACAGTATGTTGGTTATTGCCGGTGATGTACAACATACAGCCATGTTTGATAAAGTAAAGTCAATTTTTGGCGATTGGAAACCCAGTACTTTTAACCCATTCGAAAAATGGCCCATACCTGAATTTAAACCATTAGAAGGCACTACTTATTTTACTACTGAAAACGATAATGCCAAGGCACCATTTATTTTAGTGGGTTATCACGGCCCCGATACACGTAATGATTTACCGGCCACCTATGCTGCCGATGTGTTTTCATTTATTTTGGGATTACAATCATCAAAATTTCAGAAAGCTTTGGTTGATGGAGGTTTGGCCTATCAGGCAGCTATTGGTTATCAAACTTGTAAATACACAGGCCCTATCAATGTACAATTGGTACCAAATCCGATGAAAATGAAAGAAGCCTATCAGGAATTGCAAAAACAAATAAGTTTATTCGATACCGATGATTATTTTACCGATGAGCAATTAGAAATGGCAAAAAATCAACTGGCTATACAAGATACTTACAGCAAAGAAAAAACCAGCGATTTTGTACACACAGTAACTTTTTGGTGGGCTTCGGCCAGCATTAATTATTATACGGATTATGTGGCAAACCTTAAAAAAGTTACCCGTGCCGATATTAAAAAATATGTACAGCAATACATAAAAGGCAAACCATCGGTAACCGGTTTGCTTATTTCACCACAAATGAAAGCAATGGCTAAAGTTGATTCAATGGAAACATTGGCTAAGTAATTACCAACATATAAAACCACTCACAATGACAAATATTATAAAACAACTCAGTATGTTAGGGTTAGCAAGTTGCTTAACATTAACAACATTTGCACAAGGCCAAAAAACCGTAACCTTTGATGTAGCAGGTTTAAAAGTGATATTAAGGCCAACACCTAAAGATGTTATTAGCGCCCGCTTATTTGTAAAAGGCGGTACTGCAAATTATGCCAAAGATAAAGAAGGCATAGAAGCCTTGGCATTTAGCGTAGCTATGGATGGTGGCACCACTAAAATGAATAAAGAAGTTTTTGCAACTGAAGCCGAAAAAATAGGCACTACTTTTCACAGCAGCAGCAGTTTAGATTATGGCGATTTAAACATGACCTGTATTAAACCGTTTTGGGATAAATCGTGGACTTTATTTGCCGATGCCATACTTACACCTGCATTTGACGAAAAGGAATTTAATTTGGCTAAGGAGCAAATGATATCGGCAGCACACCAAACCGAAGGCGACCCTGATGGTTATTTAGAGCAACTGGCTATGCAAAATGCTTTTGGCATGCGTAACTATGCAAAAATTGCTGCAGGCACGGCAACAAGTTTAGAAAAACTAACCCTGGCCGAAACCAAAAAATATTTCGAAACCACTGTTGGTAAAAAACGTTGTTTCTTAGTAATTGTAGGTAACGTTACCCAAGCCGATGTAACCGCTAAAGTAATGGCTACTTTAGGCAAACTACAAGCCGGTACGGCAGCAACCAGCGAACCCAAATTGCTTATTACAAAAGGCAGCGAAAATGTAATTGACCGCGATATTGCAACCAATTATTTAATGGGCATAATGAGTGCACCTGCTTATAACAGCGAAGACGGCATACCCATGATGGTTGGTATGAATATTTTATACGACCGTTACTTTGTGGAGTTGCGCACCAAACGCAGTTTATCGTATGCACCTGCTGCAGGCTATAATCGCGAAGCCATTACAAGCCCCATTAACACCATTTACATTACCACACAAAAACCCAAAGAAGCCATGCAGGTAATGGTACAGGTTATTGACTCGGTAAAACAAATGGGTTTTAAAGAGAAAGAATTGATTGATAAAAAACAAAAGTACCTTACAACCACTTACATGAAAATGGAAACATCGGCAGCACAATCGTTTGCATTGGGCCGTGCCGAAGCTTGTGGCTCTTATTTGTTAGACGAAAAATTTGCAGCCAAAGTAAATGCCATAACCTTAGCCGAGGTTAACCGTGTATTTAAAGCTTATACACAAGCCATTAAGTGGACTTACTTAGGTAAAAAAGATCAGGTGAGTAAAGAAGATTTTAAACAAACCATTAAAACCGATTTCCCGGCCGGAGCACATTAAATGTTTGATGTTATTGGTTTGAAGCATATTATTTAAAGTACGTTAAACAAAAGCGGCTGTATCGTTTACTGATACAGCCGCTTTTGTTTGAGGCAACTATCTTACTTCGTAAGCTTACTGCTTTACAAACTTTTTTATGGTGTGATGTGTTGCCGTAGTTAAGCTGAGGTGATACATACCCGGCATAAGTGTAGCAGTAGGTACTGTAATTACATCATAAGCTTGTGGCAGGTATTGTTGCCATACCGTGCGGCCCAGCATATCGGTAATAAGTAAGGTAGCTTTGCTGATATCAAAAGGCAAACCTATTTGCAAATAAGCCAATGCAGGGTTGGGGTACAATTGCAAGGGCATAAGTTGCTGCTGCTGCATGGCTGTGGCCGTACTATCATAATGAAAACCAATAACCCAAATATCGGGGTAATTGGACGTGGCATTGCCCACACTATCGTGTATGGCAACGGTTTTATTGCCGCTTATGGGTGTAGCCGATGCACCTGCAACAATGTAATGGTGGTTACCCATATCTAATAAGGAAGGGTTGTACTCATCAACAAACTGACTGTAACCACCATAGGTTTTATCCAATAATTTATTGCCCATAGTATCGGTACATACAATCCAAAAATCGTAATGTCCGTAATGAGGTTCTGTTTTATCTAAAGTGTCAGACGACATACTTATTGCACAAATTACCAGTGTATTAGTTGTAACCGAATATAATACTTCCAACGCTCCACTTAGGCTGTCGCCTCCATATTTTTTATCCCATTCTTTATCACCCAAGCTATTTAATTTCAGTAACCAAACCGCATTTAGTCCCTTATCTGTAGTATCAGCAACATCTGGTAGTTTACTGTCTCTATGAACAGTACCAACCACGTAAAAACCGCTATCGGGCGCCAAACAAATGTCATTAGCACCATCGTTTCCCATGCCACCATATCGTCTGTCCCATAAAATCTGGCCCATAGCATTTACTTTTACTATCCATACGTCTTCAGTAAATGTTGGCCCTTTATTGGGTTGGCTTACCGTACCATCTGGCCCATCGGCATTGGTACTACCTACCAATATAATACTGTTATCGGCCAAGGTAACGGCACCATTTAAAACATCTTCAAACATACTGCCCAGCATTACATCCCATAATTTATTGCCATTAACATCGGTACGTACCAACCAGGCTTCGTAAAAACCACCATGATTGGTATCGGTTACTTGCTGGCCAATGCCGCTTTGCGATAAACCCCAAAAGTAAAAGCCGCCATCGGCACTTTGTAAAACCCCAAAACCGGCATCCCCCCCCTGGCCACCAAAACGTTTATTCCATTGAAACAAACCCATGCTATCGGTTTTCACCATCCAATAATCCATGCCATAAGCACTTTGTGTTTTATCGCAATCTTCACCAAAGGAGCGCCCGGCTAATAAATAACCGCCATCGTTGGTTGCTATAATGCAATTGCCCTCATCAAAATCTAAGCTACCATATTTATAATCCCATACTTTTTGGCCTGTGGAGTCGAATTTTATTTGCCAAAAGTCGTTGGCATTACCTTGGTCATTACAAGGTGGCTGGCTTTTATCGCCACCCACACCACTGCTGCTACATACACCTAATATCCATGATTTATCAGGACCATGACAAATAAAATGGCTACCCCAAATACCAGGTGATTCATTAGCATAACCCCCAACACTTCTTTGCCAATCGGTAATAATGCCCTGGCCGCTTAATGCAAAAGGCAGGCACAGCATTAATATTATTAATTGTTTCATTTTATTGGGTTTTAAGTAGTTTGAAAATAAATGTTTGTTTTGCTGTGTTTAGCGTTAAAATTAATAAACCCGGTGCTGCTTTATCATACTGGCTTAGTAAAATTTGATTTAACTTATCGCTGTTACCTTTTACGTTTAATAATTGCTGGCCGTTGTAATGCATTAATGTTAAGTGCATATTATCTTCATTGGGTAATTGCAATCCTGTGTGTAATAAGTCTTCATAAAACAGTGCTTGTGTTACTACCTGTGCAGGTGTACCATTACGCATAATAAAACCGGTATTTACGTGTTAATATTTTACAATATTATTGGCATCATCCACCCAGGCATATAAAATATGACGGGTATTACCCGTTTCGGAACATACCGATACGGCAATTTGATTATCGTTAGTTGTAGAAACATTATTAAACAAGTACAAATTAGCCTGAGATGTAGGCGTAAAATTAGGCGTCACCTGTGGTAAACCTGTTTGGATATTGATATAGAGCATAACGGGCCTGTGTTTATAAGTGGTTCCATCATAGTAATTCCAGGTTAATATGGCTGTATTGCCATCGGCATTGGGGTTTGAGTCGAATGTACCGGTAAATCGGTCTAAAGTAATTTGTGGTAGTTTGTTTTCCTCCATCACACTGTTAATGTCTGGTAAGGTTTGCGTTGGGTTAACGCCTTGGAATTGTAAACTTCCGTTGCAATAATTATTAGCAGGATTATTTAATGGAGGAAAGTATTTGCAAGCTGAATTTGAAGAGCAAAAAAAAGCACGACCTAAAACTTCATGCGTTTGTTGCAGGGTTGGGCTAACGGCAACAATACCAATTCGTTGATATACTATAATAAAGCCTTCTTGCAATATGTTGACATCGTTATCTTCGCGGTGGCAGGCAATACGTACCCCTGCAAAGCCATTGTTTAATGGAGGAGGTGGGGCAGTAAGCTCATCAATTACATCCACATTGGCTGCTGGCAAACTGCCATTATTGCCATCGCAAATTGCAGTAAAACTATTATTAATATTACCCACAATTTTATAATCCTGTACCACTACTTTTCTGTCGCCAGCAGCAGTATAAGTATAATAAATTGTGGTAACCGATGGTGTAACGTTTGAGTTGCTATAAATGGCTACATCAGGGTTGCGTAAATCACCAATTGCGCCTATATTATTTGGATAATCTAATTCTACATTACTACAATTATTTACAATGAACGGCCCGGTGCTATTGGTGCGGCCTACACACGTTTTAATGGTTTGGGTGCCAACGGTACTCCAGGTAGCCACCCAATAATCGTTTGTGTCGCTATCAATATGCCCCATTTCATCCATAGGGTCGGTATCAAGTGTTTGTGTTTGTACATCTGTAAATGAATATGTAGGCGCATGCCACAAAAAAGTTTGTAAAACGGTATGTCCGTTACTGGCTTTTTTATAAAGTACTAAGGCATACACACTGTTAGCACGGGCAACCAAACATACATCGGCAAATGTTGCATCGGTATCAGCAAGATTGATAATATTTGTGCCAAGTAGATTACCGGTTGTTGCATTAACAGCTTCACTAAATAATGTACCAGCTACCCCATCAGTCATCACTATAACAGAAATACGTGTGTTACTTAAAGTGTTTAAGCCTGTTAGCATATCGCAATTGGTAAGTATAAATGGTCCATAAGAAGGCTGTGCATTGTTGGCAACAATGGTAGCAGGGGCAAACTGGGCTTTGCTGTTTAAAGCAAACATATAGATAAAGGCTATTAAGGATAAAATTATTTTTTTCATTTTATTATGGATTATAAGTTAAAGATTAAAGTTTGTGTAATCGTTTAACTTACATCGCCATAACGAAGTTTACAATAGTAATGGGTTTTGTAATTTACAGCTACGCATAGGCTTAGCGTGTAGCGTGTAGCGTGTAGCGTGTAGCGTGTAGCGTGTAGCGTGTAGCATAGGTTAAATTTCGTACCTACCAAATTAAATAATTATTTTAATTCAACTTTAGTTTTATTAAAAACCGAAAAGTTGCTAAATCAAATAGTTAGCGCATAAAAATGATATAAAATTAAAATGATACGTATATGGCATCTTTAATCAATAGAAGTTTTTTTGTGCTTTGCATCATGCAAGCCATACATTTGCTGCATAGATGATGTACTCAAAAAAAACGCTTCGTAACAACTTTACTGCTCCGGTTTTTTTATTAGTGGCAATCAGCGTTTGTTGTACTACCATGTTTTGCAACGTAAAAACTAATGTGCCTGCTCAAAGTGTTACTACCTATGCCGGCTTAAACGATACGGTGCAATACGTAGGCATGCAAACATGCAAACAATGCCATGCAGCTATATATAATACATTTATCGAAACCGGTATGGGGCAGTCGTTTGATGTAGCTTCAAAACAAAAATCCTCAGCAGATTTTGCCCATGCTACCATTTATGATAAGCATAGCGATTTGTACTATCATGCAGCATGGCAAAACAATTACTTAATGTTTAGCGAGTATCGGTTGCAGCAACACGATACCATACATGCGCATAAACAACTTATAAATTATATAGTTGGCAGCGGGCAACATACCAATTCGCACATTTATAATAACAATGGTTACCTGTATCAGGCGCCCATGACTTACTATACACAAAAAGGAATATGGGATTTGCCACCCGGTTTCGAAAATGGTAATAACACGCGCTTTAGCCGCGCCATTGGCCAGGAATGTATTACTTGCCACAATGCATACCCAACCATGCAAATGGGTAGCGAAAACAAATACAGTTTTGTAGCTAATGGCATTGACTGCGAACGTTGCCACGGGCCGGGTGCTGCACATGTGCAACACATACAAGCGGGGCACTTAACCGATACAGCAAATGCAATTGATTACAGTATTGTAAACCCGGCTAAGTTGCCTATTAACTTGCAGCTTGATGTGTGCCAGCGTTGCCATATACAAGGAAATGCCGTATTAAAACCCGGCAAAAGTTTTTTCGATTTTAAACCCGGTATATCGTTAAGCAGTGTAATGGATGTTTACATGCCCGTTTATACAGGTCAGGAAACGGAACATATTATGGCAAGCCATGCCGAGCGTTTAAAAATGAGTCAATGTTATATTAATACATCAGAGCAAATAAGTAACAACACGGCAAAGTTACAAGCCTTACGTCCTTACAAAAATGCACTTACTTGTATTACATGTCATAATCCGCATGTAAGTGTAAAAGTAACCGGCAAAGAAATTTATAACCGCGCCTGTGTAAATTGCCATCAAAGTAATGGCCACAAACTTTGTACAGCACCAACGGTAAAACTAAATGCGGCCAAAAACAATTGCATACAATGCCACATGCCTAAAAGTGGCGCTATTGATATTCCACACGTACGTGTTACCGACCATTACATAGCCAAACCGGTGCCGGCAAAAGAAGTACAAAAAATAAAACAGTTCATAGGTTTGGCTTGCATAAATAACAACCATGCCGATTCGTTATCTATGGCAATGGCCTACATCAACTACTACGAAAAATTTACGAATGAAACATTTGCACTCGACTCGGCTGCCCGTTATTTGCCTGATAATAATGTAAACCCAAATAATTTTAACCAGTTAATTCATTTGGCTTATTTGCGTAGCGATTATCAAAAAGTACTTAGCTATAACCGTATGGTTGGCAATAGCCTGTCAATATTAAATCAGCAATCATATACCAACACCCATGCCTGGACCTGTTACCGCATTAGCGAAAGTTTTTGGCAGTTACAACAATATCAGGAGGCATTGCCATACTTACAACGTGCAGTTAAACTGGCTCCTTATGTTTTAAGTTTTCAAAATAAATACGGTTCATTGCTGGTGCAGCTAAACCAATTGCAAAAAGCATTTGATGTTTTTAATTTTATTGTAGCCGAAGACAATGGCAATGCCATGGCTTGGTGTAACTTGGGATACTTACAACTGGCTTTTAAAAATAATCAGGCACAAGCTAAAAGTTGCTATCAAAAGTCGTTAGCCCTTAACCCCGATTACGATCAGGCATTGGTAAACATGGCATCGCTGTTTATGTATGAAGGGAATGAAACAGGTGCACAAAAACTATTAAACGATTATTTAAAACGTTTCCCCAACAATCAAAAAGTTAAGCAACTGCTTCAGCAAATACATGCATCGCTATAAATTTATTTGGGTATTGTTTGCCCTCATTTATTTGAATAACACTAAAAAACTGATGGGCGCATCAGACGAAAATTTGCCTGTAATTTTGCGTTTGTTAGCTGATAAACAAGAAAATATACGGGGTTATAATTTTGTAAATCAATTAAGCAATTGTGTTTATAGCGGAATTATAAGCGGGCAGGTAAAACTTTGGGATTCGCGCGAAAAAGAAGTGCAGATTATGGGCACATCGTTAAAGGAAATTGAACGAACATCGAATATTTTATTTACTGCCAGCACCCATATATTTATATATGAACAATGGAACAAGCGAAATCAAGAGATTATAACAACCACCCATGGTTTTAGTTTTAGCGCAAAAAATGCAATCAACGAAGTTAACTTTGGTTATGTTGATTTTAATGATGTAGCCGCACTGCTGGCACGTCAGTTTATACAAAGTGATGCAAATGGAAACAGCAATTTAACGCTGGGCTATACTTTGTTAACCAAACAGTTCGAATATCAATTGCTGCAAGCCGGTAAGCATGTTTTTTCGAACGATGCTGAAAGTAAAAATGCTTTAAAAGAGATGTTGGTAAACCGGGGTTTTAATCAGGTTTTATTTCCGCCCTTGCCGCAACAAAAAAAAATTACCTATGTAGTTGAGCGTGCAGTAAGTCTTATGCCATTGGCATTACAGGCCGATAGTATTTTGCAATGGGTACAAAATTATTTGGCTACCGATAGTTTGCTTTGTAAAACAACCGATTGTGCAGTTACTAAAATAGAAGTTACCGAAATTTGGACGCTGTTGTATCAACTACAAATGCAAATCGAAAAAGTAATAATCCATACAAACACCGGTACGATTGTGCTAACCGAAACACAGGCAAAAAATATTAAGGTGCCTCCAATCAGTTTAACAGGCTTAATAAATCAAAAGGACTTTTTATATACAATCACATCTGTAAATACGCAAAACATCGAACGTAAAAACGCCTTTTTATATCAACGGGCACTGCTAAATTTGCAATGGCAAAATATTAATTCGATTATAGAATGACAGGTTTTATTTCAAAATTTTCTGTTATACTATTAAGTAATTCTTATTTATAATAGCGCATTAAAAAACATCAATTAAATACTGCAAGTTCGCAGGCATTATTACAAACATTAAATTATTAAAAATGGATAAAATTAAGTTCGGCACCGATGGTTGGCGTGCCATTATTGCCAAGGAGTTTACAGTAAATAACGTAACAAGGGTTGCCGAAGCTACAGCCAACTGGATGATAGCCCGCAATAAAAATGCATCGGTGGTAGTTGGCCACGATTGCCGCTTTGCAGGCGAAATGTTTGCACATACCGTTGCTAAAGTTTGTTGTGCCAAAGGGGTAAAGGTTTTTTTGGCAAAAGATTTTGTTTCTACACCCATGATTTCATTAGGTGCCGTAAACCACAAAACCGATTTGGGTGTAATTATTACGGCAAGTCACAATCCGCCTTCATACAATGGGTATAAATTAAAAGGCAGTTATGGCGGGCCGCTTACTCCGGCACAGGTGCAGGAAATTGAAGATATTATACCCGATGTGCCATCTATTGATGCTGACAGTTTATCGCTTGCCGATTTTGAAAAGAAAGGTTTATTGGAATACACCGACCTCGAAACCATGTATTGTAAACATGTTGAGGCAAACTTCGATTTAGATGCCATCAGAAATTCGGGTTTGCGTTTGGCTTATGATGCTATGTATGGTGCCGGCCAAAATGTGATTAAAAGATTGTTGCCCGAAACCATTAAAATACATTGCGATTATAACCCATCGTTTATGGGACAGGCACCCGAGCCTATTCATAAAAACTTACAAGAATTTTCGAATCTGATTAAAAGCGATGGTAAAATTGATTGTGGTTTGGCAACCGATGGCGATGCCGACCGTATTGGCTTATATGATGGAAAGGGCAATTTTGTGGATTCGCATCACATCATTTTATTGTTAATACACTACCTGGTTAAATACAAAAAACAAAGTGGCAAAGTATGCATAGCGTTTTCGGTTACGCCACGCGTAAAAAAATTGTGCGACCACTATGGCCTCGAAATGCAAACACTTAAAATTGGCTTTAAATGGATTTGCGAGGTAATGATTAAGGAAGATGTTTTAGTGGGTGGCGAAGAGAGTGGAGGTATTGCCATTAAGGGACATATACCCGAGCGCGATGGTATATGGATGGGGTTAGTTATTTGGGAATTTATGGCCAAGAGCGGTAAAAACCTGCAACAACTAATTGATGAAGTATATGCAATTACCGGCCCGTTTGCTTTTGAGCGTGTTGATTTACACCTTACCGAAGCCGAGAAAAACAAAGCTATTGATAAATGTAAAAGTGGGTCGTTAACGGCTTTTGGTTCTTATAAAATTGCCAAGGCCGATGATTTAGATGGTTATAAATACTTTTTCGAAAATGGCGACTGGATAATGATCAGGGCATCGGGTACCGAACCGGTGTTACGTACCTATGCCGAAAGCGATACCAGTAAAGCTGCTTACGATATATTAGCTGCCGGCAAACAAACGCTGTTATCCTAAATGCTTTTTTAGCATGCATGGCATAAATTATTTTAAAACGCTGTTACCAAAAATGGGCAGCGTTTTTTTATTGCCTGCAATTTTTGCAATTACAGCAAAGGCACAAATAGCTTCACTAAATAAGCCGTTCGCAATTGATGTAATAGCAGAAAGCCAAATACACTTAAACGATAAACAAAGCGCTATTGGTAAGAAGCATTTGGTTATTGGCACAGGCAGTGTTTTATATGTAGGGGGTATGGCAGGCTTATACCAACTTTGGTATGCGGATTATGAAAATCAAAAATTCCATTTTTTTAACGATGGCAATGAGTGGCTTCAGGTTGATAAATTTGGCCATGCATTTACAACATATCAATTAAGCAGATTAAGCAATGACGCTTTATTGTGGGCCGGTTTTAGCCATAAACAGGCATGCGTATATGGTACAGGTTATGCATTGTTATTTCAAACTACTATCGAAGTTTTTGACGGCTTAAGTAGTGCATGGGGTTTTAGTTGGTTTGATATGATTGCCAATGCAACAGGAGGCGGTATTTTTGCAGGGCAGCAAATGGCCTGGCAGGAGCAAAAGGTGGCAATAAAGTTTTCATACCATGTTTCGCCTTATGCTAATGAGCGGCCCAATATTTTAGGCAACACGCCTGTTACACGTTTATTTAAAGATTATAATGGCCAAACTTACTGGTTAAGTACCACATTAAATTGTTGGTTGCCAAAAAGCAAACTGCCGCAATGGTTTGCCATATCAGTAGGCTATGGTGCTAATGGTATGACGGGTGGCCATACCAACCCTGATTTAGGAAAAGCATACCAGCGTTACAGGCAATTTTACATTTCGGCTGATATAGATTTAAGCCGTATTAAATGCAAATCAAAAACATTGAAAGCTGTTTTAAATACCGTAAACATGATTAAGATTCCGATGCCTACACTTGGTTACGATGCGCATAATGGATTTAAATTTTATCCTCTTTTTTTTTAAGCCTTTAAAGCTGCAGTTAACTTTTGTGCCATGTAGTATTGTGGGTACAAGCCCCTTTTTGAAACAAATGTCCCTGCCCGCTTTATGCCGTAGCACAAAAAATCGCAGCAAACACAAGTTTTATAAATTTTTCTTATTCAAGCTATCTTACATTACACTACCCACTACCCACTAACCACTCTCAACTAATCACTCCTTCACAAACCTGCCATAATATATTGTGTCGCCTTGTTGTAAATGCAGTACGTATAAGCCCGGTGTTAGTTTGCTTATATCAATGGTGGTGGCATTGGAATTTTGCATTAGATGCGCTTTACCCAAAACATCATATATAGTAACTGTAAACGGTTTATTTGTCAATTGTAAATTATCAATTGTTAATTGATTACTTGCCGGGTTGGGGTACACACTTACCAATTGGGGTTGTATATAGGGCATGCCCTGGAAGTTGTAAATATTGCCTAAGCTGTCTAATTTGGCGTAGGTGGAATGTGATAAGCCCGCCTGATTGTAGTATTGGCCGGCTATGGCAATACCACCATCGCTGCAACCAATGGCATCAATAATTTCAACCATTGTGTTTTTGGTCCAGATTATATTACCGGCCGTATCTGTTTTCATAATTGCAGACCCATAAGTTGCTATCAGGTTCGAATCTTTTGTATAACAAATATTACCATACGGGCCACCATAAGCGCCTGAAGGCATGTATCTGCGCGTCATTAAAGTATCACCTGTAAAACGCTCTATTTTCATTAAATCCCAATCGCCACCGGCATTGGCTATACCCCATTGTGCAATACATGCAGCCAAAAAATTGCCATCGGGCAATTCTACAGCATCTAATATACCACCGAAACTACTTTGACCCCAAAAGATAAACCAGTTGCCATAAGAGCGATTCCAAAGCAACATGCCTGTTGAATCATATAGACAGGCAATGTATTGTTCGGGGCCATTGCTATATTGACCTACAATTAAAACATCACCATTTTTGCATGAAATAGCCTTACTGATGTTACCAATATTATGCGACCAAATTATATTGCCTAAGCTATCCGTTTTACAAATATTGTAAGCATTGTATAGCAAAAAGCCCCCATCGTTGCAGGTGGCTACGCTAATACTGTTAAATTGTGGGTAGTACTGTGTCCATAATTCATTTAAATCAATATCAAATTTTGTTAATCTTCCTTGGCCAAGCACAGTGCTACCACCAGCGAAAGCAAAATTGCTATCAAGTGTATGAATAATATTAGACCAGGTGTTAATTTTTATTGATTTCAGGGTATCTCCCAATTGATTTGTTTTTAATATCCTGCCGATATAAGGCCTTTGAGGCCAACTATTTGTAATTATGAATCCGCTATCATTTAATTGAAGTATGCCAAAACATGCATTATAACCTGAAGATGCATAAAAATATTTCTGCCAGGTAATTTGCGGTTGGGCTATGCAATTGCAAGCAATTAGCAAAGCCATTATGATTTTTTTCATGGCTTTATTTATCGCTTATGCTTACTGTTTTTAATGTTCCCAAACAAGTGGTATCGCCTGTGGATGTGGTTTTAAGCAGGTAAATATCGCTGTTGCCATTGCCGCTGTAACTTTTGGTAGTACCGGTAAGTACAAAGCCGCTATCGGAAGTTTGTATTAAGGCGTAAGCGGTTTCGTCAAGGGCGCCACCGTAGGTTTTTTGCCAAAGCAGGTTGCCACTGGCATTGTACTTTAGCAGTTGCATATCTTTAAGGCCGGCACCGGTGCTGGCTGTGTAGCCGCATACGGCAAAGCCACTGTCGTAAGTTTGTATAATGCTGTAGCTGCCATCGTTAAGGGCACCACCGTAGGTGCGGTTCCACAGTTCGGTGCCTTGTGCATTGGTGCGTATAATGTA
>JAEUTH010000023.1 GCA_016788165.1 Bacteroidia bacterium | reverse complement strand
TACAATCTTTTTGTAGTGCCCAGTTTCGCGAAGTTATATTGTACATGCCCCATAATGACTTAGTAAAGCAAGCCGATTCGATACAAAACAGTATCAGCCATTTACAAGGTATAAACTGTGTGGGGGTTTGTGCACGGTTTAATGTGGCCATGTTCAAATTACAAGTTCAGTTTCATGAAAACAACGATGTTTTTTTTGAGGCATTAAAACAAAAACATTGGACGTATTATATCAAAGCTGATGCAACTATAGATCAGGTACTTAATGCATGTCAATTACAACCACTTAGCAGCCGCCTCGATTAATTATGAAGAAGTTATTACTTATTGGATTATTAAGTTACATAAGCATATATACAAAAGCCCAATGCACCGGTGGCACTGCCAATGGCTCCATTACTACCACAGCAGCCTGGCAAACAACAGGCACTACAAACATTAACGGTGGCGACTACAAAGTGTTTACAGCGGTAGCCGGTTATAGTTATGAGTTTTCGTTTTGTGCTGCCGATGGTGGCAGTACCACATTTGATACGCAGCTCTCCATTTTAAATGATGCAACAGGCACCGCTATGGCCGGAGGGTATAATGACGATTTTTGCGGTTTGGCCTCATCACTATCATGGCTTTGTCCAGCCAGTGGTAACTACCGAATTTTGCCTACGCGCTATAGTTGCTTAACCCAAAACAATATGGGTACAATGGCATATCGCCATGTAGCGCCTTTAACATGCCCCAGTGGTTTAGGAGCCGGTGTTACCAATGTAAGTAGCTTGCCTTATGCAAGTGGAGCGGGTACAACTTGCGGTTTGATAAACAACTTTACTGCTGCAAATACCATTGCATGTGGCTCAAATTTATATTTAGGAGGCGAAGATGCTGTTTGGGTTTTTACACCGGCCATAACAGGTAGTGTAACCATGAATTTAGATGCACCATCGGCTACTTACACCGGTTTTATGTTATATCAGGGTTGTCCGTTTAATGGGCAAGGTGGTGTTTGTGTGGTAAATAACAACTCAAGTACGGGCAGTAAAAACATGTCGGCTTGTTTACAAGCCGGCATCACTTACTATTTGATTTTAGATTCGTGGCCGGCACCAACTTGCAATGCATATAATAATGTTACCATATCGGCACCGGTGCCTCCGGGTGGCTGTACTTTAGGAACCGGGCAGGTAAATGTTACGCTGCCTTACAATGCTACAGGCCGCACCACTTGTGGCATGGTTAACGATTTAACAGCAGCCAATACATTTGCATGTGGTTCGAACACATACCTAAGTGGCGAAGACGAGGTGTTTGTATTTACACCAACTGTAACAGGGTCGGTTACCATTACCATAACAAGTAACAGTACGTATGTTGGCTTAATGCTTTATCAGGGTTGCCCCTATACCGGAGGTTGTTTAATGGGAACACCTACCTGTTTGGATTTTGACCAAAGCACCGGTGGTAATGTAACGGTATGTGCCAATGTAACTGCAGGAATAACATATTATGCATTGTTAGATCAATATGCACCACCCAATTGTATTGGTAGTTATAACATCAATATAACGGCACCGGTATCCGTAAGTACAGGTGCTACATGTGCATCAGCACTAAATGTTACTTTGCCTTATAATGCCAACAACCAAACCACGCAATGTTTAGGTAACGATTATACCAATGCAACTTCAGGTTCTTGTGGTACTTTATATGAATCGGGTAACGATAAAGTTTACTTATATCAGGCAACAGCACCAACTTGTTTAATTGTGAGTTTAAGCCAGGCAAGTAACAATGCCATTGGCTTTCAGGTTTATCAGGGTTGCCCGGGCAGTGGAGGCCTTTGTTTGGGAAGTTATGGTGGTGCAACATCGGGTAATTTATCAGGTACGGTTACATTACCGGCAGCAGGAAATTATTTTATAATAGTTGATAGCTGGGCGCCACCAACTGTGGTTACTTATGAAATTAATATTGTAAATGGAGGTTCGGGTGCTGTTAACGATTTACCTTGTAATGCCAACGTGTTAACCTTGGGTGTTTACACCAATGGAAGTAACAATTGCTCAGGTGGTATTGGCGAGCCGGCAGCCCCTGCTTGTTGGGTTGCAGGCGGTAATCAATTAAATACTGTTTGGTATAGGTTTATACCCACATCGGCACAAGTTACCATACGTACTACACCCGGTACACTACTTAATTCTCATATTGCATTATATAGTGGTGCTTGTAATAGCCTTACCTATGTAGCTTGTAACGACAATGCACCATCATGCGGCACTACGGTAAATAATATGTCGCAAATAAATATCAACACCTTAACCCCGGGCGCAACGTATCATTTAGTTGTTGATGGATATGGAGGTGCTACCGGCACTTTTGGTATTGTGGTAATTGATGGAGCCCCGTCTAATTTACCCCCGGTATTTGGGCAAGAGTGTGTAGTACCTAATCCGGTTTGTAATCAAATTATTTCCGTAGGTAATCCGGGTTATCAGGCATTTGGTTCGTCATGCGATTTTCCGGGAAGCGGCAGTAATTGTTTACTTTCAGCAGAGCGTGGCTCATCCTGGTACGAAATGGTAATACAAAGCAATGGCTTTTTAGAGTTTAATATCATTCCGAATGATTATCCGCAACCTTTTGTTGGCGATGAAACTGATTATGACTTTGCTTTATGGTTGATGTTTGATGGTGCTACCAACACGGTAGTAAATACTTGCACATCTATTGCTGGTGGTGCAACACCTACACGATGCAATTACTCTTACTTAGGTGTAACAGGCCTTAACAGCAATGCTGTTAATAATGCTCCTGCACCTTATGGTGTAAATTATGATTTTGCCTATGAACGCAGGCTTGCCGTTAATGCTGGCGACATTATAAAATTAGTGGTAAGCAATTTTTCGAATAGCACATCAGGTTTTACGATGGATTTTTTGGCCTCGCCTATAAATTATTCAGCAGCACCGGGTTTTGTTGTTTGGACCGGTGGCATAGATGACGATTGGTTTAAAATTGAAAACTGGGGAGGGTGTGCTATACCCACCTGTGCTATTGATGCCATTATACCTCCATCATCGGCAAATATGCCTGCCATTTATAGAAACGGTGCTGTATGTAAATCATTACAAATTAATCCATCATCAAGCCTTACTTTACACACGGGCTATACCTTACAAGTTTGCGGCAACTATACCAATAATGGCTTATTTACAGCACAACCAAACAGCACCGTTTTAATTAATAATGCCAATGTGGTACAGCAGTTAAATGGAACGATGGTAGGTACTTCGGCTTTTAATCACTTAACCATAAATAAAACCGGTGGTAGCGTTGTATTTAATCAGGCAGTTGACAATACCGGAAATTTTACAGCTACTACAGGCACATCTGTTTGTAATGCGCAAGGATTTTACCACAGGGTTGCAGGTAATTTTAATGTTGCCGGCACTTATACTACGGGTACCAATACCCTTGAATTTAATGGTAGTGCAGCACAAAATTACAATTACGTTGGCGATGTTAACCATGTAATTATGCAACATACAGGCCCCGGATTAACATTAAGCAGCAACCTTAATTTGGCTACAACAGGCACACTGCAATTAAATAACGGTAGAATTATAACCACACCCGCATACGAAGTATATATTAAAAACAGTGCGCCTGCATCTTGCAATATTGGTAACGCAAATAGTTTTGTATTAGGTTTTTTAAGACGCAACCTGAGTAGTTTAGGTGCCTTTAATTTTCCGGTTGGTCATAGTACAGCCGGCTACCAGTTGGCACTAATAAATTTTAATTACGCAGCAGCGCCCACAACCATTGGCAACTTACAAGCAAGTTTTGAGTTGCATCCTACATTACCACCTGGCATAGGCGGGTTTGAGTGTGCCGTATCGTATAGCCAACCCGCATTAAATAATGGCCGATGGAAATTTGTTGCAAACAACAACCCAACATCAGGCAACTTTGATGCAACACTGTATAACACCAACTATAGCAATGCGGCATCGGGCTTTACGGTTATGCGTAACCCAAACACCACCTGGAATTTGTATAACGGTGTTTGTACGCCATGTCCGGTAACCGCTGTAGGGAGGTTAAACATGAATGGTTTTGGCACAGGCACTTCTTATTTTGGTGTAGCACAGGCTCCAACACCATTACCCGTTAGTTTAATTTTATTCGAAGCCAAAGCAGCTACACAAAGCATTGTTGTACGTTGGGTTACAGTTTCCGAAAATCAAGTTAGCAATTTTGAATTAAACCGCAGTATAGATGGTGTAAATTTTATGCCCATAACACACATGCAGCCAATGGGTAATATACAAAGCGGGCATACTTATAACTATATTGACAAGGATGTTGAGCCGGGCGTTTTATATTATTACAAACTTAAAACCAATGACATTAATGGCCAGTTTACTATTAGTCATATCGAAAAAGCCGTTACTGAATTTAATGTTACTGACTTTGCTGCAACACCTAATCCATTCAGCGATTTTACAACCATCTCTTTCAACTTGAAAGAACTTTCAGACGTAAGGTTAGATGTGCTTAATCAATTTGGCGCAACTGTATTTATCCTCGAAAACACAACGCTTAAAAAAGGTCAGTACAGTTATCGTTTTGATGCCAAAAAAGCGGGCTTATCAAAAGGGTTGTATTGCATCAGGCTTATTACAAACAATCAAACCAGTACTAAAAAGGTTATTTTTGAGTAATAGCATCTGTAGGCAATTTGTAATAAGCATTAGCTTAAGTAAGCTTTTATTAATAATTTGATAACATTGCTTAAACTTTTGATGCAATAAGCAATCCAATGCTTCTTGTAATTATTGGTAAAACCACTTTTGATAAACCCCTTAAACCAACTATTTTGTTTTATGAAACATCTTTTTAATGCCATTGTTCTTGCTTTGATATTTCAATATACCACACAAGCGCAACAATGGGGCAACTACACGTTGTACAGTACTTCTAATGGCACCAGCACGTATTTGATAGATACAAACTCCCCTGCCATTACTAAGAAAACCTGGACGCATACAACATCAACCCGAACCGGATATTCATCGTACTTATTGCCCGGTGGTATATTGTTGCGCACCGTTAGCAAAAGTGGCAATTCGTTTAGTGGAGGTCCTATTTGCGGCCAGGTACAAAAAGTAGATTGGAACGGAAATGTGATTTGGGATTACGTGTACTCAACAACAAATTATTGTACACATCATGATATTTGTCCTATGCCCAATGGCAATGTGTTATTGATAGCATACGAACGTAAAACAGCAGCACAAACCAATGCTGCAGGCTGTACACAATCTATAGAAATGTGGCCTGATAAAATTGTAGAGGTACAACCTGTTGGCGCTACCGGTGGCAACATTGTTTGGGAATGGCATGCCTGGGATCATTTAGTACAAAACGTAAATGCAGCTAAAGCAAATTATCAAACCAGTATTGTTAATCACCCCGAATTAATTAACATCAACTACAACACACAAAAAGATTGGATGCATATGAATGGTGTAAGTTATAATCCGATGTTAGATCAGATAGCATTCTCATGCCATAACCTGCACGAAATTTATGTAATTGACCATAGCACAACTACAGCCGAAGCAGCAACACATAGTGGCGGTAATTCAGGCAAAGGAGGCGATATTTTATACCGCTGGGGAAATCCGGCAGCGTATGGCGCATCGGGTTCGCAGATTTTAAATGTAACACACGATGCACATTGGAACCCCGAAAACGTTCCTAATCCGGGCTTCTTATGCGCTTACAATAATAAAGGAATATCAAGTAATGCTTCTTGCGGAGATCAGATTGATGCACCCGAAAACGGATATAACTACACCATTACACCCGGTTCGGCATTTACGCCAAGCAGTTATACATTACGTCAGGCAAGTGGTGGCTATAACAGCAACATGGGTGGATTTCAGGTTTTACCTAATGGCAATATTTTATTAACCATTGCAACAGCAGGTATTATTAAAGAGTTTGGCCCAAGCGGCAACTTGCTCTGGAGTAAAACAGCCACAGGTGCTGTACCAAAATCATTCAGGTATGATAGCTGTTATGTATTTAGCCCGGCACCTGCATTACCAACAGTTAGTTTACTAAACGACACCTTACATAGCAGCAATGCCGTTACCTATCAATGGTATTTTAATGGGTATCAAATTGCAGGCGCAACCAATAGTTATTATGTGCCCACCACTAATGGCAATTATAAGGTACGTACAACCGATGTTAATGGCTGTATGTTTACTTACAGTACGGATTATAAGTTTTCTACGGTTACAGCCATTGCAGCAAATAGTTCAAACGTAGATGTAACCATATACCCTAACCCCTCAAACGGTTTGTTTAATATACGGATGCCAAACCTTGCCGATTTTACAGTTACAGTGAATAGTATGTTAGGCTCTGAAATTTTAAAACAAAAAAATACATACACAATAGATTTAAGCATGCAACCAGCCGGTATATATTATGTTCGGATTACCAATGCCTTAAACCAGGTTAGCACACAACGTATAACCATTCAAAAATAATTATAGATGAAAAAATTTTTATTTACAGCGCTTCTTGTAACAGTTAGCATACATGTATTTGCAAAAAAAGTAAAGTTTGCTGTTGACATGACAGGAATTGCCATAAACACTACGGGCATGCACGTATCTGGCGATTTTCAAACCCTTGCCGGATTTGCCGGTGGCGACTGGAACTCGGGCAGCACTTCTTTAACACAGGAAGGCACATCAGATATATATAGTATTGTAGTAGATATACCGGCCTTTGCAAAATATGAATACAAATTTGTGAATGGCGATCAGTTTTACGAAGCCGAATTTGTACCCGAGCTTTCGCGTGTGTTGTACAATTTTAACGACAACCGCTGGTTGTATGTTGATTCGATTGCTAACGATACCACCTTTGTTGGAGCCATTATGTTTGGCGGCAATGCACCGGCCGGCTTAACATTGATAAGGTTTTATGTTGATATGCAAAACGAAACCATTGCTGCAGGTGGCATGCATGTAGCCGGTAATTTTCAGGGGTGGAGCACTACAGCTACACACCTATATAATTTTGATGCCGCTATTTGGGAAGTTATTGCTTATGTAAATGCAGGCAGTACTTATGAATATAAGTTTTATAATGGAGCAACTGCACTCGATGCCGAAACCGTTCCGGCAATTTGTGCCACCAATACCAACCGTACCGTTGATGTTAATTACGATACATTGCTAACGGTTGTTTGTTATGCAGCATGCACAGCTTGCCCGGGCACATCAGCAATAAATGATGTTACAACCGCTAACCTGAGTTTGTGGCCAAACCCGGCAACACAAGCAGCCAATATTAGTTGGAATGGCGCAGGAAGTACTCAAATTGTTATTACTGATTTGGCAGGCCGCACAGTACGTAGCTACACTAACTTGTTGAACAATCAACTCACTATCAACAAAGCGGATTTAACAAACGGCCTTTACTTTGTTACGTGCGTACAAAACAACAACATCAAAAAATCAAAACTGATTTTTAATTAATCCATATTTTTCAAGCTACATATTACATGCGTTTTTTAAAATGTATCGTTTGTGCATACTGCTGTTTGGCACAAGTAAATGCACAATCATTATATGATGGAGGTACCATCCAAAAAATTGAAATATATTTCTCACAAAGTAATTGGGATTATCAGTTAGATACGGCTCGTTTGGGTTTTGACGATTATGTTATAGCCGATTGGGTAAAAATTAACGGCTCGCATTATGATAGTGTTGGTGTAAAATATAAAGGCAATAGCAGTTACGATTCAACCTACATTAAAAACCCGTTGCACATCGAATTAGATAATGTAAAAGCACAATCGCATCAAGGATTTACCGATATAAAATTGGGTAATAATTATGCCGACCCAAGTGGCATTCGCGAAGTATTAGCATATAAAATTTTAAACAATTACATGCATTGTCCGCAAGCTAACTTTGCACAACTGTATATAAACTCAAATTACATTGGCTTATTTGCGAATGTTGAAAGTATAAACAAGGATTTCTTAAGCACGCATTTTAATTCAAGCAGCAATACGTTTTTTAAATGCAATCCAACTGTAACGCCCGGGCCAACCACTAAAAGTAATTTACGATACATCCCCTTTGCCGATAGCAGTGGATACTTTAACTTTTATGAGTTAAAATCAGACTACGGTTGGAATGAATTGGTAAACTTATGCGACACAGTTACCAACTATCAAAGTAATGTTAGCAATGTACTCGATATGGATCGGGTGTTGTGGATGTTAGCTTTTAATCAGGTTTTAGTTAACCTCGATAGTTATACCGGAGTTTTTTGCCAAAACTATTACTTGTATAAAGACGCATCATCACGATTTAGTCCCATTATGTGGGATTTGAATATGGCCTTTGGCGGTTTCCCTTTTATTGGTAGTGGCAACACCAGCATGGGTAGTATGACTGTTACAAACCTGCAGCAACTTACACCAATATTTCATGCTACCGATACCTACTGGCCTTTAATAAATGTGGTAATGAATAATGCAGCCTATAAAAAAGAGTTTATGGCACATGCGCGCACTATCTTTTCCGAAAACTTTAGTAATGGAAATTACGTTACCGATGCCGCTGCTTTGCAATTGCTTATTGATACAGCAGTGTTAGCTGATGCAAACAATTTTTTCACCTATACACAATTTCAAAACGGATTAACCGGTGATGTAGTCTTTGGATCCTATACGGTGCCTGGTATAAGTAATTTGATGAATGGCCGTATAAACTATTTACAAACCAATGCAGATTTTATAAAAGTACCACCGGTAATAAACGCAGTACAGCCTTCAACAAATACACCGGCTTTAAATTCACTTATAACTATTAATGCAACTGTAAGTAATGCCACACAAGTTTATTTAGGCTATCGCAGTAATGCACAAAATGCATTTGTACGAACCACTATGTTTGACGATGGTTTGCATAATGATGGCGCTGCTGCTGATGGTGTTTTTGGTGTTGATATAATGATACAATCGTTAGTTACACAATACTATGTTTATGCAGAGAATAATGATGCAGGGATATTTGCACCGCAGCGTGCCGAGCATGAATTTTTTAGCTTAACCATATCAATAAACACAGCACAAACAGGTCAGGTTGCCATTAACGAATTTATGGCCGATAACACAAGCCATAAGAAAAACGAATACAATCAATATGCCGATTGGATAGAGTTATACAATAACACCAATACGCCACTATCATTACATGGATTATATTTATCAGACGATGCTGCCAACCTTACTAAATTTGCATTCCCTGCCACAACTATAATTCCGGCACATGATTTTTTAATACTATGGGCCGATGAAAAAAACAGTACTGCAACTTATTTGCATTGTAATTTTAAATTATCGGCTAATGGCGAATCGCTATATTTCAGCAATGGTAGTAATGTTTTAGACAGTGTTGTATTTGGCGCACAACAAGCCAATAAAACCTTTGGCCGTTGCCCAAATGGAACCGGACCCTATCAGCAATTTACCATACCCACTTTTAATGCTTTTAACTGTGGCTTTGCAGGCATAGACAATATTTCAAACGACAAGCTTGCTGTTTTCCCAAATCCGGCCACCAATAGCTTGCTTTTTAGTAATTATACAAACCAACTAATGCATCAGGTTACTATAACCAGTGTTACCGGTCAAACTTTTTTAAAAGCAGAATTGACATTAGACAAAAGCATAGATATCAGCAACCTGACAACAGGGTTATACGTAGTTACGGTATCTGATGTAAATGGTTACTACAAGCACTTTAAATTTATCAAGCAATAAAAAATTATTGCTTGATAAATTCATAAGTATCATAATCAATAAAGTCGTTTACTTTAATTTTTACAGAAGTTACTTTGCCATCATTTACACTAAAAGGTGTTGGCATAACACCGCAAGTAACATCGCTGTAAGTACATAAGAATGTGTTGTTATCCATATACTGCAACACGCCAATATTGTTGGGGTGATGTTGTAGTTTAAGCATCATTTTACCCTTTTGATAGCTAATAGATGCTTTACCATAAAAGCTATTATAATACGTACCGGTATAGGCTTCGAGTGGTAAAGTTGGTTTTGCCATTGCATCAACACGCTTTTTATAATCGGCTAACTGTGCATCATCACCGGCAGTTGCATTTGCATATCGCTTGTAATAAATATCGCTGTAGTTGCGATAAGGCAGATGCATATATGCATCAATTATTTGTGTTGCCAGGGCCTCATATAAACTGTTGGCATCGGTATTGGTATAAACCAATATGCCTAAATTTAGTTCGGGTATAAATTTGGTTTTGGTTACAAAACCATTTGCCCCACCACCGTGTTCGATAACCTTAACTCCGTTATAATCATACATAGCCCAACCCAAGCCATAGGTATTAAAATGTTTTGCCGGAAATAATTTTGAATGTATATCGCCTTCTACCATTGCCGATAACTGTGTTTCGCGGATTACAGGCCAGGGTATAATTTGCCGGCCATTTAACCGGCCACTGTCTAACTGTAACAATAGCCATTGCGCCATATCGGCCACGCAGGAATTTATGCTGGCACACGGGCCAATGCTTTCGATGCTTGTAAATGGCAGTTCTGTTAGTTTACCACTAATAAGTGTATAGGGTGTACAGGCATTGACATCGGTTGTTAGATTTTTAAATGATGTATGCGTATGCTTTAATTGCATGGGTTTGAAAAACCGGTGTTCTAAAAAGTTTTCCCAACTGGTATCTGTTACCGCCTTAATAACTTCGCCTGCTGCAACAAAACCCATATTACAATAGCCATAGGTATATCTGAACGGATATTGGGGTTTAAGTGTAGCCCAGTTATCCATTAGTTGTTTACGCGACAAACTGCTTCCCCAATGCAAAAAATCGCCTTGAAAAGTACTATAGCCTAAGCGGTGGCAAAGCAAATCGCGAACGGTGCAAAGTTGTGTGCTGCTTTTATCATATAGTTTAAAGTCTTTCAAATAAGTTGTAACAGTACTATCCAGGCCTAATTGTTTTTCATAATCTAACCAAGCTATGGCTGTGCCGGTAAAAGCTTTGCTGTTAGAGGCTATTTGAAACAGGGTGTAAGCATCAACTGGTTTTTTTGTTTCAACATTAGCAACACCATAACCATTAGCCAGCACTACTTTACCATCTTTTATTATAGCTACTGCCATACCCGGTATTTGCCATTGTTGCATGGCATTTTTAATATAGGTGTTTAAGCTGTCGGTTACAAATGTTGGTTGTGCTTGTATTGCATTAATGCTTAAAAAACACAATGCCATAAACATTTTTTTCATAGTGTTGATTTTAATTTAGCGTAAAAGTTATTAATTGAAGTTACAAATTATTATTCGCCTTTAAATACAGGTTTTCGTTTTTCAAGAAATGCGTTAACGCCCTCACCGTAGTCGTGGCTTTGCGCTGCAATTACCTGCATTTGTGCTTCGGCATCTAATTGTTGTTGTAAGTTGTTATCACTCATGTTTAATAAGCGTTTGGTAAGTCCAATACCCAATGTGGGCATTTGAGATAATGTTTGCGCCAATTGCATAGCTTTTTCCTGCAACATTTCATCGGCATACACTGCGTATAACATTCCCATTTGTAATGCATCGGCAGCAGTTACTTTATCGCCCAACATCATTAATGCACTGGCCCGTTGAAAGCCTACTAAACGTGGTAAAGTAAATGTGCCGCCACTATCGGGAATAAGTCCAATTTTACTAAAAGCCTGAATAAATGAGGCCGATTGTGCTGCAACCACTACATCGCATGCCAAAGCAATGTTGGCTCCTGCACCGGCTGCCACACCATTTACGGCACATACAATTGGTTTTTCGGTTTTACGCAACAACTTTACAATGGGGTTGTAGTGTTTTTTAACTATGTTTTCGATACCCGGTCCTGTTGGGGCAATAGCTTCTGATAAATCCTGGCCGGCACAAAAGGCTTTGCCGTTTGCTGAAATAAAAATGCATCTGATATTTTTATCGGTAGCTGCATCGGTTAATGCATCTTGCATTTGCATAGCCATAGGGCCGTTGAAGCTGTTAAACTTATCAGGTCTGTTTAAAATAATGGAGGCAATGCCTGCTTGCTTGTTGTAAAGTATGGCTGTCATAAAAATAAATAGGGTGTTTAATGGAGGCCACAATTTAAAATTTTAATGGCACTTAAATTCTTCGAATGGTTGTTGGCAGTGGTTGCAATAGTGTAGGGCTTTACAAGCTGTACTGCCAAAAGCACTGGTTAGTTTGGTATCGGTGGCATTACAAAAAGGGCAAGTAGTAGGTGATTTTTTACGATTTAAAATACTTGCTAAATGATTGGCTGTTGTATTTGTCGGAGGCGCAATGCCATAAGCTTTTAATTTTTGTTTGGCCGTATCGCTCATCCAATCGGTAGTCCACGGTGGGGCAATAATGGTGGTAATTTTAAAGTTGAAAACGCCATTGGTTTCCATTACCGCAGTAATATCTGCCGCTATGGTTTGCATAGCCGGGCAACCACTGTAAGTAGGTGTTATTACAATATTAAAAACATTATCGAGCAAAGTTACTTTGCGTAGTACGCCTAACTCGGCAATGGTTAGTACCGGTACTTCGGGGTCGAATACGGCATCTAACAACTGCAATATACTTTGTTCGGTATGTTGTGCAGGTACTGGCATACAGTTTACCACTTTGTACCCGGATATGCACGCGGAATAAACTGCATATCGGCCAGTAAATGACCCAGATATTCGGTATGATTGCCTTTACGGCTGCCGCTGCGCATAAAACCATTGGTGGTTGCAGGTATTTGCAATCCGGCTAAAGTTATAACCGAAGTAACTGTAACTAACCACGTTGTTTTTATATCAGCTAAATCAGGCGCAGTACCATCTTGCAAAATTGCATCTACGGCATCGGCATCAAAAAAATCATCGGTAAAAAGCCAGCATGCATCTAACGACTCCTGTACACGTTGTTTGCTTTCTGGAGTTCCATCGCCTAAGCGTAACATCCAATCGGATGCATGGCGCAAATGGTAAATCATTTCTTTAAGCGATTTTTGTGCAAAACCATTTAAGGTTTCATCGCTGCTTTTGGTTAGTTTTTGATATAGTGTTACCAGATAAGCACTCAATAAAAAATGGCGTGCAATGGTATAACCAAAATCGCCATTGGGTTGCTCGGCCAATAGCAGGTTTCTGTATTGACGTGCATCACGGTGGTATGCTAATGCATCCTCATCATTTCCTTTGCCTTCTAAGGTACCTGCATAAGCTAACATTAGCCGGCTTTGACCAATGAGGTCTAGGGCCATGTTCGATAATGCAATGTCTTCTTCGAGTAATGGGGCATGGCCGCACCACTCGCTTAAACGGTGGCCTAATACTAAACTGGTATCGCCCAGGCGTAATGCATATTCGTATAGGGCTTGATTTTTTGTCATAGGTAATAAGGCATTAATCGGCTACAGGTTTGTAGGTATTGGATAATTTATAAAAATTGGGATTGCGATACAACTTGTCGTTTGCCGGATCGAAAAAAGGACCAACATCTTCGGGTGTTGAGGCTGTTATAGCAAAGGCCGGTACCACCCACATGTTTATGGCTTCGTTTCTGCGGCCATATACATCGCGTGCATTTAGTAATGCCATTTTAGGGTCGGTTGCTTTTACACTGCCGGCATGCTCATGTGCAGCACCTTGTTTTTTTTGGGTAAACACTTCCCAGGTTATCAGTTTGGTATCGGTACTCATAATTATTAGGGTAATTATTTGATAAGACAATTTTTAAAAATGAAACTAAAACAGGGGTTTTAATTGTAATGTTTTGCAGCATAAGCTTCGGCAGCTGCACGCACCCATTGTCCATTTTCTTCGGCAGTTTTACGTGCCTGCATACGTTGTTTATTGCATGGGCCATTGCCGCTAACTACGGCTTTAAATTCGTCCCAGTTAATTTGGCCCCATTCATAACTTCTGGTGGTTTCACTGTATTTTAATTTATCATCCGGAAAGGTTAAACCAATGGCTTCGCCTTGTGGCACGGTGCGGTCAATAAAACGTTGACGCAAGTCGTCATTGCTGTGCAGTTTTACTTTCCAGCGCATCAGTTCTTCGCTATTGGGCGAGTTGGCATCGCTAGGGCCAAACATCATTAATGAAGGCCACCAAAAACGGTTAACAGCATCTTGCGCCATTTCTTTTTGTTCGGCAGTACCTTGCATCATAATGCTAAGTATTTGATAACCTTGTTTATGATGAAAGTTTTCTTCCTTGCAAATGCGCAACATAGCACGCGAGTATGGGCCATAGGAACACTTGGCTAAAGCAGTTTGATTAACTATTGCAGCACCATCAACCAACCAACCAATGGCACCAATATCGGCCCAGCTTAAAGTTGGGTAATTAAAAATGGAAGAGTATTTGGCATTGCCGTCTAAAAACTGTTGCGTTAACTCTAATCTGTCAACGCCTAAGGTTTCGGTTGCACTGTAAATGTAAAGGCCATGGCCGGCTTCGTCCTGCACTTTAGCTAATAAAGATGCCTTGCGCGACAAGCTTGGTGCGCGTGTTATCCAATTACCTTCGGGCAACATGCCTACAATTTCGCTGTGTGCATGCTGGCTCATCATTCGTATCAGTTGTTTACGGTATCGCTCCGGCATCCAGTCTTTGGGTTCAATTACTTCGCCTCGTGCAATTCTGTCATTAAAGGCTTTTTCTCTTTCAAGCATATCTGCTGTAACTGTAGCTTCCATAATGTAGTTGTATTTTAGCGCAAAGATATAATGCTTGCGCGTATTGAAAAGGTTTTGATAACATGAAATATCCTGATTAATATCAGATTCAATGTATAAAACCAAACAGTTTTGGGCATTAGGCTTTTTGGGTTTAAGCCGGCTTAAGCTAAAAGGTTAAACCTCCAGGGTTTCTTTCTCAACCCAATCGCCATGTTGCTTTATCAGGTTAATTAATTCGTCAACGGCCAGGTGTGTATCAATATTTCTTTTAACCACTTCTTTACCTTTGTAAAGTGTAATTTTTCCTACACCTACACCAACGTAGCCATAGTCGGCATCGGCCATTTCGCCCGGGCCGTTTACGATGCAACCCATGATACCAATTTTTACACCCTTTAAATGTTCGGTACGGCTACGTATGCGTGCTGTGGTTTCTTGCAAATCGAAAAGTGTACGGCCACAACTTGGGCAGCTTATATATTCGGTTTTGCTTATGCGCAAACGCGAAGCCTGTAAAATGCCAAACGCCAATGCATTAATGGTATTAGGACCGGCAGTGGTGTTGTTGGCATCAATACAAATACCATCACCAAAACCATCAATAAGCAATGCGCCTAAATCGGTTGCTGCATGTAATTGTAAAGTGGAGGTGTGTAAATTTTGGTAACTACGTTTAAAAATAATTGGTATGTGTTGCCAGGCTGTATTTGCCATACAGTGCAAAACCATTTCACGCATTTCGGCCATGCCATGTAAATTTTCGGTTTCGAAAATTAATACCAGCCCGGGCCTGGGGTTGTTTTTTAAAATGCCTTCCAATGTATGTATGGTAACAGTTACAAAATTTAATTGCTGATGCAAAACCGTTGCACTTTCATAGTGCTGTATGTTAAGCAATGGGTAACAACGCTGTTTATTTTGTTTTAGCCAAAGGTCGTAATTGTAAATAATACCTAAGGTGCCCGGTATTTCGAAGTTAATGGGGAGGCTACCTGTATAAATATAATCGCAGGCCTGGTCGGCTAAATGCCATTTGTCTAATGCAACACTATAACTGTAACCAAAAGGGAACAGTGTTTTTTGTTGAATGGGTTTGCCATTTAAAGCCGTTTGGTTTAATACACCAATTACACGCGGTACCTGTTGGCTGCCTATGTTTATACAGGTATTTGACGTTTTGCGTTGATGTTCGAACGGTGTATAGAAATGGCTGTAGTTAACTGGTAATGCCGGTATGGGTTGGTGTTGTGCTCTTTGTGTGTAACGTGCCACCAATGCTTTGGCAACAGGTATTTCAAATTCGGGATCTTCGGTTAACGAAACACGAATGGTATCGCCAATACCATCTTCTAATAAAGTGCCAATACCCACAGCCGATTTAATGCGGCCGTCTTCGCCTTCGCCTGCTTCGGTAACACCTAAATGCAATGGATAATCCATGCCTGTCTGATGCATTTTTTGTATCAGTAATCTGTATGCCTGCACCATCACTTGCGTGTTACTGCTTTTCATAGAAAGTACAATCTGATGAAAATTTTCGTCACGGCAAATGCGTAAAAACTCTAAAGCCGATTCAACCATGCCTAATGCCGTATCGCCATAACGGCTCATAATCCGATCGCTTAGCGAGCCGTGATTGGTGCCAATGCGAATGGCTGTACCATATTCTTTACAAATTTTAATTAAGGGTATAAAACGATTGCGAATTCTATCTAATTCATCGTTATACGAAGCATCGGTATAATCGTGGGTTTCAAATTTTTTTTTGTCGGCATAGTTGCCCGGGTTTACTCTTACTTTTTCTACAATACGTGCTGCATACTCGGCTGCATTGGGGGTAAAATGAATATCGGCTACTAATGGGGTTTTAAAGCCACGCAAGCGCAATTCCTTTTTAATGTTTTCCAGGTTTTTTGCTTCGTTAATGCTGGGTGCGGTTATACGCACATATTCGCAACCGGCTTCTATCATCCGGATACTTTGTGCCACGGTTGCTTCGGTATGCATGGTGTCGGTAGTGGTCATAGATTGTACCCTTATTGGGTTATTGCCACCCAGTGGAACCTCGCCAACGTTTACCACCCTTGTTTTTAATCTCGAATATTGCGTAAGACTGTTACAATATAAATTTGATTCCATCTTTTTAATAAATTCGAAACAAAGGTAAGCGAAAATGAGGCGAGTATTTTCAGTAAATTTAATTTACCAATGTGCCAATAAAAACTGCAGCCGGTTTGCCGAATATAAGGTACTACGTATTGCCAACCATTAGGGAACTGCTGCGCAATGAAAAATGTACGATTCGAAAAAACGAAACTAAAAATACGGAGCCGAAACTAATTTCAAACGATCGGTTACAAACTTAAACGTTGTAGTTAGTACTTTAAAAGTTTATAGGTACGTGTTGCCTTTTGTTTTTGACGTATATGTAAATAATACAAACCACTACGTAAAAAGCTTGTATTTATTTGTTGCAAATGGTTGCCGGCAAGCACTACCTGACCGGTTAAATTTATTAGCTGAAAACTTACATCACCATCGGTTAATGGTTGCATAAAGAGCATTTCCGAAAACGGATTGGGATATACCAATACACCTGCACCATCGGTTACATCAATACCGCTAAGGCCAACGTAATACGTATAAAAGTAAGTACTGTCGGCAATAAAATCAATGGGTTGGTTTTTAGATGGCCAAACTACCACCACATTGTTACCTAATTTAAAAACACCTGGCGGAAACGAATCAACATTTGTAAGTAAAACTGTATCGCCCGGTTGCAGTGTAAACAAGCTATTAGTTGCTGCAAGTTCATAAGGGATAAACGAACTGTCGGCCTGCATAAGAATTTTTAAAGGATTGGCAGGTGCATTTATAAAAGGGGCATTACCGGTATTGGTTATAACCCACGAAGTTGTATAAGCCTGGCCGGCATAAATTGTATCGGGGAAACCGGCTGTGCCACCCACAAAAAACTGCGTTACTTTAAGTGTAGTAACGGTTTGTGCAGGCAGTTGAAGAGCCAGTAAACTTGCTGCTAGAAAAATCAAAATGCGCTTAGCCATAAATAACCGTACTAAAAATTTTTACTAAAGTAGTTTTAAACTGATAATTACTGTACTTTATTTGTAATTTATCTTACACAGTCAAATTAAGCATTGGAGTATTAATGTATTTTAGCAAAAGGGTTACGGCATAAATAACTTTAACCGTATAAGCAAATAGGTTGCATTTTATTGTTATACATTTTGCATAGGTTTTATGGATATTTTAAATCAGATAATACAAAGTTTAAACAAAGAAGAAATAAGGTTTTACAAGCTTTTGGCGCAACGTACCCAAGTAGGCGGTGTACGTAAAGATGTAAAATTGTTTGATGAGATGCGAAAGAAAGGAGATGCTTTTGATGAGGAAGTCTTTTTAAAAAAACATTATAATCATCAAACCAAAAATGCATATTACCGTTTAAAAAACCGCTTGTTAAATGACGTGTCCGAAAGCCTGGCCTTACACCATTTCAGCGATGACGAACAAGGTTACGCTTTGCACTTGTTAGCACTTGAGAAATACTTCAGCACGCAAAACAAATTTAAGGTAGCCCACTATTTTTTAAAAAAGGCAGAAACGTTAGCGCTTAAAAACGAAAATTTTCAATTGCTCGATATTATTTATGCCGAATACATTAAACTATCGCATGAATTGTTTCAGGTAAACCCCGAAACGTATATACACAAGCGTACAGCCAATTTGCAAAACATAAACAGCCTCAAACAAATTGACGATATACTGGCTGCAGTGGCTTACAGGCTTAAAACAACACAAAATTTTAAGCAGGGCGATGTAAGTATTATGCAGGTATTGCAAAAAACTATTGACGATTTTAGTAACGATGCAGCACTTAAAAAAAGTCCGGTTTTGAGGCTTAAAATATACCAGGCCGTAAGCCAGCTTTTGTTACAACGCAGGGCATACCTGGCACTTGAAGAGTATTTACTAAAACTGTATAATGATTTTAGTGCCGAGGGATTGTTTACCAAAGCCAACCACGATACGCATTTGCAAATGCTTACCTACATTGTTAACTCATTGTTTAAAAACAATAAAATAAACCAAAGCCTCCAATACACCGAACAGTTAAAACAGGCAATGGAGCAATACAACCATTTGCATTATGATAAGTACTTTTTTTTCTACTACAATTCATTGGTTATAAACTACTCGGTAATTGATAAACCCAAGGCTATCGAAATATTAAATCAGTTAAAAAGCCATAAGCAAATTAAAAGCAATCAGTACTATGAAATATTTGTGTACCTCAATCTGGCTGTACAACATTTTGATATGCGCCAATACCATGAAGCTATCAGAGCACTAAATAAATTGTATGTTTTGCAGAGCTACAAAAACACAGACAATGCGCTGAAGTTTAAAATTGCTTTAGCCGATTTAATAATCAGGTTTGAGCTACAGGATTTTGATGTGTTTGATTATAAGCTTGCCCAGATGCGTAAAGATTTTGGCGATTTATTAAAGCAAAAAGAAAATATAAAAGAAGCAACGTTTTTAAAACTTATAGTAGTATTAGCCAAACAACCCTGGCAGCAACTTACTGCAAAAAACCAAGCCCAAATGCTGGCTTTTATTGATACCTATAGTTTAGCACAACAAGCCGATGACGAAATTTTAGGCTATGTGGCCTGGCTAAAATCAAAAGTAAAATAGCCGGTCCTACCTTCAACTGCACATCTTTTAAGTGGTCTGAATGCGTAATAATCTTTTAAAACGGATAGCCACATGCAGCATAAACCTGTTTAACATTGCTATGCAGTATTAGGGGTAGTACTGTTATCGCTGATAAAAGGCATGAAATCAGCAATCGCTAAAAATCGCTTTTGGAAACAAAGGCGATTTTTTTTGCTCTTTACCAAACGGTAACATCGGCTTATAAAAAGGTGTTTTTACATTCGTTGCCGTTTTAATTTTTATATTTTATCAAATGCGTATTTTAGTTACCGGTGGTACCGGTTTTATTGGCTCGCATACTGCTGTAGCCTTAATAGAAAATGGACATGATGTTTTTATTGTAGATAATTTAAACAACTCGCGGGCCGAGGTGGTTCAGTCCATCAATAAAATAACCGGCAAAGCCGTAATATTTAGCACAATTGATTGTTGTGATTTTACGGCTCTGGATGCTTTTTTTATGCAACATAAATTAGATGCCGTAATACACTTTGCAGCTTTAAAAGCAGTAGGCGAATCGGTTCAAAAGCCATTAGCGTACTATAAAAACAATTTATTATCGCTTCTAAACATTTTAGAGTTATGCCAAAAGCACCAGGTAAATAATGTGGTGTTTTCATCGTCATGCACCGTTTATGGCGAGCCTGATTACTTGCCCATTGATGAGCAGGCACGTGTAAAGCAACCCGAATCGCCTTATGGAAACACCAAAAAAATAGCCGAAGAAATTTTGCGCGATACCACAGCAGCCACCCAAATTAAAGCCATAAGCCTACGTTATTTTAATCCGGTTGGTGCACATGCATCGGCATTAATTGGCGAGTATCCAATGGGCCGCCCCAATAACCTGATGCCGGTAATAACACAAACGGCTATTGGTAAACTTAATCAGTTGCAGGTTTTTGGCACCGATTACGAAACCGTTGATGGCAGCAATGTGCGCGATTACATACATGTTGTTGATTTGGCACAGGCACATGTAGTTGCTATTGAAAGGATGCTTCAGGGTAAAAGCAAAGCGGCTTACGAAGTGTTTAACCTGGGTACAGGTAATGGCATATCAGTTTTAGAAATGATACATGCATTCGAAAAATATACAGGTCAAAAACTAAATTATATACTCACCCATCGCAGGCCGGGCGATGTAGTGCAAGTATGGGCAAATACTAATTATGCCAATGATGAGTTGGGCTGGAAAGCCACGCGCACACTTGAAGATATGGTAACCGATGCCTGGCGCTGGGAGCTGGCACTTAAACAAAACAGTAATTAATTAGCATTAACAACAACATTTGGATAATGAAAATATTAATAACAGGTGGTGCAGGATTTATAGGCTCACATGTAGTGCGCAGGTTTGTAACACATTATGGTAACTATCAAATTTTTAATCTCGATAAACTTACCTATGCAGGTAATTTGCAAAACCTGACAGACATTGATAAATCACCTAATTATCAATTTATAAAAGGCGATATAACCGATGCACCCTTTATTCAATCATTATTCAATACACATGCTTTTGATGCCGTTATACATTTAGCTGCCGAAAGCCATGTTGACCGCAGTATTACCAGCCCGCTTGATTTTATTAAAACCAATGTAGAGGGTACATTACAATTACTGCAAGCCGCTAATGCATGCTGGCAAAACAAAACACATAAACATTTGTTTTACCATGTAAGTACCGATGAGGTTTATGGTTCATTAGGCAAAACCGGTTTTTTCACCGAAGAAACACCATACAATCCGCAAAGCCCTTATGCCGCTTCGAAAGCAGCCAGCGACCATTTGGTGCGTGCCTATCAAAACACCTATCAGTTGCCAACGGTAATTTCTAATTGCAGCAATAATTATGGCCCCAACCATTTTCCCGAAAAATTAATTCCCTTAGCCATAAACAATATTAAAAACAACTTACCAATACCTATTTACGGCAAAGGCGAAAACGTGCGCGATTGGTTGTATGTTGAAGATCATGCAGCAGCTATTGACTTAATTTTCCACAAAGGAACCGTTGGCGAAACCTATAACATTGGTGGCCATAATGAATGGCACAACATTGATGTAATTAAATTGCTTTGCCAAATAATGGACGAAGCCTTAAATCGCACTGCCGGCACAAGCGCTCAACTTATTACCTATGTAAAAGATCGTGCTGGGCACGACTTGCGCTATGCTATTGATTCGGGCAAATTGCAGCATACCCTTGGCTGGCAACCCAGCCTTAATTTCGAAAAAGGGTTGCGCCAAACCGTTAGCTGGTATTTAAATAATGAAACATGGCTTAATAATGTAACTTCGGGCGCCTACAAAAACTATTATCAAATGCAATATGGTAACCGATAAGGCTACTTTATAACAAGCTTATGTATAACACCTCATTTCATACACCCACACTTAATAATAAGGCAGTACTAATAACCGGTGGTGCTGGTTTTATAGGATCAAACATTGTTGCCTACTTAATGCAACATGGTGTGCGTAAAGTGCGTGTACTTGATAACCTATCAAACGGATTTAAAAAAAACATTGCACCATACTTATCAAACCCCTCTTTCGAATTTATAGAAGGCGATATAACCAATTATGAAACCTGCTTAAAAGTATGTGAGGGTATTGATGTGGTTACACATCAAGCTGCATTGGGTTCGGTACCACGTAGTATTAAAGACCCGGTGGCTACACATGCAGCCAATGCAACCGGCTTTATAAACATGTTGTGGGCAGCAAAAAATTGTAATGTAAATCGTTTTATATATGCCAGCAGTTCATCAGTATATGGCGATGCACAACAATCGCCAAAAATCGAAGCCAACTTAGGCAAACCCCTATCACCGTATGCAGTTTCAAAACTAACCAACGAACTGTATGCCTCTATTTTCGCACATACGTATGGCATGCAATTAATAGGCTTGCGTTACTTTAATGTGTTTGGCCCACAGCAAGATCCCAATGGCCCGTATGCAGCCGCTATCCCCATTTTTATGGATGCATTGCTTAATAACCAAACCGCTTTTATTAATGGCGATGGACTAACTACCCGTGATTTTACGTATGTTGAAAATGCCGTGCAGATAAATGTACTTGCTATGTGCACTGATAATGAAGCCGCTTTTGGCAAAGTATATAATGTAGCCGTGGGCGAGTCAACCAGCTTAAATCAATTGTTTAACTACCTGCAACAAATTAGCGGCAACAGCACACCACCTCAATATAAACCCGAACGTGCCGGAGACATTAAACATTCATTAGCCGATATTAGTTTGGCTAATCAGTTGCTGGCTTATAAACCACAAGTACGTATAGCACAAGGGTTAGAAAAAACCTATGCATGGTTTCAGGCTAATTTTAAAAAGTAAGTTTTTAGTTTCGAATTACACATGCAGATTTTTAAAAATATTTTTAAAAAAGAAGCCATTAAACTGGCCGACTTTACTGATGTGGGCACCGATATACACTCGCATTTAATACCCGGTATTGATGATGGTGCCAAAACTATGGACGAAACCCTGGACCTTATTAAAGCACAATATGCTTTGGGCATACGTAAGTTTGTTACTACGCCCCACATCATGAGCGACTTTTTTAAAAATACGCCTGAAATAATAAACGGTGGTCTGGCCGAAGTAAAAAACACTTTGAAAAGCGAAGCAATAAACGTTCAAATAAATGCAGCAGCCGAATATTACATTGACGATGGTTTTATTCAAAAACTCGAAAACCAACCTTTGCTAACTTTTGGCGATAAATATTTGTTAGTCGAAATTTCATACATCAATTGCCCCGATAACATTTTCGATATTTTTTTCAAAATCCAACTGCATGGTTACAAAGTGGTGTTAGCACATCCCGAACGTTACCCCTATTGGTATAAGAATTTTGAAATGTATCAGAACATACGCGACCGTGGAATTTTGCTGCAATTAAATATTAACTCCATTACCGGATATTACGGTGGCGGTGCAAAAATTACAGCCGAAAAATTAATAGATCAGGGGTTAATTGATTTAATAGGTTCTGACATGCATCATACCAAACATGCCGAAGCTATGGAACGTGTTTGTTATGAAAAATATTTTGCCAAAGTATTACAACTTAATCTGCTAAACAGGCATATTTAAGTACTGCATAAGATGTAGGAAATACATTGTGTTGCGCTTAAGCATCTTTCAATAAATTATAATATAAAAAAGTTTTGTCAATAAATGCAATACCACATGTGGGCATGCACTATCCGGTTGCGTTAGGTACCCTACTTATTGGTGTAGGCATAATATGTATTAAAAGTGTTTTTAAAAGAAAGCACCTAAGCAATCACCATGTGGGTTTAACCAAACAACAAAAGCCCTATATAAAAATCACTTTAGTACTAACGGGTATGGTATGCTTAGTGTTGGGCTTGGCTTTAATTATAAATACCTTTTACGCTATTTACTAATTCGCTTTGCAATTAAAGCAATATAAAAAGTTATGCAACACATACTCAAGGGCAAAACAAAAAGGTACATTCAAATAAATTCCAACCCTGGTCTGCCTTCTGACAAAAATTAAAATCATAAATTTGAAACTTGTAACAAGAATATAAATTTGAATGGCAGAAAATAGAATTGCAAAACCGTTTTTAAAGTGGGCAGGTGGAAAGACACAGCTCATTTGTGACATAGAACGGACTTTGCCCACAAATATAACGCAAACGAATTTCACTTACATCGAGCCATTTGTCGGCAGTGGCGCAGTACTTTTTTGGATACTAAACAACTTCCCAAAACTTGAAAAAGCAGTAATCAATGACATCAATGGAGACCTTATAAATACCTATAAAACTATTTCTTCACGACCAAATGATTTAATTTCAGTTTTGCAAATTTTGCAAGACGAGTACTATAGATTTGAAGGAAACGAGGACAACAAAAAATGCTATTACTACCAAAAAAGAGAATTGTACAATACAAGAAAAGAAGAACAAATCGTTCATGCCGCTTTGTTTATTTTTCTGAATCGTACTTGTTTTAATGGTTTGTACAGAGTTAATCGAAAGAATGAGTTTAATGTTCCAATGGGTGGTTACAAAAAGCCAACAATTTGCGATAAACAAAACATTTTAGCAGTAAGTAAAGCGTTGCAAAAAGTTGAAATTTTGTGTGGAGATTTTGAGCAAACACTTGATTTTGCAGAACAAAACACACTTTTCTATTTCGATCCTCCTTACAAGCCTTTGAGCGATACATCAAGTTTTAATTCTTACGCAAAAGATGAATTTAATGACAGCGAACAAATTCGCCTAAAACATTTTTGCTCAAAACTTGACTCTCTGAAACACACTTGGATATTAAGTAATTCAGACATGAAAGGAAAAGATAAAAACGATAATTTCTTTGACGATTTATATTCGGATTTCAACATACAACGTGTTGATGCAAGAAGAATTATCAATGCAAATCCTGAAAAAAGAGGGAAACTAACGGAGTTACTAATTACAAATCAAGTGAGCAGTAAAAAATATGTCAGAACAATTTAAAGTCTTTTTATCACAACTTTCTGAAACCAATGCAACGCTCGATTATTTCACTGATTTCAAGAAAATAAAAAGTAACATTAATAAAGTTGCAATCAAACTCAATCAATTGAATTACTTGATTGGTAAAGAAAACTTGAATGAAGCAGTAAACGAACTGTACGAAGAAAATCCCAAAGTTTTTGAGGTGTTGGACATCTTGATTGCTATTCGCAAAAACAAAATGGCCAAAACATTCAACAACAAAGGAGAAATTGTTTTGTTGGATACATATTTCACTACATCCGAACTGATTTTAGAATACATAGAAGAAACTGGCTTGGCAGAAGTTTTTAAAAACAAAGCCATTACTAATTTAGTTGATTATGTTTTCGGAATTGAAGTTGGATTGGACACTAATGCGCGAAAAAACAGAGGTGGAGATAATATGTCAAAAGCTGTTTCTCTAATTTTTGATAAGGCAGGGATTTTCTATAAGAAGGAAGTAAACAATACAATTTTTCCTGAAATAATAAGTTTGGGAGCTGATGTTAAGCGTTTTGATTTTGTTATCAAAACCAAAAAGAAAACATATTTGATTGAAACCAATTACTATAATGGCGGTGGTTCAAAACTGAATGAAACTGCAAGAGCATATTCTGATGTTGCACCGAAAATAAATCAATACAAAAACTACGAATTTGTTTGGATAACAGACGGACAAGGTTGGTTTTCAGCGAAGAACAAATTGGAAAAAGCATACAACATCATTCCAAGTATGTATAACTTGATAACGCTTGGAGATTTTATCAAGAAAATTCAAACAGAAACTGTAATTGAGTTTTAAATGATAACGCCTTATTTCAAATCTGACGACAAAGACTTTTATCTTCTTCACGGAGATACAATGAGCCTTTTGCCGGAATTTGATCATAAATTTGATATGGTTTTTGCTGACCCACCTTATTTTTTATCTAACAATGGTTTATCTATTCAAAGCGGAGAAATTGTAAGCGTAAACAAAGGGAAATGGGACAAGTCTGAAGGTTTTGAATTTATCAACGACTTCAACAGAAAATGGCTTTCATTGGTTCGTGACAAAATGAAAGATGATGCAACCATTTGGATAAGTGGAACAATGCACAATATTTTTTCAGTCGGACAAATCTTGAATGAATTAGGTTTTAAAATTCTTAATGTAGTCACTTGGGAAAAAACAAATCCACCACCAAATTTTTCGTGTAGATATTTTACATATTCAACTGAACAAATAATTTGGGCAAGAAAAAGCGAAAAGCTACCGCATTATTTCAACTACGAATTAATGAAACAACTTAATGGCGACAAACAAATGAAAGACGTTTGGAAACTTCCAGCAATTGCACCTTGGGAAAAGTCGTGTGGAAAACACCCAACTCAAAAACCTTTATCGGTTTTGTCACGGCTTATTTTGGCTTCAACAAAACCAAATGCTTGGATTTTAGACCCTTTCGCAGGAAGCTCGACAACAGGAATTGCAGCAAACTTAGCTAACAGACGATTTTTAGGGATTGACCAGGAAGAAGAGTTTTTATCAATCAGCAAAAACAGAAAACATGAAATTGAAAATCCTAAAATATCTGCGACATACAAACAAAGAATTAGTGGGTTCAATGACAATAAAGAACTTGAATTATTTCTTGCCGAAGAACCAAAAACAGAATATAAAACAGCTCTTAATTTGATGCAGAGAAAGGTCGAACAAGCAACAAAAGTTTTGCAAAAAAGTGAGGGAAAAGTTTAATTTAATTGCGGATGTGTTAGCAAATTTTGTTACAAAGTTGAAAAGCAGCTTTAAGATTAATACACTTCGTAAAACCTCAAAATGTTATGCCTTATTCTCTTTTAAATCATTTTATAAAAACTGTAGCATTTGCAGCTTTGCTTTTGGTTATAAGTGCATGTAGCAGTGGATATAAAAAAGAAGCCGGACAATGGGTTTGGGTTTCGTATGACGAAATGGAAGGTAAGCGTATTACCATGATAGAAGGCGTAGATGCGCAAACATTTAATGTTTTAACAAACGAGAATTATGCAGTAGATAAAAACGCAGTTTACTATACACATCGCAAAATAAAATATGCCGACCCGGCTACTTTTAAAGTGTTAACCGATGGATATGCTGTCGATAAGTATCATGTGTTTTTTGATTATGGTATGATACTATTTGCCGACCCGGCAACTTTTCAATCGTTGGGCTTCTTATATTCGAAAGATAAAAACGATGTGTATTGCGGTATGATACCATTGCACTTATCGAAAGCAGATTTAAACCTATTTACAGTTACCGGCAGCAAAGCCAATTTTTCGAACACCAAATCGGCTGTACTAACATCACACTTTATTGAACTAAACCCTGAGTTTGCCTGGATAGATACCTTACAACTTGAACGAATTATTGTTGGCGACTATACAACGGGCCAAGCAGGCCCCAAAAAGTTTTACGGGTTTAAACAAGTTAAATAATCAAATTAAAGGGTGCAATGTTTATTTGGTTTTAATAGTAAATCACTTGACTTAAAAACTCAAAATTTAATAGCATTTATCTGTGCATGTTTTTGCGTTATGCATTACGCTGCAATGTGTCCCATTGCGTAAAGCTCATTTCAAATTTTATTTCCGACTTACCATACAGGCCTGCTTCTGTCCATCCGGCACTCCGATAAAATTTTTCGGCACGCGATTTTACTTCTGTACTTAACCAAACTGTATGGGTTGTTTGTTCAAAATACCATTGCAACATTAAATCATGTAACTGCCGCCCTATACCTTGTTTGTCAAAATGTGGGTCAACAAACAATGCCCAAATATTGTGGCCCAGCAAATCAACAATGGCAAAGCCAACAATGTGGCTATCTACCTGACACAGCCAGCCTTTGCCTTCAAGCGTAATATATTTTATATAATCGTTTACGGTAACAAGACTTGGGTTGGTAAGCACATTTTCGGTAACACTGTTTCGTATGCGTTGTAATTGTGCAATATCATCAGTTAGCGCTTGCCGGTAAATGATGCTTGGTTTCATTATATTAATTCAGAATTACAAAAAGAGGTTCAAAGCAAAGCAGCCTGTTTTTTATAGCACTTTATTTGAGGGTACATTATTACAACAAGTCGCTTCAAAAACGGTTGATACTTGAAGTATATAAGCTGTGTTAAAAAGTATGTTTAAATAACAACTTAAATGAAGCACAAAAAATATGGAGTACATTAAAGGATAAAAACAGACAGATGCGTTTTGCTGTATGATAAAAAACTATTTAATTTTTAGAAGGTCATATTTATAATAGGCAACATTATTTTTATGGGCCGTAATTTTTAATTGTTGTCCGTCAAAAGTATAGTTATAGGACCCATTTAAAATTAAGTTCCAGTCGAAATCGGCAGTCCAAACCTGTTCATCAGTAAATTTTAATTTATTGTTTTCAAGTACAAATGAGCCTGCGCCACCAGCAGGTATGCGGTTGGTATTGCCACTACAATTATACTTACCACCACTTATTTCGAGTACAACATTATTGCTTTGCACACCTGAGCTATAAGTTACCGTAAAGGTTCCGGCATAAGTACCATCGCTAATTCTTGTGTCGTTTTTTTTGCAGCCCGTTGTAAATATTGTAATCAGCAGAACGGTAATGAGTTGATAAGCGTTTTTCATAAATGTTTTTTTAAGTAGTTGGTTACTGTATTAATAGTTAGGCCGAATATCCGCTTTTCAATGCTTGTAGTTCGTAATTGAAAAGTAAAATGACAGTTGCAATTGTAAAATATGCATTGCAACTTTTGGCTAATCATTTTATAAATAAAATAAACAATGGGTGTAAAAATAAGTATTATTGATAAGGGCAAAAACCAAGAGCCTAAAACAGTAATACCTGATGCATGGTTAATAATTATAAAAACAATGCAAGCAAAAATTACAACTACAATAAGTTTTAAATACCGTATTAACCGTGTGGCATACGTGTATTGCTCATAAGCATTAGTATTGGTTATAGTTGTGGGGTAGTTAAATAAATGTGGTAAATTATTAAGTATGGTAAGCCCTGCAAATATGATAGTTGCCAGAGCCGGTAAAATAAAAATCATTTGTTTTTTACCATAGTTATCTGCCGTGCCGGCAATATTAAAATGTGTTGCTATGGTATTTGGCAAGTTTTTAAAACTTACAATTACTATTAGCCATAAAAAAATAAGTGCTACCCAGCTTATACATTCTATAAACTTATCGGTTGTTTGCAGTTTAATTTTAAGTTGAGGTTTCATGTTTTATAAAAGGCAATTAATACTTGAATGATGGCGATATCAACATGGCTGTATAAATTTTCTATTACCAAAACACCGTATATAAAACAACAAGAATTAGAATAACTGTAATGCTTAATAGTGTAAACGTAACTGTGGTTTTAAATTCGCTTAATGCTACTTGCATGCCATTGGTTTTTACTCCACGTTTGGCATCATAGATACTAATAAAGTACATGCCAATTATGCAAGCAACAAACACAATACTCATTCGGTCAATAAACGGAATTTCGAAAACACCTTGCGCATTGGGTACAGCAAAGCCAATACTATATAATACCGACAGATTTATAAAAGCCGGCAATACTTTTAAAACAATTGAAAAAATAAAGCCGCCTATGGTTGCAAACAATGCAGCATTAGCAGTAGTTTTTTTCCAAAATAAACCGAGCAAAAACATGGCAAAAACTCCGGGGCTTACAAAGCCTGTGTACTCCTGTATGTATTGAAAGCCGCCTTTTTTATCAATGCCTAAAAACGGAGCAATAATTATGGCCAAAATCAATGCAACTATGATGGTAATTTTTCCAATCTGCACCAATTGCGTTTCGCTGGCATTTTTATTAAAGTACTTTTTATAAATATCTAATGTAAAAATGGTAGCAATGCTGTTGGCTTTACCTGCTAACGATGCAACAATTGCCGCAGTGAGTGCAGCAAATGATAAACCTTTTAAGCCAGCAGGTAATAAGTTAAGTAATGTTGGATATGCTTTATCTGGATTTAAAACACCATCCTGCATCAGCTCGTTTTGAAACAATCCTTGTTTGTAAAGTGTGTAAGCAGCTATACCGGGCAGCACCACAATAATGGGCATAAGTAGTTTTAAAAACGCTGCAAAAAGTAATCCGTTGCGTGCTGTATTTAAGTTTGCGCCCAAAGCGCGTTGCGTTATATACTGGTTACAGCCAAAGTAGTTTAAGTTTACAATTAGCATACCGCCAATAAGTACCGATAACCCCGGCAAATCCATGTAATGTGAATCGGTTTTGCTAAAAATCATGTGCAGGTGGTCGGCAGCATTTTGTTTAATTGCAGTAAGCCCATTGCCAATACCCGCTAAGCCATTATGTGTAGCTACTAAATTTATAGCAAGGTAGGTGGTTACCAAACCGCCCAGTATCAGAAACAGTACCTGTATTACATCTGTATAACCTATTACTTTCATACCACCTATGGTAATCATCACTGCAAAAACGGACAGAAATATCATGGCAACAGAAATGTTGATGCCCGAAATACTTGTAAGCGCTAAAGCACCTAAGTATAGTATAGATGTTAGATTTACAACTACGTACAACAACAACCAAAAAACCGACATAATTAAAGCTACCTTAGTATTGTAGCGTTGCGCCAGAAATTGTGGCATGGTGTATATATTATTTTTAATGTACACCGGCAGAAAAAACACAGCCACAATAATTAGTGTAAAAGCAGCCATCCACTCATAGGTTGCAATAGCTAAGCCCATGCTAAAGCCACTGCCACTCATACCAATAAATTGCTCGGCACTGATGTTACTGGCAATTAAGGAAGCGCCAATAGCCCACCATGTAAGCGAACCTTCGGCCAAAAAATAATCTTTACTATCGGCATGTTCATTTTTCTTTTTTCGGAAAATGTAAATGCCATATACTACTATTACTATGAAGTATAGAGCAAAAACAATATAATCAGGAGTACTTAATTTATTCACGTGTGGTTTTGTTTTTATAGTGAATGATGGGTAGGTTTTTTAATATATCGGCACTTTGTTCGGCAGTAATATCTCTTTGTGCTTCGGCAAGCATTTCATATCCCACCATAAATTTTTTTATCGAAGCCGACCGTAATAATGGTGGATAAAAGTGCATGTGAAAATGCCACTCCGGATGTGGTTTGCCATCGCATGGTGCCTGGTGTATGCCTGCCGAATATGGAAATGAGGTGCTAAAAAGATTATCGTATTTAGTTGTAAGCTGTTTCAATATTAAAGCAAAGTCCGTTTTCTCCTTGTCCGAAAAGTCTAAAATGGTTTCAGTTTTTCTTTTGCTGATAATAAGTGTTTCATAAGGCCATACAGCCCAAAAAGGAACTAAGGCTACAAATGAATTGTTTTCTAAAACAATGCGTTGGGCTGCTTCGGTTTCGTTTGCTAAATAATCAGCAAGCAACGATGTGTGGTGTTGTTGGTAATATTTTTGAAATTGCAATTGGGTTTTAGCAACTTGTGTAGGTATGGACGATTGCGCCCAAATTTGTCCATGCGGATGTGGATTACTGCATCCCATTACGCTGCCTTTGTTTTCGAAAATCTGAATGTAGTTGATGTATTCAAGTGCGCTTAATTGCAGGTACTGTTGTTGCCAGGCATTAACTACGTTTATAATGGCTGTTATTTCCATTTCGGGCATGGTGATGCCATGATTTTCGGAAAAGCATATTACTTTGTTTATACCGCGCTCGGGCATAAGTTTAAAGAAAGTATTGGCTTGGTTTTGCCATGTTACTTCATCTTTTAAAAGTGCAGCAAAATCGTTTTCAAAAACAAATACACCTTCGTAGTTTGGATTGTTGCTGCCATTGGCACGCTGGTTTCCTGCACATAAATAGCAGTTGGGGTCGTGGGCTTTTGGCGCAGGCTGGGCAATGGTTTCTTGTTGCCCTTGCCAGGGTCGGGTGGCTCTTTGTGGCGATACAAGTATCCATTCATCTAATAGTGGGTTATACCTTCGGTGAGGATGTTTGGTTGAGTCGAATGGATTGCTCATGGTATAAAATATTGGTGAACGCCTTCGGCAATGTTCAGGTGATATATTTTCATCTGAATGCCAAATGTATCGGCATACTGTTTTTGTACTGCATTCGAAACGGTTTCTACTTCATTGTTTTGTATCAGATTGATAGTGCAACCACCAAATCCGCCACCCATCATGCGTGCACCATATACACCTTTGCAATTAATGGCAGTTTCTACTAAAAAATCCAACTCGGGGCAACTCACTGCATATTGCGCAGATAGGCCCTGATGTGTTTGTGTTAGCAAAGCACCCAACCGGTTAAAGTCCTGTGTGGTAAGTGCTTCAATGGCTAACTGTACACGTGCTATTTCTGTTATCACATATTGGCACCGTAGGTATATAGTTGGACCAAGTTCGGTTTTTAATTGTTCAATCATGGCAGCATTGCAATCTCTAAAAGTTTGCACATAGGCATAATGTTTTTGTAAAATGTGCAGGCCTGTTGTTACCTCCTGTCTTCTGTTGTTATATGCCGAAGTATGCAGTGTGTGTTTTACACAACTATCAAACAGCACCAAACTATTATCGGCAAGCATTGCATCAAAGTATTGATATGACAGTGTATTGCAATCTAACTTTATCACCTGATTTTTTTTGCCAAATAGCGATGCAAACTGATCCATAATACCACATTGTACACCGGCAAAATTATACTCGGCCTTTTGGCCAATAAGTGCCATATCTTTTTTCGAAAACTCCAGATTACAAACGGTGTTTAATGCAAAGGCAAACCCACAGGTTAATGCTGCCGATGATGACAGCCCGGCACCCATAGGTATGTTGCTTGAAAAAGCAAGCTGAAACCCATGTAAGGTTTTTCCGCTCTTTTGTATTTCGCTGACAACTCCTAAAAGATAATTAACCCAAAGTTTATCAAATGGCTTACAAGTATCAGTTAACGAAAAAGTGAAAGTATCATTAAGGTCAACAGCATGTACAGTAACTGTAACCGAATTTAAAACCGGTGTAATAGCAAAGCATATATGTTTATCTATTGCTGCCGGCAATACAAAACCATCATTGTAATCAATATGCTCGCCAATTATATTAATACGGCCCGGTGCTAAAAAAATATAAGCGGGACTATGCCGAAACTGACTTTTAAATTCAGCCGTGGTTTTATTTACTAATGCATGCATCACTTAAACATTTTAATAAAATACGCACTTGGGTTTAAGTCGAATTAGTGCAAAAAGAATTATGGAACAAAAATTTTATTTTAAAATTAGTTAAGCAGTATAACTACGTTGTAAGATAGGTAAGCATAAACTGAACAGATTATGAAACTATAATTTTCATAAATTTTGTGGCAAACATTAGCCGGCTTATTACATGCAGGCTTCCTTAGATTATGTTTGTGCTGTACACATCATTTTATGCCATCAGTTTTTTAATTAAAACTATTTGACCCAAATGATAGTAAGCATGTTCAAGTTGTGCTTCTATGTTGCGCAGGTAACTTCCATATTCAGTTTTTACGAAGGATTTATTTAATTGCTGTTCATCCATTTGTTCGATATGTTTTATAAATGTACGGGCATCAATAAAAAAGCCGTCAACTATATTGTCCCAATCAGTTTGACTTTTTACAGGGGGCATATCAAAGCTATATGCGTCTTTAATATCAAGGTTGCCTCCGGCAAATACCTGGTTTAAGCCTTTTATATAATAGTTAACATGAAAAGCCAATGCTGCAATTGAATTGAGGTTGCGCTGCTTGTAAATAGCTTGTTGCCAGGTAATATTGGTTAGTTGTTCTTTATAATTGGTTTGCGCAATCCATTGGCCATTTAAAAAAACTTCAGTTAACCGTGCTGCCAAATATTTTCCTGTCATGCTTTAATTCAAGTTTGTATGCCTACTTTTAGTAATGCCTGTTTTTGTACATGCATGTTATAAATAATTATCCGACTTGAATTCAATAGCCATCAAATCAATATGATGTTTAAAATACAAACTGTCGGCCTCAAACGAACCTTGTGTATCAAACTCAACTGCCACATAAAAATCAACATCGCCCGGGCCATCGCCAAATGCCTGTTGCAGCCCAAGTTCTAAAACCCCGGTATAAACTTGTGGGCTGGGTTGTATAGGGCCCGAAACTAAAACCAAATCATCGCTATAAGCACTCCAGTATGCCTCGCCATATATTTTCATGGGCAAGGTTTGTGCCGAGTCAGATGGCGAAACAATGTAAGTTACATTCAGATGTTCAATAGTGCAGATGTTTACTTTATTGTAAGCAATAAAAAAGGTAACCTTACCATTAAAGTATTTATAAAAAATAGTTTTGCCATTTACTACCGGAAAGCTAAAGGGTTTAATACTATCGTTGATGTTTGTCAGCAATACATGTTCTACCGATTCGGAACCTGCATCGCAAGCGCCATTTTTGTCTTTTTCGGTTTCGCAGGCAATTTGTAGGAGCATCAAACAACATACAAAAAATAAGAGGGTAGTATTTGGTTTCATAATTTTAGGTTTAGTACGTTCATAATATTATTGAAAAGTAATGGACATCATTTTCTCTAACCTAATAACTAAAGCACATGTAAATATATTAAACGCCTTTTAATACATAAACATTTGTGTAGATTTTACTTGACATCGGCTATTTGATATATTAAGTTAGTGCCACCAACCTAATAAACTAACCATGCCATGTTTAACTCACCTGTTTTCGACATTGCGCTCGGCTTAATTTTTATTTTCCTCCTATATAGTTTGCTTGCAACCATCATAGCCGAAATGGTTGTTGAATGGATTGGCCTGCGTGCGCGTATGTTGCGGCAGGCAATAGGTCGCATGCTTAACGATGACCATCTGCAAACCATGAATAGAAAAGAAAAAGTGAGCAACAGAGCTGCTAATTTTTTATTGTATGAAAAAACCGATTTCAACGATTCATTAGCAGGCCGGTTTTATAGTCATCCGTCTATTAATTATCTGAGTTCAGGTGCTTACCACAGCAAACCATCCTATTTAAGCAACGAAAACTTTGCAGCTACGCTGATACAAATGATGCGCGAAAAAGGAATTGGTGAAACCGACCTTGAGAAAATCCGGTTCTGTATATCCAATAACCTGTTGCAAATGGAGCCTGATACTTACAGACAGTTTACGCATTTATTATTAAACAGCGGGCAATCGGTTGATGCATTTAAAGCACAATTAATGCTTTGGTTTGATAATACCATGGACAGAGCTAACGGATGGTATAAACGCAAAATGCAATTAATACTTTTTTGGGTGGGTTTTGCCTTGGCGGTATGCTTTAATGTTGATTGTATTCGTATTGCCGGCATTTTGGCCGAAGACAAAGATGCACGCAACCAATTGGCGCAATTATCAATACAAACTGCCGATACCAACAGTACCATATCAAAAGCATTGTATGTTTCAAAAGACAGTGCTGCAACGTATGAGCAGTTAAGGAAGTCGTACCAAGAACTTGATAAAGCGCGTGCAGAAGCAAATCAGTTATTGGGTTTGGGCTGGTCGAAATGCGATAGTTGTGAAACAGCTGTTGCCGGTGGAGCAGTGGTTAAAAGGAAAGCTGCTGCAATAGATGTTGCAGGGTGTGTGTTGGTTAAAAGTTTTAATCCGTTGCAAACTACTTTTTGGTCGTTTATAATTACGGCTTTGGCGCTAACGTTAGGTGCACCATTTTGGTTTGATTTATTACGTAAGTTGGTAAGCATACGAAGTGCCGGAGTTAAACCTGAAGAAAAAGTAACACCGGCTGCCAACACTACATCGGCAGTAGTAGTTACGGCCAAGCCCACTGAGCAACCCACTGCACACAGCAATGCTACTATGGTGGCAACCACCCTTACCACCGATCAGTTTATTGAAATTTATAGCCGCGAAATACAAAGTATTGCCGGTGTTATTATAATACGCAAGTACTTTTATTTAGAAGGCTCGGTTAAAAAAAGTGGTGTACAGGTAAATGTAAAAACGCAAGCTGATGCCGATAAGGTAACCAATCAATATGGCAACCTGTGTGCAAAGAATAATATTCGTTTACATACCATCATCAATACCGAAGCAAAAATACAAGCCGGGCAAATTAATACGGCTACAAACCCAAATTTAGGCATTTCTAATAGCGAACTGTTGCATGGCTGGGGCAGCTTTGGTTTTATGGCTAAGGGTATAGCTAATGAAAGCAATTATTATTTAGTTACCTGTTTTCATGTTTTAAATGGTAGCTACAATTGGTACAATGGCAAACAAAACGGACAAATACAAAACTTTAACCGCAAACGTATAGGTACATCATTTGATGGTTGTTTAAACAATACCATTGATGCGGCCGTAATGCCCATAACTGATACGGCATTATTGCAGTATTATAACAGTATTTCGGCCTATACGTTTTACCCCGTTACAGATGATGATACATTAATGCTAACAGTAAACATTAAGGGGTTGATATCGGATAGCAGTGGCATATTGGTTAATGATAGCTGCCCGGCAATTATTAAATACCGTAACTCGGCCAATACGTATGTACAACACTATTTTACCGACCTGATTGCTGTACAATCAGACGATGGTTGGCCCATTACCCAGCCGGGCGATAGTGGTGCAGCAATGAAGGATGAAAACGGCCGGTTATTAGGTATTGTAGTTGGTGCCGATATGCGATTTACCTATGGTATTAAACCTCAAAATATATTAAGGCACTTTGGCCTGCAAACCATTATATAACCTTTAAAAAATAGCCTTATGAAAACAACTGCAACCTTCCTGCTGTGTATCGTTTTATTTGTTAGAGCCGGTGCACAAATAGCCATTTCGGTTAAGAATGACACACTGGTTTATCTGATTACAAACAGTAAAGGCGAAAACAAAACGGATACATTGGTACCTAAAGCCGATTTGAAATTCCCACTCAATATTTCTACCAACAATGAAAGCGAGAAACTAATTGATGTAACGCTTGTAGGCGCAAACGGAAAAACAACAAAGCTTACTAAAGATGGCAAATTTGCTGCAGCCAAGTTTGTAATGGCAGAAGATGGAATGATTGACACCGTAAAAATTGACTATCCGTTTAAAATAAGATATAGCATAAATAGAGGTAGTATGCAAACATTAGATCTGAGTGAAGGCACAAACAAGCAAGAAGAAAACCTAAACGACCAATCAAAGGTCGAATTTACCGGCATACCCTTGTACGATTCTAAGTTGTTAGCCAAAGGATTTATAGCAGAAACTAATGAAGACTTAAAAATGTTTTTACTTTACTACGGTGTTACAACTCATAACTACGGTAAACAAACTATTAATATAGAAACGGCTCAGGCTGCATTAAGCAACAATGTTTTTCTCGCACCTTATGTTAGTGGTGATTTATTTGAAAGTAAGGATGGCAAGATATCTGATTTAGCAGGTGTTCCGCAATCCGGTATTTTTTCCACTACTGCAATAGGCGGCCTAGATGTTACCACCATTGCCGATGGGCTTGCCAAATTTTTGGTAAAGCGCACCAAGCAGGAGTTAAACGAAGCTTTTTTTACACGCTTGCGCGATATGCTTAATGATGACAAGTACAGGGATTTACAAGCTTTGTTTCCGGCCACCTGGATTTTGCTTAATAACATTGGTACCGAAGTGTATGGTTTTGAGAAATACATACACAGTTTGCGCCAGGCTTTTAAAACCGACATAGATGAGTTGCTTACACATGCATCGGTATTGGTTGATAACCACCCCGAGTATTTTGAAACACGCAAAAAAGAAAAAGCCTCATTATTGTTGGCATTACATATAGCATTATCGCTGCAAAACGATATGCACCCTGCCGATATAATTGCCACCCTGCCCATGCAACCCGTATTAGAAGCCGATATGGGCTGGCATGGCGCATTGCAAACCTTACAGTTGCTAAGTTTTGCAACGCGCAATGTTGATGGTACTTCATATTGGGCCGATATAAATGAATTGCGCGCAGTTATAAACGACAAAGAACGTTTCCGTGTTTTTTTAGGTTTATGCAATCAGTTGGCATTGATAAAATACAACGGCATTCCGTATTCAGACAATACCAATTTATATAACACCTTAAATAACCTTGCTAACGAATTTGATAAACATTATGCAGAGCTTAGTACCTGGTACTTAAAATTTGCCACACACTTAAATACATTAGATAACAGTTTAAAAGCAGCAAATACTGATCAATCAGATAGTGCACGTATTGCAGCATGCCTTACCTATTTTAAAGCGGTTGTAAAATGTGTTGAAGCCGGTGTTGATATCACCAAACTTACAGCCTTTAAAAACGTACCTGCCATTGCCGAAGTTGCCGGCAAAATGAAAAAGCCCATCGAAGTAAGTTATACGGCTGTTGATTTGGGACAATCGCTGCTGGCAAAAAATTATGCTTCAAGTGTAAATCATGCAATAATTATTTACGAACTTATTTTTGTAAAGCCACTGTTTGCTGAAAGCAACATAGCTGGTGCTAAGAAAAGTGCTATTGACTCAACCTTAGAAAGCAATATATCAACACTTCGGAAATTTGCGCAAGTAGGCACCTTTATGGCCGAAGTATCGGAGGCAAATACCAGTGACGAAATGGCTGTTGTAATCGAAAATTATGCATTACCCAGTGGCTCGGCTCGTATTAAAAAAATGAGTGCCTGGAATGTGGCTTTGGCTGCTTATGTTGGGCCATACATAGGTGTAGAACGCATTAAAGATGTTGACCCCGATTTAAGTGATTCCGAAAAAGAAATAAACACATTTGGACTTACAGCTCCTGTAGGTATAAGTGTTTCGAAAGGTTTTGGATGCAAACAACGTTGGAGTGCAACCCTATTTGCATCGGCAATTGATATTGGCGCCATTACTGCATTCAGGTTTAAAGACAGCGTAACTGCACAAGTACCCACTATACAGTTAAAAGATATTATTTCGCCCGGTTTGTTTTTATCTTTTGGTATTCCCAAAGTTCCCATTTCACTTAACATTGGCATACAGTGTGGGCCTAACTTGCGTCAGGTAGTGCAGGATAGTTTGGGGGTTAGTAACACCTATTCCGATAACTTGTACGTGCGATACAGTGCTTCATTATGTGTAGATATTCCATTACTTAACTTATACAATAAGCAACCTAAGTTAGCAGATGGCTATAGATATGCTTCCTATAAGAAATCAAGAAAGTAACTATGTGTGGATTAACGAAGTATAAAGCATTCTGATGTTAATTTGTTTAACTTAAATGTTATGGTAAATTATGCATCGGTAAAAAGTACTGCTATTAATACAACGATAGTTTTTTAGTTATTGATGCCTGCCGGGTTTTTACAGCAATTAAGTAAACTCCTGATTGCAGATGCGATAATGTTAGATGGTATTTATTCAAATGTATGGCTGTAGCTGTAAAAACTGCTTTGCCATAAATATTGTAAATAGTTATAGCATCAATTTGTGTTGGGCTTTCAATTACAACACCGTTGTTTTGCAGTTGATATATATTAACTGTATTGTTTGTTACAGTAGTATTTGCCGATGCTGTAGTTGAAACGATATAGTTTAATAATTTTAGTCCACCCGGGTCGGCATAAAAAGGTGTAAATGGTGGTATGTGAATGGGTGTATGTATTAAGCTTAATATTACCTGGTTGTTATAAACATCTAAACCATGTGTTGCCAACGTATCATTAAGGTTTACAAATTCGCCAACTTTGGTTACACTTAGTGGATTGGTTACATCAAAAACAAGCACTTCCGACTGGCCACCACTTACAAAAAGTAAACTATCATTATTAGCCAGCATTACCTCATTGGTATGTATGGCCGCGCCACTCCAATTGGTAGGGCTGCAACCATTGGGGTTATACCATTGCACCGTAGTGTATGGTATATTGCTGATGTCTAAAATTTCAAGGCCGCAATAATCAACCGATATAAATGCATAGTTGCCTTTAATAGCCACATCATTGTATGCCGCAGCAGCCTGGCTGGTTAAACTGGTGTTGATGTATTTATAAACTTCAACCGGTGTTGATTTATTGACAACATCAACAATGCGCAGGCCACCCCTGTCGAAACATACATAAAGTGTATCGTTTTTAATTTTTAAGCCGCGTGCATTATGTGCATTGATTGATGGTGATGGAAAAGCTAGGTCTAATTGTAATTTAGATTTAAATACAATGTTGTTTTCGTCTGAAACATCTAAAATGATGATACCATTAGTCATGGTTGACAGGTATGCAAAATTGCCATTTAAAAGTATATGCGAAATGCCATGTTTAAATACCGTTGAATCCCAAATGTCTTTTATAAAAGGAGATGCCGGGTTTGTAATATCTAAAATAGCTAAACCCGAAGCTGCATTGTTGTTAACCTGAAAATCGCCAATGCCTACAAAAAGCGAATTGCCCTTTTGTTCGATAGTAGCGGCATCTAAATTATTGAAAATGGCGCCCGATAAGTTTAACACCGGAGTAATGTTATTGCCGCCCAAAAGTATGTAGATACCCAAACCCGATTCCATATTGGCTGAATACAAATAATCGTATCCCGACCGTCTGTCCATTAACGAAGTGTAGGATGATTTAACCGGCAGGCTTGGAAACAAATGTACCGCTTGTTGTGTAAGTGCTACATTAAACTGTGCAAAAGCCGAATAGGTAATCAGAAAACTAAGACGAAACAGCCATGCTTTCATCTGCAATAAATTTTAGCAACATTTAAATGTAGCACAATTATTAAACAGACATGATGAGATTTAGATTAAAGCAAAACTTATTCGGTATCGTTTTTCAAGTCTTCAAATTTTGCAGTCATGGTAGGATTGCCACGTGTTAATTTTTTTATGGTCAGGTCTTCGGCTTTGTTGTTGGCCGAGCGTAAATGATTTACTGATAAAAGCAAAGCCTCTTTTGTTTTATTTAAATGGTCAATGGTTTTATCAATTTCTTCAATTGCTGTTTTAAACTGTTTCGATGCATGCTCGTAGTTTTTTGCAAAAGCAGCTTTAAAGGCATTCATATTATCTTCGAACTTAGTTATGTCAATGTTCTGACTTTTAACCAATGCCAGTTCGGTTTTAGCTTTTAACGAATGCATGGCAGCATTGCGCAGTATGGTAATAATGGGGATAAAAAACTGTGGGCGTATCACATACATTTTTTCGTATTTATACGATACATCCACAATACCTGAATTGTATAAATCGCTTTCGCTTTCGAGCATTGAAACTAAAACCGCATACTCACATTTTTTTTCATTCCTGTCTTTATCTAACTCTTTAAAAAAATCTTCGTTTCTTTTTTTTGTTGCAGTTTCTTCGCCTTCATTTTTCATTTCAAACATTATCGAAATTATTTCAACACCAGCCTCATCGGTTTCTTTAAAAATGTAATCGCCTTTGCTGCCTGTTTTTACATCATTATCTTTTTCGAAATAAGATTTTTGAAATGCTGTAGCACGTAATTTATTAAACTCGGTTTCGCAATGTATCTCAAGCGATTCGCCATGCATTTTGGTTGATTGTCGGGCTTTCATATCTTTTACTCTGGCTATCTCTTCGTCTTTGTATTTAATAATGGCCTCTTTGTTTTGCAGTTCCGATGCAAATTGTTGTTTTAATGCGCTTGCCAGATTTTGTTTTTCAAGCTCTTTAGTTCTTAAATCATTTGCCAAAACATCGCGCTCTTTTTCAATTATTTGTGTTGCCTGTGTAACGGCAAGTTTTTTCTCGGTTTCGCTATTTTCAATTTTAGCTTTTAACTGATTGAGTTCTGTATCCTTTTTATTTAATTGTTCGGATAGCGTTAATGCACTTTGCGATTTAAGCGTTGTTAGCTCATTATCTTTTAGTGCTAGTTGTGCTTGTAAAGATTGCTTAATATGTGCTTCGGCTAATTTTACTGCACTTTCTTTTTCTTTTTCGGCAAGTGCCAAACGTTGGCTTAGCTCTGCATCAAACTGTTGGTTGCGTACCTGTTTTACTATTTCGGCAAAGCCTGCCTGATCTACTTTAAAGGCTTTATGGCAGTTGGGGCATATTATTTCATTCATGGTTTTTAACTTGTATATTTTTATTTGAAATCGGTTGTCGGATTATTGTGTTACTAATAAATGATTGAGTTTATTTAAAAAACAATTGTCGTTTGTTTTGCGTATGTATGTAGCCATCACCGCTTGTATGATAATTTTGTTTTTTATAAATGGTTATGCGGCTACCTTTTTCAGCAATAATTTGTGCATCGTTAAGCCATAGGGAGCTCCCATTTCGAATGATAAGTTTTGCATCGGCTTTTAAATATATTTTACTGCCTTTCAATAAATGCAATTTGCTTCCATTATCAATTATTAAGGTGCTGCCGGTATCAAGCACCATATTTGTGTTGGGTGGTAAAATCAATTGCGAGGTATCGGTAAACACCTTATTGTTATTAAAGCGAAGTGGTTTCGAAACTCGTGTAGGTGTTAGTCCTCTGTCAATAATTAACGTGCTTTTATTTTTGATTGTTAATGGTTGTGCTTCATCGCAGGCAATAGGTACAATGATACTATCGGCACACCAACGCATGTTATTGCCTATCACAAAATCATTATGTTTTATTTGAACGGTTATATTGCCATTGGGCAATTGGTTTAGGATTTTTACCGACCATCCGTTTAGGTATGACGTACGACAATTGAATATAGGTTCTTTATAGTTTTGTTTAAATGATGGAGCAGAGGCATTGCTAACAGCCGTAATTAAATTGGTGGTGCTCGGGTTGGTGCCGATACCAATTTTATTATTGCCTGTAGCTGTAAACGCTACGGCACTGTTGCCTAAGTAGCTTAAGTTTTTAATAAATTGATTGTCTTTTTTTTCGATAGCTAAAATACCCAGTTCGGCATATTCAATAATTTGATTGTTATTAAAATCGCGTGTAGGTATTTCTAAACTATGGTTGCCGGTTAATGGATTCTGCAATGCTAAAGGTTTGCTAAAAGGTCGCATTAATACATCGTTTACGCAGTTGTTTTTTTGCAGAACCGAGTCGTATTGTATGTCAAACAAACCATCGGCCGGTAGCGGGTGTAAGTAATCGGCACTGCCATTATAAATGTTGCCTGTGTTATAATTGTTGCGGTCGGCCTGTATGTACATGTATAAACCCGGTGTTGCAGGTTGTACACAGGTTTCGTTTTCAAAAACAAAATGGTCAAATGTAGTACCATTGCGTTTACTACCCTGGTGATTTTCTATCCATAAAAACTGTTCAAATTCATACGGTTGTAAATAAGGTAGTTTTAATTTGATGGCATCGCCTGTGGTAACAAAATCGCGTAAGGTAAAAGTGCCCGAAGTATCGGCTAATACCGATGCCACTTCATGGCCATTTACATCCAAGCAACCGGTGTAAAATTTTTTATCCGATGGTTTCCAACCCAACCTGTTTCTGTCCCAGGCATTGCAACAAGCCAGCGAAGCATGTGCTGCACCAATAACACTCCACATACATTGTACGCCTATCCAATAACTCCCTTGCCCGTTGCGCTCGCCTCCGCCCGAATGAAAGTTATTATCGCCCAGAAACAAATGTGTAAACTCATGCCTGCATATACCAAAGGGCAAATCGCTAAGGGTGCCAAAGTTCGAATAGGTATCACAATCGTAACCAAACAATTTGCCTAAGGTTGCCGGTACAGCGCGGCCATTGCTGTTGGGCAAATTACGTGCATTGCGATACAGCAGCATTACATGATCCCATTTAGGTATGCTGTCGGTACTGGGTGTAATTTTTTTTGCCCCCGGTTGTGTTAATGTCCAATTATCAAATTCGTTAATGCCCAATCCGGCATTGCTTTTAAATCCGGTTTCTTTTTGTGTTTTTGCAACGATGGTTTTTATATTAAAGCCGCCCTCATTTATATTTTTTACTTCGCTTTCTTTAATCGTAATCAGTTTGGGATAGTAATCGCCCAGGACAATAAAATTATTAAACGATGACTCGCTGTAAAATTGAGTTAGCTTGCCTTTAAAATCGGCTGTTTCGTAGGCATCAAACAAACTGTCTTTCCAAATGGGCAGTTGCCCTTTGCGCCATTTACTAAAGGGTTCATAAGGTTTGGCAGGGTCTAATGAGTCGTTAATGTCGTAATCGTACTCAATAAATAAAATCAGAATCCTGATGGTACCACTGCACGGCAAAGTTTTACCATTGCGGCTATTCATTTGGCCGTTAAGCATACATGGCAACAGCCATGCACATAAAAAAACAAAACAAAACCTAAGTGGTTTCGGCATGGCAGTAGTGTTGTATTATTTCATTAAACAAGGTATGGATGTGTTCCACAGTTTCGGCAGTAACTAATTGAAGTCTGAGATCTTTAAAATGATTTAAGCCTTTAAAGTAGTTGGTGTAATGCCTGCGCATTTCTAAAATGCCTCCGCGTTCGGTTTTCCATTCAACCGATTTGTCAAAATGCATTTTGCAAGTGGCCACTCTTTGCTCGATAGTGGGTGTTGGTAGTAGCAACCCTGTTTTTAAATAATGTTTTACTTCATTAAATATCCACGGGTAGCCAATTGCTGCACGGCCAATCATTACGCCATCAATACCGTAGGTGTTTTTTAAATCCAAAACTTTTTGTGGCGAGTCGGCATCACCATTACCAAAAATGGGTATATGCATACGCGGGTTATTTTTAACAGCACCAATCAAAGTCCAGTCGGCAGGGCCTTTATACATTTGTGAGCGCGTGCGGCCATGTATGGTAAGGGCCGCTATGCCAATATCTTGTAAGCGTTCGGCTACTTCGACAATGTTTTTGGTGTTATCATCCCAACCCAAACGTGTTTTAACTGTAACCGGGCGTGTGGCAATTTTTACAATGGCTTGCGTCATAGCTACCATTTTATCAATATCCTGAAGCAAAGCTGCACCGGCACCTTTACATGCTACGGCTTTTACAGGGCAACCATAATTAATATCAATTAAATCGGGTTGGGCTGCATCGGCTATGCGGCCTGCTTCACGCATGGCATCAATATCGCTGCCAAACAACTGAATACCAATGGGACGCTCGTAGGTAAAAATATCCAGCTTTTTTAAGCTTTTTGCAGCATCACGTATCAGGCCTTCGCTCGAAATAAATTCAGTGTACATTAAATCGGCACCTTCTTGTTTGCATACATATCTGAATGGCGGGTCGCTCACATCTTCCATGGGTGCCAGTAGGAGCGGGAAATCGGGTAAATTAATGGAGCCTATTTGCATCGTTAAAGGTTTGATAAGTTTTAAGCAACCAACATATATACAATAGCAATGCGGCTACTTTAGGCGCAAATTTAGTAAAATGAATATGCGCGGCCGTTTCGAAATACTTCCCGAGTTTTTTAAGCTAACACTCACATTAAGCCTGTATCTTACCATGTATATAGCATCGGCAATGGTAGTTGCATGGCTTTGTAAACTTTGGTATGGTGTTGATTTTTTAGCCTTGAACGGAACACAGTTGGATGTTAGTGTTGTTAATAATCTCAATGCAATAAAAACATTTCAACTATTGTCGTCTATTATGGTTTTTATGGGCACGGCTTTTATGGCTGCTTATATGTTTACACATTTTCCGTTTCGGTATTTAGGGGTTAAACGGGGTTGTAGTATTTGGTGTTTTGTATTGGCGGGGTTGGCTATGTTACTACTAACACCTTTTGTTAACTACACCTATAAACTAAATACCATGTTGCCATTACCGCAGTGGATGGAAACACTTGAAAACGAAGCCGGCACTTACACCAAAGCCTTTTTAAACATGCCAAACCTTACGGTGTTATTGTATAATATGGTGATACTGGCTTTGGTACCGGCTATTGGCGAGGAGCTTTTATTTAGAGGCGTTATACAGCGCATATTATATGGTATGGTAGGCAATGTACATTGGGCCATAATATGTGCAGCCGTTTTTTTTAGCAGTATGCACATGCAGTTTTTGGGTTTTATACCACGTTTGGCAATGGGTATGGTTTTGGGCTATTTGTTTTATTGGAGTGGCTCATTATGGTTAAGTATTGCAGCGCATTTTATAAACAATGCAGCTACGGTTATTTTGGCCTACTATTCCCATGTATTGCCTTTTAATCAGGATACTATTGGAACCGGCAAGGACGATGCACTTTTATTGTTGGTATCTGTTGCGATGGCTTGGCTGTGTCTTTGGACTATAAAAATATTGTGCGAACGAAAACCAACCGACAGCAGTATAGACGTTACTTAACTAATTTTATCTGACGTCTGAAACTTTCCTCTAACGAAATAAATGTTTCGGTGCGGTGTATGCCTTTTACATTTTGAATACGCTCATTAAGCACTTCGCGTAAGTGTATCGTATCGCGACAAACAATTTTGGCAAACATGCTGTATAAGCCTGTAGTGTAGTGCAGTTCTACTATTTCCGGAATTTGTTTAAATGCTTTAGCAGCTTCATTGTAATGCGAACCTTTATCTAAAAATACGCCAATAAAGGCACATACATCATACCCAATTTTTTGAGGATTAATAATAAGATGTGTGCCTGATACCACGCCCAGTTTTTGAAGTTTTTCCATCCGAACATGAATGGTACCGCTTGATACAATAAGCTTACGAGCTATTTCTGTATAAGGCATAAAAGCATCGTGCATTAACAACGATAGTATTTGTAAATCTAAATTATCAACTTGAAAATTTTTGCGTGATTTTGCAGCCATTGATTATCATAATTACAACAAATGTATTATATAATTGATAAAAGTATAATAATTATATTAAATGTTTGAAATATTTGCATTACTTATGAATATGCTTTTACATTTGTGCCATTGAAAGTTTGAAAGGTGCTTCATACGCATCAAGGGTAAGTGTAAGGGGGTTACACTGTAGCGGGTTCGAGTCCGGCTCAAACAACGAGTTTCATAAGGGTTTATTTATTACTTAAAAAGGCTTTATCGTAAAACGGTAAAGCCTTTTTGGTTTTAATACATTGTATGTATAGTAAGTGAAACAAAATAAACATCAACTGTTTGTGGTGCACAGTATTTCAAAACTATTCTTAGTGCAAGCAAGTATAAAATAGCAGCAACATAAGCCAGAACTATGCCCATAGCAAAAATTGTTTACTGAAGCTACAAACGGTGATAATTTACAAATAAACCATAGCAAAGGCATCCCACACACCACTAACCACTAACCACTAATCACTCCTTCACAAACCTGCCATAGTACATTTTATCACCTTGTTGTAAGCGCAGTACGTATAAGCCCGGTGTTAGTGTGCTAATATCAATGGTGGAGGCATTGGCGTTTTGCGTTAAGTGCGCTTTACCCAAAACATCATATACAGTAAGGGTAAACGGTTTATTTGTTAATTGTAAATTATCAATTGTTAATTGATTGCTTGCCGGGTTGGGGTACACACTTACCAATTGGGGTTGTATATAAGGAATGCCCTGGTAATTATAAATATTGCCCAAGCTGTCTAATTTGGCATAAGCCGAGTATTTAAGTGGGTTTCCTAAAAAACCTGTAAAGCCCGCAATAGCCAATCCATTGTCATTACAGGCAATCATATCCCAAACTACTATCGGGCTATATCTGAACCATAATATGCTTGCATCTGGCTTAATTTTAAGAAGCATATCATCAGCACAAATCAGTATATTAGAATCCTTAGCATAGGTCATGAATATTTTAGTTTCGGTGGAATAGGTCATGGTATCAAACACGAATGTTTGCAGGGTATCGCCAGTGGCACGGTCTATCTTAATCATATCCCAACCACTGCTATCGTTTATATGGGGGTGGTAACTGCCACTTGCTGCCAAAAAATTACCATCGGGCAATTCTACAGCATCGTTAATGCCAAACTCTTTAATGGTGCCCCAATCCTCTGAAATCACCCCATGGTGTTGTTGCCATAACAATTGCCCGGTAGCGGTTAGCAGCATCGATACATAGGTATTATGAAAACCGGCTAAAAAGCCTACTACCAAAATATCGCCATTTTTGCAGGGTATAACTTTACGTATGGTGCCAAAAAAAGATTGCGTCCATTGAATTACACCTAAGCTATCGGTTTTAATTACCGTGCTGCTGTTATTTAAAATAAAGCCGCTGTCGTTGGCTAATGTTACTGACAATGATACAAATTGAGGATAATATTGCGTCCAGAGTTGGTTCAAATTAGCGTCAATCTTTGTTAGCCTTCCTTGACCCAAAACTATGCTGCCTCCTGCAAAAGCAAAGTTGTTATCATGCGTAGGTACTATATTACACCAAGTGTCAATTTTTATACTTTGAATTGTGTCACCAAATTTATCAGTTTTATAAATACGGCCTATTAACCCATTCTGAGGAGGCCATCGACATGTTACAAGAAATCCACTATCTTCTAATTGAAGTATCCCATCACATGAGTTATATAATGA
>JAEUTH010000020.1 GCA_016788165.1 Bacteroidia bacterium | reverse complement strand
AAAAGTCTATCTCTAATTGTTTGCGTCCTAATGCAGCTTCCAATTCTTTTACCTGCTTTTCTAATTCTTTACTACGATATGTTTCACTTTTATTTTCCACTATCAGTACTTGATTTTTTTGCCAATATCCGCTATACTTTTTGTGTTAGCCTGAAATAGGTTGACTTTTTTAAGAAACGGGTTCCACAAAAATTTGATTGTGCTGCTTTCAAAATAGGGTGCTTTTATAATTTTTTATTTCATTAATTCGGGCTGCTTTATATTAAAAGCCATTTGCTATAAATTTTATGATTGCAACCATTCAAAAAAATAATTCTTATAAAATAGATTTAAGTAAGCCATTAGATATTTCGCTGCCATTGCAAGCAGGACCTGAAAATGTTAATGCCTGGTGGGCGCCACATCCGCGTATAGAGCCTGTAGTTATGGGTAGTTTTATTGGCGATGTGAATCAAGGTGGTTCTGTAAATTTTAAAAACATATTTCTAAACCCGCATGGCAATGGCACGCATACCGAATGTGTGGGGCACATAAGCACCGAGCCATATACCATACAATGCCTGAAACAGTTTGTTTTTGTAGCACTGCTGATTTCGGTTACACCTATCGAAACCAACACAGGCGATACCGTAATTTTTAAAGAACAATTACCAGACTTGTTTGATAGCGATGTGGATGCTGTGATTATAAGAACCCTACCCAATAATGATTCTAAAAAATTAAAACAATACTCAGGCACTAACTTTACGTATGTTGATGCAGCACTGATGCAACATTTAGCCGATAATAACATCAGTCATTTTTTAATTGACCTGCCCAGTGTTGACCGCGAGGAGGATGGCGGGGCACTTGCAGCACATCATGCTTTTTGGCAATACCCGCATCAGGTTCGTAAACATGCTACCATTACAGAGTTTATTTTTGTAGATAATGCCATAACCGATGGCACTTATATTTTAAACTTGCAGATAACCTCATTACAAAACGATGCAAGCCCCAGTAAACCGGTTTTGTATGCATTGTTATAACTTATTGTTATGTCAACATTAATATTGGTACCAACACCTATTGGCAATTTACAGGATATAACCTTGCGTGCAATTGAAACATTAAAGCAATGCGATTACCTATTAGCCGAAGACACCAGAAATACCATATTTTTATTAAAACATCTGGGCATCGAAAAAAAAGTATATGCCTATCATGCACATAATGAGCATAAGCAAATGGAGGCCATTATTGCGCATATAAAAATGGCATCAATGGTTGCATTGGTAAGCGATGCAGGCACACCGGGTATTAGCGACCCTGGGTTTTTATTGGTGCGTACCTGTATCGAAAATCAAATTAAAATTGAAACGCTGCCCGGTGCAACAGCACTAATTCCGGCATTGGTAAATTCGGGTTTGCCATGCCACCGGTTTTGTTTCGAAGGTTTTTTGCCGCAAAAAAAAGGACGTCAATCGCGCTTACAGGAATTAACTGCCGAAACACGTACCATGGTTTTTTACGAATCGCCTTACAGGCTTGTAAAGTGCTTGCAACAATTTGCCGAAGTGTTTGGTGCCGAGCGTATGTGCAGTGTATCGCGTGAGCTTACAAAAATGTTTGAAGAAAACTATCGCGGTACGTTGCAACAAGCCCTTGCACATTTTGAAGGCAAAGCCATTAAAGGCGAAATAGTAATTGTTGTGGCAGGTTTTGATGAAGGATAAATTACACCTTGCCTTTACAAGTGGTTTGATTAAAGTTAGTTTCATTTAAAAAAAAGCGGCTGTTACAATTTAATATAACAGCCGCTTTTTGTTTTTGTTGTAACCGTTTATTGCTTAATCAATTTGCTTACGGCCAATTTATTGTCGGTTATAGATTGTACGGCATACACACCAATGGGCAATGTGCTAATATCTATTTGTTGTTTTAAGCCTGTAACCTTTTGTTTAACCACAACCTGACCTGTTGCATTGGTAATTAATAACAAGCCCGCTTGGGTTTGCAATGGCAGTTCGATGGTAATAAAATTACCGGCCGGGTTTGGATACATAATCAATTGCGATTTGCTAACATCGTTAATGCCTACGTTGCATGTAAAACAACTGCTGTAACAATAGGCAATTAAAGTACTGTCGGCCTCGGGCACAAATAACTGGCGGTTAAAACCACCAAAACCGTTGGGCACACCACAAAGTGCCGTAATAACTTCCTGGTCAATATAGGTTGAGTCTTTAAGAAAAGTATATTCAACCGTTGCTGTAGTATCCAACATAATGGTGGCGGCATAAACACTTCCACCAACATTTGTCATGGGTGTAGCTGCAGCATTAAAGCTGTTAAATGTACCGGCAACATGTGGGCCGCCCGGGCCTAAGGTTGTAAAGGCCATATCAACCCTAAACGTTACATTAACCATACCCGGAGGTATGCATGCTGCACAACTGCTAAAGCAAACGGTTGAGAGTGTGCTGTTTATTTCAGGCACTTCTAATTGGCGGTTAAAACCACCAAAACCGTTAGGCACACCACAGGCAGCAGGTACGTTTTCATTACCACATGCGCTGTAAGTACTGTCGTTTAAAAACTTGTATTGTACGGAAGCTGTTGTATCTAAACTTACCGTTGCTTCGTAAACACCTGCACCCACAGCAGTCATGGGTGTTGCTGTTGCATTCCATCCATTAAACGAACCTACTAAATGCGGGCCTCCACCGGTGCATGGGTTTTGGCTAACATCTACCCTAAACGTAACGTCAACGGTTGGGTTAGGTACAATTTGACAGGGCGCACAACTTCCAAAACAAACGGTAGGTAAAATGGTATCATGCTCAGGAACTACTACTTCGCGGTTATTGTTTACAGCGCAAGCTGCCGGTACGGTTTCGTCACCACAAGCCCAGGTACTGTCTTTTAAAAATTTATACTGATAGCTTTGTGTGGTATCCAACATCAATACTACTTCGTAAATGCCGTTACCGATGGCTGTCATTGGTGTAGCGCTTGCATTCCATCCGTTAAACGAGCCGGCAATATGCGGGCCACCGGGGCATAATGTTGTTTGGCTCATATCAACCCTGAAGGTAACCATAGCCGAGTCGGATGGTGGCGTTACCACACATGGTGCACAACTGCTAAAACAAACCGTTGGAATTGCATAATTGGTTTCGGGCACAACCACTTCGCGATTATTGCTTACGGCACAAGCAGCCGGTACGGTTTCGTCACCACAAGCCCAAGTACTGTCTTTTAAAAACTTATATTGATAACTTAAGGTACTGTCTAATTGTAACGTTACTTCATATACACCATTACCAACAGCAACCATAGGCGTAGCCGTTGGCGACCAATTATTAAACGAGCCTGCAATGTGTGGGCCTCCCGGACATAAGGTAGTTTGGCTCATATCTACACTAAAAGTTACCATAACCGAGTCGGATGGTACCACAGCAACGCAAGTGGTACAACTGCTGTAGCAAACAATTGGTAGTGTACTGTTATTGGTCGGTACCGTATAATTACGATTAAAGCCCCCAAATCCATTGGGCACACCACATGCTGCCGGAACAGCTTCTTGTCCGTTATAAGTACTGTCCTTTAAAAAAGTGTAAAGCAAATTAGTGCCGGCCGGCTGCGTAATTTTTTTACGATATACGTTATTGCCAATATGCTGCATGGGCGTTGCTGTAGCACTCCAGTTGTTAAAGCTACCCACTACATGTACACCACCGGGCGCAATGGTTTCATTGCTCATATCAACTCTTAAAATTACATCAACTATAGGTGGACAACTGCTGCAACTGCTGAAGCAAACTGTTTGTAAAGTTGTATCGTTTATGGGTACCGTTAGCGCACGGTTAAAACCGCCAAATCCGTTAGGCACGCCACATGCAGCCGGAACTTGTTCTTGACCATTAAACGATGAGTCTTTTAAAAATACGTACTCAATAGCAAGGCCGCTATTAATCGTAATGGCTGTTTCGTAAACATTGTTGCCAATATTAGTCATGGGGGTAGCGGTTGCACTCCAGCCATTAAAACTTCCGGCCACGTGAACGCCACCAAGACCTAAAGTTTCATTACTCATATCTACTCTAAAAAACACTTCGCTGGTAACTGCTGCCGGTTGTACGTTTAGCATCCCAATCATAAAACTACTGTGTGGTAAACACACATAAGTATAGGTGCCTGCAGTGGTAAGTACATAATCGAATGTTTGATTGTTGCTGTTCATGTTGGCATTCCAGGGCATTGCTCCATTTGGCAATATGCTGCCTGCCGAACCATCGCAAGTTGTGGTATGCGAACCAATTACCCATTCGAAATGGATGGTATCGCCTACTGTTGCATTAACAACTGAAGGGCTAAAGTTGAAATTTGCTACCTGTATGGTATGTGTAGTAGCAAAGACTATTGCTGTAAACAGAAACAATAGCGTTGATAAGTAAATTTTTTTCATTTCATATAAGTTTAATTAGTTAATAATAAGTTTAGCTAAGTACGTATTTTTAATACAACACTTGCAATATGCTAATAGCACATGTATTGATAAAATTAAAAACTTAAGCAATGTTTTCGAATGTAGGTTTGCAGCCACATTTGTTTTATTCATGTAAGTAATAACAGGGTTCTTGTTGTTATTTGATGGTAAAAGCCCGTGTTGATTCGATCAACTAAATTACTTGTTGGGTTTGAGGTATTTGTTTAAAAACGCAAGCGTACGTTTTGCAGTAGTTATTTGATTTTCCTTTTTAACAAAGCCATGTCCTTCGTCAGGATAAACTACATATTCAACAGGTACATTGTTTTTTTTAACACCTGCAACAATTTCATCGCTTTCGATAGGTAATACACGCACATCGTTTGCACCTTGAAACACCAGTAATGGTTTAGTGATTTTTTGATAGTTGTAAATGGGTGAAATGTTTTTAAGTCTCACACTATCGGTAGTATTTGGATCGCCAATTTCCTGATATAATGCTTTACGCCTCGCCTCCCAATAAGGCGGAATGCTGCGTAATGTGCGTATCCAGTTTGCTACGCCAAACAAATTAACTCCGACATTAAATGCATCAGGATAAAAAGCAAGTGCGGCTAAAACCATACAACCGCCATAACTGCCACCGTATATACCTATGGCATTGGTATCAATATAATTTTGTGATGCCAGCCATTTTTTACCATAAATACAATCTTTTAAATCGCCATTACTTTGGTCTTTGTTATCCATTTTGTAAAACGTTTTTCCATAGCCACTACTCCCTCTGTTGTTAACAGCAAGTACAGCATATCCGTGGTTAACTAAGTATTGAATAGCGTTGCTGAAACCTACCCGACTTTGACCACCCGGGCCACCATGTACCCAAACCAAAGCGCCCACTTTACTTTGTATGTTAGCTTGTAATGGTTTGTAATAAATGGCCGGTATTTCAGTACCGTCAAACGATTTATATCTCACAATTTTAGCTTTTACCAAATCGTTTACATCCACCTCGTTATTAAGTGTGCGGGTGAGTTGCTTTAATTTTTTATTCTTAAAATTATAAACAAATAGGTTTTGTGGGCTACGGCTACTGCCAACAGTTAGCAGCATGTTTTGTTCTGAATCTGATATTTTAATATTTAAGATATCGCTATCTTTTATTTCAGGAAATTGGATGAGTTTATTGCTTGCATGTTCAAAAAGCAAAACTTTGTTTTTGCCATCTTCATTAATAAATACAGTTCGGTACTGCTCATTTTCGCTTAGGCTTATGGTTGTTACATCCCAATTACATTGGTAAATTTTTTCGGTTTTGCCGGTGCGTAAATAATACTTTACCAAATACTTAAACTCTGCACCGTCAGAGGTGGTGTAATACATTATGGTATCGTTGTTTTCGAAAGCGTTGGCAGTCCAGGTAGCCTCATTGTCATTACTTAATCGCTTAAATTGTTGTGTATTTCTATCAAACAGATAGAGTTCGTTTTTATCGGTACTGATACTTTTATTTAAGGCTATGTATTGTTCGTTATGGCTCATTAACGACACCTCAAATCCGGAGTCGTTTTGAAAAAGCAATACCGGCTGCCAGGTTGCTGTATCTAATTTCCATACGTCATAATATTTAGGGTTGCGTTTATTGCTTAAAACATACATGTGCGTTTTTGTTTTGCTCCAACCCCAAAAATTGTTTTTGCTATTGGGCCAGGGCGTTAAATCTTTGGCAGCGGCATCGGTTCTGTTATGTAAATATAAATGTGCGTTTTCGTTACCGCCCGAGTCGGCACCATATATAAAACGAATGTTTGCCGGCAAATAATCAACAGCAAAAAACGATTCGGTTACCGATGCCGTAAGCTTTTTAGTTGTGGTATCGGCAATATTTAATTCGTAAACGTTATAAATACCCGAAGCATTACTATATATCAACAGCTTCGACTCATCGCTGTTAAAACCCGCAGCGCTAACAGATGTGTTGTTATAAAGTTGCTCTATGGTATATTGTTTAAGTGGTGGTTGCTTTGCCGTTTGTGCATATAGATTAGCAAAAACGAGCAGACAAAATGTTGCACACAGGATATGTTTCATAGGTGTAGGTGTTTAGATGGTTGTTTAAATATATTACATTTTAACTTAGCCTTTTTCGAAACGTTCGTATTACCTAAAGCAAATTGCCCAACTACAAAAATTAATTTTTTCGCCTGTATTCTAAATCAAACTCGGTATTCCAGGTATTGCCATTGTCTTTTGATATTTGCCCGTGTTGCCTCACTTTGTTAATGCCCAAATTATAAAACGTTAGTTTCCGAATGGCTAAGGTATCGGCTGCAATTAAAAAGGCATTTGTTTTAAATTCCATTTTATTGGCACTGAAATTACCATTTAAATATTCTGTACAACCGCCAACATTATCAACCCAGGTTTGCTGCCATTGTTTGGTGCTTGCATTGTAGGTATTAAAACTTTTGCCTTCAAAAAGAACACCGTTTTGTTTGTTGGCGCTTTTCCATTCTTCTAAAATTACACATTGGTCAAGAATGCTACTGATTTTACTATCGCCAGCTTTGGTGTTTTTAGGATTATATACTTCCCAATTGCCAATCCAAAAATCAAACTGATGATACATTGTATCGTTTGTACAAGGCGACTGTGCATTAAGTTTGCATACCATGCAGAACGAAAATAAAAATGTAAGTAGTTTCATATTTTAATTTTTTGGGTTTGTTTTCTTTCGCTTCGGTTTATTTAATGTTCTGACACAACAATTGGCAGCATGTTACAAAGCGCCATTTCCATTGGGCTTTAGCAAGTTGAAGTGAATATTGTATTTGCATAAAAAGTTTAATCTAACTATCGGCAATGGTAATTTCCGAATTTTTAAGTAAAGGCTGTTGGTTGTACCTAAGCATAATTTGGGCTACGGTAACCACATCTTTTTGGCAATAGGTAACAATGCGCGCTAAATCATTTTGTTGCCAATAAACCTGCCATACCATACCTCCGTCAATATCATCTTTAGGGCTGGCAATATCAAACACATGGGCTAACAGGTTTAGAGGCGTGTAGCTTTTATAATCGCCAAACTTCCAAAGCTCCATGCTGTCGAGGTGGTTTACTTCCCAAGGTTTTTTGCCGGCAGTGTTTAACAACTCGGGCAATGCTATGCCGTTAATTAGTAAACGTCTGCTTAGAAACGGAAAGTCGAACTCTTTGCCATTATGTGCACATAAATAATGTTGTGGTTTATTAAAAAACTTATGCAGCAGTTGGGCAAAGTTTGTAAGCAATTCGGCTTCATTGTGTCCGAAAAAAGATTTAAGTCTGAACAAACGGCCACCGGCATTGGGCATAAACATGCCCACTGAAACACATACAATTTTACCAAACTCGGCATAAATGCCGGCACGGTTATAAATATCGGCTGGTTTTGTGTCGGTATCTTTAAGCAGCACCTGTGCTTTGTGGCGCCACAAATCTTGTCCGGCTTCGCTTAGGGCATCGTAGCTGGGTGCTTGCGGCACGGTTTCGATATCTAAAAACAATACATGCTCGAGTTTATACATACACCTACGTATATTAATCAGGTTATTTTATAATAACGCCCTCCGTATCAAGTAGCGGAATGCGGCTAAAAAAATTTGAGTTTATACTTTCGGGAAGGAATAAATATTTGCGGTCGTAAATTTTCTTTTGGTGATAAAAGCTCACCCAATATTCGTTATTAAGTCCAAACACATCGGTAATAATAGGTTCGATAAGCTTTGCTGAGTTGCCCTCCATTTCATCTAAAAAATGCCTCAGTGTTGATGTTTTAATTTGTTCGCCATTTCGCAGGCCATAACCTTTGCTTGTTACCAACACCCCTTCAATAGCATCGGGTTTGAGGTTTAATAAATATACATGCCAGGCATTGCCTTTTGTATCGGGTTTAGGAACAATAGCAACTGCAATATCTGTAACTGTTAGTGTTGGAATATCTTTAAGCATAATCTGTTTTAATAGTTTTTATCAAGCCAATTCAAATAAGTATTAATGTCGCTAACATAGCCATCCGGTAACACTTCGCCACGTTTATTACCTAAACGTACGGCTACTAAATTTTTATGTGGTAATACAAAAATATATTGTCCTAAAATACCGCGCGCAAAATAAACAGGCTTGCCGGCTACAGTTGCCAACCACCAGTGTAAACCATAAATGGTATTGGCTTTGCCTTGATACAATAAATGGGCAGGCTTTATACTTTCCTTTACAAAAGTGCTATCAACAATCTGCAGGCCATGCCAATTGCCCTGATGCAGGTACAAGGCGCCAATACGAGCAAAATCGGTGGCTGTGCTATTAAAACAGCAAAAGCATTTTTCAATACCATCGCTATTATCTAAACTCCAAAGGGCATCATGTTCGGCTTGTAATGGTTGCCAAAGTTTTTCTTGCGCATATTGGCTTATGGTTTTGCCGGTGGCTTTTATTAAAATCATTCCCAACAATTGTGTATTACAACTTTGGTAATTAAAGTTTATACCGGGCTGGGTTTCTATGGGCAAATTACCAACCAGGGTAGCTACATCATACCCATAATAAGCTTTGGTAGTAACCGAAAACAAGCTGCTGTATGCTTCATCCCATTTTAAGCCACTGCTCATGGTAAGCAAGTGTTTTAGGGTGATGTTTTTTTTGCTTTTGTTATTAAATGCCGGTAAGTAATTGGCAACAGGTTCGTTAATGTTTTTGATAGCGCCTTCGTTTAAGGCTACACCTATTAAGACGCTTACAATACTTTTTGCTACACTAAACGAGCCCGAAATGGTTTGTTGGTTTACGTCTTGTGCATATTGTTCAAAAACAAGTGAGTCGTTTTGTATCACAATAAACGCAGTAGTTTCGTATTGCTGCCAGGTATCGTTAAACAGCTTGTTTTGGGTTTGGGTTTTATAGCTGTATGCATGTGGCCATGGCCGGCCGGTATTTTTTTTAATTACAGTGTTTTCAAAAATTTTATAGTCGTCAATATTGGCAAAGTTGTAATACAATGCTTTAACCAAATAAAGGTTGCCTGTAAACCCCAATGCACCAAACAGAATAATAACTAAGGCTAAGGCAATCCATTTTTTCATACGTTATTCAAATGCTTGATATGAAACAAACATACTATGTTTTTACTGCAATTGCCACGTTGTTTTTTTATCTGTCTTTTAAATTTAGCGGCAAGTATTAGTTACCTAAAAAGCCAATTGTGCATCTATAGTTTCAACCTCAAACACATGGGCAAAGTTTAGTTTTAGCAACTGTTTTGTTTCGCTGATTTCTACTGCATAGCCCAGCTCTTGTTGTATAGATGTTACGGCCTTATCGCTAATGCCACATGGTACTATATGATTAAAAAAACTTAAATCGTTATTTACATTTAATGCCCAGCCATGCATGGTTACCCAGCGACTTAAACGCACGCCAAAAGCACAAATTTTGCGCTCGGGTTTGGTTGGTGTGGCCGCAAGCCAAACACCGGTAAGGCCCGGTATGCGTATGCCTTCAATGCCATAGTGGGCTATGGTTCGTATAATTACTTCTTCAAGGTAGCGCATGTATTTATGCACATCATTAAAAAACAAATCAAGGTCTAAAATAGGATAGCCCACACATTGCCCCGGTCCATGATAGGTAATATCGCCTCCACGGTTGATGCGAAAAAACGTTGCCTGATGTTGCGCCAATTCATCGGCTGTTATGAGTAAATTTTTTTCGCTTCCGCTTTTACCTAATGTGTAAACATGCGGATGCTCACAAAACAACAGCCGGTTATGTATGGGTTGGGCAGGCTCAATATTTTGACGATTATAAAGCTTGCTGCTAATTACTTTTTGCATAAGCTGCTCCTGCAATTGCCAGGTTTCTAAATAGGGCGTATAGCCTAAATCGGTAAAGTAAACTTGTTGCATAAATACAAAGGTAGTGCTTATGCATTAATGCTTGATGCTTTTGGTTTACTTTGGCACCCGCTAATAAAATTATGGCCGAAGAATTTTTTATTGATAAAACACAAAACAAGGCGCAACAATATGAAAGCCTGTTACAACAAATAACGGCATTGATTAGTGCCGAAACCGATTTTATTGCCAACCTAAGCAACATATCGGCTGCATTAAAATTTGGCATGCAATGGTGGTGGGTTGGTTTTTATTTGGTAAAAGACAATCAGTTGGTGTTGGGGCCTTTTCAAGGGCCGGTAGCCTGTACGCGCATAAATTTTGGCAAGGGTGTTTGCGGCAAAGCATGGCAACAAAAGCAAACCATTATTGTTGGCGATGTAAATACTTTCGAAGGGCATATTGCCTGTAGTACACAATCGCAATCTGAAATTGTTGTGCCCGGTTTTAAAAACGGCCTGGTATTTTTAGTGCTCGATGTGGATAGCGAACATCTGAACGCTTTTGATAATACCGATGCCCGTTACTTGCAACAACTTATGGCATTAATCGAAAACTTAGCATTCCATTAATTTATTTTAAAAGTTACAATGCACTTGTACAAAAAATTTGCTGTTTTAATTTGCTTGCTAAGCATAACCGGTTGTGCATTACGTGTACCACCTACAGGTGGTATTAAGGATGCCGAAGCGCCTCATATAGTTTCGGCCAAGCCTGCAAACAATACCGTAAATTTTAGCAGCAAAAAAATTGAAATCGAATTTGACGAGTACATTACACTACAGGATTTAAACAAACAATTAGTTATATCGCCTCCACTGTATAAGGATGCCGAAATAGATGCCTTTAAAAAAACAGTAAGCATCCAATTGCCCGATAGCTTAAAAACCAATACAACCTATACGATTAATTTTGGCAATGCCGTAGTTGATGTACATGAAAGCACACCGGCCGAAAATTTGAAATATGTTTTTTCTACTGGTGCGTTTATTGATTCGTTAGTGTGTAAAGGTCGGGTGTATGATGCGCAAACACTTAAAACCGAAAAAGGTATGGGTGTGTACCTATACACCAACTTGGCCGATACGATAGTGTATAACACCTTGCCCGATTATGTTGCAAAAACAGATGAGCAAGGCTATTTTGAAATAAATCAATTAAAACCCGGTACATATAAAATATTTGCGCATAAAGACGAAAACAACAATTACAAGTTCGACTCGAAAACCGAATCAATTGCATTTACAAATAATATAAACCTTCCCGATAGCAACCTGTTGTTATCTCTGTTTACCGAGCCCGATACAATGCCGCATTTGCTAAAGGCGCAATACATTATGCATGGCAAGGCTTTAATTACGTTTACAGCCCCAGTTAGCCAATTTATTTTTAAGCCCATTAATAATTCCGCATACACTACTGAGCTGGGTTTTAAAAAAGACAGCCTTATTATTTATTGTGCCGATACGTTAATTGACAGTGTACATGCTGTAATTTATAATGGTGTTTATTTGGTTGATACCATACATGTAAACCTGAAACCTGCAAAACAAAAAAGCGGCAAAAGTTACATTGAGCCGGTATTTAATTTAGGCACAAATTTAATGGCCGGTGTTTTAGAAAAAGGACAAACACTTATGCTTTATTTCGACAATCCAATTGCCCGGTTTGATACGACATTGGTTACACTTTTACAAGATAGCACATCGGTTATACCATTTACTACGTCCAGCATGGATAGCCTGCACAAAATCTATCAACTACATTTTAATGTACAGGACCATAGCAATTACAAATTGCTGCTTCCCAAAAATTGCATTACCGATATGTTTGGTTTGCGTAACGATAGTTTAGAAATAGCATTTAAAACGCGCGAACTTACCGACTATGCAACTATAGCCATACGCACCACATTCGACAATAAAATTAATACAACATGGCTTATGGTTATGCTTACCGAAAGCGGCCAAATAGTACGCACCACTAATAAATTAATAGATGGTACATTTGTTTTCGAAAACGTTTTGCCGGGCAAGTATATGTTGCGTTTAGTTGCCGATACCAATAATAATGGCCGTTGGGATGGTGGGTCTTATGCCCAAAAGCAACAACCCGAAAAGGTGTATAATTTTAGTGATACCATAAATGCCCGAAGCAATTGGGATGTTGAACTTAACTGGATTATTAAGTAGCCGTTTGCACTTTATGCCATGTTATGAAAAACGTTTTGCACATCTTCATCATCTTCAATTTTATCTAACATAGCCTGCACTTCTTGCTCTTGCTCATCCGTTAACGAAACAGTGTTTAAGGCTTCGCGCAGCAGTTCGGCACTTATCACCTCAATGCCCTTATCTTCTAATGCTTTGGCCATTTTTCCAAAATCTTCGAAACCGGTATAGATGTAAATAAAACTATCATCTTCTAACACTTCGTTGGCGCCATAGTCAATTAAATCCAACTCTAAATCTTCAACATTATGATTGCCTTTTTCAAACTTAAATAAGCCTTTACGTTCAAACATAAATGCCACCGACCCTTGAGTACCCAAAGCACCATTGGCACGATTAAAATACACCCGTAAGTTGGCTACGGTGCGTGTTGGGTTATCGGTAGCGGCCTCAATCAAAACGGCCACACCATAGGGCGCAAAACCCTCATAAACCAACTCTTCAAAATCGCGTTGCTCCTTGCTTACGGCACGCTTTATTGCATTGTCAACACGCTCCTTGGGCATGTTTACACCTTTTGCATTTTGTATGGCCTGCCTTAGCCTTGGGTTACCATCGGGGTTGGGGCCTCCTTGCTTAACGGCTATCGAAATTTCTTTGCCTATACGTGTAAACATGCGTGCCATTTTTAAATAGCGTGCAAACATTTTATGTTTTCGTTTTTCAAAAATACGTCCCATTGTACAATTATTTTAGTGTTACCGTTTTTCTGGGTTCATGTTACTTAGCATTTGAAGCACAAAATTGAATTTTAACGGGGTGGCAAAAATATATTTTTGGTTGTATGTACTACCATGTCATTACAGGCAATTTTATTTCTTTGTGCCATGCCACAAATATCTGTAACCGTAATAACTTTTAATGAAGAACGTAACATTGGCCGATGCTTGCAAAGTGTTATTGATATTGCTGACGATATTGTAGTATTAGACTCGGGCTCAACCGATAATACCATAGCCATTTGTAAAACGTTTAATGTACGTGTAGAAATTGCACCGTGGCAAAACTATTCGCATGCTCGTAATGTTGCTGCATCTTATGCAAAACATGATTGGATTTTAGCCCTCGATGCTGATGAGGCATTAAGCGATGAATTAAAAATTTCGATTGAGGCCTTTAAGCAAAACAACCAACCTACCTTTGCTTCATTTAACCGTTTAACCAACTATTGTGGTAAGTGGATTAAACATTGCGGCTGGTATCCCGATGTGAAAATACGGGTGTATGATAAAACCAAAGCAACGTACGAAGGCATTATACATGAGCATTTAAACTGGCTCCCCGATCATGTTCAAAAACTAAAAGGCAATTTGCTGCATTATAGTTATTACACTGTGTTTGAACACATACAACAAGCTAATAAGTTTACCAATTTAACGGCCAAAGCTGCTTACGACCGTGGCGACAAAAGCAATATGATTTATGTGGTTTTTGCCCCGCTTTTAAAATTTATTAAAAGCTATTTTTTACAGTTGGGTTTTTTAGATGGCTACTATGGCTTTTTGGTTTGCATTATATCGGCACATGCAACGTTTTATAAATATGTTAAGTTGCACTTATTGTTAAAGCAAGGCAAATAGCTGTTTGGCTTACAAACAATTATTCAATTAATATTAGCTTGCTGCGCATTAAAAACTACCCTTTATACATTATTGTTTTTTGAAAACGCTACATCATATAATTATTAGCCGTACCGATGGTATAGGTGATGTAATACTTACCTTGCCCATGTGCGGTATTTTAAAAAGTAATTTTCCGGATTTGAAAATTACTTTTTTAGGTGCCAACTATACTAAAGAGATTGTAGCCTGCTGTAAACATGTTGATGCATTTGTATCGTATGATGACATGCAACAAGCTGATAATGCCGGTGGTTTTTTAAAAGCATTACATGCCGATGCTATTGTACATGTTTTCCCAAGAAAAGAAATTGCTTACGCTGCCAAAGACGCTCAAATACCTGTACGTATTGGCACATCACATAGGGCATACCATTGGATTTCATGTAGCGATACGCCAAACGTAGGCCGTAAAAATTCGAAACTGCATGAGGCACAACTTAATATTATGCTATTGGCGCCCTTAGGCATTGAAACCCATTACCAGCCCGAATTGTTGCCGCAGTATTATGGTTTTACAGCTCCGCATCACCCGGATTTACCAAACGTTTCTACACAAACATTTAACTTAATTATTCATCCTAAAAGTAATGGCAGTGCACGCGAGTGGGGCATGCACCAGTATGCCAAACTGATTGAACAACTGCCTCCCGAAAAATTTACAATATACATTACCGGTACTAAGGCCGAGTTAGATGCTATTGCATTGCTTAACACAGCACAATGGCCACATGTACATAACGTAGCGGGCCTTATGGATGTTAAATCACTCATTGCCTTTATAAATGCATGTAATGGATTATTGGCATGTAGTACCGGCCCATTACACATTGCAGCAGCATTGGGCATAAATACTTTAGGTTTATACGCACCAATTGTACCCGTGCATGCCGCACGCTGGGCTCCTTTGGGTAAAAATGCATCTTACTTACAATACAAACGCTCTTGCAACGATTGCAAAAACAGCCCACAGGCTTGTAAGTGTATCAGAGGTATTTCTGTTAGCGAGGTGGCTTCAAAAATTTTAAGCTGGGCGCAAAATCAAACAAGCACTGTGTGAAATATTAATTAAGATATACGGTTAACATGCAAGCTATAATTTGAATACGATACACTAAAACCCATATATACAAAAGCTTTTGATGATACAGAAAACATCCAACACTTAACCTGCGTTTAGTTTACCTGCACAATGGTATATAGTTTGAATAGCTGTATTAATTGTAAAAATTAGAATGAAAAACATTTGTTTAATAGTTTGCACACTATGTAGTTTATATGTGCAAGCTCAAATTAATATAACCACTAAACCTAATACCACTTTTAGAGCAGGCGAAGTATTAAATTACAGAGTGCACTATGGTTTTATTGATGCCGGTGAAGCAAAAATTGAAGTGCTGCCAGAAATAAAGAAATTAGGGAACAGACCTTGTTATCATGTAGTGGGTACCGGCCGAAGTTTGGGCGCCTTTGATTTGTTTTTTAAAGTGCGCGACCGCTATGAGAGTTTTATTGACTCGTTGGGATTGGTGCCTTGGTTGTTTATCAGGCGTGTGGATGAAGGTGGCTACAAAATTAATCAAACCGTTAGTTTTAATCATTACAATAAAATAGCAACCAGCCAAAAGTCAACCCTTAATATGCCCGAGCAATTACAAGATTTAATTTCGGCTTTTTATTATGCACGAAACGAAAACTTTGCATCCATGGCTCCCGGTAAGATAATTGAAATGAAGGCCTGGCTTGACGAAGAAATTATTCCGCTTAATTTAAAATTTATTGGCCGCGAAACCATTCAAACAAAATTTGGTAAAATAAAATGCATTGTCTTAAGACCCGGATTATTAGAAGGTCGTGTTTTTAAATCGAATGAGGATATGACTTTATGGATTAGTGATGATGAAAATAAAATACCGATTCGTGCACAAGCCAATATTTTAGTTGGTTCTATAAAGATGGATTTGAAAAGTTATAGTGGATTAAAAGCACCATTACAGAAAGCGCATTAAAATTTATTGTAATTACTTTGTATCTGATATAAAACAAAAGCGGCAATTGAACTATTTCTATTGCCGCTTTTGGTTGTATTTATAGGTATGGAATAAATTGGTTTTTAATCAACCAATTTCATTTCGCGTACTAAATGACCTGCGCCACCTAATTTGTCAATTACAAAAAGTACGTAACGTATATCTACATTTATACAACGTTTGTAACGCGGGTCGTAATAAATGTCGCCACTCATGGCTTCCCAGTTACCATCAAATGCAAGGCCGGTTAACTGCCCTTTATCATTTAATATGCCGCTGCCGCTATTACCTCCGGTAATATCGTTTGTGGTTATAAAAGCTATTTTCATTACACCATTTTCAGCATAAGGGCCAAAGTCTTTTGCTTTGTATAGCTCTACTAATTTTGCCGGTACCACATAATCCGGATTCGAAGGATCCATCTTTTCCATTATACCATCAAGTGTTGTAAAATAATTATAGCTTATGGCATCGTTGCCATCATAATCTTTAACGGTACCATAGGTTAAGCGTATGGTTGAGTTTGCATCGGGATAAAAATCTTTATCAGGGCTCATTTTACGTAAACCTTCAATCCAGTTTCGTCCCAAAGTATTTAGTTTTAAATCTAATGCTGTAACCTTACTTCCATAATTAAGCGAATAATTATCCATTAAGGCATTTGCCAAAATAAAACCTTCGTCATTCTTTAATGTTTTTGCTTTCGGATTTGCTAAAAATGCATTTAGTTTTTCGGCCGATGCAAATATGGTTTTGCTGTACAATTTATTGCCCCATGCACTTACCGTTTTATTTGCTTTTATTTTTTCGGCAACCATTGGCGCTTGTTGGCCTGCAGGTACATTTTTAACATACATCTGCATCATTGCCACAAATAGTTGATTATCAACACCGGCATCATAGTTTTTAAAATGTGCTTCGCTGGCTGCTTTTAATCTGTCGGTTATGGTTTTAATTTCTTCGGGTTTTGTATCGGCATTTTCTAATTTTTTCAGCAGCGTTTCATAACCACGTGCCATACGTATAAACTCAGGCCCTTGCGCTATAGCTTCTGATTGATAGGTGCGTAACAATGCATACGATTTCATTTCATTGTATGTACTGTTTAAGTTGCTGAGCAAGTTGCCATATTGTGCCTTACGGCTTGCATTTGCATTAGCCCAATTTGCAAATTGGTTTTCTAAATCGGTTTTGGTTTCTACAACTTTATTGCGTTTAAGCTGTGCTGTTTGGCCTATGTAATATTTCCAATAGTTTGATATCTGATTTTTTTTATCCTGATACTGAATGCGTACTTTATCGTTTTCATCCATGGCTTTATTAATCACATCTAATTTGGCTTTGCGTATATCAACAATTGCCGGATTTGTAATTTCTAATGCCATTTTTAAACTGTGGCTGGTAGCATACCTGTCGGTACGGCCAGGGAAACCAATAATCATGGCGTAATCATTTTCAGTCATGCCTTTTTTACTTACCTCTAAAAACTTTTTGGGTTTATAGGGCACATTGGTTGCTGCATATTCGGCCGGTTTGTTTTCGGCATTGGCGTATATCCGAAACATCGAAAAATCGCCTGTATGGCGTGGCCACACCCAGTTATCGGTATCGCCACCAAAGTTTCCGATAGCATAAGGTGGTGCGCCAACCAAACGCACGTCTTTAAACACTTCGTAAATAAAAAGATAAAACTCGCTGCCTCTGTAAAAGCCTCTTACATCTGCTAAATAATTATTGCCTTCGGCTGCTTTTTTGGTAATTCCGGCAATGGCTTTTGTAATGGCTGCATTGCGAGTGGCTTCGCTCATGGTATCGCTTAACTGCGTTAATACCTCTTGCGTTACATCTTCCATGCGTACTAAAAACCGTACACCTAAGCCCGGGTTTGGCAACTCATCGGCTTTTGACATGGCCCAAAATCCATTGGTTAAATAATCGTGTTCAACTGAGCTGTTTTCTTGTATGGCATCTAAGCCACAGTGATGGTTGGTAAGCACCAGACCTTGGTCGCTTACAATTTCGGCAGTACAAAAACCGCCAAATGAATTGCCGCTTACGCTGCCCATTTGTACAATGGCATCTTTAAGGCACGATTGGTTGATGTTGTAAATATCATCGGCACTTAACTTTAAGCCCAAGCCTTTCATTTCGGCTTCGTTTATTTGCTTTAGTTTGCTAAGCAACCACATGCCTTCATCGGCTTTAGCGGTATTTATGCCAATAAAAATAAGCAGTGCTAACCACATGCTTCGGTTTGCTGTAAACATATTTAAATGGTTTTAGGAGTTAACAGTACAAAGAAAGTTTTAAAATTATTTACCAAATACTTACTCGGGTTAAGTACATGTTAACAGCTATCGTTTATACGAAGCAAGTAGTTATTGTTTTGCAAAAACTATTTGGCAAGCACATCAATACACTTTTTAACGGCTGCAATTAGTTTATCAACTTCGGCTATGGTATTGTAAAAGAAAAACGAAGCTCTTATGGTACCTTTAACGCCCAAAGCATCCATTAAGGGTTCGGTACAGTGTTGCCCGGTTCGTACAGCTATGCCCATGGTATCTAAAAACATACCCGCATCAAAATTGCTAACACCCTCAATAACAAATGAGCATACACTGCATTTGTTAGCAGCGGTGCCAATTATCTTAACCCGTTTGATTTGTTGAAGCTGGTTGGTGCAATAATTTAAAAGTGATTGTTCGTGTTGCATTGCTTGCGCTCTGTTTATGGTTTGCCAATAATCCAATGCAGCACCCCATGCAATAACCCCCTCTATATGCGGAGTTCCGGCTTCGAATTTATATGGCACTTCGTTGTAGGTGGTTCCATTAAACGATACGGATTGAATCATATCGCCTCCACCCATATATGGTGGCATTTGCGTAAGCAGGTGGTGTTTACCATAAAGCACACCTATGCCTGTTGGGCCTAACATTTTATGCGCACTGCAAGCAAAAAAATCGCAGTTAAGTTCTTGTACATCTAAATCGAAATGCGATACAGCTTGTGCACCATCAATTAAAACTACTGCTCCTTGTTTATGCGCATTATCAATAATTTCTTTTACCGGGTTAATGGTTCCTAATGCATTGCTTACATAGGTAACCGAAACTATTTTAGTTTTGGCTGTACACAAAACATAAAACGCCTGCATATCTAATTCGCCATTTTTATTTATCGGAATTACTTTTAAAACAGCTCCGGTTTGTTGCGCTAAAATTTGCCAGGGTACAATGTTGCTGTGATGTTCCATGTGGCTAATTAATATCTCATCACCCGCCTTTAGTTGTTGGCGGCCATAAGTAGCAGCTACCAAATTTACGGCCTCTGTAGTGCCTCGTACAAAAACAATTTCGCTGGCTTGTGCTGCACCTAAAAATTTTTGTGTTTTAATCCTAACATCATCGTATGCCTGCGATGCTATTTGGCTCAGGTAATGTACACCTCTGTGAATGTTGGCATTGTATTTACTGTAGTAATTTGTAATGGCATCAATTACTGCTTGTGGTTTTTGCGTTGTAGCAGCGTTATCAAAATAAACTAAAGGTAAGTTGTAAACGCTTGTTTGCAGTATCGGAAAATGGTTACGAATAGCTGCAACATCAAATTCATTTTGTGTATTTGGGTGATTCATTGTTATAGCTCCAATTAAGTTCCGTCTTATAAACTTGCTTCAAACAGTTTGAATGCATTAGTAATGCTATAGCTTTTGAGCAAGCAACGCCACCGTGTATTTATGCAATGCTTCGTGTTTAATATTTTGAAGCACATCGCTTGCAAATGCAAAATTAAGCAGGGCTTGTGCATCGGGTAAATTTATACCACGCGACCTGAGATAAAACAATGCTTCATTATCTAACTGGCCTGTAGTTGCTCCATGACTGCATTTTACATCATCGGCATAAATTTCTAACTGCGGTTTAGCAAACATTTTAGCATCGTCACTTAGCAATACGTTTTTATTGCTTTGGTAGGCATTTGTTTTTTGCGCGTCTTTGTAAACAAATATTTTCCCGTTAAAAACGCCTGTAGCATTTTGGCTTACAATGCCTTTATAAAGTTGGTTGCTATTGCAATTGGGTTGTGCATGATGCACGGCTGTATGATTATCAACCAGCGATTTGCCATTTATTACAAACAAACCATTTAAATGTGTTTCGATATTTGCATCGGCTAACATCATGTTTAAGTTGTTGCGCACCAGTTTGCCGCCCAACGTAACGGTGTTTATCGTAAAGGTTGATTGTGTTTTTTGATACACATAGGTGTTGCTAATCTGACTTAATGTATCAACATCGTTTTGTATAAAATCGAAACTCAGGTTAGCATTTTGAAGTGCCACCAATTCGTTTACAACATTTAAATAACCCGTAGCATTGCTGCTTATTGTAAGTAGCGATACTTGCATTTGCGCATTTGTACCGGCTATAATTAAGTTGCGGCAATAGGTTGCATTGTTTTGCAGGTTGCTTACGCGATTAATTATAAAAATGTTGTCGTTTATTATTGCTTGGTCGGCAGCATGTATAAATAATCCGCCTGTATTAAATGCTGTGTTTAATGCACTAAAGGCCATTTGATTATCGGCATATTGCTGATAATGTTTTGTTGCAGCCTCGTGTTTGGTGTTTTGCAACAATTCAATAGTTAATCCTTTGGGCAATGATGTATATTGACTTAAACTTTCATTAAACAATCCATTTTCAAAAACCAAAACAATGGCATCGTTTAATAAAGGCAAATCAATGGTAGTTTTGTTTTGACTTTGTGCCGATGTTGCTAATGGAGTTTGCATCAATGTAGATACATCACAATATTTCCACTCTTCATTTTTTGTTGTCGGAAATCCATTAGCTGTAAATGCATCGAAAGCTTGCTTTCTTAGTTTATTATTTACCTGAGCCAATGAAGCTTGTTTGTTTTCAAATTCTGAAAAAGCACTTTCGGCTATTGTATTTTCTAAAGTATGTTGCATGATAATTTTTGTTGCTTAAAAATAATGGGTGCTATTGTTAAGCAACGGTTTCTTCTTTAATCCAATCGTAACCTTTTTCTTCTAACTCTAAGGCCAGTTCCTTGCCGCCTGATTTTACAATACGGCCTTGATACAGTACATGTACAAAATCGGGTACTATATAATCGAGCAATCTTTGGTAATGGGTAATTACAATAAACGAACGATTGGGATTACGTAATTTATTTACGCCATCGGCTACAATGCGTAATGCGTCAATATCTAAGCCCGAGTCGGTTTCGTCAAGTATTGCCAATTTTGGTTCGAGCATGGCCATCTGAAAAATTTCGTTTCGTTTTTTTTCACCGCCACTAAATCCTTCGTTAACGCTACGCTGTGTCATGGTTTTATCCATTTCAACCAAGGCCATTTTTTCTTTCATAATCATTAAAAACTCTTTGGCATCGAGTTTGGCTTTTCCTTGCGCTTGTCGTACTGCATTAACAGCTTCTTTAAGGAAGGTAGCATTGCTTACACCCGGTATTTCAATTGGATATTGAAAGGCTAAAAACACACCTTTTTGTGCGCGCTCTTCGGGGGCAAGCTCTATTAAGTTTTCGTTTTCGAATAAAACTTCGCCACCGTTTACGTCATAATCTTCACGACCTGTTAGCACGGCTGCTAATGTGCTTTTGCCCGATCCGTTGGGGCCCATAATGGCATGTACTTGCCCGGGTTTTACTTCCAGGTTAAGCCCGTTTAAAATTTGTTTTTCGCCTATGGCTGCTTGTAAGTTTTTAATTGATAACATGATTTGTATGACTTGGCTTGCGCCTTGTTTTGTTTATTTTTTATAATGGTTATTAGCCAACCGACCCTTCTAAACTTATGGCTAAAAGTTTTTGTGCTTCAACGGCAAACTCCATAGGTAATTGATTAAATACTTCTTTGCAGTATCCATTTACAATTAAACCAATGGCATCTTCGGTTTTTATGCCGCGTTGATTGCAGTAAAAAATTTGATCCTCGCCAACTTTACTTGTTGTGGCTTCGTGCTCTACTTTTGAGGTACTATTACTGCACTCTAAATATGGGAATGTATGTGCGCCACAGGTATCGCCTAAAAGCAAACTATCGCATTGCGAAAAGTTACGTGCCTGTTTGGCTTGCTTTCCTATACGAACCAAACCTCGGTAGCTGTTGTTTGATTTGCCGCCACTTATTCCTTTCGAAATAATGGTGCTTTTGGTATGGCTGCCAATGTGTATCATTTTAGTACCGGTATCGGCTTGTTGCATGTTATTGGTTACAGCTACACTGTAAAATTCGCCAATAGCATAATCGCCTTTTAAAATTACACTGGGGTATTTCCAGGTAATTGCGCTGCCGGTTTCTACCTGAGTCCAACTAATTTTAGCATGTGCATGTGCAATACCGCGTTTGGTTACAAAGTTGTAAATGCCTCCTACACCGTTCTTATCACCTGGATACCAGTTTTGAACGGTTGAATATTTTACTTGCGCATTTTTAAGTGATACAATTTCGACAACAGCAGCATGCAATTGATTTTCATCGCGCATGGGGGCTGTACAACCTTCGAGGTAGCTTACATAAGCACCTTCATCAGCAATAATTAAGGTGCGCTCAAATTGACCCGTACCTGCTGAGTTAATTCTGAAATAGGTAGATAGCTCCATAGGGCATCGAACACCTTTGGGAATGTAACAGAATGAACCATCGCTAAACACGGCTGCATTAAGTGCAGCAAAATAATTGTCGGTATAAGGTACCACACTACCCATGTATTGCTTTACTAAATCGGGGTGATTTTGTACCGCTTCGCTAAATGAGCAGAATATAATCCCTTGTTTGGCCAACTCTTCGCTAAAAGTGGTTTTAACCGAAACACTGTCTATAACAGCGTCAACAGCCACGCCTGCCAGCCGTTTTTGTTCTAGAAGTGATATGCCTAATTTGTCGAACGTTGCTTTAATTTCGGGGTCTAACTCATCTAAACTTGCAAGTTCTTTTTTGGGTTTTGGTGCCGAGTAATAGATGATGTCTTGAAAATCAATTTTTGGATATTGGAGATATGCCCAACGAGGCTCCTCCATTTTTTGCCAATGCCTAAATGCGTTAAGCCTGTATTCGAGCATAAAGGCCGGCTCGTTTTTTTTGGCTGAAATAAATCGAACAATATCTTCATTAAGACCTTTGGGTGCGTTTTCAGACTCAATGTTACTTACAAAGCCCCATTTGTAATCGCTCTGGGTTACCTCGTCTAATATTTTTAAATCATCACTCATTATAGTGTCTTGTTTTCTTATTTGGATTGATTCTAACTACTTGTTTTAGTTAAAAAAAAAGCAGTTGTAGCTGCTTTATTTGTTGCGGTTTTGTTGCTTTTTCCACCAAAGCAATGTTGCCAAAAAGGCTAACAATACCGAGGATAAAAATGCTATCATGCTTTATTGATAAATGGTTAAACAGCAAAGCTTTCGCCACAACCACAAGTACGTGTAGCATTGGGGTTATTAAACACAAAGCCTTTGCCGTTTAGGCCATCACTAAATTCAAGTTGCGTACCTATAAGGTATAAAAACGATTTTTTATCGCACACTATTTTCAAGCCCTTATCTTCAAATACTTTATCATCGGCCTTTAGTTCTTTATCAAAATTAAGCTCGTAACTAAGGCCCGAGCATCCGCCTCCGGCAACCCCTACCCGTACAAAATAATGCTCATCGCGATTTTCTTTTTGGCGCAAATCCAATAATTTTTCTTTGGCTTTATCCGTTATGGTAATCATGTTGATATTGTTCAAAAATGCGGTTCCAAAGATAATATATATCTGATGTTATTCAATTTATCAACAAGCAATAACCGCTTTATTTAAGCAAATGTTAATTGCCTAAGCTTTACACAAAACCATTAAAAATGCCCAAGCCTCTATTTTTATATAGCCGGGTTAATAGCCGTTGTGTAATGTTTGGCAACAAAGCCAATGGCATTGGTGCTCATAATTTTATCGGCTATCAGTTTAGGGCTTGCATTATTAGCAGCAAATTGCCAGCGGTAACCTGGCACCGTTTGGCTTGCATGCTTAAGTAACTGCTTGTACAGTTCTTCTGTTTCTGCGGCAGTCCAGTAAGGGCCTATGGGGTTTATCAACCCATCAAAGTCTGAACCTATGCAGATGCAATCCCATGCATACATGCTTTCATTATCTAATACTTGCGCTATATGAAAAAACTGACGCCATAATAATTCGGCCCATTTCTCCCATCTATAGGTAAGGTCAGTTGTGTTTGCTTCAAACAAGGCATCGTTGCTTGCCATGCGTCTTTCGTCTAACTGTATGCCTATTAAGCCATCGCTGGCTGCAATTGCAATTATTTCATCATCGTAAAAATTAATATCATCGGTCATAAATTTTTTTGATGCGCCTTTTATGGTTTCATGGCCTTGTGGATTGTGTAAACCTGTTACACCAGCATGGCTTGCTATAATGGGTACTTGTTTTGTTTTTGCAATTTCGAAATATTGTAAACGACTTTGGCGACTCATGTGTTTAATGTCAACTAAAATTCTGCATCCATCCCGGTTTTGCAGCATGGCATTTATAACATCAAAACCCAATGGGTTTATACCGGTATCTAAATATTGATTTTGATTAATTTTTAATTGCTTTTGCAGTGGCAGATGCAAACTGCGTGCATGGCCGCATAGTTCGTTATAGAAGTGATGTGCCAAGGTGATAAAAAAGGGACGATGTGTCCATTTTCTGATTTTTTCAACATTGGCTAAAACGTCATCGGTATTTGCTTTAATACCGGGCAGTCCGCAGTTAAGTGCATGACCACCTTCAATACTAATTACATTAATAATCACATTGCTGTTGCTGTACATGCTTTGCAATTTTTCTATATCCTTACCCGATGTAAGCGTTCTGTACATAAAGGCTTGACCATCTATGTTTATGGCAACATCGTTTAGTTGCATTAAGAAATCGTATTCGTTTTTAGCATCTGCATAGTAGTTGTTGTGTTTTTGAATATAATTTATCCTGTTGGCTCCTATGCCCATTACTTTTTCGATAAGTTTTTCGCCTAACAAACCGTGCGAAGCAACAAAGCCTTTTTCGACAGGGTAAATTGACGATACCACAAAACGCATATTGCCTTTTTGTAAGGTTTGATAATCGCTTTGTGTAAATAATGTTAGCCCACCCAGTTCGTTAGCTACTTTATCGCCTATGCCGGGCTTGTTTTTGTACCAGGTTGATGTTGGCATATTGGGCTGATTGCTTTGGGCTGTATGGTTGTTTGATTGGAAGCTTAGCCCAAAAGGTTTCATGGACGGATGACAATGTATGTCGGCAAATACGATTGGCATAATAGTGTTGATTTATAAATGCTAAAATAATATGCTTATAGCCGATTGGTACCAGCTATTGTTTTAACGTTTGATTGATATACTTTTAAACGGGTCAATAAAATGAGTTGTGTTGTTTAAACCACATACATCATTATTAAGCCCGAGTATTTGTATTGCTATACTTATACCTTTGCCTGCATGGATTTACGAAAACTCTTTTTAAACATTGGCCATGCCGAAGGCGTTTCTTATTTGTTGTTGCTATTAGTGGCTATGCCCTTAAAGTATTTTATGGGTTTGCCCGAAGCCGTTAAGTTAGCAGGCACAATTCATGGTGTTCTTTTTGTTGCTTTTGTTGTTTTATTAGCAGGCTTGCACACCAAACAAAAATTAAAAATCACAACTATGGTTACTTTATTTTTGCTTTCTATTGTGCCCTTTGGTACTTTTTTTTTAGAGCGTTATTTACCTAAAACATCCGTACAAAACTGATTATAAGAAATAAAAAAACCCCGCCTTAGAATGTAAGCGGGGGTTTTTATTTAATGTTAATGTAGCTTAATCGTACTTAAACGACTCCATGAATTTGGTAGTGTAATTACCTTTTCTGAAGTTTTCGTCTTGCATCAGTTTTTGATGAAATGGGATGGTTGTTTTTACACCTTCAATTACATATTCGCTTAATGCACGTTCCATTGTTTGTATGGCCTCTTCGCGTGTTTGTGCTATAGTAATCAGCTTCGAAATCATGCTGTCATAATTTGAAGGGATTGTGTAGCTGGCATATACATGCGAGTCAACCCTAACACCGTGGCCGCCCGGTACATGCAGGTTGGTTATTTTGCCCGGACAAGGCCTAAAACCGTTTAATGGATCTTCGGCATTTATGCGACATTCAATGGCATGCATGGCCGGATAATGATTTTTACCACTTATAGGCACGCCTGCAGCAATTTTAATTTGCTCTTTTATTAAATCGTAATTAATTACTTCTTCTGTTATGCAATGTTCAACCTGAATGCGTGTATTCATTTCCATAAAGTAGAAGTTACGGTGCTTGTCAACTAAAAACTCAACAGTACCCACACCTTCGTATTTAACTGCCATGGCTGCTTTAATAGCCGCTTCGCCCATAGCTTCACGTAGTTGTGCAGTCATAAAAGGACTGGGCGTTTCTTCGAGTAGTTTTTGATGTCTGCGTTGTATGGAGCAGTCGCGCTCGCTTAAGTGACATGCTTTTCCGTATTGGTCGCCTGCAATTTGAATTTCGATGTGTCGCGGTTCTTCAATGTATTTTTCCATATACATTCCATCATTACCAAATGCAGCACCGGCTTCTTGTCTTGCCGAATCCCAGGCAGGCTCTAAATCTTCGGCTTTCCAAACAATACGCATGCCACGGCCTCCGCCACCTGCAGTTGCTTTAAGTATAACCGGGTATTTTATTTCCTCGGCTATAGCAAGGGCTTCGGCTATATTTGTTAGAAGACCTTCGGAGCCCGGAATACAGGGTACTCCGGCAGCTTTCATAGTAGCTTTGGCATTCGATTTATCGCCCATACCATCAATTTGCTCAGGTGTTGCGCCAATAAACTTAATGCCATTTTCGGCACATATAGCCGAAAAGCGCGAGTTTTCACTTAAAAAACCATAGCCCGGGTGTATGGCATCGGCATTGGTTATTTCGGCTGCTGCTATAATATTTGCCATGTTCAAATAGCTATCGCGCGATGGTGCAGGGCCTATACATACAGCCTCGTCTGCAAAGCGTACGTGTAAACTACTTTTATCGGCAGTACTGTAAACAGCAACTGTATTAATACCCATTTCTTTACAGGTTCGTATAATGCGTAATGCTATTTCGCCTCTGTTGGCTATCAGTATTTTTTTAAACATACTTTTATTGGGTTGTGGTTGCTATTTTTTTATTATTTGTTGGATAAATTAACTTGGGTCAACTAAAAATAATGGTTGATCGTACTCGACCGGTGAGGCATTTTCGACTAAGCATTTCACAATTTTACCTGATACTTCCGACTCAATTTCGTTAAACAATTTCATTGCTTCTATTATGCAAATTGCTTTGCCTGCTTTAATATCATCACCCACATTAACAAAGTTAGGTTTGTCGGGTGCCGGTGAGCGGTAAAAAGTACCAATCATGGGCGATTTGATTGTAATATATTTTGAGTCATCGCCACTTGTCGAAACCGGTGCAGATGGTGCTGCTGCTGCTGCCTGTGGTGCCTGAGGTATAGCAACGGGTTGTGGTGCTGCAATAGTAGGTTGTGCAGCCTGTACTACTATTTGCTCGCGCACTTTTTGTTCGTTTTTAATAGTAATCTTAAAGCCTTCCTGCTCTAAGCTTACTTCGCTTACGCCTGCTTTTGATACAAACTTTATAAGCTCTTCTATTTCTTTTTTATTCATAGTAATGGGGTATATTTTCGTTTTAAAATGAATGGTTTTTAGTTTGACTTCTTTTAGGGTTTTATATTAATAAGCCCATTTTATATAAATGGCGCCCCAAGTGAATCCTCCACCAAAAGCTGCCAATATAATATTATCTCCTTTTTTAAACTTATCCTCCCACTCCCATAAACACAGGGGCAGTGTTCCATTGGTAGTGTTTCCGTATTTTTGAATGTTTATGGTTACTTTTTCTTCACCAATACCCATACGTTCACTGGTTGCATCAATAATCCTTCTATTAGCTTGGTGGGGTACTAACCAGTTAACGGTTTCGGCTGTCAGGTAATTTCTTTCCATTATATCTACACATGCCTGTGCCATATTGGTAACAGCAAATTTAAAAACGGTTTTACCTTCCTGATACACAAAATGTTCGCGTGCATCAACCGTTTCATGTGAAGCTGGTTTAATGCTGCCGCCTGCCTTTTGGTGTAGGTAGGCGCGTCCGCTACCGTCACTTTTTAAAACAGAGTCAATAACACCTAAACCTTCGGTATTGGGCTCTAATAAAACACAACCGCCTCCATCACCAAAAATTATACAGGTAGCTCTGTCTTGTAAGTTAAGGATTGATGACATTTTATCTGCCCCAATAACTAAAACTTTTTTGTACTTCCCGGTTTCGATAAACTGGGCTCCTGTAGCTAATGAAAATAAAAAGCCCGAGCATGCAGCACTTACATCATAACCCCAGGCGTTTGTTGCGCCAATTTTGTCGGCTACTACATTGGCTGTAGCCGGAAAAACCATATCAGGAGTGGTAGTTGCACAAATAATTAAGTCAATTTCGTCAGCACCAATGCCACGTTTTTTAAGAAGACCCAAAACCGCTGGTACCATTATATCAGAAACGCCTTTGCCTTCTCCTTTTAGTACGCGTCTTTCTTTTATGCCGGTGCGTGTTTGTATCCACTCATCGTTGGTATCAACATATTTTTCCAGCTCTTGATTTGTCATCACATAGTCTGGCACCCAACCATTTACTGCAGTTATTGCAGCGTTTATTTTTCCCATAATAACGCTTTATGTTTTAAAAAGGGAAACAAATGTAAAAAACTTTAGAAACGCTGAATTATTAATTCTATTTACTTGTTTATTAAGTGAATACTGCAAACTACCGCTTTCAATAATTTTTGTTTTAGTTTCGCTCTGTATAACATTTAAGCATTTACATGGTGAGAGATATTATTTTCTGTTTGCTAATATTTTTAATGCCTGTAACTACAATTGCTCAAACATGGATACTGTTCAATCAATCCAACTCAGGCTTGCCTGATAATGCCGTTAAATGTTTGGCTTTTGATAACAGTAATGTACTTTGGATTGGTACCGATAATGGCTTAGCACGTTTTGATGGGACTAATTGGAATACTTATAATACCGGTAATAGTGGAATTGCATCAAATCAAATCAGAAGTATTGCTTTTGACTCACTAAACCGGCTATGGGTGGGTACTTTTAATAATGGCGCATGTAGTTTTGATGGGACTAATTGGACCGTTTTTAATACACAGAATAGTAGCATAGCCAGCAACACAATAAAAGGCATAAGTACTGCACCAAACGGTGATGTTTGGTTTGCCACCACCAATGGGTTAAGTGTTTATAATGATACTTTATTTACTACGTACAATATTTTTAATAGTGGCTTAGCAACCAATCATTTTACGCATGTGGCCGTTGGTCTAAATCAATTATTTATTGGTAGCATAAATGGTGGCTTTGCAACCTATGATTCATTGTTTCATGCATACACCATAGTAAACTCAGGTTTCCCTGATAACACAACACTTAGTACAGCTCTTGATACAAACCAAAAAGCATGGATTGCAACACCGTCATCGGGTCTGGTTGTTTACCTTAATCCCAATAGTTGGATTACTTATAATACCAACAACTCTGGTATGCCGGTTAACTCTTTAAATGATTTGTGTTTTGATGGTGTTGGAAATCTATGGATGACCTCACCTACACAAGGTTTGATTTTAAAAAATGCAACCAATTTTACACACTATACTACACAAAACAGTGCATTACCATCTAATCAATTACATTGTTTATTTTATAATCAGGGTATATTGTGGATTGGCAGTACCTTTGACGGCTTAGTTAAATTGAGTTTTAATGCCGGCATTAATAACCATTATAATAATGATTTGCTTTTTCCAAATCCGGCATCTCAAAACATTATGCTACCCAGTAATTTCGATCACATGCGTATAACAAATTGTTTTGGTAAGGTAATTATTGATGCACCTATTATGAGTACCATTGTAACAGTTGCATCTTGGCCTTCCGGAGTTTATTGCTGTGAGCTTACAAGTAATAATGGGTTAAGGAAAATTTATAAAGTGGTTGTTGCCCATTAATTAATTTATTGGAATTTATTGATCCACATTTGTTGGAATGTTAGTTCGGGCTTAATCGGTTTTTCGGATTTGTTCCACGTTTTAGCATAAACACTTTCCATAACCCAACTATATGTAGTAAATTTTCCTATTTGATATTTATTCCGGTTAAGCATGGTTTTTTTCCATAACAGGTAAAACCATTTTTCTTTTTGCGATGCGCCATTTTGTTGTATATGCTTGGCGCGATTATGAATGAATAGTTGGTTAATATTTATTTTAACCGGACAAACTTCAGTACAACTGCCACATAATGTTGTTGTATGGTTTAAATAGCCGTGACTATCAAATCCATGTTTGATTGGATTAACTATTGCTTGTTGCGGATTTTGATAGAGCGTTGTTTCTTTGCCAATAGTTGATGCAACCGGGCAGCTATTTGCACAGGCCTGACAGTTAATGCACCAAATGCTTTGGCGCGCTTTGGTATCGTTTAAAACAGTCGAACAATCGTCAATAAGCAAAACGTTAAGTTCGGGTAAGCCTTCCGATTCTTCGGGTTTACGCTGGCCAAAGAGCAGGCTTAATAATGGCGTGTTATTTTTTAAATAGGTATATGACGCTGTAAGCGGTACAAAGAGGTTTATGTCATTTATATGTGTTAAAATACTACTTACCGTAGCAATAGCAATAACACATCTGGCTTTGCTAAATGCTTGCTGTAAGTTGGTACTGTTGCTTACAAATGCTATTGCTCCCGGATCGGCAATTATAAAATTTGCTTCTGCAATTACAGTTGATGTTATTGCGTTATAATCGCTAAATGATACTTGTTTTACATCTTGTTGTTTAAGTGCTTGGTCAATAAATGACATTTGAGAATTTGGGGATGGCTCAAAATATGCCTCTGTTGCATAATTTTTTTTTAATAAAGAGGCCAGCTCTTTCTGGGCTTCATCCTGATTTTGTGCCCACAAAACTTTAGCTCCGGTTTTAATTAAGTTCGACTCAAATTCTATTAAATATTTATCCATATTTTCAACTGCTTTCCACCTTCGCCAAGCTGCATGCTTTTTTGCCATTTCAAGATCGGTAAATTGCGATACCGCCATTTGTTCTGTATATTTATGAGCGAACTTATGGCTCGGTTTGCTGGCTATTGAGTTTGATACTGCCAACTCAAAGTTAATGGCATGGTTTATTTTGGACATGATACAAAATAATGATTTTGAATACGAACCGTTAACAGTGCTCAATAAAGTTTATTCACAACTTTTGTGCTATTTCTTATGTCTGATTGTATAAACCAAACTTGATGCATGCTGCACATTAATTAACGAGAAAACGTTTGTTCTTAACCCATGATAGATACCCAATACCAAACCAAAAAATGGCGATTTGTTTTGATATTTTGCACTTAGCATAGCAATATAAAAGGGGTCAAAAATCATAGGTTTTGTAGAGCACACGTCTAAGTTGTTGATTTTCAGAAGGTTAATTACGTTTTTGGCTGAAAAATGATTTAAATGTCTGGGTACATCATAAGCTGCCCAAAAGCGACCAAAATTTTTTGCTTCAATTGCATTACTATTTGGTACAGCTACAATTAAAGTACCATTAGGTGCTAAAATTTGCTTCAACTGTTTAATAGTTTCATGCAAGTTTGGAATATGCTCTAAAACATGCCACATTGTTATTACGTCAAAACTTTGTGGCTTAAGCTTGGCTAAATGGTCGATATCAAACACGTGAAGTCCATAGTTTTTTATTGCCAAATTGCGTGCATCAACACCTGGCTCTAATCCGGTAACATGCCATTGCTTAATTTTAGCTGCATTCAAAAATTCGCCTGTACCACATCCAATATCTAATAGCGTTTTTGATGGGGCGTTGTATTTACTTAAAGCTTTTACCTTTTTATCAATTGTGTAATTTCTAACGGTTTTATATAATTTATTAAACCAACCCTTATCTGAATTTGTGTGTGATATATAGTCGTTTGATTTATAGTATGAACCTAAATCTTCGTTAGTTGGTTTCGGGTTAGTAAACTTAAAACTGCATTCATTGCAAGTTACAATTTGAAAGTCTTTTTGACTTACTGTGTAATCCGTGCAAGTTATAAAGGGAGTAAATAGATTCTTATTACAAATTGGGCAATTGCTAATTGTTTCCATCAAAAATTTTAAATATTGTTTGTTATTAGCGTCCCAAATAAACCATCAGGATAGAAATATCGGAAGGCGAAACTCCACTTATTCGACTTGCTTGGCCTAAAGTGGTTGGTTTAATTTTTAACAACTTCTGTCTGGCTTCTGTACTTAAGGAGCTAATTTTATTGTAGTCAAAATTTTCGTAAAGCCGAACAGACTCCAACTTATTCATCTTATTCACCATTTCTTGTTCCTTCAATATGTAGCCTTCATACTTCATAATGATTTCCGATTGTTCGCAAACATTTTCGAGGGCATTTATATTCGTAAGATAATTACTTAAAGGTGCGAATGAAACACATAAATCGCAGAAAGAAATTTGTGGCCTTAAAAGAAGGCTTATTAATTTGGTCTTTTGCTTTATCTCATCTGTTCCACGTGAAACAAGTAAGCTATTAATTTGATCGGGGCTGATGCTTGTTTCTTTAAAGAACTGAATAATTTTATTTATTATTACTTCTTTTTGATTAACAGCGACTAATCTTTCATCGCTTGCAAGGCCTAATTCATGTGCCAATGGAGTTAGCCGGCTATCGGCATTATCCTGTCTTAACAATGTTCTGAACTCGGCCCTACTGGTAAACATTCTATACGGCTCATCAGTACCCTTTGTAACTAAGTCATCTATCAGGACACCAATATAAGCTTCGCTTCTTTTTAGGATTAATGGCGAACGATCCCTTGTTTTTAAATGCGCATTAATGCCGGCCATTAATCCCTGACATGCAGCCTCCTCATATCCGGTAGTGCCATTAATTTGTCCTGCAAAAAAAAGACCTTCAATTAATTTTGTTTCTAAGCTTGTATGAAGCTGCGTTGGTGGAAAATAATCATATTCAATAGCATAACCGGGTCGAAACATTTTGGCATTTTCTAAACCGGGAATAGCTTGCAATGCTTTGTATTGCACTTCTTCAGGCAATGAAGTACTAAAGCCATTCAGGTAAATTTCGATGGTGTTCCACCCCTCTGGTTCCACGAAAAGCTGGTGTCTTTCTTTATCGGCAAAGCGATTAATTTTATCTTCTATACTGGGACAATACCTGGGACCTAACCCTTGAATACGGCCTGCAAACATTGGGCTGTCATCAAACCCGGTTTTAAGCAAGTCGTGTACTTTATCATTTGTATAGGTAATCCAACAATTTAGCTGGTTTCTTAGTTTTTCTTTAATGGGAGATGTATTACTTAAAAACGAAAATTGAGAGGGTGTCTCATCACCTTCTTGTTTTTCCATTTTACTGTAATTTAGTGACCTGCCATCTAAGCGTGGAGGTGTTCCCGTTTTCATTCTTCCACTTTCAAAACCCAGCTTTAATAAGCTTTCTGTTATACCCGTTGCTGCTCTTTCGCCTGTTCTGCCACCTACAAATTGTTTTTGGCCAATATGAATAACACCATTTAAAAAAGTTCCATTTGTTAAAACCAGCGCTTTACAATTAAAGTGTAAACCCATTGAAGTAGTAACTCCTGTAATTTTACCATTTTTAACCGCAATGCTGTTAACCATATCTTGCCAAAAGTCAACATTTGGAGTTTGTTCTAACATTTCGCGCCAAGTTAAAGCAAACAACATCCTATCGTTTTGAGAGCGCGGACTCCACATAGCCGGACCTTTACTTCTATTAAGCATGCGAAATTGTACGGTGCTTTTATCTGTAACAATTCCGCTATAGCCTCCTAAAGCATCAATCTCCCTAACTATTTGGCCTTTTGCTATACCTCCCATTGCAGGATTGCAGCTCATCTGGGCAATTACCTGCATATTCATGGTAATAAGCAAAACAGAGCTTCCCATATTTGCTGCTGCCGCTGCTGCTTCGCAACCCGCATGGCCTGCACCAACTACTATAACATCATAATTTTTGAGCATGAAATGTTTGTTTAAAGCTTGCGAAATTACAATACAAAGGCCCTTGTAAAATTTGAATGACCTTTTTATTAATATTTCACCAGCATTTGATCATAAAGCTTAAGAAGCTTTTGATAGAATACGGTATCGTTAAACTCTGCATCTACTTTTTGTTTTGCAATCTTCCCCATCTCAATGGTTCTTTCTTCGTTATTCCACATAACTTTAATAAACTCAGCTAATTTATTAAAGTCGTCTGCCGGATAAACATAACCTGTTTCACGTGGAACAATATTTTCAGGAATACCACCCCTATCACTTCCAATAAGCGCCTTTCCTAATGCATAGGTTTCAGTTATTACATAAGGGAAGTTTTCGAACCATAACGAAGGAATAACCACAAAGCGACACTTTCTGATAAAGTCTTTTGCCGCATCACCCCATCTGCTTCCCATAAACTCAACATTATTAAGATTTAGTTCGGTGGCAAGGGTTTCTAAATACTCTTTATATGGTCCTGTTCCAACTATCTTTAATTTAGCTTCGGGCACTAATTGCATAGCTCGCAATAAAACATCAACCCCTTTTTCATCACTTAAACGACCAATATAAAGGATATAGTTTTCGTGGGTATAGTGTGGTTCATATGCAGGTGCATGAAACGGCTTTCCTAATAAATAGCTGTGATGCTTTTTCCCTTTCCAAAACTCATCCGTGATATTACGCATAAACTCGCTTTCATAACTAAATGTATGGATGTTCTTTCTAAACAAATCTCTTCTTTCATGATTTATGGCTTCTAAGCTGGAAGCTACACTAAAAGCAAACGAATGTTTACAACAATTATTTATCATTGGCATATATAACTTGCCCCCTTTGCAATCGGTACAAACCTTGCCGTGATGATAGAGCCTGTAATTGGTACAAATGTGCTTGTAGTCATTGCAACTCATTACAACAGGCACTCCTTTTTCACGGCAAGCATCTAACAATGAAGGGGATAAAACAATATTTAAAGAAAAGCAATGTACCACATCGGGTTTAAAAGAATCTAGTAAATCTTCAAAGGCCATTTTATTGTTCTTTGAATAGATAATTTCGGGGAGATTAAACATTCTTTTAGCAAAACCTCCATGCAAATAGTTGGTTGGCTGGCCATAAACCACAGTAGGGTCGGTTGATTTTTCGTCTATCCCCCCTTCTGCATTATAATTAGTTGTAAAAATCTTTACATTATGTCCATTGGACTTTAAAATACGTACTACATCATGGAAATACATTTCAGCACCGGAAAGTGTGCGCCAAAACTTATGGGCAAGTATTATTCGCATAAATTTTAATTGGTTTCTATTTGTCGTTTTTGTTGAAATTCCTCCTGTCTAATCGCTTCAATCTCTGTCTTTTGTTGCGCAATAATGCGTCTATATTCACTACCTACAACTCCTGCCAGTAACCAAAAATAAAATGCAAAAGGCCTAAATAAGAATGTTCGAATAATAAAAGTATAGGGTAAGGCAATTAAAATAATAATCATAAATGCCAGTCCTATAATTTTAAATTCGGGGTATGGGCTTCGTTTAAAAACAATATATGCACCATAAAACAAAAAGCCTAATAATGTTAGAAATAGAACGGTTCCTATAATTCCGTAACAAGATAACATTGACACCCAATACACATCGGCAATTACCATAACATTATCAGCATGAAAATTACCTTCGCCAATTACCTTATTGGTCATAATTGTTAGGGATGTTTCTTGCCCTGGCCCGTATCCAATAAGCGGAAGTGCGTTTACAAAATTTGGAAGTATTTCACTCATTACATAACCGCGCGAGTTTTCTAATGAGTTTTCGGCATATGATGAGCTGAATGCATTTAGCAGGTTTGTAACCGGGTCGGTATATACTAGTTTGGGGTTATAATAGGTTTGTGCCGGTTTTGGTGCAATTGCAGTATATCCAATAAAAGCGGTTAAGAATAAAGCAACCGCTAAAAACATTGGAAAAAATTTATGCAAGTTTCGGCTAAGTAAAAATGTTAATGGTATGCTGGCTAAGCCCATAAGAATGGAGCCTCGTGAATAAGAAAAGAACAGTGCTGCTAATACCAGAAACCAGGTTACTATTAAAAAAACCATGCGGTAAGCATTCACCCTAATAAAACCAAGTAGCATTGGGGTTAATAAAGTTAAAGTAATTACTGCATAGTTTGCCAAAGGAACCGTATCGCCAAATGTACCGATACCTGCACCCTGTTCACGGCCGCCTTTAAAGCCCTCTACTAAAAGTTTAGCGTTGGTTGTTTTTCCGGCAATTTCTAATTCGTTAGCTCTGGGGTACCAAAACTCGGCTATGCCAAAAAAGTGTTGAAACGTTACGATCAAGCATTGAAAAAAAGCCACTACAACAAATGCATTTAACAATGTACGTGCGCTTTTTGGACTAAAATCAATATTAGCTACAACAAAATACAATAGTGAGTACTTAAGTAACCCACGCAGGTCAACCAAGCTTTCGCTTACGGGTGCATGATTTACAATCATTGTAAATATAGCAAAACATAAAAAGGTTAAATAGGGCACATCGGCAATAGTTTTATGAAAAAACTTGCCCATGCTCATATTTCGGAGCAAAAGTGTTAGGAATAATACGTAGATAACGACTTCGATACCAAAATGAAAAAAACTTACGATTGAATCGGGTAAAGGCAAAAGCTTTAATATCATGGATTCGAATGGCAAATAAACAGCCAACCCTATTACCACATTTGATATTTTAAGTTTCATGTAAAAATGAGGTTGAAATATTGAATATCAGTGCTTTATGATTGATTTAACCCACACTTGATCGGCCTCGTAATACCTTTCTAATTTGGCATACATTGTTGGCTCCAAAATTAGCTCATCATAATTTGTCGTATTTCGCTCCATATACATATTGTCAACCTTTTTAAAAGCATTCTGAAATGGTGCTTTTAAAAAGGTTGGCATTATGTTTTTAAAATTTCTTCGTAGCGATCTCCGTAAATTACGGTAGGTGTTAAAAGATTTTGCATCCTTAACCTGAACTGACTTATTAAGCACCTCGAAACTATAAGATTCATAAAACGCTGCGTCAATTTTTAAAAAATCTGCTATAGATTTCATGGCTTTTAATGGATTAGACGAAATTTGCTCATAATCGAGCACACAAATTTTATCCTTTCCAAATATTTCGAAATAGTGTTTTAGATACTTACCGTAAAGCCCCTGTTCAACAGATCGTAAGTGTTGTGGCGCATCATTTCCAACATAGTTTAATTGTTGATTGATATAAGCTTCAATGGTTTCAGTTGCCAAAATAAGATTAAGTTGCTTTGCAAATTTATACCAACTGATAATCCTTTCGATTGGGTTCCTAACAATAAAAATCAATTTAACATCCTCCAGGTTTTCTTTTATCGCAAGCGCTGTATCTCTGCTATACAAATAATCCGGTGTTGCTTCTAAACGAATATTGGCTCCGGTTTTTTCTAAAAAAACCTGCTCGTATGATTCAATCCCATCTACAATATTGTAGGCCCCATTTTTAAGCGGATATTCATCCATCCAAAAAAACCTGCTTTCCTTAACCTTACTCGATGCAATTGACGGGTGGTTTGCTAAATAAGCAAACACCGAAGTGGTGGCACACTTAGTACTACCACCAATAATTATATATTGGAAATTGTTAACTGACATGAAAAATTAAAAAATGTTCTATGCTAAATACTAACCCCCAAAGGCATTTTCACCGGTAATGTGCATACCTGTTATTAGCAAGTGTATATCGTGTGTGCCTTCATAAGTTACAACCGATTCTAAATTCATCATGTGTCGCATAATTGGATATTCGCCTGTAATGCCCATTCCTCCATGTATTTGTCGTGCTTCGCGAGCAATTTCTAAAGCCATGTTTACATTATTACGTTTAGCCATGCTGATTTGTTGGGGTGTAGCACGATGCTCGTTTTTTAAAACACCTAATCGCCAGCAAAGAAGCTGTGCTTTGGTAATTTCTGTTACCATTTCGGCTAATTTCTTTTGCTGTAATTGAAATCCGGCAATGGGTCGTCCAAACTGCTTACGTTCTTTTGCATATCGCAAAGCCGAGTCATAACAATCCATAGCTGCACCAATTACGCCCCATGATATTCCATAACGCGCACTATTTAAGCAGCCCAGCGGACCTTTAAGCCCCTTTATTTCAGGGAAAATATTTTCCTTGGGCACTTTTACATTATCAAATACCAACTCGCCTGTTGCGCTGGCACGTAAACTCCATTTGCCATGCGTTTCAGGTGTTGTAAAGCCTTCCATGCCACGTTCTACAACCAAACCTCTTATATCACCCGCTTCGTCTTTAGCCCAAACCACCGCTATATCAGCAAAGGGTGCATTACTTATCCACATTTTGCTACCGTTCAGAATTACATGGTCTCCTGCATCTTTATAGTTTGTTAGCATTCCGCCCGGATTACTACCAGCATCCGGTTCAGTTAAACCAAAACAGCCCAACCACTCGCCCGTTGCCAGCTTTGGTAAGTACTTTTTACGTTGGGCCTCACTGCCATAAGTATAAATCGGATACATTACCAAAGAACTTTGTACGCTTGCTGTACTACGTAAACCCGAATCGCCTCGTTCGATTTCTTGCATTATCAATCCATAACTAATTTGATCTAATCCAGCGCCACCATACTCAACGGGTATGTAAGGGCCAAATGCACCAATGCCGGCTAAACCACTAATTAAATGTTTGGGAAAGGCTGCACGCTGGGCATAATCTTCTATGATGGGCGAAACCTCTTTCTTTACCCATTCGCGTACGGTGTTTCTGATAAGTTTATGCTCTTCCGATAGTAAATCATCTAAAAGATAGTAATCGGGAGCCTGAAAGCGGTCGGTTGCCATATTAATTTTTACTTTAAGTATAACACTTTTTTTTGCGCGGCAAATGTATGTTTAAAAGCGTAGTCCCCAAACGCAAGTTTCCGAAACCAAAAGCTAAATAGCTGCATTTACTTTTTTACAGATATTAATCGGCTGTGCTTCAGTAAACGGTCCTGAAAAAGCTGTAAAACATACAATCCGTTATTTAAAGGGGCTGCATTAATACTTACATCATTTTGAAGCGTATGTGTTTTTAATACTAACCTACCTTTTAAATCGAAAATTAGTATTTCGTTTGCCTTATTATTTCCTTCGAAATGAAGATTGCTTACATCAGTAATAGGCATTGGACTTATGTGTAAAGGAGAGCTGCCATAGTTAAAAAACTTTACACCAATAAAACCACTATATCCCGAAGCACGTAAATTTATACGGTAATAATTTACAGCATTTATAACCGGATTAGTATGCAGATAACTATAACTCTCCTCATTAAAAGCGCTACCACATATACCGGGTATGGTGTAAATGGTTGTAAAAAAAATGCTATCAGAACTATGTTGCAATTCGGCATCTAAACAACTTACTCCTTGTACTGTTGTAAAACTTATAAATATGCCTTCCGAAGTTTGAACACCGGTTAATGCCGAAATGTTTTGTTGACCCATTGTTTGGCTGGTAACTAAACAAATACAATAAAGCAACCGTCTAAAATTAATAATAGTATTTTTAAGATGAATATTCATGTAGATACATAAAAAAAGTTGTCAAAGTTAAATGATACTTTTTTCTTTGTAAAAATAGTGCTATTAAAAAATCGAGAACACATTTTAATTGTATGAAGAATTTAATTTACACAACGATTATAGCATCGCTCATGGTTTTTACAAACTCCTGTTTAAGCGATAAAGGCGAGATTGCAACCCCAATTGATGGTTGCGACACTACCTATTTTTCATTACAAATTAAACCTATTATAAATGCAACCTGTGCTATTGCAGGATGTCATGTAATTGGAGGTGCCGGCCCGGGCGATTTTAAAACTTATGCCGGTATGTTGCCTTCACTTAATAGTGGCGATTATAAATTACGAATTAACTTACCAACTTCTGACCCTTCGTTTATGCCTCAAACCGGAGCTCTTTCTGCTGCCGATTTGCAAAAATTAAACAGTTGGATTGATGCCGGCTATGTTGGTTGTGATTAATAATGTTTTACCAAATACTTAATACTATGAAAAAATTCCTTTTTGCAATGTTGCTGTTGTCGCAAGTTACATTGGCTCAAAACAAAATTTTTATTTGTAAAGATGGTACGAGCACATTTTTTAGCGAAACACCCATCGAAAATATTGAAGCAACCAGTAAAACTTTAAGTGGTATTATTAATACAACTAATAACGAAGTTAGCTTTTTAGTGGCCATGAAATCGTACAAGTTTGAAAAACCTTTAATGCAAGAACACTTTAACGAGAAGTATATTGAAAGCGATAAATATCCAAATGCAACCTTTAAAGGTAAAATAAACGAAACCATTGATTATACAAAAGACGGTACTTATAACGTAACTGCAACAGGTGTTTTAACCATCCATGGTGTAGATAAAAACCGTATTGAAAAAGGTACGCTTACGATTAATGGCGAACAGATAAGTTTAAACACAAAGTTTGATGTAAATCTGGTAGATCATAATATTGAGGTGCCTAAAATTGTTGTAGCTCAAATTGCAAAAACAATTAAGGTTACAAATACATGCATATTTACACCCTATATAGCACGTAACAAATAAATAAAAATTTTTATAGCATTTCGCTTATGAAAAAAATAATACCGTTCATATTAGTTGCCTCATTAACAAGTAATATACAAGCACAAGATGACTTACTAAAAACCTTAGAAAGTAATCAAACCATTGTTAATGAACCGGTAATTGCAACTTTTAAAACTTTAAAAATTATAAATGCCCAAACAAATGAAACCGTTCATAAGCGCGTGTTAGATTTTAGGGTAGCACACCGGTTTGGAAATATTGGTGCGGAAAGCGGAGGTGGATACCATAATCTTTATGGTTTTGATAACTCCTCCGATATACGCATAGCTTTTGAATATGGTGTTACCGATCGTTTACAAGTTGGCGCATCGCGTAGTAAGTATGACGAAAATTTAGAAGGATTAATTAAATACAGACTGCTACAACAAACAACAAATGATAAAATACCGGTTTCGATAACACTTTTTGGTTCCATGAGCTATACGCCTAAAAAAGATGACTTGGGTGAATTTGATAAAACGGACGAAAACGGAAATGTTGAAACCATTAATGCACGCAGGATAAAGTATGCCTCACAAGTAATTGTAGCGCGTAAGTTTAGCAATGCAGTATCGGTTTTAGTTTCGCCAACTTACATACATCGTAACTATGTAAGCGACCCAAATGATGAAAATGGAATATTTGCTCTTGGCATTGGCGCAAGAATTAAAGTAAGCAGAAGTATGTCAATTATTGCCGACTATTTTCACACCTTTAATGATTATCGTAAAAACGATGCAAACCCTAAATTTTATGACCCATTAGGTATTGGCGTAGAGTTTGAAACTGGCGGCCATGTATTTAGTCTAATGTTTACAAATTCACCTGCACTAATAGAAACCACGTTTTTAGATACCCATGACTCCTGGAGTAAAGGAGGTGTAAAGTTTGGTTTTAATATATCGCGCAATTTTAATTTGTAACAGTTGTTTTATAACACTTCATTTGTGCAATTACAATTGTAATTACCTGTTTTGAACGACTCGCTACCATTAATTAGATTAGATAGTGCTGCTACAGATAGTTTATTAAGTAAACAACAATCATTTGCTGCCCTTACCGATTCGGCCTTTGTAGATACCCTTGCAGTAAAACCGGAACAAGCAATTGATCTGTTATTTAAAAATCATTTACTCCAATTCGATTTTTTTTACCCCCAAACATTTGATAAGCCGGTTAGCGATTGGTTTAGCATATTGTTGCTTATAGTTATAAGTACGGTAACCTTGCTTAAAGTATTTTATTCGAAAATATTTTTTCAGATTTTTAAAGCTTTCTTTAATAATAATACAGCCAACCAAATTATACGGGATGAAAATCTCTTAGTTCAACGTGCATCAATACTTTTAAGTGTAATTTGTTATGTTGTGCTGGCACTATTTGCATATAATGCCGTAATATATTTTCATATCGAAAACCGGTACCTGGGTAACGGTTTTGCCCTGTTTTTAAGTATTGCTATAATTATTGCCTTATCCTATTCAGTAAAAATGATAGTTCTAAAAGCATTAGGTTCGATATTTTACTTTAATAAACCGGTAACTGCGTATATATTTAATATATTTTTAATTAATAATGTTCTCGGTATCGTTTTAATACCATTTATTATTTTAGGAACGTACCTAACCGCTAATAATAACCTGATACTATTTGCAGGGTTGGCATTGGTAATCATCTTTTTTATTTACAGGCTTGTAAAAGGAATGTTATTGTGGACGGGTACAAATAGCTTCAATTTGTTTTATTTATTTTTATACATTTGCGCCCTCGAAATTTCACCCTTGTTGATTTTATCAAAACTACTGTTGATACAAAAACAATAAGCCCATTTCGGAATAAGATTGTTGAACCGCGACTATTAAATAAAACCTGAAGCATGAAAGTAAAAAGTATTCTGGTTACTCAGCCAAAACCTGAAACTGAGAAATCACCTTACTTCGACCTCGCCAAAAAATACAATTTAAAAATTGATTTCAGGTCGTTCATTCATGTTGAAGGAATTCAGGCACAGGAGTTCAGAAAGCAAAAAGTAAATTTACTTGATTATAGCGCTGTTGTACTTACCAGTAAACATGCTGCCGATCACTTTTTTAGAATTTGTACAGAAATGCGAATTACGGATGTGGAACGTTTTAAATATTTCTGCATCAGCGAATCAACTGCATACTATTTACAGAAGTACGTACAATTTAGAAAGCGAAAAATATTTTTTGGTAAATCAACCATTAACGACTTAATGGATCTGATTAAAAAACATCGTAAAGAAAAATTTATTGTTCCATGTAGCGATGTCCACAAACAAGAAATAGCCGATACGCTTTCAGAAAACAGTATTGATTTCGAAAAAGCGGTTATTTATAAAACCGTATGTAGCGATTTATCGGATTTAGCTAAAGTAAACTACGATATGCTGGTATTTTTTAGCCCGTCAGGAATTACTTCACTTTTTAAAAACTTTCCTAAGTTTAAGCAAAACAATACGCGTATTGCAGCTTTTGGCGCAACCACATCATTGGCAGTTACCGATGCAGGTTTAAAGCTTGATATTAAAGCACCGGTACCCGAAGCACCTTCAATGACTATGGCCATTGAACAATATGTAAAAAAGGTAAATAAATAATTACAAGCCTGCCTGCGCTGATATTTCTAACATTCTTTTTAAAGGCTTTAATGCAGGTTGCATTAAATGTGCAGGTATATTAATTTCCGGAGTTTCGTTTAGCATACATAGATATATCTTCTCTATGGTGTTTAATTTCATGTGCGGACAATCGTTGCAAGCACAATTATTATTAGGAGGTGCCGGTATAAATTGTTTTTGTGGGGCTGCCTTTTGCATTTGGTGTAAAATACCCGACTCAGTAACTACAATAAAACTTTCGTAAGGCTGTTTAGTTGCATATTTTAATAAACCTGTGGTGCTGCCAATAAAATCGGCATGATTTAAAACCGCAGTTTCACACTCAGGATGTGCTATTACTTTTGCTTGTGGATATTGTGCTTTTAACTGAACTATTTTTTGTTCACTAAAAATTTCATGAACCATACAACTACCATCCCATAAAACCATATCACGCCCGGTTTGCTTGCTTATATACCTACCCAAATTTTTGTCAGGCGCAAATATTATGGGCACATTAGCAGGTACACTTTCTACAACTTTTATAGCATTACTGCTGGTGCATATTATATCACTTAATGCTTTAATTGCAGCCGTACAATTTATGTAAGAAATTACCACATGCCCCGGATGCAAATCTTTAAAAGCCTTAAATGCATCAGGCGGACATGAATCTGCTAAACTGCAACCTGCTGCCAAATCGGGTATAACTACTTTTTTATTCGGGTTAAGTAATTTTGCAGTTTCGGCCATAAAATGCACACCTGCAAAAACAATCATATCTGCTTGTGTTTTTTCTGCTTGTTGCGCCAACCCCAAACTATCGCCAATATAATCGGCAATGTCTTGTATATCGGCATCTTGATAATAATGCGCTAGTAATACGGCATTTTTTTCTTTTTTCAATCGGTTTATTTCGGTAAATAAATCTAAACTTGGGTCTATCATACCATCAAATAAACGCCTTTTATCAACTTGCTCAAAATGTGTCATCGCAACTAATTATTATATAATAAAAAATAAATTTAAAATTAAATATAGTAGTAGTAATAATGTTAGTTATGTTTAAAAAAATAAACTGCTTTTATTTTAAATATGAGTTATCAGTTTCGAAGCTAAAGTATTTCACAGTTTATACACATTACAAACCCTTATTAGTAAAAGGATTTTAAACCTTATTCACAACTTGTGAATGGTTAAGTAACAACACAAGTTTTTGTTGATGACTTAAAAAAAAGTGTTGATTGAACTGTGTAATATTTTTAGAATTTTATTTTTTAAAATATGTAAACTAACAAATCTGTTTTACTTAAACACACCTATCAACATTCCAAATTATAATTGCCCAAAGTTATTAACGCAAAAAAAAAATATACACGAAATGGTTGTTTAAAAGCCAAATTTTAAAAGCCTTGTAAACACTATAAACTTTAGATTATAAAAAATTAACCTGTTTAAAAGGTTTAATAAAACACCGCACAGAATTAGCGCTGCAAGCTATACACGTAAAAATGTAGTAGGTTTAAGAAAACAACCGTTTCTTTGCACAAAACAAAAACGTATGCAACTGTATATAGGTGCCGACCATGCCGGTTTTCAATTAAAAGAAACCATAAAAAGCCATTTAGTAAATAAAGGTTATACTGTTATTGATAAGGGTACTTTTTCTGAAACATCAACAGACTATCCGCCTTACGCCCACGAAGTAGCTATACAAGTAGCCAATCAAAATGCAATGGGTATTTTAATTTGTGGTAGTGCCAATGGCGTTTGCATAACTGCAAACAAACATGCCGGTGTAAGAGCTGCATTGTGCTGGCAAACTGATGTAGCAACATTGGCAAGGCAACACAACGATGCCAACATTATTTGTATTCCTGCACGTTTTGTAACAAATACAGAGGCATTAAGTATGGTTGATGTATTTCTAAATACACCGTTCGAAGGAGGCAGACATGCAAATAGAGTAGCTAAAATAAATATACAATAGATAGATATATGTTTAAAAGTAACTGTACCATTGGTATTGTTGGTGGAGGTGCCATGGGTGCCGGTATAGCGCAGGTTGCAGCCATAGCCGGCCATACTGTTTTTGTTTATGATGTATGTGAAGCTACATTACAAAAAGCGGTAGCAGGTTGGCAAAACTCATTAAACAAACTGGCCGAAAAAAATAAACTGTCTAAACAACATGCTATCGAAATATTAAACCGCTTGCTTATAAAAAACAATTTAGCTGATTTAAGCGAAAGCCAACTGATTATAGAAGCAGTTGTTGAAGATATTCAGGTGAAACAAACACTTTTTACCCAACTCGAAAAAGTAGTAGCACCCGATTGTGTACTGGCCTCTAACACATCTTCATTAAGTATTGCTTCTATTGCATCGGCATGCAACAACCCACAACGCGTATTGGGCATACATTTTTTTAACCCGGCAATACTTATGCCTTTGGTTGAAATAATACCCGGCATTGCTACTGATGAAAACTGCTGGCAGGCATGTCGTACTTTAATAAATAGTTGGGGCAAAACCACGGTTATTACAAAAGATACACCGGGCTTTATAGTTAACCGCATAGCACGCAGCTATTATGGCGAAAGCATTAGAATTTATGAAGAAGGCATAGCCGATTTTGCAACTATAGATTGGGCTTTAAAAACTTTTGGTGGTTTTAAAATGGGTCCGTTTGAATTGATGGACTTTATAGGAAACGATGTTAATTATAAAGTTACCGAAACGGTGTGGCAACAATTTTTTTACGAGCCACGCTTTAAACCTTCACTAACACAAAAACGTTTGTATGAAGCACATTTCTTTGGTCGTAAATCGGGCCGCGGTTACTATAACTATCAAGATAATGCAGCAATGCCGCTACCAAATAAAAACGAAACATTAGGTAAAGAAATTTGCAACCGCGTTTTATGTATGCTTATAAACGAAGCTATTGATGCTTACTATCTGAAATTAGCCACTAAAGAAGATTTAGAAATAGCCATGGAAAAAGGCGTTAATTACCCGAAAGGCTTATTAATGTGGGCCGATGAAATTGGTTTGCCACATGTACTTCATACATTACAATCATTATATAACGATTATGGCGAAGACCGATACCGCCCTTCAATATTGCTAAAACGGATGGTAGCAGCCAATCAAAATTTTTACGAAAAATCATTTTGGCATAAAAAATAAAAATCAAATGGATGCAGATAAACAAGCTATGCACATTGCCCAAACCATGATGCAGAATGATGCTTATAGCCAATGGTTGGGTATGGAATTATTAGAAGTGAAACAAGCATGCTGTAAAGTTAAGATGACAGTAACATCAAACATGACAAATGGTTTTGGTATAGCACATGGTGGCATTACCTATGCACTGGCCGATAGTGCTTTTGCTTTTGCCTGCAACTCGCATGGCCGCAAAAGTGTATCGGTAGAAACATCCATATCGCATACAGCTCCGGTACAAACAGGCGATGAATTAATTGCTGTTGCCACAGAATTGAGTTTAAGTAACAAAATTGGCGTTTATCAAATTGTTATTACATGCAACAATAAAACGGTGGCATTATTTAAAGGCACCTGCTATCGTACATCGAAACATTGGGCGCTTAGCTAAAACAGTTTAACCTTAAATATTATTAAAAACATACTTATGCAAAATGCATTTATAGTTGATGGATTACGCACAGCCATTGGCAACTTTTGTGGCAGTTTATCAGGCATCAGGCCTGATGATTTATTGGCACTTGTAATAAAAAACCTGATGCAAAAACAGCAGCAATTTGATCCATCGCTTATTAACGATGTGTATATGGGCTGCGCAAATCAGGCAGGCGAAGACAATAGAAATGTAGCGCGTATGAGTGTATTACTTGCCGGTTTGCCCGTTAACGTACCTGCCGAAACCATAAACCGTTTATGTGCCAGTGGTTTAAGTGCTGCTGTTGCTGCAGCACGCGCCATACAAGTAGGCGAAGCCGATGTGGTACTTGCCGGTGGTGTAGAAAGTATGACACGTGGCCCCTGGGTTATGTCTAAAACAAGTACACCTTATGGGCGCGATGCGCAATTATTTGACAGCAGTTTTGGCTGGCGTTTTATTAATAAGCAAATGAAAGAAACCTATGGTGTAGATGCTATGGGCCAAACAGCCGAAAATGTTGCAAGTATGGATAAAGTAAGCCGCGAACACCAGGATGCATTTGCTTGCTGGAGCCAGCAAAAAGCATGGGCAGCACAACAAAGCGGCCGCTTAGCGCAGGAAATTACACCGGTTCCGGTTCCGCAAAAAAAAGGCGACCCTGTTTTATTTAATCAGGATGAATTTATTAAAGGCAATACAACTATCGAAGGGCTAAGCAAACTAAAACCATCATTTAAACCCGATGGCAGTGTTACGGCAGGTAACGCATCGGGCCTTAACGATGGCGCTGCTGCTTTGTTGCTTGCCAGCGAACAGGCAATCGGCCAACATAACTTTACACCAATGGCACGTATAGTTGCATCGGCTGCTGTAGGTGTTGAACCGCGTATTATGGGTATAGGGCCGGTGGCTGCTGCACAACTGGCTATAAAAAGAGCCGGCTTAAGCTTTAATCAGTTAGACCTGATTGAATTAAACGAAGCTTTTGCGGCCCAAGCCTTAGCATGCACCAGAGCATGGGGCTTAAGCGATAACGACCCGCGCATTAACCCTAACGGTGGCGCAATAGCATTGGGTCATCCTTTGGGCATGTCGGGGGCACGCATACTGTACAGTGCCGCTTTGCAATTGCAGCTTACACAAAAGAAATATGCATTGGTAACTATGTGCATTGGTGTAGGCCAAGGCTATGCTGTGGTTATCGAAAAAGCGTAAACAATTTTGAAATACTGCTTAGGGTGTTCAGCGCATAATCTTACTTGTGCAACCACACTTCCGGCAATTTAAATTTACCATCAACCTAAGACCGAACATGCAAAATGCGGGCTTTATTGCAGGCAATGTTATACTAATTAATAAACCATTACACTGGACTTCGTTTGCAGCAGTTAATAAACTGCGTTGGGCTATTACACATAGCCCAACTTTTAAAAACGAATGGCAACAATGGCAAGAAGCACATGGCGCCAAACAAGCTAATAATAAGCAACATAAAGCTAACAAGCCACATCTTAAAATTGGCCATGCCGGTACTTTAGACCCATTGGCCACCGGTTTATTAATTGTTTGTACCGGTAAAAAAACAAAAGACATAACGCAATATCAGGCACAGGAAAAAGAATATACAGGCACCATTTGTTTGGGCGCCACTACCCCTTGTTTTGATTTAGAAATGGCACCCGATACCTTTTATCCTACAGCCCACATAACGCCTCAGCTTATTTTAGATACAGCAGCAACATTTGTAGGCAATATTTTGCAAACGCCACCCATACATAGTGCAGTTAAACAAGGCGGCAAACGCTTATACGAAATTGCACGGCAAGGCCGGGATACTGAAATTGCAGCCAAGCAGGTAAATATCAGCCTATTCGAAATAACCCATATCCAAATGCCATACGTAAACTTTAAGGTAATTTGCAGTAAGGGGACTTATATACGCAGCCTGGCTAACGACTTTGGTAAAGCATTGGAAAGTGGTGCTCATTTAACGCAATTATGCCGTACCCGCATTGGTAATTTTATGTTAACAGATGCTATTTCAATCGAAACATTTGTGCAAACCCTTGTCAGCAGTGATTTGTAGCCGTTGTAATTAGATTTATAAAAATTTGTATTTCGCCTAAGCAAAGGGTATTTGGCGTATTATATTTGCCGCCCCTCAAAAAGTACTGCTTTATCCTAAAAGTATTATCCATCGTTTTTAACCATTAATAGTTTAATTAAAAATTTAACAAATGAAACTTTCGCAGTTTAAGTTCAGCTTTAACGAAACACTATTAGCTAATCACCCGGCCAAAAATCGTGAAGACTCGCGCCTGATGGTTGTACACCGTACAACAGGTAAAATTGAACACAAACATTTTAAAGATGTGCTGTCATATTTTGACGATGGCGATGTAATGATTTTAAATAACACCAAAGTATTTCCGGCTCGTTTATACGGTAATAAAGAAAAAACAGGTGCTAAAATAGAAGTGTTTTTATTACGCGAACTTAACCACGAAAGCAGGGTATGGGATGTGTTGGTTGATCCGGCACGCAAAATCCGTATCGGTAATAAACTTTATTTTGGCGATGACGATTTATTGGTGGCCGAAGTAATTGACAACACAACATCGCGCGGACGTACCTTACGCTTTTTATTTGATGGAACCCATGAAGAGTTTAAAAAAACCATAAATGATTTAGGTAATACACCATTACCAAAATACATCAAACGTAAAGCCGAACCCGAAGATGCCGAACGTTACCAAACCGTATATGCCAAACACGAAGGTGCTGTGGCTGCGCCAACAGCAGGCTTGCACTTTAGCAAACAACTGATAAAACGATTAGAACTTAAAAACGTAAAATTTGCCGAAGTAACCTTACATGTTGGTTTAGGTACGTTTCGTCCGGTAGAAGTAGAAGACCTTACCAAACACAAAATGGATAGCGAGCAGTTTGAAATTACACAAGAAAGCGCGGATATTGTTAATGCGGGCAAGGCACGAAAAAAACGAATTTGTGCTATTGGTACTACCAGTATGCGTGCAATCGAATCGAGCGTAACCACATCGGGCGAATTAAAACCGGCCGAAGGTTGGACTAATAAATTTATTTTCCCGCCACATGATTTTGCTGTTGCCAATTGCATGATTACCAATTTCCACATGTCAGAATCAACACTGCTGATGATGACTTGTGCCTTTGGCGGATACGAAAATATTATGAATGCTTACAAAGTAGCCGTAAAAGAAAAATACCGCTTTTATAGTTATGGCGATGCCATGCTTATTATTGATTAGGCACCGGTTTACTGCTATGTAAATAATCCTGATGTAATGGTGGTTTGAAAAGCAACCAAATTGCAATCGGGATTTTTTTTGCTTAAGTGTAATAATCGAAAATACAAGAACACTGTTTTAAATGATGTCCATTTGTAACATCAATCATAAATGTTTATTTGTAAATTATTTATAACTTATAAAACAAATGATGAATAATTACATCAAAGCGTTAATCGTTGCCATAGGCATGGTGGCAAGCGCATTTATAATTGGAAAAGCCATTGAGCGCTTTAAAACCGAAGACCGATACATATCCGTAAAAGGATTTTCGGAGAAAGAAGTAAAAGCCGACTTGGTAATTTGGGCTATTAAAATTAAAGTAGTTAATAACGACCTTAAAGACGGCAATACTGCTTTAGCGGCAGCTAAAAGCAAAGTAGTTAACTTTTTAACCAATAAAGGGGTACAACCCACTGAAATTAACACATTAGACATGATGGTTATTGACCATGAAGCGGCAGAGTACGGTAACAACCATTTAAATAAAATGCGCTACATTATTGAAGAAACCATTGAAGTACGCAGCAACCATGTTGACCTTATACAAAGCATTAGCCGTATGACTAATGAGCTGTTAAATGCCGGTGTTGCACTGTCAACCAAAAGCGATTGGAATGGAACAGGCTTGCAGTTTATGTTTACCAAGCTAAATACGATAAAGCCGCAAATGATAACCGAAGCTATTAGAAATGCAAAAGATGCTGCCATACAATTTACAAACGAAAGCAATACCAAGTTGGGCAAACTTCGTAAAGCCAACCAGGGTTTGTTTTCGATACAAGACCGCGACCAAACTTTTAGCGCTGCCGTTGACGATGGTTATGTAAACAATGGAAAATCGGGCGTGATGAAAAAAGTACGTGTTGTAGTTTCTGTTGATTACTCAGTTGAATAGTTATAAAGGGTTTAAAATAGCGTGCCAAAGCGCACTTTCACACATAAATGTAGGCACGCTACCTTGCGCTAACAAATAGTTGAGTATGCTTAAATAACTGTGTACAAACCATTTCACTAATCACATCTTACCTCTCACCTCTCACATTTCACCTCTCACATTTCACCGCTCACTCCTTAACAAACCTGCCATAATACATTTTATCGCCTTGCTGTAAATGCAGTACGTATAAGCCCGGTGTTATTGTGCTAATATCTAAAGTTTTGGCATGGGTGTTTTGTGTTAAATGCTCTTTACCCAACAC
>JAEUTH010000019.1 GCA_016788165.1 Bacteroidia bacterium | reverse complement strand
GTGTTGGGTAAAGAGCATTTAACACAAAACACCCATGCCAAAACTTTAGATATTAGCACAATAACACCGGGCTTATACGTACTGCATTTACAGCAAGGCGATAAAATGTATTATGGCAGGTTTGTTAAGGAGTGAGCGGTGGGTAAAAATTGATTGCAATCTTATTTGTTTTTTTAACTACCCTTTTTATATAAATTATAATGTGAATTACTTGCTAATTAGTTTCGAAAACACTTTTAAATATCAATTTATAAAGTAATTTTTATTTTATAACGAACTAATTGGCGGCAAGCATACATTAGAAACTTATGGTATTGTACTGTCATACTTTTTTCAGTGGGCTTTTGGCCGGCCTGCTTAGTTTATATAAAGTGGTAGTTTGTGGTTAGATGGACGACAACATTTTGCTTTAAAACTTTCCTGCAACTAATTTCATTTTTTCTTTGTTCCATTGGCGTATGCAATTACTTTTAGCGCATCCACTTTAAAAAGCAGTTATATGCAATACAGGGCAGTACATTTTTCGGCCGAGGTTTATCCGGTAGCAAAAACAGGCGGCTTAGGCGATGTTGCCGGAGCTTTGCCAAAATATTTAAACGATGCAGGTTGCAGCACTTGCGTAATTATGCCACGTTACAATAGCAAATGGGATGCGGCAAATAATACAGTGCCCGTGCATCATGGATATATGAAAAGCGAGCATTATGGTGTTGATTACATGATTCGCAAATCTATGGTTGATTTTGGTTTCGACTTATATTTTGTTGACTTGCCGTATTTACTCTATCGCGAAAACTTATATGGTTACAGTGACGACCCCGAGCGTTTTTTGTTTTTTCAACATGCAGCATTGGATTGGATTAATACCTGGGCCGAGTTGCCCGAAATACTCCACTGCCACGATCATCATACAGGCCTTATACCTTTTATGGTGGAGCATTGTTATAAGTTTGAACGCATGCGTGGTATTAAATCCGTTTTTACCATTCACAATGCATTATACACCGGTGCATGCCGTTGGAGTATGGCGCGCTACTTTCCCGATTTCTCTTATCACCTCAAAGGTTATTTAGATTGGGACGAAGCTATAAATCCATTAGCCACCGGTATTAAGTGTTCGCACAAACTAACTACGGTTAGCCGTGGGTATTTAGACGAATTAAAATTTGGCGATAATCCCATGAGATGGTTGTTTAATGAATATTGGCAAAAAAGTTACGGTATTGTAAACGGCATTGATAATGAAGTTTGGGATCCGGCAAACGACAGCAATATTTATTACCCGCTTCAAAAAGATTGGACAGAGTTTAAACAAAAAAACAAAGCCGCACTTTGCGAAACTGTAAACTTTAATCCCGATTTGCCGTTGATGGTATTTATTGGCAGGTTGGTAAAAGAAAAAGGTGGCGAATTATTACCGCAGGCAATCGGTCAATTTGTTTCACAAAGCAAACACATGAACTTTTACATTTTAGGTTCAGGTGTAAGCCACTACGAAGAACAGATTAAACACATAAGTACCATCTTCAATCAAAATGTAACCAACTATATTGGCTATAACGAAGCGCTGGCACATAAACTTTATGCCGCTGCCGATTTTTTAATAATGCCCAGTTTAACCGAGCCATGTGGCCTCAATCAGTTATATGCCATGCGTTATGCAACTGTGCCTGTAGTACGTGCTGTAGGGGGGTTAAAAGACACCGTTATTGATTATGGCGATGCCGATGGTTATGGTATCCGATTTAATAATGCCGATGCAGGTGATATTATTCATAGTATGCATCGCGCTGCTACTCTGTATCACAATAACGAGCAGTTAAATCAAATCAGACAACGGATATCGTCCTTTAATTACTCATGGGAAAATGCCGTTAAACAATATCTCGAAATTTATAATAATTAAGCAGCTATGGAAAAATTAATTAAAGTAGTATGCCTTATATTAGGCGGTGGTGCAGGCTCACGTTTATATCCACTTACATCCATCAGAAGTAAACCTGCTGTACCCATAGCCGGTAAATACCGGCTTATTGATATCCCAATTTCAAATTGTTTGCACTCAGGTATCAAGCGCATTTTTGTGCTTACACAATATAACTCGGCCTCGTTAAACCAACATATAAAAAATACCTACCATTTCGATCATTTTACATATGGTTTTGTGGATATTATTGCTGCCGAACAACGACCCGGCAGCGAAAAATGGTTTCAGGGCACATCAGATGCCGTAAAGCAAACCTTGCCACACTTACAAGACCATGACTTTGATTACATACTTATACTTAGTGGCGACCAATTGTATCAAATGGATTTGCGTGAATTTGTAAACATGCATGTTGAAAGTAATGCAGAAATTAGCATAGCTACTTTACCTGTAAATAAAAACGATGCACCGGGTTTTGGTATTATGAAAGTTGATGATAATGGCATTATTCAAAAATTTATAGAAAAACCCAAAGCCGATGAATTGGTTAACTGGGTATCGCCTGTAGATGAAGCACAAGCAGCATTGGGCAATATCTATCTGGCTTCGATGGGCATTTATGTGTTTAATCGTACCACGCTTAATAGATTGTTTGACGAAAACCCGCACTTTACCGATTTTGGTAAAGAGATAATTCCGGCAGCTATTAAACAAGGCACCAAAGTAGCAGGTTACCCCTACACTGGTTATTGGACTGACATAGGTACTATACGCAGTTTTTTTGAAGCCAATTTAGATTTAGCCGAAATAATACCCAAGTTTAATTTATTTGATAACAATAAACTTATTTATACCCGTGCACGCATGTTGCCACCTTCAAAATTTTCGCACGATACGGTTTTAAAAGGTTCGGTAATAAGCGAAGGTTGCATAATAAATGCCAGTATAATCGAACGATGTATTATTGGTAACCGGGCACGCATTGGCGAAGGTACGGTTATGAAAAACTGTATTGATTTTGGGAATGATTTTTATCAAAGTGTGGCCGACCTGGTAGTAGAAGATAAGTTTATTGGTATTGGTAAAAATTGCCATTTCGAAAACTGCATTATTGATAAAGATGTACGGATTGGAGATAATGTAGTAATTGTTGGTAGTACAGAAATGGAAGATACCGAAACCGAAACATTTTGCATTAAAGATGGCATTGTAATTATTAAAAAAGGCGCTTATATTAAAACCGGCACACGAGTAGTTTGATTTTTATAATAATCATATTAAAATATTAGCAATGAAAAAACTTCAATTCAAAAAAGAAATAAATGCAACGGCTCAAAAGGTGTATGAAACCATGTTGGGCTTAAAAGACAAAAGCACATACGAATATTGGACTGCAGCATTTAACCCAACTTCTACTTATGAAGGAAATTGGAACAAGGGTAGTAAAATATATTTTGTAGGTGTAGATGAAAATGGCAAACGTGGCGGAATGGTTTCTGAAATTGAAGAGTTGCAACCTGCCCGTTTTGTTTCTATCAAACATTATGGTTTTTTAGATGGCGATACCGAAATTACAACAGGCGAACAAGTTGAAGCCTGGGCAGGTGGCCATGAAAATTATGCCTATCAGGAAAATAACGGCATTACAACCGTAATTGTTGAAATTGACACAATAGACGAATATTTAGACTACTTTAATAATACCTATCCACTGGCATTAGATAAGTTAAAAAATATTGCTGAGCAGTAATTTAGCTTGCTGTAGTTGTAAAAATTAATCTGTTATTTAATTACTACAAAACTTTAAATCTGACGGAGTTCGTTGTTTATTCATAAGTGGTTGGTACTGCCGGATTGGTTACAATAATATAATCGCCCAATTTGTGCCAAGCTTCCCAGTTGGGTTCATTAAATGCATCGTCTCTGAAACATGAGATAACCATACACTTAGCTTTTGCATTGTAATTTTTTAGTTGCGTTACTACGGCATAATGCTCATCGCTGTGAAAGCGGCCATTTACATGAAACACCTTTGTTTTTTTATGCGCTTTTAAACCCTGGGCAATGCTATATGCCATCGTAGCATCCCAAAGTGATTGTGCAGCAATCATATTAAAATTGTTCATCGTGGCAGGCATGGGTGTGCTATCTTTACCATGCGAGGTTAATGCCGTTAGTTTTTCGAAATAGCCGCCACCGGCCAGTGCATAGGGTAGGGGCGCAATATATTTTTTACTGGTTGCATCAATCTCACTCAAACTGCCTGGGCCTAAACGGCCGGCCATGTTACTATACCGGCCGGGAGCATTGGCGCATATTACAGGCAGTTTGTTTTGCTTAGCATATTCAACCATGGGCTTATAATCCCTGTAATTATTCCACACACGGCAGTCTTTTAAAAAATTTTTTTCACGTATCAATCCACTTAAATAATCATTCATGGTTGGTTGTACATCACGCTCAAACATTTCTAACGACAGGCATACACGCTGATACCGGTTATGCAGTTTTTTCCATATTTCAGTTTCCAGAAAATGTGCAACTGAGTCGTTATGTTCTTCGCCAAAAAAAATTACATCAGCACCTGCACAACTATTTATTAAACTATCTAAATCAATAATACTTTTAGTAGCCGTAGCATAAAGTTTATAATCCGTATGGTTAAGTTGCGCCAATAGCGTGGGGGCACAGATGCATAACCATAAAGTTAGGTAGCACGTTAGTTTATTTAGCCGAAGCGATGTCATAAATTGTATAGTTTTCATTTGTAAAAAGTTTCGTGTAAGGAACTGATATGTTCGTTCCAAAAGCGTGTTGCAAAATAACCAACTGTTTTAATCCATTTGTTTTACATTGATTAATAAATGAGGTGTCGGCTATTTGATAGTTATGTGCAATCCACCCTTTACGATGTGCAAAGTACATGGGCGTAGGATTGTCGCCACTGTTTATCATAATTAATCCTTTGGCTTCAATTTTATTTAAGTCGTTTTCTAAATTAAGCACTGCGGCCTCATTAGGTTTTACTTTAAAGTCGTGATATTGATTTAAAACACCTTCGATGCAAACCACAGCCAGGCAAAAGATGGCAAGCTTTTTTTGCCTGATGCTGGTAAGGCCATAGCCCGCAGTTAGAGCCATTGCCGGCACAAACGGAATAATGTAGTAGCTATGATGTGCAAAAGTAAATCCTGCTTTAAACACCAAGGCTAAAGTTATAATTAAGGATGAAACCAATGCAATCACACTTACATAGTGTTTCTTATAAAACATACAAATACAACCCCAAACAAATAATGCAAAACCTGTAAACTTTAAAGCGCTATCATAAAAACGCGATGCCGTAAGTAATTTATTTGCGGCAATTTCTGCAAAGCCCTGCTGCCAGGTTGTGCCCATAAAAAAATGCCAAAAGCCAAAAGTTTTAACCAGGTGGGGTACCCATATAAAATACCACCAAACAGCAGGTAGGCAGGCTATTGAAAAAATAGCGTATAGCATTACTTTTTTTGTGGGATTTAATTTGCTGTAATACACCATTGGCACAACACAAATTAGTACAATGCAACTGGGTAGTTTGCTTAACAAAGCTATAGCAGTAAAAAATAAAAAGCCCAAAAGTGCAGGTAGTTTCCCATTAAGGATATTCATTAATAAGCAATACAAAGCCATTAATGCCAACGACACAGCAAAAGTATCGGGCATAATTTTTCTACTGTATGAAAACCAAATGCTGCAAATAAAAATCAGGGTGCTATAGTATGCATGTTTGTAATTGCTGTAGTGTATTATGATTAAAAAGAAGCACCAGGTACCTAAGCTGCTCACAATTAAATTTATAAGCCGGCCATACCAATGGTTGCTGCCAAAAGTCTTAATGCATATTGTAATACCAGCATTAAGTAAGGGAAATTCCATGCCGGTAATACCCGTTTTATAACCGGCAAAATCAACCCGTGGGTATAACTGATTAAAATCAGTTTCTGCAAAATTGCGTGCTACCATGGTAACCGTAGTTTGTCGCCAGTTATGCGCAATTTCTAATGGTGGTTGCGTAATTCCATATAATCTAACTACAAAAGCAAAGAGGATAATAATGCGTATATCGTATAGGATAGATTTAATGTTTGTCAACATAATTTATGGTTTCAAATTTCCAATAAATTGTTGGCTGTTAACATTTCTTCTAATGCATGGCTGCTTATGCCATACATATTTTTAGTCTCTGCTATTAAGTCGTTAACATTATGCTTTGCTTCAATGTTTTTGCTGGCAATAATCATTACGTTTTTGGGCGTATGGGCATCCGATACAAATTCAACAGCTTTTGTTGCATAGCCGCATGCATTTAAATACAACATGCGCAAAACATCCGTTATGGTTTCGGCCATACGTTCTTTATAAATGCCATAACTTGTAATGTATTTTAATACAGCATCGTTCTGATGCATGTTTTGTCGAATTTGTTTATGGCAACAAGGTGCAACCACAATGTGTTGGCATTTGTTTTTTATACCTGTAAATAGGGCTTCATCAGTTGCTGTATCGCATGCATGCAAAGCAATAAGCATCTGTGTGTTAGTAAGCGTAGCATTTACAATACTGCCTTGCTTAAAAGTTAAATTGGTGTAATTGCATTGTACTGCATATTGGTTGCATTGTTCAACTAATGTGTCCCTTAGTTCAATGCCTGTTATGTGCGGATTATAACCAACACCTTGCAAATAATCGTATAGGGCAAAGGTTAGGTATCCTTTTCCACAACCCATATCGGCAATATGTATGGGTTGATTGCCCGTTTGCGTAAACAATGGTTGCAATAAACTTATGTATTGATTTATTTGTTTAAACTTATTGTATGCATTGCTTAATACCTGATTATTTTGGCCGGTAACCTGTAACAACCTTAAATAAGGCGCCTGTTCTGATATGGGATATTTTTTTGGGGTATTGTGTTTCAGGTCGGTGGTTTTTATAAAGGTTGGTTTTTGTTGTTTGATGTGAATTTCATTGTTGGTTATTTCAGCAATAAAGTCGGCTTGGGTTGTAAATACATATACCTGCTTGTAAACATGTATGTTATTGATTATTTGTACGAAAGCTTCGGCCAGTATGTAATTTTTTACTACATCGTTAGTGGCATTTCTATAAGTAAAGCTCAGGTGCAATTTGCTTTTTATAAGCGTTGGTTTTATTTGGATATATTTTAAGTTGCCTTGCCGATCAGGCAATATTTTTACCCTTACCAATACATTTTGTTGCAGTGCATTTTCTAAAATTGTAATAAGCGGTTTTGTATTCATTTACAAGCAGGCATTTATCTATAAATAACTAAGCCACCAATGTTTGTTTTTTTGTTTATACAATGCAAACCATTTACAAACCGGGTATAACAACGCTATTACAGTAAACCAATATACATACACTAAGGCTAACGAATCGCCAACACCAACTAACTGAAATTTAAAAGTGATGCCCCAAATGTCAGGCGTATGCTCATTAAATGAATGACCTGTCAATAAAAACCGGCACATCAATGCAAGGTGGATAATGTAAAAGTGAAGTATGTAAAACAAAAACGGTACCTGGCCAAAGTATGCAATGTGTTTATAAATTTTAAGTGGTTTTATTTCTATAAAACGTAATGCCAACAATGCAATGCCTATGGTTAAGCATAAATACAAAAGTGACGGGGGGTACTTATGAACGTTTATAAATGACAATAGGGTAAGCATTAAATTTTTTTCAATTTGCCAGGGGAATGGATTGCCATACCAATTGGTAAAGCGTAGCAATATAAACAGCAGCAACAAGCCCATGCCTGCTTTTAATAAAAACGATAAACGAATAGCTACAGTTGTTGTAAAATACCTGCCAATACAATAACCAATCATCATTACACCCAACCACGCTAATACCGGATAAATAATATAAATGCTGTGCAAACCAATTTGATGTTGTGCAAAGCTGCCATAAAAAATAAAATCGGTTAATAGGTTGTGTTGCAATGGAAATATATCGGTTAGGTTATGCAATAAAATGATACCTGTACCTAAAACAGTTAACAACATCATTGGCAAAAAAATTAATGCAGCCATGCAAATCATACATATACCAATTGTCCAAATAACTTGCAATAATGATTGGTGGAAGGTTACATCAAATGTCCACGAAAAGTAAACAACTGTTAGCTCTATAAATACCAACCACAAACCGCGCTTAAGCAAAAATTTACTGAGTTGATTTTTTGTTTTACGCAAGCTTTGAAGGTAAATGGATATGCCGGCAAGCAGTATAAATATGGGTGCACAAAAGTGTGTAACCCATCTGGTGAGGAATAAAAAAACCGAAGTAGTTTTTAAATCCAACGGGTCATGCAAAAATGCATCGAAATGAAAAAAATCGCGCACATGGTCTAAGGCCATAATTATCATTATAAAACCTCGTAAAATATCAATTGATACAATTCTGCTTTTTATCTCCATAAGTAAAAACTGAGTATTGTCAATGGTACTTAAAAGTTGGTAAATACATTTTTTTTATTCAAAAATTTATTTATAAACTTACAAGCACGTTAAGTTATAGCCATCAATTGCCATCAATGTAATATCAGATTTAGATTATATAAGTTAACAATTTCCCTTAATCCTTTAATTACATTTATTATGAAAAAACAACTCACACTGGCATTGGTGCTTTGTGGCTTATTTGCACAGGCACAGTATTTTCAACACTGGTACAACCGCAGTATTGTTCCAGGAGCACAATCGCAAGAAACGTTTAACGATGGTATCCGAACGCGCTCCAATTTTTCGGGTGGTAACCCCAACAATTGGTTTAACATTGGTTATGGTCAATCAGAAGTTTTAGGAGCTATTTCACCATTTATGGGCACAGAAACCCGCTTTGTGCGTGTACATAAATCAGGTGCACCGGTTAACGTAAATATAGGTACCAGTTTTGCCGATGCTAATACAACTATGTACCACAATAGTCGTGGTTTAGGTATTTGCGAAATAAACAATGCTGCTGGTAATGGTGGTTACGTTGCTGTTGGCGAAGTAAGTACCAATTTTAATACAGGCAGTACCGTTCCGGGCGATCATGATGGGTTGTTTTATAAACTTAATGGTGCCGGTACAGCCACATCACGTTTTCGTTTTGATGTTATCGGTCGTGCCGATGTGTTTACAGATGTATATGCCAGCCGGTTAGTGCCAAATACATATTATGTATGTGGCTTTTCCAGATCAACTACTGATATGTATTGCATCGTTATGTCAGTTTCGAGTACAGGTGTAGTTAACTGGTTTAATACCTATTGGTTAGATCCTACCGCTTCGGCTACAAGCCCGTTTAACTCACATTGCCGTGCCAATGCATTGGTTGAAGACATAAACACCGGTAACATTGTTGTAGTTGGAAGCATTATGGATCCTAACTCTACCATAACCGGGCGCGATGGTTTGGTGTTTACATTAAATGCTGCTGGTGGTTTGTTATGCGCTACATCACATCATGTATTTATTGACGATTCGTATGAAGACGTTATTCAAAAAAGCAATGGCATGTTTGCTGCTGCTGGTTATGTGGGTGATGGTACCACAGTACCTGCCACATTTTATGGAATTTGGCTTACTGAATTAACCCCATTTTGTGGCCCAATGGCTACAGCGCGTTATTTACAAGGGCCTTTTACAGCAACCAATCCGGGTCAGTGTAAAGGGTTTTCAATTATCGAACGTCAAAACACCGGAGGTGCATTCGAATATTATATAGCCGGACCAAACAAAGCCATTGGTGGAGATATTGCGACAATAACAAAAATTAATGCCGTGCCCGGTTTACCACCTGTGGCTTGGTATGGTTATATGGGACAAAGTGGTGCTTTCGAAAGTGGCTATGCCGTTGATTATTCGCAAGCTGCAAACACCAAACCCGGTTTGGTGTTGTTTACCAATACCAATGCTCCTGCAGCAACTTTTGGCGCAAACGATTCATACATGATGAAATCATATTTTAATGGTGCAACCTGTATATTCAATTGCAATCCGCAACCGCCCGTAGTTCAAGCTATTCCATTAGCAATTGCAAATTGCAGCGATTCAGTTAACAACATCTATAAACGTAATGCCCTGGTTGCATTAAACTCGCCATACACCTTTGGCGTTATATGCACACAAAATAATATTGCTTGCGGCAGCAATGCCAAACTAACTGATTTGGCCGAAGAAGTAATGCTTGATATTTATCCAAACCCTGCCAGCGATTTGGCTAATTTGCAATTGTTTGTTGAAAACGAAGCGCAGTATATTATCGAAGCAGTGGATATTACAGGCCGCACAACCTTATTATCAGATAGTTATTTGCCTGCAGGCGAACAAGCTGTTGCATTGGATATTTCAAACTTATCAAAAGGTGTGTATAGTATTTTAGTACGTGGCAACGGAAAAGTAAAAGCCGTTAAGTTGGTAGTCCAATAATTCAACGCATATTATTTAAAAGTAGAAGCTGCATATACGTGCAGCTTTTTTTTTATCGGCACATTTTTGAAATAGCAATATTGTAACATTTAAGCTGTGGTTTAAAATTTACATTCGCCACCACTAAATACCATACTATGCACTATAAAACTATTCGCAACATCTGTTGTATAAGTGTTCTGATTGCAACAGTTGCATGCAACAACACTGTAAAACAAACACCAACCTTTGCCGACCCATTGGCATCGCATACCGATAGCAGTATTAACCCGGCCGATAACTTTTTTATGTTTGCAAACAACGGTTGGTTTAAAGCCAATCCCATACCGGCCAGCGAGCGTAGCAATGGTATTTTTCAAACCATACAGGATACCATAAACAACAGTATTAAACTTATATGCGAACGCAGCAGTGCTATAGCCGATGCAAAGCTCGGAAGTAATGAGCAAAAAATTGGCGATTTTTATTTTAGTGGTATGGATACTGTGGCTATTAATAAAGCAGGAACTGGTGCCATTAAAAATCAGTTAGATTTAATAAACACACTTACATTAGAAAACATGGCGCAAGTTACTGCAAGCCTTGCAAAAATTAATGCTGCAGGTATGTTTGGTTTTTATGTGGGTGTGGATGATAAAAACAGTGCGCTTTATTCTGTTATGTTGATGCAGGGAGGTTTGGGTTTGCCCGATCGTGATTATTATTTTAATACCGATGCACGTACTTCGTCTATCCGTACAGCGTATGTTAATCACCTGAAAGCACAATTTGTTTTATTGGGTTATGATGATGCAAAAGCAACCGGTGCAGCCAAAGATGTAATGCAAATTGAAACCGATTTAGCAAAAGCCAGCCGAACCATGGCCGATAGACGCGACCCTTATTTAAATTATAATAAAGTAAGTGCTGATGCATTTTATAAATCAAACGCTTTTAACTTTCAAACATTCTTTACTGAAATCGGATTAAAAAATTTAGATAGTATAGTAGTAGGGCAGCCCGAATTTTTTACAGCATTAAACACCATTATAAAAAAATACGATGTTGAGAAGTGGAAAGCCTACGCACAAACGCAACTATTAAACACCTATGCCAGTCATTTAAGTACGCCATTCGAAACACAGGCTTTTTCGTTTTATGGTACTACATTATCAGGCACCAAAGAAATGAAACCGCGTTGGAAACGTATGGTCGAATTAACGGACGAATCGTTGGGCGATTTGGTAGGGCAGGTATATGTTGCCGAATATTTGCCCAAAGGCACTAAAGAAAAATTGCTCGAAATAGGTAACAATATCAGAAGCGTGTATGCCGACCACATTAAAAAGTTAGATTGGATGAGCGAGGTTACCAAACAAAAAGCTTTAAGTAAACTCAACAAAATTGTTATGAAAGTAGGTTACCCCGATGTATGGAAAGATATGAGCAGCCTGCAAATTAAACGCAACGATTTTATGGGCAATGTAATGGCCGCCAATCAATGGGCTTTTAATTACATGATTAATCATTACGGCAAGCCCGTTGACCGCAGCGAATGGAGCATGCAACCACAAACTTACAATGCTTACTACAACCCAAGTTATAACGAAATTGTAGTACCGGCCTGCAATATAATTGTACCCGGTTTCGAAGGGCGCATGCCCGATGATGCCATACTGTACGGCATTATTGGTGGCTCTACCTTTGGTCATGAAATTACACATGGCTTTGACGATCAGGGTAGCTTGTATGATGAAAACGGCAACTTAAACAATTGGTGGACAGTTGCCGACAGTACCCAGTTTAAAGCGCGTACTAAATTAATTGTTGACCAATACAATCAATATGTTGTGTTAGATAGTTTGCATGTAAATGGCGATGCCACGCAAGGCGAAAACATTGCCGACTTAGGTGGCTTAGTTATGGGTTACGAAGCTTTTAAGAAAACCGAACAAGGAAAGAGCAATGAGCATATTGGCGGCTATACGCCCGACCAGCGCTTTTTCCTGGCTTATGCTTATGCCTGGATGGTAAACCGTAGGCCTGAAAGTTTGGCGCGTCAGATAATGAGCGATGTACATGCGCCATCCGAATTCAGAGTAAACGGCCCTGTAAGTAACATGCCACAGTTTTATAATGCATTTAATATTAAGCCCGGCAGCCTAATGCACCGTGCCGATAGCATGCGTGTTGTAATCTGGTAAACTATAAACACTTTACACAACAGCAGTTTTAATTTAATCATAGTGTAAAAAGTTGTGTACAAACTTTAACAGCATGGCTCATAATTTTTTTATTGCATTAGAAGGTATTGATGGTAGTGGTAAGAGTACACAAACCAAGCTATTGCATCATTTATTAAGTAAAGCGGGTATGCAGGTTCAAATTGATTTCGAACCAACCGATAATGAAATTGGCCGTTTGTTGCGCCACATTTTTAGCGGAAAAATTAATGCCAATCAATATACCATTGCCGCACTATTTGCAGCCGACAGGCTCGATCATATTCTGAACCCTAAAAACGGATTGCAAAAAAAACTGGCCGAAGGTTACACCGTAATTTGCGACCGATACTACCTTTCATCTTTAGCTTACCACAGCGTACATGTGCCAATAGATTGGGTAATGGATTGTAATAAAATGGCCATGCAGTTATTAAAACCACACCTACATGTTTTTGTAGATGTGCCACCGGCATTGGCCATGCAAAGGTTAAAGCAAAGCCGCCCGCAATTAGAAATGTATGAAACCTTAAGCAACCTCGAAGCGGTTTATGCCAAATACCAGGAAGCCATTGAAAAAATTAATGCCGAAGAAAATATTTTTAGGGTAGATGGTACACAAAACCCCGACAGTATTAGTGCTTTAATTTTTGAAGAATTACAACGTAGGTTTTCGATCTAAAAACAAAGAGGTTGTCTCAAATTTGGATTTTGAGACAGCCTCTTTGTGTGTTTATTTGTATAAGGTTTACTCTTTAACAAAGCCCATAGATTTTGCCAGTCCATCATAGTTTAAGCCTGCAACAAATGCAATAAAATCATCTTCGGTTTTAAAGCCATTGCCTTGAAAAACCAAAACCGATGTATAAAAAGGCATTTGCAAATAACCGGTAGTGTTATCGCCTTCGTTTGTAAAGCGGCTTAATGCTTTATGCTTGCCTACTTTAATACTTTTACCGGCTTCGCTTTCGGTACCATAATCGTTAGGGTTATCTAAAAAAGTATTTAAACTTTCTAATGCAGGCGAGTTAGGTGTTATTTGTAAACTCACCATTTTACCGTCTTCGCTCAGGTAATTACGCGATACAATCATACCTGCACCCATCATGGTGCCTAAACTGGTAACCTGATCGCTGGCTGCATCGCAATTTAAACCCCCACTGGTTTTAGGTAGCGATGATAAAATTTGCCCACCTATAATATCATTAATTTTATTGATGGCTTCCTGCAACGAACCGGTTGCTGCTGTATAATTTTTTTCTTTTAAATACTGTTTGCTGTTTTCAATACTCTTTACAATGTTTTCGTGCTGTGCAAATACCGGTATGGCTATAACACTTATTGCTGCAGTAATAAGAAACTTGTTTAAGGTCATGTAATTAATGTTTTAGTTTATGAATACGGGCAAATGTAATATTTAAGGTTAAAGTAAAAAGTTGAATACTAATTCTTCAAAAATGGGTTTTCGCAATTTTCATTTATAATTTAAATCAAACTTTAATTGCAAAATTTACCTTAGCCACCTTATAAATTAATTATGATAACACGTATTGAAAAAGTTGCCATACTGGGCTCGGGTATTATGGGTAGTCGTATTGCCTGTCATTTTGCCAATGCCGGTATTCAGGTATTATTGTTAGACAGGTGTAAAGATACATTAACCGATGCCGAAGTTGCCAAAGGCCTATCGGCTAACAGTATGGTTATACGCAATAGTATTGTAAACGATGCTTTGCAACAAGCTGTTAAATCAAATCCATCGCCACTGTATAAAAAGGAATATGCAAAACGTATAACCACAGGTAATTTTGAAGACGATATGCCGGCCATTGCAAATTGCCAATGGGTTATGGAAGTTGTAATTGAAAACTTAGAGATTAAGAAAACCATTTTCGATGCAGTAGAAAAATACCGCAAGCCACAAACCATTGTAAGCACCAATACTTCGGGCATACCGGTGCATTTGCTCACACAAAACCGCAGCTTAGATTTTAAGCAACATTTTTGTGGAACACATTTTTTTAACCCACCACGTTACCTGCCATTGTTAGAAATAATACCCGGTACAGAAACCTTACCGGCAGTTACCCAATTTTTAATGCATTTTGGTAATTTAAATTTAGGTAAAACCACGGTGTTGTGTAAAGATACACCTGCTTTTATTGCAAACAGAATTGGTGTTTTTTCTATCATTCAATTATTTAATCAAGTACAACAATTTAAATTAAGTGTCGAAGCCATTGATGCTTTAACAGGCACTATTTTAGGCCGGCCCAAATCGGCAACATTTCGCACAACTGATGTGGTTGGTTTAGATACCTTGGTGCATGTTGCTAATAATTTGCAAACGGTATTAACATCGCCCGAAAAGGAACAATTTCAATTGCCCGGTTTTATTACACAAATGGTAAACAATAAATGGTTGGGCGATAAAACCAAGCAGGGGTTTTATAAAAAGGTTAAAACTGAAAATGGCAAAACCGAAATCCATTCACTTAACCTGAATACGGTTACCTATCATACTCAAACCAAACAAAAATTTGCAACGGTTGATGCCGCAAAAGCTATTGATAACTTGCCTTTACGCATGCAGGCACTTATAAACGGTTCGGATGTGGCAGCTCAGTTTTATAAACAATCGTTTGCAACACTTTTTTCTTATTCGGCTCAACAAGCCATGCTTATTGCCGATAATTTATACAGTATTGATGATGCCTTACGTGCCGGTTTTGGATGGGAGTTGGGGCCGTTCGAAATTTGGGATGCCATTGGTTTACAAAAAGGCATTGACTTAATAATATCGCATAAACAAATAGTACCACAATGGGTTAACGATGCATTAAAATCGGGTATAACATCATTTTATCAGGTACAAAAAGCACAAAGTTATTGTTACCATCCCGGCACCAATAAGTATGAGCTGATACCGGGCCGCCAATGGCAAGTGGATTTAAACATTTTACGAAAAACCAATAAAATATGGGGCAACAGCGGCAGTACACTTACCGATTTGGGTAACGGTATTGTTAACCTTGAGTTTCATACCAAAATGAACAGTATTGGTGGCGAAGTAGTTGCAGGCGTTTTAAAAGCCATCGAAATTACCGAGGCCAATCATGCCGGATTGGTTATTGGTAATCAGGGTACTAATTTTAGTGCAGGAGCCAATCTGGCACTTATATACATGCTTGCATTAGAGCAAGACTATGACGAAATTGATATGGCTATTCGTATGTTTCAAAAAATGAACATGCGTGTGCGATACAGTAATATACCAGTGGTAGTTGCTACACATGGTCTTACATTAGGTGGTGGCTGCGAAATGAGTTTACATGCCGATAAGGTAGTAGCTGCAGCCGAAAGCTATATTGGTTTGGTAGAGTTTGGTGTAGGTCTTATACCCGGTGGCGGTGGCAGTAAGGAATTTGCATTACGCCTTGCCGATGAAATAAAACCGGGCGATATTGCCCTTAATACTTTACGCGAACGCTTTTTAACCATCGGACAAGCAAAAGTATCAACATCGGCAGCCGAAGCATTTGACTTAGGCATATTGCGAAACGGTTTAGATACAGTAACGCTTAATAAACAAAGGCTTTTATTTGATGCTAAAAATGCATGTTTGCAAATGGCCGAAGCCGGTTATCAAAAGCCACAACCGCGCAATCAGATAAAAGTATTTGGACAGGCAGGCCTTGGTGTTATTTATGCAGGTGCCAATGCCATGGTTAGCGGCAATTATATGAGCGAGCATGACAAAATAATCTCCGAAAAATTAGGCTATGTAATGTGTGGAGGTAACTTATCAGAGCCCACTTTTGTAAGCGAAAACTATTTGTTAGACCTTGAACGTGAAGCTTTTTTATCGCTTTGTGGTATGAAAAAAACTTTAGAACGCATACAAAGCATACTTACCAGCAATAAAATATTGAGAAATTAAATATAACATTTTTTACTTTTTATGGCACATGCCGGCATACCAAACAATTAAACAATAATTCACTAATCGAAACTTTTTTAAAACTTAAACCAAAAATAGTTGGTTGTATAAAAGTCAGTATTAAATTTGACGCAATTCAATTGAAACCAAAACCCAGTTTATGAAAATGACAAAGCTCTTAATGGTTGTACTGCTAATACCAGTTTTGGTATTCGGACAAACCGAAGAACGCCCCCGATATGCTACCGGAAAAGGTAAAAAACACAGAAATGTTACCGATGAAATGGGACAAAAACAAGGCGTTTGGAAAACCTATACGTCATCGGGTCAGCTATCAAGTGATGTAGAGTACTTAAACAACCAACGCCATGGCCTAACGCGTACCTACTACCCTTATGAAAAAGTGTTGGAGGAAATTAATTACCAGTACGGTGTAAAAGAAGGCGAGTATAAAAAATATTACTACTCGGGTCAGGTTTCGGTAGAAGGGCAATATGTAGCGGGTAAAAAAGAAGAAAAATGGACAAAAATGTACAGCGATGGCACCTCGCAATGGGAAGGCACTTACAAACGTGGCCAGCGCGATGGCGATTGGAAATATTACGACAGAAAAGGAAATGTATCGGCATCAAGCACCTTTAAAAATGGAGTTGATGTAAAAGCAGCAGCCGAGCAAAAGGCTTCCGATGATAAAAAGAAAGCCGAAGCCGATAAGAAAAAGAATGCCGGTAAAACCCCAGCCGGAGGCAAACCGGGTGGTACCACACCAACACCGGGCATGCCTAAAGATAGTACCATTAAAGCGGCACCACCAAAAGCTCCTGCTGATACAACTAAAAAATAAAGGAAAGCCCCTTTCGTACAGTATTAGCGAAAGGGGTTTTTTGTAAGAAATAAAAATCAAAATTATGAATGCATATATAGTAGCAGGTTATCGTTCGGCAGTAGGCAAAGCACCACGTGGTTCACTTCGTTTTGTTAGGCCCGATGATTTGGCTGCTTATGTAATAAAACACCTTGTACATAGTTTACCCAACTTTGATGTCGAAACTATTGATGATGTAATTGTTGGTAATGCAACCCCTGAAGCAGAGCAAGGATTAAACATTGCCCGCATGATTTCACTAATGGCATTAAACACCGTAAAAGTACCCGGTGTTACTATTAACCGCTATTGCGCATCGGGTTTAGAAACCATTGCCACAGCAGCAGCCAAAATACATAGTGGACAGGCACACTGCATAATAGCTGGTGGGGTAGAGTGTATGTCGGCCATACCTTTTGGTGGTTGGCGCATCGTACCTAATGCACAATGGGCGCATAGCCATCCCGATTATTACTGGAATATGGGCCTTACAGCCGAAGCTGTAGCGCGCGAATTTAATGTGAGCCGCGAAGCACAGGATACATTTGCCTTACAATCAAACTTAAAAGCAGCCAAAGCAATTGCCGATGGTGTTTTTAACGATGCCATAGTGCCCTATCCAATCGAAGAAATATTTCTTGATGCGAAGGAAAAACGCCAAACACGTCAAACAATTTTTAAAGTTGATGAAGGGCCACGTGCCGATACAACCTTAGAAAAATTAGCAACACTTAAACCGGTGTTTGATCAAAAAGGTACTGTAACTGCAGGTAATGCTTCGCAAACCAGCGATGGTGCTGCGTTTGTACTGTTGATGAGTGAAGCAATGATTAAAAGTTTAAACATTAAACCTATAGCCCGGCTTATGTCATACCACGTAGCAGCATTGGAGCCACGCATAATGGGTATGGGGCCCGTATATGCAGTGCCGCAGGCAATTAAAAAAGCAGGCTTAATCTTATCGCAAATTAACCTAATCGAGCTTAACGAAGCTTTTGCATCACAGTCAATAGCAGTTATAAATCAACTGGAATTAGATGCACAAAAGGTTAATATCCACGGAGGCGCTATTGCATTGGGGCACCCATTAGGATGTTCTGGCGCCAAATTAAGTGTGCAACTAATAAATGCATTACAACAACAAAACGGCAAATATGGCCTTGTTACCATGTGTGTAGGCACGGGGCAAGGTGCTGCAGGCGTTTTCGAACGTTTGTAAAAACATTTAACAAAGCATAGTCAATAAGTTAATACAGCTTAGCCTGCAACTGGGTGTCTGACGGTTAATTTTGCACAACAGTTATTGTTTATGGATACAAAACCGGCCGATTTAAAAGCATTAATTCAGTTATTAGAAGATGATGATGCAGCTATTTTTGAACTTGTTTCGGATAAAATACGCACGTTAGGCAAAAGCATTATTCCCGATTTGGAAGATGCCTGGAGTAAATCATTTCACCCCATACTGCAACAACGTATAGAGGAACTGATACATGAAATCCATATAAATAATTTAGTTGACGAACTAAAACTTTGGTCGGTACTACAGCAACACGATATAATTGCCGGAGCACTTATAGTAGCCAAGCATCAATACCCCGATTTAAATGAAACGGATGTATATGCAACACTCAATAAACTAAAGCGTAGTATCTGGCTCGAACTAAACGAAGATTTAACTTCATTAGAAAAAGTTAATGTAATGAATCAGGTTTTATTCGATACCTATTTGTTTAAAGGTAATACAGGTAATTATCATGCACCGGCAAATTCATACTTGCACCTAGTGCTCGAAAACAAAAAAGGCAATCCGCTTTTATTATCTGTTATTTACATGTACTTGGCACAGCAGTTAGATATGCCTGTTTATGGCGTAAACCTACCCGAACACTTTGTGTTAGCTTATATGGATGAATCAGATATTCTGAAAGAAGCCATTAATGATCATGAAACGAAAGCACTCTTTTATATAAATCCTTTTAGCCGTGGCAACATTTTTAACCGCAATGAAATAGATGACTTTTTAGGTAAACTTAAAATGCCTGTGCAACCGGCTTATTACGAGCCTTGCAGCAATTTGGATATTATAAAACGTATGATTCGTAACCTGATTTTTTCATACCACAAATCGGGCAATACCGAAAAAGTTGCCGAACTCGAAAAAATGTTGGCTTGTTTGTAAAGCTGCATCAACAAATTATTTTTTTTGCATGCATACATTGTTTGCGTATGTATCCGCTCACTAAAGTACTTATACGTACAATATTTATTCTGCTTTTAACTTGTAGTTATTTTGCAAGTATTGCACAAACCAAGCAGGTATTGCAATTTGATGCAATAACTATTGATGATGGTTTATCGCAGGGAATGATTAACTGCATTATGCGCGATAGTTATGGCTTTATGTGGTTTGCCACCAAAGATGGCTTAAACAGATACGATGGTTATGAATTTGTGGTTTACAAGCATGATATATCCGATAGCAACAGTATATGTGACAATATGGTTACCTATATTTTTGAAGACAGGCAACGCAGATTGTGGGTTGGTACAGGCAGCGGCCTTTCAATATTTAGCCGCAATACAGAACGCTTTACCAATTTAACTCCTAAAATCAATAGTCAGCTTACATGTGCAAACGGCCTGGTAACTTCAATCGGGCAGGATATTTATGGTGATATATGGGTGGCAACGTATAATGGATTAACGCAGTGGCATGAAACGATAACCAATGGCCAATCAAACTTTTTATCAACTTGTTATTTTAAAAACGAGGTAAATCTGCATATAGATAGTAAGAGCCAAATTTGGGTATCGGTATTAAGCGATGCGCTTTATCAGATAGTGCCCCGTAAAAACAACAAACCGGTTATTAATAAATTACCACGCTCATTTTTTGGAGATTCATTAAAGGTTAGCAATAAAAGGCCGGTAAATATTTTTGTTGAGGATACCCTTAATCAAAAACTTTATTTCTTGTATCGGCAAGGCATCACACAATTAGATTTAAATTCTGGAAAAAGAAACTATTTAAAGTCGCCCATGGTTACTTATGGCAATTTTGAAAGACAGGCATATATTGATAAAACAGAACAAATATGGTATGTGGAAAGTAATGTATTACTAAAGTACAATGTGCCACAGCAAATCATAACCAACATTACAGCTTCTGATAGTCATAAGCAGCAATCGCTTCAAAATACAAGCAATGTTTATTGCGATAACAGTGGTTTAATTTGGATAGGCACCAAGGGCTACGGTATTTTAAAATATCATCCGCGAATCGAGCAATTTAATTTTATTGCCGCAGGTAGCATGGGATTTATGTCGGCAGCACCCGGTAATAAGGTTGTAATAACAAAGGCATTTTCATTTTTAAGTACTTTTAATATTGCCGGCAAAAAAATAGAAACCATACCTGACAGTACTTTTATTAATGAGGTTGATTTTAAAAATTTTGGAATTTCTACCTCAGCGGTTTTTGAAGATACCAACATTGTTTGGCTATCAAAAGGAAAGCTTACCAAAATTGATCTCCGAACAAAAAAAGTAAAACAATATAATAACGGCAGCGTTGAAAATTTTCCGGTGTTTTTATCAGATAGTATGGTGTACATAGGCACACCCCACAGTTTTAGTGTATTTAATCCACGAACCGAAACTTTTACCAACTATCCATATCCTGTAAAAATTAGTCAAATGCCATATAATTTTTTGCAGCATATATACCGTGCACCTAATGGTATTTTTTGGCTGGCTACAGCTCAAGGGTTATTTGCACTTGATATTGTAAAAAATAAATGGCAACACTATCACAATCAAAAAGGAAACTTGCAATCGTTAAGCGTAGATATGGTTTATAGTATTTGTGCTGATGCGGTACACCCTGAAAAATATTTGTGGTTAGGTACCAATGGGGGTGGCTTAAATAAATTTGATATCGAAACCGGACAATGCAAAATTTTTAATACTAAAAATGGTTTGCCTAATGACGTTGTTTATGGCATACTAAGCGATGAAAATAATAACCTGTGGCTAAGCACCAATTTAGGTTTGGCATGTTTTAATCCGAACTCCGGTTTGTTTAATAACTACCAGGCAAAAGATGGATTACAAAGCAATGAGTTTAATCGTTTTGCATATTGCAAAACGGCTGATGGTTGTTTGTTTTTTGGTGGTATAAATGGATTAAATTATTTCTATCCGGCTCAAATTAAACCACTAAAAACCCAACCACAGTTATTAATAACGGCCATTTATATCAACAATAAAAAACCTCTGTCGTTCCATAAAAGTTTAATTTTATCAAGCCCGGCATATCTTACAAACGAAGTTAAATTAACGCCCGATAACAACATAATTACTTTCGAATTTGCTACAACGGATTATATAGCATCCACCAAAAACAAATACCAATATAAATTAGATGGTTTTGATAAAGATTGGGTTCAATCGGGCAGTGTGCGTTTAGCAACTTACACAAATTTAGACCCCGGCACTTATACCTTTACAGTTAAAGGAACCAATATTGATGGCATTTGGAGTGCAACAAGCCAAACCGTAACAATTAAAATTTTAGCACCATGGTACAGTACGTGGTGGTTTGCCGCCATAGTAGTTTCAATAGTAGCCGCACTCGGCTTTTTCCTTTATAAATTCAGATTTTACCGTGCATTGGAAATTGCCAATGTGCGTAATAGAATTGCCCGCGATTTACATGACGAAGTAGGAAGTAACTTAAGCAGCATTACCATTTATAACGATGTGGCAATGCAAAAGAACAAGCAAACAGAGGTGGAACCTTTGCTGCAAAAAATGGGCTTCTATGCACAGTCATCGTTAGAAGCTATGAATGATATTGTGTGGATGATTACCACCAATAACGATAAGTTTGAAAACATTTTTGCACGTATGCGCGAACATGCAGTAAACCTGTTAGACGAAAAGTGCATCTTACATATTAATTTTGACGAGAAGCTTTATGCAGAAAAGCTGCAAATGGACGAGCGCAGAAATTTTTATCTGATTTATAAGGAAGCTTTAAATAATATTTTAAAGTATGCCAAATGCCAAAATGTATGGATTGAATTAAAGCTGCTAAACACTTTGGTTTTATTAAGAATTAAAGATGATGGTATTGGTTTTGAAATGACGGACAAGGAATTATCGAAAGTACTGTCGAGTAATGGTGGTAATGGATTAATTAATATGCAAAACAGAGCAGCTTTACTGCAAGGCGAACTCACTTTAAAGTCGGCACCGGGACAAGGCACCGTTATGGTTCTGATGTTTCAATTGAAACATAGCTGGTAGTAATTTATACAAACTTAAAACGGTTGAATTATGAAAATTAGAGTTATTGTATTTGATGATAACAAAGCACGGCAAGAAGCTTTACGACTGCTGATTGATTCAAGTTCCGATATGGAATGTGTGGGTACATTTGATAACTGCAAGCAGGTTATTAAAGATGTAACAACAACCAACCCGCATGTGGTATTGATGGATATTGATATGCCGGGCGTAAATGGTATCGAGGGCTTAAAACTGATACATAAACAGTTTCCGGATGTGCTGATAATTATGCAAACCGTATTTGAAGATGACGACAAAATTTTTGATGCCGTACATGCCGGAGCCAATGGCTATTTTTTAAAGAAAACACCACCCCAACGCTTAATTGATGGTATTAGAGATGTAACCGAAGGTGGCGCACCCATGACGGCAACCGTTGCACGTAAGGTATTAGAGATGTTTCAGAAACAGCCATTACATAAAGGCGTTAAAGATTTTGATTTAACCCAACGCGAAATTGATATACTGGGTATGCTTATGAAAGGTTTAAGTTATAAGATGATTGCCGAGCAGTGCAGTATCAGTTACAACACGGTTAATTCACACTGTAAAAATATTTATGAAAAATTACATGTGCACTCAGCAACCGAAGCAGTAGCCAAAGTGCGCAATCATTCATTATTTTAAAGTAACCAGCTTTTGTAAATTATGCGCATGCCAAACAAAACTAATGCTACGCCCGAAATACGGTTCATCCAAACTAGTACGGTTGCAGTTAACAAACGCTGTAATTTGGTTGCCAAATAACTCTTTAAAATATCGGTGCCAAAAACGGTTGTTAAAACACTTGCGTAAAAAACAACATGCATGTTCGACTCGTAACTTTTACCTGCCAACGAGCCTGCTACGCCTAACCAAAAAATTAAAACAAAAGGGTTAAACGAATTCATAGCAAAACCTTTTATAATGGTTTTTAGCACATCGGTTTTGCTTTGCACTGATACATGCGTTTGAGATGGTTTTTTATAAAAGTTTACTGCGCCAAATGCAATTAATATAACGCCACCTATATACCCAACATAACCGGCTACCATATTATTGTTAAAAAAAATATTACTGCCTAACTCGGCAATTAAAATAAATAAGGCATCGCTTACCAATACGCCAAATGCCAAAGCAATAGCTTGCCTTAAGCCATGCTCAATACTGGTTTGAATGAGCATGAAAAATACAGGGCCAATTAAAAAGGCCAGTGCTACCCCTACAAAAAATCCATCGCTTATGGCCGATAGCATATTTATACTTTATAGCGTTGGATATGTGTTTCCCACTCTTGGATGATTTGTTTTTTCATAACCCTCGGAAACTTGTGCGAAGCACCCACCTTGCCCCGTGCCGACATCCAGTCTAAAAATACGGAAGTAGGCAATACTTCTACTATTACTTCTTTTAAAGCAGAGGTACGCTCAACACGGTAATCGTCATTAAGTACTTTTAATTTTTCATCAAGTAGTTGACGCAGTACATCCGGCTGCACCTTATCATCACAACCCATAAACCATTTATGGGCAAAAAGACTTTCATAGGGAATACCGGCAACAGTATATTCAGGAATCGAAATATTAAGTTCTTCGCTTACCATTTCAATTGCTTTATTCATATTATCAACTGATAAATGTTCGCCACAAAGGCTCAGGTAATGTTTGGTACGACCTATAATTGCAATTTCACATCGTTGCTTGTTTGTAAATTTAATTACATCACCTATAAGATAACGCCATGCGCCTGCATTGCTGGATAACAACAGTGCATACTCTACATCTTCTTCAACTTCGTTAATGAGCAGCGTTTGTGGTTTGCCTTTTAAATCGCCATCGGCCGTAAAATTTAAATCGTTAAAGGGTATAAACTCAAAAAACAAGCCGTTGTTTAAAACCAGATTCATGCCTTGATCGGGGTATTCTTGCAGTGCTATAAATCCTTCCGATGCCAAATAGGTTTCCATATAATTGATGGGCTTTCCTAACAAAGGCAAAAAACTTTTTTTGTAAGGCTCAAAAGCTACACCACCATGAACAAATAAACTCAGGTTAGGCCATATATCGTGTATGTTTTTTAGCTGGTAACGATCAATAATTTTTTCGAGCAGCATTTGCAGCCAGGCAGGTACACCTACAATGGTACCTATATCCCATTGGGGTGCCATTTCGGTAATTTCTTCTAGTTTTATAGCCCAATCAGTATGTTTGCTGATACGCTTACCCGGACGGTAAAAGTGCTGAAACCAAAATGGAATATTTTTAATGGTTATACCACTTAAATCGCCTTCATAATAACTGCCGCGATTTTTTAATTGCGTACTGCCACCTAAAGCTAAAATTCCTTTCTGGTAATTTTTTTCAGGTATGTCATAGTTAGCCATCGAAAAAAACTGGCGCAGCGATGTTTTTTTTATGCTTTTAAGCAAGTCGCTGGTAACAGGTATATGCTTACTCGAACTTTCTGATGTGCCTGAACTTAAGGCAAAATATTTTACCTGGCCAGGCCAACATACATTTTCTTCATAGTGCAGGCATTTATTCCACCATTGCGAAAAAATGCTGTTATAATCGTGTATCGGAACACTTTGTTGAAACGTTTTTACAAAATGGCGGCTGTTTAAAATTGCCCTGAAATGGTAATGCTCGCCAAACATGGTAAACTGTGATTTGCGCAGCAGTTTTTGTAATACTTTTCTTTGTAAGTGTATAGGCTTATTTGGTGCAGGCAAAACACGCCCGCGCAATTCAAAACCTTTTTTTAAAATAGTACCTAATAATTGCATGTGGCAAGTGCATTTAAAAACACAAAACAAATATGATAAAACTTACCGGTATTGATAAAAGTTCAATACCGGTGCATCTGTATTTATTACATACGTGCTATAACAGCATCGCCAAAAGCCGAACATTTAACTTCGGTTGCGCCTTCCATTAAGCGCGCAAAATCATATGTAACAATTTTATCAGCAATGGCAGCTTCAATGCCTTTATATATAAGTTGTGCAGCTTCTATCCATCCTAAATGCTCTAATAACATAGCCCCCGATAATATTACCGAGCCCGGGTTTACTTTGTCTAAACCAGCATATTTAGGTGCTGTGCCATGTGTAGCTTCAAAAATGGCATGACCACTTACGTAATTAATATTTGCACCGGGTGCAATACCAATTCCGCCAACGCAAGCAGCTAATGCATCACTTATATAATCGCCATTTAAGTTTAGTGTGGCTATAACCGAATACTCGTCAGGACGTAACAATATTTGTTGTAAAAATGCATCAGCAATCGAATCTTTAATTAATATTTTGCCTGATGCCAAAGCTGCTTTCATAGTTGCATCTGCTTGAGCTTTTCCTTCCTTTTCGGCAATAACATCGTACTGTGCCCATGTAAAAACCTTATCACCAAACTCGCGCTGCGCTAACTCGTAACCCCATTTTTTAAAACCACCTTCTGTATATTTCATAATGTTGCCTTTGTGCACCAAAGTAACCGATGGTTTGCCATGCGTTATTGCATATTGAATAGCGGCACGTATTAAACGCTCGCTACCACTTATCGAAACCGGTTTTATACCAATGCTGCTATCCTCAGGAAAGCGGATGTTTTTAACCTTCAAGGTTTCGGTTAAAAATGCAATTACTTTTTTTACATCATCAGTGCCGGCCATATATTCAATGCCTGCATAAATATCTTCAGTGTTTTCGCGAAAAATTACCATATCTGTTTTTTCGGGATGTTTAACAGGCGAGGGTACACCGCTAAACCAACGTACCGGACGCAAACATGTATATAAATCTAATTGCTGACGTAATGCCACATTAAGTGAACGGATACCACCACCAACAGGCGTAGTAAGTGGTCCTTTAATAGCAATTAGGTATTCGCGTATGATGTCTAAAGTTTCATCAGGCAACCAATTTCCGGTTTTGTTAAATGCTTTTTCACCTGCTAAAACTTCTTTCCATTCAATTTTACGGTTACCGTTATAAGCTTTACTAACGGCACTATCCAGTACGCGCACAGATGCAGCCCAAATATCGGGTCCAATACCATCACCTTCAATAAATGGAATAATTGGGTTAGCGGGTACATTTAATTTTCCGTTTTGTTGTGTTATTTTTTCTGCTGCCATTTTTATTTTTTTTATCGTAAACTAATTTTTAAGGGTGGCGAATGTAGAAAAAATTGCAAGCCTAAAAAGGATAGATAGCATCTGAATTCATTATGCCTTTTAATATACTTGTTGGCCACTGTTTTTGGTTACACCATTATAGACATGTTGGTTATTGATGTTTATTTTATTGAAATGCTGCTATACCTGTTACTGTTGCTACTAACATGTATTGTTTCAAACTAAGGTAATTTGAGTTGAATTGATGATTAAAACCGGATCTTATTTTTGAAACATCAAATTGGATAATAGTTTATGCAGACATTTTTTTTGTAAAGTCCTTTAAAAATGAATAACAGTTGACGTTTCTTTTTAGAATCAGATTGTAAACAGGGCAGTAAAAAATATTTTGTTTTGTTTTTATATGGTGTAGGTTTGTTGCCATACAGTAAACCATAACAACTTATATTAATAACAACTTACTCTAAAAAATTACATTATGGCACAAGGTATTTTATCCGGAAAAAAAGGTATCATTTTTGGCGCCTTAGACGAAAACTCAATAGCCTGGCAGGTAGCCATGCAAGCACATGCCGAAGGTGCGCAAATAGTACTTACCAATGCACCGGTTGCCATGCGTATGGGCGCAATAAACAACTTAGCTACTGCAATTAATGCTCCGGTTATACCTGCCGATGTGGCTAATAATGACGATATGCACAATTTAATTGCAAAAAGTATGGAGCATTTTGGTGGTGGTGTTGATTTTATTTTGCATTCAGTTGGTATGTCGTTAAATGTACGTAAGGGCAAAACATACACTGATTTAGATTATGATTTTATGCATAAAACCATGGATATAAGTGCCATGTCGTTACACCGCTTATTACAAACGTGCATGAAACTGGATGCAATTAAGGAGTGGGGCAGTGTAGTTGCTTTAACATACATTGCTGCACAACGTACTTTTCCGGATTACAATGAAATGGCCGAAGCCAAATCGTTTTTAGAAAGTATTGCGCGCAGTTTTGGTTATCATTATGGTGTGGCAAAAAAAGTGCGCATAAACACCATCTCACAATCGCCAACCAAAACAACGGCCGGAGGTGGTATTAAGGGTTTTGGTGCCTTTTATAATTACGCCAACGAAATTTCGCCTTTAGGTAATGCATCATCACAGGATTGTGCCAAATATTGTATATCGCTTTTTAGTGATTATACGCGCATGGTAACCATGCAAAATTTGTTTCATGATGGCGGTTTTTCAAATACGGGCGTAAGCCACAGTGTGATGCAAAAGTTTGAAGATTAATAAATTTTACTGCTTAATTAATTTCAAATATTTATGCCCATAGTTTTTATAACAGGTGCAACAGCAGGTTTTGGTAAAGCGATGGCATATCAATTTGCACAACGTGGCTACGATATAATAATTAATGGCCGCAGAGCTGATAGATTGCGCGTAATTGAAGATGATTTGCAGAATAATTTTGGTGTTAAAGTATATGCCCTTCCTTTTGATGTACGCAATCAAACCGAAGTAAAAGCAGCCATCAAATCATTACCACACGCTTTTTTAGAAATTGATGTTTTGATTAATAATGCCGGCTTAGCAAGTGGATTAGCTACCATACAAGATGGCGCAATTGCCGATTGGGATAAAATGATTGATACCAATATAAAAGGTTTGCTTTACGTAAGTCATGAAATTATTCCATTGATGATAGCTCGTAGGAAAGGACATATTGTAAACATCGCATCAATTGCAGGTAAAGAAGCGTATGCAAAAGGTAATGTGTATTGCGCAACCAAACATGCTGTTGATGCCTTAAGCAAAGCTATGCGTATTGATTTATTGCCTTATGGCATTAAAGTTACCAATATTGCACCCGGTGCTGCCGAAACCGAATTTTCAATAGTAAGGCTACACGGTGATGTTGAAAAAGCAAAACAAGTATATCAGGGTTTTGAACCGCTAAAAGCTGATGATATTGCCGAAGTAGTATATTTTGCAGTTAGCCGGCCCGCACATGTTGTGCTAAACGATATTGTAATTACGCCCAAAGCGCAAGCCAATACTACCTACATGATTAAAAAGCAATAGCCAGAAGCAGGCTTTACTTTTTAAAAAACCGATCTTCGAAATTTATATAATACAACTGTGACGATGCGCGGCTTACCGCAGTATATAGCCAACGCAAATGTTCGGTGGTGTAGCTTTCATCGGTCATAAATCCCTGATCAACAAAAACATTTGGCCATTGCCCGCCCTGCGATTTGTGGCAGGTTATTGCATAGGCAAATTTTACTTGCAGCGCATTATAGTATGCATTGCTTTTTACCGCTTCAATACGGGCGCGGTTGCTTTTAATTTTTTCATGATTTTTTAGCAATGTATCCCAAAGCTTTTTGCTATCGTTATACGAAAGTGCAGGTGTTTCGGAGTAAAGCGTGTTTAGTAAAATTTTTACTTCCATGTAAGGCGCCTCCGGATAATCAACCAATGCCATTCTGATATCGGCAAATCTAAAACCAAATGCATCTTCAATGTTTAATACGGCTTTAATTTCTATTGTATCGCCATTGGCAATAAAACCAACTTCGCTATCGGCATCTAACCAGTAATAATTATTCTTCAAAATCATTAATCGGTCACCGGCCGATAGTTCATCAAATTGATCAAATACGCGGTTTCTTAAATACTGATTGTAACGGTTTGCTTGCTTGTTCGAACGGCAAATAATTACGGAGTCATCGGGATTTTTATTGTTAAACTTTTCGGCAATAACATCACCAATTTCATTACCGGTTAGTGTAAATACATCATCAAAACCAACGGCTTTTAATACCGGCAAATGTAGGCCTTTATTTATCAGTATGCGTAATGCTGTTGCATTAAGCAATATGCCCGAATCTTTTTGCTGACGTACTACATCGCGCAATTCATGGCTCATTACTTCCATGTTATAATTAAATGAAATATTTGCAATGTCCAAAGCCGGGCTTAATTGCAGTTTAACAGGCGGTAGCTGCGCCATATCGCCAATAAACATGATTATACAGTTTTTACCCTGATACACGTATTGTATCAAATCGTCCAATACCGACTGACGACCAAATAAAGTTTCTGATTCAATTTCGGCACCACCAATTAACGATGCTTCGTCAATGATAAAAAGTGTATTGCTATGCTTATTTTCTTTTAATATTGAGTAAGATTTGCCACCGCTATCCGTTTTTAACTGATATATTTTACGGTGTATTGTTTGTGCATTTTTTTGGGTGTAACCCGCTAATACTTTAGCAGCTCTGCCTGTTGGTGCCAATAGCATTGTTTTAATTTTATCATCGGCTAATGCCTTTATTAATGTATTGGTAAATGTTGTTTTACCGGTACCTGCATAGCCGGTTAGCACAAATAATTTCCTCACAGTTTTTAATGCAAAGAAATCAGGTAGTATATCCATTAAAGCTGCTTGGCTGGCTGTTGGCTCAAACGGAAAATGGTGTTGTAGTTTTGTTTTAAATGATTGCATTTTAAAATTGCTGCAAGCTAATATCAATTAGCTTTTCGGGGTTTAAAATTTTCAATTGTTCCTGCTTTTTTAAACAAGTAAACAAATTGTTAGGTTTGCCGCAGGTTTTTATAATGTTGTCCAAGCCAAAATATGCTATCGTTGATGAATCGCTGCCTGAAATTGGTTTACAGCGTTGTGAGCTTTTTGTTGAGTTTGATAATTGCGATATCAGCTATGCAGTAATACAACCCAAACAAAATAAATTCTTAGCCTTTAAGAATTATCAGGCAAACGACTTTAAGCAATTAGCCGAAATATTTGCCAATGATGGCATTTTACTTTTTGATAGTTTTTTAAAAATAAAATTTTCGATAGTAAATGTGCAAAGCACACTGGTGCCATCTGCATTTTATGAAGCACAAAAAAATGCCGAGCTTTTGGCTTTTAACCATCAAATAGGAAGTGCAGATAGTATTGCAAAGGATGATTTCGGATTTTTTGATGCAAAACATGTTTTTGCTGTTAATGACGATTTAATAAATTTTGCAGTCAATCAGTTGAAGCAAGTTCATATAAATCATTGCGGTACTGCTTTTATTGAACATGGTTTATTAAAAAATCGAAATAAAGCACAGCGCGCTATATCGGTAAATGTACATAAGCATCAATTCGAAATGATGGTTATTGCCGAAAACCAGTTGCTGTTTTACAACAACTTTTACTACAACACAGCCGAAGATTTTATTTATTTTATCATGCTGGTTTATGAACAGCTAAATCTTAACCCCGAAGAAGATGTTTTGGAAATTACGGGCTTAATTGAGAAACAATCGGCAATCTTTAGTATCAGTAAAAAATATATCCGCTATGTTGATTTGGCAATGCGACAACAGGCATTTCAATTTAGTTACGGTTTTGAGCAATTACCGGCATGGCAATTTCAAACATTATTTAGTTTAGGCTTGTGCGTATAATTAGTGGTAAGCTAAAAGGTAAAACAATTGTTGCACCAAAGCACTTGCCGGTGCGACCCACTACCGATTTTGCAAAAACCGGTTTGTTTAATATTTTAAATAATCAATACCAATTTGAAACGCTGAGCATACTCGACTTATTTACAGGCACAGGTGCTATCAGTTATGAATTTGCATCACGTAATTGTGAAAACATATTAGCAATTGATATGCATGCAGCTTGTGTAAAATTTGTAAACAGTGTTTTCAAAAAGTGGCAGTGTATTGGTTGTGAAGCACAACAAAGCGATGCATTTTTGTTTTTAAAAAAATGTAACGAGTCATTTGATATTATCTTTGCCGACCCACCTTACGATTTGCCACAAATTGAAAATTTAGTAACACTGATTTTAGATAGAAATTTGTTAAAACCGAGGGGTGTATTTATATTGGAGCATGAACATAACAGGCCAATTCAAACAAAGATTTTACCAGATGATGTGCGAAATTATGGTAACGTTTCATTTTCGTTTTTTAAATCAACAACTTAACAATATAATATATGATAACCAGTAGTAATCACATACTTGTACCTATCGATTTTTCGGAGCAATCGCTTATTGCATTACAACAATCTTTTAATTTGGCCCGATACCATCATTCTGACATTACGCTCATAAATGTAATTGATAGTGATTTTATGCAAAAGTTTACGGGCTTTTTTAAGGGCGATGATGCAAACGAAAATTTGTATAAATCTGAAATCGAAACAAAATTGAATGTATTGGCAGCCCAAACGGCACTTGACTCGGGTTTGCAAATAAATACGATGGTGCGCACCGGAAAAATTTATGAAGAATTAGTTCAGGTAGCAAAAGACCTTAATGCCGTTTTAATTGTAATGGGTACCAGTGGCGGTTCCGATTCTATTAAGAAAAAATTTGTAGGCAGTAATGCAGTTAGAGTAATAAATGAAGCGCATTGCCCCGTTATATCCATACATGGTAAAACGCATCGCCAAGGGTGTAAAAATATTGTTTTACCGCTCGACTTAAGCATCGAATCGCGTGATAAGGTAAATAAAGCAATTGAAATTGCTAAATACTTTGGTTCTCAAATTCACATCATTTCTTTGTTTGATACCGATGATGAGTTTTTAAAAAGCAAGCTAACATTACAAATGCATTCCGTACAACAATTTGTATTAGATGAAGGCGTTGAAGTTTCTGCTAAACTCGTATCAAGTAAAGATGCATCAGATACCGTAATTGCTTACGCACAAAATATTGATGCCGATTTAATTGTGATAATTGCCCAGTCGGATTCTGAATTTTCGGGCTGGTTTTTAGGTACAGAGGCACATGATATAATTAATAACAGCCCCATACCGGTATTATCAGTAAGAGCTAACGACCGCAAAGACCTATATGAATACGTGCTTAGCTAAAATAGTTTTAGTTGATTTTTTGTTTAATAAATAAATACAATATTTTAGCAGTATATAAAAGAGAGAAGCTATGCTACCAAAATCAAAAATTGAAAAAATTCTTATTCCATACGACTTCAGCGAAACTGCTGCTTTAGCATTGGAACACGGTGTTTTTATGGCTAAGTTATTACGTGCAGAGATTAAACTGGTTCATGTATTGGAGGCAATGTCGTTTACTTCGGCAATCAGCCATGCATTTAGTGGTTTTGAAAAGAAAATTGAAACCGCATCGGATGATAAGTTAAACGAAGTAGCCGAAAAAATTCACAACGAATCAGGGGTTACTGTAAGTATTGCTACAGAGGTAGGCCGTATCTATAAAAGGATTGCGCATACAGCAAAGGTTTGGCATGCCGATTTAATAATTATGGGTACCCATGGCGTAAGTGGCCCACAAGAACATGTAGTTGGTACCAATACAGTACGCGTAATTGCCGAAGCTCCTTGTCCGGTAATATCGGTACAAACACATGCGCGTAAGGTTGGGTTTACACGCATTTTAGTACCTATTGACGATTCGGCAAACTCGCGCCAGAAGGTGCCTTATGTATTAACATTAGCCGATGCATATAAAGCACATGTTTTCATCTTAGCGTTTAACCCAAATACTTCAAAGGAAGACGTAAAAAGAAAATTTGAAATTAAAGTTGAGCAAACCGAAACCTTTGTGCAAGACTATGACATCATTACTCAAGTAGTGTATAGCGATGATAAAAATGTAGGCGAAGCCACGCTTAAATTTGCAAATCAAAACGATATTGATTTAATTTTGATAATGACGGAACAAGAGTTTAGTATTACCGGTACTTCGTTAGGTGCATTTGCAAATCATATTATTAACCATTCGAAAACTCCGGTACTTTCTTGTGGCCCACGCGAGGTTAATGCCAATACCATGAGTGTGGGTTATTAATATTGTACATTTTGTTTAAAATTTAAATCCATTGCAGTTTTGTAATGGATTTTTTTTTATCATTTTAGTAATAGTCAATAATTACATCAGCTCAATTAAATAATATTTATAAAGTATGCAATTGCTTGAAACAACTGTATCTGCTTTGGCAAATGATATGGTTCTATTAGTTTTGATCTATAATTGGGATTATTAATTAAAAAGCCATTGCAAAATTTAATTTACAATGGCTTTTATTTTAAGTATAAAAAGTATTTAGTGACGGATAACGCTAAATGGTTTCGCTTCTAACAAGTTCGTACCTGATATTTGTAAAAAGTAAAAGCCATCTTTTAAAGTTGTAGCATCAAATGTTGCCTGGTGCTGGCCGGCACGATATGGTTTTGATGGCAGAATCATAACGGCTTTACCAATTTCATTCAACACTGTAAATTGAATATTAACATCATCAGTTATTGAAAAACTTATTTGTGCCAAATCCTTAACAGGGTTAGGCTGGATAACAAGTTTTGACTGGTTTTTTTGCATAAGCTCAGTAAGCTTACAATTTACCACAACCTTTATTGAGTTACTTACTTTGTTACAGCCTAAATAATTGGTAATCCTACATCTATATGTACCTGCCGAATTTGCATAGTAAGTACTTTGGTTGGCTCCATTAATATCTATACCATTTTTAGTCCATTGGTATGTGTAGTTACCAACATTGGCAACTAATTGTGTGCTATCGTTAGTACAAATTGTTTTACCATTAGGTGCCGTAATATTTGCATGCTGAGCTATAAAAGCTACCTTTTGAGTTTTACTGGATTTGGTACATCCGTTTATGTCGGTTACCACACACACATAACCACCGTTTTGATTTGTAATATAAATATTACTGGTTGCACCGGGTATGTTATCACCAGCAGTTAGCCATTGAAACGTATTGGTACTTTCTGTAGTAGCTGCTGCAATTTCTATTTGGCCGCCACTGCAAACGGAATCATTTGGATTTGCGGTAACAGAAATAGTTTGATTATTAACATTAACGGTTACATAAGTAATAGCTGTATCTGAACCTAAAATGTTTGTAGCTATTAAGGTAACTATATAGGTACCTGGTGCATTATACGTTACTGTAGGGTTTGTTAAAATTGATTCTGTTTCGGAAGCAGATTCGAATATCCATTGTAATGATGCAGCATTTTCAGACAAACTTGTAAACGTAATTGGAGCTGATTTGCAAACAGTATTATTTGATGAAATAATTGCAACAGGTAATGAACACTTTGGATAAAGCCTAACCACATCCGAACCTTTTAAGCCTTGTGCATCAGATACAGATAAGTTAACCTCCCACCAAAAAACTTCGCTACCGCAACCATCGTTAGTTATTAATTGATAGGTTTCATGGTCATTGTCTATAGGTTCAGGATGGTTATGGGTTTCATGAAATAAAATAGATTGCCAATTATAGGTTAAAGTCGAGTCAGGCGCATTGTCAATTACTGTAGCTTTTAATTGCAAATTTTCAGGTTCGCCAATGCTATATAAAGCGCTATCTAATAGTGATGTTATATTAACAACGGGTGGGTAATTATTTAAGTGAATATTTTGTGTGGTGGCATCTTGCAAGCCACCATTATCTGTTACTCTTAGCGTTATCGTTGCTATTTCAGGTGCACTACCTAATGTTGTTATTGTAACCTGAGTGTCAACAGCATTACTAAATATACCATTTCCAAAATCCCATAGGTAACTTAAAGGTGCACCTTCGGGGTCGGTTGAGTTTAAGGCCGAGCAGTTAACCGTAATCGTATTAGTACTGCTGTAGGTTTGGTCAACATCAATAACAGCAACAGGCGGTGCATTATTACTATCAATATAGCATATCTTATGTAACTCGCCTTCGAGTTTTATATAGTATAAACAACCATCTTTTTCATTCATAGTTAAATAAACAATTTCGCCAATGTTACTTGCAAATGGACGGGCCTCTGTAAGTTTGTAATTACTATCAAGGACAAAATTTTTAATCCATTGTTCGCCATAATCTACATTAAAAAATGTGTTTTTATAATTGCTCGGAAACTGATTACCGCTGTACCAAGGGCCGGCCATTGCCGCATTTCCCTTAAACTCAGCGCCAACTACATTGGCTTGTGGGCTCGACATTGAAATAGGCACTGTTGAATCGCCAGCTAAAGCAGGTACTTGTGTTATATTTTGATTATGCCTGTAATTTATAAACGGTGGCAGCCATTTCCACTTGGGAATATTAGCCGGAATTTGAACGTTGTTGTTACATGGATTCGGAAAACTCGGGTTAGTTAAGGTCGAGTTTTTTATCAGATTCTGAAAACTGAAATATTGCTTATTACAACCTCCACTTCCGTAAAGTGGGTTTGGCATATCTTTATTATAAATAGGCGATTGAAGTGCAGCAGGTCTGTTTAATCCTTCGAAAACAGGCCAACCTAAATTCAAATTTTTTTCTTTAACTATCCAAACACTTTCCCAAGTTGACCAACCTACCTCGCTAACAACTATATGTCCGGGTTGCCCATCATTTATATTGGTACTACCGGTATTAGGTATAATACTGCAACGGTAAGGTTGGCGTAAACCCAGCCCATATACCCTCGATTTTGCTGAGCGTGGATTGGCACTATCGTAATAAGGATTACTGGGTAAACCGTTACCGGTTGCCGGATCCATTCTTAAAATCTTACCATTATGGCAATTTAATAACTGAGACCTGAAATCGCCCACATTTTCTGCAGTTCTGATAATGGTATCGGCCAATGCCTGTGCCCAATAAGTACCCGGTGCACTGCCTACATCGTTTTGAGCATAATCTGCACAATCGCCAGTAAATACCAGCAAACTACCATCGCGGCCAAACAAAATAGTACCTCCATCATGTGTAACATGTAGTAAGGGCACACCTGTTTTTTTGTCCTCACCCAACAGTACCAAACGAGAATTTGGGACTAACGTTGTAAAGTTTGTTGCACTATTGGCCGTAAATCTGGTTACGCGTAAAATAGATGCATCATAGTATGCATTCGAGTTTGCATTATAATTTGGTTTACCAAAATTTAATAAGTGATAACGGTCAACAGCATAATAGCAATAAAAATAACCATTTGTTCTAAAGTTAGGGTCAAGACAAACGCCATGCAAACCATGCGAACGCCAATTGCCTACTTCCTCAGCAATATTGAGCAGTGGTGTTGTTATTTTATTTCCGGCTGAATCAACTACATAAATTTTGCCTTTAAGTTCCCATATATAGGATTGGCCTGTGCAATCATATACAATACCGGCAGGTTGATTCCAACCTGAGGATATAAGATAGTCAACAAAATTTGGCTGTTGCAAATTAATTTGTCCGTGCAAAAATGTTGCACAAATAATAATAGCCATGCATGTAGCTATTATTTTTTTCATAAAATAATGCATTGGTAAATTGGTAAAAAGGTAAACTGGTGTGTGTGCTATAAACAGCCGCTAATATAAAAAAATGTTTTCACAAAAAAATCACAGTTAAATTTTGCCCATTCACAAAAATTATTCTTTAAAATTGTTTAAAATAAAATTGAATTTTAGGTAACTTGAAAAATCGGAATACTGTACTTTTGCGGTTTACTTTAAAAAAATGAATATTATGAAAAAGGGTATTGTTTTACTTTCACTAACTTATCTATTCGCTTGCAATCCATCAACTGAAAAAAAAGTGGATGCAACAATGCAAACCGAAACTATTGCGAATAGTTATGGAGAAAAAATTGAGAAACAAACAGGCATCACCGTAGCAGCGTTAGCGGCACAAATGCAAAACAAAGCTGCGTTAGAGGATATGGTTATTGAAGCAAAAATTACCGAGGTATGTCAGGAAATGGGATGCTGGATGAATGTTGAAAAAGGTGATGGCACACAAATGTTTATCAAGATGAAAGATCACGAATTTTTTGTACCAAAAGATGCAGCCGGAAAAATTGCTTTGATTAGTGGTACAGCTGTTATGGATACCATGTCGGTTGAAGATCAAAAACACTATGCTGAGGATGCACATAAGCCACAGGCAGAGATTGATGCCATAACCACGCCTAAGTTTGAGTTATCCTTTATTGCGCATGGTGTTGTAATAAAATAATACCGTAAGCCAAAGCATGAAAATAATTGAGTGCCCCAGAGATGCCATGCAAGGTTTAATTGATTTTATCCCTACATCGCAAAAAGCTGCTTACATAAACCAATTGCTTAAAGTAGGTTTCGATACTATTGATTTTGGAAGCTTTGTATCACCTAAAGCAATACCACAATTGCGCGATACGGTTGATGTATTAGAACAATTAGATTTAGCAAACACAAAAACAAATCTTTTGGCCATTGTAGCCAACGTTCGTGGTGCAACCGAAGCCGTAAATTTTAATGAGATTACTTTTTTGGGTTATCCGTTATCGGTTTCTGAAACGTTTCAATTAAGAAATACAAATGCAACCATAGCCCAATCGCTGGTAAATGTTGACGAAATACAAAATCTGTGTATTAAAAATAATAAAAAGCTGGTAGTATATTTAAGTATGGGTTTTGGTAATCCTTATGGAGATGTTTGGAATACTGATTTGGTTGCAAACTATACACAGCAATTAGTTGAAAAAGATGTAAAAATTATTTCTTTGGCTGATACCGTTGGTATTGCTGCAACTGATGATATTTCAAACTTATTCAAAAATCTGACAGCAACATATACGCAAACCGAATTTGGAGCACATCTGCATACCAATAACAACAATTGGCAATTAAAAGTTGACGCAGCATTTAAAAATGGTTGTAAACGATTTGATACTGCACTAAAGGGTTATGGTGGATGCCCTTTTGCCAATGATACTTTAACCGGAAATCTGGCAACTGAAAATTTGTTGTTCTATCTTAAAAATAGTGGCGTAGAAACCAACGTCAACACAAATGAATTTGACGAAGCTTTAGCGCATGCAAACCAGGTTTTTTCTAATGCACACTAAATTCCATGCAATGCCAAACTTCAATTTTCGTTTACATTTACAACCCAATAATTATTGCGCATTTTATTTTGAATATTTGAATGTCGGATAACTTTCTTTCGATAAAAATAAAATGTATGTCATTAAATTGGGCTTATTTACAAAATTACGTTTAGCTAAAAATGATTAGAAAATTATTTATAATACTTATTGCGCTTACGAGCATAAGTAAAATTAATGCGCAGGGAAGTTTAGAGTTGTTAGGTAGTGTAATGACTGACGGTAAAGGTATAGAAGGTGCTGATATTAAGGTGCTAAAAGGAAACGAAGAAGGAGATAAATTAATTTCAGCATCGGGTGGTAAGTATATTCTTAACTTGGATTTGAACACGCAATACACCATCACTTTTTCTAAATCAGGCATGATTAGTAAATCGGTTTTAGTTGATACACGTGTACCACCAGCTGCAGTTAAAACTTTATTTTCTTATAAATTTAAAATTGATTTGTTTAAGAAAGTTGAAGGAGTTGAAACAGGTGATAAATTAGATAAACCGGTTGCAAAAATCAGCTATAGCGATATGTACGAAGATTTTGATTACGATCAAAAGTACTCAGCTTCGCGTAAAGCCGAGTTAGATGCATTAAAAGGAGAATATGCCAAAGCATCGGCCGAAAAGGAAAAACAAAGGTTAGCTGCTATTGAAAAAATGAGGCAAGATAGCATTACAGCAGTGCGAGCCGAAGCAGCCAAACGCGCTGCCGAATTAGCACGAATTGCAGCACTCGAAAAGGCAGTATCCGATAGCATAGCAAAAGCCGAAGCCGATTCCAAACGATTGGCGCAGGCAGCTGCCGCTGCCGCTAAAAAAGCCGAAGCCGACTCTTTACAACTCATAGCAGTAGCCAAGGAAAAAGAAAGATTAGCAGCAGCAGCAAAAGCACGGCAAGATTCGATTGCTGATGCGAATGCAGCAGCAGCAAAAGCGAAAGCCGATGCCATTGAAGCAGCTAAGTTGGCAGCAATTGAAAAAGCATATTCAGATAGCATTGCCAAAGCACAAGCAGCAGCCGAAAAAGCAAGATTGGCAGCATTAGAAAAATCCAAACAAGATTCGATTGCCACAGCCAAACGCGAAGCGGAAATTAAAGCCAAAGCCGAGGCTGCCGAGCAAGCACGCTTAGCAGCATTAGAAAAAGCCAAACAAGATTCGATAGCAACAGCCAAACGCGAAGCAGAAATTAAAGCCAAAGCCGAGGCTGCCGAGCAAGCGCGCTTAGCAGCCGCAGCAAAATTTACACAAGATAGTTTAGCAAAGGTTGAAGCAGCAGCTAAAGCTGCGCAATTAGCCGCATTAGAAAAAGCCAAACAAGATTCGATTGCAACAGCCAAACGCGAAGCCGAAATAAAAGCCAAAGCCGATGCTGCCGAGCAAGCACGTTTAGCAGCTGCAGCAAAATTTACACAGGATAGTTTAGCCAAAGTTGAAGCAGCAGCAAAAGCAGCACAGTTAGCAGCCGAAGCCAAAGCACGTAAAGAAGCAGCCGAACAAGCCCGACTCGATTCGATAAGTACAGTTAAGGCTGCCGCTGCCGAAAAAGCACGCTTAGCAGCATTGGAAAAAGCCAAACAAGATTCGATAGCAACAGCCAAACGCGAAGCCGAAATAAAAGCCAAAGCCGAGGCGGCAGAAAAAGCACGTTTAGAAGCAGCAGCAAAATTTACGCAAGATAGTTTGGCTAAGGTTGAAGCAGCAGCCAAAGCAGTACAATTAGCAGCCGAAGCCAAAGCGCGTAAAGAAGCAGCCGAACAAGCCCGACTCGATTCGATAAGTACAGCTAAGGCTGCCGCAGCCGAAAAAGCACGTTTAGCAGCATTGGAAAAAGCCAAGCAAGATTCGATTGCAACAGCCAAGCGCGAAGCCGAAATAAAAGCCAAAGCCGAAGCTGCCGAGCAAGCACGTTTAGCAGCCGCAGCAAAATTTACACAGGATAGTTTAGCCAAAGTAGCCGCAGCCGAAAAAATAAGAAAGGCAAACGAAGAAAAAGCCTTATTGCTAGCGCAGGAAAAAGCCAAACAGGATAGTATTGCACAAGCAAAAGCAGCCGCACTGGCCGAAGCAAAAATTCGCGAAGATGAAGCTGCTTTAGCTTTAGCTAAATCGAAGGCCGAAGCTGAAGCAAAGGCAAAGCAAGATAGTATACAAGCAGTCAAACAACGCGAAACCGAAGAAGCAGCTTTACTTGCAAAATCTAAATCATCGGCCTTAAGTTCGGTTGAGCAAAAACGTTTGCAGGAATTGCAAGATGCCAAAGCTGCAGCAAGTAAATCGTTCGCTAAAAATGAAGAGGTTATTAAAATAGATGAAAGTACACGTGAAGAAGGCAATAAGAAAATAACCACCACAATTATACATCGTAAAGATTATAAAGATACCTATCAAAAAGTAGTTGCCAGTTACGGAAGTGTATTTTTTAAAAATGATAAAAGCATTTCACAAACACTTTACGATCAGCAAATAAAAACTGCTAAAGCACAATTAGGTAATAACTAATGATTATTGATTATTGATTAAATTAAAATTTGTTATCAATCTGTTTACATTAGGTTGAGTTTGTACTTTCTCTAAAACATGACGCAACCATATATTAAAAACGAAAAGGCAGTTTTATTTTTATTAGCGGCACTACAATTTACAAACATCATGGATTTTATGATCATGATGCCGTTAAGCGTACACATAATGCCCGCATTTAATATCAGTCCGCAGCAATTTAGCTTTATAGTTTCGGCCTATGCATTTGCCGCATTTGGCAGCAGTATAGCAGCCAGCTTTTTTGTCGACAAGTTCGATCGGAAATCGTTGCTGCTATTTGTTTACACGGGCTTTTTAATTGGAACGTTTGCTTGTGCATGGGCACCCACTTTTTACTTCTTGATTTTTGCTCGCATTTTTGCCGGCTTGTTTGGCGGCCTTATTGCAGCCCAGGTATTGGCTATTGTTGGCGATTATATACCGTTTGAAAGACGCGGTAAAGCCATGGGAGTTTTGTTTGCAGGTTTTTCTTTAGCTTCGGTTGCAGGCGTGCCTGTAGGTATTTATTTAGCCGATACTTTTCAATGGCATATTCCTTTTATAATGGTAGGTGCAATGGGCGTTATTTTATTACCAACCATTTTTTTTCTTTTACCGCAGCTTAAAATTCACTTAGAGGATAAAAATGAAAAGCCGCATGTAGCTAAGATTATTGTAAACGACACCAACTTACAAATTGCTTTGCTTATGATGTTTACATTGGTATTAAGTCATTTTGTAACCATCCCGTTTTTAGCCCAGTATATCGAAAAAAATGTAGGTTTTACAAAAGCCCAAATTGCCTGGGTATATATGGTAGGTGGATTAAGTACCTTAATTTTTTCGCCTGTTATTGGTCGCCTTGCCGATAAGTATGGCAAGTATAAAGTGTTTGCCTATCTGGTAATTGGCTCTTGGTTTCCGGTATTTGTTTTAACCAACTTACAGCAAGTGTCTATTGTATGGGTGTTATTAGTAGCTGCTTTGTTTTTTATTTTTGGTGCCGGGCGTTACGTACCGGCACAAGCCCTTATTACCAGCGTAGTTAAACCACAATACCGGGGTGGCTTTATGAATATTAATGCATCGAGTCAAAATCTGGCAACAGCCTTAGCTGCATTAATTTCAGGCTTTATAGTTACAACCGATGAAAACGGCAAATTGCTTCATTACAACTGGGTAGGATTTTTTGCTATTGCTGTAAGCATTATTTGTATTACCGTTGCCCGTAAATTAATTGTTAAAGCCGACTAAAATTTAAATGTAATCTTACTGCAACTATGATTTTTTCTGAAGAAATAAAAGGTTTGATAACACAGGCCATATACCAACTTTATAACGTATCAATCGAAACGTCTCAAATTTTGATTGAGCCAACTAAAAAAGAATTTGAGGGCGATGTAACTTTTGTTGTTTTTCCGTATTTAAAAATATCTAAAAAAAGCCCTGTAGAAACTGCAAAACAAATAGGAGAAATTGTTGTTCAATCTTCCGGATTAATAAGCAGTTTTCAGGCAGTGGCCGGATTTTTAAATTTATCTATTAATAACAAAGTTTATGTTGATGCATTTTTAAATCCCGCGCTCAAAACATCTTCAATAAAACCAAACCCTGTTTTAGTTGAGTACAGTTCGCCCAATACAAACAAACCATTGCACTTAGGGCATATACGCAATATTTTATTAGGCTTTTCATTGTCGCGCATTTTAGCTGCCGATGGAAACAACATTAAAAAAGTAAATATTGTAAATGACAGGGGTGTGCATATTTGTAAATCAATGTTGGCATGGCAGCTATTTGGTAATAACGAAACACCGGAAAGTACCGGTATTAAAGGCGATCATTTAGTGGGCAAATATTATGTGGTTTTTGATGCTAAGTATAGGGAGCAGGTTACCGAAATGGAAGCCCGGGGCATATCAAAGGATGTAGCCGAAAAGCAAGCACCATTAATGCTGCAAGTGCAGGAAATGTTGCGCAAATGGGAAACAGGTGATGAAGCTGTGCTTAGTTTATGGCAAACTATGAATGGTTGGGTTTATGATGGATTTGATATTACTTACAGTAAATTAGGTGTTGATTTTGATGAAATATATTATGAGAGTAATACCTATTTGTTGGGAAAAGAAATTGTAGCAGCGGGTTTAAACAAGGGTGTGTTTTTTAAGAAAGAAGATGGTTCGGTATGGGTTGATTTAACGGATGAAGGATTAGACTTAAAGCTATTGCAGCGTAGCGATGGAACATCGGTTTATATTACGCAAGATTTAGGCACGGCAAAGTTGCGCTTTGATGCTTACAACTTCGATAAAATGATTTATGTTGTAGGTAATGAGCAGGATTATCATTTCAAAGTATTGCGCCTGGTCTTTAAAAAATTAGGTTATCCGTTTTGGGATAAATTATATCACATGTCATACAACATGGTTGATTTACCAAGTGGTAAAATGAAATCGCGTGAAGGTACGGTGGTTGATGCCGATGATTTAATAGCACAAACAATTGCCAATGCCGAAACACTAACGCGCAGCATGGGTAAGTTAGATGTATATGACGATGCGCATGCACAACAACTGTATCATACTATAGGTATGGGTGCATTAAAATATTACATATTAAAAGTTGACCCTGAAAAACGAATGCTGTTTAACCCGGCCGAGAGCATTGATATTAACGGCAATACAGGCCCATTTATACAATATGCCTATGCGCGTATTAAGTCTATTTTACGTAAAGCAGGTAATGATGAAACCGTAAAAAATCTGATACATTTAAAATTAGATGTTTCGCAAATTAAGCCAGAAGAAAAAGAAAAAGAGTTGCTTAAAGCTGTTTTGCAATTTGATGAAACGGTGCATGAAGCTGCCACTAAATTGGCACCATCATTAGTAGCTGCTTATGCCTTTGAAACAGCAAAATTGTACAATCAGTTTTATCATGATCATGTGGTAATTGATTTGGAAAAAACAACCACTACTGCATTCCGTTTACAACTTTCAGCAAAGGTTGCATCATGTTTAGCAAATGCATTGTTTTTATTGGGTATCGAAGTGCCTGAGCGCATGTAAACCATCAGCTAACTTGCAAGTATTTGCCGGGGCGTTGTGGGTCGGCAATAAACCAGGCATCGTTGCCCTGAGTATCTTTTCCTAAACGTGCATTGGGGTAGGGAGGGCTGTCTTTATTAATTTTTTGTTTCTCATTATTTTGCAAAGGTGGCTGTAATTTCTCATTTGTAATACTTGGTATCAATCCAATATCCATAAGTTCTTTCATTGCTTCTTTATGAGTATCAATAATAAATTCAATATCATCATCGGTATGCGCAGTTGTTAAAAAGCAAGGAAACCCATCTACATAATGTATGCCTTTATACCGCAGTACATAAGCTAATAATTCGCTATAAGCATATTCTTGTTTGTATTTAATTTTAAATAACGATCCAAATGAAGCCCAGTAAAACGGAAGTTGATTTGTTTCGCAAAATTCGTTTAAAGCCATTACCATGTATGCCGTACGTTGATTCAGGTTTACCTGTAACTCGGGGCCGGCTTCCATCAAATGTTCGAGCGATGCTTTTGCAGCCGCTAATGCAAACGGATGACGCACAAATGTACCGGCAAAATAGGTAACACCGGCTTCGGGTACACTGTTATCACCATACTGCCAATAACCGCCATCTAATGCATCCATATAAAGTTTTTTACCGGCCATAACGCCAATGGGCATACCGCCACCGCACACTTTACCATAGCTGGCAATATCGGCCTTAACACCAAAATATTCTTGTGCGCCATTAGGTGCTAACCTAAAGCCGGTAATTACTTCATCAAAAATAAGTGGTATGTTATTTTGCTCTGTAATTATGCGTAGTTGCTTAATAAATTCCTTGGGCTTAAAATCGGCTCTGCGGCTTTGAATGGGTTCAATCATTACTCCGGCTAATTCGTTTATACGTTCGCTGATAATGGCTAAACTTTCATCGGTTCCATAATCTAATACCAAAACATTTTGTACACTTTCGTCAGGTATGCCCGCACTTGCCGGATATGATTTTAAAGACCTGGAGCCCCGCACAATTATCTCGTCATTAATGCCGTGGTATGCACCATTAAAAGTTACAATTAAATTTTTACCTGTTACCGTCCTTGCCATGCGCATACAACCTAAAACAGCCTCGCTGCCGGTATTACAAATAGCGGCACGGTCCAACTGTGTAAACTCGCAAATCAGTTTAGCTACTTCGCCTGCTAAGGGATGCTGTGGCCCTAATTCATAGCCTTCGTCTAATTGTTTTGCTAATGCTTTTTTTATAAAATCGGGCGAATGGCCAAACATATTGCTGCCAAATCCGTTTAGTATATCTACATATTTATTTCCATCTAAATCCCATACATATGCATCGTTACTTTTATTTACCACAACCTGATACACCAACTCTTTTAAGTTGGGTTTAAAGCCCGTAACAACACGCGGGTCGGCCAAATGCGCCCGATGCAGTTGTGTATATTGTTTTGATGATTTTGTTTTAGCAACATATTGTGTGGTAAATGTATTTATCCACTCTTTTTGCTCGGGTGTTAGCGTATGCGTTACTTTTTTTTCGATACGCGCAATTGCACCATAGGGTTTTTTAATTTCTAAAGCTTCTTCGGTTGATAGTTGCTGTTTGACTGTAGTTACATTGGTTGCTTTTGTTTGAAAGCTACTTGATACGGTGCCTTGTTGTGTGGCTAAATATTGTAATAGTTGTTGTTGCATTTGCATTTGTTGTAGCAACATTTGTTCTAATACATTACCTGTTGGTAGCAGTGGCATTTCAACATTTTTTGGTTGAAGGGTGGTTTCAGTTTTTATTTCTTCGGGCAGTAACGGTAATAAATAGTTAGCCAAGCTTTCGAAATCGGGTTGGGTTTCATTTAACTGACGAAATGAAATTTTATGGCCATAACGTTTGGTTAGTTTACCTGCAATTTGTGTTAGAAACAAACTATCTAAACCTAATTCGGTAAACAATGCTTTGTGGTCATTGCCCATATCCATGCCCGAAGCTTCTTCGAACAGTTGTTTTAATTCGGAAATTAATGGTTGGTTGTTTTTTTGTGATTGGTTATCCATATTGGTTTTTAATGGTTGGGATGGTATCGAAATGGTACTGTTTATTTGTGTTTTTGGTTCAATCCAAAACTGTGTTTTATCAAATTGGTAAGGTGGTATCCAGGTATAATTTGTTTTTGGGAAAAGTGTGCTTAAGTTGATATTATAACCATTGCACCACAGCAACCCTGCTACGTTTAAAAACTGATGCCACTCTGTTTGGGCATTGCCATTACCCATAGAAGCAAATGATTTTTGTTTTTGAATTACGTTTGCCTGTTGTTTGGCCAAGGTGGTTGCTGTGTTTCGTGGCCCACATTCAATAATAATCGAATCGGGTTGCAGTTGCCAAACGGTTTGCAAGGCATCGGCAAAAACTACGGTATTACGTAAATGCATAGCCCAATACGAAGCACTTGTAGCTTCTTTGTTTGATAAGGGTTGCGCAGTAACCGATGAGATGATTTGAATTTGTGGTTCGTGCAATTCAATATGCGATACAATTTCTTCGAACGGCTGCACAATTTTGTCCATCATAGGCGAATGAAATGCATGTGATGTGCGCAATAATTTATGGGTAATATCTTTTTCGGTTAAAGTTTGCTGCAATAGTTCAATATCGGAAGTAACACCCGATACCACACAAAGTTTATTGCTGTTAACTGCTGCTATTGATAAATTTTTATTTAGTAATGGCTTTATTTCATCTGATGAAGCACCCACGCTAAGCATGCTGCCACGTGCACAACTTTGCATCAACCGGCCGCGTTCACTTACCAGAAGCAAAGCATCTTCTAAACTAAAAACACCGGCCAAACAAGCGGCAACAAATTCGCCTATGCTGTGCCCTAATAGTAAGTATGGTTGTACACCATATTGCATCCACACTTTTGCCAAACAATAGCCTGTAACAAATAAGGCAGGTTGTGTGTATTGCGTTTCATTTAATTCAGGCGCTTCTTCATGAATCGAACTAAAAATAATATCGGCAAGATTTACACCGCTGTATGCTTGGTAAATGTTGCAACAGTGGTCAAAGTTTTCCTTATATGTTTCGTTAGCAGCATACATAGCTGCACCCATACGTACATATTGTGCCCCTTGCCCCGGAAAAGTAAAAACAACCGGTGGCTTAGCTTGTTGTAGTATAGCCTCTTGGTTTGTAATATCGTTCAATTGTTTAATGGCGTCACTTGTATCAGTAGCTACAAAACATTGCCTAAAATTAAATGCAGCCTTGTTATGGAATAGAGCCGATACAATTGAAGCAATGTTTGCTGTACTATCGTTAGTTAAAACGTTGGCTAATGTGGTTGCATATGCAACTAAAGCGGTTGGTGTTTTTGCTGATAATAAAAACAGTTGTTGCTGTGCATCGGTTAATTCAATTTTACTTTGTTCGTGCTGTTTCAAAATAACATGGGCATTGGTACCACCAACACCAAATGAACTTACACCGGCAGTAAGCGTTAGGTTTTGTTTAAATATTTCGTTTTTATTATTGATGATAAAAGGCGAATCGTTAAGATTTAAGTTTGGGTTTGGCGTATTGTAATGCAATGTTGCAGGCACAATTTCCTTTTGTAAAATCAATGCCGTTTTAATTAAACCGGCAACTCCGGCACCGGCTGTTAAATGGCCTATATTCGATTTTACAGAACCTAAATAACAGTATGATTTTTTATCGGTTTGTGTTTTGTAGGCTAAAGATAGTGCCTCTACCTCAATGGGGTCGCCAATGGGTGTGGCAGTGCCATGTCCTTCGATATAATTAATTGTTTCAGCATTAACCTGTGCATCGTTTAATGCCATTATAATTGCACCAGCTTGTCCGGTAACGCTTGGTGCAGTAAAACTTGCTTTCTGATGGCCATCATTATTTATTCCTACTCCGGAAATAAGTGCGTGTATGTGGTCACCGTCACGTAGTGCATCGGCATAACGCTTAAGCATTACTATACCACCACCATCGCTAAATACGGTACCTGTTCCCTGTGCATCATAAGCTTTTGTATGCCCATCTTTTGAATACATAGCCCCTTCGCTATAAATATGGCCGCTGTTAACCGGTGCGGTAACGGTTACACCGCCAGCCAAAGCCATATTACAATCAAAATTACGCAAAGCTTTTACGGCTGTTATTATAGCAACCAGCGAGGTGCTGCATGCTGTATGAATACTTAATGCAGGTCCTTTAACATCCAATAAATAGGCTGCAAGGGTAGCTACATAATCTTTTTCGTTGGCTAGCATTGCCTGGAAACTACCTAACGATTCTAATGCTTCATCGTTTTTAAGAATATTATTTATATAGTATGTGTTATTGCCTACACCGGCATAAATACCTATTAAATGTTCTTTATAATTTTTGGCGTAACCTGCATCTTCAATTGCCTGGTAAGCCATTTCTAAAAAGATACGTTGTTGAGGGTCGGTAATGGCTGCCAATTTCGGATTCATACCAAAAAACGAGGCATCAAATGAAGCTGCATCAATAATACCACGAGCAGCAACATAATTTTCATCATTAAATACATCGCCTACCAGAGGCGAAATGGTTTCAATATTAAAGTGCGTAATACTTTCAATGCCATTAAATAAATTGTGCCAAAATTTGTCAATGTTGTTTGCACCAGGCAAACGACAACTCATACCAACAATGGCAATATCATTATCGGTTTGCGGTGTTTGAGGATGATTTTGAATAATTAGTGTATTGGGTGTTTCAATTAATTGTACTAATCCCGAAATGGTTGGCGACTGATAAAGTTTTACCACGGGAATTTCAGTACCAGTACGTTGGTGATATTGGGCGATAAACTGCAAGGCCAATAGTGAGTTACCGCCTAATTCAAAAAAATTATCGTTTACGCCAACTTCGTCAAGCATGAGCAGGTTACACCAGGTTTCGGCAATTAATATTTCAACAGCGCTTTCGGGTTTTACTATTGGTTCTGGTAAAGTGCGTGCTGTATGGGGTGGTGGTAGTGCTTTCCTGTCAATTTTACCACTGGGTGTGCGCGGCAAAGCATCTAAATTAACGTATGCTGCAGGCTGCATATATTCTGGCAATTTATTTGCCAGCCATTGTCTTATCTGTGCAGCGGTATTTGGTTCAAAGTTTTTACATACGATGTATGCAACTAATCTTTTTAAGCCCGACTTGTCTTCACGAACGGTTACAGCGGTTTGTGTAATACCTTCAAAATCGGCCAGGGTAGTTTCAATTTCACCCAGTTCAATTCGATAACCTCTAACTTTTACCTGTCCATCAGCCCGCCCCAAGTACTGAATATTTCCATCAGGCAACCATTTACCCAAATCGCCAGTTTTATACATGCGTTTATTGGGGTCATCAGCTAATGCATCTAGCAAAAACCGTTCGGCAGTTAAGGCATCGTTATGCAAATAGCCTTGTGCCAAACCTACTCCGGCAATATAAATTTCGCCTTCGGTATCAACCTTTACCGGATATAAGTTTTCATCCAAAATATAAATTGCATCGTTGGCAATTGCTTTGCCAATACTGGGTAAATTGGGCCATGAACTTGGGGCTCCTTCTAAAGTAATTGCAGTGGCTACATGCGTTTCTGTTGGGCCGTAGTGATTATGTAACAAACAATCGGGCAGTGCAGTAAAAAATGAACGTATTTGTGTGGTAATTTGTAATTGCTCGCCAGCTGTTATTACATCCTTTAAAGTATATGGTATTATATTTTGCTGTTTAGCAACTTCGCATAGGTGTTGTAAGGCAATAAATGGTAAGTAAATACGCTCAATATTTTTATCAATTATATATTGTAGTAATCTAGTTGCCTGGAGTCTTAATGCGTCATCAACCATAAATAAACACCCGCCAGTGCTCCAGGTGCTAATTATTTCCTGAAACGAAACATCAAAACTAATGGGTGCAAATTGTAAGGTATTGGCTGCATCTACCAATGTGGTTTCATTTTTTTGCCACAGTGCTAAATTTACCAATGGCTCGTGTCGCATGGCAACTCCCTTAGGCATACCTGTGCTGCCCGAAGTAAATAGTACATACAATAAATTGTTGGCACTTATTTGAACATCAGGGTTTATCTTTGGCATGTTGGTAAGCTGACCTGATACATCCTCCCAAATAAAAACTACTGCACCCGAATTGATAAATAAATCGGCAAATTTTTTTTGTGTAACAATAACGCTGCATTGTGCGGATGCTAGCATAAATTGAATTCTTTCTGTTGGATATTCAGCATCAAAAGGAACATAAGCTGCTCCGGTTTTGATAATGCCCAAAATACCTACAGCCATAGCCAGCGACCTGTCCATACAAATACCAACCAAGGCATTTGGTAAAACTTCCTCATCAATAAGCAGATGTGCCAATGCATTAGCGCCTTGGTTTAACTCAAAATAGGAAAGTGATTTATCATGATGATGTACAGCCGGCATATTGGGTGTAAGCTGCACTTGCTCATCAATAATTTGTAAAACATTTTGGTAATAATGGTAGTCGAAAACGTTGTTCTTAATCATCACGGGTTACATGGAAGTAAAGCATGTAAAAGTAATACTAAATGGGTGCTGCAAATTATGACTTCAATCAATGCATAGCGTTTTAGTAACAATTTATTGAGGATAAAATGTGTTTACACGTAAAAAGTAAAATCATAAAGTATTTTACTCTATTGGTATTAGGATGGTAATTTTTGTCAAATTGTTGAAAACTTTTATCATTGCTAAAATTATTCTTTAACTTATTGTAATTCAATTATATGTATATTATTTAGCAGATAGCTTACGTGGTAAACAAACATTAGAAATGGGCGAAATGCATTTATTTGTTGGCGAACTGCAATTTCGGTATTAAATTAGCTACCCAATATTCATATTAATTGTTAAAAACTGCCCCTCAATAATGAATAAAAACTTTTGGATTAGCACCGCTTGCTTCGCTAGTATTTTAATTACCCCATTAAGTACACAAGCTCAAACACATGCAATTACTTTAGATGTACAAAGTACGGTACCTTCAAACTATTTTGGCTTTAATTCGGCAAACTTAGTAAGACCATCATCGCCTAATTTCGATACGCAATGGTTGCTGGATAGTTTAGAATCGCTTGGAACCAATATAGTAAGGTACCCGGCAGGTACCATTTCAAACTATTGGGATTGGCAACGTGGTTTTTTTGATGATGATATGCCTAATGGTTGGGTATTGCCCAAAGATTTTAAGGATAATGAGTATAAAGATATGCGTATGGATAAATTAAAATCAATGGTAGAAAGGTTGGGCGTTGCACCGGTGTTAAACATGAATTTACTTACTAAAGATAAGTATCATGCAGCTGCCGGTGTTATGTATGCTGAGGGATTAAATTTAAATGCCAAATATGTTGAGTTTGGTAACGAATTATATAATGATATTCCTTTATATGAAGAGCGGTTTAACACAGCCGAGGCCTATATGGCCGAAGCCAATAGCTATGCTCAGTTTATTAAAAGTGTACCGGGCTTAAACAATGTAAAAATTGCTGTTGTAGGTGCTACTGATAAATATCCGGCTGAACCGTTAGTTAGTCGTAAAAACCGTTGGACAGGCGTGGCAGCCGACCAAGCCAATAGTAGTATTGACGCCATCACTTTACACCATTATTTAGCTACCGCTTTAGGAAGCAAATCGTTAGATAATAATATTGGCTTAGCACTTTCGAACGCGCTGAAAGGTTTTGACGATTTAAGTGATGAACTAGCTACCATACAAGCAGCGGGCAAAGAATGTTGGATTACAGAATATAACTTGTTTGAACGGAAGAAATGTGCAAACGAAGGTTTCTTTCATGGTTTGTTTACATCAACAATGACACTAAGTATGCTCCAAAGTCCGGTAATTACACGTGTTATGTGCCATTCAATGGTTGGCTCGGCCGAAAACAGCGCCTTATTTGATGATGACCAAGGTTTATTATTAAAAGAAGCTTATGATAATAATGTGAATTGTACACCCAGTCCTTTGCCGCTAACCAAAGTGCATGAAAAAACAGCAATGGGTGTTTGTATGGAGTTAGTAGGTGATGCCTTAAAAAGTGCAGAAGTTAAAAGAAAACTCATATTTGCTAACTGCCCTAAAATTGGTGCTAATTCTGAGTATGATGCATTATTTGGATATTGGTTTGATGGCAAGCTAAGTACTGAAATGGTAATAATTAACTTAGACAGTAATGACAGAAATATAAGTATTGCTACCAATGTTTTTAATGTTAGCGGTGGTAAATATATCATGGTTTCGCCAGGACCCGGTGGTGTTTTAGAACCCGTAAAAGGAGCTGCCAAAACAAATCCGGGTACATACGAATGTAAAACATCAGGCATACAAAATGCCACCCAAAACCTGCTTCTTAAAAAACACTCCGTAACCCGTATATATGTTACAAAAGCAAAGGTTAAATTAATTGCTACCGATACTTCAATTTGCAGTGGTACAACTACCAGTGTTGTAGCACGTGGCGGTTCAGGTTATACTTATAACAATGGCTCGTTAACTTCAATGAAAGCTGATAACTCAATAATGCAGTTTACAGCACCGGTTGTTTCAACACCTACAAACTATCGTATAATAGTTACCACATCGCAAGGTTATAAGGACACCGTTGATATTACAGTAAACCCAAAGCCGGTACTTACAGTAAGTGCATCAGCAACAACCGTTTGTAAAGGCGCTCCTGTAAACTTAACCGCCACCTTAACAGGAGGTAATGCCGGTAATACCAAATCTTTTTTATGGTATCCATCACAATATTTTGTAAAGGCCGATACCGCTAAAGCAGTGGCAATGCCAACAAAGGATATTACTTTTAAATGTTTTGCAACTGATGGTGTGTGTTTCGCATTAAGCGATTCAGTACCAACTGTTACAGTAATACCAAATGCAAATGCCGGTTCTGATGTTGCTGTTTGTGACGATAGTTTACCCGTTTTGCTTAAAGCCAATTTTATAAATGGTGCTTCAACCTATAAATGGTATGATGAAAATGGTGTATTACTAAATAACGGTACCACTGTTAACGTAAGCCCAACCGCACCAACTACATACAGACTAATAGTTACACAAGGCGTTAGTGCTTGTAAAGACACTGATTATGTTCAGGTTAAGCCTTTTACCTGTTGTGCAAGTGCTGAGTATCCAATAACACTTACCATAAGGCCGGGCGAAAAATGGGTCGAAAATGTTGTGCCACGTCTCATGGCATTTTGTTTGGCAAATCCGGGTCATGGATATTGTACGGAAGATACTTTGATGGATTTTAATGATGAGATTCTTTTTAACGGTGACTTTTTTATTGATGATGATTTTACTTTTATTAATTGTCCGAACTTACGTTTTGGTGAAAATGCACGTTTTAATTTTGTAGAAGGTGTTGCCAAATTAAAAATGATTAATTGTACATTAGAGGCAAGTGGATGCAGTAACAGAATGTGGAATGGGTTTAATATGATTGATTTTGGTGCTGCGCTCACACTTGAAAATTGCAAGGTAAATGATTGCGAAATTATAGTTGATGGTTATGTTGATCCGGGACTATATTTTAGTAACAATAGATTTGACCGGTTTTATCAAGGGATCTACCTTACTGAAAGTGCGTACGACCAACAAGGCTGGTTTTATGGAAACACTTTTACCCAAAGCGCTACATTAAAATATCCTCATAGCGGTAAAAAATCGCTTTATGCTTTTAAACTGGATAATTACCAGAGTACGGTTATTGGCGATTCGTTGTTTGGTAAGAATACGATCAGTAACCTCCAATATGGAATTATAAGCATCAACAGTAATTTTAATTTGTACAACACAAAGTTTGAAAACATTACTGCATGGGATGGTAATGATAGCACCAATGGTTCGGCTGTACTTTTGGTTAACTCATTTGGCTTTGGCGACCCCAACAACCCTACACATTTATACCCCGAATTGTTTTTTAAATCAGGTGCAGATTATAATGCAAAACCTAACAAATTCGAAAACTGTACCTATGGTATTTATGCTATTAACTCAAGAGTTGAAATTAAAAGCAACGTTTTTAAAAATGTAAAGACTGCAATTGAGCTTATGGGGCTTACAGCAAAAAATACGTATATAAATAAGAATACGATTAGCAATGCTGATGTTGGAATAGATTTAATTCAACCCAAGTTATGCACTGTTAACATGCACAACAATATAGTGAGTACTAATGTGCAGGCATTTGGTAACGAATCAACACCGGGCATCAGAGTGTTGGATGCACCAGGACAAGCATGTACTTTATTTATGAAATCAAATATTGTAAATAGCGGAGGTACACATGGCTATCATTTTGTTAATGGTAAAAGTGCTTTTGGCTTTTCCGACAACCGCGTTTTCTTTACAAACCCCAATGCCAGTTATACCAGTTATGGTTATCGTTTCGAAAACATGGATTCAATTACCTTCAAATGTAACCTGGCAAAAGGTAATGAGCAGCAATCACTTTTAAATAAAATAAGCACCTCATTTTCATTCTGTCCAAATGCATCGGTACAATGTAATACGTTCGATAATGCTGATTACGGGGTTGAATTTTTGGGCGATTGTAATAACCTGGGTTTAAAAAACAATGAGTTCCGAAACCTGAATGATGGATTAGTTATAGGAGCTGTTGGACAAACCGGAGGTGTAATTGGGCCACAACCAACTTCGGCAACGGGTGCTCCGGTACGCAACTTATTCTTAGGTCAATATATCAGTAACAACAACGGTCCGGGTAAAAACAAAGGGGTGTTTGGTCATGCTGCAACATGGTCAATAAACTCGCAATGCGCGGGTACCAAAGGTTCATCAAAACAATTCTTTATACAATGGAACGATTCAGTAACTGTACCATATCCTAATCTAAAAACAGGTAGTACAGCCACAGCTATAACACCGTACTATCAAACTAAAGCCGGTAAAGCATGTACAGTTAATTGCATCGAGCAAAATCCGCAGAACCGGATGGCTGAAAATAACAGTGCCGATTTTGATACAGATGATGAAACCGAAATATTAATTGATTATAATCATACCATAGAAGAGGTTTTACCATACGTTGATGAAGCTACCGGATTTAGTGTAAAATCAAATATGCTCAAAGCATTAGAAGTAGAAACTGCGAAGATGATTGAAAATGAAACGGTTTCATCATTCTATAATGAATACAGCAATAGTAACTTAGCTATATTTAATGAAATTGACAAACAAATGAGTTTGCTAAACACGCACTTAATGCGTGGTGCAACCTATACAGCAACTGTTACAAATTTAATATTGCTTAACAATGCTGTTGTACCTCAGTCCATTATTGAAGAACAAAACAAATTATTTAATACTGTATATCTGGACATTTTACAGGGGCAAAAATTATCAGCCAGCCAAAAAAACATCATCCATAAAATGGCATTTCAATGTCCTTATACTTATGGTAACAGTGTGTTTAAAGCGCGTGCAATAAATGCCATTTATAATAGAAAATATAATTATAACGATGCGCAACTTTGTAAGGGTAAATATGCAGTTGACGAAAACAACATAAGTAATTTAACAAACGATGATTTATATGTAGGGCTGTATCCGAATCCAAATAGCGGTTCCTTTCATTTAAAATATGATTTATCAAAATTAGCTGAAGCCCAAATCCAATTTTACGATCTTATGGGTAAAGTTTTGCGTACAGAAAAGATTAATATAACTACTAATACACAAAATTTCAGTTTGAGTAATTTAGCAAATGGAGTATATTATTATGCTATATATAGTAACGATCAAATGGTATATCGAAGCAAATTTACAATCATCAATAAATAAGTTATTACTTTGTTCGGTTAAAAAGCCTGCATATTTGCAGGCTTTTTTTATGTATTAAAAACAGTATTATGTTTCGTATATTTTTTACTGAAGGGTTTTATCACATAGTTTCATGGGAAGCAATTGATCATATTTTATACCTGTTGGTTCTTGTGGTTTCTTTTGATATAAGTAAATGGCGTAGTATTTTATTATTAGTTACAACATTTACAGTAGCCCATACCTTGGCGTTATTTGTATCGGTAGCTGGTTTGTTTTATTTGCATAGTAATTTAGTTGAAGTGTTAATTGCAATTACAATAGCTGCTACTTGTATAGAAAACCTAATAAGTAAAAAGATACTTTGGGTAAGTGTGCTAACAGCTTTGTGTTTTGGCTTTATACATGGCTTGGGTTTTAGTGCAACACTTACAACCATGTTTAATCATATTGATATTAACTATTTCGAAACTTTATTGCCTTTTAACTTAGGTGTTGAGTGCGGTCAGATAGTGGTACTTATACCAATACTTTCAGTGCTGTTTTATTTAAGTAAATATACGGGCATGTCAACAAAGCAAAAAAGTAAGTTGATTTCGTGGTGTGTTTTAATTGTATCATGTGTGTTTATAATGCAAAGGGTTTAAATTTAAACAACAACTCAATTGCGCTTAATTTTACAGATGTTATTTATAAGTTTAATCAAATGAAAATTATTTGTGTTGGCCGCAACTATGCTGAGCATGTAAAAGAGTTAGGCAATCAGCAAAATTCAGAACCGGTTGTTTTTTTAAAACCTGATACAGCTATTCCTCAAAAGGATATGCCATTTTTTTATCCGGGTTTTAGTAATGATGTTCATCATGAAATTGAAGTGGTGATTAAAATTAACCGTGTTGGAAAAAATATAGCACCAAAATTTGCAAACACTTATTATGATGAAGTAACTGTTGGCATTGACTTTACCGCACGCGACTTGCAAGCTGAGTTAAAGTCGAAAGGGCTCCCATGGGAAATATCAAAAGGTTTTGATGGTTCGGCTATTGTTGGAAGCTTTGTTTCAAAATCGCAATTGCCTGCATTAAACAATTTGGAATTTAGGTTACTTAAAAATAGTATGCTAGTGCAGCATGGGCACACATCCATGATGCTTTTTGATGTTGATACCATAATTGCTTATGTATCAAAATTTTACACACTTAAAAAAGGGGATTTAATTTTTACAGGTACGCCAGCCGGAGTGGGTCCGGTGCAAATTGGTGATGTACTTGAAGGATATTTGATGGACAGGAAATTATTGTCGGTGTGCATTAAGTAATCGTATTTTATTTGAAGCAAATGGTATTGAATGGTACATCTAAAAAATGACTTGTAACCAAAAGATTACCTATAAGTGTTTACAAAAAAAAAGAGGTCTGAGGTAACCACTCCTCAGACCTAAACTAACCATTACTAACCTAAAAAAAACTTATCTTTTTAAAACTTTTATTGACTTAATTTCTGCTTTGTTATAAAGGATTTTAATGTTATAAATTCCTGCTGTAAATGTAGAAAAATTAATTGATTGCTGATAGTTATTTGGTAAAATATTTATGTTATTTTTTTCTGAAACCAATTTGCCATTTATGTCATAAACCAACAGATCAACATCGCCTTCAAAATTCAAAGTATAATCAATATTTAACTGATTCAAAACCGGAATGGGGTAAACAATAATGTTATTCAAAGTTAATTGAATGTTTTCGTCAACAACTCTGTTACAATTATTTACAGCATTATATACCGAACTTAATTTTGTACAACCAGTCATATTATCTGCTACACGTACTGTATATGCACCGGGTATGTTAGTTGTAAAATTGTGATTTATTTCGCCTGGTAAATTAGTTCCTGATTTTTTCCATTTATATGTAAAGTTACTATTGTTAGTGGCTGATAAAGTAAAGTAGGAGTTATTACAAATTTGAAGCGAACCTGTAGTTGTAATCTCAAACTCAGGCGATAGCTTTGTTTTAATACTGTTACTATATCCAACACAACCATAGTTATCAGTAATCTTTAACTTGTAATTACCCGATGTGTTAACTATAATATTATGCGCAGTTTTGCCTGCTAATTCTTTGGTGCCTTTTAACCATTGATATTGATTGGTATTTATGTGTGGGGAAGTTAACGTAACACTTCCAAATTCGCAAAATGTGGTGTTCCCACTAGCACTAATATTTGCCGTTGGTAAACTTTTAATAGTTATGTAACCGGTTTTAACTATTGAATCGTTGCCATTGGGATTGGTTACTTTAAGTTTAACTTCGTAAGTGCCCGGAGTGTTATATGCTATGGTTGGGTTTGCAAGCGTAGATGTGTTAGGTGTGCCACCTGTAAAAGTCCACTCATTAGATACCACGCTGTTTGTACTTTGGTTAATGAATGAAATCGTTTCGTTTACACAGGCTGTAGTTTTGGTTGCCGAAAAATTTGCAATTGGATTGCCACAAATTTCATTAATTATTTGTTCCGTTTGGGTAAATAACCCACCATCATCTGTAACGGTAAGTCTGATGATGTAGTAGTAAACATCACCATCGCAGCCAACGGGTAATAGTGTAGTGGTGGTGATGTGATCGGTATCGGGTAGGTTAGGGTGTTGATGAAAATTATGTGCTAAAATGGTTTCCCATTCATAGTGGAGTTGCTGGTTGTTATGTTCTGCATCAGTAACGGTTGCTACTAAATTTAAAGGAGTTATTTGTATTGCCGAAAAGGTTGTGCCTAATGGTATTGAGGTTATATTTACCACTGGTGGTGTATTATTAATTGAAACTAAAACAGAATCAACACTGCTATTATTTGCTATATCGGTAACAGTTAACTTTGACCAATAATTAGTAACGCCACTGCCTGTAAAAACATGAGAAACGTGGAGGCCAGTTGCCTGAGAACCATCTCCAAAATTCCAATTATAAATTAAAGAGTCATTTTCAAAATCGGTACAAGCCAATCCATTAAAGTTTATCGAAGTTCCTGAAATGCCATAATTGTTGCTTGCAGTTATCTTGGCAACAGGTGGATTGTTTACAACGCTGTCGTAACAAATTTTACGGATTTCTGATGTGTAATTAATATATTCCAAACAACCACTTTTACCTTCTGTAATAAAAACGGTTGTTGGTATATTTGAAGCAAATGGTAAAATCTCAACAGCATTATTACCATTGAATGTAATGCGTTTTATCCAATTATCACTATAATCAGCAAAGAAGTAATTGTTTTGATAAGCAACAGGTAGTTTATTACTATAGGACCAATTGCCACCAATTATACAATAACCACTAAACACATTACCTGTAATGGGAGCTTGCACATCACTAATCGAAATTTCAGCGGCCTCATTACCAATATATGTTTCCGTACGTGTTATATTGCCGGTGTGCTTGTAATCGAATAAGGGGCGCTTATGTGTGAAACATAATTCGGCTGGGATGGAAATATTGGTATCGCAGGTGTTTTTAAAAATAGGTAAACCAGTTATAATTGGTTGCTTTAATAACTCCATGTATGTAAAATATGGTTGGTTGCAACCTTGCCCATACAGTGGATTAGCCGCATAAAGGTTGGTGTGGTTTTTACCATAAAATTCAGTTGTTGTACTAAAGCCTTCATATAATGGCCATCCAAAATTTTGACCACTAGCGTCACATACATTTAGCTCTTCATATTTAGTTGCGCCTACATCGCCAATATAAATTATGCCCGGATCACCGGCAGTAACATCTGTACTCCCTGTACCTTTCTTAACACTTATTCTGAATGGATTTCTAAAACCTAAAGCATAGACAAGCGATATGGCCGATTGCGGTCTGTTCGGATTATAAAATGGATTGCTTTGATATCCGTTGCCATTGGCTGGGTTGATTCTTAAAATTTTTCCATTTAAGCTTTGCACAATTTGAGATCGGTAGGCTCCCACATTATTAGTGGGTTTTAAAATTGAATCGGCAATTGCCTGTTGCCAATAAGTGCCCACAAAGCTACCCGTATCGCCACCGTTTACGGCTGCATCACCGGTTGCAACTAACAACGAGCCATCACTGCCAAAAGCAAGCCCACCACCGCTGTGATTAGAAGCAAGCACAGGTATGCCATTAGTAACATTGCTACCAATTAAAACCAAACGGCTGTTAGGTATAATTGAAGTGTAGTTGGTTGCCTCGTCACACGTATAGCGTGTTAACCGCGCAATAGTTGCTTCATAATATTGATTGGTGTTTGCATTGTAATTAGCCGTACCAAAATTCATCAGGTGATGACGGTCAACCGTATAAAACAAATAGATATAGCCATTACTTTCAAATGCCGGATCTAATGCGATAGCATTCAATCCGTGATCGCCCCAAGACCCTACTTCTTCTTTTATATCAATTAATGTAGGAAGTTTAGTAAGGTTGGTATCTAATATAATTACCCTGCCTCCGCGTTCCCATGTGTAATAGCGTCCGATGCTGTCTTGTACAAAACCCTGAATCTGGTTAAAACCATTGGCAACCAATTTATCGCTAAATCCGCTGGGAAGCGTTACCTGTGCATTGGTGTTCGATTTAAAAATCAGGATAAATAAGAAGAGGAATAGTTGTCTGTAAACAAAAGTAAATTTCACGATCATTATTTTTAGTTTGTTGGGGGATGCAAACACATATTTGGGCGAAACGCCAAAAATCGTGGGTGAAAATACAATAAATGGTGGCTAAAGTTACGTTGGCCTTATTTTTTTTTTGAAATTTATTAACTACAACCTATTGAAAACCCGATTAGAATTAATGGATTTATCCGTAAATACTTAATACTTAGTGTATTAACTACAATAAGTAGGAGCGTAACGTTTTCAGAAATTTTTTAGTTTTTTTTAAACGGAGGAAAAGATTAGCTGATTTGTGTTGCTAATAAATCATCTAAAGTTTCGCGCCTTCTAATCAGGGTTGTTTTGCCGTTTAAAATTAAAACTTCAGGCGGGCGCAAACGGGCATTATAATTATTTGACATAGCGTAACCGTAGGCTCCGGCATTTGCTATTGCTAATATATCACCTTCATGTACTTCGGCAATTTTTCTATCCCAGCCAAAAGTATCGGTTTCGCAAATATAACCCACAACACTATATAAACGTGGCTTTCCGGTGGGGTTGCTTACATTGGTTATATGGTGGTAAGCATCATAAAACATAGGTCGTATTAAGTGATTTTGACCGGAGTTAACTCCAACAAAAACGGTTGAAGTTGTTTGTTTGAGAACATTAACACTAACAAGTAAATTGCCACATTCACTTACTAAAAATTTGCCCGGCTCAAACCAAATTTCTAATTCACTACCATATTGCTTACAAAACTCTTTAAACCTTGAAGTTAAAGCACTTGCAAGTTGGTCAATATCTGTACTTACATCATCAGGCTTGTACGGAACTTTAAAACCGCTGCCAAAGTCTATAAAACTAAGCTTTTTAAAAGCGGTTGCGCATTCAAACAATAATTCAGCCCCTTGTAAAAACACCTCTGCATCTAAAATGTCGGAACCTGTATGCATATGCAAGCCACTTATATGGATGTTTTCTGCCTCTATAATCCGTATCACATGCCGTAGCTGATGAATGGAAATGCCGAATTTACTATCGATATGGCCTGTTTGTATATGAATGTTGCCACCAGCGGCAATATGCGGATTAATACGAATGCAACATGGAACAGTAGCACCGTAAGTATGCCCAAATTGCTGAAGCATAGATAGGTTGTCAATATTGATTACTAAACCCAAATCAACACCTTGTTTTATCTCATTAAACGAAACACAGTTTGGTGTAAAAAGTATTTCATCGGGCGCAAATCCGGCTTTTATACCTAACTGTGCCTCTTCTATCGAAACCACATCTAAGCCACAGCCGGCCTGCTGCAATAGTTTTAAAATATGTTGGTTGTTTAAAGCTTTACATGCGTATTTAATTTTGGTTTTGCACGATGCAAATGCATTGGTAATTTTTTCATATTGATTCAAAATCACATTGCCATCATATACATATACCGGTGTGCCAAATTTTTGTGCAATTCCTAAAAGCAGACTGTTTTCAGTGTTCGACATGGATTAAAAATCAAATGGAGTGGTTTTAAAAAAAATTCAAAACTTCAAGGTAAAAAAGCAGTCCCACTAGGAATCGAACCTAGAACCTACAGTTTAGAAAACTGTTGCTCTATCCTGTTGAGCTATAGGACCGTTTTAAAATTTTAAATGTACAATACACCAAAGTGCATTCCAAATCGTTACTTGATGATTCGAGCGCGAAAAAATTAAAATAAATCAAGTAATACAACACTTACTTTATAAGCACATGCATAAAAATATGGTTAACCTGTACACAATGCATAGGCAAACTATTTGCAAATAATACATTCGCACCATGTTTAAAGCCTTAAATTATTTTTTATGCTTGATAGCTGTATTTGCGTTAGCCTCATGCAGTAAATATCAGCAATTACTAAAAAGCTCCAATTATGATGAAAAGTATGCCGCTGCAATAAAGTATTATGAAAAGAAAGACTATTACCGCTCGCTGCAATTGTTAGAAGAAATGATTGTGATTTTTAGAGGTACAACTCGAGGCGAAAACGTATATTATTATTACGCTCAATCGCACTACGGCCTTCAGGATTACATATCGGCTGCCTATCATTTCGAAAATTTTGTTAAAACATTTCCGGTTAGTAAACATGCCGAAGAGTGTGCTTATTTATCAGCCTATTGTTCTTATTTAGATTCGCCTGTGTATAGTTTAGACCAGCAAAACTCTGAACAAGCTATTGAACAATTTCAATTATTTATTAATCATTATCCGCAAAGCGATAAGGTTGAAACATGTAATAAACTTATGGATGTTTTAAGAGCTAAAATTGAGACTAAGGCCTTTAATAATGCAAAAACATTTTACTATTCTGACGACTACAAAGCATCGGCATCAGCATTAAACAACTTAATTCGCGATTATCCCGGTACTGCTTATAAAGAAGAAGCTATGTACCTTATTCTAAAATCTTATTATCTTTACGCCCGCAAAAGCATTGACACTAAAAAACCTGAAAGGTATAAATCAGTTACTGAAGCACATACTGCCCTATTGGAAGCATTTCCGGAAAGTAAGTATTTAAAACAGGCCAATAGTATCGAAGCGGATGCAAAACGCGAATCAGAATCATTAACCAAATCGGCAAATGCCACAAATTAAATAGTAAGCATGCAAAACAATTCAAAAGAAAACTCAATTGTAACACGCAACTTGAACGAATACATTGACGAAACCGGAAATTTATACGAGTCGTTGGTAATAATTGCCAAACGAAGTAATCAAATAGCCTCAAACATTAAAGAAGAACTAACTGAAAAGTTAGTTGAATTTCAAGTAAGCAGCGATAGCTTAGAAGAAGTGTTTGAAAACCGGGAGCAAATTGAGATTTCGCGGCATTTCGAAAGAATGCCTAAGCCTACCTTAGTTGCATTAAAAGAATATGTTGAAGGTAAGGTGTATGCACGAAACCCAGGCAAAATTGATTAACAATATTTAAAGTTTTAAATAAATCGAAATTCATCGCAGTGATGGGTTTCGATTTTTTATTTATGCCAGTAATTAGAACAGATGTTAAAGGATAAAAAAATTATTCTTGCAGTTACCGGAAGTATTGCAGCTTACAAAACACCTCAGTTGGTGCGTACACTTGTAAAAGCAGGAGCCCATGTAAAGGTAATTGTTACCAACGATGCACTTCAATTTGTTACAACACTTTCGTTAGCAACTGTATCCAAAAATGATGTGGTTACTGATTTGGTAAAAAGCGATGGCCAATGGCAAAACCATGTAAGTTGGGGGCTATGGGCCGATGCACTATTAATTGCACCGGCAACTGCAAACACCATTGCGAAAATGGCTAATGGCATTTGCGATAACTTTTTACTGGCTACATATTTATCAGCCCGATGTCCGGTATTTGTTGCACCAGCAATGGATGTGGATATGTATAAACATCAAAGCACACAGCAAAATATTGCAGTATTAAAAGCCAGAGGTACTTACATATTAGGGCCTGATGATGGTGAATTAGCTAGCGGGTTACATGGTTTTGGCCGTATGTTAGACGAAGATTCATTAACTAAAGCATTAGGACTTTTTTTTATAAATAATAAAAAGCTTTGTGGTTTAAATATAGTTATAACTGCCGGGCCTACACGCGAAGCCATTGATCCGGTGCGGTATATAAGCAACCACTCAACCGGCAAAATGGGTGTAGCTTTGGCCGATGCTGCTTTTAATATGGGTGCTGAGGTAACGCTTATTTTAGGCAAAGGTGCATTGCCCATTAATAACAAGCATTACAAAGTGGTATATGTTGACACGGCAGCGCAAATGCTCGAAACAAGTTTATTAAACTTCGAAAAAGCCAATGTGTTTATTATGGCAGCGGCTGTTGCCGATTACAAACCGGCAGCGCCAAGCAATCAAAAAATTAAAAAGAAAAATGCTGACCTTAATTTATTGATGGAACCAACTACCGATGTATTGGCAACACTTGGTAAACAAAAGAAAAATCAAACATTGGTTGGCTTTGCACTCGAAACCGATAATGAACTTGAAAATGCAAAATCGAAACTGAAGCGCAAAAACTTAGATTTTATAGTGCTTAACTCGATGCGCGATAACGGTGCAGGCTTTGCAACTGATACCAATAAAGTAACCATTATTGATACAAAAGGTACAATTTTATCGTTAGAGCTGAAACCTAAATCAGATGTAGCTTTCGATATTCTTAATACTATTACCCAATCTTTTTCAGCAACAAATTAACTTTATATTTAATCAGCTTAAAAAACAACATGCAAAAATTAAAATGGATTTTAGGTGTTATTATTTGGTATGCAGGTAATGTAAATGCGCAAGAGCTTAATTGCCAGGTTAATATTTTAACGCCCAATATTCAAGGTACCAGTAATACGGTTTTTGATGCCATGCGCACACAGGTACGCGATTTGATGAATAATACCCGCTGGACCAATGATAAATACCAAAACGAAGAGCGTATCGAATGTCAGATAACCATTACGATTACTGAAAAAATTTCAACTACTGATTTCAAAGGTAAAATTGAAGTTAAATCATCGCGTCCTATTTTTAAGTCAACTTATAACTCACCCATGTTGGCCATATCCGACCAACAATTTGTGATAAAATTTGACGAGTTTCAAATTTTAGAATATAACGAAACCAATGTGAATCAAAACCTTGTAAGCATACTTGCTTACTATGCATATATTATAGTAGGCTTTGATTACGATTCCTACAGTTTACTTGGAGGCGATATGTATTTTACCAAAGCACAAGCCATTGTAAATCAAATGACACAAGCACCGCAGCCCGGTTGGCGGCCATTTGACAGCGACCGTAACCGTTATTGGCTTGCCGAAAATTTGGTTGCGCCTGTTTATCGGCCCATTCGAAATTTGGTGTATAACATGCACCTGAAGGCAATGGACAACATGACTAAAGATATTGATAACGGTGTGCGCACTATTGCCGATGGTTTAGATTTAATGATACCCGTTCACAAAGATAAACCCAATGCATATTTATTAAGTGTGTTTTTTGATGCCAAGAGTGATGAACTGGTTAATATATTTAAGTCGGGCCCTAGCGATGTTAAAGCCAGAGCTAAACAAACTCTTGAATTAATAAATCCGGGAAATTCGAGCAAGTATGCCAAGATACTTGAAAACTAACCAAAGCTGTTTTCAATAGGATAGTAGCTCAAAACAATTTCGTTTTATAAAAGTAGTGAGCAAGCATTTTTTTTAGATTCGCCAGTATGCTTTTACGTTTGTTTATTAAAAATTACGCGCTCATTAATCAATTAGACATTAGTTTTGAGCCAACCTTTGTAATTATAACCGGTGAAACCGGTGCAGGTAAGTCTATTTTATTAGGAGCACTGAATTTAATTTTGGGTAGCCGTTCCGATACAACTATGCTGCTCGATCAAAAACAAAAGTGTATTGTTGAGGCCGAATTTGATATTAGTGCATATAACCTGCAATGGTTGTTTACACAATTCGAACTCGATTACCAACCCCATACAATAATAAGACGTGAAATAAATGCCGAAGGCAAATCGCGAGCTTTTATAAACGACACACCAATAAATTTAACGGTACTACGCGACTTGGCAATTCAATTAGTGGATATCCATTCGCAACGTGATAGTTTGGCTTTAAATGATGCAAACTATCAAATGCAGGTGATTGATGCATTTGCCAAAAACAGAGATTTACTGTTACAGTATAGCCAATTGCATAAAACGTATAACAAGGCCGTTACCAACCTACATGCACTAATAGAACAAGATAAAACGGCTAAGGCAAATTTTGATTTTATACAATTTCAATGGCAAGAGTTACAAGTGTTGCAATTACATGCCGATGAACAAGAAACGTTAGAGCATGAATTAGAAAAATTAGAACATGCTGACGCTATCATGCAGCATTTATCAATGGCTTTAAATATACTGCAACAGGATGAAGGTAGTTTGAGTCAATTACGCCAATGTAGTACTGAGTTGAAACCTGTTGCAAGGTATCATGCAAATTATCAAGCTTTGGCAGATAGGGTAGAATCCTTACGAATTGAATTGTCAGATGTTGGAAGTGAATTGCAAAATGAATTAGATAAAATCCAAATCAATCCACAGCGAATAGAAATTATTAATGATAGGTTAGGTGCTATTTACAAATTGCAAAAAAAGCATGATGTAAAAACAGTTGCCGAACTTTTACAACTGCAAGCCCGGTTTGATACTGCCATACAAAACGCAGCAGCCTTTGATGAACTGATTGCTGAACAACAAAAAAAAGTTGGAGCCATACGTGTACAATTAACTGAGAACGCTCAAAATTTAAATGCCAACCGAAAACATGTATTGCAAAAATTTGAAAGTGAGATAAAGCACACTTTGGCTGAGTTAAGTATGCCCGATGCACAACTTAAAATAAATTTAAAAACCAGCGACACGTTTTATGCAAATGGTACAGACCTGATTGAGTTTACTTTTTCGGCTAATGCCGGTCATGATTTTAAACCTATTTCTAAAGTAGCATCCGGTGGCGAATTAAGTCGTTTTATGTTAGCATTAAAAAGCCTGACAGCCCGTGTAATGCATTTGCCCACACTGATTTTTGACGAAATTGATACTGGTGTATCGGGTCAGGTGGCATTACAAATGGGAAGTGTGATGCAAAAAATTGCTGCCACACATCAGGTTATTTCAATAACACATTTGCCACAAATTGCAGCAAAAGGCAGGCAGCATTTAAATGTATTTAAGATTAGCAATAACACAAAAACATTAAGTGGCATTAAAACACTGAATGAAGCAGAAAGAGTAACCGAAATAGCAAAGATGATAGGCGGTAATAATTATTCGGCAACAGCCGAAACACAAGCGCGCGAATTAATGCTCTTAAATTAAATGCATATAGAAAAAGCGGTTTCAATAAGTCAAATTAAGCAGGCAGTTCAAACAATGCCTGCTAAGCAATTGCATGAACTGGTTTTACGTTTGGCGCGTTTTAAAAAAGATAATAATGACATGCTTACTTATTTAATTTTTCAGGCCGATGATACGGATGCATATATAAACGAGGTAAATGAAACTGTAACCGCATGGTTTCTCGAAATGAATAAAAGCAATGTGTATCTGATAAAAAAAACAGTGCGTAAAACCATCAGGCTTATTGATAAAAAAATAAAGTTTGCGGCATTACCTAAAGTAACTGTTGAAATTTGCATGCATTGGTGCCAATGTTTTTTAGCAAACAACTTTCATAAGAAGCAAGCAACTGTGCTTGATAACTTATACATAAGCCAGGTTAAAAAAATGGAAAAAGCATATAATTTATTGCATCCCGATGTGCAAATGGATTATAGTGCGCAAATGCAACGATTTATCAAATAAGATAGAAACTTAAACGTTTTGAATTTATGTTACAATTAGATTTTTAAAATTATTAATATGATTCACATAGCTATAAACGGATTTGGTAGGATAGGCCGCACATTGCTGCGACAACTTTTGCAAATGCCGCAAATTAAAATTGTTGCCATTAATGATTTAGCCGATGCCCAAACGCTTGCACATTTATTTAAATACGATTCGATACATGGTTTATTTGATGGAACAGTTGCAAGCCAAGCCCATGCCTTTGTAATTAATGAGCAGGAAATTCCATTATATAATGAGCGCGAACCACAAAATCTGCCCTGGAAACAGTTGGATGTTGATATATTGATTGAGTGTTCGGGTAAATTTACATCATACGATAAAGCGATATTGCATCATCATGCAGGTGCCCGCAAAGTAATTATTAGTGCTCCGGCAACAGGCAACTTAAAATCGGTAGTAATAGGTGTAAACGAACAAATTTTAGATGGGTCAGAAATAGTGGTTTCCAATGCATCCTGTACAACCAATAATGCAGCACCCATGCTAAAAGTGCTCAATGATAACTGGGGTATTGAAAGTGCGTTTATTACTACCGTTCATGCATTTACCGGAGATCAGAATTTGCATGATGCACCGCATAAGGATTTGCGAAGGGCGCGTGCAGCAACACAATCCATTATACCAACTACAACAGGAGCTGCTAAAGCCATTACCGATATTTTTCCTGAAATGAAAGGCCACATTGGTGGTGCAGGCATAAGGGTACCGGTGCCCGATGGATCGCTTACCGATATTACTTGCATATTAAATAGGGAAACAACGGTTGATGAAATTAAAGCAACCTTTAAACAAGCGGCCGATACCTATCTTAAAAATATATTGCAATACACCACCGACCCCATTGTAAGTATTGATATTGTAGGCAACAAACATTCCTGCATTTTTGATGCACAGCTAACCACCGTAGTAGGCCGTATGGTAAAAGTGGTAGGTTGGTATGATAATGAAATGGGCTATGCTACACGCCTGTCGGAATTAATTTTGATTTTGGCAAAATAATCAACCATCAAATTTTTGAAGTGATAAATTTTGGCCATCCCAAACGGCATACATGCTGTTGTTAAGCCAGGTACCTAAATTTATATAACGTGCATTTTTACCAATAGGTTTATCTAACACCAAATGCCTGTGGCCAAAAATAAAATAGTCAACATGATGCTGTTTAATGTAAGCATTACAAAAAACCATTAAAAATTCCTTGTCATCACCTAAATAAATTTCGTCAGTATTTCCGGTTGCACTGCGGCTTGAACGACTAAAATAATTGGCCAGCCAGGTTCCAAAATTTGGATGAAAGCGTGCAAACAACCATTGACAAATTTTACTGGCAAATATTTTTTTTATGAATTTGTAGCCTTTATCGCCCGGGCCTAATCCATCGCCATGGCCAATGAAAAAAGTTTTATCATTAAGCGTAACTGTAACAGGGTTACGATAAATAGTAGCCCCTAGTTCATTAGGCAAATAATCAAACACCCACATATCATGGTTGCCTGTAAAGAAATGCAACTTTACACCTGCATCGCTTAACTTGGCTAATGTGCCCAGCAAACGTACATAACCACGAGGCACAGCATGTTTATACTCAAACCAAAAGTCAAATATATCGCCTACTAAATATAGTTCGGCTGCATGTGGCTGGATAAACTCTAACCACCTTACAATTTTTTTTTCGCGGGCAAGGCTGGTTTCCTTATCAGGTACGCCTAAATGAAAATCGGAAATGAAATAAATATTCTTGCCACTCATTAATTAAAAAATTGCCGTTGTAATTTTAAGGGGTTTAATAAATCGAAATGCAATTGTAAACGTATTTTTTCGCCAAAGGTATTTATGTTATTGGCAGTTAGATTTTTTTTAATGTCGGCCGAGTAAAACAATGGTGCATACAGTTCGATAACATCGCGTATGAGCCAAAAACAAATGCCGCCACTAAACATCAATGCTTCGGAGCCTTCATATGCATTTGCGGCATTGTAATAAGTGCCGGCATCCATATAAAGCATTAACGGTAAACCGGGTATGGTAACTTGTAAATTAAGAGAAGTTAACCACTTATTGGTTTGCCCAACGGCTGTATTTATTTTAAAGCCGCCATCATTGGCAATAAATTGTTTGCTTAAAATTCCTTCGCTTTCGCTGCGGCCCAGGTATGTGTAGTTAAACAAATAATCTTGCATACCGCTAAAACCTGACATCCGGAAATTTACATTCTGCATTTCGTTTTCATTATAAATAAAGGTTCCGGCAAATGCATTTACCGTTATGCCACGTTGCCTGCGTTTATAGCTAAAGTTATATTGCGCTTGGGTAAATGCTTTCAGGTAATTTTTGCCATTCTCTATAGTTAATAATGCCTGCCAGGGATCGAAAGTTCTGTTGTTTTTTATCTCGTAATCTAATTGTTGATAGTAAAAATTTTCTGATTTTACAGAAGGTACAGTTCCATTTTCAAACACATCATTACGGTTAATGAAATACGCTGTTGCGCTGATCTGCTGAAGTAATTTGCTTAACACATCTGACCGATGTTGAATAATTATTGACGGCTGAATTTTTTTAAACCGGAATTGTTGTAGCTGATCTGTTGCATTAAAATAAGTACTGCCGAAATTATACTGCATACCCTTAATCTTTGCAATGTATTGCCATTGCAGGCTAAGCGCCTGTTTGTACTGAAACATAAAACTGCCATTAAGGTTATTGGTAGCAAAACTATATAGTGGCATTATTGCAAACTCTAATGGTTTTGGAACCAAACTTTGGTTATGAATTAAAACACCGGGCATCCAATGGTTGTATTGATTCCATCCTGCTAAGGGTATATAGTACAGTAATGATTTTTTTGCATCATAACTTGAATAAAAACGTAAACCCAATGTTTGTTTTTTAAACAGCTGTTTACTGTTGTAATAATTGTTAGCGAAATACGAATCCATCATCATATTTAAACTGTCAATAACAATACTTACCGGTTTTTCCTGTAGTGGTATAAGCGCTGACTTTTGGAAACCATTTAAACAAATTTGTTCCGTACCGTTTGCGTAGTTTACATCAATAAAAACAGGTGCAGCTATGCCTGTTTTATTTTTAATGCTAATTGTATATGGTGGACGTTGACTTACCTTTTTAATTTTATAATCAACCAAATTATTGGTGGCAATAATTTCATCAAAAAACCAATCAACATTTTGTTGGCTTACATCTTCAATCACATTTTTAAACTCATACGTATTTGGGTGCATAAATTGCCAACGCAAAAAGTACTGTTGCATACATTGCTTAAACAAGTTGTTACCTAAGTATTTTTTAAGATATGCAATGGCAACAGCACTTTTTGCATAAATGATATTGCCATAATTTGATTGTGTATAGCTATTTGCTTGTAAGTTGTTTGGCTGATTGCTCCAGGTGCGTGCTGCACTTTGATATTGATTAAATTTATAACTGTGTGCATTTAAAAATTTATTGCCTAAAAGGTTAGCAATGGGTGTGCCTATGGCATCAAAGTCGGTTACATTTTGATTTGGATATTTTTGAAGGAAATATTCCATTTCATAAAAAGAGTTTATGCCTTCGTCAAGCCAGGGTTCGTTACGTTCATTGGTAGCTAAAATGCCCTGAAACCAGTTATGACCTATTTCATGTACGATGGTTGTTTCGAGTTGATAATCACTGTAAGCTTTGCCAATAATGGTTATTTGCGGATATTCCATACCACTGCCGGCCATAAGTGTACCACTGCAAACAGTTATTTGCTGGTAAGGGTATGCACCAATTTCGGCACTATAAAAGCGTAATGCATCATGTATATAGGTTGTTGCATTTTGCCAGTATTGTTTTTCAATTTCGTTATACAAGCACCAGGTAGTTACCCATTTATTACTTATTAGTACGCTATCCTTAACAACATTAAATTGGTTGCTGGCAAACCACGCAAAATCGTGTACGCGGTAAGCTTCAAAAGTTATTGTTTTTTTATTTTGAGTTTTAGCTATAGCAATAGAGTTTGTTGCTGGTGCATTGGCTTTATTATCCAGCCAAGTAATTTCTGATGCTGTAATTAAATTTCCGGTGGCGCCAACTACATAATCGGCCGGTAAAGTTACTGTTACCGTATAGGTACCGAAATCGCTGTAAAACTCGCCCTGATCTGAATAGGGCATGACATGCCAGCCTTGTGCATCATAAACAGCTACTTTTGGGTACCATTGTGTTAGTGCATAAAAATTTTTATAGTACCCCATGCGCGAAAACGCAGCAGATGGTATTTTTAATCTGAAGGGCGTGGTAATGATTATTGAGTCGCCCGCTTTAAGTGGCTCTGACAATTGCAGTTTGGCAATGTCTTCGTATGTTGAATCTATTTCGAGTTTTAATTTTTGGTGGTTTGATTCAAATTGTAGTTTATCAATAAAACCACGTATGCTATCAGGGGCAAAATATAATTGCTTATTGCCCTGTTTTACTAACTCTTTGCACAAAGCGGTTTGGTTATTTTTATAGGCATTTGGCCACAGATGGATATATAAAAATTCTAAATCAGCGGGCGATTGATTTAAATAAGTAATGGTTACTGTTCCGTTTAATTCATGCTTTACTTCATCCAGTGTTACATCCATTTTATAATTAGTTGTTTGCTGAAAATATAATTGAGCCTGTAAAGTGTTATAAAACAAAACAAGCACAATGGTTGTAAGCCATTTGAAACATCGAAGTATATAATTCATGTATAGGTGTACTTAGCAATAAGGCTGCAATTTGTGTAAAAACAAAAACACCTGTTACATAAAGTTGAAACAGGTGTTTTAAAAAAAACAATTTTAACGGACTGCTATTTTTGAACAATAATTTTAGCGGTTTGCTGATTACTATCCTGCACAACTTTTATAAAATAAATTCCATTATTAACACTGCTACCTTGGCTTGTGGTCAAATTCCAGGTAAAGTGTTGTTGTCCGCAAATTACATTTTCATTGGTGTCTGAAAGAATTACTTTGCCATTTAAATCTAAAATTTGAATGGTAATAGGCGAACTGCTTTTGGTATAAAACTGCACGTTAACGTCATTAGTTGCAGGGTTAGGATAAACGTTTGTTTGCAAATTGTTATCAGCTATTGCTGTGGTTAGCGGTGTCGTAAGTTTATTTTTAGAATATAACCTGTACTCGCCCTGAAACAAATTTATAGGTGCGTTTACATTTGATACCATTATACTGTCACCGGTAAAATACTCATACCACCAACCGGTGCTTTGAAAGTTAGGATCAATTGTGCCCGGAAACACTCCGAAATTTCCAAGTATAGTTACATTGTTGCTTACATGGTTTAAATGATAGCGTTTAAACTGCCCATTAAACTGTATGTTATACGTAGCGGTTGAAAACACAGCTTCATTGGTTTTTAATCGGTTTAATGCCGAAGTAATATCATAAAGTCGTTTACGTGCAACTTCACTATAGTAATTCCATTTAATAGGTTTTGGGTCAACACGGCAGTTAGTATTTATGGTTCCGTTTTGACAATAGTTAATTGAGTAAGGATAACCCAATTCGCCAAACTGCCAAATCATTTTTGGCCCCGGTACCGGTATGAAAAATGCCGAAGCTAACTCAACTCGCGCTAATGAAACAATTGTGTCTTTTATATTATAGGAAACACCGCCTGATGTATTGCCATATAGTGTAGTTTTATAAAGCATACGCTCTTCGTCATGGCTTTCCATATAACCTACTAACGAAGGCTGATTCCAACCTCGTTGTGCATACGATATCCAGCTAAAATTACTATTACCCACATAGCCCATTACCGCTTCTGTATAGTTGTAATTATGATTACCCCAAACCATAATACCTTGATTGGCATAAACGGTTTCTTCGCTGTTATCGGCAAATAATTCTAAAATTTTATACGCGCCTGTACTAACGCTATCAATGTGTTGACACATGCGGGTAATATTGTAAACACGCGATGCATCATACTGGCCCCAAAATCCAACGTTGCCCAATGAGTTGGTTTGTGTAAAGCCTTTAGCTAAATCAAAACGATAGCCATCAATTTTATATTCAGTAAGCCAGTAGCTGTTAAAACGATCAACAAAGGCACGTGTATCGGGCGAGTCGTGATTAAAGTCGCTGCCTACATTAAAGTCGTGTTTCGGTATGGGGTTTAACCAAGGGCTATTGGTTGCGGGTCGGTTATTGGTTGCATCCCAATATAACATTGCAAAGGGTGAGGTGCCAAAGCAGTGATTAAGTACAACATCCATAATAACAGCAATGCCGTTGGCATGGCATACGTCAACAAACTCTTTAAATTTATTTTTTGTGCCATAGTATTTATCTACAGCAAAAAAATAGTTTGGGTTATAACCCCAACTTAAATTACCTTCAAATTCGCTAACAGGCATAAGCTCAATGGCATTAATTCCTAAATTTTTTAAGTAGTGTAGTGTATCTATTAATGTTTGATAATTGTGTTTGCTAATAAAATCACGCACCAATAATTCATATACCACTAACTTTTCTTTTGGCGGGCGTACAAAGTTGGTAACATTCCATACATAGGGAGTTTGTGCAGTTTGTAAAACGCTAACAATGCCTGTTGTTAAACCTGTTGGGTAAGGTGTTTTGTTGGGATAGGTTTGGTTGTCAATACTAAAGTCATTCCAGGGGTCAACTACTTTATCGCAATAAGGGTCGCCAATTTTAACTGCAGCATCAACGTTGTATTGAAACGTGTATTCCTGCCCGGGTGTTAAGCCATTTATTTGTAACCAATAGTTTTTGCCATCAGGGTCGCGGTTCATGTAATAATTCGGATTGAGTTGCCAGTTATTGAAACTGCCTATTACATATACAAAATTTTTATTGGGTGCAAACAGATTTAAAATAACGGTTGAGTCGTTAATGTAGTTAATTCCATTTTTCACATTGACCGGCATGGCTTGCACATTTAGTGGTGGATTTACAGCAAACGAAAACGAATCTGTTTTTGTTGTTATGCCATCGGTACCTGAAAAGTGAACGGTATTATTACCTGTTGTACCAGCCACAATGGTATAACCTAACGAATCGGTATTATTAACCTGACTTAACAAGTTACCGTTTAAGCTTAACGATAGGTTTGCATTTTGTGAGGCAAGACCTGTAAATGCAATATTGCTTCCATTGGCAACAATCATGGTATTGCCGCCACCGGTTGCGGGTTCTTTAATAGCCACGTTTAAACCGGGTTGGTAAATGGGTACATAAATATCACTGCCATTGGCATTACGGCCTACAATACTGCCGGTGCTGTTTCTAAATACATAGGCAACTTTTAATATGGTTTCGCCTGCGGGCACACCATAATAATTACGTACGTGAAAAGTGATGCTGAATATATTGTTGCCTAATGGAGTTAAAGTTGTAGCGGGTGTATTTACAGCCCATCCGGTTTTTACATAACGCCAATCGGTTAAGCTGGTACTTAAATTCGTAATCACACCTGTATGCGCGTAAATGGGCGTTACTCCGGTTAGAGCAGCATTGCCTTGCGATGCATTGTAATAAACTGTAATCGAATCGGTGTCGGTTGCAAAAAAAGGATGCCAGGTAACAGGTTGTTGTGCCACAGCTTGTTGCTGATATATAACTAAGCAAAAGCATAGTGTGATAATTTTTCGTATCATTTTATTTTTTGAATTATGTAAACGTTGACTATAATTTTGAATCTAATAAATAAATATTTTCAGGATTGTTTTGTACCTAAATTTATAATTGCTTTAAGAAAAAAAAAGCGGCAAGACCGTAGTCCTACCGCGGATGAAAAGCATGAAAACATTGATTATTTTACGATGTAAACTTTTTCGGTTTTTGCAGTAACACCATCAAGAGTTACTGAGTAAAAGTAACATCCGTTATTTAATTGTATGCCGTTGTTGTTATCGCCATTCCATACAAATTCATAGTTACCACCATTTAATTTAGAAGCAAAAATGGTTTTAACTTCTTTACCCATTATGTCATAAACTTTCACATTTACATTATAAGATTTTGTAAGTGCCAACATAAACTTAGCCGAAGTTTTAATAACGTTTGGTGCTAATGTCATGCTAAATGTAGATGCTAAATCGTTAACACCTGAAATAGCAGTTAATGTAACACCATCCACATTAAATACTTGCTCAGCAATGTAAGTAGTACCGGGTGTAACGGCAATATGACGGTTGCCATCGTTAACGCCACGCAACTCATCATTATCCCATGAGTGATTAATACGGAATTTGTAAGGACTATCGCCTGCATTACTAAAGTTGGCAATATTTAAAGTGCGTTCATACATAAGCGAGCCTGCCGGTGTTTCAACAAAATCAACTGCCGAATTGGGTGTAAAGGGTGCACCGCAGTTAACATTTTCAGGAGCGCTCCATCCGTTAACATCACCGCCCATAATTTCAACCACATCAATAGCCGGGTCAAAAGCAGGAGCCGGGCAACCTGCACCTGTGTTGGCACCTAAAGTAGCACTGCTCATATCTACTTTAAATGTAATTAATGTTTGTGCCTGGCTTGATGCAGCCATAGCAACTGCTGTAAAAAGTGTTACGTAAATTTTTTTCATCTGAAATGGATTAATGGTTTAAATAAATTATTAATAATAACATGGTGTAAAAATAACACTAAGTATATTTTACTTCCAAATAAAGTTTTGCAATTTTTTAAAGTTCAAAGTTTATACCTTTTTTATCTAATAGTTCATAGCGTTTTTTATCGAACCGATACAATTTTGCAGCACGGTGCGATACATCTTTTTGTTTTTCGTTTAAGGCAATCAGAAAATCATAACTCAATATTTTTTTTCTGAAATTTCTTTTATCAATAGCAATCAACAAGATGCTTTCGTACAAATCCTGCAATTGTGATAGTGAAAATTTTTCGCTCAGTAACTCAAACCCAATTGGCTTGTAACGCAATTTGCCACGTAGCCGGTCTAAAGCCTTTTCAACAATAACATTATGGTCGAAAGCAAGTTGTGGTATTTCCGCTACCGGTATCCAGGCGGCACGTTTGGCAAACGAAATTTTAGGTTGCAGCTTGTATTTTTTTATACGAATAAGCGAGTAGTATGCAACTGTAATTACGCGGCCTAATGGATGACGGTTAATATCACCAAAGGTGTAAAGTTGTTCTAAATGCGCATCTTTTAATCCTGTTAATTCATACAATATACGCGATGCGCCTAAGTCTAAATTTTCATCGTGGCGCACCAGGTTGCCGGGCAATGCCATTTTGCCAATAAATGCTTCTTCGGCTCTTTCGATGAGTAATACCTTTAAACTGCCTTCATCAAAACCAAAAATTACATTATCAATACTAAAGGTATTGTCATAATCGGTAGGCTTATGTTTCATATAACTAACTTATGTATAACTAATTAATTTAACGTAACCGGCATCTGCTGATAGTTGCAAATTTTTTATTCGGATTAAACTTAGTGTAATAAATACACTATGTTTGGCGTAATAATAGGAAGTAATTATTAACTGACTCCAAAATTATTTTATAAAATAAGCTATGAATAATGTTATAGAAAAAATTGGCGTGTTTACTTCTGGTGGCGATGCTCCGGGTATGAATGCAGCCATAAGGGCTGTAGTGCGCACCGCTATTTATTATCATAAACAAGTGGAAGGTATTTTAATGGGTTATGAAGGCATGATTGATGCCCAGTTTATACCCATGCATGCGCGTAGTGTGAGTAATATTATACATAGAGGAGGTACCATACTAAAAACAGCAAGAAGCGAAAATTTTAAAACCAAAGCAGGCAGGCAGCTTGCTTATGATAATTTACGCAAACAAGGTATAGATGCTTTGGTGGCCATAGGTGGTGATGGAACTTTTACCGGGGCCGAAATATTTTATGGTGAGTTTGGCATACCCATGGTTGGCATACCCGGTACAATTGACAACGATTTATATGGTACGGATTTTACATTGGGTTATGATACAGCTATCAATACAGCTATTGAAGCCATTGATAAAATACGCGATACAGCTGCATCGCACAGTAGGTTGTTTTTTGTTGAAGTAATGGGGCGTGACTCGGGTTGTATTGCCTTGGCTTCGGGTATTGGTGGTGGTGCTGAGTATGTACTTATGCCCGAACGGAGTACTTCCATAAACGACTTAATACAAGTATTAGAAGAAGGTGCTGAAAACAAAAAATCGTCAAGCATTGTTATTGTAGCTGAAGGCGAGCATGGTGGTGGTGCATATAAAATTGCCGAAAAAGTAAAAGCTCGTTTCGACCATTATGATACCAAGGTAGTGGTATTGGGCCATATACAAAGAGGTGGCAGCCCCACAGCAGCCGATAGATTATTAGGAAGTAGGTTGGGTGTTGCCGCTGTTGAATCGTTGTTACAAGGCGAAAGCCGTAAAATGGTTGGCTTGGTTAATAATAAAGTTGCATTTACACCTTTTGCCGATGCCACCACTAAAGATTTTATTCTGGATAAAGAACTTATTCGTATTTCAGAACTGTTAGCTATTTAATTTATGAATGAAGCGAAAGCAACTATAATTAACTACAAAAAAATGGAACAAATTGATACAGCGTATCAATTGCAACCCATTGAGCAACGCAGTTATTTGGTTAATGGAGAGATAGAAGCGTGGCATGGACAAACAGAAGATGTTTATTCGCCTGTTTATGTTGATGATGCTGATGGTTTAAAACCTTACAGACTTGGTTCGCATCCCGTATTAAATAAAGAAGCTGTACTAAAAGTTTTAGATGCAGCTTTAAATGCTTATGATAACGGACGCGGCCAATGGCCAACCATGCGTGTTAAGCAACGTATTGAATGTTTGTCGCTTTTTGCACGTAAAATGAAAACGCAGCGAAATGAAGTTGTAAAGTTATTGATGTGGGAGATAGGAAAAACCTTAACCGATTCGGAAAAAGAATTTGACAGAACCATTGAATACATAATTGATACCATTGATGCGTTAAAAAATTTAGACCGCGAAAGTTCGCGCATACAAAATAACGGTGGCATTTATGCACAGATAAGGCGCGGGCCAATGGGTGTGGTGTTATGTATGGGGCCATATAATTATCCGTTAAACGAAACCTTTACAACTTTAATACCGGCACTAATTATGGGTAATACCGTAATATTTAAACCGGCACGTTATGGTGTATTATTAATTAATCCGTTAATCGAAATATTTAAAACTTGTTTTCCGGCCGGAGTAATTAATATTATTTATGGCCACGGTGCCGAAACAGCAGGCACCTTAATGCAATCCGGTAAGATTGATGTGTTGGCTTTTATCGGATCGAGTAGGGTTGCTAACATTTTAAAAAAGAATCACCCCAAGCCCAACCGCTTACGTTGCATTTTGGGATTGGAAGCAAAAAATCCGGCAATTATAATGCCCGATGCCGATTTAAAACTTGCCGTAGCCGAGTGTTTAACAGGCACGCTATCTTTTAACGGACAACGTTGCACTGCATTAAAAATGATTTTTGTGCATCAGAACATAAGCACAGAATTTATTGAAATGTTTACTAAAAGTTTAAACCAATTAAAAGCCGGTTTGCCTTGGGAAAAAGACGTTAGCTTAACACCCTTGCCTGAGGTAGGTAAAACGGACTATTTAAATTCGCTAATTGATGATGCCCTGGCAAAAGGGGCAAAAATTATGAATAACGGAGGTGGGGTAGTGGAATATAATTTTATGCAGCCTGCAGTTTTGTTTCCGGTAACGGCAAACATGAGCGTATATAAAGAAGAGCAATTTGGCCCGGTAATACCCATTGTAGCATTTAATGATATAGAACAACCTATTGAGTATATTGTTAATTCAGATTATGGCCAGCAGGTAAGTATTTTTAGTAGCAATGCTGATACGGTAGCACAAATGATTGATCCACTTGTAAATCAGGTTTGCAGGGTAAACATCAATTCGCAATGCCAGCGTGGTCCTGATGTGTACCCGTTTAACGGCCGTAAAGACTCAGCCGAAGGTACACTGAGTGTGAGTGATGCATTGCGTGTTTTCAGCATTCGAACTTTAGTTGCAGCCAAAAATAATGATGGAAATAACAAATTAGTTACGGCAATCATCGAAGGACGCAAGTCAAATTTTTTAAATACAGATTTTATTCTTTAATAGCAATTTAAAACGATAATTTAATTTTTATTACTATGTTACTTGTAGCCGACAGTGGATCAACCAAAGCCGATTGGCGTTTATCGTATAAGGGTGAAGTTATTGGCGATTATAGCTCAATAGGCTTTAATCCATTTTTTCATGATTCGCAAAATGTTGTCCGCGAATTATCAGGCATACATGGTTTAATGAATTATGCTGCCGACATACAGCATGTTTATTTTTTTGGTGCCGGATGCTCGCACCCTAACCGTAATTATGTTATCGCACATGGACTACGAAAAGTTTTTACCAAAGCATACGTTCATGTTGGGCACGATTTAGATGCTTGCGCGTATGCAACCTGTGGCGATAAACCGGGCATTGCTTGCATATTGGGCACCGGCTCTAACTCCTGCTATTTTGATGGTAATAAGGTTATTGAATTTAACCACGGCTTAGGGTACATTATTGGAGATGAAGGTAGTGGTACCTACTTTGGTAAAAAACTCCTGGCTTATTATCTATATAAAATATTACCTGCCGAAATACAACAGGATTTTGAACACAGGTATGAATTAACCAAAGAAATAATTATGGAAAACATCTACTATAAGTCAGGTGTGAATGTATATTTAGCTTCATTTTCTAAATTTTTATCCGAGCATAACCAACATCCATATATTAAAAATTTAGTGTATAAAGGCTTTAGCGAATTTATGACAGTTAACGTATGTAATATACCCGGTTATAAAGAAGTGCCCGTTCATTTTATTGGTTCGTTAGCTTTTCACTTTAAAGATATTTTAAAAGATGCAGCCGATGCACACAGCATTCAATTGGGTAGTGTAATTCAAAAGCCAATTGATAACTTACATCGTTATTGGTTAGATAAGGAGCGTAAAGGGTTGCTTGCTAAAGTTTAAAATTTAAAAACGGCTGCGCATTACCACCATTGCGAATAATATCGCGTACGATGGTACTTGATATGGCAATAAGCTGAGGCGAACAAGGGATAAACAGGGTTTCGATTTGTGGACTTAATGCGCGGTTCATTTGTGCAATTGATGTTTCGAAATCAAAATCGGTGCTGTTACGAAGACCGCGAATTATAAATTGTGCATTTTGTTTTTTACAAAATTCAACGGTAAGTTTTTCGTAGTGCATACATGCAATTTTTGCAACTCCTTTAAAACTTTCTTTAATAAAATCTTCGCGTTGTTGTTGGCTAAAGAGGTATTGTTTGCTGGCATTGGTACCAATGCCAATTATTATTTTATCAAATAAAGGCAAGCACCTGGTTACCACATCCACATGGCCTATGGTAATAGGGTCAAATGAACCCGGGAAAACAGCAATTTTCATATTGTATGATTTAGCAAAATAATAAGTTATCGTTTTTCGATAGCTTCCGAAATTTCGATGGCCTTACCTTTTAATTCGCGCCCTTGTAATGCTTCAATTGCTTTTTGTGCATCGGCTCTTTTTTCGAATTCGATAAAGCCAAAACCGCGCGATTGCCAGGTAATTCTATCATAAACTATTTTAGTACTTACAATTTCGCCATAAGGCGCAAACAAACTTTCCAGTGTAACTTCGTTTATCGAACGTTCAATATTTTTTATAAATAATTTCATGCTTCAAATGTAAAAATGACATTCAATAAACGATTTATTAATTTTCGTTCGAAAAACTATTTTTACAAAATGCGCATTCTCATCGGGCTTTGTATTTTAATTTTTGTTGGCTGTAAAAGCAATCCTGAAGCACAACCACAGCAAAAAACAAAATATGTGGTAGTGGTATTAATTGATGGGGCACGTTATTCCGAAACATTTGGCGATAACTTGTTTCAATATATACCCAGGTTACATGCTCTGCAAAAGCATGGTACAACATTAACCAGTTTCTATAACGATTCGGTTACGTTTACGGTTAACGGGCATGCAGCGGTAACAACCGGAGTGTATGAAACGTTGGCCAATAATGGATTTGAGTTGCCCAAACACCCCGGATTTTTGCAACAGTATTTGTATAAAAACAAACTCGAAGCAAACAAAGCATGGATTGTTTCATCGAAAGATAAATTAGCTGTGTTGGCTAATTGCAAGGATTCGGTTTATGCGAATATTGATACGCCAATGACCAATTGTGGCAATGCAGGTTTGCATACCGGATATCGAAACGATGCTGAAACTTATAATACAGCAATTCAAATTTTAAAAAATTATAAACCGCATGTTGTTTTTATCAGTTTTAAGGAGCCAGACAACATGGGGCATGCAGGAAACTGGCCCGGTTATTTAGCCGGATTAAAACAAAGTGACGCTTATACCGATTCGATTTTCAAGTTCTTAAATTCTGATTTATTTTACAAAAACCAAACTGCTTTTTTTGTAACCAACGATCATGGCAGGCATTTGGACGGTATTGCCGATGGCTTTGTTTCGCATGGCGATAACTGTGCGGGTTGTAAACATATTATGCTATATGCTTCAGGCCCTGATTTTAAATCGAACCATATCATTTCCAAAAAATACAATCAAACAGATATCCATGCAACCATTTGTAAGCTTTTAAATTTGCAAGCCAATGGAGGCAATGTGATAACGGAACTTTTTAAATAAATGTGGGTTACCAGGTTATAAAAAGTAATCTCTATACGTAAGCAGTTTATGTAGCTTGTCCTATTGTTTACAGCAATATCGTAACTGAAGAAAATAAAATGATTATAGTTTCCTTCAATGCGCGATAGATTTGCAGTTCCTAAAAACCCAATTGTTCTACAATGAATTTAATAAACCATACACTGTTGTCGGAGGATATTTGTTGTATCAAACAATTAAATTCATACAGTTCACGGTTATTTCCTTGTAAACAATAACAGTTACAAATCTGGTTTTCTTATCTGAAGTTTTTCTTAAACAACAGGATTGTTTTAACAAGCAAATGGAAATGATATTTTCACTAACTGTTGTAGGTAGCAATTTTTGCATCAGAGCCTGTTGGCCAAAATATACTCTCGAAAAAAACTGATTATTAACTGCCTTGCTTCAAGCTAAAAACCTTAAACATAACCTACTTAAAGCAATTAATAAAAATGAGAGCAATAAAAAAAACAAAGATGTCTCAAATTCTCAATGCAGATTTTGGCAAAGAAGATACTATATGGCTAACCAAAGGTAAAACCTTAAGAAAGGCAATTGGCATTTTAGGAATGGCATTACCTTTCCTTCTTATCTTATCTCTTTATTTCTTCTCTAATTTTTCTGAACCTTTGGAATCAATAAGCCACTATTATTACACAAGGGTATCGGGTGTCTTTATTGGTATATTAAGCATTTTAGCCATTTTCCTTATTATTTATAAAGGCAAAGCACCAACTGACCTTATTATCTCAACTATTGCTGGAGTTGCGGTATTATTTGTGTTGTTGTTTCCAACAGGAAATATTTCAGAAATATGTCACGATAAAACCAAAACATACTCCTTAATAATATTACCCAAAAACGAATTTCGAGAAACCTTTCACTATATATCGGCAGCTGTTTTTCTAAGTTGTTTATCGTTTATGTCCATATTTATTTTTACAAAGTCGGACAAATCAAAAGAGGAGCGTGGAGAAAAAAAAATATTGAGAAATAAGATATTCAGAGTTTGCGGTGTTATTATGATAATTACATTGGTTGTAATTTTTTTCGGTGGGTTCTGTAAATTCATTCCGGAGGACTTTTATCAAAACAATCAGATAACATTTTGGATGGAAGCCATAGCGGTTGAAAGTTTTGGTTTTTCATGGCTTATAAAAGGAGAGACTTGGTTTAAAGACAAAAAATGACAAATATTAACCAAGGCATAATAAAATGACAACTAAAAATCAAATACAGACCTATTTTAAAAGTCAACCTGAATCCAAAAACAGTGACATGCAAGCATTACATAAAATCATTATAAAGCTAATGCCAGCCTGTAAACTTTGGTGCTTGGATGGGAAAAACACCGAAGGAAAAATTCTTTCCAATCCTAATATCGGTTATGGCCATTACACGATTAATTATAAAGATGGAACAACAAAAGAATTTTATCAAATCGGTTTAAGCGCCAACACCACTGGCATTTCTGTTTATATTATGGGTTTAGATGATAAAACCTACTTAACAAGAAACTATGGAAATAACCTTGGCAAAGCCACAGTTACCGGGTATTGCATTAAATTCAAGTCATTGAAACAAATCAATATTGATACTTTAATAGAAGCCGTGCGGTATGGCATAAAGGCAACAGAAAAACAGATTTCTTAAAAGAAGCTTAAACTTTAATGCCATATAAACCGCGCACCGTAGATAAGAAATAGTACTATATTCGTTTTTAATAAAACCATTATGTTATAAATAATTACATTCTTACAACATGCGAGGTATATGAGTGCAGCCCTTAAAATTATACTTACTGTTTCGATTTTTTTATTTCCCTTTATCGCTTATTCGCAACCTGTTGCATCTGATAATTGTGCATCTGCGCCACTAATTAATACCTTAGGCACATACACCGGAAACACCGGCAACTTTACGCCCAATGATGCCTTGTGGTTTAAAAACAGTAACAACTTTTGTTCGTCAGTTGCAAAACAAACTGTTGAAAATAACGGGTTCTATAAATTTATTGCCAGCAGTACTTCCATTTCATACACAGTTTGCGCCCCTACAGGATGTGTAAATCACAATAGCTTTTTTGGAATAAGCGGCATTCAGTTTTTAATTTTCGAAATGCCCAGTGGTATCTGTGGTGTTGGCTCCATTACCAAAAAGCATTGCATACCTCAGTTAAGTGGAACCGATTGTGGTTCCTGCGGTAATCCGAAAGGTTGCCTGTCTTTTACAACAGGTGGGTTCAGTATAGGCACAACATATTATGTAATGATAGATGGTTATGAGGGCGATATATGCCCATACTCAATTCAATTTACCACCGGTATTGTATTACCGGTTGAATTAATTTCGTTTTACGGAACACCTGCTGATAATGGCAACAAACTGCAATGGACAACAGCAACAGAAATAAATAACAATCACTTTGATGTTGAATGTACACCCGATGGAAAAAATTTTAAAACCATTGGGACACTAAAAGGCATGGGCAATTCAAGTGTGCCGGTAACTTATAATTTTTTAGATGAAAGGCCTGCTGATTTTATTACCTATTACAGGCTAAAACAAACCGACCACAATGGCGAGGTACACTATTCGCACATTATTAATGTAAAGAACAACGTTGTTCAACATGCACAACTTACGCCAAACCCGGCAATTGATGAATTAACGGTTGAAACAATTGTGCAGTCAAACGGTCTATATCTTTTTTCTATAGAAGGAATTACCGGAAATTGTTGGCAGGAAGAATTTTACCTGACCAAAGGCATGAATCAAGTTAAAGTAAATCTTACTGATAAGTTAAGTGCCGGCTTTTATATTTTTAAAGTTTATTCCTTATCGGGACATGTCCTGAGCATAGATAAATTTATTAAGGCAGGTAATTAGCCTTTTACCGGACAAGAGTTTCACATGGTTTCCGGTACATTTTAATTTGTGTTGTATTCTTACTAAGCTTCAATTGTTTAATGGAATTAAACAATTGTTATATCAATTTCACTCTACATTGATTTACTTACCTAAGTCCGGAAGAAACATTTTGTAACCTAACCGTTTTTCATTTCCTCTAATAGAATATAACTCATAAAATTACTTTAATATGAAAAAGATTCTATTAGCAATGGTGCTGCTTACCACCACATTTGTAAGCAACAATTCAATGGCTTGCGATGCCTGCGGCAAAGGTGACCCGGCTGTAGAGCTAAGAGGAGCCATGCAAAAATTGTGGGCCGACCACATGCAATGGACCTTTGCAACCGTTGATGCATTCTACCATAATCAAAACGGATTAAGCGCACAACTTAACCGTTTGCTAAAAAACCAAAAGGATATTGGTGCAGCCATAGTTCCTGTTTACGGACAAGCAGCCGGTGATAAATTAACTGCATTGCTAACCACACACATTAATCAGGCTGTGCCGGTGCTTACTGCTGCAAAAAGCGGAGACCAGGCAGCTCTTAAAAAAGCCCTTGACGACTGGTATGCCAATGCTCAGGAAATTGCTGACTTCCTGGCAAGTGCTAACTCTAAAAACTGGAAGCAAGAAGATTTGCGTGCCATGATGAAATTGCACATTGATGAAACTACAGGTTATGCTGTTGAATTATTAAAAGGTAACTATGAAGAAGCCGTAAAAAAATTCGACAAAGCAAATGATGACATGAAAAAAATGTCAGATGAATTGGCTATGGGTATTGTAAAACAATTTCCAGATAAGTTTAAGAAAACAAATAAGAAATAAAATCAATTAAAGGATTAAGACAAACAATTAAAATTTCAATACCATGCTAAAAATTCACAAACACACATACTCGTTCAGTAAAATATTGTCAAGCGTTTTAGTATCCACTTTATTAATTTTCTCAATGCAAAGTTGCAAAAAAGAAGAAACTGCAATTGACCCAACTACAACAGCTAAATACAGAGAGTTAGATAACGCAATGCATAAACTATGGGCAGACCACATGCAATATACCTATTCAACTGTAAATGCTTTTTACAATGACACTGCGGGTTTAGCAGCTAATTTAGATAGACTATTAAAGAATCAAGAAGACATTGGTGCAGCAATTGTTCCGTATTATGGACAGGCAGCAGGCGACCAATTAACCATTTTGCTCAAAGGGCATATAAATGGTGCACCTCCTGTTTTGCAAGCTGCAAAAGACAACAATACGGTTGCATTAGATGCGGCAATAGCAAACTGGCGTGCAAATGCAAAAGAAATAGCAGACTTCCTGTCGGCAGCTAATCCAGATAATTGGGAGCAAAGCCACATGCGTATGCACATGGATGACCATATAACCAAAACAATAACCTACTCTGTTGACTTACTTCAACAAAATTACACACAAGCAGTAACCGATTATGACATTGCGTTTAATGATATGATGCATTTTGCCACTCAATTATCAGAAGGAATTGCCAAGCAATTTCCCGACAAATTCTAAAACAATAATCAAAAACAAATACAGAAATGGAATCAAGCAATTCACAACGATCATTAAAACAAATCTTCACCCTGTTAAAATACACCTTTGTAATTGTTCCCATAGTTGCGGGTGCAGATAAATTTGCAAATATTCTTACCAATTGGGAGCAATACATTAATCCGTCTGTTACCGGTATGCTGCCATTTTCAGCAACTACTTTTATGATGATTGTAGGGGTGATAGAAATTGTTGCGGGTATTATTGTGTTGAAAAAAACCGAAATTGGCGGCTATATAGTTGCAGCATGGCTTACAGTAATTGCTTTAACATTGCTGTTTAGCTTTAGCTATGTTGATGTTGCAGTAAGAGACCTTGTGATGGCAGTTGCAGCATTTTCAATGGCAAAAATTTCTAAATTAGTATTGTAATTATGAACTTATACAAAGAGCTGTCAGAAGAAGAAATTGCCCAACGGGTTTTGAAAGGAGAAAAATCGCTTTACGAAATTATTGTAAGGCGCTTTAATCCTACGTTGTATAAAATTGGCAGGTCGTATAATTATAATCATGACGACACACAGGATTTAATGCAGGATACCTTTATTGATGCTTATAGAAATTTATCCGGTTTTGAAGGACGCTCAAGTTTTAAAACCTGGATGATTCGCATCATGCTCAACAATTGTTATCATAAAAAACGCAAACTAAGTTTTACAAATGAAGTAATGGAAGATACCGATGAAAACTCGCAGCCTATGTTTACCAATGCCATTAACGATACCAATAAGTTAGTTCAAAACCGAGAACTGGGACATATAATTGAGGAAGCACTTGCTAAAATTCCGGAAGAATACAGAATGGTTTTCTCCTTACGCGAAGTAAACGGATTAAATGTGAAAGAAACTGCCGAATTATTAAACATCAGCGAATCCAATGTAAAGGTTCGTCTCAACCGGTCGAAAAGCTTGTTGCGCAAAGAAGTAGAAAAGTCATATACCGCTGCTGAGCTATTTGAATTCAATGCCAAATACTGCAATGCCATGACTGACAGGGTGATGAATATAGTCAACAACTTGTAATTTAAAAACAGGCATTGCCATTTTATTTAAATGACTTTGCAATTTATGAAAAGCCAAAGCTATTATTTGGTTGATAAGTTTATTTTACATGTTAGGATTCCTAATAATATTTGCAATGGCAATAATGCGAGTCAATATTTATGCGGCAGGGGTTGGTTGATAATGTGTTATGGAGAAGAGCAGATTTTTTTATTTATAGTACGGGTTATTGATAAATTGATGAACGATGTGTAAAGCCCATATCTAATTTATTGTTTTTAATAGTGAGCATTTCTATCAATTAAATTTTTACATGTTGGAAAAATTTTTTGCTACCACAACTTATTATTCAATGGCGTTTTTGCAAAGGAATTCTTCCCGTAGCCGTGTTGTATTATATGGTTTTATCAGTTTTGCAGGATACTTTTCAAATCGTAGCGTTATCAGAAAACAAACCCTTTTTATTTTTTGGGTATAGCATTTTATTCTACTGACAAGTATTAATTATTCATGCACGTTTAGTAATGTATATCAACTTGATATAGGTTCGTTTACAATTAAAAACGTTGCTATCGTTGATGTTTTTTATTTTTTCTACCGGTTTTAATTGTAGTTCAACCGACTTTTTGTAGTGTACCATGCTGCAAACGGAAAAATATCTGTTGCAAGCGATATGGAAGTTTAGCGTTTGCATGAAATGAATTTATACCGATAGCACATGTAAAATTTATATTCATTTACTATCAGATATATTTGTTTTACTATGACTTGCATGCAGGTAGAAAAGAAAATAAACTAAAGAACCAGAAAAGATACTTCACTTGTTTTTTCTGAGCGTCTCATTTTGCATGCAACATTGTTGTTTTAGGTTCAGAATTTATGTGCTGACAAACAATTTGCCTACATGTAAAGTTGGTAGCGAAAAGGCATGTCAAATAATTAGCGATTAACGCAATAATAAGAAGTACTTTGGTGCGTAATTCAAACAATCGTACTTCTAATTACATTTATAAAATGTTCAAACAATTCGGTTACGTTTTTCTTTTTTAACTTCGTTAATCCTGTAAACGATATACCGCTAAGAATCAGCTACACCGTATTGTCCAATATAATAACGTTTTATCTATTGTGCGTTGTCATCAACGGGACTAATTTTTTTAGTAATCGCATAGATTGAAAACAGAAGTATTGTAAAAAAAATATCACCCAATACGAGTCCTTTGTACTGTGGAATGGCCATTTGTAAGGCTGATATAAATGTACCACCTGCTTTTAGGTATTGAGCTATTAGTATAAACATAAAATGCAACACACTGCTAAGTAATGGTGCTACCATAATAAGTACAACAGAGGCATAACCACGTTGAAGTTTTCCTACAAAATTGCCCATAAGTGCAATTAAAGCCAATGCCAAATAGGTGGCAACAGACATAAAATCAAGATTAATATCTTGGATAAGCAACAACATTAAATCGCCAAACATGGCCAGTAAAATTGAAGCACTTATAGCTTGTTTTTTGTCATTTATATAAACACCAAAAAATAGTGCTGTAGCTCCTAAAGCCGTAAAGTTTATCATTCTGAATTCAGGTGCAGGTATTAGTCGGCAAAAAGCCATTAACAAGCCTAATATTAGGATGGTACGGTGCTGTTTAAAAATGGAATCAATCATTATTTATAATATGAAATTGTAGCAAGATAAACTTTGTATAAACTATGTACAACCATGCTTTTACTTTCAATATAATCAATATTGTATCGCATTATGCCATGTGCTTTATGTTTGCCAAATTTTCCAACTTGCTTCTGCTTGCAGGTGCAACATTTCTAAACCATTTTTTATGATGGCTCCATGTTTTTGGGCTTCAGCTAAAAAGGGTGTAATGGTGGGGTTATACACTAAATCGTAACAAACATGTGTAGGCGTAAGCGCAGCATAAGGTAGTGGCAGCAAGTTGGTTATTGGGTACATGCCTACCGGTGTGCAATTGATAAGTAATGTGTGTTGCTTAATTATCGAATTATCTAATTCTGAAAAAAGTATTTGATGCGGATTGGTTTTGCATCGGACCACAAATAGAAATTGAAATTGATGTTGTTTAAGTACGTATGCAATGGCTTGTGCTGCTCCGCCAAAACCAAAAATTAATGCTGTTTTATTAGCTATGTGTATGTTTTGCAGTGTTTGTTCAAACCCAATAACATCGGTGTTGTAGCCACAACATTTGCCATCAATAATTTTAATGGTATTTACGGCATTAACAGCTAAGGCTTGCGGTGTTACCCTGTCTAATAAGTGAATAATTTCTTGTTTATACGGTATGGTAACATTTAAGCCAACTAAATTATGGTAGCGCGAAATTAAATCGGTTAATTGATTTATTTCGGCTATTTCGAAAAGCTTATAGAGTGCGTCTAAATTTTGTGCAGCAAACTTTTGGTTAAAGTATTGGGCAGAGTAGGAGTGACTAAGCTGCCTGCCAATTAAACCAAATAATTTTGCCGGCATTTATTAAAAAGTTAAGCAGTAGCCCTGCGGTTTTTAATTACACCAACAATTACTGGTAACAATGAAATGGCTATTATAGCCAATGCTACTAACTCGATATTTTTTCTTATCCAGGGAATTTCGCCTAAAAAATAACCGGCCAGTGTAAGTGATCCTATCCATATAACACCACCTAATACATCAAATGATAAAAACCTGCGATAGTCCATGGTGCCAATGCCTGCAACAAACGGTGCAAAAGTGCGTACTATTGGAACAAACCGAGCCATTATAATGGTTTTAGCGCCATGCTTTTCGTAAAAAGCATGTGTTTTCTCTACATATTCAGGCTTTACCAAAAGCTTGTCTTTAAATTTAATTTGTATGGCGCGTAAGCCGAGTTTACGGCCAACCCAGTAATTGGTATTATCGCCTAAAACAGCAGCTACAAATAACAAGGCCATTAGCAAACCCAAATCTAAATAGCCCAAACGAGCAAATAAACCGGCAGTAAATAATAGCGAATCGCCCGGTAAAAAGGGCATTAATACCAAACCGGTTTCGATGAATATCACCAGAAATAATATGGTATAAATAGTTTGGTTGTAGTTTAAAAACAACCATTCAAAATCAAGATGTAAAATGTGCGTAAACAGTTCTAACATTTAATCGAATGCTTTAGTGGAATTATAAATTAAGTAAAATAAAAAAGTAAATCAGCTCACGTCAAGCGTTGGATCTATTTCGTTTTTCCAGGCCATAATACCACCTTTTAAATTGTATAAATTGGTGTAACCTAATTGTTCTAAAGCTTTAACAGCGGTAGTGCTTCGCGAGCCCGACCGGCAGTGAATAATAACCGGTTTCGATTTCGAAATTTTATCTTGTTCATCCATTATATGGCCTAAGGGTATTAACTCGCCATTAATGTTTGCGGTTTCAAACTCCCATTCTTCGCGTACATCTATTAATTGAAAATCGCTTCCATCGTTTCGCATTTGTTGCAACTCTTGTACAGTTTTTTCTTTCATTTTATTTGGATTAATTTTTATAGGTATTGAAAAAAAGTATCGCTGCGCAAACCCAGGCGTAAACTTTCCAATGCAATAATTTCATTGGGTGCAATGTTGCCTAAATTTACATCAGCGCCCATGTGTTTAATAAAGTAAGCTTGTTGTGATTTTTGAGGTGCTTCCCAAATAATTTTTTCGGCCGGTACTTTATTGGTAATAATATTTATAAGCATTACATGTGCTTTTCCGTTTGGGCGGTATATGCCCACGGTGCCACTTTCGCGTGCTTCGGCAATTACTTTCCAAACACCAGCTTCAAGTTCTTTTAACATCATACTGGTCCAAACGCTGGGATGTATGATTATGCCTTCTTCTTTACTTCCCACTTCGCTAATTACGGTAATTTGCTTTGCCAGCCTGCGTATGTATTCGCATTTCTCATCATGCGGTATGGTTATAGAACCATCGCTGATTTCGGCATGCGTCATTTTATATTTTTCGAGAAGGCGGATGTAGTCATCAAATTTTTTCCGAACAATAAATGATTCGGCCATGGTACCACCAAAATATACGGGCACACCGGCATTGCGATATACGTCTAATTTTTGCTGTAGGTTTGGTGTTATTAGTGCACTGCCAAAACCTAATTTTATGATATCTATGTATGCCAGTCCCGATTCAATTAGATCTTCGGCTTGGCGTACGCTTAAACCCTTGTCCATAACCATGGTTATGCCGGTTTGGCGTGGTTTTACAGCACGTTGGGGTACATTTGATAATTCAAAATTAATCATGTAAAAAGCAGGTTTTGGTTTGTTTATATTTGGTTATCGCTATAGCGGCTAATTAATTCAATTATGCGATAATCATTTTGCAAAGGAGGCAATACTTCAAAAATAATTTTATGGTCGTTAAAGTTTTTTATAAGTCCTTGTTCAAACTCTTCATAGGCCATTTGTAACTTACCATCACTATATAAAAAGCAAGCAGCGTAATAATAATGTTCGGCATTTTGTGGTAGGGTTTTTATTCCCATTTGTATGGTTTCAATGGCGTCTTTTATTTGGTTGTGTTCAAATAAAAACAGGGCATATTCGGCATAAATATCTTCATTGTCAGGTTCAAGGTCTATTACATTTTCATAGCAGGCTATAGCTTCGTTAAAGTGTCCTAAGGTACTTTCGCAATCGGCTAAAGCAAACCAAAACTCAGCATTTCCGGGTTCTAGCTCAACGGATTTTTTTAAGTAATGTATTGCCTCATACGCTTTTTCCTGATAGCTAAGCACCATACCAATGCTATACCAGGCAGCGGCTAAGTCGGGATATAAACGAATAGCACGTGTGTAATGTTCGCGTGCTTTGGTAAAATCGTTTAATCGTTCATAACATTCGCCAATGTTGTAATAAGTAACGGCATTGCCCGGAAAATAGGTTAAGGAGTTTTCGTAGGATTTTATTGCCGCTTCATATTGTTCGAGTATAAAATATACATCACCTTGTTCTAAGTACCCTTGTATATTGTCGTTTGCAATCAGCAGGCAATATTCAAATGCATGTAATGCTTTTTCATACATTTTAAGTTCCTTACTAACCATACCGAATGCAAGCCATGCCGCATCATTGTATGGGTCGTTGTCAATTTGATTTTGGAAAAAGGATGTTTCGCTTTCGAGCCTACCTGTAATAACCAACCAGTTTATTAACTGATCGTAAGCCAGCGTATCTTGCCAGCCGCTTTGCAAAAACATTTTTATGTATTTGATGGCGCTGTTAAAGTCGCTCGAGTCGGCATAAGCAAAAGCTAAATCGTGATAAATTGGGGCAGGGTCATCGGTAAACTTTATTGCTAATAAATAATTATCAATGGCATTTGTAAATTCATTTTGTGCCAGATAAATATTTGCTCTAATAAGATACAAGTCAGCATTATGCGGGTTAATTTTTTCGTAAGCAAGTAACGTGTCAAAAGCACCTTTATCATTCCCCATTTTATTTAACAGGCCGGCTTGTCTTAAAATAAACTCATGTTGTGATGGGTGTAATTTTAATGCATAGTTACAGGCATCTAATGCCTGTTGATACTTGTTGTTTTCAAAATAAGCGTCAATAATTAACCCCAATGCATCTACATCAAAAAATAAATCAACACGACTTTTTATCATATCCTCGTACTTCTGCAAAGCATCTTTTTTATCATCCAGTTGCTCTTCGCCCATGCTTGCATCATCATCTTCAAACATAAAATCTCCTTTACTTAAATTTAATGCAAACCTATACTAAAATTTAGGATTGCGAAAGCCCAAAGCAACCTGTTGTTAACAGCATTTTATTTTATCGGGCTGCTTCATTTGTTGTATATTATAGCGGTTTTGCTGGTCATGCAACGCCACTTTTCTGTTGTTTTATTAAAGTTAATTACATTTTACAAAACGCAAAGTATTAATAGCCTATTGTTAGTTATTGTTGATATTTGGCAAATTTTATTTGTGTAGTATTATATGTTAGTTGAGGCAAAAAATATTGTAAAAACATTTGGCAATGTTGCTGTGCTTAAGGGCATAAACATGGCAGTTAACGCTTCTGAAATTGTAGCAATAGTTGGTGCATCAGGGGCAGGGAAAACTACACTCTTGCAAATTTTGGGCACTTTAGATACGGCCGATACCGGCCAATTATGGATAGAAGGTGAGCTTATTCAGAATTTAAGCAGTAAAAAGTTGGCACAGGTGCGTAATAAAAAAATTGGTTTTGTTTTTCAGTTTCACAATTTATTGCCTGAGTTTACTGCAGTTGAAAACATTTGTATTCCGGCATTTATTGGAGGTACACCCAAACGCGAAGCCGAGGCCAAAGCCATGCAGTTATTAGATTTTTTAAAGTTAACGCATCGTGCAAATCATAAACCGGGTGCACTTTCGGGTGGTGAGCAGCAGCGTATTGCAGTGGCCAGGTCATTAATAAATAACCCTATGGTTATTTTAGCTGATGAGCCTTCGGGCAATTTAGATTCGGCAAATGCTGCAGCGTTGCATCAATTATTTTTTGATTTACGTAATGCGTTTAAGCAAACATTTGTTATTGTTACTCACAACCAATCGTTGGCAGCAATGGCCGATAAAGTTGTAACAATAAGCGATGGTGTAGTTATTTAAATTTAATTATTGTTAGGCATTGAAAACTAAGATGCCAGTAATTTTGAAATTAAACTTTCAACTGAAATACCCTCGGCTTCGGCTTTGTAATTTTTTACTATCCGATGCCTTAATATTGCCGGTGCCACTGCTTTTACATCTTCAATATCAGGCGCATATTTGCCATTTAATACGGCATGGGTTTTTGCGCCAATTACTAAAAATTGTGAAGCTCTTGGTCCTGCACCCCAACTTAAATATTGGTTGGTTTCTGATGTTGCTAATGCCGTGTTAGGCCTGGTTTTGCTGGCCAATGATACGGCATACTGTAAAACATTGTCGGGCACGGGTACTTTACGTATGAGTTGCTGAAAGAAAATAATTTCTTCGGCACCCATCACTTTATTTAATGTTGGTGTATGTGCTGATGTGGTATTTTTTACAACTAAAATTTCTTCATCAAATTTTGGATAATCCAACCAAACATTAAACATAAAACGGTCGAGCTGCGCTTCGGGTAAAGGGTAAGTACCTTCCTGTTCAATAGGGTTTTGTGTGGCTAAAACAAAAAATGGTTGGTCTAACTGATAGCGTTTTCCTGCTGCAGTTACAGCACGCTCTTGCATGGCTTCTAACAAAGCGGCTTGTGTTTTAGGTGGCGTTCGGTTTATTTCATCTGCTAAAATAATGTTCGAAAACAATGGGCCTTTTACAAATTGAAAATGTCGTTGTTCGTTTAAAATTTCAGTTCCAATAATATCACTTGGCATTAAATCGGGTGTAAACTGAATGCGGTTGTATGATAAACCTAAAGCACCCGCAATGGTATTTACCAATAATGTTTTGGCCAGACCGGGTACACCAACCAGCAAACAATGTCCGTTACTAAAAATCGAAATAAGGGTATCGCGTACGATGGCATCCTGGCCAACAATTACTTTACCAATTTCTGTAGTTAACTGTTGATATGTTTTGCGCAAATCGTCAACAGCTTCAACATCGGTTGCATAGTTTTTCATAATTTGAATTAGCAGTTATAAATTTAGTTTCAGTTGATTTTAAATTCGCTACAGGCGTTAAACGGAGAATTTACTTGTATAAATGTGCCGGGTTTTTTCTTTTTAACCCAATCGTTTAATGCTTTTTCTTGATTTTTTGTAAGCGCCAGATTTTGCAGCCGCTGGTAATCATCGGTCATGTTTAGTACATGGGGTTTTGTACGTTCTTTTAATTTAATAACACGATATGCTAATTTCCCTTGCGCAGTTTGATGGGGCACCACAGCCGTAATTTCGTTTATGTTTAACTGGTCTATCAACTGAAATACAATGCGATCTATTTCATCAATTTCCCAACGTGTGGTACCGGTTTGCGGATTAATAACGTTACCACCGCTAAAATGCGATTCTTCGTCATCGCTGTATTTTTGCGCGGCTTCGCTAAAGCTGATACTATCTTTATGAATCAAATCAACCACACTATCTAAAAGGGCAATGGTTTGTTTGTTGTCGGCATCGGTAATGGTTGGGCGCAATAAAATGTGACGTACGTTTATCTGATTGCCTCTTCGTTCGATAAGTTGTATGATGTGAAAACCAAACTTGGTTTCGACTACTGGTGAGATTTCATTTTTTTGAAGTTTAAATGCAGCAGCTTCAAACTCAGGTACTAAATCGCCTCGGTTTACAAAACCTAATTCGCCATTATTTCGAGCCGAACCTTTATCGGCCGAATATAAAACCGCCAAAGTTCCAAAGTCTGATTCGCCACTTATAATTCGTTTACGATAAGCATCTAATTTATCTTTACATTCTTTTTTGGCAGCCTCACCAAAGGATACATTTTTTACAATTTGTTGGTATTCTATTTCTGCATTTATTAAGGGTAAGCTATCGGTTGGTATGTCGATAAAAAATTTTTTTACATCATAAGGCGCAACACTTACCGGGCTTTGTACTTTATCCTGCATGGCTTGTGTAAGCAAGTTTTCACGAAATATAGGTCTGAGTTCTTCGCGCCAGTCAAGTACCGACTTGCCATAGAATTCTTCAAATTTTTCTACGCTTCCAAATTGTTCAATGTAATATCTGAAACGTCTTTCCATACCATCTTCAACTTGCTGGTCGGTAACTTCAATACTGTCAATAATAGCATGGTGCAGCAGCAGTTTATTTACAATCATTTTTTCAAGTATGCTACATTTAATTTCGGGTTTGGCGTAGTTTCCTTGTGATAAGTACACTTGGTATTGTTGTTCTACTTCGCTTTGCAAAATAATTTTACTGCCTACTATGGCTGCTACCTGATCTAATATTTGCGGTTGGCTTATTGCTTTGCCAAAGTAAATACACAAAAGAAAAATTAAGTAGCCTTTTAATTTTGATGTAGTCATTTATGGGTTATTGTGTGTAAATTTCAAAGTCTTTTTCGTTGAGTGCTTTTTGATAAGCGGCCTTTTCCATTTCTTGAATAAGCCCTAATTTACGTTTGTTTATTATCAGATTTTTAATGTTGTCGGTTTCAAATTCAATGGGCGAAATACTGTCTTTATATTTGAATTCTTTTATTCGTATAAACGTAATTTGCGTACTATCAGGTATTTCGGTATAAAAATTACTTTGTAAGTATGCATCTTTGTTATCGGTTATAATACCTGCTTTTTGAAGGCATTGGTCGATAGATACCCAGTCTTCATCATTTAAAAAATAGTCGGTTGCAAACTGATAACAATAGTCTTCTAATTTTATTTTGTCATCATTATTGTTTGATTTAAACCATTGCCTTACCTGGTTTAATTTAGGTGCTGCTTTATCGGTTTTTAAGTAGATAAACCTAACAATGCTTTGACGCAAGGCAAAGTTATTTTTATGTGTTTGATAGTATTCTGTTATTTCGTTTTCGGTTACGGTTGTATCTAACTTTTCTTTAATAAGCTCGCGTTGGTATATATAGGTTATGAGTGTATTTCGATAGTTATCTAACTGCGGTTGTACATTTTTTTCGTCATCGTTCAAATTGTTTTCGGCTTTACGAAGTATAATGTTTTGTTTAATCCAATTATCAATGTAATTTCTAACGGCTTGCATGCTGTCGGCAGCCGATGCTCCTTTGGGTATTATTTTTATTAAGTCGTTTTTAAAAAGATATTTATCATAGACACGGGCAACAGCCTGTGTTTGATCCACAGTGGGTTTTGATTTAAAATATTGGCAGCCCAATATTGAAAAAGCAAACAATGCAATTGCATATTTATACCCATTATTGTGATGCATGTTTTACTACTTTAAATAACAAAGTGAACCTGATTTTTCAGGTTCACTTTGTATAATAGTTTAGCGGAATTTGCTTATTTTTTGATGATGCTTTTAAGCACTTCGTCATTTACCTGTACCGGATATTTTTTACGAAGTTGCTCAATCCAGCTTTTTTCAAGATAGGTTTGATAATCGGCAGTTACCAAGCCTTTTGCTTCTTCTAAGCTTTTAGGCATGGGTTGTAAAAACTCCTTAATATCTACAAATGTAATTTGGTTGTTGTTACTAAAATTAGCTGTAAGACCTTTAGGTAAGTTGCTAAAAATGCTACCGGCCATTTTTTTTGTGGGTGTAACAAATTGCAAGGTATCTATCACGTCATTATCACCACTAATAAATTTTCCTTCTTTAACTGATAGGTTTAATTGCGACTCTTTATTAGTCTTGTCTAATATATCTGTTGCTGGTGTTTTTTTCTTTAATAATTTGCGTACATCAGATGCAATACTTTCAGATGCGCAACTATATATAACAGCATGTAAGCGTTCGGGCCACATGTAGTTGGTTTTATTACTGTTGTAAAACGTTTCTAAACCGGTGGTATCTTTTACTGCACGCGACCAAACTTGTTTATCGGTTAAATCGAATAGTAAAATACCATCGCGATATTCCTGCATTAAATTTTTAAAGTCAGGATATTTATCTTCTAAACGACTTTCTTCATAAGCTAAACAAGTTTCGTTTACGTATGCCTGATACATGGCATTGCCCACGTTATAAGGGTCGCCACTGCTGCGCTTGGTTTGATGTGTTACTATGTATGCAGCAAAATCTGACTGTGCGTAATTACTGTTGCCTAAACTAAATAAGTTTTTGTTGAATTTTCCTGCTAAGGTATCGCTGTATTCGCCTGCAACGATGGCACTATCTAACGATTTTAAAAACTCGTCTTTGGCAGCTATGTTTTCTTTGTACTTATAGGCCGATTTTATTTTCGAAATCATAGCATCCTTACTGGCTTCGTTGCGGCTGTCTCGCGAAATCTGTTGTTTTAATTCAGCCTTTTTCTCGTCAAAGGAAGGTATGCCTCTCGCTTCAAGGCGTTTTATAATATGCCAGCCATAAGATGATTTAATGGGTTCTGATATTTGACCATCCGTTTTGAGGGCAAAAGCAGCCTTTTCAAACTCTGGCACCATACGACCAGTGCCAAACCATGGTAAAGCGCCACCGTTTTTAGCCGAGCCTTTGTCTTCGCTATAGGTTGCTGCTAAGTCTTCAAATTTTTCGCCTGCTTTTACTTTCTGGTAAATTTCATTAATTTTTGTTTTGGCATTTATAGCTGCAGTATCGTTATCGGCTACACCGGGCGCTACTTTAATCATAATATGAGCACAGTGAATTTCGCCTTGTGCTGCACGATGATCGGCAACCTTAATTATGTGATACCCAAACTTTGTACGCACAGGCATTGATATTTGACCAATGGGTGTTGTATAGGCAACCGTTTCGAAAGGATAAACCATTTGCATGCCTGTAAAGTAGCCCAAGTCGCCACCATTTTCTTTGGCCGATGGATCGTCACTTGAATCGCGTGCTACTTTGGCAAAATCAAATTTCTTTTTGGTTATCAAATCACGCAAACGCATTATTTTAGTATATGCAGCTACGGTATCTTTTGGTAATGCATCGGGGTTACAGCGTATTAAAATGTGGCTGGCTCTAACATCTTTTTGTAAGCGTTCGTATGCTTCGGTTAAAATTTGTTGGCTCACGGTAGTATCTGTCATATAAGGTGTAGCCAATTGTTTTCTATACCCCATAAGTTCATTTTTAAAAGTTGCCGAAGTATCTAAAGACGCGTCAAGGGCAGCCTGAACTTTTAGCTTATAATTTATATAAAGTTCAAGGTAATCGCGTACAGATTTATCATCAAAACTAACATCCTTATTGTTATTTTTCTTATAAACACGCTCAAACTCCGATTTTGTAACAGGCTTACCTGCAATGTTCATCAGTACCGGGTCGGTTTGTGCTTTTAGGTTGGTTAGATTAATAAGGCAAAGGCATACTAAAACTAATTTTTTCATAAATAAATTGATAGTTGGATTTTTAAGGGTGGCAAATGTAAAAAAGAAACGAATTTGACAAGGGTTATCCAATGAGGGTTTGGTTAAGTTTTAATGTTTTAAGGTTTTTGCTCATTTGTCGTTTTTAAATCGTCCATTCTAAAAGTCAGTTAATAGTTTAACGTCACAATATTTATTATTACGCTTGCAAAAAGTTTTCGGTATGGGTATTATAAAACCTAAATATGCAATTGCTTTGCATGGTGGTGCAGGTACTATTTTGAGAAACAAAATTACACCGGCAGAAGAAGCAAATTATATGCACACGCTTGCCGATTGCTTAAAGGTAGGCCAATTGCTTTTAGCAGCAGGAAGCGATGCCTTATCAGCCGTAGTAGCAACCACAATTGCCTTAGAAAATACACCTTTGTTTAATGCCGGTAAAGGTTCGGTTTTTACACATACAGGTGGCCATGAGATGGATGCTGCAATAATGTGCGGACAAAGTTTAAAGGCAGGGGCTGTTGCAGGTGTAAGTCGCATTAAAAACCCGATTGAATTAGCGCAAGCAGTGATGCAAAATTCACAGCATGTTTTTTTATCGGGCGGTGGTGCCGAGGCTTTTGCAGCAACTCAAAATATACCAGTAGAAACGGATGATTATTTTTTTGATGCCTATCGGTTTAAACAATGGCAGCAAGTAAAGAACACCGGCATAACACAGCTTGATCATGCAGACGAAAAAAAATTTGGCACCGTAGGTTGTGTAGCTTTTGATGTTAATGGCAATTTAGCTGCAGCAACATCTACCGGAGGTATGACCAATAAACAATATGGACGCATTGGCGATACGCCAATAATTGGTGCTGGTACTTACGCCAATAACAACACATGTGCTGTTTCATGTACCGGCCATGGCGAGTATTTTATCAGAGCAGTTGTTGCTTATGATATATCGTGTTTGATGGAATACAGAGGCTTAACATTGCAACAAGCGTGTGATAAAGTTGTTAAGGATAAATTGTTGCAAATGGGTGGCGAAGGTGGTGTAATTGCTATTGATAAAAATGGCCAGATAGAAATGACGTTTAATTCAGAAGGCATGTACCGTGCTTGTGCAAACGATACGCAAAGTACGGTTGCAATTTATAGCTGAAGCGTGGATTAAGTCGGTTTGGTTTTTTGTTTTTTGTTTTTCCAGGGGCAGTGCCTACAATTGCTTTGGCAGCAATAGCCGCGTTTTAAATGATACTTTTCAGTAAAAACAATATAACCTTCAGGTGTAAGATAATATTCGTCAGGCTCAAACTTATCGGTAAAACTCATGCAACAAATTTATTGCGAAATATTTAAATACACTATTATGTTTTAATTACTAACTAATTGCATAGATGTATAACGAATTAAAAAGTTTATGGTTAGATAAAGCCGGAGTACGCTTGATAGTGCATCGCGAAGATGCTTTGCATCCCATTGTTGGTGGTAATAAAATGCGCAAGTTGTATTACAACTTAATACATTTCAAACAAAATAATTACCAATCTATACTCACTTTTGGGGGCGCTTTTAGTAATCACATTGCAGCTGTGGCCTACACTGGGTTTTTACATGGCATTAAAACAATTGGCATTATCAGAGGTAATGAATTAAGTAACAATCAGTCAAAAAATATTACACTTCAACGTGCTTCGCAACACGGCATGCAATTGGTTTATGTTGATAGAAAAACTTATACAAATCGCTATAGCAACCAATATCATAATACGTTATTAAAAACTTATGGCAATTTGTTTGTTATACCAGAAGGTGGGTGTAATGAATTGGGGATGCAGGGTTGTGCTCAAATAATAAATGACATTGAATTGCCTTTTGATTATGTTGTTTGCCCCGTAGGTACTGGTACCACTTTAGCAGGTATAGCAAGTGTTGTAAATAAAAAACAGGCTATTGGTATTCAGGTAACACAGTTTTCAATTGATTTGCCCGTACAAACAATTTTAAAAGCAGACTTAGAAAACCAATGCCACCTATTCAATAATGCTGCACCTGGCTATGGTAAGAGTAATGAAACTTTAAATGCGTTTTGTGCTAACTTCACCAACTCATTTAATATACCAATTGAACCCATTTATACAGGAAAGATGTTTCAAAAACTTTTCCAACTAATCGAGCAAGGTTGGTTTAAGCGAGGCGATACGATTGTGGCCATACATACCGGTGGTTTGCAATATTTACAGTTATAACTACAGTTAACATAAGACTGTTATTAAAATCAACGGCTATGCAGCAACGGCCTGATGTGCAGAATTACTTTTGTTTTTATGATAAAGCCGCGTCAACCAATAATTATCAGTTTAATGCTTACACAAATGTTAGTGAGTAGTAAAATTGTAGCTCAATCAACAATTAGACTTAGTGCAACTGATTATATAAATGCCTATGCACCTGCTGCGATTAAAGATATGCAACTAACCGGTGTGCCTGCAAGTATAACCTTAGCGCAAGGAATGTTTGAAAGTGATTATGGCAACTCACCTTTGGCACAACAAGCTAACAACCATTTTGGTATTAAATGCCATAAAGAATGGAATGGTAAAACCTATATTCAGGATGACGATGAAAAAAATGAATGTTTCAGACTATATGAAAATGTGCAGCAATCTTATGATGATCACAGTAATTTTTTAAAGACACGTCCACGTTACAGTTTTTTGTTTAGTTTAGAACAAGGTGATTATATTGGTTGGGCTAAAGGCTTAAAACAAGCAGGCTATGCAACCAATCCCGATTATGCAAACAGACTTATTAAATTGATTGAGGAAAATAATTTGTCGCAGTACGATAAGCCTGTTCTCAATTTACAAAACGCACCTTTTGCGCATCAAACCGACACAATAATTAAAACATCGGTTACCGTATTCCCGCTATTAATTCCTAAAATATCGTATTGCGATGATCTGCCTTATGCCATTGCAGCAAAAGGCGATACCTGGTATAAACTGGCGAAAGAGAATGATATAACTTTGGCAAACATTTTTAAGTATAACGATGCCGGTACGTCAACCATATTACGGCAGGGTATGTTGGTATATTTAAAGCCAAAACATAATTGCTCACATATAGAAACGCACCTTGTTGCATCGGGCGAAACCCTTTGGTACATATCGCAACTATATGGTGTTAAACTAAAAAAATTGATGCGTTATAATCGAATCGAAGATGCGGCTTTCTTAAATGTTGGTGAGGTTATTAAGCTTAGGTAAGTTAATTACAGAAACAAAAAAGAGGCTGTCTTAAAAGTAGGCAGCCTCTTTTTTTATCATTAAAAATCAGTTTACTTACTAATTACACAAACCTTGCCTTGTAAAATCTTTTGACCATCGGCTATTGCTACATAGGCGTAAATACCTGCTTCCAACATCGAAACATCAATAGCTTGAAAACCTTGTGTTGTATTTATGTCGTTAGCTAAAACCAATCTTCCTGCAATGTCGAAGAAGTGAATATTGGCATTTTTATAATCGCTCAGATTATATACTACATTAAAATATTGATTAGCCGGATTTGGATATGCATTTATAAATGGCAATGTATTAACGTGGGTATTTTTTACTATTGGTTTTGTTTGACAGGTTGTTGCATCGTTGTAAACAACGTGTTCAATACCGGCAACAATGCCACGTGCATCAAAAACACTTTTACCACCAATATATGGACATTGATTAGCTATGTTTTTAATTATTTGATATTGTATTTGCGAAAGCGGTTTTTGCTCGATTGCATTTTCGGTCTTAATCAGTTCAAGTGTGTGCCAGTTTAATTCAACAATATTGTTAGGCTGCATTGTATTTAAAACCGTTGCAATTTTTTGATAAACATCTTTATCGTTTGCTTTCATGGTCTTATAATAATCAGACACTAAAGCCATGTTGCCCAAATTTGTGATTTTATATTGCTGTGTAAAAGATGCTAGCGATGGGTTGCTGGTACTTACTTGATTTTGGGCTTTTAGAACAAACACTTTTCGAGCATGGGTGGTTGCGTCTTCATTATTATTTGAAAGTAAAACAGCAGCAGCATAGTCGTAAGCGTTGCTAAAGTTTGTTTCTCCGTTATTTATTTTAAGCGGTATGGCGCAAACCGTTGGGCATGGGTTGGAAGGCTTGTTTTTAAGTACCGGTGTAAATGGTGTAGCGTTACTACCGATACTTAAATTAGGGTAGGGTACTTGTAACGAGTCGGCATTATACACCATAAATTGTGTATTGGTGCCTTGTACACCGGCAGCTTGTGAGTTAACCGATAATGTGGCAGCATGTGTAAAGAAACCTTTTGCAGCACCTGTACCGGTAGAAACGGTGTATGCACCTTCAAATATATTGCCTGCGCCACGTGTTTGGTTTAAACCTGGTTGTGGGCCTATAACACCTCCTGTTAAACTTACATCGCCTAAAACCAAGCCATTATCGTGGGCTTTTATTTTGTTATTTCTAATATCAGAAAGGTCGCAATTAGCTAAAAACTGAAAGCCAATGGCCGTTCCATTGCTCGAGTTACATAGTACTTGCGATTCGGGTGCAAATGCAAATTTATAGGCTGTTTGCGTTGGTGCAATTGTCAAACTATCAGTACTGCTTACTTTATTACAACTGATGGTAACCGAATCGCTGTTTTCAACACTTAGCGCAATTGAAGTTTCGGTTTGCAAACTGTTTTGAATTATTTGATTGTTTTCGATAATGCCACCATAGTTATTACTTATCTCAATACCTGATAGACCATTATTTTCAATCAAGTTATCGGCAATGCGTAACTGGCTGCTATTGCCTGCTGACTCAATTATTCTTACACCAAAAATTAAATCGTTTGCCGATGTAGCGAACTGTGTATGTATGGTATTATTGGTAATGGATATTACTGCTTTTTTATTGTCGTTTAATTCGATAGCCTGGGCTGTATTAATGAATTGATTTTTATTTATTGTTTGAAGTTTTATTACACCTTTAGATGCTTTTATACCAAAAGCAACATTGTCAAATTCGTTGTTAGTTACATTGGTTTCAATGTTTTCGGTAATAATTCCATAGCGCATATTTTTAAAAGTGTTTCCATTATTAAGCCCTAAGTTGCCACCCCAAAATTTATGTAAGGGCCATAATTGAACAGGATCTGCAATATTACCACTCGCATTTGTGTTTGTCATATAAACACCGGTACCAGTATAGGGTTGGCCTAAAGTTGTATCGGTAACCAAATTTTCGAAAATATTGTTGTGGAGCTCAAGCGATGTGTTTATGGAATATATACCGAATAGTGAGCCTGAAAAAATATTAGGTTGCTCTTTTGAATCGCCAAAATTAAGTACAGAAGCATTGTCGCATAAAATACCTGCAAATGATGTTTTGCCTGCATAGGGTTCTAATGTAAGTGTATTACCTAAAAATTTGGTAGCACTTACTTTTCCTTCGGCTTCCGATTCATCATATCTTTCAAAATCAACACCTATGTAACAATTTAAAAATGTACAACTATCTAATACTACTACTGCATTGTTAAAGCTGTTAATTCCAACAGTTGCGTCAGCAATGGTTGTATTTCTTAGCGTTAGCTTTTCGCCCGGTTCCAACATTTTTATGCCGTCCCACATTTTGTTATTACAAGCCGCTGCTGATAATTGGCAATTTATAAATTCAAGCAGGCGGTTATCTTTGTTATGTTCAATGTATGCACCTTCGCCAAACTTAAGGTTGGTACAATTTGAAAAACTAAAATTGTCGTTTAAAATCAATGGGCCATTAAACACAATTTCGCCAGTAAAGTTTTTTAATAAAGTATCGGTTGCAATGCATGCACCTGTAACGGTACAATAGTCAATCATTTTTAATGCAAATTCCTTTATTGTAGTATAAGGTTTAAACGTTAATGCGGTATCAGTTGCCGAGTTGCATACTTCAACAACCTGCACTGTTACATAATCGGTATCCGTACAACTTCCTAAATTATTTCCTATTAATGTGTAAACAGTTGTTTGGTTGGGTGTTATCAAGGCTGAGTCAGTTCCTAAAAAATTACTGCCTTCGTACCAATTAAATGTAACATTGGTTTGTGTACTTAATGGTTTAAGCATAATGCTGCTACCTAATGTAATGATGGTATCTTTTGGTGCCTCAGCATAAGGTGCAACTTTAATTGTAACAGAGTCATAAGGTGCAAAACATTTCCCGTCTGTTGCATAAACTGTATATGTAGTCGTTTTAGTAGGATATACCTTACAAATTGACAAGTTTGGGTTAACGATTGTTTGTGATGGTACCCAAACGTAATGAAATACTGCATTGGGATTACTGGTACTTAAAGTTGCAGTAAGTTTGGCTTCGTTACCTGCACATACCACATTTTTATTGGTACTAACCGTAAGCGATGGTGTTTCGGTAACGGTAATATTTATGGAAGCTGTAACACCATTTTGGTCGGTTGCAATTACTGTGTAAACTTGATTTTTATTATTACCATTTGTAAATTTTACCAAGCTGCTGTCGGGGGTTAAGTAGTCAAACTTAGCACCACTCCAGGTGTATTTTTTTCCACCATAGGCTTGAATTTGGGTAAAGGTTCCGTTACACAATAACGTATCGGCAGCTTTTAAATAAATTTTGTTTTTCGAAACCCAAATTCTGGTTAATGAATAAGCCGGTAAGCTTAGTCTTTGACTCGATTGTCTATCTAAAATAATTTTAAGTTCATTACTATCAGGCTTGTATTTGGCATTGCCAATTATAAAGTCCAGAGGGCCACCTGGGCCAGGAAAAATTTGTTGATACAAACTACCATTTAGGTTCCATTGCGCAGTATCAAATGTGATGTCTTGTCTGATACTATCCAGGTTCATAATTATAGCTTCGGTAAAATTATTATTGTCGAATTGCCAACCGTACAAAGTGCTATGTCCGGTGGTAAAAGTGCGACTGCCATTACCAAACAATAACTTTCGCTTATTTGTAGAGTTTTGAATGGCATGTGCTACTTGTGCTAAAGCAGTTCCGGCAGCGCTTTTTTCGTGTGGTATGGTATAAGGCGCATTTAACGAACAATCAACATCACCTCTGTATTTTTCATAGTCTCTTAAGGCAGATGAATCATTAAAAAGTGCACCCAATCGCCCATCTCCTGTTAACGCATGGCAAAGCACCTTGGTAATGTTAGTGTCTTCGAAAAAGCAAAGTGTTTGCGAAGCAACAAATAAACCATGAGCCCAGGTATCATGTGTACATCGGCTTCTGTCATAGTGATTGTATTCGGTTAACCATGATTCTTTACCTGCATTTCTGATGGTATTAAGCATTTTAGCCTCATTGTCAAATTGCTTGAAAGGGGCGCTAAGCATCAGGTGTAAATTTTCAATATTTACAGGATTTGCGGCCCAGCTACCGCTATTATAATAATGCAATATTATTGCGTCCACATCGCTATTTACGGTTGCTGCCACGTCTGTTGTCCAGGTATTTCTGCGGCTGTAACTTTCTTCGGGTCGTTGGGTAGCACCCACAACACCAATTTTAATATTCGCAAAAAATGGGAATGATTTAAAGTAGCTTGCCCATTCATTAGCTCTTAATGCATAGTCAGTTGGCGTTGGAAAAACCTCAACATAATTTAAACGGGTGTGGTATAATTCGCTACCCATTTCAATGTATTTTATCGGAATATTTATACCCTTTGCATAAAACAATTCAGCCAATTGAAACTCTTTGTTGCTGCATAAAATATTGCAACTTAACATAGGCGTAATTATGGCTCTGTTAACCATTGCCCTAAACGTAATTAAATCACTTTTCTTTGGATTAATTCCATCGTAATCTTTGGGCAAAATCCAATTGGGGGGTAACTCTTTTAAAAATGTGCCTGTTTGCCAATCCCAATAGTTGCCGGGTAACCCAGCTGTGTATCTGATTGTATTTGCATGTAAACTTGGTAATGAGTCAACCACCCAAAGTGTATTATAATTGGGTTCGTTAGCCCTAACAAAGTTTGCCCCGTTGTAACCAAAAAAATCTTCGGGTACTTTGCTGTATGAACCAAATGTTACAGGTATGAGTTGAGCTGTGGCAATACCATTCGAAAGGCAAGCAATAAGAATTAAGTTTTTAAGATGCTTTAAGTTCATTCTCTAATGTGGTGTGTTTTTTTAACGGGTATAAAAAAAAATAAAGGCCAAATTTAGCCTTTATTTTTATGAGCTACTGCTTAAATGTAGCTTACTTATTAGGTATTTATTAAAACTTACTTGTCGCTTACTTTATTACGCCAACTTTGCCGTTTAAAATAGAAACTCCATCAGCAATAATATTGTAATTATAGTAACCGTTGTCTAATTGACCTAATAACAGTTCTTCAGTATTTTGTTGTGTATTTATTTGCTTTTGGTAAACCAGACGGCCGGTAACATCGTACAGGTATATTGATGCTTGACTATAAGAAGTTAATTGGGTGTTTAGTTTTAAAATATTATCGGTTGGGTTTGGATATGCTAGTACACTTGCATTTGTAATTTCAGTACTTGCATCCTTATGCATGGTGCCGGTTTTACAAATTAAATGGTCATCAAAAACAATATTAGGATAGTATTTAACATACAATGCACGCGCATCAAATACAGCCGGCCCACCAACATAAGGGCATTGTGATGCAATACCAAAAAGTTCCGCTAATTCAAATGCATCCATATCGCTTTGCATAGACAACAGGTACTTGGTTTTTATGCTTTCTATTTGTTTGGAATTTTCTTCATAAATATTGTCAGGCGTAATTGCTGCCGAAAGCTGGGCTGCAGTTAGTATAAGTCGCTTGTTTTCTTCAATATTGTTACAGCCGTTTAACTTTGAATAGGCTTTCGAAATATTAGCAATAAAGCCAATATTAGTTTGCTGCATCTGATTGTAAAAAGCTTTCAATTGATGCGAATTGGATCCATTACCTAAATCAAAATCAGAAGCAGTTCTAATTAAATCAATTTTCAGATGCTGTTGTATCACATCATTTGTTTCGTCATTAAAAGTTTGTACCAATTGATTTTTAAGATTTGAATAATCGGAAATAGTTGGTTTTTCGATTTCTGTGGTGCGCATGTTAGCAGCGTCAGGCATACTACAATTAGCATTACAATCAAGAGGGATTTTAGTGTTTTTTTGTGGGTTTAATGCAGTTGATGCCGTACCAATTTTTATATTTGGATAAGGTGTTTGTATTGGGTCACCATCGTAAACAATAAATTGTTTTAATGAACCAATTCCTCCGGCTAATTTAGAATTAACCGATTGTGTTGCGGCAGTTACAAAATATCCTTTGCCTTTGCCAACGCCTGTTGCAATTGTATATTCTCCGGCAAAGATATTACCAAGTGGACGCAAATTAGAAACCGGGGGTTGCGGGCCAATAATACCACCGGTAATTCCGATATCACCTACTGAAATGCCGATCTTATGTCTTCTGAATGTATTGTTTTTTAAATAAGCGAAATTGCAATCGGCTAAAAACTCAAAACCAATTCCTGTCTTATGTGTTTCGTTACATTCTAAGTATGAATTAGGTGTAAAGCTTAACGAAACCGCACGTTGGTTACCATAGTTGGCCAATGTGCCTCCATAAATGTTATTGCAGTTAACTTTCATCGAATCGCATGCTTCTAATTTGATACCATAAGCAGTTAAGGGTGCGGTATTATCCATATATATCGAATTGCTTTCGATATTGCCTAATACGTTATTGGTAATTTGCATGGCATAAATACCACGGCTTGTAAAATGATTGTTTTCAATATTTAAAATTGATGAAAAACCAGCTGCATCAGCAATACGTAAACCATAGGTTCCGCTGCTATTAGATGTAACGGCTCTTATGGTTATGTTGTTGTCAGTTATATCGCTGGTTGCCCATTTATTGTCTATAAGCGAAAAGCCATTGTCGGTGTTGATTACCGTATTTTTTCTAAGTACTAATTCTTTATAAACACATCCATTAGCGGTAAAAGCTACACCTAAATTGTCAAATAGGTTTCCTGTTGCATTAACTGCACAGTTATCGCTCAATATACCTTTGTTTGAGTTTTTAAATTCGTTTCCATAGTTATTAATTGAGTCCCCTGCAAACAATTCATACATGGGCCATAAGTGTAAGGGGTTGTTTATATTACCGGTGCCGGCACTGTTTTTCATGTAAATGCAAGTACCGGTATTCGGAAAAGCACCTTCCTGTTGCCTCATTTTAGAGAATATGCTGTTGTAAATCTTTACACTGGTGTTTATTGAATAAATACCATAAAGTGATTTGTTAAAAATATTGGAAGCGCTAGTGTTGCTTCCAATTTCTATCATATATGCATTATTACAATATATTCCCGCTAACCGAGTTTGGTTTAAGTAGGGCTCTAAAGTGCACTTTGTGCCAACAAACTTACACCCTACAATGAATCCCCCTAAATCTACCTCGTCATAATCATGAAAATAAATGCCAACGTAACAGCGCTTAAATGTGGTGTTGGTTGCAAAAATGCGTGTATTGTTTGTTGCTTCAACACCATTTATGGCATCTTCAATTAAACAATTATTTAAAGTTAGTTTCTCGCCATATTCTTGCATTACAATGCCACGCCACATTTTTTGTGTACAGGGAGCTGCCTTTAGTTGACAATTATAAAGCGATAAATTTTTATTGTCTGTATTTTGAAGTATGTAAGCACCTTCGCTAAAATACATGTTTGTACAATTAACAAAAGTATAGTGATTGTCAATAATAAATGGGCCATTGAAATATATGGGCAATGATAAATTGCTTAACAAAGTATCATTGGCAATGGCATTACCGGTTAAGCTGCTGTAAATCTTCATGCGATTTACAAATTGTTTAACCGTAAAATTTGGTGGTATGGTTAAAAATGTATCTAAGGCTGATGCACATGTAATTAATGGGGTAATTGTAACATAATCAGTATCAGAGCAAGTATTTTGATTTTGACGTGCTACCAACATGTATGTGCTTTTAACTAAAGGTGTAACAGGTACTGAAATGTTTCCTAATAAACTGCCATTTAAGTACCATTTATAACTAACACCTACCTTGATATTTGCAGCAGTTAATTGTACAGAAGTGCCACTCACAATGTACTGATCGTCACCGGCTTCGGCATCGGGTCCTACTGTAACTGTAACCGATGCCTGTGCTGTATAGTCGTTTCCATCGGTAGCATAAACCGTGTAGGTTGTTGTTTGTGTAGGCTTTGCTGTACAAACTGCCTGATTGGGATTGGTAATATTTTCGGATGGTACCCAAATAAACGATTTGGTATTGTTACTATTACCACCCGTTAAATTTGCTGTTAATGTTAAGGAGCTACCTGTACAAATAGTAGTAGCCGATGCTGTTGCAGTTACAACGGGTTTTGCATAAACACTTATTTGTGTGCTGGATGATACGCCACTTGCATCGGTAACCTGTATATTATACGTTTTATTTTGATTATTGGTTGATACAAATTCAACCAACGATCCATCAGGTTTAAGTGAAGTAAGTTGGGCACCACTCCAAGTATAGTTTGAACTGTTTCCGAAAGCGCGTAAAGTAGTTTTACTGCCATTCGAAATTTTTTGTTTGGTGGCTTTAGCAATTACTGCCGTTTTCTTAACCCAAATATGTGTTATTGACCAACCTTGCAAAGTCATTTTTTGGTTGGTGCTCTTCACATTACCCTGTGTTAATTCATGTGCGGTGGGGTTGGATACCGGATTTCCCACAATAAATTCTAATGGCCCACCAGGTCCCGGATAAACTTGCGCAAATTTACCATTAGCTAAGTTCCATGTTGCTGCTGAAAAATTTACAGAATGGCTAACGCTATCTAAGTTTAAAATAATAGCTTCAGTACCTAATGGCCCGTCAAATTGCCAACCATAAATCATTTGGTAACCATTTAAAAAAACAGGCGTGCCAGCCCCAAAATTTATTTTCTTTTTCGAAGTTGCATTTTGCATGGCTTTGGCAACCATACTTATTGCTGTGCCTCCGGCCGATTTTTGATGTGGGCGTGTGAATGGTGCATTTACATTACAGTTTGCATCATTTTTATAGTTTTCAAAATCTATTAAACCATTCGAATCGTTAAACAAACATCCCATGCGGGCATCGGTGGTAATGGTATGGCAAAGTGCTTTTGTAATTATTGTATCTTCTAAAAAAGTAAGCGTTTGTGTTGCTAAGAACAAACCATGTGCCCAGGTATCATGTAAACAACGTCCTCTGTCGTAATGATTATACTCTGTAATCCAAACTTCCTTTTTCTTAGCACGCGCCATGTCAAAATTTGGTTTTTCATCGGCAATTTGCTCAAACGGTGCCTGAAACATGATATGTAAGTTTTGTTCCGTGTCAGCATACTTACCCCAACGTCCACTATTGTAGTAATGAAGTGTAATGGCATCAACACTACTGGTTAGTACATCCGTTACTTTTTTAGTCCAGCTGTTTCTACGGCTAAATACGGGATCGGAATTGGGTTGTGCGCCTACTGCTGCAATTTTGTAATTCTGAAATCCGGGGATTGACTTTATAAAAGCTGCCCATTCATTACATTTTAATGCATAAGATTCGGCTGATGGAAATTCATCCAAATAATTTAGTCTATCGTGATAAAGTTCGCTGCCAAATTCAATATATTTTACAGGTATATTTAAGCTGTTTGCAAACATCAAACCAGCGGTTTCATTTTCTTTACTACTGCACAAAATATTCAAACTTAACATGGGTACGGCTGCATTACCTTCAAGCATGGTACGTATGGTTGTAAAGTCGCTTGTTTTTTTAATCGAACCAAAGTCTTTGGGTAATATCCAGCCTTCTTTCAGGTTTTGAACAAAATTGCCTGTGCGCCAATCCCAGTAATTACTGGGCAAACCTGCAGGATATCTAACAGTACTTGGGTAAAGAGACGCTAATGAGTCCACAATCCATTGGGTATCATAGTTCGGTTGATCGGCCCTTAAAAAATTGGCACCATTATAGCCAAGGAAATCAGCTGCTAATTTAGTTGTAGTACCTAAAGTTGCTTGTATTACTTGGCCCGAACTTTGGTTAAAACAAAATATAGTACCAAATAGTAGAAGTAGTTTTCTCATAAGCTTTTTGCAAAGGGGGGTGAATTGTCGTATTTATTAAGTGGGTTTCAAAAAACCCAAAGCCAAAGCAAAAATTATGCCTTTGCGGCATAATAGTTTTGTCTTGATTCACGCTTAACAATTTAGTTATTAACACAATGGCATGTTATTAACAATTTGAAGATTAACTTTACTCAAAAAGACTTCAAACACTTGTAATTCAATAAAATCAAGTAAATTGAACTAGGTTTGGTTATTAACAACCAAATATTAACATGGTTCCATAATTATTCGATAAAAATACATTTGTTGCCTAAAAATTTGATAAATGAGTAAGGCTGCAGCTTTCGATTCGCTTAGTCCAAAAGAGTTTATTTTGATAAAAGGGGCAAACGTAAACAACCTTAAAAATCTGGAGATAGCCATACCTCGTAATAAATTTATTGTCATTACAGGTGTAAGCGGCAGCGGCAAATCATCATTGGCATTTGATACATTATATGCCGAAGGTCAACGGAGGTATGTAGAAAGTCTTTCATCTTACGCCAGGCAGTTTATGGGAAAAATGGAAAAGCCCAATGTTACATATATTAAGGGCGTTTCTCCGGCAATTGCTATCGAACAAAAAGTAAATACACGCAACCCACGAAGTACTGTAGGTACGTCAACAGAAATATATGATTACTTAAAGTTGTTATTTGCACGTATTGGCAAAACGTATGCACCGCAATCAGGCAAATTGGTTGAAAAACATCAGGTAGCGGATGTGGTTGATTATCTCAAAAGCTTACCCGAGCTGCAAAAAGTTTTGGTACTTGCCCCATCTCAAAATTATAATGCATTATCAGATATTGAATATTTAAAAACGTTGGTCTATAAAGGCTTTAATCGAATTAAATGGCAAAACGAAGTTCATGATATTGAAAAACTAATTGCCGGTTTCGAGCAAAATAATAAACTAAATAATAAATCGGTTTTAATAGATGCTTTACTGGTAATTGACAGAGTGGTTGTAAAGCAAGATGACGAAACATTAGCCCGTATGGCCGATAGCATTCATATTGCATTTAATGAAGGGCAGGGTGTTGTTATTATTGAAAAAATAGAAAACGATGGCATTAGCGAAAGCGCTACATTTTCTAATAAATTTGAAACTGATGGCTTAACGTTTGAAATACCAAGCGTTAATTTTTTCTCATTTAATAATCCTTATGGAGCTTGTAAATTTTGCGAGGGTTTTGGAAGTGTTATCGGCATTGACCATGATTTGGTAATTCCAGACAGAAATCTTTCAGTTTATGAAGGTGCAATTGCTTGCTGGAAAAGTGAAAAAATGAACGAATGGAATGAGGCATTAATAAAATCAGCTTATAAATTTGATTTCCCAATTCATAAACCTATAGCCCAACTTAGTGATTTGCAATTTGATTTGTTATGGACAGGCAATAAATATTTCGAAGGACTAAATGCCTTTTTCAATTTTCTCGAATCACAAGTTTTCAAAATTCAATATCGTGTGATGCTTAGTCGTTACCGGGGAAAAACAATTTGTGCACATTGCAAGGGAAGCAGACTTAGGGCAGATGCAAATTATGTTAAAATAGGAGGTAAATCAATAACAGATTTGGTGCTTATGCCCATAACTGAACTGAATCTTTATTTTAGAGAATTAAAGTTAGAAAAACATGATTCCGTAATTGCAAAAAGATTGCTGATAGAAATTACGAACCGGCTCAGTTTTTTAAATAATGTAGGCTTAGGGTATTTAACGTTAAACAGACTTAGTAATACCTTAAGTGGCGGTGAATCGCAAAGAATAAACCTGGCTACATCAGTAGGTAGTAGTTTAGTTGGCAGTATGTATATTATGGATGAACCAAGTATTGGATTGCATCCTAACGATACTCAAAAGTTAGTTACGGTTTTGAAAGAATTACAAAAATTAGGAAATAGCTTAATCATTGTCGAGCATGATGAAGATATAATGCGCAGTGCTGATGTTATTGCTGATATCGGACCATTGGCCGGTACTAATGGCGGCAATTTAGTTCATATAGGTAATTTTAAGTCGCTTTGTAAAAACGAAAAAAGTTTAACTGCCGCCTACTTTAGCAATCGCTTGCAAATTGCTTTACCAACAAAAAGAAGAGTTTGGAAAAAGTATGTTGAAGTGATGGGCTGTCGCGAAAACAATCTGAAAAACATTAATGTGAAATTTCCTTTGGGTATTTTAACTGCTATAACAGGTGTAAGTGGAAGTGGAAAGACAACCCTGGTGAAAAAAATTTTATATCCGGCATTGAAAAAAAATATTGGAGGGTATAGTGATTTATGTGGCCGTTTCGATAAATTAAGTGGTGATATTCAAGCCATAAAAGCAGTTGAATTAATTGACCAAAATCCAATTGGTAAATCATCGCGCAGTAACCCGGCCACTTATGTAAAAGCTTATGATGAAATAAGAGCCTTATATGCTGAAATGCCCTTAGCAATTGCGCGAAAATTTAAACCATCGCATTTCTCATTTAATGTTGAAGGCGGACGATGTGAAAGTTGCCAGGGCGAAGGCGTTGTAACCATAGAAATGCAATTTATGGCCGATTTACATTTGAAATGTGAAACATGTGATGGTAAACGCTTTAAATCCGAAGTGCTTGAGATTGTTTACAAAAATAAAAGTATAGATCAGCTTTTAGACCTTACAGTAGATGATGCCTTACAATTATTTAGTGATGAGCATGCAGCCGAAAAATATAAAACATTTGAAAGGAAAATTGCTGCAAAGCTTAAACCATTGGTAGATGTAGGAATGGGTTATATAAAATTAGGACAAGCTTCTAATACATTAAGTGGTGGCGAAGCCCAACGTATTAAATTAGCCAGTTACTTATTATTAGGTGCCGAGGCTACCAATACCCTTTTTATTTTTGATGAACCCACAACAGGATTACATTTTCATGATATCAATAAACTTTTAAATGCATTTCAGGCATTAATAAATAAAGGCAATACTATAATTGTTATCGAACATAATTTGGATGTGATAAAATGCGCTGACTGGATTATTGATTTGGGACCTGAAGGCGGTAAAAATGGTGGGCATCTTATTTTCGAAGGCTTACCCGAAGCAATGGTTCATCAAACCAACAATGCAACAGCACATTTTTTAAAACAAAAACTAAACTAAAACAACCATACAATTTTTAAGTAATTTGATAATTTGTAACTTCGTTAAATAAATAAAGCCCCAATTTTGCTATTGCCCTGTTTATAACCACCTTGGCTTAGTATAACATTTTAAATGAATGACTAAGTTTTTTATCCTATTGTTTGCTGCAATATTTTGCCTTAATACAAGTGCGCAGCGAAATGTAATTTTAATTATTGCTGATGATTTAGGTACTGATTACTTAAGCTTTTATGAGGGTAGTTTAGATACCGCTAACATGCCCAGATTAAGGCACTTGGCCGAAACAGGCTTGCGGTTTAAGCAAGCAATTGCAAATCCGGTTTGTTCGCCTACGCGTGCAGGCTTGTTAACCGGACGATTTAGTTTCAGAAATGGAATTGGCAATTTTATTGGCGCAAATAATGGCGAGCCAGAGTTAGATACCGCTGAGATTTTAATTCCACGCGTATTAAACCTAATACAACCGAACGCTGTTAAGTCGGCAGTTTTTGGTAAATGGCATTTGCACAGGCCAACATCATCATCAAACTTGCTCATTCCGCAATACATGGGTTTTAATACCTGTGTTGGTAGTTTCGAAGGCTCTTTAAATAACTTTTATAACTGGACAAAATATACCGATAGCATACAAACAACTTGTACCAATTATGCAACTACACAAACTGTAAATGATGCACTAAACTGGGCTAAGCTGCAAGGCGACACCTCATTTTTTATTTGTATGTCGTTTAATGCACCGCATACACCTTACCATAACCCACCTGCCAATTTGCATACCGTACCCGGTTGTATTGGAACAAAAACAGACATTAACACCTATCCTCAGAAATATTTTAAAGCAGCATTAGAAGCCATGGATACTGAAATAGGTCGTTTGCTTGATTCATTATCATTTTGGAATAAATTGGATAGTACCTATATTATATTTACAAGTGATAACGGTAATTTTAAAAAGGTAGCGCAAAATGTAAATGCCCAGCGATCAAAAAGTACCATATATCAGGCCGGTATCCATGTGCCGCTAATTATTAATGGCCCTGGAGTACTACAAACACCACGTACCAGTAATGCATTGGTTAATTTGCAAGACTTATTTGCAACAATAATTGAAATGTTTGGGTTTGATAACTGGCAACCCTATTTTCCACAAAACACTATAACTGATTCGCATAGCTTATTGCCCATTCTGCGAAACAATACAGATAGTGTGCGTCCGTTTGCATTTGCCGAAATTTTCAGACTTAATCCCGATTCGATGAATGGAAAAACCATCAGGAATAGTAAGTATAAATTACTACTATTTGATGATGGCCGTAAGGAGTTGTACAATCTTTTAACTGACAGTAATGAGTTGAACAATTTATTGTTATCGGCTTTAGATTCTGATGCACAACAAAATTTCGATTGGCTTTGCAATCAGTATTCACAATTAATGGGTTTATGTGGTTCAGTATGTGCTGCGCCCTTGCAAGTTAATGCATTGGCGCAACCTGTATATTGTTTTGGCGACTCAACAGGCATAATATCTGCACAAACAAGCGGAGGCAATGCACCTTACACATATTTATGGAGCAATGGTTGCACTGTCAGCACAAGTAGTAATGTAGTGGCAAATACCTATACAGTAACTGTTACTGATTTTTGCGGTATAACAAAAACAGCTTCAGCTGCTGTGGTGCAGCCTGATGAACTTTTTATTACAAATACGATTACAAATAATACATGTGGCATAAATGACGGTGCCATAACCTTACAAGTCAGCAATGGTATATCCCCTTATAGTTTTTTATGGAACGATGGAAACACCAATCAGACCATCACTAACCTGTTAGATACCAACTATACAGTAACAGTTACAGATGCATTTGATTGCTCCAAAACTGTACAATTAATTTTGGGATGCATCCCTCCAAAACCGCTGCAAATAATAGGCCCCTACGAAATTTGCCCGCATCAGCAAAATGTAGTTTACAGTACACAACCGGTAGCTGGTGCCACAGTTTACACTTGGAGTAAGCCGGGTAAAGCTGAAATTATTTCTGGTCAGGGTACAACTTCAATTGTGGTAAATTATGGCAATCAGGGCGGGCATGTGCAGGTTAAAGCCGGTAACAGCAATGGTTATAGCCTTAATAAGAAACAACTGATTCAGTTAGGTTCTAATTGTCGTCTTGCCCATTCAGGGTTCGATGCAATTAATATATACCCACAGCCATGTAATGGGCAACTTATTGTTTCAGGTGCCAATCAGGTTTCTTTGCTTCACTTAACCAATCAACTTGGACAAAATATTACTTCGATATTTAATAATAGCCAGCTATCGGATATATTAATAAACACAGCCGAATTAAACAATGGCATATACTATTTAAAATTAATTAGTGGCGATGGGCTGAAAGTATATAAAGTCATTAAAAATTAATTGAACACATACTATAAAGTCGCATTATTGTGCATAAACGTTTAGGTATTATGAAAAGTAAAGTTGGTTTGTTTTTACTTATGTTATTTTTTGCGGCATGTACGGATGAAGAGACGCTTCCCGAAGGAGATAGCAGACTTTTATATACTGGTGATTGGTTGGTAAACGAGCAAAGCAAACTTAATGGTAATAGTGCTTATCCATCAACCATAAGTTCAATTGGTGAAAATGATAGTATAAGCATTGGTAATTTTTATGGTTTGGGAAATAGTATAAACTGCGTGGCGATTGTTGTTGGCAACTCCATTACAATTCCGTTTCAGGATGTTGATAATGGCATATTAGTTACAGGTAGTGGCTTACGAAATACTAACGGAAGTTTTTCTATTACCTATTATACAAATGACAGTGGAAGCCGAGATACGGTTACAGCAACTTATAAACGCTGATGTGTAATTAATTTGTTAAGTTGTAACCACTCAATTACAATTTTTTGTAATGCTTTAATTGATTTTTGTAACTGCCAGTTATGCTTATTTCGCGGTTCTATATAATTCGAAACAGATCTGATTTGATAGCATTTAATATTGAAGCAATTGCATACATAAAACAAAGCCGCACCTTCCATACTTTCAATTGTCGGAAAGTAATTTAGCTTTTTAAAGTAATTATTCAGGTTATCAATATGCTGTAAATTACCTGATATATGATTTACCGTTATTGCTTTTACTTGCGGTAATGTTTTTAAAAAATTATCACCAACTGATGCATGAACCAAGCCGTTAAAATAGGGGAGTGCATTCTTATCCACCAGCCCCAAATCAAATATTGATTCAAATTTATCACTAAAAGTTCCCATTTCGATAAAACAATCTGTGGTAATATTTACCACTTGTCCCAAAGTTAAGTTGTGGTCAAATGAGCCACCAACACCGGCTTGTAAAACTATATCATAGCTGTTTTTGTTAAGGCATTGGGTTAAATTAAATGTAGTAGCAACCATACCAATACCTGAGATTAGTACATCAACAAGAAAATTACTTTCCGTAATAATGCGCTTTACATCACCAGTTTTTAAACTTACTGTTTCAATTATTTCATTCAATTCAAAAGGTGTTGCTGTTACTATAAGTACTTTATACATGCGATAAATTTATTATGCCATAAATTAAAATCGGTTTATTATTAAAATTTCAAAATGATGTAATTGTTTGAAAAAATTACATTTGCCGCCCAATTAAATAAAAATGATTTACGTAACAAGAAAAGAGCATTTTAATGCCGCACATAAAGTTTACCGACCAGATTGGACAGATGAAAAAAACCAAGCTGTGTTTGGCAAATGCGCCAACCCAAATTGGCATGGTCATAACTATGATTTGTTTGTAACCGTTAAAGGAATGCCAAGTGCAGAAACCGGATTTGTTATGGATATTAAGCAGTTAAGTAATTTAATTAACGATGAAGTAATTAAACATATTGACCACAAAAATCTGAATTTAGATGTGCCATTTTTGAAAGACAAAATTCCGTCAACTGAAAATCTGGCAATAGCAATTTGGCAACGTTTGTTTGATAAAATTGCACAACATAATTGCACCCTGCATGCAATCAAACTTTATGAAACAGAGCGAAATTTTGTTGAATATTTTGGTAACTAAACTATTTATACGCTTTGTAAGTTATGCGAGGTAAAAAACAAATTAAACCCAATTCGTTATTAATTGATGATGTAGATGGTTATTCTAAAATTGACCAATACAATAAGAAAATTGTAATGTCATGCGCCAACAGCTATAGCAATATCATAGCCCAAATTGGCGAAAACGTAAAGCGTGAGGGGTTATTAAAAACACCTGAAAGAGCCGCAAAAGCAATTCAGTTTTTAACGCATGGCTATGATATAAATCCCGAAGAAATATTACGTAGTGCCATGTTTACCGAAAAGTATAGCCAAATGGTAATTGTAAAGGATATTGAGTTATACTCGCTTTGTGAGCATCACATGTTGCCTTTTTTTGGTAAAGCGCATATAGCATACATTCCTAATGGGCGTATTGTTGGATTGAGTAAAATTCCCCGTGTTGTAGATGCATTTTCCCGCAGGCTTCAAGTGCAGGAACGATTAACCAACGAAATACGCGATTGTATTCAAAGTACACTAACGCCACTGGGTGTAGCTGTAGTTATTGAGGCACAACATTTATGTATGCAAATGCGTGGTGTACAAAAACAAAATTCGGTTACTACTACTTCGGCATTTACAGGCGAATTTGAAAACGACAAAACACGTAGTGAATTTATAAGTTTAATTAAAACCTATACGAGGTAGGCATATTTCAAATGCATACTTTATTATAAATCCAACTCAGCCATTAAACACTTTTTTTACATTAGCCCAATTCAAATTAAAGTTACACGCAACTTATGAAAGCATATATTTTTCCGGGTCAAGGTTCTCAATTTGTGGGAATGGGTAATGATTTGTACGAGCAAAACATTTCGGCCCGGCAACTATTCGAAACCGGTAATGAAATTTTAGGATTCAGAATTACCGATTTAATGTTTAACGGTACTGATGAGGACTTGAAGCAAACCAATGTTACACAACCTGCCATTTTTTTGCATAGTGTAGTACAAGCCAAAGTTTTAGAAAACAATTTTATGCCCGATATGGTTGCAGGTCATTCATTAGGCGAGTTTTCGGCCTTGGTTGCTATCGAAGCATTATCATTCGAAAGCGGATTAAAATTGGTTATGGAACGTGCGCAAGCCATGCAGGAAGCTTGTTTAAAAAATCCCTCAACGATGGCAGCGGTACTTGGTTTGGCCGATGAAGTAGTAGAAACCATTTGTAATCAAATTAACGATGTGGTAGTATGTGCTAATTTTAATTGCCCCGGTCAGTTAGTTATTTCAGGCAGCATTTCCGGTATAGATACGGCTTGTAAAATGCTTACCGAAGCCGGTGCCAAACGTGCGTTAAAATTGGCTGTAGGTGGCGCATTTCACTCACCATTAATGGAACCTGCACGCGAAAGGTTAGCAATGGCAATAAATCAAACACACTTTAATATACCAAGGTGTAATATCTATCAGAATGTTGATGCCCGGCCATATTCGAATCCTGATGAAATTAAAACCAATTTAATAGCGCAGCTTACAGCACCGGTACGATGGACTCAAACCATCAATAACATGATTGCTGATGGCGCAACCAGTTTTACTGAAATTGGGCCTGGTAAAGTTTTACAAGGTTTGGTTAAAAAAATAAATAAAGTGGCAGTTATTGTAAGTTAATATGCATACCTAACCCTAAAAAATGAAACTATTTTAAATAGTTTGACTTCATACATACACAACTGTTATACTTATTTCAATTTAAAATATATTTTTACGCCTTTATTTTATCCTCATACTTAGTAACAGAAATACAACACCAAAGAAATTCAAATCAAATTGCCCATGAAAAAACTACTATTTACGCTGTCTTTCTTCTTAACCACAATAACGGTTTTTAGTCAAAACTGTTATTTTTCTGAGGATATGGAAGTTATTGACTCGGTAACCTCAACCGGTACACCGGGTTTTAATGCAAACACAACCTATCCGCATACAGGTTTACAAAGTACTTTGGGTACTTATGCTCAAGGCAACGAAGCGGTGCTTACTACGGTTGATATTGATTTTGCAACACCGGGTCACAGTTTTGTGTTACTTAAGTTTTGGCATATCTGTAAGCTCGAGTTTTTTGACCAAGGTATTGTTCAGGTTTCAAACGATGGTGGTACTACATGGACAAATCTTACAGCCACAGAGTATATGGGATCGGCACCTTTTGGTCAGCAAGGAAATAAGTTTGTCGAATCATCATACCCTACTTGGCAACCCGGTAATGCAGGTGCCTTACCCGATTCTACCTGGTGGAAATTCGAAACGTTCGATATTTCGGCATTAGTGGGATTAAGTCCCAATGCTAAAGTTCGTTGGGTTGCAAAGGACTTAAATAACTCAGGCATGGGTGGTCGTTTAGGCTGGTTGATTGATGATATATGTATTGAATCAGCACCATGTGAAGTATTCCCGCCTGTGGTTACTCAATTGCCACCTGTTTTATCGAACACAATTTATAACTTAGGCCCATTCGACTTAAATTTAAATGTTACCGACCAATCAGGATTGGCTGCTGTTTACATTTTTTATACCGTTAATGGCGTAGGTCCTAATGTGATACCTATGGTTAATCCATTAGGCGATAGTGTTTACACCGGTCAAATTCCTGGTGTAAATCATTTGGATACCGTTTGCTATTATTTCTATGCGCAAGATGCCTCATCATGTGCTAACGAAATTTACTACCCTGCATTTGTGGGAGGTGTTCCACAACCAATTTGTTTTGTGGCATCTTCGGGTATTACATTCCCTTATTGTGATGACTTTGATGTAAATAATTTATGGACAGCGACTTCGGTTTCGGGTTCGGTTTGGGAATTAGGCGCACCTAACTATGGCCCAACTTCAACAGCACATTCGGCACCTAATGCATGGGATATTGTATTAACTGGTCCTTACGTTCAAGGTTCGGAAAGTTATTTAACCTCACCCGTTTTCGATTTTGCTGCAAGTATCAATTGCCGCATGTCGTTTTGGTACAATAGTGCTACTACAGCAAATTTTGACGAGGATGGCGTATATTTAGAATATTCGCAAGCAGGTGGCCCCTGGACACTTTTAGATGTTGCATTAGATCCATCAGCAACTAATTGGTACAACTTAACCAACATTGCCAATAACTCACAAGCGGGTTGGGGGGGTAACTCTAATGGCTGGGTGCAGGCAGGCTTTAACTTAAGTGCATTCGATGCAAGTGTTGGTGGTGTGCAATTCAGATTCGTATTTAAATCGAGTCAGTTTAGTACCGGTGATGGTTTTTCATTAGACGATTTTTGCATCATTCAACCACCACCTACGGATATGGGTGTTGATCAAATTAAGCAACCTTTTGCCACCGGTGGCGGGGGACAAAACAGCAATGCCATTATACGGGTACGTAATTATGGAACCGTTAACGTAGCAGCTTTCGACTGTTACTATACCATTGATGGCGGTGCCACCGTGGTTGGACCAACAGCGTATGCCGGTGCACCACTTGCGCCAAATGATACGGCTGTTATTACCATGCCTACATTTGTTATACCTAATGGTAACTACGATTTTTGTGCATGGGTAGTTACAACTGGCGATGCATATACACCAAACGATACAATGTGTGTTGCATCTAAAGGTATTCCGGTTATACAACTAACCTATTGTAACGATTTTGATGTTAACGGTAATGATTGGACAGATGTTACAACACCGGGCGCCACAACGCTTTGGGAGTTAGGTACGCCTGCATTTGGTGTTACCAGTAGTTCGCATAGTGCGCCTAATAGCTGGGATGTTAATTTGAATTCGGCCTATACCGGCAATGCAAATGCCATTTTATTGTCACCATTTTTCGATTTTACACCGGTTCAAAATGTAGAGCTTTCTTTTTGGATTAATTATTTTACGGAAGGTTTTTGGGATGGTACACGTTTGCAATATTCATTAAATGCAGGCCCATGGACCAATCTTAACTCAGATGGTATAGCCGTAAACTGGTATGATGGTACCATTAATTCTGCCAATGGTGATTCAGCTTGGACGGACGATGGAGGCGGATGGAAAAAAGCATCTAAAAACCTAAGTCAGTTTAACAATGCAGGTAATGTGCAGTTTCAGTTTGTATTTACTTCAGATGGTATAATCGAGAATGACGGCTTTTCATTAGACGACTTCTGTATTCGTGTGCCACTACCTGATGATATTGGTGTTGATGCTATAATTAGCCCGGGCTCAAATTCAGGTGCAAATACGTTAACTGATATGACAGTTAGGGTGCGTAACTTTGGTATCAATACAATATCTGTATTCGATTTGTATTATGATATAGGTGCTGGCCCACAAGGCCCGGTGGCTTATACTGGTACACCATTAACACCCAATGCAACTGCAATTGTTACCATACCACCTCAATTTTTACCTCCTGTCGGCTCATATTGTTTTAAAGCATATACGGTATTAGTTGGCGATCAGGACAATACCAACGATACAACCAATGCCTGTTCATTTGGTGTACCGGTTGACACCTTAAACTATTGTGAAAACTTTGATGGTGGTGCAATTGGTTGGCAAGGTGGGTCTGACCCATCTGGTGTTAATACATGGGAGTTGGGTACACCTAATTTTGGCGCTACAAATACAGCACATTCGGCACCAAATTCTTGGGATATCAATTTAAATACTGCCTATCAGGGTATGCCAAGTAATACGTACGCTTACTTGTATTCACCTTTTCTTGATTTTAGTAATGCAACCAACGTAAACCTATCTTTTTGGATAAATTTTGATACGGAAAACGGCTGGGACGGTGTACGGATAGAATACTCAGAAGCCGGTGGCCCCTGGACAATACTAAACCCTGTAGGTGCAGTTAATTGGTACACAGGTAATGTAATTTCAGGTGGTGGCAACCAGGGATGGGAAGGAAATTCGAACGGATGGATAAAAGCCGAGTGTAATATGAGCCAGTTTAACAATACCGGCTTATTACAACTACGCTACGCTTTTTCTTGTGATGGCATTATCCAAAACTCCGGATTTTCATTAGATGGTTTATGTGCTAAAATACCACCACCTTTCGATGCCGGTGTTACTTCTATTGATGCACCCGCGCAACAAGGCTTGCAAATTGGTGCGCCCTATACATTAACAGTTACAATACGCAACTTTGGTCAAAATATAATCAGCAATTTCCCGGTTTCTTATTCGGTAAATGGAGGTGGTGTGCAAACAACCAATTATGCAGGTTCATTGGCACCTAATGCTTCGGCTACGATTAATTTATTACCTAATTTTAATGCTATTACAGGTCAATTTACGGTTTGTGCATGGACATCGTTAACAGGAGATGGCGATGCCACCAACGACACTACTTGTAGAGACTATGTAGGCGTACCTACAATTATTCCAACTTATACCGATGATTTTGATGGACCCAATGCCGGTTGGACAACATCATCGGCAAATGCAAGCAGTAAATGGGAATATGGAGCGCCTAATTTTGGAGCCACAGCTTCGGCTTACTCGCCACCTAATTGTTGGGATGTAAACCTTAATACCATTACAACTGCTAATGCAAATTGTGAATTAATATCACCTTATTTCGATTTTACCAATGTGGTCAAAGGTGAGTTGTCATTTTATATTAATTACAAAACTGATCAATTTGATGGCGATGGTACACACGTTCAATATTCGACCGATGGAGGTACAAACTGGGCAGTTTTAGGTGCTGTTGGCTCGCCACAATCAAATAACTGGTACACTACCGCTAACATTTTCTCAAGCAATACACCAGGCTGGAGCGGTTCAGGTTTTTGGATGAATGCATTTTATAAAGATGTAAATGGTGATATGGATGGTTTTAATAATGTGCGCTTTAAGTTTGTTTATACAACCGATGGTTTTACTACTTCTGATGGTGTATCTATTGATGATATTAAAGTGTATCGTCCTATACCTAATACAGCAGCATCAGTAAAAGTTGAAGCAACTAATGGTGTTTTACAACCGGGCAACCAGTTATTAACAGCTACACTTAAAAACAGTGGTTACATTCCATTACAAAGTGTTTCGGTTACACTCCGTATAGATGGTAACATTATTTGTACCGATGCAATAAATCCAACACCTGTTTCTGGTGGTGTATTGTTTGATAGCACCTGGCAACATACATTCAGTTGTCAGTGGAATGCTTCACCAGGTGCCCATGATGTTTGTGTTTATACCAGTTTCCCCAATCAATTACCTGATGAATTTCCGGATGATGATACTGCATGCGCTGTTTTAACCGTTTTCGATACGGTTACTGCAACAACTGCCGGCTACTGTAATGATTTTGAAACCGGCCCTACCTGGGTTGCATTAAATACTTCAACCTTTGTTAATGTAAATCAAAGTTGGGAATTAGGTTCGCCAAGTAAGGCAATTATTACCGGCCCACACGGTGGTGCCAATTGCTGGTCAACCAAATTAACAGGCGATTATCCCAATAATGACGAAAGTTCTTTGTACACGCCCGTGTTTAATGTAGTACAGGGACGTTGTTATGAAATGCGTTTTTGGCATAATTTCGATATGGATTTGTTTAACGATGGTGGCTTAGTTGAATTTTCAATTGATAGTGCTGCAACTTGGAAATCGTTTGGAGATTTTGGCGACCAAATAAACTGGTACAACGCATTATACGTTGCTGCCTTTAACCAAGGTTTGGTTCCGGCATTTACCGGCACTTATGGTGCCTGGGTTGAGTCGGTACATGAGTACAAATCATTAACAACCGGTACCATCATGTTCCGTTTCAGGTTTGCATCCGATCAAACCAATACACGCGAGGGATGGGCTATTGACGATTTTTGTTTTAAGCAACAAACATCGCCATGTGTATTAACAGGTGTTGCCGAGAATACCGGTAACGGATGGTATTTAAATCAAAATACACCAAACCCTGCCAACGGTTTAACTACAATTAATTACGCCATACTTAAATCAGGCAAAACTGTAATTACTGTTACAGATGTATTGGGTAAACAAGTTGCTACCTTGGTTAATACCAAGTTAGATGCAGGTAAACATTCGGTTACTTTCAAATCAACCGATTTAGCACCAGGTGTTTATTACTACACACTTGAAAATGATGGTCAGAAATTAGTTCGTAAAATGGTTGTTACTGAGTAATAACTTTTTAAACTTATTTATAAAGAAACCCCGGACTAACCGGGGTTTCTTATTTTTAGAACGTTTAATTTAATGGATAGCAAAAGCTATGGACGAATTGAATCAAAAAATAAATGCGTTATACGGCAGCATTGAAAAAATGATACATTTGCAGCAACAGCTATTGATTGAAAACCACAAAATGTTGGAATTAAATCAAGAGTTGATAGCTAAAATAGAAGATCAGAACCTTACCATTCATCAATTAGATGAAAAGTTAAAAGCAGCAAAATTAGTTCAGGCAATAACAAGCAACAGAACGGATATTGATAAAACCGATTTACTAATTCAAATCGACAATTTTATTAATCAAATTGATACTTGTATGAAACAACTGAGCAACGAAAAACACAACTAACAATGGATACCACCTCAATTACAGTTTCGATTGGAAATAGGACCTATCCTTTAAAAACTTCGATTACCGAAGTTGAAACTGTTAGAGCTGCAGCACAATCAATAAATCAGTTAATAGAACGCTTTGAGGTTGATTATAAAATTACCGATAAGCAGGATTTATATAGTATGTGTCTGATTCAAATGGCTACAGAACTTGAAAAACAAAAAGAAGCATACGCGCAAAATAATTCGCAGATGCACAATAGTTTAGATAGTATGTTAGCCATGATGAATAATCATTTAACTACCAACGTTCTTTGATAAACAAAAGGTTTATTGCAAACGTTTTGCAAATATAGGCCTGATGAAATTCTGATTTCTATTTTAAACTCAACATTAAAATACCATTGAAGCAATAAGCTTTCAAACACTAATGCAGACTTTAATCACTTGTAAGTTCGCTTAAAAAGTAACATAAGTAGCGTAAACGTTTGGGCAGCTTCAGCCCTAATAGTTCGGGGTTTAATAATGGTGCAGAATTTTGTCGGGCTTTTTTATGCCCATATATGATATACTTTAAAATAACAATAATAAAATCAATTAGTAAATAAACTTGCGATATGGATGAAAACCTAATAATAACTATAGTAGCAACAGTAGCCGGCCTTTTAGTTGGTGTGGCTATTACCTATTTTATGGTAAATAAAACCAATAAGGGAAAGGAAGAAGCAGCCCAAAAACAAGCTCAAGCCATACTTACCGAAGCCGAAGCAAAAGCCGAAGTGGTTAAAAACCAAAAAATGATGGAAGCAAAGGAGAAGTTTTATCAACTTAAATCGGAGCATGAAAAATCAATTACAGAAAAGGAAAAACAAATTGCCGTAGCCGAAAATCGAATTAAACAAAAGGAGAAAGAGGCAAGCCAAAAGTCGGAACAACTTTCACGTAAACAAACTGAGGCCGATGCCATTCAGCAAAGTCTTAAAACACAACTCGAACAAGTTGAAAAACGCAAAGAAGAACTCAATAAAGCACACGAAAAACAAGTACAACAATTAGAAAAGATTGCAGGTTTAAGTCAAACCGATGCAAAAGCGCAATTGGTTGAAGCTTTAAAAGCCGAAGCAAAAACGGCTGCCATGAGTCATATAAAAGACACAATGGACGAGGCAAAACTTACAGCAAACAAAGAGGCGAAGCGCATTGTTATTCAAACCATACAACGTGTAGCAACTGAGCATGCTATTGAAAACGCTGTTACGGTTTTTAATATAGATAGCGATGAAGTTAAAGGCCGTATAATTGGCCGTGAAGGTAGAAACATACGTGCATTAGAAGCTGCAACAGGAATTGAATTTATAGTTGACGATACACCGGAAGCCATCATACTTTCAGGTTTCGATCCGGTGCGAAGAGAAATAGCACGCTTGGCACTGCACCAACTTGTTAGCGATGGGCGCATACACCCCGCGCGAATTGAAGAGGTTGTGGCCAAAGTGAAACGTCAATTAGACGAAGAAATAATTGAAGTGGGTAAACGTACCACCATTGATTTAGGCATACATGGTTTAGCACCTGAGTTAATTCGTATGGTTGGGCGCATGAAATACCGCTCATCCTATGGACAGAATTTATTGCAACACTCACGTGAAGTTGCTAACCTTTGTGCTATTATGGCAACTGAGTTAGGGATGAATGTTAAGTTGGCAAAACGTGCCGGATTGCTTCACGATATAGGCAAAGTACCTGATGACGAACCGGAGTTGCCACATGCAATTTTAGGTATGAAACTGGCCGAAAAGTTTAAAGAGCATCCCGAAGTGGTTAATGCAATTGGTGCCCACCATGATGAAATTGAAATGACCAGTTTAATTTCGCCAATTGTTCAGGTATGCGATGCCATTAGTGGTGCCAGACCCGGTGCCAGACGCGAAATGGCCGAACAGTATATGAAACGCTTAAAAGATTTAGAAACTTTAGCTACCTCTTATCATGGTGTTGAAAAGTCGTTTGCAATACAAGCCGGTCGCGAATTACGCGTTATTGTACAAAGCGAAAAAGTGAGCGATAAACAAGCCGAAACATTATCGTTTGATATTGCTCAAAAAATTCAAACTGAAATGACTTATCCCGGACAAGTACGCGTTACCGTAATCCGCGAAACCCGTTCGGTAAACATTGCAAAATAATTTATTGTAAAATTTAAATTTACGGGTGGCATAAACTGCCACCTTTTTTATTGATTAAAAACCAAAGCTTAATTGAAAAACAAGTGCCATATACGCAGTTCGTTAATTAGAATTAGCTTTACAATTTTGCTTTATAATTTTTGGAATAATGCAAACGCACAAGAAGATGCATTTGACAAACAATTGAATGCCGAAATACTTAAGGTAGATAGTATAGGTTTAAGCCAACTAAAAAGTAATCAGTTTTATATCGAATCGCCATTCGCAAAAGGCTTTATTAAATCAAATCCAACTTTAGATACAGTTATAAATCAAGTAATTTATCGTATTGATTTGGTTTATACAACTTATAAGTTAAGCCCTGCATTTAATCAAAAAGAGCTAAACAGGGAGCGTTTGCAAGCCTTGCAAAAATATGCCCCGCATTTGTTTAAAGATAATTTAATTACATGGGGCCAAATTGCTATTACGGGCGCTCAAAATGTAGCGCAAGGCCAGCAAATGTTTCATGGCTTTATTTTTACATATAGAGTAGCTGATACAAAAACAACCCGTAGCGAAGAGTTGTTGTACATAAAAAAAATTATGGGCGATACAGTTATAAGTGATAAAAAGGGAAAGGATGTAAGGCGTAAAATTAAAATACCGGTTTACAAGAAAAGATACTATGATAAAGTTACTATGCCACAGTATTCAGGAGGCACTGAAGCATTAAATACATTTCTTAAAGAACAAGCAAAATACCCGCCCGACTCATACCGAAATAAAAAACAAGGTACTGTTGTTTTAAGTTTTAATGTAAACACACAAGGCCAGATAAATACAATTAAAATAATAAATGGTATTGACGTTGCTTGTAATAGCCAAGCAATAACAGTTATGGAGCAAATGCCTAAATGGTTACCGGCAAAAAAAAATGGCCGAGCTACCAATATGCAAATGCAATTACCAATTATATTTGACTATAACAGTAAAATCATTTTTGTAGATTCTGTAAAAGGCGATAGCTTAATAAAAAACTATAACCCCAAAGGCAAATTCGAAGAAACCTATATTGATTCAGTGGAAGCTACTGACGAATATTTTAAAATGCTTAGCGAGCAAGATAGCAGCGTGCTTAAAGTTTTAATTCGAAATGCCTGGCAACCATTGGTTTTTGTTTGCGATGTAACAGGCAGTATGGCACCATATACTTCGCAAATGTTGCTTTGGTTTAAACAACCGGCCATGCGCAAGCGGGTTGCTTACTTTTATTTTTTTAATGATGGAAATAATATAGCCGATAGTAAGAAACGGATTGGGCTAACAGGGGGTGTGTACCCGGTAAGCAACGTTGATTTTAGTCAGGTTACACAAACCATTTACGAAGCAATGACGAATGGCGATGGAGGCGACATCCCTGAAAATAATATTGAAGCTGTATTAACAGCTTGTCAAAAATTTTCAGATTCAGAAATTGTGATGATAGCCGATAATTTTGCTACACCACGCGATATTGAACTAACTAATAAATTATGCAGGCCCATACATATTGTACTTTGTGGTACTTATGGTGGCATTAATACCAATTACATGGATATTGCAAGGTCAAATAAAGGCACCTTGCATACTATTGACAGCGATATTATTAATCTTAGTCAGATTACCGAAGGGCAGGAGCTAATTATTGATGGACATATCTATCAACTAAAAAACAACAAATTTGAAATGATAAAGTAGATTTTGCTTCGCCCAAAAAGTAAACACTTACTTTGCCTTACATCAAACTAATATGGAATTTGAAATAACTGCTGAGTTTAATCCAACAGGCGATCAGCCGGAAGCAATCAGGCAATTGGTAGCGGGTTTACAAAGTGGCGAAAGATCGCAGGTGCTATTAGGCGTTACCGGCTCGGGCAAAACGTTTACCATTGCCAATGTTATTCAACAGATAAAACGACCCACACTTATATTGTCGCACAATAAAACCTTAGCTGCACAACTGTATGGTGAGTTTAAACACTTTTTTCCAAAAAATGCAGTCGAGTATTTTGTTTCCTACTACGATTACTATCAGCCCGAAGCATATATACCCAGTAGCAATACATACATCGAAAAAGATTTATCAATAAATGCCGAAATTGAAAAACTGCGTTTAAGTACTACCAGCACTTTATTAAGTGGCCGTAAAGATGTTATAGTGGTATCAAGTGTATCATGTATTTATGGTATGGGTAACCCTGCCGATTTTACCGAGAACATTATCCGTTTACAATTACAGCAAAGTATTTCGCGCAATACGTTTTTACATAAATTAGTTACCAGTTTGTATGCACGCACTACAGATGATTTTAAGCGTGGCACGTTTAGAGTTAAAGGCGATACCGTTGATGTATTTTTAGCTTATGCCGATTTTGCTTATCGCATTTCATTTTTTGGTGATGAAATTGATGCATTGCAAACTATTGATCCGGTTAGCGGTCGCTTAGTTTCAAACCATGATTTTATAGCCATATTTCCGGCAAACATTTTTGTTACCAGTGCAAAAACACAGCAGCAGGCAATTTATAATATACAGGAAGATATGATGAAGCAGGTTAATTTTTTTAATGAACAACATCGTACGCTGGAAGCAAAAAGATTGGAAGACAGAGTAACATACGACCTGGAAATGATACGTGAATTGGGCTATTGCAGCGGCATCGAAAATTACTCGCGCTATTTCGATGGGCGAAATGCAGGCATGCGACCTTTTTGTTTGTTAGATTATTTTCCGCAAGATTTTGTTTTAGTTGTTGACGAAAGTCATGTAACCGTATCGCAAATCAGAGCCATGTACGGTGGCGACCGTTCGCGTAAAGTAAATTTAGTTGACTATGGTTTTCGTTTGCCAAGTGCTATGGATAACAGGCCATTAAAGTTTGACGAGTTTGATAGTTTGCTACATCAGATAATTTATGTTAGTGCAACCCCGGCCGATTACGAACTGGAAGCAAGTGGCGGTGTTATTGTTGAGCAATTAATAAGACCCACAGGTTTATTAGACCCAATAATTGAAGTAAGACCCAGCATCAATCAAATTGACGATTTACTTGGCGAAATTGACCAAACCATCCGAAACAAACAACGCGTATTAGTTACTACACTTACCAAACGTATGGCCGAAGAGTTAGCTAAATACCTTATTAAACTCAATATAAAATGCCGTTACATACACAGTGATATTGATACGTTAGAACGTGTAGAAATTTTAAGTGAACTACGGCAAGGTTTGTTTGATGTTTTAATTGGTATAAACTTACTGCGCGAAGGTTTAGATTTGCCCGAAGTATCTTTAGTGGCAATTTTAGATGCCGATAAAGAAGGTTTTTTACGAAGTAACCGAAGTTTGACGCAAACAGCAGGTAGGGCAGCACGTAATATAAATGGAAAAGTAATTATGTATGCAGATAAAATTACCGATAGCATGCAACGTACCATTGACGAGACCGACAGACGCAGAGCCAAACAAATGGAATATAATAGCACCCATAACATTACACCAACACCCGTCAAAAAATCAACTAAAAACTATTTACAAAGTGCAGCACAAAATGCCGATAAAGCTTATGTTGAGCCAAACTCCATAAACGTTGCAGCCGACCCATTAATTAAATACATGGATAAAGAACAATTGAAAAAGCAAGCAGCAAAAGTAAAACGCGATATGGAGCGGGCAGCACGCGCATTAGACTTTATTGAAGCTGCTCGCTTGCGCGATGAAATGATTGAAATTGAAAAGTTGGCAGAAAATATTTAATTGGTTTTATAGTGAATAATGGCCTGTTTATAATTTGTGTTTGCAGCTACATTTTATCATTGGTAGTAGCATTGATATTAATGATTGCCGGTAAAAATGCAAATACCATTTTTGTAAAACGTATTGTTGGCCTGCATTTTTTATCGCTCTTGTTTTTTATACTGGTAGGGTTGTTGCAAAGTTTCGCACAATTATCATCGGTTCGTATTGCCGCAACACTATTGTTTCTTTGCAGTGGCATTGCTTGCAGTGGATTAATTTGGCGCACGGGTTATCATGTAATTTTAAAAAGTTACTTCCTGCTTTTTGCTGCTTCATTTATTCTTTTTGTAAGCGCGCCTTCCAAATTGTTTTCATTGTTAATATACGGAAACTGGCAGGTAAAAAATTATGACCGTTTGTTATTGTACGATAATGTGTATGTTGATAAGCAGTCATCATTCTTACAAGAAATCAAATCAAACGATTATAAAGTTGTAAAAAAGTTAGGCTACTTTAATAAAACATTGGTACGTAACATTTCTTTTGGTCATACTATTGATTCGGTAGCGGTTTACCGCCAATCAAACCCCGACTCATTGCACATACGTGGTTACTATACTTTAAACAACCAAACGCATTATGCCGATGTAGATGTATGTATAAACGATAAGGCGCAAGCAAATACCATCAGTCGTGGAAAATAAACCCAATACTATAGTGCTTAACTGTTTATTTTATAGCGGAAATTATATTAAGCTGTGATGCAGGTAGATTTTATAATTGTAGGACAAGGCTTAGCCGGAATAAATTTAGCACACCACTTGTGGCAAAAACAATATAGTTACATAGCATTTACTAATCCAAATCAACTATCAGCTACACAAGCAGCAGCAGGTATAATACATCCCATAACCGGCAGGCGTTTGGTAAAAAGCTGGATGTTTGATGAGGCATATCCTTATGCATTAGCCACTTATCAATCAATGGCGCAAAAATTTGGTGTTACATTATTTAAGCCACTAAGTATAGTCGAAATATTTACATCTGTTAAACATCGTAACGACTGGTATATGCGCAGTAGTGATGCAGATATCAATTACCTGATTGAGTCCGAAATTAATGAACCGTTATCGGGTGTTATAATGCCCTTGGGTGGAATACAACTAAAGGCAACCGGATATTTGCAAACTACTGATATGATCAAAAGTGCAATTAGCAGTACATCGGTTAGGCAACAAGTTTTTGATTTCAAACAACTACATTTTAAAAATGATCAAATTATTTATCAAGACATAACAGCCAGTTACATTGTATTTTGTGATGGATGCGATGCAACCAACAATCCTTTTATTAATACTTTGCCTTTTCAGTTATCAAAAGGCGAAATTATAGAAGTGTATTGCGAGCACTTACACAGCAGTTATATTTTAAATCGAAATAATTTTGTGTTGCCCATAAGTGATAATTTGTTTAAAGTGGGCGCTACTTATCAATGGCAGTATTTAAATAATCAACCATCAATAGAAGCACGCATGCACTTAGCGCAAATGCTTAAACAAATAACCCATTTGCCGTTCGAAATTACCAATCATTGGGCGGCCATCAGACCTACTATTAAAGACAGGCGCCCAGTTGTAAGATGGCAACAAAAAAATGTGGGCATAATTAATGGCTTAGGCACTAAAGGAGTTTTATTGGCACCATTAATGGCAAGGCAGCTAATTGATAACTTACCTGCAAACTAACTTTAATTTTACGATAACGGCTTATTTATTTGAATGGCAAAACATACATTTAGCACATTAATCAGATAGCATGTTTAAAATTATATCAGGCATATTTATTTTTTTATGTTGTAGTGTAACTAAAGCCACAGCGCAATGCAGTTTAAATTTACCTGATACTATTTGCCCGGGGCAAACCTTGTTTTTAAGTACAGGTTTACAGCAAGCCACGTTTGATGCATGTATTCAAACACCAACAAATACAGCCAATATTGTGCAAGGCATTGGTACCAATGTATATGAGTATAGTGTGTTTAAAGACAAGGGTAAGTATTTTGCATTCGGTCAGCAATTGGGTTCAGGTTATATGCACAGGTTTGAGTTTGATGCACAATTTAATTTTATCAGTTCTCAATTAATTGCGCCAATTCCGGCACCATCAATTAACCTGCATATTGGTAGCGATATGATAAAAACCGATGCCGGAAAATATGTGGCCATGTTGCCGGCAAGCGATGCTTATAAAGTGCTGAAGTTTGAGTTTGATAGCATAGACGACAATAATCCCGATGTAATTGATTTTGCCATTTCTAATTTTAATGCTGCACGTGGATGCAAGCTTTACGGCCGCTATTTATTTGTAGCCAATTCGGGCGCAAACAATATTACAAGAATTGAATTCGACAGCGTTTTCCAAAATATTATTCAGGTGATTGATATTACCGGGCCTTTTTCAATTCCCTGGGGTATTGATATAGAGTTTGATTGTGCAACTAACAATTACTATGGCTTTATAGCAAACGATGGCGGGCTTATAATCAGGTTAGATTTTGGCAATAGTATAAGTAATCCTAATCCAACAAGCACCATCATTACTAATACTTTTAGCGAAACCATTGGCATTGACGTAGAACGAATTGATAATAGCTGGTATTTGTTTTCCAACAACTTTGGTGTTTTGCAACGCTATCTTCAGTTTAAATTAGATAGTATAACTGCCATACCAACTTTAATGATTGATACAGTAAATAGTGCCCTCAATCCCTTTGGGGTTACCGTATTTGCCGATAGTAATATTACACGTGTATTTACAAGTGCAAATTTTGCACACGTAATATTTCAAAATCAGGCATGTATCAGTTCTCCGGCATGGCAAAATTTTACAGATACATTAAGTGTTACATTTAATGCCAACGATACCGGTTTGGTTAAGTTTGATATAAAGGGTTTTGCAAACGGAGTGCAGCAAGTTTACACCGATAGCGTATTGGTTACAATAATGCCACCGGTAGCAGGTTTTAAAAACACAGGCACTTGTTTAGCACAAGCTGTTGAATTTACCGATACTTCAACCATTTGCTATGGAACCATTGTTAATTGGTTATGGGATTTTGGCGATGCCATTACCAGCAACTTGCAGCATCCGGCACATACGTATAATGTTGCAGGAAATTATCAGGTTACACTTACTGTATATGCAACAAATGGCGATAGTGCTATATGTATAAAAAATGTAACGGTTGTCCCATTGCCGCAAGCCGATTTTACAATGAGTAACGATACGGTGTGCCAGTTCGAAACGGTTTTTTTTAACGATGCATCAACCAGTGTAAATGATAGTATTGTTGATTGGTTGTGGTTTTACGATACTGCCGGTGCGGTTACGACACAGGCACAATATGCTTTTCCAACATCAGGTAATTTTCAAGTATTATTAATGGTAACCAACAGTAATGGCTGTACCGATTCGATAACTAAAACGGTTGTGGTGCAACCCGGACCACTTAGCAATTTCAATGTTTTAAATACCTGCCTGGGTAATGCCGTGTTATTTACCAATACTACTTTTACTGCAGGCCTTAATGCCACTTATAGTTGGAGTTTTGGCGATGGCAATCAAAGCACCGATATAAATCCGCAACATGCTTTTGCTTGGGTTGATAGCAGTTATTTTATTTCGCTAACTACACAAACAAGCAATGGTTGTGTGCATACTTATTTCGATTCAATAGCTATTACACAACCGGCAAACATTAGCATCAGTTTAAGCGCTGATACTATTTGTAAAAATGAAAGTGTAACCATAATTAACAGCAGCACTTATAGTGGCAATGCTTATCCTGTAAAAACCGAGTGGTATTTTAGCGATGGCAGTGTATTTACCAATGTGGATACGTTACAACATGCATTTACACAAGACGGTGTGCAATCGGTTATGCTGCTTATAACCACACCAACTGCCTGCGATACTGTTATTACTAAATCCATATACGTGCTACCAAATCCAACAGCATCATTTACTACCACACAAGTTTGCCTGGGCGATAGTACACTTTTAGCAAGTACTGCATTTGCCCCGTCAGGCGATTTTATTACAGCACATAGCTGGCTACTGGGTAATGGTATGCAAGCAACCGATAGTATAACAAAGGTGCTATACGATAGTGCTGCAGCATATCAGGTTTGGCATACTGTTTCAACTGCAAACGGATGTACGGATTCTACAATGGGTTATGCAAATGTGTATCAGTTGCCGGTTGCAAATTTTAGTATTCCGGTGGCAGTATGTAACGACAGCCTTACAAGCTTTATAGATTTTAGTTTAATGCCAACCGACACCATTGTGAATTGGAATTGGAATTTTGGTAATGGTATTACCGATTCGACAAAAAATGGCCAGGTGCAATTTCAAAATGCAGGCAATTACAATGTACAGCTAACGGTTACTTCAAGCAAGGGTTGCATAGGCGATACAGTAAAAGCGGTAACGGTAAAACCATCGCCCATGCCGGCATTTGTTACAGCAAACAATTGTTTTAATGACTATATGCAATTTTCATTTGTAAATATGGCACCAAACCAGGGCTTAATTAACCAATGGCAATGGAATTTTGGTGAACAGGGTGCGCTTTCGGTTTTAGAAAATCCGCTTCATAAATATGCAGCCCCCGGTACATTTATAGTAACTGTTACAGTAACTGATACCAACCTGTGCTTTGCATCCGTTCAACAAAATGTTGTGGTTAATGCATTGCCCAATGTAGGGTTTACAGTTGCACAACCCTGCAATCAAACGTCAACAATTTTTACCGATACATCAATTGCAAACGGAATTGCAGGTTTGGAGTGGAATATTCAAGGCCAAACCTTTACAACCAATACAGTTAACTTTTTATTTGATAATGCTGGTACATATCCAATTGTATTAACCATTGTAAGCGATAGTAGCTGCACAAATACCTTACAGCAAAATGTGGTAATACATAACATGCCGCAAGCAAGTTTTACAACACAACCATTATATGCAATGCCTATGCAAACTGTAAACTTTACCAACTCAAGTTTATTTGCAACACACTATGAATGGAGTTTTGGTAATGGACTAAGCAGTACCGATTTAAACCCCACTACGGTATATAACGATACCGGTAATTACCTAAATCAGCTCATCGCTAAAAATGATTATGGTTGTGCCGATACGATACAACAGGTATATAATATTTTATACCCGCGTTTCGAAGTTGCTTTAACGGATGTTTACTACTCAATAACTAATAATCTGCTCAATGTAAGCAGCAGGTTAATAAACCTGGGTAATTTGCCGGTTGCTGAATACGATATGGTTTTAAGAGTGGATGGTTTGCCCGAGCTATTTGAAATGTCAAACAAAACTTTGCCGGTAGGGGGGCAGCCTGTTGTGTATGATTTTAAAAGTCAAATAGCACTTACCGATTTTTTTGATGCAACTTATTTTTGTGCTGAAATAAGTTTACCTGACGGCATGGTTGATGATCAAATAAACAATAAAAAATGCAGTGCTTTAGATGCAAAATGGCAGATACTTCAAATTTGGCCCAACCCGGTAAATGATTACGGCAACTTATATTTGCAGGCTACATACAATTCCAAAGCGCAATTAAAAATTTTTAATTTACAAGGTGCTGTTATTCTAAATCAAACTATTATGGTTAAAAAAGGGTTTAATAATTTGCCTTTAAGTGTAAATGCTTTGAGCGATGGCATGTATTTAATTCAAATAAATGCTGACGATGTTTTATTGCAGCAACGCTTTATGAAGGTGCATTAATTTTTTTCAAGGCATGTTTACGCATTACATCTTCATAAATACAAACCATTTCATCGGTTAGTTTTTTTTCATCATGAAAAGCATCTATATACGCTCTTCCTTTAATTCCTAAATCATGTCTTAACTGGCTATCGGATATTAAGTCAGCAAGCACATGGGCTATGTTATCCGGATTGGCATTAACTAATGGTAGGCTGGGAGGGTATTCATTCAACAGCGAATCTTTTACAAAACATATAACCGGTTTTCCAAATGCCATAGCTTCGCAAGCGGCATATCCGTGGCAACCCAGTATAAGTTGATCAATGTAAATATCACATTGCTGCATCAATTCCAATGCTTGCTGATGCGGCATGCCAATTACCAGTTTGAAATCAAAATCATAGAGTGGTTTTAATTTATCAATAGCCTGCAAAATAAATTCAGTGCCTTTAAATTCAGGCGATGAAGGCGAGTGTATTATTAGGGGACGTTTATTGTTTGCATCCGGAAATTTTGGAATAAAATTATCAGACAATATTCTTTGCCTTAAACTATAATACTTCGGAAACAATTCCGGTATCAGATAAGAAGTCATACCGGTAGTAACAACGGGTTCGAATCCATTTTCAAGAAATTCTTTCTGAACTTTATAGGAATCGTTATAATGGGTAACTTTAAAAGTTTGGCCATAATGGTCGTTGGCACGTTTGAAGTAAGGGTTGTCTTGCAGCTCAATTTCTAAAATTCTGATATCAGAACCCAGCCACTCAACCACACCGGGTTTATTAAAAAGTTTTTTAAACCTAAAATCTAATTGCAACGGCAGTACCGACTCATTCCAATACCAATGTAATATATCAGCCCACTTTATAAGTTTATATAATGTTTGAATGTATTGCAACCTTTGTTTAATACCGCTTGCATTTTTTTTTAAAATGTAAGGTTTAAGCGAAATAATATCATCGGTTGATGTAATGGTATTTGCAGCAATAACCACTCCTTGAGCTTCATGGCCATACTTATTAAGCATGCGTACACTTGTAGATGCAACCGATGCAACATTATAAGGCAGGTGTAAAACTTTCATTTATTGGTTATAAAGCACAGTGTGTAAAACTATAAATGCAAATCAATAATCTAAATCAATTTTAGATAACCGATAATTAAAAATTGTTTATACAAACAATTGTGGCGCTATTAAAGCATTTGGCTACATTGATTATTATAATTATTTCGTGTAATGTTGCATCATGCTTTGTGCAATACTGCCAAGGCAATGTGTAGGTTAAGCGTGTACTAATTATGATAAAAGAAAGAAAAATATTTATTACCGGTGGTGCCGGGTTTATTGCCAATACACTTATTAAAAATCTGATAGACGATAATCAAATAACGGTTTATGATAATTTTCATCGCGATACATTAACTGCAAGTGGCTACATACAACATCCCAATATTAAAATAATTAAGGGTGATGTTATTGATAAAGCACATTTAACTGCTTCCATGCAAGGCGCACAAATTGTTGTACATGCTGCCGGTATTGCCGGTATAGATACGGTTATTAAAGATCCGGTGCGCACCATGACAGTAAATATGATTGGCACAGCCAATGCCTTAGAAGCTGCTTATATTAATAAGGTATCACACCGTTTTATTGATTTTTCGACCTCTGAAATATTTGGCAGTATGGCCTATAAATCTTCCGAAGCCGACAACACCATTTCAGGTTCGGCAGGCGAAGCACGCTGGGTATATGCAGTAAGTAAGCTTGCTGGCGAGCATCTGGCAAATGCCTATCATAAACAATACGGTTTGCCCACCGTAACTGTGCGGCCATTTAATGTATATGGCCCGGGCCAAACAGGCGAAGGTGCATTGCAAATTTTTATTAAACGCGCATTAAATAATGAAGACATTTATATTAATGGCGATGGAACACAAATACGTGCTTGGTGTTATGTAGATGACTTTGTGGATTGTTTGATGCGCTGTATTAGTGATGAAAAAGCAATTGGCGAGAGTTTTAATCTGGGTAATGCACGTGCTGTTATTACCACACTGGGTTTAGCCCAAACAGTTTGTAGGGTATTGGCATCAAAATCAAAAATTTTATTTCGCGATCAACTTTCAGCCGATATCGAATTGAGAATACCATCAGTAACAAAAACCGAAAATGTATTAGGCTTTAAGGCCAAAGTTGATTTAGAAGAAGGTATATTAAAAACAGCGGATTATTTTAAACAGCTTGTTTAATGGAAAATAAAATTCCTTTAATGGTGCCCGATATTAAGCCTGATGATATCAAAGCGGTAACAGATGTGCTACAAACAGGTATGCTCATTCAAGGTAAACAAGTAGCGCTTTTCGAACAAGATGTAGCACGTTATTTAAACGTAAAACATGCCATTGCAATAAGTAATGGTACGGCAACATTGCATTTAGCGTTAATTGCTGCCGGTATTGGCCAGGGGCACGAAGTTATTGTACCTGCTTTGTCGTATGTAGCTACGGCAAATGTTGTGGAGTTGGTTGGTGCAACACCCGTTTTTGTTGATATTGATTTGCAAACATTTAATATTGATGTAAGTAAAATTGAATCGGCCATTACACCAAAAACCAAGGCCATTATTCCCGTGCATGAATTTGGTTTGTTAGCCAATATGGAATTGCTTATGCCCATTGCCATAAAACATAACCTGATAGTAATTGAAGATGCGGCATGCGCATTAGCAGCCAGTGTAGGCTGCCAATTTGCGGGTACATTTGGCACTTTGGGTTCGTTTTCATTTCATCCACGCAAAGCAATTACCAGTGGCGAGGGTGGTATGTTAATTACCAATGACGATGCTTTGGAAAAAAAACTTAGGGTGTTGCGTAATCATGGTATTCAAATGGAGGATGGTAAAATGCAGTTTGTGGCAGCCGGTTTTAATTACCGTCTAACCGATTTTCAGGCAGCGTTAGTGCACAGTCAGTTTAAACGTTTACCACAAATATTAGCCTATAAACAAACATTAGCCCAAGCTTATCTCTGTGCATTACAACATTGCAAAAACATAATGTTGCCCATAATACCCAATGGTTATTATCACACCTGGCAATCGTTTCACATTATAATCGAAGGCATACAACGCGATGAAGTAATTATGCGTTTACAAGATGTGGGTATTGGTACTAACTATGGCGCCCAATGCATACCACAGCAAAAATATTATCAGTACAAATACAAATTAAATACAGCTACGCTTTTCCCAAATGCACTAAAGGCTTACCAACAAGGTTTGGTTTTACCCCTTTACGAAAAACTAAGTGTTGCAGATATACAGCATGTAGCTACTGCCTTACTAAAAATTGTTGGGTAATTTTTATAGTTTTATAATGCGCATAAATGGATGCATTACATAAATATTTATATGCATATTTTCAATATAAATGCAACCCGGAAAGCAGTTTTAATTTGAAGTGATAAATTAATAAATAGCTTAGCTACTTACAATATTTCGAAGAAACTGCAAATATGATATTTGGATTTTTATCAGATGCCCATAGTCATACCGAATCTTTTTTTAAAGGCTATCGTTATTTGCAAACATTATGTGATAAAATATTTTATTTAGGCGATTTTGTAGGATATTTTCCGGTAAGTAATCAGGTAATTGACGCTATCAGAACGGATGGTATTGTAAGCGTAATAGGCAATCATGACGCTATGCTTTTGGGTTACTTGCCCATTAACCCCGAACGCGATAAAATATATCAACTTGCCAAAACAAGAAATGCAATTTCAAAAATAAATTATGACTATTTAAATTCTTTACCAACAAGTATTGAAATAAATTCAGGAAATGAAAAGTTGTTACTTATGCATGGCAGTCCGTTCGATCATTTAAACGGTTACATATATCCTAACAGTGATTTAAACCCATTTACAGCATTAGCACCGGATGTTTTTTTTATGGGACATACGCATCGCCCATTTTATAGCAAGGAACAAAACAAACTGATTGTAAATGTAGGCTCAGTTGGGTTTTCGCGTATTGCAGGTAATATTATTAATGTGGTTTTATATGATACCGTTTCGCATGCTGTAACCATTAAGTTTATCGAAGTAAATGTTTATCAGATTCTGACACGTTATAAAAACCATTTGCATCCAACATTGCAAAATATATTAAGGCGCGATTTATAATGGCAAATAATTTAAAACGATAGTGCGTTAAAAATTGGCACCTCGTGGTGCAGTTATTCTATCGTTTATAAACAAAAGCAAATATTAAATGATGTTATACAATAGCTTTGAGGTTTGTTGAAATAACTTACTTTGCGCAACTTATTGTTACTGCTTTTATTTTAAAAACAACTTACTTTTTAGCAGCAATTCATTACAACCCATGTGTGGTATTTGTGGTATAATTTCATTTGATAATGCATCAGTAAAAAAGCAGCAGCTCATGCAAATGACAACTGCTTTGGCACACAGAGGCCCTGATGGCGAAGGCTTTTGGATAAGCGATAATGCACGCGTGGGGTTTGGCCACCGCAGATTAAGCATTATTGATTTAACGCAAAGTGCCAGCCAGCCTATGTCATTTGCAAATGGACGGTTAATGATAACTTTTAATGGCGAAATTTATAACTACATTGAGTTAAGAAATCAATTATTAAAACTCGGCTATCAATTTAAATCGGATAGCGATACAGAAGTGCTGTTAGCTTTATACCATCTTAAAGGCGAAAAATGCCTGCAGGATTTAGAGGGTATGTTTGCTTTTGCTATTTGGGATGAAGAACAACAAAAACTTTTTTGTGCTCGCGACAGGTTTGGCGAAAAACCATTTTTTATATACAAGGATGGCGCTCAGTTTATTTTTGCATCCGAAATTAAAGCGCTTTTTGCTTTTGGTATAAAGCGCGATGTAAATCAAAACAACCTTTTTAATTTTATTTCATTAAAGCATACGTATGAACCTTACAACCGTTCAGCTACGTTTTATAATCAAATCGAAAAATTAGAAGCTGCACATTATCTGATAGTAGATAGTAATGGTAAAATTTCGAAAACAAAATATTGGGATATTGATGTTGATAAGCAACAGAATATTTCATTTGATGATGCTTGTAAAACATTTACAGAATTATTTACCAGCTCATTATTAAAAAGGTTACGTTCTGATGTGCCAATAGGTTCAAGTTTATCGGGTGGGTTAGATAGCTCGGTAATAGTATGTTTAATAGATGCACTAAACAAAGGGCATTTGCAGCAAAGTACTTTTTCGGCAAGGTTTAAAAATTTCGAAAAGGATGAAGGGTATTTTATGCAACAAGTAATTGATAAAACCAATGTTGACCCGCATTTTATTTTTCCGGACGAGGATACGTTTTTAGATTCATTCGAACGTATGACATACCACATGGAAGAACCGTTTGGGTCGGCCAGTGTTATGGCCCAATATGCTGTAATGGAGTTAGCAAAAAAAAATATGATTACTGTTTTATTGGATGGGCAAGGTGCTGATGAAAGTTTGGCCGGATATAACTACATGTATTATTACTTTTTTTTAGACCAAGCCCGTTATAACCGTAGCAATTTAAAATCGGAGTTGGCGGCTTATCGAGCATTGTTTAATACTGATTTTGTTAGAGGAAAGTTGTTTAATTTATATGCCATGATTCCATCTTTTTACAACATGGCCATACGCTATAAACAAAAGCAGGAAGCATTATCAAACGATTTCGTTAATAAGGACTTTGCCGCTTATTGTGGAAAAAATCATTTTGAATACAATCAGGGAATTGCCAATAAATTTAACCACAACCTTTACTATAGCATCAGCAGCGGGCAATTAGAAGAGTTATTAATGTATGCCGATAGAAACTCTATGGCACATTCGCTCGAAGTTCGGTTGCCATTTTTAGACCATAACCTGGTACAGTTTATTTTTTCATTACCTGCACATTATAAAATACATAAAGCATGGACGAAGTATATAATGCGTAAATCATTCGAAAACATTTTGCCACCCGCTATTTGCTGGCGTAAAGACAAGATAGGTTATATCACCCCCGATACTATTTGGTTACAAAACCCACGAATACAGGAAAAAATTCAATCTGATTTAGAAATTTTAGTGCAAAATAAAATTGTTAACGCACCCCTGATTGACGCAGTTAAAACTTCCAATAGTAAATTTAAAGCTGATAGTACCGATATATTCCGCTGTTGGGTTGCAGCGCAGTTATTAAAACAAAGTAAGGCATAATATTAACTTTCGTATTTATACCATGTGTGGCATTGCCGGATATTTTTCTACTACTAACGCTTTTAATAAGGGACACACCCAGCAAATGTTGCAATGCCTCAAACATCGGGGGCCTGATGCCGAAGGAATATACCAGCACCATCATGTTTCTTTGGGGCACAGACGCTTATCAATAATTGATCTTTCAAGCGATTCAAATCAACCAATGATTGATGCATCGGGACGATATGTTATGGTTTTTAATGGCGAGATTTATAATTACATCGAGCTGGCACAACAATTTAAGCTTACACTTAAAACCCATAGCGATACCGAAGTAGCATTGGCACTTATTGCACAAAATGGAATTGAAGCGGTAAAATTATTTGAAGGCATGTTTGCCATAGCAGTATATGATAATATTGACGAAATACTGTATTTGGTTAGAGATGGTGTGGGTATTAAACCATTGTATTATTATAATGATGGTGTATCGGTTGTGTTTGCCAGCGAACTAAAAGCTTTGAAGGTAATCGGACTTTGTAACGAAATAAATCAACAGGCAATATTTAATTACCTGTATGCAGGATATATTGCCGCACCTGAAAGCATTTATAGTAAGGTTTACAAATTAAAGCCCGGCCATATTTTAATTGTAAATAAACACGGTTTACAAGCTAAGGTATATTGGCACCCTGGTAACGAATTATCAAATCAAACCAATACAGATGTTGATGTGTTGGAGTCGTTACTTTTACAATCAGTTAAGCAACACATGCGCAGCGATGTGCCTTTTGGAGTTTTTTTAAGCGGTGGCACCGATTCAAGTTTAATAGCAGCATTGGCAGCTAAACAAACCAAATCGTTACAAACTTTCAGTATTGGTTTTACCGATGTTGCAAATAGTGAAGCCAAACATGCAGCATTAGTTGCATCACATTTAAAAACCCAACACCATACTTTAGAAGTTACCTATGCACACGCTATCGAAAAGTTGATGCATATAATGCAACAGTTTGACGAACCGTTTGCCGATTCGTCTGCTTTGCCTACATATCTGGTTTCGGAACTTGCAGGTAAACAAGTTAAGGTAGTATTATCTGGCGATGGTGGCGATGAACTTTTTATGGGCTATGGCGCTTATAAATGGGCAAAACGATTGCATAGACCTTACATGCCTTTTGCTGCATCGGGTATTAAAAGTATCCTAAAACAAATGCCGCCCCGTTACAAGCGCGTAGCAGGGCTTTTTAATTTCAATCATGATTTTTTGCCTGCCCATATTTTTTCGCAAGAGCAATACTTATTCAGCATGCATGAAAGCAAACAAATGCTATTTAATTCGCAGCCATATCATGAAATGTTTTATAACGAATTTAAATCATTAAATCATGATAAGAAAATATCGGCAGCTGCATATCAAAGTTTATATGATTTATGTTTTTACTTGCCTGATGATTTGCTCGTAAAGGTAGATAGAACCAGCATGCTATGTAGTATTGAAGCAAGGGTGCCTTTACTAGACAGACGCCTTATTGCATTTGCATTAAATGTACCTGAGCCATTAAAAATGCATGGCAATCAAATGAAAATAATGCTGAAACAGGTTTTGTACAAATACGTACCTAAACCCATTCTCGACAGGCCGAAACAAGGATTTTCAATACCATTACAACAATGGTTGCAAGGGCCTTTGCATTTTTTGGTTGAAGATTTATTAAGCCAATCTGCTATTAATAATACCGGAATTTTAAATGCAAAAAATGTATCAGCGCTTGTTAAAAGCTGGAAAAACGGTAATCATTTTCTGTATAACAGGGTGTGGCAGTTAATAGTGTTGCAAAATTTTTTAAAAAACAACAAACGGTAATATTAGTTGCTTTTGTTTTGTAGCTCATGCTTTTTTCGGGCATTATAAACCGATACATTAAATTCATATCCAATCAACAACATCATACTTATAAATTGAATGTAAAGCATCACTATTATTAGAGTACCAATAGAGCCATATAGCTTGTTGTAATTGCCAAAGTTTGATACATAATAATTAAATACAATGGAGGTGAGTATAATTAGCAGTGTTGCAAATGTTGCTCCGGGCGAAAAGAAAATAAACTTTTTACTTCGGGTCGATCCAAAATAATACAAACATGCAATTGCAAAAAAACACAAGGCTAATATTACCAACCAGTTTCCAATGTTTATAAGCATCAGATACAAATGGTTGTTAAGCATGTTATGTTGTTCAATAAATTTAATGGCAAACTGTTGAATAACCATTATGGCAATTGCAGCAATTATAAGCGATGCAATTATTATTGTAAGTAGTAATGATATAACTCTTTGTTTCCATGCAGGCCGACTACTACTACTACCGTGATACGATTTATTAAAACTTTGCAACATGGCATTTATACCATTGGTACTAAAGTAAAGCGCAAACACAAAGCCTAATGATAAAATACCACTGTGTTTAATATTGATGATATCAATAAGTGTAGTTTCTACAGCTTTAAATGTGGTTTCGGGTAACAGCGAGCGTATAAGCAGCAGTAATTGTGATTGAAAATTATCTATCGGCACATAGGGTATCAGCGTAAATAAAAATATAATAGATGGAAACAATGCCAGAAAGAAACTAAAAGCAAGCGCTTCGCTTCGTGCAGCCATATCGCCTTTACGAATGCCACGAATAAAAAATTTTAATACCTCCAGAAACGAAGTGCCACCAAACCAATAGTCATAAATAAAAACCGGTTTTTTATTAGTTTCAGGCATTTTCAATTAAACAGCTTTCAAACTTAAATCTAAACTTTTAACACCATGCGTAAGCGCACCAACAGAGATAAAGTTTACACCCGTAAGTGCATAACTACGTACATTATGTAGTTTAATGCCGCCCGATGCTTCGGTTTCATAAGTATTATTAATAAGGGTTACGGCTTCGGATAAATCAACAGTGTTAAAGTTATCAAGCATTATACGGTTTATACCGCCATGTGCCAATACTTTTTTAACCTGATTAATATCTCTGGTTTCAATTTCTACCTGTAATGTTAATCCATTAGCTCTTTGAAAATTGGCTACATTGTCAATAGCTTTTTCAATACCACCACAAAAGTCAACATGGTTATCTTTTATCATAATCATATCATATAAACCAAACCTGTGGTTGTAACCACCGCCAATGCGAACAGCCCATTTTTCAATAGTACGGCAAAGTGGTGTAGTTTTTCTGGTATCTAATATTTTTGCTTGTGTACCTGCTATTTCATCAACAAAGCTTCGTGTAATTGTGGCAATGGCACTCATGCGTTGCATACAGTTAAGTATCAGACGTTCGGCAGTTAATATTTTTTGGGTAGCTCCTGTTACCGTAAATGCTATATCGCCAGGTTGCATGTTTTGTCCATCATACATTAATGGCTCATAGTCATAATCAACAACATATTGTTTGAGTATTTCCTGAGCTAATTGGCAACCGGCTAATACACCGGCTTCTTTAACTTTAAGCGCCACTTTACCTTTAGCATTTGCAGGTATGCATGCCAAAGCACTATAATCGCCCGGGCCTATATCTTCTGCCAGACCATTTTTAATAAATTGTATTAGATTATCCATTTTAAAAATCAGCTGCAATCTTGTTTTTTTAAGCGTTAACTATGTATGCAGGCTGCCAATATTCAAAAAAAAACCACTCAAATCAGAGTGGTTTTTTTTTATTCTTTTTCAAACCTCAGGTCGTTCAATATTTTGGTGTTGCCACTTTGTTTTATAAAAAAGTAAACTCTGAAATTAATGTGGCGTGTACTTGTATAAGTTCCAACCACATATTCGGCTTCGTCTTTTTGACCTTTATGTAATATGGTGTAGTTGCGTACAGGATATCGTACAAAAAAATCGCGTAACACACCTGTTGCCTGTACTTTGCTATACATTTCTTCGCCCTTATCGGTAGTTAAGTCAATGTTAGCACTAAAGTACCTGCTTATTTTTTCTGCATTGGCTTCTTTAATTCCGTTAGATATTTCAGTTATTACATCGGTTTGCGCAATAGAAATATTACACAAAAACAGAAGTAAAACGGCCAGCATCAAATTTTTATTTTTCATGCTGTAAAAATCACAATAATTAAGCCAATGCCATTTATTATTTGTAGCAAAAATAAATTTAACATGAACGTAGGTTTGTTAATAATAACCTATACCAAACACCAATTTTAAAATGGTTATAAAATTTATTTGCACCGGTAAAACGCAAGAGGCTTATTTAATAACGGGCATACAGTTGTATATAAAAAGGCTTAAGCATTACGTACGTTTTGAGTTTATTGAAATAGACATTAAGAAACCCTTGCCCGATAAATTGCAGCAACTTAAGTCCGAAAGTCAAAGCATTCTCAAGCATTGCCAACCGGGCGATACATTAATTTTTTTAGATGATAAAGGCAAAAGTTATACATCCATAAAGTTTGCCGAGTGGATTAGCAAACAATTACATAAACCGGGCAATTTGATTTTTGTTGCCGGCAGTGCTTATGGTTTCGATGCAGCATTAGTAAAAGATTCGCCAAGCATCAGCTTATCATCGTTTACTTTCACACATCAAATGGTGCGCTTAATATTTGTCGAACAATTGTACCGCGCATTTACAATAATCAAAAACGAAAAATACCATCACGAATAATTATTGTTTTAGCAAGCGCTGATAAACTTGCTGATATTGTTCAATTCCTTTATTCAGATCAAAAAACCGTATTGCGCCTTCGTAAATATGGTGCTTATCTAAACACAGCAGTTCGTTTAAATTATCGGCAGTTTTTTTAAAAGTTTCAACGGTTAAATCGGGCAATGCAATACCACTGTTCGTTTCGTTTACAATGTAATCTGTATCGCCCACACCGGCATTACATATTATGGGTAATCCCATGCCCATTAACTCGGCTTGCTTGGTTGGCGATGAGGCCTTTTTCGAAAAAGTGGGTTTGATAAAGAAAATAGCTAAATCGGCCAATAACAGGTAGGAGGGAACCTGCTGACGATTTGCTGATACAACTCTGATTTGGGTTTGACTAATATCCAACTTTTGTGCGGCATTAAAAATTGTATTGGCGCTTTCTGTGGTTATAAATAAAAACAAAGCATCAGGTTTTACCTGAAGTAATGATTTAAAAAACAAAAGCATCTCATCCAACATATACCAGGTGCCAATTGCTCCAAGGTAGGTTATAACCAATGCGTCATCAGCTATTTTAAGCTGCGTTTTGGTTATCGTTTTTTGGCTATTCATGAAATTAAAGTGGGCTAAATCGGCACAGCATGGAATTACCGTTATTGGCAATGGCAGCTTTTTAAGTTGCCAGTTTTGCATAATATTTTTAGCCGAATTAGTTAATGAAACGATGGCATCGGCATTGATAAGTAATTTTTTTTCAAGCTGCTTAAAGTATTGATATATAAATTTATATACAAATTTATCCTGTGGCCATAAACCACCATCAACACGCTCATCGGCATAAAAGCCACGCATATCAAAAATAAATGAAACGCCTCTTTTTTGTTTCAAATGCAAACCAGCTATAGCTGTTATGTAGCTACGGCAATGCACCAATTGGAAATTAAATTCCGTATGCAGTTTTATTACTTTTTGCTTTAGTATTAGTATATCAAATAGCGTACTTAAAACGGCAGGTTTTTTATGATACACCAACGGGTGCCAGGTAATACCTTGCTCAGTTATCTCTTTTTTTAAACCGGATACTAAATGGTTACGCTCCGGTTTTTCGAACGATATCAGATGGATTTTATAACCCGCTTTGCTAAGACCAAATAAGTATGGAAGCACTTGCGATTGACCTAAAGGGTCGGTCATGCCATCATAAGAAAGATATAATACGTTCATGATTTAAAACGCAGCCAAATTATAAAACACGCGTGGTTTTTTGAATTAAGATTATATAAAGCATTTAAAAAATACTTTTACCAAGTTTTAAATGTAAAAGCACATGCGGGTTTTTGAAATGATTAGTTGGTATGATTTGGTGATAGCGCCATTTTACCTGCTGCTTATTTTTTTTCTGGCACGCGCCATTCAAAAACGCAACATTGATACACAACCAATTTATAGGTTTTATACCAAGGCTTTGTTTTTTAAAGTAATAGGTGGCATTTGTGTTTGCCTTATTTATACCAATTACTACTATGGTGGCGATACAACAAACTTTTTTTCAGACGCCATCTTGCTTAACAAGGTTTTGTTTCGCGACCCTGGCGGTTACTTCTATTTAATGACACACAGTGTTGATGAAATTGATTACACTTTATACGATGCAAATATTGGCTACCCCATTTATGTGCGCGACTCCAGTGCTTACTTTATTGTAAAACTCACATCGGTATTTGTATTTTTTGGATTCAGAAGTTATATTGTTGCAACTGTACTAATGGCTTGGGTTTCTTTTTTTGGTGTGTGGAAACTTTACCGGGTATTTGCCGATTCTTTTCCATCATTGAGTTCACAATTTGCCGTAGGTGTTTTTTTTATGCCATCGGTGTTTTTTTGGGGGTCGGGCATTTTAAAAGATACGGTTACCTTTTCAGCTATCGGCTATTTTGTAAGTTCCTTTAATGCATTATTTATTAGCCGTAAAAAAATTTCTTCCAATATTTTAATCATGCTTTTTGTGTCCAATATTATGCTCATAATACGCCCCTACTTGCTTATTGGTTTATTACCGGGCTGTTTTCTTTGGATTATAATGGCCTATAGCGAACGTGTTACGGGCACAATGAAAAAGGCTTTGGTAATACCGGTTTTTGTTGGGATGATTGTAGGCTTAGGTTATTTAATGCTGTTTTTATTACAGGAATCTTTAGGCCAGTACAGTGCCGATAATTTGGTTTACAAAGCTGTAGAAACACAAAAAGATTTAAAGGCCGATTATTATCAGGGCAACACTTTTGATATTGGCGAATACGAACCCACACTTTCGGGTATATTAAAGAAAGCGCCCATTGCAATTTTTACCTGTATTTTCAGACCGGCATTAAATGAAGCCAATAACATTGTAATGTTGGTTTCGGCTTTAGAAAACACATTTATTTTGCTGCTTACATTACGTACACTGATTCGCATAAGAATTGTGGGTGTTTTTAAATACTTTTTGCGTCACTCATTACTAACTTACTCGCTGATTTTTACTTTTTTCTTCGCTTTTTCAGTTGGGTTTTCAACTTCGAATTTCGGCAGTTTAGTTAGGTATAAGATTCCTATTATTCCATTTTTTGTTTGCTCACTTTATATAATTGATTACCTGCATAAGCTGGATAAACAAAATGCAGTACAAAAGATTAAACAGTTTACACCTATTGGCGCCAAAATTTAATTTAGTATGATTAACCGTTTGTTGTTTCCGCTAAAACAATTGTTTACACTTTCTTTTTTTGATTCGAGGTTGGCTGCATTAACCAAAGGCAAAAGTATGGACAACCTTTTTGTAAAGCTATTGCCTTCCAATCTTCAATATTCGAAAAACGATGTAAGGCTTACCGAAGTAAATGGTGTAAAGTATCAGCTCTATTTAAATCAATGGATGGAGTATGCTTTGTATTTTGGTATTCAAACCGAGGACAAAGCAGCATTGTACAAGCTTATTAAGCCGGACTTTCATGTAATTGATGTGGGCGTAAATTTTGGCGAAACCCTTTTGAATATTGCAAAACTAACCGGGGCAAATGGCCATGTAATTGGTTTCGAACCTATGCCTGCTATTTTTAAAAAATGTCAAGATAATATGAAACTTAACACTTTTGCCAACATTACATTAGAGCCCTTTGCTTTAAGCGATGTTGAAGCAACGGTTCAAATAACCGATCCATTAAATGGCAACAGTGGCGGCACTTATATTTCAAGTGCGTTTACAAATAGCAGTTTGCAAGTACAAGCCATTACCTTAGATGATTATTTAAACCGCCATTCGATAAATAAGATTGACCTAATAAAGATTGATGTCGAAGGTTATGAACTACATGTATTGCAAGGTGTAAAACAAACGTTGCTAAAACACAAACCTGTACTTTACATTGAATTATGTGATGCCCACCTAAAACGTGCGGGCAATAGCAGCCTGGCATTAATTGTGTTTTTACAAGCCTTAAACTACGGCATAAAAAAAGCCGATACAGGCGAAACCATTACATCGCTTAATATGCAACAATATCAATGGATTGACATTTGCTGCACTCCGCATGCTTAAGGTTATGATTTAGTACTTAAGGCGCTTTACTGGTTAATGAGAAAGTTATTGCATGATACGATATGGCTCCAGACATGAAAAAAAAATGGAGACCGTTTTCTTTTAAAAGCAATCTCCATTTTAATCCATGCTAAAATTAGCAACATTTACTGTTTAACAAACTTTTTTACGGTGCGATGTGTTGCCGTAGTTAAGCTGAGGTGATACATACCCGGCATAAGTGTAGCAGTTGGTATGGTAATAACATCATAAGCTTGTGGCAGGTATTGTTGCCATACTACACGGCCCAGCATATCGGTAATAAGTAATGTAGCTTTGCTGATATCAAAAGGCAAACCTATTTGCAAATAAGCCAATGCAGGGTTGGGGTAC
>JAEUTH010000005.1 GCA_016788165.1 Bacteroidia bacterium | reverse complement strand
TGGTTGCTTGGGTTTGTGCCGGCATTACCGGTCATTGTCCAATCATTACGGTCGGGTGCGGTTACTGCTACATCTTGCGCTGCTGTACAACCATTGGCATCAGTTACCATCACTAAATAACTTCCGGCATCTATGCCTGTTCGGTTTTGTGTAGCACCGCCATCGCTCCATATATACGAGTAAGGCGCAATACCATTTACAGGTTGTGTATTTACAATACCATCAGCACAAAAATGACACGTTACATTGTAACTGTTACTATAAATGTGCACAGCTTTATCTAAATTTAATACTTCGGGTTAGGTAAGTGTTATTTCCGTTTCGGCACTTTTGCCATTCGCATCAATAACTTTAACACGATAATATCCTGCAGCAAGCCCTGTTACGGTTGGTGTAGTTTGGTCAACACTCCACTCGTAAGTATATGAACCCGTACCACCTGCCGTTACCGTTGCTGCAATGCTTCCATCGCGTTTGCCAAAACAGGATATGTTATATCCGTTATAGTTAGTTGGTGTTAGCGTTACGGTAAGCTGCGCTAACACCGTTTGCATGTTAATAACAAGCGCTGCTAAAACAAATAATTTGCGGGGGGGGGGGTAGTCATGGCTTATGGCGTTTTAGATGTTTATGTAAATATGAAAATAAATTTATAATTGATTAAGAAATAAATTCCGGTGGCAGGAGTTGCCGGCTCTCCCATACCCTAACCCTAAAGGGCACAGTCGCACCAGTATAGAGGCACTAACATTTTTTCTTAACTTAATTACATTGAGCTTGCGGTAGCGGGGAACAAATCCGTTTGTTTTTTCTATGCAAAATGGTTGAACCAAAAACTTTCCGTACAATGGTTATACCGGTTTGGCACAACAGGTTTTCTAAAAATCCCAAACAACCTCATGCAAAGCATTGTTATGATATTTAATTTAGTTTCTTAAAACAATTGATTAAAATTGTGCACTTTTTAAAACGTTTTTTTTAACAATACCCTTATAAATTATATCGAATCCCATGAATAAGTTTGCCGTATTATTTACCTCATCTATTGGTCGTAAATTGGTAATGTCGTTAACCGGCCTTTTTTTATGCAGTTTTTTAATTATCCATTGTGCAATAAATGCCTGTTTGTTTATAAATGATGGCGGGCTTACCTTTAATGCAGCGGCACATTTTATGTCGTCAAATATTTTAATACGCACCATTGAAATTGCTTTGTTTGCAGGCTTTATAATTCACATCATGCAATCGGTAGTGCTTACCATGCAAAATAAAAAGGCGCGTGGCAGCAACAGCTATATGGTTAGCAATACGGCAGCAAGTAAACAATCAACCAATATGGGCATATTAGGTACGGTGCTGTTCTTTTTTATTGTAGTACACTTAATAAATTTTTTTATTGGCTTAAGGTTTAGTGCTGCTTATGCTTATGGGTATGATGCCAATGGCCACCATGATGTTTACAGCAATATTGCAGCCGTATTTAGCCAACCGGCTTATGCCATTTTTTATATTGTTTGTATGATTGCCTTAGGCTTGCATTTGCATCATGGCTTTAGCAGCAGCTTTCAAACATTAGGTGTAAACCACCCCTATTACACCAAGCTTATTATAAATGTAGGCTATTTATTTTCAGTAATTATACCGGCAACTTTTGCTGCCATGCCTGTTTATTTTTTGATAAAAGGATAATTTACATTCTATCATTTACTTCTCAAATTTTCAGTATAAATTAATATCATCCTATGACACTAGATTCGAAAGCGCCCAAAGGAATTCCATTAGCCGAAAAATGGAAATCCTCTAAGTTCAATTATAAATTGGTAAACCCGGCCAACAAGCGCAAATATGATATCATAGTAATCGGAACGGGTTTGGCAGGTGCATCAGCAGCAGCCTCATGTGCCGAGTTAGGTTACAATGTAAAAACATTTTGTTTTCAGGATTCGCCCAGGCGTGCCCATAGTATAGCTGCCCAAGGTGGTATTAATGCAGCAAAAAATTATCGTAACGATGGCGATAGTGTTTATCGTTTGTTTTACGATACCATTAAAGGTGGCGATTACCGCGCACGCGAAGCAAACGTATATCGCCTTGCCGAAGTGAGCGTAAACATAATTGATCAATGTGTAGCCCAAGGTGTACCTTTTGCACGCGAGTATGGCGGATTGTTAGACAACCGTTCATTTGGCGGTGCACAGGTATCGCGTACATTTTATGCACGTGGGCAAACCGGCCAACAATTATTATTAGGTGCATACAGTGCAATGAACAGGCAAATAAAAGCAGGTATGATTAAAAGTTATACCCGCCACGAAATGCTTGATGTAGTTGTAAAAGACGGCAAAACAGTAGGTGTTATTGTGCGCGATATGGTTACGGGCGAAATTTCGCGTCATGCAGGCCATGCTGTTTTATTATGTACAGGCGGCTATGGTAATGTATTTTATTTAACCACCTATGCACGCGGCAGCAATGCAACCGCTATTTGGCGGGCACATAAAAAAGGTGCATACTTTGGCAACCCCTGTTACACACAAATTCACCCAACCTGCATACCCGTAAGTGGCGACCATCAAAGCAAACTTACTTTGATGAGCGAAAGTTTACGTAACGATGGACGCGTTTGGGTACCCAAAGCAAAAGGCGATAAACGCAAACCCGAAGCCATACCCGAAAACGAGCGCGATTACTATTTAGAGCGTAAATATCCATCGTTTGGAAATTTAGTGCCACGCGATATTGCTTCGCGTGCTGCTAAAGAACAATGCGATGCCGGACATGGCGTTGGCGAAACCGGATTGGCAGTTTACTTAGATTTTGCCGATGCAATTAAGCGTATGGGACAAAAAGCCGTAGAGGCCAAGTATGGAAATCTGTTCGACATGTATAAACAAATTACAGGTGAAAATCCCTATACAACTGCCATGCGCATATATCCCGCAGTGCATTATACCATGGGTGGTTTATGGGTTGATTATAATTTGATGACTACCATACCCGGACTTTATGCATTGGGCGAAGCTAATTTTAGCGACCATGGTGCCAACCGTTTGGGTGCAAGTGCATTAATGCAAGGTTTAGCCGATGGTTATTTTGTATTGCCCGCCACCATTGGCGATTATTTAGCCGATGTAGAACGCACTGCCGTAAGCACCAACAGCCCCGAGTTTGACGAAGCCGAAAAAGCAGTACGCCAACGTATTGATACGTTGCTGAACATAAAAGGTAAAAAAACCGTGCATGAATTTCAACGCGAACTGGGATTAATTATGTGGGAGTATTGCGGCATGGCACGCAACGATGCCGGTTTGAAAAAGGGCATGCAATTGATACAAGCCCTACGTGATGAGTATTGGAAAAACGTTTTGGTACCGGGCGAAGCCGCTGAGTTAAATCAAAACCTTGAAAAAGCTTTACGCGTTGCCGACTTTATGGAGTTAGGCGAACTGATGATGCGTGATGCCTTAGAACGCAGAGAAAGTTGCGGTGGCCATTTCCGCGAAGAGTTTCAAACACCTGATGGCGAAGCTTTACGTAACGATGATGAGTTTAGCTATGTAGCTGCATGGCAATACCAAACACAAAGCGCTGCCGATAGTATTTTGCACAAAGAAGCCTTAGACTATGAGTTTATTAAACGCTCGCAACGCAGTTATAAATAATTCAAATATTTTTCTTTCATACAGTTTAAACATCAAAGCATACCTATGAAACTTACATTAAAAGTTTGGCGCCAAAAAAATGCAAGCAGCAATGGCAATTTCGAAACCTACCAGATAGATAACATCATCGAAGACATGTCGTTTTTGGAAATGATGGATGTATTGAATGAAAAACTAACGAAAGAAAATTTGCAGCCTGTTGCATTTGATCACGATTGCCGCGAAGGCATTTGCGGCACATGCAGCATGTATATAAACGGTAAAGCACATGGCCCTTTAAAAGGTGTAACTACTTGCCAATTGCACATGCGAAGTTTTAAAGATGGCGATACCATAGTAATTGAGCCTTGGCGCGCATCGGCATTTCCGGTGTTGCGCGATTTAATTGTTGACAGAACTGCATTCGAGCGCATACAACAAGCGGGCGGATATGTAAGTGTAAATACCGGCTCAGTACCCGATGCCAATGCCATACCCGTTGCCAAAGCGCATGCCGATACGGCTTTCGAAAGTGCTGCATGTATTGGTTGTGGCGCTTGCGTGGCTGCCTGTAAAAATGGATCGGCTATGCTTTTTGTATCGGCCAAGGTATCGCAATATGCATTGTTGCCACAAGGTAATGTAGAGCGTGCCGACCGCGTATTGCGTATGGTAGCACAAATGGATGCCGAAGGTTTTGGCAATTGTACCAATACCGAAGCTTGCGAAGCCGAATGCCCGAAAGAAATTTCGGTAAGCAATATTGCACGCCTTAACCGCGAGTATTTGGCAGCATCGTTATCCAAATAATTTTCAGAATGAAAAGAGCCTGGTATTTGTTCTGTTTTTTTTGCTGTTTTTTTGCAGCCAAAAACAATGCATGTGCACAGATTATTTTCGATTGTGTGGATACAACACGTATTAACGATTACTATTTATGCGGCAACCCCATTTATCAACCTGTATGCGGTTGTAATGGTGTAACCTATCGTAACGAATGTGCCGCATATTATCGTGGCGGTGTTAATTATTGGACCAATGGCACCTGTGGTAATTTTGGATTTGATATATTATCAAATCCGGTACTTAACGATGTTACACTATCGGTTTATACGCGTGCATCAGAACGGGTGCTCGTTGAAATATGGTCGAACATTGGCCCCAAGGTTTACACCAACACTTTTATAAATACACAAGAAACGGTACAACAGTTTTTTATTCCCACCGATGCTTTTGAGGTAGGTACTTATACTTTAATTATGGTGGTTAATGGCGAGTTTCAGGCGGCAAAATTTGTAAAAGTAGCTATAGAGTAAGTGTTACACACCATGTACTGCTCTGAATGCAGTTGCATTTTCATTTAATAATTCAAAGAAAAGGGCAAACTCACTTTGAAATAAATCATAATCGGTTTTTAAATAATCAACAGCATTATGCATGTTATTTTTAAAGGCAGCGCGTTTGCTCATATTGCCAAAAATTATTTCTAAATTTTTAAAATGCGCATAGCCCGCTAACCAGTTCTCTTGTTGCATAAACCCCAACATATACAATGTACGCGGTGGCAATATGCTTTCGTATTTAATAAGTTTCTTATAAACTGTTTTTACAAATTCGGGCAAGGGTGTTGGGTGATAGTTAAGCCAGTTTACCGCTAAAAAGTGATCGTAGTAAACATCAATAACTACAGGTGTGTATTTATTCATATTGGGTCGTAACCTGTTTTTGCTCAACGCTACCAAAGGATGTGCATCTGTAAAAGCATCTATAGTGTGATGCAGTTGTATGCCTGTTTTTATCTGCCCGTTAAAAGCATTACGCATATTGCCTTTTAAGTGGTCGGCAATAAAGTTGCCTACCATTACATCGTTATTTTCACCGCTTAAAAATATGTGTGCCAGATAATTCAATAACCCAAATATTGTAAAAATGTATGTATGTAAACATGCAAATACTTTTTAAAATTTCATTTTAGTAAGTTTATTTACGCTTATAAAAAACAAAGTTGATTCCTGTACAACCACCCTATTTGTTACAAAAATGTTTTGGCAGTTTGCTTTGGCGTATCGAAGAAAAACAAAAGGTATTGTACCTAACTTTTGACGATGGCCCCATACCGCAAGTAACACCCTTTGTACTCGACACATTGGCAAAGTATCAGGCAAAAGCTACTTTTTTTTGTATTGGAGATAACGTGCGTAAGCATCAGCAAATTTATAACGATGTAATAAATCAAAAACACGTAACGGCTAATCATACATATAATCATATCAGCGGTTGGGAAACTACCGATTTTGATTATTTAAAAAACATAAAACAAGCAGGGCAATTAATTAGCAGTAACTATTTCAGACCACCGTATGGCCGTATCACACCATCGCAAATACGGATGCTGAAACATAACTATAAAATTGTGATGTGGGATGTTTTAAGTATGGATTATAAATTAAAGATTACAGGCATGCAATGCTACATGAATGTAAAAAAACATGCCCGACCCGGTTCTATCATTGTTTTTCACGACAGCCTGAAAGCTTTTGCACGTTTAAAAATTGCATTGCCTGCTACATTAAAACACTTTAGCGATGCCGGTTATATTTTTAAAGCATTGCCGCTACATCAATTATAAAATCAGAAATTAAAATGGCTAAAACACAACGCATACTTTGCTGGAACATTAACGGGATTCGTGCCGCATGGAAAAAAGGATTTCCGGAATGGGCATTAAAAGAAAATGCCGATATCATTTGCCTGCAAGAAACCAAAGCCCAACCCGACCAACTCGAAAACGATATAATTAACTTAGGCGATTACACCAGTTACTTTTTTTCGGCCGAAAAAAAGGGCTACTCAGGTGTGGCCATTTATACCAAACACAAACCGCTATCGGTGCGTAAAGGCTTAGGCATTCCGCTATATGATGTTGAAGGAAGGGTAATTGAAATGGAGTTCGAAAAATTTGTCCTCTATGCAGTTTACTTTCCAAATGGTGGGCGTGGCCCTGAGCGTGTGCAATATAAACTCGATTTTTATGATGCACTTTTTCAACGTTGTGAAATGATGCGTTTAAAAAATAAAAACATCATTGTTTGTGGCGATTATAATACGGCACATAAAGAAATTGATTTGGCGCGACCAAAAGAAAATCAAAAAACTACAGGTTTCTTGCCGCATGAACGTGCCTGGATTGATAAGATTATTGACATGGGTTACACGGATGCTTTCAGGACTTTTAACCAGGAGGCCGGGCAATACACTTACTGGGACCAAATTACACGCGCTCGCGACAGAAATGTAGGATGGCGGATTGATTATTTTATGGTTTCGAATGAAGCCATGCCCTTGGTTAAAAATGCCTGCCTGCACATGCAAACATTGGGCAGCGACCATTGCCCCATTGAGTTGGCCATTGAAGTGTAATTTCTCAATTTGAACAATGCTACTTACTATAAAGAATCAGATTTTTTACTGCACGCCACTAACCACTAATCACTCCTTCACAAACCTGCCATAATACATTTTATCGCCTTGCTGCACTTGTAATACGTATAAGCCCGGTGTTAGTGTGCTAATATCAATTGCGGAGGAGCTGGTATTTTGTGTTAAATGCACTTTACCCAATACATCATATACAGTAACT
>JAEUTH010000046.1 GCA_016788165.1 Bacteroidia bacterium | reverse complement strand
GTCGAAAAAAATACCGGAATAAAACTTACCGAGAGTTTAGCCATGTATCCAACGGCTGCCGTTAGTGGTTTGTACTTTGCACATCCTGATGCACATTATTTTTCAGTAGGCAAATTAGAAAAAGATCAAGTTGAAGATTATACCAAAAGAAAAGCAATGACAACAGAAACCATTGAAAAATGGTTAGGCAATGTGTTAGCGTATTAGATAAAACACAACATAAATAGCAATGCTGCTATTTATGTTGCTCATTACTTACCATTAGTTTAATTGTTTTAATAGTACCATTAGCTACAATGGTTAAAAAGTATAATCCCGTGTTTAAGTTTGTAACCCGATAGCTATACGTATTATATCCGGCATTTGCCAATTTGTTTTGACTTAAAACCGTACTACCTAATACATCCGTAATTTTTAATGAAACATTTCCTGCGATAGGAGCATGAAAATTTAAACTGAAAACATTGCTTATCGGGTTTGGATAAACTTGTAAATTTTCAATACCGATAATTTCATTTTGCTTGCGGCAATTAATATCAATAAACAAGCTTTTGTTTAAACCGGTACCACAAGCATTTTGCGCCTGCACTCGTAAGTAGTCGGCATGTGTTTTAAAGTTTAATACAATACTATCGGTGCCTTGTCCATAAACAATGGTGGCACCCGATGGTTTTGTCCATAAATAACCGGTAGCACCGGGTATTGAATCAATATGGTAACTAACTTGTGTTTGATTGGCGCATACACTATTGGGCCCAAAAATTTGAATGGGTGTTTCGGGTGCTGACGATACCGCTAAAGTACGGGCAACGCTTTGGCCGCAATAATTTTGTGCACTTACACTTATGCTTCCATTAATATAGCCGGGTAAAAATGCTGCTGTAATAAACCGTGTGCCTTGCCCGCTGATTAAGGTAACGCTGTCGGGCACAGTCCAAACGTAGGTAAGGGTATTAAACACTTCGGGTGTGGTATAGCTAACTTCCAGGCTATCACCACAGCTAATATGTGCCGGACCTTCAATTTCTGTGGGTTTCGAAGGTGCATTGCCGCTTCTTTGTATGTCAAATGACGTGGTTGCAGTACAACCATATAAATCGGTTATTGTTACTGCGTATATGCCTGCTGTTAGGCTGTCAATTTTAGGAAAAATAGTTGCGCCTGTACTCCACAAATAATTGTAAGGTGGCTTACCTCCATTGATATTGGCTGTTGCACTACCTGCATCATTACTACATGTTGGTTTTTTAAAAGATGAATTAAGTACTAATGGTGCGTTAATGTTTATTTGAAATGTAGTAGTGTCTTTACATCCTTTTTTATCGGTTACCAACACACTATAATTACCGGCTACTAAACCCGTGGCAGTTTGTAAAGTTTGGCCATCGCTCCATAAATAACTATAAGGAATAAAACCACCGGTAGCTATTGCCGTAGCACTTGTATTTGATAAACCATGGCAGTATGTTATGTTAGTAACAGGTGGGGTAATAATTACATTATTGTTTACAACGGTTATGGTGTCTTTACTTTGGCACAAATGTGCATCGGTAACTGTTACTATATAGGTTGCCGGTGTAACATTAAATAAGGTAGCTTTGGTACTGCCATTGCTCCATTTGTATGTGTATGGTTGTACGCCACCTGTGATAGATGTAAATACATTACCACCGCATTTGGTTGTGTTAAATGTTGTATTGGCAGCTAATTTGGCCGGTTCTGCTATTACAACTGAATCGTTAAGCAACTGTCCGTTTTTATCGGTTAAGGTAATTGCATAACTACCTGCAGGTAATTTGTTACGGGTGCGGTTGGTAATACCATCGGCCCAAATAAAATTGTAGCCGGGTTCGGCACCTATTGCAGCCAACGATATAGTACCGCTTGAATCGCCTTGGCAAAGTACATGTGTAACTGTTGGTGTAAGTTTTAACAAGGCATTGCAGTTGGCAGTATCACCGGTAATTAAAGCCAATTGATTACAAAGCGCGTAGTAATTACTAATGTCAGTATCGGTAAGTTGTGTTTGTAATAGGTTATTGCGTTCAGCGGTATCGTTAATCAAATTATAAAAACCCTTTTCACCATTACTAAACTGTATGTATTTATAGTTTTCGTTTCTGATGGCTTTGCCTCCGGCACTGGCACTTTTCGAGTTGAACAACTCCGTATAGGTCCAGTTTCGCACTTGCAATAAGCTGTCCTTTATTATCGGTAGCAAACTTTTACTGTCAACCGGTTTATTTATGGGTATATGGTTTTGCCAGGTAGTGTCATTAAACAGTTCTAAAACGGTAGCAAATAAATCAACTGAGTTTACTATGGCATGGCTAACCCGGCCCGGATTTACAACCGATGGTCCTGCAATAATTAATGGCACATTAACGCCACCCTGATAAAGTGTTCCTTTTGACCTTAATGAGTCTAAAGGGTTTTGGCATATTTCGCGTGGGTTGCCATTATCGCTAATAAAAATAATATCGGTGCTATCCAGTCTATTGTACAGCGATAGTGAATCGTAAAGACGACCCATTTCTGTGTCCATAGCTTCTAACGCTGCTTTATAATAATCTTTGGGATGTGCTGCAATATCAACAGCAGTACCACTTAAAGATGGGTAAGAGTGTAAGCTGTATGGAGGCAAATGCCAGGGGTCATGCGGGGCATTAAATGCAAGCCATAGAAAAAATGGCTTGGTGGCGGGTTGTGTTTTTACCCAACTTATTGCATCGTTAACGGTTTCAGTGGTTGCATACGTTTTTATTGTTTTTACAATGCCATTGGTGTTTTTTTTCCATTTGTAATAATCATAAACCAATGCTCTGAAATTACCAGCAAAGTAATCGTATCCCATCAGGTTAGGTATTAATAAATTGGCTGCAGGTGTATCTAAATTTAAATGCCATTTACCAAAATGGCCTTTTGCAATACTATCAGGATTAAAAACCTGAAGCAATCTCGGTATCGAAACTTCTGCTGTATCTAATGAACTGGCTTCGCCATCAATACCAATAGCAGTACCCACACCGGTGCGAAAACTATAACGGCCCGTAAAAATACCTGCACGTGTTGGCGAGCAAAGTGGGTTGGCCATAGCATTGGTAAATCGTACCCCTTTTGCCAAAAGTTTACGGATATTGGGTAGGCTTACTGTGTCTTGATGGTTTTCGAAAAAGCCACAATAATCAGTGCCCATATCATCGGCCACAATTAAAATAACATTGCGCTGTGCATTTGCTTTTATGCATAGCAAACAAATTACCAGGTAAAGTAATTTTTTCATTTGGTTTAATTAACAACGGCCCGGAGTTAGTTTTTATAAAGTAATGTGAATATACTTTACAGGTTAAGTGGGGCATTTTATGGTGTGAATTAAGCAAAAGAAATTTAATAGACTCCTAAATTCTTAAGCATTGGTTGGGCTTTCTTACTAAACCTGATTTGTTTTAATATGCGCAAGCTCAAAAGGCGATTCTTTAAAAATCCCCGAATTAGGGGATACATAAAAAACTTTGAATGACAGAAGTTTGTTGCCAATATTAATTTGATTGGTACAACTACTTTTTATCGAAACCTTTGTTTTTGGTGCATCAACTATTGCAGCGGTTTATAACTTTGTGTGGTATCTGCAACAGCGCGATAAGTTACTTTTTTACTACAG
>JAEUTH010000045.1 GCA_016788165.1 Bacteroidia bacterium | reverse complement strand
GTCGAAAAAAATACCGGAATAAAACTTACCGAGAGTTTAGCCATGTATCCAACGGCTGCCGTTAGTGGTTTGTACTTTGCACATCCTGATGCACATTATTTTTCAGTAGGCAAATTAGAAAAAGATCAAGTTGAAGATTATGCCAAAAGAAAAGCAATGACAACAGAAACCATTGAAAAATGGTTGGGAAGTGTGTTAGCATACTGATTTTTTATTTATTTGTATTTCATAAATGAAATAATATGTTTAGGAAAATCTTTCTTACAATAAATTTATTGATACCATTTATTGTTAATGCACAATTAAAAACCAAATGGGTACGCGATGTAACATATAGTGAACCGGGTTTTGATTCTCTCACCTTCAATCTTAGTTTAAAAGAAGACCGATTTGGTAATTATTATATGCTGCTTAGCGGCACCACAACTAATAACTCCGGAATTCATTTATTAAAACTGAATAAATATGGTTTTGTGGAATGGAAAAAATCATTTCTTACCAACCATGACATTGCGCACGTTAATTCTGCCGGCACTATGCCTTATAATAAAAGCATAATGGATATTGATTCCCTGGGAAATGTTTTTGTTCTTGCACATGGGCAGAATAATACCGACACAGCACATATTGTAAAAATTGATGCGTCAGGTAATTTACTTGTGCATAGAACGGATGATATTTATGGTGGAGTTGCAAATTATATCTGGGGATTAAGGGTTGGTTTTGATAATGATATAATTGCTATTCGCAGAGATTCTGCTTCTAATTATGTTGTGATTAAGTATGATAATTTATTAAATGAATTATGGAAAACTCCTATCACCACATTTACATCAGGTTATCAAGATAAGTCAGTAATAACCTGGGATAACAATCAGCTATTGTATATTACTAATGGTACGCGGCTAATGCGCCTGGATTATACAAGCGGAAGTATAATTACCAACACAACCACACTTCCCTTTCCAATTGGTTTAGGATATTTTTGGATGAATGATGGTGCAGATAATTTCCAGACTTGGAAAGGAGGCACAGGCACTTCTTTCGGTACCTGGCAGTACGACTCGCAGCTAAATATGATTTCGCAAAGAAATAATCCAGTTTCGCAATTAATTCCACATCGTAATCATGATGGAACCATGCTTGAGAATTATTTTTTGGGAGTTGATTCAACCCGGTTTAACAAAGTTGATTTGTCAGGAAATGTGACGGCATCGGTAACACTACCGTAAAACGCACTCTCATCACAGCCGGGTGGCTGGGCTGCTTTTAATGGATTTTTTGATAAACAGAATAAAGATTTTTATGGATTCAGAATTAACGGGCAGGATAGCAAAATTGAATTTGCAAGGCTCGATTCCAATCTCAATTTTATTGAATCAATCCGCAAACCATTCATATATGAATTTGGTGGAACCCAGGTAACACATGTACTTACAAATAATCAGTCGAGAACTTTAATTGCAATGAATAAAGGTTATAATCCTTATGAAAATTGTTTTACACTTTATAATTATTGCAATAACTGTATTGATAACCTTATTGGAAACGCTTTTGTAGATGCTAACAACAATTGTGTTTACGATTCGGCTGAAATGAAAATAAAAAATCTGATGATAGATGTAAACTCTGCGGGTTTAGTTATGCCAACCGATACAATAGGTAATTATGGATTCGAACTTCCAGCAGGAGTTTACAATATTCAACCTGTACTTACAGGTGCACTCATCAATACATGCAATGTTTTACCTGTCCAGGTAAATGTAACCGATACTACTATTGCAGTACAAAACTTTCCTTTGCAAATAGATTCATCGTATCACGATTTTGGAGTTGATGTTGTTGCGCTATCACCTGCTGTTCCGGGTAATTTTTACCAGTTGCGTGTAAATGTTTCCAACCATCAATTGTTTACTGATTCGGCATCTGTAACAGTAACCCTCGATTCACTATTTACTTTTGATTCATTGTCAATCCCCGCTTCCACAATCAATAACAGAACATACACATTTAGCAATGTTGTTTTGCCGGCTCAATCCGACTCGTCAATTATATTTTATCTTACTACACTTACAACTGCGCAGTTGCTCGACTCAGTTAGCTTTACTGCAGCAGTAGCTTGTTTTAATGGCGATAACAATTCAGCAAACGACACTTCTATTTTTAATACTGTGATTCTTTCCGGTTTTGACCCGAATGATAAAAGAGTTTATCCCGAAGGAAATATTACAGTGAATGATTCTGTGCTGACTTACACCATACGTTTTCAGAATACCGGAAATTACATGGCGCAAAATATTGTATTGCTTGATACGCTTGATACTGATTTAAACATTGCATCATTGCAAATGTTATCATCAAGCCACAATTATTTTTTTACAATGATTGATGCCAACGTTCTTCAAATAAGTTTTCCAAATATTAATTTACCCGACAGCAACAGTAATGAACCACTGAGTCATGGATATATTACATACACCATAAAACTAAAAAGCGGATTGCCGGTTGGTACACAAATAGAAAATTCAGCAGCTATATATTTTGATTTTAATGCCCCTGTGATAACTAATTCGGTTTATAATACCATTGTTAGCCCACTTGGTGTGACCGAAAATAATGCACACAACATTTTAGTGAATGTATACCCAAACCCTACGCTTACTCACGAGTTTTACATTGAATTGGATGTAAAGCATCGTCAATCTGTAAGCTATAAAGTTTCTGATATTGCCGGAAGGATTCTGTTGCAAAGAGAAAATATAGTTGCGAGTAATGGCAGAAATGTTTTTGCAGAAAAGGCAATTCTAGCAAAAGGAATTTATTTTGTTACAATTACTGCGGGTAAAGAGAATATTACTAAAAAAATTGTTTTTGAGTAATATTTTATAGCTATAAAAAACTGGCTAATGTGTGTTGAAAGATACAGGTTAATCTGACCATTACTTTTCTTTTAACCTTTCAATTTTAATTTCTGGCGATATCTGTTTTTTTCTGAAAGGAGGCTGTAGTAGTTTGCAAAATGCCAAAACGGTTTGATAATTGTCAGTTGTTTGAATTTGTTTTTTAAAATCCTCAACAATTAAATCAATGTTATGATAATCGTTGGTTTCAAGTTTTGTTTTTATTAGCTGCAATTTTTCAAACAAAAGATTTCCACTCTCAAATTTTGCTTGAAGATTTTTGTATTCTTCCGAACTTAAAACTTCCCCTGCCTGTATATCAGTTTCCTGCAAAAGCGTTTTCAATTCAGACGCTTTGAGTCTTAAAAATCGTGTCTTAATTAAATTGACCGGAGCAAAGCCATTTGATGTACGATGAAGCTCAAAAAGTTCGTCAACAAACTTATATTTCTCCTGGCTGCTCTCCGTACTTTCAAAGTCTCCCACATTTCAGGGGACTTTGAAATAATAAAAAAACATTGAAGGGTTAATTTGTTTTGAATCCGTTTCATAGTCACCGCGAAGGGGCGGGAGACTATGAAACTACAAAGATTAATCAATAGCATCCTGAATAATTTCATCTTTCCGGTAGCGTAGCCCCTGACAGTGTGATTTAAATTTCAACATTCAAAACTTTTAAACTTTTCCATACTTTCAAAGTCTCCCACATTTCAGGGGACTTTGAAATAATAAAAAAACATTGAAGGGTTAATATGTTTTGAATCCGTTTCATAGTCACCGCGAAGGGGCGGGAGACTATGAAACTACAAAGAGATTTCAGACGATGAAGTGCCGACAACTTATGATGAGAAAAAAAGTTTGCTGAGGCGTTGCAAAATCGGACTTTGGGATGTTGCGAAAGCGGCTGACAGAAAAGGAAGTTTGGATGCAGACATTTTTGATGCGGTTACAAACGACCTTGACGAATTTTTAAGAACTTACAAGAACATTAAAGTAATTGCTTTCAATGGAAGTAAAGCAATGGAGTTATTTGCAACCAACTTTCAGCGACAGGACAAACATAGACATATTACGTTGAAAAGTTCAAGTCCCGCGAACACAACAATAAACTTTGAACAGATATGCAACGACTGGAAACGAATCTTCTAATAAACTTCTCTGCGGACTTCGGACTTGACGGCTTCGTGGAGAGAGTGCCACATGAAGCTAACATGGGTCACCGTTGCACAACCCCTCAAAAACGATAAAATCCCCAAAAAGTGACCTCATTAGCTGCTTTATAACAACGGTTGATTTTTCAGGTTAATTTTATGAGTGCAAATTTTTGGCTCGTTATAAGTAAGATAATAAAGTCATAAAATGCAGTTTTACCAAAAGCGCAAAGTTACTTTTGCATGGCCTGTATTTTGGCAGTGCTTTTTTGCTTATAAACTTCAACAGCTTTTTCAGGTTGAATACAAGGGCACTCATGAGCATGTATTTATGTGCACACTGTATTCCTTTAGTATTTATTTTTCTTAAGCCATAATAATTTATCAGGTTGCCAAATACCGGTTCTACAGTGCCCGCTCTAACCCTTACCATATACTTAAAGTGTTTTGTTTGTTATCGCTGCAACTGCAAATATTGCTATGCGAATTAGCCTTGATGTGTTGACTATAAAAAGTTAATCGTTAGTTTTGAGCAGTTGTGCAACAGGCGCAGAAGTTTGTTGCCAATATTAATTTGATTGGTACAACTACTTTTTATCGAAACCTTTGTTTTTGGTGCATCAACTATTGCAGCGGTTTATAACTTTGTGTGGTATCTGCAACAGCGCGATAAGTTACTTTTTTACTACAG
>JAEUTH010000029.1 GCA_016788165.1 Bacteroidia bacterium | reverse complement strand
GGGCAACAGCAAAACTTTCTTCGCTGTAGCTGCTGCCGTAGGTATGTGTCCACAGGGTATCGCCTGCGGCATTGAGTTTAATCAGTAAAATGTCTTTGGTATTGTTGTCGTTGGTGGTAATGCCGCCAACAATAAAACCACCGTCAAAAGTTTTTGAAACCGAAAAGCCGGCATCGTAAGCGGGTGTGCCGAATTGCTGTGTCCATAAAGGAGTTTGGCCTTGCAGTTGCATTGCCATGAGTATTAAAATAAATAAAATTTTACTTGCACAACTGCTGATTTTTGTTGTGTGTGTGTGTGTGTGTGTGTGTGTGTGTGTGTGATTTTTTCATAATTACTACGTTTTTCATAATAGTATAAATTAAAGGGTTAGGGGAAACTTGGTTTTGAAAGTGGTAAAGATAGCAAAGGAGTTGAGAGTTGAAAGGGGTTAGTTGAAAGGTGTGAAACAGGAACGGCTGCCCTTGGGCAGCCGTTCCTGTTTGTTGTTTGCATGCTAATCGTGCTTATGCCGGCTACATTCAGCCTTGGTGGCATTGGTAAAAAACCAACCAAAATTGGTTTCGAACCAATGGCTGAAGACTGTAAAGCCCATGTTAATACTTTTAAAAATCTGTTTCATGGCGTTAATATTTGGGAGTTATATTAGGTTAATCAATAAACGATGGTTTTTATTGTATCGGTGCGCTTTTCAAACTCGTATTTTACAAAGCAATTACGCTAAGGGCATTCTATTTTAAAACAAGTTTACTGTTTTGATCGAAATCGGGGGTAAAAGTTTAACAACATTTTTCAACAAAATTTTAGCTGCACTTGTGTATAAAGCATTACGGCAGCCGCTAAATCATATACCTTTGGCAACTTCAAATTTTAAATAAATAAAAAGCCCATACAATTATGACAACAGCTAACTATGGTATAGCAGAAGCCCTTAAAAAACTCGGTATTAAAGCAATAAATAACGGTGCTTGTACAGGCACACAATGGACAGAAACGCAAGGCGAAATAATAAAATCGTATGCATCGGCCGATGGGCAACTTATAGCCGAAGTAAAACAAGGCACGGCTTCCGATTATGAAAACATAGTAGTTACAGCCCAACAGGCATTTGAAACCTGGCGTATGGTACCTGCACCTAAGCGTGGCGAAGTGGTACGTCAAATAGGCAACGCCCTGCGCGAAAACAAAGAAGCATTAGGCTTGTTAGTGTCGTACGAGATGGGTAAAATTTTACAAGAGGGCTTAGGCGAGGTGCAGGAAATGATAGATATATGCGACTTTGCAGTTGGCCTTTCGCGCCAGTTACATGGTTACACCATGCATAGCGAGCGCCCATTACATCGTATGTATGAACAATATCATCCTTTAGGTATTGTGGGCATTATAAGCGCATTTAATTTTCCGGTAGCGGTTTGGAGTTGGAATGCCATGCTTGCCATGGTATGTGGCGATTGCTCTATCTGGAAACCCTCTTCAAAAACCATGTTATGTGCCATAGCTGTACATAATATTATTGCCAAAGTTTTAGCCGACAATAAAGTACCCGAAGGTGTGCTTTGCCTTATTGCTGCCGGCAGTAAATATGTAGGCGATAACTTTTTAGAAGATAAGCGCATCCCATTAATAAGTGCCACCGGTTCAACACGTGTGGGCAAGCGTGTAGGCCGTATTGTAGGCGAGCGTTTGGGTCGCAGCTTGTTAGAGTTAGGTGGTAACAATGCAATAATTATCAGCCAGCATGCCAATCAGGATATGGCTTTGCGTGCTACTGTTTTTGGCGCTATTGGCACGGCAGGGCAACGCTGTACCTCAACGCGCAGACTTATTATACACAGCAGCATTTACGAATCGTTTAAACAAAAATTAATAAAGGCATACAGTGGCGCTACTATTGGCCATCCGCTAAATCCTACAACCTTGGTTGGGCCTTTAATTGATACCGGTGCCGTAAACGATTTTACCAAAGCCATTGCACAGGTAACAACAGAAGGAGGCAAGGTTATATATGGTGGCACAGTATGCACGGGTGCCGGTTTTGAAAGCGGCTGTTACGTTGTACCCTGCATCGTTGAGGCACAAAATCACTACCACATGGTGCAGGAAGAAACCTTTGCGCCTATTTTATACATTATGAAATATGATACTATTGAAGAGGCCATAAGTTTGCAAAACAGTGTGCCACAAGGGCTTTCATCATCCATTTTCAGTAATCATGTTATCGAAACCGAAAGCTTTTTATCGCATGCAGGCAGCGACTGTGGCATTGCCAATGTAAACATTGGAACCAGTGGTGCCGAAATTGGTGGCGCTTTTGGAGGCGAAAAAGAAACCGGTGGCGGCCGCGAAAGCGGTAGCGACTCGTGGAAAATTTATATGCGCAGGCAAACCAATACCATAAACTATGGCAGCAGTTTGCCATTGGCACAAGGCATTAAGTTTGATATTTAATCGCATAAAAGCATTGTAAAAGGCCCTGTATTGGGGCTTTTTTTATTTTGATTGCAACCTAAAGCCATCAAATTAATACAGCCGGGAAAATACTTTTTTGAGTAATAAATATTTTTACCTTCGCGCCCGATTTTAAAAGGCCTCATTAAAAGCCATTAAAGCTTAAAAAATAAAGGTTTTTATAGTCGGTTAAAATCAGTCAAATTTATAAATCACCAAACCATACATTATGCAAAAAGGTAGAGTAGTTCAGGTAATTGGTCCGGTAGTGGACGTTGCCTTTGACGGAGGTGCAAAACTTCCAAAAATTTTCGAAGCACTTGAAATTGATCGTCCTGATGGTTCTAAACTTATATTAGAATGCCAGCAGCACATTGGTCAGGATATCGTGCGTACCGTATCCATGGACTCGACCGATGGTTTGGTACGTGGTACCGAAGTGTTGGCAAAAGGCGCAGCTATTTCAATGCCTGTTGGCGAAGCCATAAAAGGCCGCCTGTTTAATGTTGTAGGCGATTCGGTTGATGGTATGACAACGGTAAGCAAAGAAAACGGCTTGCCTATTCACCGTCAGGCCCCATCGTTCGAACAACTTACTACCGAAAGCGATGTATTATATACCGGTATTAAAGTAATTGACCTGATTGAGCCTTATGTAAAAGGAGGTAAAATTGGTTTGTTTGGTGGTGCCGGTGTAGGTAAAACCGTATTGATTATGGAATTGGTAAACAATATTGCCAAAGCATATTCAGGCTTATCGGTATTTGCCGGTGTGGGCGAACGTACCCGCGAAGGAAACGACTTATTACGTGAGTTTATTGAAAGTGGCGTAATTAACTATGGTGATGAGTTTAAGCATTCGATGGAAAAAGGTGGTTGGGATTTATCAAAAGTTGATTACAATAAATTAAAAGAATCGAAAGCGACCTTGGTGTTTGGTCAGATGAATGAACCTCCGGGAGCCCGTGCACGTGTAGCACTAAGCGGATTAACCATTGCCGAGTATTTTCGCGATGGCGATGGTAGCGGTAAAGGAAAAGACATCTTATTTTTTATTGATAACATTTTCAGGTTTACACAGGCAGGTTCAGAGGTGTCGGCTTTATTAGGTCGTATGCCTTCGGCCGTGGGTTATCAGCCAACATTGGCTACAGAAATGGGTGCCATGCAGGAGCGTATTACATCAACCAAAAACGGTTCAATTACATCGGTACAAGCAGTATATGTTCCTGCTGACGATTTAACTGATCCGGCTCCGGCAACTACATTTGCTCACTTAGATGCTACTACAGTATTAAACCGTAAAATTGCCGAGTTAGGTATTTATCCTGCCGTGGATCCATTAGATTCTACATCGCGCATTTTATCGGCTGCAGTTTTAGGCGAAGCACATTATCGTTGTGCTGAGCGTGTAAAAAACATATTACAACGCTATAAGGAGTTACAGGATATTATTGCCATCTTAGGTATGGACGAGTTAAGTGATGATGATAAATTGGTAGTAAGCCGCGCACGCAGGGTACAACGTTTCTTATCGCAACCTTTCCACGTTGCCGAAGCGTTTACCGGATTAAAAGGCGTGTTGGTTCCTATTGAAGACACCATTAAGGGATTTAACATGATTATGGATGGCGAAGTTGACCAATATCCTGAAGGTGCATTTAACTTAGTAGGTTCGATAGAAGATGCCATTGAAAAAGGTAAAAAACTGTTAGCCGAAGCCAACTAATTTTTTTAAGACTAAAACAACAATACCCATGTACGTAGAAATAATAACACCTGATAAAATGGTATTTGCCGGAGAGTGTACAGCCGTTCAGGTGCCGGGCACCAATGGTAAAATGCAGTTTTTAAACAATCATGCTCCGCTTATCTCTACTTTAGGTAGCGGCCAGGTGCGGGTTAAAACAGCACAGGGCCAACAAGCGTATCAGATATTAGGCGGTGTTGTAGAGGTGCTTAAAAACAAAGTTGTGGTTTTGGCCGAAAGGGTTGACTAAAAAATAGTACCATAAAAAGTATTAAAAAGGCTGTGGTTGTTTACCACAGCCTTTTTTAATTGCCAATTTATCGAAACAGCTACGCTATTTTTTATAAGCCAAATCAAATGCGAAGTCTAATTCAAAACTGTTTACAAAAACAACAACATTACTTTAAGCAAAAAGCGCAGCAATTTCGTCTTTGTCTAATTTCTTTAGCAGATTTTTTTCAGTGTCAATCAGGTTACCTGCTAAAACTTTTTTACGCTCTTGCAATTGCATAATTTTTTCTTCAATCGAATCTTTACAAATCATTTTATATGCAAACACATTATGCTTTTGTCCGATACGATGTGTGCGGTCAATAGCTTGTTGTTCTACTGCCGGATTCCACCAGGGGTCAACCAAATACACATAATCGGCTTCGGTAAGATTAATACCAACACCACCGGCTTTTAAGCTCATTAAAAAAACGCGCACATCATTATTTTGTCTGAAATTATCAATACGCTCTTTCCTGTCTGTTGTTTGTCCATCTAAATATTCGAATGGAATGTGCGCTGCAATTAATTGCTGTTTTATTAAGTCGAGCATTTTTAAAAACTGCGAAAACACAACTATTTTATGATGTCCGGCATTTTCGGATAGCTCGCGCATTAACTCATCCAGTTTTGCCGAGTGTGTTTTTTCGCGTGTGTCATCACTTACCAAAGTAGTGGCATCACAAATCATACGCAGCTTTAAAAGACCTTCTAAAATTAAAAAGCCCGATTTGGTAACGCCTTCTGCATCTATTTTTTGTAAAATTTGATTGCGGTATTTTTCCTTAACGGAATTATAAACGCTACGTTGTTCGGCACCCATTTCGCAAAATAAAACGGTTTCAATTTTGGGCGGCAAATCGCTGGCCACCTCTTCCTTGGTTCGCTTTAATACAAAAGGCGCAATAAGTTTACGCAATGCTTCGGCCTTTTCTTCAATAGCATATTTATCAATAGGCGTTGCAAATTCATTTCTAAAAAAATCGCTGCTGCCCAACAAACCCGGATTTAAAAATTCCATTTGTGCATATAAGTCAAAGGTGTTGTTTTCGATGGGTGTTCCTGTCATTACCAAACGGTTTTTGGCATGTAATACGCGTACTGCTTTTGATATTTGCGACAATGGATTTTTTATGGCCTGCGATTCGTCTAAAATCACATAATCAAATTCAATATTTTTTATAGTGCTTAAATCGCTTCGCAAGGTACCGTAGGTGGTAAGTATTATATCGTATTGCTGCCAACGTAGTGGCCATTGACGCTGTGCGCCATGATGTGTGTAAATTTGTAATTGCGGGCAGTATTTTTCTACCTCGCTATTCCAGTTAAAAACCAATGTTGTAGGCACAACCACCAAACTGGTTTTAAGCTTTTGGTTGTTTTTCAGGTGCTGTAATAAGGTAAGCACCTGCAATGTTTTACCTAAGCCCATATCATCGGCCAGGCATCCACCCCAGTTAAAATCGTTTAAAAAATGCAGCCATTCAAAACCGGTTACCTGATAAGGCCGCAACTGCGCCTGTATTTGGGCCGGCACTTGCTGGTGTTGCATGCTTTCGAACTGCAACAGTTTGTTTTTTTTAACCTGCAACTCAACAGCCAATGCATCATTATTAATTTCGTTTAAGTACGTATCAATTATTGTAAAATGTAATTTGCTGATGCTTAACTTCGTTTTATCGAGCTTGCCATATTTAAATAATGGGGCATATCTCGTTACCCATTCATCAGGCAATAGTCCAACGGTACCATCGTCTAAAGGCACAAATTTTTGATTATTTAAAATGGCTTTACGCACCTGGTTTAATGAAACCTGGGTTTGCCCAAAGGTTATTTTTAGTTGTAAATCAAGCCAATCGGTTCCGCTGCTATTACCAAATGTGATTATGGGTTTATGTGTATTATACTTTATTTTTTTAAGCTCTTGCTGGCCAAATACAGCAATGTTGTTTTGTTTAAGCTGTTCGAATAATTTGAAAAACCACCCCTGGTGCATTACCTGTTCAATGGTTAAATGGAAATATGGTTCGGTATGATTTTGTTCGAAATCGGGATGCAATGTTTTGAAAAAACGGGTTGCTTCCGTTTCGGACTCCAAATCTCTTTTTATCAAATACACTTTGTCATGGTTATATACCAAAGCATCATTATCGGTATGCAAGTCGGTTTCTACAGTTTGGTCGGCAACGGTGTAAATAAATTTGGGAACAAACAGCAGAACTTTTTCAAACTCCTTTAAATATAAATGTATTTGTGTTGGCTTTGCTGATATGGTTTCTACTAAAGTATTTTCGAACTGTAAAACATTGTTTTTTGACAGTGGTTGTAATACTTGATTAAACAATGTTTGCTTGTCAATAATTTTAAATTTTAGCGATTCATATTTTTCAAACTTTTGCAGCAAACTCAGGTCGGCATAACTATTAAGTTTATAAATAGTCCCTTGGCGTAATAAAAGCCAGGGAGTAATTATTTCGAAGTCGGTTGGCTCTGAAAAATCAGCACCCATTTTTAATTGTGGTTTTAAAACCATGTACTGGTTGTCAAATCGCACACTTAAGCTGGCGTGCACCGGTGTTACACTTAGGGTATAGGTTGTTTTAAAATCAACATCAGGTAAGGTGCTGTTTTCAGTATGATTGCCAATATAAAAAGGTGTAGTGCCTGCATGGTTAAAAAGTGTTTGTAAGCATTCATTCATTTTATGTTGCAAGCCCACTACTTTATCTTGCGACAATTCGTGCAGCGTCACTACATTTTTTCCGGCATAATCGGGCAGGTAAATTGCAGTAAACAGCCTGTTTTGCAAAGCCTGGCAGGCTGCTAAAAGCTCCGGTGGGTATAATGCCAGCAATTGATGCCTGTAAGGATAAGTGTCAAAATTTTCGAGTGCTTTATAAAATTCAGTTGTTTTTTTTCGTTTACCAACTACCAATTGCATGCCTGTATCCGGAAAATAACTTGCACTGCTTTTTGTAATTACAAACAACAACTCATCGGCACTGTTGCCTTTTTTTAATGCTTCAATTTTAGATGATGCAAATGCCGGAGTCATAAATTGTTGCATCCAGTTATCAAAACCGGCTGTACCTGGTAATTGTTGTATGCTGCTGTCTAACAATATTAAACGGATACTGCCATCGTCAAAAGCAAAATCAAACTTTTGGCTTATATCATCACTCAGGCTATAGCCATACATGGCTAATAGCTGTTGTTTTTCTTCATCCCAGTTTTTTAAACTATGCAGGCCGTGCTCGCCATATTGAATGTTCAGGTAATACAACACAGCTCCTTTGTGCAGACACATAGGTCGCGTGGTATCATCGCAACTACATTCAATCATAACTTTGTCGCCCTCTAATTTTCTAACTAATACCTTATACGAAGTATTGCCATCTTTACAAAGAAACGAAGCTTTGTTAAGTGCCATGTTAATTGGCTCAATGCCGTTAGCCTGATAAATCTCCTGAGCGGCATTAAAGTCGGGCCAGCTTAGGTACTTTAGAAAATAAGTAGTGTTTAGCTGAGGCAGGTTGTAAATGGTGTCTAATAACTCGTTTTCGAAAAGCGGCAGTGTACCGGCAGTAACAGTAACTTCGGCAGGCGCTAAATTGTTGGCTTCGTTACGTAAAGCATAAAGAGCGGCCACTTTATGGGCGCACAGATATACATCATCTTCGCCACAATTGCAGGTAGCATTTATTTCACGCTTATCGAAATTATTAATACGCACCGAAAAAAACACATGTGGGCCGCGGTCCGATTTTATATATAGCAAACTACGGGCTTTAGTCCAATCTACACTTTTCAACTCTACCTGTTTCGATTCAAACAAACGCCTTCCTTTGGGCGTACTCATTAAACCTTTGCGTTTAATAAACTCATTAATTTGATTATTGATTGCTATTTGCTGTGTGGCTGATATACTCAAGGCTTCAAAAATTTGGGCAGCTAATTTACAATACCACAGGCAACTTGTTTGTTATTTTGTTTTTTATTTACACGGCAAGTAATAAATAAGCACCCCGTTTGAAAATTATATTAAAAATTCTGCTTTGGATTACAGGTATTTGTGCTGCTGTTTTTATGGCATTAACGCTTTATATTTTTTTTAATAAGCAATATTTTATTGATCAGTTTACAGCATTGCTAAGTAAGCAACTGCAAACCAATGTTAGTATTGGCAACTTGAGTTTTAGCTTCATACATGCTTTCCCAAGTGCCGGCATAACATTAGAAGAAGTTATGCTTACCGATAGTTTGTTTAATCTGCATGGTAAGCCGCTATTAAAAGCAAGCAAACTTTATATATCCTGCAGCATACCACTATTACTTAAAAAACAACTTACATTAAATGAATTAAAAATAGAAGATGCTCAGGTGTATTTGTTTAAGCATAAAGATGGCTACAGTAATATACCCAAACTTAAAACAGCAGCACAAGTAAAAAACAACACTTCCTTTTTTCTGAATCGGATAAAGTTGGTGCATACGGAGGTTTGTATTGTAAACGACTCGACTCATAAATCGTTTAAGTTTACTGCTGAGCAAGCTGCCGTAATAATGCAGCAAGGGTTACGGTACGTAAGTTTTGAGATAAGCGGAACACTAAATGTAAATGGCTTGGCTTTTAACACCGCTAATGGACCGTTTTTAAAAAATGCAAATTGTCAGATAAATGGTAAGCTGATTAATGATAAAACTGAAAACAAGTTGTGGATTTTACCCGGATCAGAAATTATAGCTAATCAAAACCCAATTATGTTATCGGGTTATGTTTATAGTAAAAGCACCCAAGCCACAAGCATACGTTTAATTAGTAAAAACATAGGCTATCAATGGGCTTCTGCTGTACTAAACCAAAAGCTAAACACAAAAATAAAACCCTATGCTTTTAACGGAGCGGTAAATTGTAATGTGCTTTTAAATATGGTTTCAGGTTATACCCATGCTCAAATTAAAATAAGGCCTGTATCAGAAATAAGTTTGGCAATTAACGGTGTAGGCATTAAGGCACATGAATTTGTATTTTCATTTAACAATCGTTTCAATAAAAATGCAGCCATAAGCGATAACAACAGTATTATTCAAATAAAAAATATAAAAGCAACAACAGAAGGCATACCGCTTAACGGTTATGCAACGCTATTTAATTTATCGAAACCATTCATACAAACTGTTTTAAGTGGCCTGATAGAACTTGGCAAACCCAATCAACTGCAAGCGCCAAATTTAATTTTTACGCAGGGCAGTTTAAAGTATAGTATAGATTATAAAGGCAGTGTAAGCCCATTTTATAATGCACAAGCAGGCCATGTTAATGGAAACCTGCTTGCAGCCATTGAAATAGGAAACGTATCATTTATTAATAAAAAAAATGGGTACCGTTTTACATCACTTAATAGCAACATTGTTATTGAAAACAATGATTTGGTTGTAGATAAAATGACGTGTGCCATTAATGGAAATACATTTCAGATTGCCGGAAACTTAAAGGCTGTTGTACCGTTTCTGTTCGACAATAGTAAAGCACTGCAAGTGGTTGCTGATATTAATGCACCACTGCTTAATATTGATTCGTTGTGGCATAAGGACGATGTGGCAACAGCAAAAAGCAATAATACCAACCAGCCCAAATATATTTTGGGAATGACAATAGAAGCGTTGTTAGATCGCTTAAATGTACAAGCAAAACTAACGGTTGATAAAATTGTGTTTGGCCCCATACAAACCAATAAAGCCACAGGCAACTTTGAGATAAATGACAGCCAGATAGGTTTAAAAAATTTGATGTTTAACGAAGGTAACGGTGTTATAAATGCAACCGTACTTGTAAAAACAGATGTGCAAAAAATTAATATTGATGCGAGTGTAGGCGGGGTGCAGGTAGATAAGTTTATGGAAAGTAATAATGATTTTGGGCAAGACAAAATTGTGCATCAACAGGTTGAAGGCAACTTAAATGCCATCTTAAAATATGAAGTACAGCTTAACAAACAATTTAAAGTAATGCCCGCTACCGCACATGGCACATTAGACTTTGAGTTGCAAAACGGCCGGATAAAAAACATGGCCGGATTAAGTAAAGTAGCGGATTTTGTTTTTAAGCATAAAAACTTGTCGGATATAACTTTTCAGGATATTGTACAACATGCTACCATTACCGGTAATAATATAAACATACAACAACTTGATATTGCAAGCTCTGTATTAAGCATGCGTATAAACGGAGTTTATAGCCTAAATCAACAAACTGATTTGAGCATACAGGTTCCGTTAAAAAACTTAAGCAGAAAAAATACCGTTTACAAAATGACGATTGAAGATTTGCAAAATTATTCGGGCGCTAATGTTTACTTTCGGGCATACAATAAGGATGATGGCTCGATGCATATTGCTTATGATCCACTAAAAAAGTTCAGAAAAAAATCTCGTAAAAACACAAACTAAATAACAGCATGAAAAAAGGATTATTCATAATTATACTGGTTTATACCACCATGCAAGCTTTTGCACAAGGTATTGATAAGCCACGCTATCAAATAGTAACACATAGGGCAGGCAATTATTTGGGCACAATTCAAATAGAATTATTTCCACTGATAACTCCGTTAGCCACAGCCAATTTCGACAGTTTGGTTAATGCACAGGCATACGATAGCACAGCATTTCACCGTGTGGTACCCGGCTTTGTAATTCAAGGTGGCGACCCAAACTCTATTAACGGGCCGGTTTCAACCTGGGGCATGGGCAACCCCAATCAACCCAATGTAAATGCCGAGTTTAATGTGGTACAACATATACGCGGCCGCATGGGTGCTGCACGCGATGTTGATACCAATAGCGCCAACTCGCAATTTTATTTTTGTGTAGCACCGGCTTTGTTTTTAGATGGCAATTATACCGTATATGGGCAGGTTACTTCGGGTATGGATGTAGTTGACACCATTGTATTGTCGCCACGCGATGCCAACGATGTGCCACTACAAAAAATCGAAATGTTTGTAACCAACATCGGTGTAAATGATAGTGTGCCGGCAGCACCTGCTTTGGTGCAACCCGCCACAGCAAGTGTTGGCATTGCTTCAACACAATTGTTTACATGGCTGGCCGATAACCAAGCCATTATGTACAGGGCCGAGTTTAGCACCGACAGTACTTTTGCAACTATTGATTACAAAATTAATTGTGGTGTAAAGCAACTTGCATTTAATGGGCTTAGTGGCAATACGGTTTATTATTGGCGTGTTATAAGCAACAATGGTGGCCACGAAAGTTTGCCCTCAATGGTTTATTCATTTACAACAGCACCTGCTGGCCCAACATTGGTATTACCTGCCGACTCGGCAACGGGTGTAAATTTAAATCCGGTTTTTAATTGGAATGCAGCACCGGGTGCAACTTCATACACACTGCAAGTAGCCAAGTTTGCAACCTTTACACCGGCAGCATTGGTTATTAATCAGCCTGGTATTACAGGTACAGCCTACATGGGAAACAACTTGTTGCCAAACAATAAATACTATTGGCGTGTACAAAGTTTTACGGGTACTGCAGCCGGTAATTTTTCGAGCAAGTTTTTATTTTTTACAGGAACTACCACAGGCATTGCACAAGTAAATACTATAAACAATGCTTACCCAAATCCGGCAAACGATGTGGTGTATTTACCCATAAATACCAACACCAACACAATTACATTAGAAGATGTAAATGGCCGTATGTTGCAACAACAGCACATCAGAAACCATACTCAGTCTTTGTTTGCTTTTGATGTAAGTACAATACCAGCCGGAAATTACTTATTTGTTGTAAGCGAAAGTGATAAGGCAAACGTGTATAACGTTACGATACAGAAATAACCCTTGCATTAACAAGAAGTCCAATATCGGTAAGGGTGTTATCAAATGCACGCAGGCATAGCTTTCATTTAACAGGATAAGTTGCACAGCTTCGATAATCCCATTAACCGTTATGGCAAACAGATAAGGATATGAAAAAAATTGTGATTTTAGGTACAGGTGGTAATTGCATAGATATACTTGATACAATCAATGAAATTAATCAGGTTAAAAAGCAATATGATTGTATTGGTTTTTTAGACGATAGCCCACAGCAATATGGCAAATCGTATTTTGGTGTTAAAGTAATAGGTACGCTTACGCAAGCCAATCTTTTTGAGGATGCCTTTTTTGTAAACGGCATTGGCAGTTCCAACAATTTTAAAAAAAAAGAAAGCATCATTAAAAAAACCGGCTTAGCCCTTCAAAGGTTCGAAACCATAATTCATCCCACAGCATCGGTTTCGAAGTTTAGTAAATTGGGTTTTGGTTGTGTGATATTACAGCAGGTTACCATTGCTTCAAATGTAACTTTAGGCAACCATGTAATTATTTTGCCTAATTCCATAATCAGCCATGATGGTGTTATTGGCGATTACACTTGCATTACAGGCGGGGTTTGTATTTCGGGCGGGGTTCGTATTGGTAAATCATGTTACATAGGCACCAATAGCGCCATTAGAAACAACATTACCATTGGCAACCATTGTTTAATTGGTATGGGTAGCAATGTATTATCCGATGTTGATGCAGATAGTGTAGTTTTTGGCAATCCGGCAACATTGCAACGAAAGACGTAATTGCCATTTACGAACTTGATAAATGCGGTCGAATAAAAGGGGAGTAAAGGGATAAGTCAAATTACTAAACCGGTATGGCATTATGCTGCAGGTTTTAATTTTTTAGCTGCAACCCACCATCCCAAAAAACAACCCACACTATTGGCAATAAAATCATAAACATCGGCCGTACGGTTTTCAAAAAAAGTTTCCTGCATGAGCTCCAATGTGCCTCCGTAAGCAATGCATAAAGTTAAAGTACCTACTACTGCATATTTCTGAAAAAACAATTCGTTATCGGGCTGATTAATGCCTTTAAGCGTCAGAAAAACCAATATTGCAAACAATGCCACATGTATCCACTTATCAGCCTTAAGCAACGACAGCCAATCAGCTGTGGGCAAATCCTGGCCGGGTATGGCGCAAAGGCCACCAATTAATAAAGCCCAAATCAGGGCAGGATACATGTGCTTAAACAACATAAATATGGTATGGCACTTTTATATTGTAGTGATATGTTTATGCGCCTACTAAAGCAGTATAGTCGGCTGCCGTCATTAATGCGTCTATTTCAGCCATATCGCTCAACTTTACTTTAACCATCCAACCTTTGCCGTATGGATCGCTGTTTACTGCTTCGGGTGTAGCGTCTAAATCGGGGTTAACTTCAAGCACCTCACCACTTAAAGGCATAAATAAATCCGATACGGTTTTAACGGCCTCCACCGAACCAAAAACCGTTTCACGGCTTAAAGTTTCGCCTTGTGTACTGATGTCAACATAAACAATGTCGCCCAGTTCGCTTTGTGCAAAATCGGTAATTCCAATGGTGGCTACATCGCCTTCAATACGTACCCATTCATGATCTTTGGTGTACTTTAATTCAGCAGGAAAATTCATAGTTAAATGGTTTAAATCAAAATGTTTAAGTAAATGATAATGCACAAAAATAATTTTTTGCTATTGCAACCGAAGCACTACACATAATTTTTATTTAGAGATTGATTATTGCTTTTTATTTACTTTGTGCTTTTCAATGGTTGCAGAAATGAACGTAGATAAACATATAAGCGCACTTTTATACCACCACGATTGTGTAATTGTTACTGACTTTGGTGGCTTTGTTGCTAACTACAAACCGGCTTTTGTAAATCCGTCATCACATACCATATCGCCCCCTGCAAAACGCATTGCATTTAATGGCAGCTTAACTCAGAATGATGGGCTGTTGGCGCAATACATTGCCCATCAAATGCAAATGAGCTACTCCGAAGCGTGTAATCTTATTAAAGTTTTTGCTGATACAAGTATGCAAACCTTACATAATGGCGAGCGTCTGGTTTTACCACAAATTGGCACTTTGTATTTAGATGCTGAAAATCATATCCGATTCGAAGCTGATACACAAACACAATATGCATTACAATCGTTTGGGCTTACTACTTTACAAACCCGTATTATACAACGTAACGAAGTTGTAAACCCGAATTATGATGGTAATGAAAAACGCAAATGGTGGCAACTGTTAGAGGTAGTGCCTGTGGCAGCTATACTTGCTTTATTGCTGCTTAATGGCCCCAGTGTGGAAGTGATGGTAAATAAAAACCTGATGGGTTTTAGCCCTGCAAAAGCGGTTACAAACCGGGTAGATATCAGCATGCCCAAAACAGATTTAAATACACAGCCAAGCACCATCAATTCTGTTTCGAGCAATAAAATCGAAAACGTATTAACACCGGCTGTAAATTCAGGAAGCGGCCAAATTACCGTTTCGGAACCAACTACGGTTACGGCAGCAGTTATTGAAAATAAAAACCAGCTACCAAAGCAAAACCCGGCAATTGCTGCGGCTAAGCCAACCTCCACACAACAGGAATCAGTAACACCAATTTCGAACGCAAGTTATTACATTGTTGCAGGCTGTTTTAAGTCAGACGAAAATGCAACGGCCTATACAAAACATTTGTTAACGTTAGGTTTAAACGCTAAAATTATTGGCAAACGCAACGGACTTCATGTAGTTACCTGCTTTGCAGGTAGCAAAGCCGAAACCATGGCTGCTTTAGAACAAATAAAAACTAAAGTTGATGCCGGTGTATGGGTGCTTAAAAACTAAAACTTTTCTGGTTTAATTTTTAGGTTGCTACGTATCCGCCACCATCGCCAAGTCCCTCTCCGTTATTAATAAGTGTTTCCCTTTTGCTTAAAGCCAAACTTAATTTGCAGCAACTTTATTGCGCTCAAACGTTTTATCATTAATGGCACGTATGGCTTCCTTAAACGAATGGTTTATATTGTTTACTATTTCATAGTAATTACTAACACTGCCATATAAATTTTGCGCAAGCGAGCCTGTAAGCACTGTTTTTATCAGTAAGCCTGATGTTTTAAAGCCTGCTGTATCATAAGGCACTTCTTGTTTTTGTGCAAAAGCAAAAAAGTGATTCATACGTGTTTCGTCAAGTACAAATGATTTTTTAAAAGAATCGAAAGTGGGGTACTTTGCCAATAGGTCTTTACGGTTTTCATCTATGTAAGATATAACCCATTGGCCGGGTACATTTTTTCTGCGTAAGTCTTGCCAGTATTTGCTGTTTAGTGTGGTATCTAACGGCACAAATACATCGGGCATTACACCTCCGCCACCGTACACTACGCGCTTACCGTTGGTATAAACTTTGAGCGAATCATTAAACTTAATTGAATCGCGCGAGTAAAGTTCTCCGTTTTTTAATCGGTTGCTTAAATCGTCATCATAACTTTCATCACCTTTCTCATACGATTTTTGAATGCAACGTCCACTGGGTGTATAGTAATGTGCAATGGTTAAACGTACGGCACTGCCATCAGGCAACGAATAAGGTTTTTGTACCAACCCTTTGCCAAACGACCTGCGGCCAATAAGTAAACCCCTGTCCCAATCTTGTACGGCACCGCTTACAATTTCGCTGGCCGATGCCGATGTTTCGTCAATTAAAATCGCGACCTTTCCTTTTTCGAAACCACCTGTTGTGGTTGCATAATTTTCTTGCCGGGCTTGTGCACGTCCTTCTGTATAAACAATCATTTTTTTATCCGGCAAAAACTCATCGGCCAACTCAATGGCACGATTTAAATAGCCGCCACCATTGCCCTGCAAGTCTAATATCAGCGATTTCATACCGGCTGTTTTTAGTTTGGCTAATGCTTCTTTAAACTCATCAACAGTAGTATCGGCAAAGCGCGATATTTTTATATAACCAATTTCCGGTGTTGCCATATAAGTAGCATCCACACTAAACAATGGAATTTTATCGCGTGTAATTTCGAACGGAATAAGATTGGGTTCGCTGCGTCTGTATATATCTACTTTAACCTTGGTGCCTTTATCGCCACGAAGCTTTTTCAATACATCATTATTTTTAATTTTTATGCCGGCAACCAATTCGCCATTAATATTTACAATGCGGTCGCCTGCCATAATACCTAATTTTTCGGACGGGCCACCGGGTATGGTATTGGTTACCATAATAGTGTCTTGCAAAATATTAAACTGTACACCAATGCCTTCAAACTTACCTACCAATGGTTCGTTGGTTTCTTTTAACTCATCGGCAGGTATGTAAACCGAGTGCGGGTCTAAGTCTTTAAGCATAGAGCGTATGCCATCGTCCACCACCTTTTGTTCGTTAACTGTATCCACATAAAACAAGTCAATTATCTGAAACAATGAGGCTATCTTATTAGTAGATGCCGTCATGGTGTTTTGATTGTTTTTTTGAGCAAAGCCTTGCAAAGCAGTTACGGTTAGCAATAGTATTAAAACACGTTTCATAAGCGAATAATTTTAGGTAACAGACGTAAAAATAGAAGTTTTGTTATGGCAATATGGCGGTTAACTTTTGTTTAACCGCTGGCAATGTATTGGCTTTACGCAAATATTTATCAGGTATTCAACTTGTAATTACATTTTTAATTTTCATGCTATTGTGTCAAAACTATTTTACTACGTTTATAAACCTGCTTTGGTGTTAGCGTTGCTTAGGCTGCGAACAATGGCTTTATTTGTTTGCTGTAAAAATTAACTGCTTACATTTAGCTTTTGATTAATTATAAATCGTTTTACAATGGATGCAAATATTTTAGCATACAATACCAATACACTTACCCATGCAAACATCTGCAATTTGTTGGCCGACACCATTTCGGGAACGTTAACCGAGGCTAATGGAAAAATTTGGCATGCACATCCAGTATGGTTTATAAATGATAACCCCATTGTAGGTTATAGCGAACAGAAAAAAGGCATCCGGCTTATGTTTTGGAGTGGTGCCGGTTTTAACGATGCTAAACTGAATGTGAGAGGCGAAAAATATAAAGATGCCTCGGTGTTTTATAATAATCTGAATGAAGTTGATACAGCGGAAATTATTGGCTGGTTAAAACAATCGAGGGTTGTACAATGGGATTATAAAAACCTTGTAAAACGAAAAGGAAAATTAGAAAGGTTGTTTTAACAACTATTGTTGCAGATAAAATGTATAACCATTAAATCAGATTTTCTGTTAATTTAATGTATGGTTTTAAGTACAATTTTATGTTGAACGGAATAAAAATCACATACCATAATGCACTACTAATTATGGGCGCTTTTTTGTTGAACATTACCATGTTGTATGCACAAAAACGATTTGATGTTTTTTATGTAGCGGGTAATTATAATTTTTTAAAATCAACAAATATTAATCAAAACAATTACGAAAAAGCATGGGCAGCTAATTTGAGTATTCCGTTTTTATTTAATGATTCGTCAATATGGTTAACTACTTTAGACTATCAGCATTACAACCTGCCCAATGAGCATAATACAGCAGATAATCCGGTAACCGTTTTTAATTTACATGGCTGCATCATACGTACCGGCTACATTAAAAAAATAAGCAGCAAGCAAGCTATACATGCGCTTTTTATACCTCGGGTAATGACTGATTTTAATGCAACATTGGGCAATGCTTTGCAGTTAGGCGGTATGGTTATGTATGAAAAAATAAAAAACAAAAACCTTATGTGGCGCGCTGGTGTTATATATAACCAAGAGTTTTTTGGTCCTTTCATAACACCCGTTTTATATTTGGATTGGCATATAACGCCAACCCTAAAATTTGCCGGGCTGTTACCGGTTTATGGAAAATTATATATTGAACCAAATAAAAATATTTCGACAGGATTGCATTTTGTGGGGTTAACTACCTCATACCGCATTAACGAAACCGATTTTGAAAATTACTATGTGCAACGCGATGCAATTGATGTTTCGGCTTTTTTAAATCTAAGGCTGGTTAGCACAATTTATGTTGAAGGACGCATAGGTTATTCGCTTTCTAAAGATTATGGTTTGTATGCCGAAAACGAAAAAGCAACCGTAACTTTTCCATTATTTGCAATTGGCGACAACAGGACTCGTGCCAATAACGAATTTGCCGGAAGTCCATTTATGCATTTCCGGTTATTATACAGTTTACCCACACAATGATTTTTAGAATTTATTTATGCTGCGTTTGTTTCTGATTTAAGTTAATATGATTGCCATTAAAATTACATTTAACCAAAATAAAAACACATGAAAAAAGTAACCGGTATTGGAGGTGTAATTCTTAAATGCAAAGACTCACAAAAAATGAATGATTGGTATAAAACGCATTTAGGAATAAATGCCGTTGAGGCCGGTGCTATTTTTAATTGGGTTGAAATGGACGAAAACGCAAAACCTGCAAGCACTACATGGAGTATGGTTGATGAAAATTCAGATGTTTTCAGGCTAACAAATGCCGATTACTTAATTACGTATCGGGTATCTGATTTGGAAACCTTGTTAGTTACATTAAAAAGCCAAGGCGTATCCATACTTGACAACATCAGCACATTTGCTTATGGCAAACAAGTACATATACTTGATGGCGAGGGTAATAAAATTCAACTGTGGCAAGCTGCCGAGTAAAAGTATCGTTTATTAAAAAGCTTCTTTCTGACCTCTGAAAATAACCCAAACCGTTAGCAGAATAATTTTAATGTCTAATAAAAAGCTATAATTTTCAACGTACCAAACATCTAACTCAACACGCTTTTGCATTAACACAGGGTCAACGGTATCGCCTCTGAAACCTTTAGCTTGTGCCCAACCGGTTATGCCGGGTTTTGCAAAATGACGTACCATAAATTTGTCAATCATTTCCGAATACTCTTGGGTGTGGCGCAGCATGTGTGGCCTGGGACCAACTACACTCATATCGCCCCAAAGGGTATTAAAAAACTGCGGTAATTCATCCAAACTGGTTTTACGCAAAAAGGCGCCAATGGGTGTAATACGTGGGTCGGTGCGGGTGGCTTGCTTTTCGTCTGCTTCGGAGTTTACACGCATGGTACGAAACTTTAAACACGTAAACTCTTCATTGTTTTTGCCCGAGCGTTTTTGTTTGAAAAATACAGGGCCTTCGCTGGTTGCTTTTATTATGATTGCAAATACCGGAAACAACCAGGGGAAAACACAAATAATTACACCTAAAGAAAAAACAATGTCAAACAACCGTTTTATTACGCGGTTTGATAACGACTCTAATGGTTCGGGGCGCATTACCAAAACGGGTATCATATCATAAAAATCAACAATTACCTTTTTATTAAAAAAGCCCTTAAAGTCGGGTATTACTTTAAATCGTATCAGGTTTTTATCGGCAAACCTGAAAATTTCGGCTACATCATCATTACGTAACCCTGATAAAGAACAAAAGATTTCATCTATCTCATTTTCGATGCAAAATTTTTCTACAGCCTCTAAAGATGATTCTTTAAAATCAACGGGCATATCGTCAAATGGTTTAAGCGTAAAAGCGCCTAAAAGTTTGTACCCATAACGTGCTTTGTTATTAAAGAAGCCATACATATCAACGGCTTGATGCCCGCCACCTAAAATAATTACCCGCTTATAATTTAAGCCTTGCATGCGCAAAAACTTAATGCCACGTAGTATGATAAACCGCCAAATAAAAACCAGCCCGGCAAAAGTGAGGCATTGCATTAGCAACTCAGAGGCATTAAAAGCATTAGCCGATATGAGGTAATATGCAGGTATGGTAATAAGTGTAAACAGTATTACGGCCCGCACCAGTTTGCTAAAAACTTCTTCATCGCCAACATGTCGGGGAACTACAGCTAATTCGAAATAATTACTGATAATAACCCAGGCAATGTTAATGGTAATAAGATAATACAACTGATCCTTTACTTCGTAAATAGTGCTGTAATGCAAAAGCATGTGCACTAAAATGAAAGCCAGGTTTAGGGTTAATAAGTCACCAATAAGCAGAATTTTATTGGTGTATCGCGAGTAGCCTATGGGCATAATGAAAACGCTTTAAAAGAAGAGATGCTATTAAGTGTGCAATGCTACACATTTTAAGCATGTATTTAAAGCTACTTTATTCAACCGTAACCGATTTGGCTAAGTTACGTGGCTGATCCACATTGCAGCCACGCATTACAGCAATATGATAACTAAATAGTTGTAATGGGATAACAGAAACCAACGGTACGAGTATATCATCGGTTTCGGGTATTTCGATAACATGATCGGCCATGGTTCGTACTTCTTTATCGCCTTCGGTAACAATGGCAATAATGCGGCCTTTGCGGGCTTTTACTTCTTGAATATTACTTACTACTTTTTCGAAATTGGCACCTTTGGTTGCAATAACTACTACTGGCATGGCATCGTCTATTAATGCAATGGGGCCATGTTTCATTTCGGCTGCCGGATACCCTTCGGCATGTATGTAGCTTATTTCCTTAAGTTTAAGAGCACCTTCTAAAGCAACCGGAAAACCATAGCCGCGGCCTAAGTACAAAGCATTATTGCTGTCAACATAACGTGCGGCTAATTCTTTAATGGCATCGTTTTGTTTTAGCACTGCTTCTACTTTTGCAGGGATTGCTTCCAGTTCGGTAAGTAAGGTTCTGAAACGGGTTTCGGTTATGGTCCCTTTTTTCTGTGCTATCTGTAAAGCTATTAACGTTAAAACGGCTACCTGCGCTGTAAATGCTTTGGTAGAAGCTACGCCAATTTCGGGGCCGGCATGCGTGTATGCACCGGCATGTGTGGCGCGTGGTATTGATGCGCCCACTACATTACAAACGCCAAATATGGTTGCGCCTTTTTGTTTGGCTAATTCAATGGCGGCTAAGGTATCGGCTGTTTCGCCTGATTGCGAAATGGCAATTACCACATCATCTTCAAAAAGCACCGGATTGCGGTATCTGAACTCGCTGGCATATTCAACCTCAACCGGTATGCGGCACAGGTCTTCTAATAAATATTCGGCAACCAAACCGGCATGCCATGAGGTACCACAAGCGCAAATTATTATGCGCTTTGCATTGGCAAACTTACCTTCAAACTCGGCAATGCCACCCATACGTAAGTGGCCCGTTTTTGCATCGAGCCTGCCGCGCATACTATCCCAAATACTTCGTGGTTGCTCGTATATTTCTTTAAGCATAAAGTGGTCGTAGCCGCCTTTTTCAATGGCTTCTAACTGTAACTCTAACTCTTGTATGTAAGGAGTTTTAACTTGGTTTTCTATGGTTTTAACGGTAAGTTTTCCGTTGTCAATCAAGGCAATTTCATTGTCGTTTAAGTAAACTACATTTTTAGTGTATTCAACAATTGGCGATGCATCGGATGCTACAAAAAACTCGTCCGTACCAACGCCAACAACAATGGGGCTTGCCCTGCGTGCTGCAATAAGTTTATGCGGGTCTTGCTTCGATAAAATAACGATGGCATACGCACCTACAATTTCGCCTAAAGCTAATCTTACGGCTTCTTCGAGCGATACTTTTTCGGCATAATAAATATCTTCAATAAAATGAATTAAAACCTCGGTATCGGTATCGCTGGTAAAGGTGTGCCCTTTACTTTTTAATGCTTCTTTTAATGCTGCATAGTTTTCGATTATGCCATTATGGATTATCGAAAAAATGGTGCTTTCGCTCCAGTGCGGGTGGGCGTTTCTATCGTTTGGTTCGCCATGGGTAGCCCAGCGTGTATGGCCCATACCTATGTTGCCGTTAAGTTCTTTGCCTTCGGCAAATTTTATTAAGTCGGTAACCTTACCGGCTTTTTTGTAAATATTCATTTGCCCCTGATGCAGCAATGCTACACCTGCACTGTCGTATCCACGGTATTCAAGCCTTTGTAAACCTTTTACAATAATGGGATAGGCTTGGCGCTTACCAATATATGCTACAATTCCACACATAGTTTTTAATATTTTGAGTAAGTAAGTTCTAATTTTAAACGTCCGGTTACATTGCCGGTGCCGTTTAGTTTAACCCGGTTAAAATTAATTATTGAGGATGCACTGCGCAGATAAATGCCATAGTCAACATGTTTTTCGGCAAGTATGCGGTTTACGTATCGTGTTATGTTAAACTTATATTCATTGGTGCTGCTGTTATACGTGCCATCGGCTGCATTGGCTAACTCATTGTTGTCGGGCGCAAAAGATGCCTGATTGCCGGCCGAGTCAACCAAAGCCAACGTTAAATTGGCATTAGGGGTGTATTTGGTATTGGGTTCGGCTTTAAAAACCAATATGGCATTATTTACCGAAAAAGCCCGTTCGTCAATTATACTTTTTAAAGTTGGGAACTGAATGAATGCTTTGGTACCGGCCATAGCTCGTACATACAAGTTGTTTTGCCCCACAGTGGGAAATGTTAGGGCATTGCCCACTTCTGTACCGGTATAGTTATGTTGGTAATTATTAAAGCGCAGTAATTCATCAAAGTTATAACTGTAGGCTAATGAATCGCTATCGGTATTTAGCTTGTAATAAACAGTCATGCGGCTTAATGCCGATTTATAATCCCATTGATACAAGCACCCTTTATCAACTGCGGCTTCGGGTTCGGCAGTAATGTATATGCCTTTAAAGTAATTGGCAAAGGCAGTATTGTCAACATACTCGGGCCCACCCGACTTGCTAATTAACTCTGTAGCCAGGTTTGTAAATAATGGGATGCGTATATGGGCACTGCGTTTAACGGCATATTCGGTAATGCTGTCGCTGGGCTTTACGGTTACTATGGCATCGCCAATTAATGTACTTGCGCTTAAAGTGCTGTTGCTATAGTAAACGGTATCCTTTGGTAATACACTATCTAACCTGTAAACCTTAAAATGTATGGGTGTAGTGGTATCACCATAAAAAGTTTTTAAAGCCAAACAAAGTACTATCGAATCGGCTGTAGCCGTACTGCCATAATTAAAATTGAAGCTCGATAAAATCATTGACGAGTAAACGCTTGCTGTGGTTTTGCCAAATATGGGGTCGTTTATGGCGCCCACAATATTTAATGAAACCGGAAAGCCTGTAAAACCCGTAGTACGTAACGAATCTTCGTTTATAGTTTTGGCTACAACGGTAAGCGTATCGGTAAAGGTAACGTTTACATTATCGTTAACCGGAATGAGCGATGCGCCCATATCCGTATTATCGTTACAAGCTAAAAAAGAAACGCAAATCCAAATAGCGGCTGCGATTTTGAAAATTTTCATAGCGACAAAATTAATTTTTTTAGCCAAGGTTTAGCCAGGCATTAGCAGCCCGTTCATTCTGTTATTAAGTGCATCAAATGGGGCTCTTAATAACAAAGTAAGTAGGGTTTTATTGTACCAATTGAATTTTAAGGCCAGCCGACTTAAACAAAAAGTTTTTTAAATGATACAGCCTCCATAACAGTTTGTGGCAATTTGGCTATGGCAATTCGTTGTTGTTGCATGCTATCGCGATGGCGTATGGTTACCGTATTGTCTGTTAAAGTTTGATGATCAACTGTAATACAAAATGGCGTACCAATAGCATCTTGCCTGCGGTAGCGTTTACCTATCGAATCCTTTTCATCATATTGGCAATAATGATCAAACTGAAGGGTGCGCATAATTTCGCGCGCTTTATCAGGCAATCCATCTTTTTTAACCAATGGCATAATGGCTGCTTTAACAGGTGCCAAAGCCGGATGTAGTTTAAGCACATCGCGTGTGGTGCCATCGTCTAATGTTTCGGTTTGAAGTGCCGTTGACAAGGTTGCTAAAAACATGCGGTCTAAACCTACAGAGGTTTCTACCACATAAGGCACATAACTTTCATTTAACTCCGGGTCGAAATATTGCAGTTTCTTGCCCGAATATTGTTCATGCGCTTTCAGGTCGAAATCGGTACGGGAGTGAATGCCTTCTAACTCTTTAAATCCAAACGGAAATTCGAATTCGATATCGCAAGCTGCATTGGCATAATGTGCCAGTTTTATATGGTCGTGGTAGCGGTATTTTTGTGGCGGCATGCCTAAAGCTTTATGCCATGCCAGGCGGGTTTCTTTCCAGTATTCATACCAAGTAAGTTCGGTACCGGGTTTTACAAAAAACTGCATTTCCATTTGCTCGAACTCGCGCATGCGAAATATAAACTGCCGTGCTACAATTTCGTTGCGAAACGCTTTGCCGGTTTGTGCAATACCGAAAGGAATTTTCATCCGACCGGTTTTTTGCACGTTTAAAAAATTAACAAAAATACCTTGTGCTGTTTCGGGTCGTAAATAAATGGTTGATGCTTCGTCAGCAACACTGCCTAACTGTGTATGAAACATCAGATTAAACTGGCGTACATCGGTCCAGTTGCGGCTACCGCTAATGGCGCAAACAATTTCGAGGTCTAAAATAATTTGTTTTACCTCGGCCAGGTTGTTGTTTTCTAATGCGGCTTTAAACCGTGCGTTTATAGCATCAATTTTTTGTTGGTACTCTAACACACGTGCATTGGTGTTACGAAACATAGCTGCGTCAAAGTTTTCGAAACGTTTGGCAGCCTTTTCAACTTCTTTTTCAATTTTGCCTTCAATTTTTGCAATATGTTCTTCAATTAACACATCGGCACGGTATCGCTTTTTCGAATCTTTATTGTCAATTAATGGATCGCTGAATGCATCAACATGGCCCGATGCTTTCCAGGTGGTGGGGTGCATAAAAATAGCCGCATCAATACCCACAATGTTTTCGTGCATTTGCACCATGCTTTGCCACCAATAATTGCGCAAGTTGTTTTTTAGTAAAACGCCATATTGGCCATAATCGTAAACAGCACTTAATCCATCATAAATTTCGCTCGATGGAAATATAAAGCCATACTCCTTGGCATGTGAAATTACATGCTTAAAAAAATCTTCGGTTTGTGTCATAGCGCGCGAAAGTAAAAAATCATTTGATAGGCATACGGCCTGTTATTGGCTGCGACAAATTGTATGTTTTGGTTGATATAACCTGTTATGATTTACTTTACAAAACTATGGAGGGTGTAATTAGTTTTATAAACGATTTGGATAACAAGCCACAACAAAAAATAATGTGGGCGTTACACAATATGTTTGTTAGCTATCCGCAAATATCAGGTAAAGTAAAATTCAATATTCCGTTTTACTATCATACTACATGGGTTTGTTATTTAAAGCCTATAAAACCCGATGCTGTAGAAGTATGTTTTATGCGTGGTTTTGACATTCAACTATACCCGAAAATACTGCTTTCGAAAAACCGTAGCATGGTAAAAGGGATAACGGTAACCAAACTTACACCTAAGCTGATGCGCCAAGTTGAAACGGTTTTTATTGAGGCTATTGAAGTTGCTAAAAAAACACCCTTTAGCGTGGCACATTACAAGCAACATAAAATGTAAAAAAAATTGTGGGTGGTTTAAGTTGCATAATTTATAAAATGGCTTGCGCGTAACCAAACACCCAATTTATTTTAGTACACTTCGTTAATGCGCAATGGTTTGTTACTTGCGTAACATTAGCAACCATAATATATTTCGATAACAATATGTTTTGCCTCAATCAGTTTCTTATCGGCATAGCGGTTAATGCGCAAGTAAACATGATTTATAAAGTAGCGGCAGGCTTTGTTTTTATAAATTATTGTAGCAATGTTTTCGCTTTCGCCACTCCTGTCCACTAAGGTGTCTTTTAAATGTAAACGCTGTTTTATTTTTTGCTCATAAACATTCAAGTCTATAGCAGGCAACTGAAAAAAATATTTGGCCGAATCGTTAACCCCCTGGTATTTGCTAATTGCTTTATAGAATACTTTACCGGCATCCCAGTTTTGTATTGCTTGCGTATAGGCTTCTGACGACTCATAATCTACACGGTTAAATTTACTATTGTCAAAAGTTTCTATAATTTCTTCGCCTAATGCAAATGCAACTTTAAACCGGTCGGTTTTTCTATTCGGAATTACTTGAATTTGAATGCCGCCTAATGCATTGAAAACATACGCTTGCAAATGCAGGGTGTCTTTTTTAGCAAGCAAAGCCAAAGCGTTTTCGGCTTCAAAAATTAGTTGAAGTTGCGATGTATCCTGATCAAAAAGAAAACTGTCTGCCTGCTCATCAAATGCCGTGTTGTAAAACTGATAATTATGAAAAATCAACTTAAAGTTAGGGTAAATAAAACGGGCGTTATTGGGAGGCGTGTTGCTATTATCCATTTCGTATTGGCAGAAAGCAAGGCCTTGCAATAACATCAGAATTACAAAGAGGTAATGAAATTTAAAAGCATGTTGTTTCACGTTAGTTCTAGCAATTATCCAAACAGATGCTGAACGCTAAAGTAATAAAACGAGATTTAAAAAGGTTTAAAACAAAACAATAAAGTAGTTAATTTGAAAACGCTTCTAAACATAAACTCACTTTTCAAATGAACCTATGCCAAAAATCAATAGGCGTTTTATTTTGCATGTTATTTTTTCAATTAACCTTAGCACAAAATAACGCATCAACACTTAACCAGTTTTTACAAACGTTTAATGATACAGCAACTGTTGCAAGCGATGCTGCACCGATGCAAGCTGATGAAATTATGGCTAAAAAATGGAATCAGTGGCAAACCAAATATTTTAGTTTGAATTTGGGCTTGGCATTATTCCTGGATTATAATTTAACAGAACAAAACGAAACCAGCAAAACTCAAGTTGGTTCTATTGCCGATGCTGTTGAATTTAGGGCACAGCGCTTGATTTTATCCGGTAATTTATTTTTGACAAAAAGGCCGTGGCGTTATATGATATCGTTTAATTACAATGGGATGGATGCACCCCAAGGCAGCAAGGCTTTTAGTTTAATAGATCTGAATTTAGAAATTCCGTTTGGGCATAACGGAGGTTGGATTACCGTTGGTAAGCAGAAAGAAGGAGTTGGACATGAATATGTTGCACCAGGTTCGCAGCTAAGTTTTACTGAGCGGGGTACTGCAGTTCCATCATTTGTAAAGCAACGCAACATTGGATTTCGTTATAGTAATAGCATATTAAATCATCGTCTGGCTTTTACAATAGGGGCGTTTAATAACGCCCTCGAAACAGCTAACACCAATTCGTTTAGCGCTAATGGATATCAATTTACAACCAGGGCTACTGGTTTGGTTCATTATAAAAGCGATCGGTCATTCGTACATGTTGGTGCCGGATGGCGATATGCCGATGCCCCTAAAAACAAGTTGAGTTATAAAGCAAAGCCCGAAACCAATACGGCCCCTTACTTTTTAAACACCAATAGTTTTGATGCTCAAAATGCACAAGCATACATGTTTGAACTAATTGGAACAAAAGGCCCTTTGTCATTAATTTCTGAATATATGTTACAAATAGCTCATACACCTGAATCAAAACAAAGTTTAATTATTGGCAATGTGCTGTTAGTTGGTTTATTACAGGCGAAAACCGGAAATACAATAAGCAGAACGGCAATGTTGGCAAATTAATTCCCAATAAAAATTTTACTTTTCGTAACGGTGGTGGCCTTGGCGCTATTGAATTAGCTACACGCATAACGGTATCAGATTTTAACATGGCACAAATAGCAGGCGGTACTTTTACCCGGTTTACAGCAGCGTTAAACTGGTTTCCAAATGCACACTTAAGGTGAAGCGCCATTTATGGATATGGAACTTTGGATTTAATGCAACAAACGGGCTATACCAATCACTATCAATTTAGGCTGCAGTTTGAGTTGTAACAGAAATTGTAATAAAGAATTTTCAATTAGCAACTGCTATAAGTGAATGGCCCCACTGCCACAGGCAGCCAAACAAGCTTCTTTAAACGACTCCGTATAGGTGGGGTGTGCATGACTCATGCGTGTTATATCTTCGGCACTGGCCCTAAACTCCATAGCAACTACGGCTTCGGCAATTAAATCGGCACAACGTGGGCCAATCATGTGTACGCCTAAAATCTCATCGGTATCGGCATGGGCTAATACTTTTATAAAGCCATCTAAATCCATACTGGCACGTGCACGGCCACTGGCTTTAAACGGAAATGAGCCTGCTTTGTATGCAATTTTTTGTGTTTTCAATTCTTCTTCGGTGTAACCTACAGCGGCCACTTCGGGCCAGGTATAAACTACGTTGGGTATAAGTAAATAATTAATGTGTGGTTTTTGTCCGGCTAAAAATTCAGCAACATACACACCTTCGTCTTCGGCTTTATGTGCCAGCATGGCACCTCGCACCACATCGCCAATGGCATATACGTTACGTACAGTAGTTTGTAAATGTTCGTTTACCGGTATGCGTCCGCTTTCATCGGTTTGTATGCCAATATTTTCTAAACCCAGGTTAAGGGTATATGGTTTACGCCCTACACTAACCAAACAATAATCACCTGTAAAAGTTTGTGTATTGTTTTGCCCATCGGCTGCTGTTATGGTAACATCTTTTTTGCTGCTGCTTACTTCGGTTACTTTATGGTTGTAATAAAACTCAAAGCCTAATTTTTTTAAACTTTTTTCAAGCTCCTTGCCCAAAGCTTTGTCCATGGCAGGAATGATACCATCTGTATATTCAATAACCTTAACCTTTGCACCCAAACGTGCATAAACGCTTCCCAGCTCAAGACCAATCACACCTCCGCCAATAATTACCAACTGTTTTGGTATTTCGGTTAATTGCAATGCTTCAGTACTGGTAATAATACGTTTGCTATCGGTTGTAATACCTTTAGGCAAGGCCGGTTTTGAGCCTGTAGCAACAATAATGTATTTGGCTGTTATGTTTTTTATGGTGCCATCGTTACCGGTTACCGTAACTTCAGTAGTTGATTTAAATGCACCAACACCATGCAATACGGTAATTTTATTTTTTTTCATCAGGTAATTTATGCCATCAACCGTTTGGCTTACCACACCATTTTTACGGCTTATCATTTGTTGCAGGTTAACTTTTAACCCTGTTGCTTCAATACCATGTTGCACAAAAGTGTGTTGGGCATTATAAAAGTGTTCTGACGAGTCGAGCAAGGCTTTGCTGGGAATGCAGCCTACATTTAAACAAGTGCCGCCTAAGGTTTCATACCTTTCAACAATAGCTGTTTTAAATCCTAATTGCGCACATCGAATGGCGCTTACATATCCACCTGGCCCAGAGCCAATAATCACTACATCGAATATCATAAAAACAAAAAGGCTTAATTTTTAAACTTTAAAATAAGGGCGCAAGTTAAAAGCAAAACGGTTAAGCATGCACTTATATGTGCTAAATAATCGCCATGCCTGCAATAAAAAGTTATATAATTGTTTGCCTGCAATGTGCCTTTAATAACAGCGGGTTCCCAAAATTTGGTATGATTTAAAATATCGCCACGCTGATTAATTATAGCCGAAACGCCTGTATTAGCCGAACGTGCTATGCTTCTGCGCATTTCGATGGCACGCAAGCGCCCAAATAAAATGTGCTGCTTATAGCCGGGTGTATCATACCACCAACCATCGTTGGTAATAATACAAAGCCAGGCAGCCCCTTTTTGTACATACTTGGCAACATAGGCGCCATATATTGATTCATAACAAATAATAGGCGCTACGGCCATGCTTGCCAGTTTACTTTGGTTGATAAAAACCGAGGGGGCCGTATCTACACCCAAACTACCTGACGAGCCGCCTAAATTGATTGCCAATTTTTCAATCGGTTTAAACAGTTGAGGAAATGGCATTTTCTCAACACCGGGTACTAATTTCGATTTATGATAGAGGGCCATAACCGATGTACTGTCTATTTGTATGGCTGTATTGTATGTATCGTAATACAAAGTGGTATCTCTAAACTTACGCGCAGTAGCCGATATGGCTTTGCTGTCAGGGTATAATTTGTCGGTAGCGGCACCGGTAATTAATGTTAGTTTCGGATAGTTATGTAACGTGTTTTTCAAATAAACTATTTGCGGGTTTTGCGGCAGTTCATTTTCCCAAATGGCATAAGGTATAGAAGTTTCGGGGCCTATTAAATAATCGGTAGTACTGTCAATGTAGCCCTGTGTGAGTTGCATCATCTTTTCTAATTGCTGTTGCCCGGTAAGGCCACCAAATTTTTCATTATATGGATCAATGTTGGGTTGCAACACTACCACATTAACAGGGCTGTTACTTTCCGTATAATGTTGATATTGATAGTTTGAAACTGTGGCAGGTATAATAAAACATGCAGCGGCAATGGATGTAATTGTCACAATACGTTTTCTTGATTTATTGTTATGAATAGCCATAAACAACAAAATGTTTATTAGTATTATCCATGTAGTGCCTCCAAAAACACCTGTGTAGCTATACCACTGAATTAGGGTATGCATTTTAGCCAAACCGTTGCCCATGGTAAGCCAGGGCCAGGATAGGTCCCAATCTAAATGCAGCCACTCCCAGGTAACCCAAACCGGAATTAGTACCAACCAGGATAAAATATGGTTGCATTTTTTTTGAATAAAACCAAAAAGTAAAAATGCCCAGGTCATAAAAAGTGCATTAAGCAAAACGGCCATAACCACACCAAACAAACTTGCATAATACACCCACCAGGTTACAGCAATATTAAAAAACATAAAGGCCAGATATGTGTAACCAAAAAACTGTTTGGTTGTAATATGACTGATGCTGTACCTATATTGTAACTGTAACAATGGCAGCCAGGCAATAAACAGGATCGGTGCATAGCCGCTAGCCGGCCAAGCCAGCCATTGCAAAGCGGCAAATGAAATGCTTAAAGCAAGGTGCGATTTTAAAAATGAAATCATGCTGCAAAGTTATATTGCCTTACATTAGTTTAAAAAGGGCAGGTGTTTTTTTAATCTTAAAAAAGGCATTTCAATATACCGATAGCATAGCCAGGCCAAACCATGTGTTGCTAAAAGGCAAAGCAAAAATGCTACTGCAATTTGCCACCCTGTAAACGTATTGGATTTACACACAAATGCATATATAGTAAGTGTTACGCCATGCCATATATATAAGCCATAACTGCGTTTGCCCCAGTATATAAATGTTTGGTTGCTTGAAAATGTAGTCCGTGCTAAATATGCTACAACACTACCAAACACCATAAGGCTGAGTGCCTTAAGCAACAAGATTTGCATTACACCCGAAGGTGCAGCATTTATATAACACAACAACGGTACTAATATTAGTACCCATAAACGCCACCTTGCTATTTTACCAAACCATTCAAACTTAAAATGCATGGCATAAGCCAGCCAAATACCACAAGCTATATTAGGCAAATACTGCAAGGTATGTGTGTAAAGGTGTTGCCTGTGGCCTAAGCATATAAAAATGATATAAGTTATTATCAGCAACAAAGTTATCAAAGGCACTTTAAACAAATTGGTTTTATAGTACAGTGCAAGCAAAATATAATACTGTTCTTCAATGGCAATTGACCATAAAAACATCAATATAAAAACATGAGGCTGTGTATAAAAATTGCCGGTAAAGCTGAGGTAGTAAATTATTGGTGGCAATGTACTTTGCTGGCCCCAATAGTTTGCTAAAGCAGCCAAAGCATAAGCAGCAACAACAACAAAAAAGTACAACGGCCATATACGGCAAATGCGCCTTTGCATAAAATAAAGCGCATTAAATTTTTTTTGTCTTTTAATTTCATCAAATGCCAAGTGTGTTAGCAAAAAGGCCGACAGAATAAAAAAGAAATCTACGCCCATGTACAATCCGTTTTTAATTACACCCAAAGCCCCTGAAATGTTTATAGGAAAGTGAAAAATAAAAACAGCAATAAATGCCCACCAACGGCCGGCATCTAAATTGGGCATATAGGCATTGCCATACATAGGAAGGCAATGTAGCAGAATAATTTTTTAAATATTAAAAGTCATATATCTGAACATGGCGGCAAACACGCATACAACTTTTATTAATAACCGGGTATGTTGCTGCATACAAAAAACTACTTACCTGAGTAGGTACATTTTACCCCAGCCGTTTTTAAAATAGCTATCGGCTTCGGTGTTTCGTTTTTGTATGGCTGCACCATTAAGTTGTGTACGAATGCGGTACAGATAAACACCGTTTGCCAGCTTATCGCCAAACTGATCTTTACCATCCCAGGCGTATGTGGTAATGTTGCGGCCAATATGCAAGGGGCCCAACTCCTCCTTACTTATTTCGCGCACTATTTTGCCGCTTATAGTAATTATTTGAATTTGAAAATACTGTGGCAACTCACTACCGGTTATGGTAAAAACAAAACGTGTTGATGTGCTAAACGGATTGGGGTAGTTAATTAATTCAGTTATAGTGGCTGTGGTATCAACTTCGAAATTTATGGTGTACCTGCTGCCCGATTGGTTTGCCGACCTGTCTTGGGCCGTAACTTCTAAAGTGTAATTACCCGAGTTTAAAAAGGGTGCATAGTTAATGTTGAATTTGTTTTTATTGTCAACAGCAGGCTGCCACTGCATTAATGCCTGATGCGTTATGCTGCCGGGAGCATATTCGAAATACAATCGTTTTTTATCGAAGGGTTTGTTGGTTTCGTAAATAAACACTACAAAATCGTTGGTATCGTTAAGTAGTAAATATGGGTTTTCATCTTTTAACGAAATCTGTATTTGTGGTTTAGCCGAAACGATATCGCCATTTAATATATGAATGCCATCAAAAGTTACGTCCAATAGCGGATTGGTTATATCCGTACTTACTTCAAAATTTACTTGTGCATAGTTATTAAAATGAAATTGTTCGGCCTGGTCGTTACGGGGGTTTGCTTCAATCCATAACTGGTTTTTGCCGGCAAGATGTGTAGTGCTAAAAACAATGCTGCAATGTAACGTATCGTTTCCGGTTAAGGGCTTGTAGCGCTTTGATGGCAAATTGATTTTTTGATTTGATGCATTATAAATATAAAAATCAACCAACATACTATCCATAGCTACGGTACTTATATTTTGAATGGCCATGGTAACCTTAACCGAATCGCCTTGCATGGGTTTAACATTGCTAATGGTATAGTGCAATGCAGGGTTAACCATGGCTTCGGGCAGCGGTGTGTAAAGTAATTGCCACTTTACCATTTGTGCCGGGTCGGGCACTACCGATGTGTCGTGTGTGTATAGTTTAAAAAACAACGAAGGATATTTTTTGGCATCAACTATTTGGCTCAGGTTATTGATGATGCTTGTTTGCGGATAGATTGAATCGATCAGTATTTTTTGTTGTTGTAACGTATCAACACCCCATAATTGCAGCAGTGCCGTATCGGTACTTTCGGTAGTAATTTGCCATTGCAGCGATTGCCAACTTTGAGCAGGGCCAATTTTTTCGGAAACGGAAAATCCGGTATTCCAATTACCGCCCAATGAATCAATAAGGCTAATACGCTGGTTGGGTTGTGTGCTGGTTATTTCATGTGCCATTGTTGTATTGCCAACCTGGCTAAAAAGTATCCATGCCTGATTATCTTGCAGTGTATTAATACTATCGCTTCCAAGGCTTACCAACGTTTGTTTAACAGCCGGACTTAAAGTACTGTAGCTAACTGGCCCAAAATTGTAAATCAATACAAATGTGCCCACCGGTAGTTTATTAAACAGCTTGGTTAAGCTATCCATTTGTGTGGCATTGCCGGTTTGAAATATAAAGTACTTGTCTTCTCTGCTGCTTCGGCATCCCAAGTCATTGTAGTTACCATAATGCGTATCAAACTGATCGGTTTGAAATGGTGCCAGGGTTTGCGGTTCTATTAATGAAACCACCAATGCAGGCAATCCTCCACAAGCACCATAATCTTGCAAAACACCATTTATAAAGTACTGTACTTCTAAGGCATTCTGAAACGTTATGGGTTTGTTGTTGGTTTCGGCTTTTAATACACTTTTGGTACTTACGTAATCCCACCGTTGCTGTGGCCTGTTATAATTAATGTTGGTATAAGTGTTGTTTTTAAATTGATAAAAATGTGCCTGACTCCATCCGTTTTGATTGGCGATGTAAATAAACGAGGCTTCATTCCAGGCAGGGTGTATCGGGTCGCCTGCAACCGAATCGCGACTTACGCGCCAATAATAAACCGTGTTTGCAACCGGAGTATAAGGTAAGTTTTTAGTAATGTATCCGCCTGCTGCAGTTACGGTATCATGCCAAAGTATAGCACTGTTAAATGCATCGGTTGTGTCTAATTCAAAAACATAACGTGTTACAGGTGCAAACTGATTAACGGTACTTGCCTGTAACTGAAAACTGTTGTTGCCAACAATGGCAAATGGAGGTGGATATATGGGTGTAATATCATTACTTAAAATATATAGTTGTTGTTGCGCTTCATTATTGGTCGAGTCGTTAAGCTCGGCTATAGCGCCAAAGGGATCAACCTTTACAGTAAACAAATTAAGTCCGGGTCCTTGTGCGGCATCTACTGCAAAACGTAATTTTAATGTATCGGTATAAGTTAATGCAGGCCTTACGTAAACACTGTCAGTTGTTGTGCCGTTGCCAAAAGTACGGCTAACTTCCACTATATACGCACTGTTGGTTGCCATACCAATATTTTTAATAACAATGTTTACATCAAAGGAGTCGGCAATGGCTGTAACCGATGTTGGGTTAAAACTTATGTCCGAAGCCGTTATTTCAAAATCGGGTTTTTCGGCTGCATTAATAATTAAAGTTGGATCGCCTTGCAGATTCATACCTATGGTAACGGTTTCGGTATAAAAACCGGCATTGTAATTTGCCCATGTGGTATCAATACCTTTAATTAAACAACGTCCAATGGAGTTGCCATAATTATATAAGCTTATATGCTGATATAATGATTTGGCATAGGGGTATAAGTTTTCGATGTAGTTAACCGATGCACTGCCAATAAAACCAATGGCTCCTTTGTTTTTTTGAAGCACAAAGTTTTCGGCAGCGGCACGGCCTTTTTGATGTGCATCGCCAACGTAACATGAGTTGCCAAGCACTAAAGGATAGCGGTCTTTATTTTTCCAGGATGCGGGTTCATCGGTACTGATATCAAATGTGGATGCACCTGCATGTGCATAAAAAGTCATTAAACTAACACCACTATCAATAATTTGTTGCAGTTGATTGCTTAAAGCAATTTGAATTGGGTCGGTTACGGTTTTACTGATGGTGCGTACATAGCCACCAAAGGCCGAGTCGGAAATAATGGTTGCATACTCGGCTAATTTCGATTCGATATCCTGACGCTGTTGTATGCTTACGCCACCTGCAAAATGGAGTACATTTTTCATCCAAACGTTATTAGGCTGCGCTTCATAAGCCATTACTTTTTCTAAGTAATCGGTAACATCTTGTGGTGTGGCAGCACTTAAACGGCCAACGGGTAATGCCGGCCGGGTAACGCTGTCGTTGGTTAACAAGCCTGTGGTAAACATTAAATCGCTGGGAGGCTCACCAAAAGTGGGCACTAAATTATCGTCATCAAAACCCGGTATGCCCTGATTGGTGATATGCAAAAAGTTTTTAATACTCTTTCCTATTAAAAATACCTGTTCCGGTTTAATGGTAAAGTTATCGCGCGTGTAGCGGATAAAATTTTTAATGGCTAAAGGATGTTTACTTATACCGTTAGCAAACTGGTCGTACAGTTCATTGGCATCAGCCAATAATGTAGTGTATGTATTGTAAGGGTTACTTTGGCGATAGGTTTTATACGTTTCGGCAGCAGCCCAAAGCTTTTGATTGGTTATTAAAATAAGTTGTGCATTGGGGTTAAAGGCAAAATTGGTAAAGTGTGCTACAGGTGCTAACGGATTACCGGCACGTACCGGTTTCATATCAAAGTTTATGGCTGCATCGTTTGTATATGTTTGTGATGCCGAGTCGAGTAAAACACAATTTTTATCAAAGCCATAAGTGGGTAGCAGGGTTTGAAAATTATTGCCGCTGCCATACAATGCAATACGCTTTATAGTATCGTTAGCCCACAGTAATAATATGGGTTGTTGAAAATTTAAATTACTTATATCCCAACGCGTAAAAGGTGTTGCGAAATTTCCACGTGCAGCAATGTGATATTGTGCAGCTGTTTCTGTTGCAAAATTAAAGCTATGGTTATAATATAACTCCATGTAATTTACAGCCATGCTCCCCACTGAGTTATCGGGATTTGGTAATGCGGTAAACTCGGCATTTATAGTATTGCTTAATACAATGTTAGGTAACAATAAATTAGTGTCAACAACATTATACTGCACAAAAGCTGTATTAAAAACAGGCACATTATTTAAGGTAACATTTAAAAAATGATCGCGCAGATTGGCGCCTTGCACACGCATTTTTAGGCGCATGGGTGTATTTCCTGCAACGGCATTAGGGGTATGTAAAAGCGTAGCAAAAGTTGGGTTAGATGTATTGGTAAAAACAGGCCCTGCAAAACCTTCGCCTGTGGTGTAAGCACTTAAACTGAGGCCATAAAAATCCTGAAAACCACGCAAGTAACTAAAACCCGGAGTGTAGGAAACTTTACGTGTAAAAAAAGTTTCGGGGGTGTATGCATTCAGGTTGGCGGGTGCTTCAAAAAGCATGCGTTTGTTGTTGGTGCTGCCGGGTTTAATGGTTAAATAATAAGTAGCGGTATCGCTAAAAAAACTAAGGGCATCGTGGCCTTGGTCGTTAGGTTTTTCATATAAAAGCGAATCGAACCAGCCGGTGTTTTTTACGCCATAAAATTCAATATAGTCTGCGGCATCTAATGTACCATCGCTTTCGCCACTTACCTGTATAAACTGCTCGGCACCGGCATAAAAAAGTTGCAGGTTATGCGGGTCGGTGCCCAACACCGGAAATTGCGCCATGGCTAAATCGGCAATTTTAATACGGTACAGTCCATCTTTCCACACTTTAATTTTCCAATAGGGTTGTGTCGAATATGGTTGTGCAGCATTAAAAGCAATCCAGCCATTGCCATAAGGCTGTGCTGTGGATTGTAAACCCCAAAACAACAAAGCAAGTGTAAAGTAATACCGTATGTTGTATGCTGTTTTCATGGATGTAAATAACACAACCAACAGATGGCTAAATAAATTAATTAGCCTCGGGCTGTATGGCTGCCTTTTGTTTCTTATTGATATTAAACCGTAATGAAAAAACATTGCTATAAGGTATGCCTGCACTACTGCCTAAGTTGGTTAATGCATAATCAATACAAACACTTTTAATACGCACGCCTAAACCAAAGTTGGGTTGTACGGTTATTGATTTGCTGTTGTCAATTTCGGTAATACGTTGCAGGTTATTTACACCGGCACGCAGGTAAATAAAATTATCCCAATTAAACTCTACACCGGCATGCGGGTCAATGCTTATCGGGTCGGACCCTAACAACACATTTCGTTTGCCATCAAAAGTTATATCGGCATTAATTTCGGTTAGTATGCTTAGTTTTTTGCTTGCAGTAAAAGTATAAGCTACACCGGGTATAAGCTTTGGCAGGGTAACTTCTAAGCCGTTTTGCGGTATTTCATTGCCGGTTTGTGCAAATACATCGGCCAGCGACTCGGTATTAAAACGCCATGCATTAAAGGTACTGGTGGCATCTTTGGCAAACAAGCCATATTGCCATTTGTTTTTTTGGTATTGCACACCTGCATCTAAACCAAAACCCCATGCAGTGGCAAACGAACCTACTTTACGGTAAATGATTTTAAAATTGCCTCCATAACGCAAGCCTTCAAGTTTTGTGGCTTTGGCATAAGAAATTAAAAATGCATAATCGGCCGATGAAAATGATTTTAAGCGATTGTAATCAATATTACCATCTGCATCAATCAGGTTGGTACTGTCAATTATATCGTCAACAGCCGAGCGTATAACCGAAAAGCCAATGGTGCGTGTAGCATCAATTTGTGCGGCTAAGCCTGCATAATCATATTTGCTTATGCCGGCAAACAGCTCGGCATGTTGCAGGCCAATTTGCAGGTTGGCATTGGTTTGTGTAAGCGCTGCCGGATTCCAATATGCTGCCGTAACATCTGTTACCGAAGCAACCACTGCACCACCCATTGCCTGCGCACGCGCGCCCAGGCCAATAGACAAAAACTCATTACTATACTTTGGCGCTTGCGCCCATACATTGCTTGTAATGAAGATAGCCGGAGCCAAAAACCTAAATAAATTCATGCCGCTTTAAATAAGAAAGAGGTAACGTTAAATTACTTTTTATGTTGCCTACTTTGGCTTACGAAGGTAACAGAATTTGCAACCTGCATAATAATCTGATATCAGATGCCAAACTTTTACACCTTTGTAGCAAATAATGATTTTATGAATTTACTCAAACACATACCAAATGCACTTACATGCTGCAATTTGCTTTGCGGCTGTTTGGGCATTATTTTTTTGTTTGAAGGCAGCTTATTGTGGGCTGCCTACTGCCTGCCTATAGCAGCTGTATTCGATTTTTTTGATGGTTTTGTTGCGCGTTTTTTTAAAGTAAACAGTGCTATTGGTAAGGATTTAGATTCGCTTGCCGACACCGTAACTTTTGGCGTTTTACCTGCCTTAATGCTGTATCATTATTTTAAAATTGGCATGGCTGTGCATGGTGTAATACAACCGGCATGGCTGCCCTATATTGCATTATTATTGGCTGTATTTAGTGCCTTGCGCTTGGCAAAATTTAATAACGACAGCCGTCAAACCACATCGTTTATTGGCGTACCAACACCTGCTATATCATTGTTTATTGGCTCATGGCCTTTGTTTATGCAAAATCCGGCCATGCAAAATTTAAACGGAACAAATGCCTGGCAGTACTTGCAACAAATGGATGTTGCACAACCGGCATGGCAAAATATGCTATTGCATCCTTGGTTTTTATTACCGTTAACCTTGCTGATGTGTTTCTTATTGGTTTGCGAGCTTCCATTGTTTGCACTAAAATTTAAATCGTTTACCTGGGCTGAGAATAAACAACGATATATGTTTTTAACAGGTAGTGCTATATTGCTACTTATTTTCAAATTTGCAGCCATTCCAATAATTATCACCGTATATGTATTGCTTTCTTTAGTGATGCATGCAACGGCAAAACAAAAAAGTTAAGTATGATATTTAGTGCTTCCATTCAGGTAATGCCGCTTAAAGCATTGTTAGACCCACAGGGCAAAGCCGTTTCGGCCAGTATGAAAAATTTAAATTTATCGGCTATCGAAAACGTACGCATAGGTAAAAATATTACCCTGCAAGTTACTGCCGATACCGAAACCGAAGCGCTTAATATGGTTACCGAAGCCTGTAAAAAACTTTTGGCCAATCCCATTATGGAGGAGTTTGAAATTTCAATTAAAGCACTTTAACATCTATTTGCTTTCGAACAACAATAGTCCCCCTTTAATTACCGCCCAATTGATTGCTCAAAAAACCGTTGTTAAGTTTTGCGTTTTATTGCTGTGTTGCATTACTACAGGGTGTGCAACGATGTTAGATGGCCGTTACAGTAAAATTATTATTTCCGAAGGCAAACCTGCCGGTGCCAGCGTGTATTATAAGGATGCTTTTATTGGATATGCACCGTGTGCCATTTATCCCAAAAAACGTGACTTGAAAAAACATACTTTGGTGCTGTTAAAAAAAGAAGGCTATGCAACACAAACGGTTGAGATAAACAAAAAAATAATGGTAGGCTATGTAATTGCCGATGTTTTACTTGGTGTTGTACCCTTATTTGTAGATATGGCAGTTAATACGCTTGCCAAACCTGTTCCCGATTTTATAATACCATCTTTAGAAAAAGAATTAATCAAATAACTTAAACCCTATTATCTATGAAAAAAAACCTGTTAATTATTTTACTGTTAACCCTCTTTATTAAGCCAGTGCAAGCACAGTTTGGCATGGGCAAAATTGAAGAAATAGAAGCCGTACAAGGCCGCAAGCTCATTGTTATGATTGAAGAACCACGCGAGCGGATGATTAAAAAACTTACTAAAAAACCAAAACGAGGTTCGGTAGAAGAGTATAAAGCGGATTTAATAAAGTACAATGCATTAATGAAAGAAGTGGTTGAAAAGTTTTGGCCACATAACAAAGAAAATATCAGCTATAAAACCTATGAACAAATTGAAGCCCTTAAAAAAAGCAAGAGTAAAGAATATGCTGTGCTTTGTTGTTTGTCGGCCGAGCCAAGCAGTTACAGCTCGGGGTTTAACTTTAATGATGGTTTGTACTGGACAAAAAGTATAAAGCTTGATTTTGAAGATAGTGATGATGATATGTTTACAATGATGGTGGTTAATACCATAGAAGACTTTGGTCGTTCCCCGGTTTTTCAAACACCTTTGTTTGATGTGTTTCCAACTAAAGCGGCTATAGCTTATGGTTTGGCAACTACAAAAAACTACTTCGAAATGCGCATAAGGACTAAAAAAGAAGGAGGAAGCATGCGTGATGAACGCAAAATGGTTGAGAAAAAAATTGAAGAAAACGCACCGCGTATTAAAGATAAAACCTTGCTTATTCGTGCCGAATGGCTTGATGAGGAATTAACCGAAGCAAACTTTAAAGATCACTATCCTTATAAATACAAAATTTGTGACAGGGAGTTTATGGATAATGTAGTAATGACACAGAACAGTGAATATGCCTATGGCGTTGTATTACCTAATGTAATGTCGGGCAGTCGCAGCAACTCCGTATTTTATTTTCAATATGTGTTTGACGGTAAGGATGGCACCATGATGGCCATGGTTATGCCCAGCCAAGGTAGTATGATGGCAGCCAGTGGCATAACAGGTAAAGCCGGCAAGCGCAATTTTACCTTTAAAATAATGGAGAAGTTGCTGGCACAGATAAACGGCAAAAAGTAATTCAAACAAAAGCAAAACGGCCATTTATATGGCTGTTTTGCTTTTGTTTATTTCGATTTAAATACCGGTACCGTACTGCAAGGTTCGCCATACATAATACTTTTGGCAACCGGTGTTAATTGGCTAACCAAGGCTGTGTACGCAGCAGCAGGTATAGGTAAATCGGCACAGCCTTTAATAACTAAGCGCTGGTCTTTATAAATTGCAACATCCATCTGTTCAATGGCTTGCAACATTAAAACGGTTTCAAGCGTTTCTAAACTCCCTACCACTGTACTTTTTGCAAAAGGCGCTAATGCAGCAGCAATAAGCATATATGCCCAAGTGGCTATTATAGCATCGTTGGTACAGGTTATAGCTACAAAATGGTTTTCATATTGCTGCCAGTTGTGGTTGGAAACAAATGCTCTGAAATCTTTTTCGCGCAGCAGATATTCTTCAACCAATAAAGGTTTAATATCAAACAATGTGCGTTGGCCCGGCAGATAAAAGTCGGCAGGGTTTAGGGTAATTAGTCCGCTATTGGCAACGCGGTTAACAATTGAATCGGTAGTTTCCATCATTAAATAAATTTTACCACATACCTAATTCCAACCGAGCTTCTTCGCTCATCATTTCTTTATCCCAGGGTGGGTCAAAAGTTAATTCAACCGTTGCATTATTACAATCAGGTATTGATTTTATTTTTAGTTCAACTTCAGGCGGCAGGGTTTCGGCTACCGGGCATGCAGGCGATGTTAATGTCATTTTTACATGTATATCGTTGCCCTCGCTCACATTAATCTCATATATCAAGCCCAACTCATAAATATCTACAGGTATTTCGGGATCGTAGCACGTTTTAAGCATTTCAATTGTCCGGTCGCGTAATGATTTTACTTCTTCCATATTGTTTTGTGTAATGACGCTTGAAAACTGTTTTATTGTACCTGGCTACTATAAGCCAAAGCATACGTTTTAATTTGTTTAATCATTGACGCTAATCCATTGGCACGCGTTTGAGCCAGGTGTTGCCGCAAACCAATAGCATCAATAAAGGTAAGTGTTGCACCTAAAATCTCATCGGCCGGGCGGCCATTTAAAACCTGAATTAATAGGCTAACCAAGCCTTTCACAAAGGTCGAATCGCTATCGGCCTCAAAAAACAAAAGACCGTTTTCTATCTTACAATGTAACCATACGCTGCTTTGGCAACCCTTTATTTTATAATCGTCTGTTTGAAAAACACCATCCATTGCAGGTAATTTTTGCCCCAACTCAATTATGTACTGATATTTTTCGGCCCAGGTTTCGAACCACTCAAAATCGGCAACTATTGCTGCCTCGGCATTGGCCACACTTTGCATGATTAAATTTTATTTAAGGCCGCAATTTAGTGTATATAAATGCGTCAATAAAATGCTTTTCAAAAGTTTAGTCTTTATCTTCAATTTATACTAAGAACGAAGCCGTATAAAGTATGCCATTTTGCCAATGGTATAACTTTTGAAAAACGCTGTTACCTTTGTACAATTAAAATAATTTAAAAATTCAAAACTATGGGAATTTATGTATTGATGATCGTATTGATGTTGGCGGGGTGGCTGGTACAAATGCGCTTAAAAAGCAAGTTTACTAAGTACAGCCAAACACCATTAGCCAACGGTATGAGCGGTAAAGAAATTGCAGAACGTATGTTACACGACAATAATATTAATGATGTACGTGTTATTAGTGTTGAAGGACAACTTACCGACCATTACAACCCGGCTGATAAAACTGTAAACCTGAGCCATGATGTTTATTATGGCCGTAATGCAGCAGCAGCAGCCGTTTCGGCTCATGAGTGTGGCCATGCCGTGCAGCATGCTACTGCATACAGTATGTTGCAATTGAGGTCGGCATTGGTGCCCATTGTAAGTGTTAGCTCCAGGTGGACTATGTGGGTATTATTAGCCGGTGTGCTATTGGTAAATACTTTTCCAAGTTTGTTGCTTGTTGGTATTATCATGTTTGCGGCAACAACGGTATTTTCATTTATAACTTTACCGGTAGAGTTTGATGCCAGCAAACGTGCCTTGGTTTGGTTAGATACCAAAGGTATTACCACACAAGCTGAGCATGCATTATCAAAAGATGCATTATGGTGGGCAGCTATGACTTATGTTGTTGCAGCTCTTTCATCGCTTGCAACGCTCATGTACTATATCATGATTTATATGGGCAGACGCGATTAATGTTTATTTTAACGGAACTAAAAAAAGCGGTTTGTAAATTTTACAGACCGCTTTTTTTTTCAGGTTAATAAAGTCGTTTTTTAATTTTTTCAAACCGTTATCAAGCAATTAGTTGTTAGTGGTTAGTGGTTAGCTTTTACCAATTAACCTTTACCAGACAACATACCACTAACCACTAACAACTACCCCTTTCAACTCTCAACTCCTTTTATAACTTTACCACCATTAAAATCAAGTTTCCCTTAACCCTTTAATTTAATCTATTATGAAAAAATCACACACACACACACAAAAATCAGCAGTTGTGCAAGTAAAATCTTACTTATTTTAATGCTGATGGCTGCCGGCAGTTTTACGCATGGACAAACCTGTTTTCCTATTATTAATGCAAGTGGCAGCATTAATGCATGTTTGCCCGGCTCTTTTGTAACCTTAGCCGTAAACGACCCCGGCATTGCCACCTATTTATGGAGTAATGGCGCTACAGCAGCAAGCATAAATGTTACAGCTACTGGCACCTATACAGTAACTGCAACTTATAGCAGTGGTTGTATCGAAAAAAATGATTATACCGTAAGCTTTGCACCCAACTACAAGCCCGATGTAAGTGGTGTTTTTCATCGTTGTGTTTTGGGTACTTATAGTTATACCATTACCAATCCGATTGCCGGCCTTACTTATAATTGGTACGATGCCGGTGGTAATTTAATTGCTGCAAATACTACTACGGCCAATATAACCCTAAACAGCAATACCAACTATTTTGATATACAATACAATTATGGGTTTTGTAACCTGTCCAAACGATATTATATACAGTATTGTTGCGACCAACCAAATATGGGTGTTCATGTCAATACCTACAATGATATAAGCCTTTCAAGTTTGGGTACGGCCGCCTTAATTCCAAGTAACGATGTACATGTATTTAACGGTGTAACTATTGTGGATGTTAATTTTGATTTTAACAATTGCCCCAATATTTTTTTTGGTCCTGCTGCAAGTATTGTAGTAACGGCCAACAATAGATTACAAATTAAAAACAGCACATTAAAGGGTTGCCAAACCATGTGGAAGGGCATTAAAGTTCAAGCCGATGGTTATTTACGATTTGTAGATGGTGCCATATTAGAAGATGCAGAAATTGGAATTGATGTAGCACCGCAAGGCGAATTAGAAATGGCCGCAACGCCACCAGTTGAAATTGAAAATGTAATGCAAAACAATTATATAGATGTGCAATTAAGTGGCCAAATTCAAGTAACGCAGGGTATTTTATCAACCCGTTTCGATTTTACAGGTTTTAAGCCTCCCTATGCAGGCCAAACATTAATACCTGCAACCTCGCCTTTTGCCGCATTTGTTATAAACAACCATTACCCTTCTTATTTAAATTTAGGCCGATTGACAAATTCCTATCCCTTGACTATCAGAAATCATGCTTCGGGTATTATTGCCAACCATGCCAATGTAAGTATTGTAAATACTACTTTTCAAAATATAAGTCAGGTAGGTGCTTATGGCAGTTTTCCGGCTACGCCCAGTGGCTTTGCAATTTATGCCCGTGCATCTAATAACAGAAACATTATTTATAGTGGACAAGGCAATAATGCAGCCGACCCTCTTTCATTTGATAATTGTAGGGGAGCTGTTTCCATTCAAAGTACCTCGGCAACTATTGAAAATGCAAAAATGAATGTAATACGAATGGGCGTTTTTAATCGCCTATCGCAAGCACCATCGAGCATTAAAATTTATAATAATACCATTGATGTAATTGGCTTTAGGAACTTGGCCGGTATTGCCAGCATTTTTTCGGGTACCAGTAAATTTGATGTAATTGCCAATACCATCCATGTGCAAGCCTCCAGTTTTTTGCAGCGCTCCAGTTGCATCCGTTTAGATGATAACCCCAGCGCTGATAATTCACTGATGCATGTAACCGGCAATGTTTGCCGTATTTTAAACCAAACCACTTATGGCATTTTAATGCAAAATATAGCCCGGTTAAGCTTGAACGATAATTTTGTGTTTTGTAACCAGGGTACATTTACAGGCAGCCAATACCATTATGCATTCAGTGCCGATAACTGCGCTGAGGTTACTTTTTACAACAATACCGTTAACAGTGCCAATTCTGTTTTTCAGCCCAATGGTATGGGCTTTTACAATTACATAAGCCCGCGGTGGATTTATAATTGCAATAAAGCGTATCAGCTACACACCGGTTTCAGGTTTGACGAAGACTGCAGTAGCCCCCAAAACTTTATGGGCAATGAAATAGAAGCCAATAATTATGGCTTATACATTAATTTCCCTTCAGGTGCCATAGGCATACAAACACACCGTGGCAATATTTGGAGTTTAAATAACAGCTTATTTGCAAGCCCACACGGTGCGGCAGGGGTGTATAATGGTGCCAATCCACCACAATCTGAATTTACAGTGCATACCCTTACTGCCCCTGCTAATGTGTACAATCCGGTACTGAAATCAACAAACTTGATAAATTTCCAGAGTGGCACTCCGGCTCAATGTATTTTAATAAGTCCAACACCGCCTGCCGATGAAATAGCGTTGGCCGAGCAAGCAGTTGCCCAAGCCGATAGCAGTACTGAAAATGAAAATGGAACCTTAGGCCATTATGTACTTAACCGCAATACCTATCAGTATATTGACCAAAACCCCGCCCTGCTTGCCAGCCAGCCTGTGCAGCAGTATTTTGACAGTGTTGCCTTAACCGATTTAGGTAAGTTAGAAAGTGTAAATTTCATATATAAAATAAATGTGAGCACGCTTGCTGCATTAACCCATAGCCGTGCTTTTAACGACTCTGTTTTACTGAACCTGAGTTTACAATACCAAACCAACTTAGGGTTGCTTGCCGGTAACAATTTAACTGCAACCGACAGTGCTATTTTAGTAGGGGCTAATGCAACCATTCAGGCGCAAATTATTGCCATTGGTGTTATGAATGATAGTATTAGTAATACAGCTAAAGTTTACCATGTAACCCAGGCCCATGCAGCCGCAGCCTTAAATCAAGGTATTGTTACCAATGGCCTTTATACAGCCAATCAAAAAACCATAAATGCACTTTATGCCCAATATGCAGCCAAGGGTAATAATGCTTATACCATTGCCGATAGCATTACCATATTAAGCATAGCACAGCAATGTATAACCTATGGTGGCCCTGCTGTATTGGCTGCGCGTAGCTTGTTTTTACTTATTAACTCCAATGCAGCTTTTGATAATACACCCTGCAATACCGGCAGCCGATGGAGCATGAGTGATAAAGAGCCGGTTACAGAAAAAACATCAGCAACCCTATTTTGTTACCCCAACCCCGCTACTGACTTTATAACATTGTATTTGCCGCCAACTATAATGCAATATGCCCTTGCTTTATATGATATGTTGGGCAATAAATTGAAATACATTACAGGTAACAAACATACTGTACTTACAATACCTGTAGCCGATTTACCACAAGGTATATATCAGATAAAACTGGTTTCGTTAAGCGATGGTGTTATTTTGCATCAGAAAATTGAAGTAGTTAAATAATTTAATAGCCGCTCCGATGAAAAAGTACTATTTATTATTATTGCTATGCTTGGGTTATGTAACGTTACATGCACAACACACACCTGTGCAATGGGTAGTAGGCATTGGGCCTGCCGGCCACAATATGTTTGATTTTACCACAGGCACCCTTAACATACAACCGCTTACGGGTGCAACTGCACATTTTACAGAGACCAGTGCAGCCATAGGCAATACGGATAGCAGCTTGCTGTATTATTCAAATGGCGTTGCCATTTACAACAGCAATCATGTAAAAATACAAAATGGCGATTCGTTAAGCCCCAGTCCGTTATGGCCAGACTTAAACCATGGTTTGCGTTTTTATCAGGCTGCGGTTTTTATACCCTACCCGGGCGATAGCAATAAAATTTATATATTTCATTACTCTTTAGATTCGCTTTATTTTCCATGCGCTAATGGCACCTTTGATGGCGGCCCTGACAAACTATATTACAGTGTAATTGATAAAACCTTAAATAATGGCCATGGTGCTGTTATTGCTAAAAACAACGTTATTCAAAATACCCTTTTGGGCCATGGTATTTTTACTGTAAAGCATGGCAATGGGCGCGATTGGTGGGTAGTAGTAAGGGATGTTACACAACCTGTGTTTTACCGTTTTTTAATTAGCCCTACAGGCATAGCCGGGCCTTTTACGCAAACCATAGGCCCTGTGGCCTGTGGTGGTTTTAACAGTATGCGCTACAGTGCTTTAACAAATAAAATGGCCTGCTTTAGGGTTTTTTACAATTACCCCAATGTACGGTTTATTGATATTTACGATTTCGACCGTTGCACTGGCTTATACGCCAATCCGCAAACCGTTACCATTACACATTATATGCCGGGGGCCATATTTTCGGGCTTTTGCGAGGTGGCACCGGGCGGCCGCTATTTATACGCAGCCATTTATGATAAACTGTTACAATACGATTTAACCGCTGCCAATATTCAGGCAAGCGCTGTAGTAGTGGACACCATTGACTCTATAAACTTTGGCATTAATCGCCATGCATACGCCCACATGCAGGCAGCACCCGATGGTAAAATTTATTCCGTAAGCGGTTCGGCTTCAATTCTTATGAGTGTAATTAATAATCCAGATAGTGCAGGCAAGGCCTGCAACCCTGCGGCAGGTAGTATTAACATACCTAATGGCATGAATAGTGATTTACCATACATACCCTTGTATGAATTAGGCTCCCTGCCGGGCAGTGCATGTGATACCTTAACAGCCATTGCAGAGCCTCTACCCAAAAATAAATTGTTGGTTTACCCCAACCCGGCAAGCAATCAATTAACAATTGATAATTTACAATTAACAAACAAACCGTTTACAGTTACTATATATGATGTTTTAGGTAAAGCGCATCTAATACAAAATACCAACTCATCAACCTTTGATATTAGCACACTCACACCGGGCTTATACGTATTGCATTTGCAACAAGGCGATACAATATATACAGGCAGGTTTGTGAAGGAGTGAGCGGTGAAATGTGAGATGTAAGATGTGAGCGGTGAAATGGGAGAGGTTGTGTAAGTCGGAAGTAAGAGCGAAAACAGGAATATTGAAAAAGCGGCCTATAAAACCTTCAGGCCGCTTTTTGTGTGTTATGGTTATGGCTTATTGTAAAACCAGCTTACCATGTGCCAAAATCTTATTTGATTGCATGGCTTTATAAAAATATATTCCTGCTGATAATCCATTTCGTTTAATGGTAATGGTATTTACATCGCCTCCTAAAGCTTGTTGTTTAATTAGTGCAACTACTTTGCCCATTACATCAGCTATTTGCACTGTAATTGTTTGTGTGTTTAATGCACCATGCAAAGTAAGCGTAGTTGCATGCGAAAATGGATTGGGGTAAACGGTATGCGGTATATCAACTTCGTTAATGCCGTTTACGCAGTTGATAAGCGTTTTAAAGCCATCGGCTTTACCATAGCCCCATCGGTAATTGGGTAGCGCAGTGCCTGTAATACTATCTTGCTTGGCGGCACAAATAATATGTTGCCTAAACTGAGCTGCTGTGGCTGTGGGGTTTTTTTGCAAATAAAGTGCGCCAATGCCTGCTACTACGGGTGCTGCTGCCGAAGTACCACCGGCTACATAATGATAGCAGCCGGCATTCATTTTTGGTAATTGTTGCCAGGCAACATCATTTACAAAAACCATGGGTAAGGGTGCCATGGTATAATTACCTGTGGCACTAATGTCGGGCTTTTGGCGGCCATCGCGTGTAGGGCCTACACTTGAATTGGGAGCTAAATCGCCAACAGGGCTTACCGGATTAAAGCGTAACACATTTTGGCAGTCGTAATTGCTGTTCATGTTTACATAATTACCTACTGAAACCACATCATCTAAACAATTAAAGCTATTGCTTAGCGATGCAAGCGAATCAGGTAAACGGTAATGAATAATGTTAGGTACTATTGATGCCGATGGCAAATTATCGGATACCATGCCTGATGGCAAGCCGGCTGTAAATAAATAGTTGCGCAAGCCAAATGTGCCACTGCCTGTAGTCATTAATCGCCAAAAATATGTGGGGTTTTGGGTGATGATATTTATATATAGCGCATAAACACCGTTAAACTTATCTACATCATAAAAAACGGTATCGCCCGGCAAACCGGCAATAGTTTTGTAAGTGCCGCTCAATGGTATTTGTGTAACCTTAGTAAATGCCGTACTGCCTAAAAACGATGCAGCCGTTGTGTTTGCATCGGCACCTAATGCAAAATTAAGGTTAACCATATCGGCCGAGTCGCCATACAATTCAATATACAGTTGACCAAAAGCGGGGTCGTACTTAAACCAGGTCCAATTGGTATCGGCATTTACCTGGTAACTTAAATGTGCTTTTTGACCACCCCAGTTACCTGCAGCAGCAACAATTAAGCGGCCTGGTTTTGCATGCAACATATTATCAATGGCTTGAGCCTCTAAATCTTTTCCGTCAAAACTTCCATATAAATCGCCCAGGCTTAGGTTTATAACACACGGTTTGCCTAAGGCATCGGCCTTGGTAAACATGTAATTTATACCATCGGCAATGGCATTGGGAATACCAGGGCTTGCATCAAAATCGTAATTAACCACTAATAAATCAGCTTTAGGTGCACAGCCTTGGTTAAAACCTGTTGCCAAGCCATTGCCAGCGGTTATGCCTGCCGAAAACGAACCATGGCCATAAGCCAAAGCGGTATTTTGAGTGCATTGGCCTGCGTTAATGGCTGTACTATCCCACTCTTGCCCGTAGCCAAATGCGGCCGGTGTATTGGCGCCTACAGGCTTTTTATGATCCCATAGCCAGGCCACACGTGTATTGCCATTGCTGTCTTTAAAATCGGGATGATTAAAATCAATACCGGCATCAATAAAGCCGCATAAAATACCACTGCCATCAAAAGGTTGTGCAAGTGGTGGTAACCCTTGTTGTATAGCGTTGATGTTATTATTAACGCGCATAGTATCGTTAAGCAATTGCATGCGGGGACTGCGGCTTTCCATACGTATAACAGCCGGGTTACCGGCAAAGTTTGCAATGGCATTTGCCGGCAAATTTATTGATGAAATATTGCCGGCTGCATATTTGAACAAACCATTGGCAGCTTCGGTAAGTGTTTTTATTTTATCAGGATTGCCCTGTACTAATATGGGAATGGGTTTGGTACTGTTTGTTGTTTCAGGCTGACGCAGCAATTTGCGTATGGCAACATCGCAGTTGTTTTGTGCGAATACGGTTTGATGTAACAAAGCCAATATCAATAAAATATTTTTCATCTCGTTTGAATTTAATAGTAGTTGAATAACCTGCGTTTCAAAGTAAATAATTAATATAAATAAACCGTGCTGCTTTTACAGGTTGTTGTAGTACGAATGCAACATTGTTTTGTAGTACGCATTAAAAAAGCCATAGCTTTTTAAGGCTGTGGCTTTTCAAAACAAGGGTATGTTTTTTACTTGAGTGCAAATGAACTGGCACCAATTTGCAGGTTGTTATGATAAACTTCAACCTGATATTTGCCTTTTACAAAGGCAATACTTTTGGGGTAATACGCGGTTACTTCTGTATCTTTATTGTTGTATTGAACCGATTCGTGTAAACTGAACAATGATGGCTGGCCGTTTACCAAAATTGTTTCCTGGGTGGAGGTAAGTACAGAACCTGTTGGACTCATAATTCGAATATAAATTTCTTTAGCGCCTTTTTCGGCTACCAAATTTTCGAGTATGGTAAACACAACTTTTATTTGTTCGGCCGATGACGATCGGCTCACTTCTACCTCTTTGCCATTGCCTTTGGTGCGTACTGCAGATGTGGTTAAATCAACAGCTTTTAATATGCTGCCTATGGCTACTTTATTACTTAAAGTCAGATTTTGCTGCGTTAGATTAGCTACCTGTGATTGGGCTTCGGTAAGGTGGGTGTTTAAGTTTTGATTTTGAGAGAATAGCTGTGTATTTGCATTTTTAAGCGAATCAATTTCCATACTAAACCTAAGGTTTAATTCTTTGAGCTCTGTAATTTCAAGCTTCGCTTTTTTTAATGATGCAGCATCGCCCGAAGCAATGAGTCTTTGTATTTGTGCAATTTTTAATTTAATCTCATCGTCTTTTACAAGCAATTGACTTTGCAAATCGCCATTAGCTTTATTTATTAGTTCATACTCTTGTTTGGCTTTTTGTAACTCAGCGGTTAACTGATCTTTATCCATTAAAGTAACCTGCAACGATTTGCTAACCTGATCTAAGCTTTCTTTCTTTTGAAAGTATTGCCAAATAAGCAATAAATTGGTAGCAAACAGGATGAGAATTATTACTATAAAAACAGTGCGCTTGGATGTGGCCGGTGTTTGGGGTTCAACAATTTCTGTATCCATTGGTTGTAGTAATGAGAGGCACAAAATAAACTTTTTTACATTGTATAGGAAACTGCTTTTGGCAATCCGGTTTCACATTTATAATGATGGAAAATAGTATTACACTAAAAGTAAGGTAATGTAATTGAAAAAAAAATGCAATAAGCAAACGAATTTATTTATCGGTTGCTTATTGCATAAGCATGTGGTTAGTTTCGAAAAGTTAGTGCATACTTAATGCACGTTGTGCTTCGGCAGCTAAATTTGAATATGTTTCCTTGCCTGTGTTTACCGTAACAAAATGTATGGTACCACCTTTAAACTTGCTTGATTCAGAGGTATATAATTTGCTCACAGGGTCGCCACTATCGTAGCCTACACATAAACCATCGCCAACTAAAGTAAACTTACCAACCTGTGCTGTCATTTCACTTTGGGCTACTTCAACATTGTTTACAAACAGCTTTGCTTGGCCGATAGATTCGCCATGTTCTCCTGCCTTTTCTTTCGCAAATTCAACGCCAATGGTGTATTTGCCGGGCTTTAACACACCTGAAACCAATTGTTGTTGTTTGATGCCTAAGAAATTATAGACATAATACAATTTGTGGTCTTTAATAAATAGCGTATGGCCGCCAAAGCGCGAGCCATGTGCAAATATTACACCCGATGCATTTGTACTTAAATCAACATTAGAAATAATTTTATAGGACTTGCCACGCACATTTACTGCAACAGCTTCGGGCACCTGGCTTGCATGGGGATAGTAGGTGTAACTATCGGTTGGTTTTTCTTCCATAGGACGTTCTATAGTTAGCAATTGTGTAGCCGTTCTGTCATCAAGTGGATAAGCATTGTTTTTACGAGCTTCTTCATCGTACAGTTTTTTTAATGCTTCTAATTTTTCGGGGTTTTCTTTGGCAAGGTCTTTCGACTCAGCTCTGTCAACATCGGTATGATACAGCTCCCATTTATCTTTATCGAAATTGCCTTTATCCGACAAAGGTGCATGAACCGCTACGGCCTTCCATCCATCCTGCCAAATAGCCCTTGTGCCTAACATCGTGTAATACTGCACATGTTTTTGTGTAGGATCGTCAGCCTTCGCATCAAACGAATATTTCATAGATACTCCTGCTAATGGCGTTTGTTTTACACCACGGTATTCTTGCGGCATTTCTACTTTGCAAATTTCAAGTAGTGTAGGAACTATATCAACGGCATGGTGGTATTGGTTGCGTATTTGCCCTTTAGCTTTTATCCCTTTAGGCCATGAAATAACCAATGGGTCTGACGTGCCACCTGAATAATTAGAATAACGCTTAAACATTTTGAAAGGGGTAGAAAATGCTGCTGCCCACCCAGTTGGATAATGCTCATAAGTATTGGGCCCCCCCAATTCATTTATCAGCTTCATGTTTTCAGATAACTCATCCGGAAAACCATTAAAAAATTTATTCTCATTTACCGAACCATTAGGGCTGCCTTCGCCCGATGCACCGTTATCAGCAGCGTATAAAATAACTGTGTTTTCGTATTGACCGCTTGCCTTCAAATGGTCAATGATACGACCTATTTGTACATCGGTATATTCGGAAAATGCAGCGTAAACCTCACATAAACGTGAGAATAGTTTTTTCTCATCAGCCGACAATGTATTCCACGGACGTACTTGGTCACCGGGTACTGCCTGATCGGCCGACATGGGATTAAACTCAGTTAAACTGGTGTTTTTGGGTTAAATTCCTTTTTCAATCATACGAGGCAATACCCATTTACGATAGGCATCATAGCCATCGTCAAACATACCTTTATATTTAGCAATAAAATCGGCCGGAGCCTGATGTGGTGCATGATTAGCCCCTGGGCAATACCACATAAACCAAGGTTTTGACGGGTTGGCTGATTTCTGATCGCTAATCATCCGTATGGCTTGGTCGGCCAAATCCTTCGATAAATGATAGCCTGCTTCGGGACCATATGGTGGCTCAATTGCATGGTTGTGTTCTGTCAGGTCTGGATAAAACTGATTAGTTTCGCCACCAATGAAACCATAAAACCTGTCAAATCCTTGTTGACAAGGCCATCCACTTTTATTTGCACCTGCCGATAGATCGGATTCAGGGACATTGTGGTTTTTGCCTATCCAAAATGTGCTCCAACCGTTGTCGTTTAAAATTTGTGCCATGGTAGCACATGCTTTTGGTAGTTGACAACTGTAGCCAGGAAATCCGTTAGCACCCTCGGTTATGCAACCCATGCCGTTTTGATTGTGATTGCGGCCTGTAAGTATGCAGGAGCGTGTTGGCGAACATAATGCTACAGTATGCCATTGTGTATAGGTTAAACCATCGGCAGCTAATTTATCCAAAGTAGGCATATTAATACGACCACCATAAGGCGACCAGGTGGCTAAGCCGGTATCATCATAAAGGATAAATAAAATATTAGGCGACCCCTCGGGCGCTTGTTTACGTGTAAATGGGCCCCAGTCGGCTTTCGAATTGCGCACATCAACATTTATCTCGCCATTAAAGCCATTTGAATTTTCAGATGTGCTCTTGCCTGTTTCCCCGGTTTTTGTGTTTTAACTGCAACTTACCAGCATCACGCTTATGGCTGTTGTGAGGATAAATTGTTTCATAAGTTTTTTTGTTTGAAAGGTTGAGGTTACAATGTTAATTCATTTGCATCCAATTTGTGTAGAACAAAATCGACTCGACTGAAATTTTTTCTTCAACCAAAAGATTTGGCTGGGTTTCCCTTAATGTTGTAACTAAAAGCGTGTTGCTTTACAATGAATACTTGGTACAAAATGGTGTTAATACATTTAACAAAAACTGTATTAAGGTTAAGCCAAAAAGAAACATACCATTAGGCACAACCTTTAAATTTGTTTTTATACGGACTACACAAATAACAACAGTAAACAGCAGCATCAACTTGTGCGGCAGTAGCAGTCATTAATTTTTTATAAACGAAAGCAAGGTTTGTTTACCGCCTTTTTTTACCTTAACGAAGTATATACCTGCTGGCAGTTGCGCTATGTTTAAAAGGACATTTTCGGTTTTCTCTTGTATCAGGTGATGTATTACTTCAACTCCTAATGTGTTGTAAATGGTAACTTGCGTTATGCTTTTGGCGCTTAGGTTAGTTAATGTAATTATTTGTGTTGATGGATTGGGAGTTAACGTGATAGTGTTATATGTATTTTGTGCGATACCTGTAAAACCAACATATAGGTGATTACTGGTATCGCTGCAACCGTTTGCATCTGTAAAATGTACGTAGTAAAAACCGGTAGCTGTTGCCTGATAGCTGACAGCATTGGCAGCCGGTATTGAAGTAAAGGAGTTTCCGTTAGGGCTAAACCACCATTGGTATGAGCCGCCCAATGGCGCTGATAGTACACCGCTGCTGGCTGTAATAATTACGGGCTGGGGATTAACGACAATATTTACACCGGCAGAAGTTTTTGCATTATTACCATAATAGCTTAACTCAACAGTGTAAATACCTTGTTGAGTTACCGGCAAATTTGTTTGGTTTTGACCCGGTAAAGGCTGTCCATTGTGATACCATTGAATGGTGTTACAAGCATGTGATGTTGTGCTTAAATAAACAGTATCACCCTTACAAATTGTACTATTACCTGTAACAGAAATTATTGGAGTTGATGGTGCTGGTACATTTGCCCAAACACTGTAACTTCGTGGAGGCAGCTCGATATAAATTTGTGCATTTCCATTTACAATGGCGTATGGAAAATTGGAGTTACCAAACAGGTCGTTTAACGTATCGCCCACATTGCTGTGAAATGGATTGCCTGTATTTATTTGGTGGTCAACTTTTAAAGTGGTGTTGCCAAAGTTAATAGCCACTATTACATCTTTATTGGCTATACAACTTGCACTGCCGCCACCACTAAGCTGATAAATCAAACTTTTATCGCTGTTGCCTTGTATAAAATTAGAAGCAAAGGGTGTGTTGAAACGGTTTAGGTATTCGCGAAACGATGTGTTATGAATAAATTTTTTATGTACGTCCATTAAATCATCAATCGCTTTTTTATAACTACCGGCATTGAGATAGTAATCGGGGTAATAAACACAAGGCAAACCCACGGCATTATTGGTAAGTATGTATGCATAAGCTAAAAGCGGATCTACATCACAGCTTTGTGAGGTGTTTCTAAAGTCGTGATTGTTTACAAATGAAACTACATTAAAGCCCGATGCGCCAGCACCATCTACCATGCCGTTGTTAAAAACATTCCGCACATCATAACCTGTATTATCACAAGCTTCTTTAAGCGATCCCTGTAAAGCAAAATCAAACAAACGTGGATTAATAGTTTGTTGTGCTGCCGGTGTCATGGCAGCTTTCACATTATCAACCCAACTTTTTAAACTTTGTGGGTTATAATCATAAAATTCGCCAACGTACACCGATGGGATATAACCGTTACTATGTAAGTAGTTAATAGTTTGAGCAGCAAACAGCGGTGCAAAGTTTTTTACGGCATCAACTCTAAAACCTTTAACGCCAATACTATCCCACATCCATTTGGTATAAGCAAAAAGTGTATCGCGGGTTTTGGTTTCGGAATGGTCATAATCGTAAAAAAACAACATGCCGTCCCAATCGCCACAAAGGCATGTAGGGTTACCATTGGGTTTAAAGTATGTGTAGTCCATCTGACCACGGCTGCTTTGCATGTTAGCCCAATTGGTGCTGGTTTGATACATAACGGTGTCTTTTAACTCGGCACCATTAGCATCGTAATAAACGCTATATAAAAAGTGGTCGCTGTAGTCACCATTGTCGTTAGCCAGGGTAATAGTTAATCTATCGCTTGCATTGTAAAACATACTGGTATCTAAAACCAGTTTAAACTCATCAATACCACAGCCGCCATTGTCGATAGAGGCAATAACCGTGCGGCCAAGTGCAACACTGTCGTTACCTTGTGCGCAAAGGCCACCACCGTTATTAGCAGTTTCATTCATGGGTCCACTGGCATTGCTGTTTATTTTAAGGCTGCGCACCACAAAGCGATAGGGCTTTCCGAAGTAGCTATTGCTTTGCGATGCCGACCGTACTCTAAAATAATATGTGCCTGCGCCACGCCCCGTATTGCCTCCAATATTTATATAACTGCGAAACCTATCGCTGGGGTAACATACATCGCCATTGTTATGTTTGGTAAGGTTGTAGTTTTTAATCCATCCGGCAACTGCCGGGTTATCCTGTAACGAACCTCCATCGCGGTGGTTGTATATCATATCGCCTACTGCAATCAGGTTATGTTTACTAAATGCCTGCATCATATTTTGTATGCGTGCTTTATTACCAAAACCTGTGTTGGAACTGATGCCACCTCCGCCCACATTAAACAAATCCTTAATGTCGTATCCGTTGCTGCCATTGCCCGATGCTGCCATGCTCATAGGTGGGCACCAAATCATATTAAAACCGGCCTTGCCCCACTCGGCAGCACGGTTGGCCATGGTATCGGCCCACATGGCTCCTTGTGCCGTTTTGGGATAATCCCAGTACCAGCCTTGTAACATAAAGTCTTGAGCTGACAACTGTGAAAAACAAGCTGCGTATAAGGCTATGGTTAACGAAAAAAAACATTTCATGCTGAATGGTGTTTTAATCAGCGCTTAATAAAACGGTTTTGGTAAACCATGCCTGATTGCGTAGTAAGTTGTATGGTATATAAACCGCTTATTAAGTGGTTGATTTTAATTTCAGTTTGATCAGAATCAAAAACGCTTTGTAGTGAATAACAAAGTTGGCCATTGCTGTTATAAACGGTTAAAGCAGCCTGCCCAATTTTGGGATGTTTAATGGCCAGCACATCATAAGCCGGATTGGGAAATATTAAAAGCGGGCTTTGAAGTTTGTTCGCAATTGATTTAACCATGCTGTATGTATAGTTGCCATTAAAGTCGTACTGTTTAATGCGATAGTAAATTATTTCATTCGAGCGTTTGCTTATGTTGTCGGAATAGGTGTAATAACCGTTTGGGTTTGCCGTAACTATCCCAATAGGTTCAAACAAATTTCCGGTTAAGCTTCTTTGTATCTCATAATGACTTGCATTATTTTGGTTTAGAACAGCCCATTGTAATGTAGCATTGGTTTGCTGTTTGGTTACTTCAAATGATAGCCATTGGATTGGTAGTGGAATTAAATCGCTGGTAATGGTAAAGTGGCCGGTAGTATTTACAGTAGTTGTTCGTGTATATGGATTACTGCCTGCAACCGGCCCTGTTGTTTGCGTTAAAACCCAGGCACTGCCATTGTGTGTGGCTACACCACATAGGTTACGGTTAAAAAGCACCAGTTCATCAACAGCAGCATACTCGAAAGTTGCAGTTAATGTTGAACCTCCGGCTACTGTTTCGCTTACGTCCCAGGTGCGGTTAACATAGTTTGTTGTAAAAGTAGTGCCTACCCCTTGATTGCCTCCACTGTAAACATTATTAAACACGCGTGCTGCAAAATTATCATTGGTGCCGCTATTGTTTAAAGTTAAAGGACGGTAACTGGTACTGCTATTGCCAATCGGAAATAATATTGAACCGGTACGCGCGGTGCCAATATCGTTCTGCCTTAAAACGCCATTACCATCAGTTACAATAAATGAGCTGGGGTTGGTGTAAGTAATACCTCCGGTTGATGTGGGTGTTTGACCGTTTAAGCCTGTAATAGTGAGCTGATTATTGCCCAATGTGAGCATACCATTTAGCAGGTACAAAGTATCTTGTATGGTTTGATTGCCCGATAGTATGGTAACCCCTGCTGCATTATTAATTTCGACATACGGAAACAGTGTGCCATTTCCGGCAATGGTTTGCAGTGTGTTGCCTCTAAAGTAAACGGTTTTGTGGTTTATGCCGAAAAAGCCCGTGCTTTGAAACCAGTTGCCGCGCAATTCTAAATCGCCATGCCCTGCAAATGTTCTGTCGCCCAAATAAAATAGGCCGCCTGTTAAAGTAATGTTTCCTAAAACCAGGGTGGTTGAGGTAGTGTAGTCTAAGTTTAATTCGCCACCGGTCATTACAATGTTATTAATGGTAGTAAGTCCATAATCGGCAACCCCATAAAAAACGTTGTAAGCCCCAAAATATATTTGGCCTGCATTTACCAGCAAGGTGCCATTAATGTTCCAATCTTTAAACCCCGGCCCTGTTAAACGAGTAATAACCTGGCCGGGAGAATTCATTGTAAAATCGTAGCAAACAATATCGCCAAAGTTTGTAATACTACCCCCTAAGTGCGTATAACTATCGCGCGATGTAGGGTTTGTACTACTGCCATTTGCTGTACTGCTAACTGTAAAATAACGCACACAATCAGGCGTGCTGCCCATAGCAAAAGTACCTCCTGGGTTGGCATTAGGTACTGCGCCATACATCCCTCCGCAGGTGTTGCTGCAGTTGTAACTACAATAGCCAAACCAATTGAACGATGCCGGTATGCCGGCACCTGCTGTTAGTTGATTCCAGCTAATTTTTAACTCGCGGTTATTGCTGCCGGTTGCATACCAGTTAGCTGTAATATCGCTTGGGGTGAGGCTAAAAGCACCGGCACCAAAACTGGCAACATTCCAGCCACCCGAGCCATTGGCTGCATAAACTCCACGCAGGTTGTCTTTAAACACAATAGCTGCATCGGCACGCATGGGCAAGTTGGGCGTTAAATTGTCGAAACCGGGTAACCCCATAATGCTGCCATTGGTGTTATTGCCACCATTTACCGGTGCAATCGGGTTAATATCAAAATACATAATACCAAACTCACTTACATTGGCATTAACTAAGTGCACATAAACATAAGTTGCATCCCAGGTTATATACCAGGTTTGGCCGCCCGATGTATAGTTGTTTACATTACCCGAACCATATTCGTTACTGCTGGTTAATGCATTGTCAATAACTGCCGTATTGTGCTGTGCTTGCAAAAATAACGGCATATAAAAGAAACATAATGCGATAAACCGATGCATTTTAAAATACTTTACCAAGGCTTGAAGCGCCTAAAATATGAATATTTACCAAACAAAAGTGTAATATTTACACTAAGGCTGCTGTTTGTTTTATTACAATTTGTTTTTAAATAAGCCCTTTTTCTATCAGTAACTGTACTTTAAAAATGCTGGCTACACTTAAGCCGTCTTTTATCTGACCATTCATAGCCATTTTAAAAACTTCGGCAAAAGGCACTTTTTTAATGGTTAGTTGTTCGGTTTCTTCGGGGTTACTTTTACCCAAAGTTAGGTTTCGTGCAACAAACGTATAACTAACTTCATCGGTAGCTGCATTAGATAGTTGCATGTGCAACACCTCGGTAAAAATTTTTGCTGTTATGCCGCACTCTTCAATAAGTTCACGTTTGGCAGTTTCTACCGGGCTTGTACCTAAGGGACAACCGCCTTCGCAAACTTCCCATTCATAGCTTTGCGTAGGGTATCTAAACTGGCCAACCAAATAGGTTTCGTAGTTTTCGGTTAATGGAATAATAGCTACAGCAATATTTTTAAAACAAACTTTACTGTAAATACTTTGTTTGCCTGCAGGGTTTATTACATCATGTTCTTCAGTACATATCCATGGGCTGTCGTATTGTTGTCGGATAGCTAAGGTTTGCCAAGGGTTGTCCATTTTGTTTGAATTTAGTGGTGTAAATAAGCAAACAAATTATGAGCTTGGATGCTATTAATTACCTTGCGGCACTTAATTTAATTTGATTTGAAAACAACGTATTTGTGGGGGTTAATTGGAGGTGGCAGTGCTTTTTTGTGGCTTATAGCCGAGTATGTATTAGGTTTCCATACATGGCGTAATGCGCAACAAGCTGTGGTAACTAATTTCGAATTACTGATTCCATTATGGTGTGCCTGGGCTGGATTAACGCAGGTTAAAAAACGCGATTATAATGGCGTAATAACTTTTACTCAGGTAGTAAAAGAAGGCTTTGTTATTGCGGCAATTAGTGCAGTAATAGCGGCCGTAGGGGTATTAATTTATTTGGGAGTTATAAACCCGCAATACACAGCCGATATGGTAAAACTTGCTGTTGATAAAGCCAAAACATCGGGAGAAAGTACAGTGAAGGCTGCCGAGTTTGCTGCCATGTATTATGGCAAGCAAAGTTTTATAATTCAAACCTTTTTAAGCACTATCGGTTTCGGAACTTTTTTTGCCTTAATAGTAGCTATTGTTATTAAATCGCCACAAAAAATACAACGTTAGTTTTTATATAACGAAACCGAATTGATGCTACCATTGGCATCGGTGGTGGTGCCAATTAGTATCTGGCCATCGCTGCTTAATGTAAAGTTATAACTCATGCTTTCGTTAACAGGGATATATAGTAATGTGTTTAGTGTAACGGTACCTTGTACCGTACCGCCACTTGCTGTATAACTACCATTGGCATCAATTAACGAGGCATAACTGCCCACGCCCCTAACGGTGGTTATGTTGTTGTTAAATGTCCATTGTACAGTACCATCGGGCGAAATCCAGTTACCTGTAACCATTGCTTGCGATACGGCATTTAAGGTCGTATTCGGTTCGGCATCAACACCACCAACACCACTTTGCTGATTAACCAAATTAATATAACGCGTATGCAAACTATCGTAACGGCCTACATAGTCGGCCAATAACTTATTGGTTTTCTCCAAAGCCTCCATGCGTTGTTTTTCCTTTTCAATATCGTTTTGTTTGTATTCGTCCTTTTTAATAGCCGATGTAACAAAGTAGGTTACAACCACACCAATTGCTGTGGTTAAAGCGCTTTTGGTTAAATCGCGCATCATGCTTGAGTTTTCTGCCATGTGGTAAGGTGTTAGTTGCGATGCAATATAATTCAGCGATTATAAAGTACACCATTACAAACACTTTTTTATTGATGTAGTTTATCGCTTATGCTTTACGTAAAGCCCTATATTCGCGCCCTCAAAAAAATATAGTTTTATGTTACGTACGCATACTTGTGGTCAGTTAAATATTAGCGATGTTGGTACAACCGTTACCTTATGCGGGTGGTTGCAACGCGCACGCGATTTGGGAGGTATGACGTTTATTGATTTGCGCGATAGGTATGGCATAACCCAGCTTGCATTTAATATGGTTACCGATGCTGCATTACTAGCCGATGCACGTAAGCTTTCGCGCGAATATGTGATACAGGTTACAGGTATTGTTATTGAACGCAGCAGTAAAAACCTGAAAGTGCCAACAGGTGAAATCGAAATTGAAGTTAAAACACTAAATGTTTTAAATGCAGCCAAGTTGCCACCATTTACTATTGAAGACGATACCGATGGCGGTGATGATATACGCATGCAATTCCGCTATTTGGATATCAGACGAAATGCCGTAAAACAAAATCTTTTGTTGAGACATAAGGTATGCCAGCTAACCCGGTCTTATTTAGACCAACAAGGCTTTATCGAAATAGAAACTCCGGTACTCATAAAATCAACACCCGAAGGCGCACGCGATTTTGTAGTACCATCACGTATGAATGCCGGTGAGTTTTATGCATTGCCACAATCGCCACAAACGTTTAAACAGTTACTGATGGTGGCCGGTATGGATAAGTATTTTCAAATTGTAAAATGCTTTCGCGATGAAGACCTCCGTGCCGACCGTCAGCCCGAGTTTACACAAATTGACTGTGAAATGAGTTTTATTGAGCAAGACGATATTTTACAGGTGTTCGAGGGACTTACGTCCTATATTTTTAAAAACATACATCAAATTAACTTGCCAAACTTTGAACGCATCAGTTATCAAACAGCCATGAACTTATATGGCAACGATAAGCCCGACATGCGTTTTGAAATGAAATTTGTGGATTTGAAATCAACCGTTATCGGGCGCAATTTTAAAGTGTTTGATGATGCGTCATACGTAGTAGGTATTGTTGCTCCCAAATGTGCTAACTATACACGTAAACAATTAGATGAGTTAACCGATTTTGTGAAACGACCGCAAATTGGCGCAACCGGTTTGGTTTATATCAGATGCAATGATGATGGCAGCATAAAATCATCAATAGATAAATTTTACAGTGAAAACGATTTACAAAGCATTGCACAAACAAGTAATGCAAAAGCAGGCGATTTAATTTTAATACTTGCCGGTGCACTTAACAAAACGCAAAAAGCCATGAGCGAACTCAGGCTCGAAATGGGTCAGCGTTTAGGTTTACGCACCCCCGGAGTTTACAAACCCATTTGGGTGGTTGATTTTCCGTTGTTGGAATTTAACGAAGAGCAAAACCGTTTTTTTGCCATGCACCATCCTTTTACTTCGCCTAAAACCGATGACTTTCATCTACTCGAAAGCAACCCCGGTGCTGTTAGAGCCAATGCTTACGACCTGGTAATTAATGGCGTAGAAATAGGCGGGGGCTCCATAAGAATACACGATAAGCAGTTGCAAAATAAAATGTTTAACCTGTTGGGTTTTACGCCCGAAGAAGCACAAGAGCAGTTTGGTTTTTTGCTAAATGCATTTGAGTTTGGTGCACCACCACATGGCGGTATTGCATTTGGGTTAGATAGATTATGCAGTATGATTGGTGGCACTGATAGCATCAGAGATTTTATTGCATTTCCTAAAAACAATGCTGGCCGCGATGTAATGATTGATGCGCCTTCGGCTATAGATCAAAAACAATTATCCGAACTCAGTATAGCAGTAATTAAGTAAGCAGCAATTATCACTGGCTAAAATGTAATGCTTTTAACCATTGTTTCCTGCCCACGTTTTATGGTTACGTTGGTTATATCGCCTTTGCTAAATTGGCCCAGGGCTTTCATGTAGCTGTTCATGTCCGACACCGTTGTTTCGCCAATCTGTAAAACAATATCGCCTTTAAGTAAACCAGCGTTTGCAGCAGGTTTTGAGGGTGTTATTCCATCAATGCGCATGCCTTCGCCTTCAAAGGCATAATCGGGTATAACACCTAAAGTTACTTTAAAGCGCGACCTGCCTGTTTGTGTGCTATCGTTTGTTTTAGTATAAGTTATCTTGGGTTTTGCATCTAAGTTGCCAATAAGTTGCCCCAGCATTTGCATAATACTTATGGTGCCCTGATAATTTATTTTGTCTGCATCATCGCTGGGTTTGTGGTAATCGGTATGTGTGCCACTAAAAAAATGAATAGCCGGTACATTGGCTAAATAAAATGAAGTTTGATCGCTGGGACCAATACCGCTTGCTGTAGTGCTTATCTTTAAATCTGTAAGTTTCTCAATTTCAGCGGGCCACTCCATTGCAGTGCCCACACCATTTATTTGTAAAACGGGGTTGGTAGTGCTAAGCCTGCCAACCATATCTAAATTTATATTGTAATTAAACGAAGCTAATGGTGTGCCGGGTTGCTTCACATAATAATTGCTGCCCAACAATCCTTTTTCTTCACCACTAAAAGCAATAAAAGTGTAGTTGTAATTTTTGAAGCTACTTTTTTGTAACAAACGCGCCAACTCTAAAATTGCAGCTACCCCACTTGCATTGTCGTCAGCACCATTATGAATTGCTTTTTTACCGGTATGTAATGAGCCTTCATCGCCATAACCCAAGTGGTCGTAATGTGCTGTAAGCACAACTGTATAGGGTTTGTTGTTGTTAATGCTGCCAATTAGGTTATAACCAATACCCATTTCCTTTTTAATAGAAGTTGTAATGGTGGCCTTTTCAAACAGGTTGTTTTTAATATATCGGGCACAATCTTTATTTATGATAATTGCGGGTATGGTTTCTTTACCGATACGTTTGGCATAATCAGGTTTTTGTTTTTTAAACGATTCGTTGCCACAAATAAATATAACGCCAATGGCACCATAAGCCATTGCAGTATCCAACTTACTTTGTATATCAGACATTGACTCAAAACGGCTATGCGGATTGCCGTTTTCGGGATGCCCAATTTGTATTAAAAACAGCGTTCCTTTTAAATTAGTAAGGCCATCAAAGCTGTTGTAATTTAATGCAGGCGCATTTAAACCATATCCAACATCAGTTATACGACCAACAACCTGCGCATCAAGCTTCGAAGGGTAGGCATAAAAATCATCATTAATATTAAACGTTTTTTGACCTACACTAAAGCGGCTGTTTGCTGGCTTATAATTATTAAAAAACGGAAAAGCCTGATAGTACCCCGAATCACCATCAGCTTTTAAGCCCAATTCAGTAAAAGTTTTGGTTATATATGTTGCCGCTAATTTTTCGCCTATAGTTCCGGTTTCTCGGCCCTCCAACTTATTGGAGGCTAAAGTATTAATATGTTGTTTTAAGCGACTTTGCGTTTCGCTATCAATAAACTGTGCTTGCGTATTAAGGTAAGCAAAAAGTGTCAAAAAGTAAAAGAATGGTTTGTTCATTAAAAGAAGATGGTGTTACAAAAAATAAAATTTGATGCGCAAAACTATTTACGGATATCTTATTCCCAAAAGTTAGACTATAAATTTCAAACAAGTTGTATACGAATGCTGTTTGATTACCAAACTGTCAAATAATGACCGGTACCTGCGTCTTGGATTGTAACAACACGTTGATATATCGGGTAAATTTTATGCTGTTTTTGTATGAGGCAGCTACTTTGTGTTTAAGCTTATTTAAACTACGTTTGCCCGATATTTAAGAAAAAAATAATGGCACAAAAATTCCTCACTTTAGGTCAGTTTATTATTGAACGTCAGGCAGATTTTCCTTATGCAAAAGGCGAACTATCGCGCTTGTTACGCGACATTGGCATAGCTGCAAAAATTGTAAATCGCGAAGTAAACAAGGCAGGCTTAATGGATATTATTGGTGATGTAGGTTCGCAAAATGTGCAAGGCGAGGCTCAAAAGAAATTAGATGTATTTGCCAACGAACAATTTATTGCTGCATTATCATCAGGAGGCGAATGTTGTGCTATTGCTTCCGAAGAAAATGATGAAATGATTCATATTGAAAGTGCAGTAAGTAAAAATGCCAAGTATGTAGTGTCTATTGATCCTTTAGATGGCTCTTCAAATATTGATGTTAATGTAAGTATAGGCACCATATTCTCAATATACAGACGCATCTCATTGGGTGGGCTGGCAACTATGAACGATTTCCTACAAAAAGGGACACAACAAGTTGCAGCAGGCTATATCACGTATGGTTCGTCAACCATGTTGGTATATTCAACAGGTCATGGTGTTAACGGTTTTACTTTAGACCCAAGCATAGGCGAATTTTGTCTTTCACATCCTGATATGAAAATACCGCGCGATGGTGTAATTTACTCCATTAATGAGGGTAATTATGTGCACTTTCCGGATGGCGTAAAAAAATATTTAAAATATTGTCAGGTAGAAGAAGAGGCTACCAACCGCCCATACTCATCACGTTACATTGGCTCTTTGGTAAGCGATTTCCACCGCAACATGATAAAGGGTGGCGTTTATATTTATCCGTCAACGGCAAAATCGCCTAAAGGCAAACTTCGATTACTTTATGAGTGCAATCCTTTGGCATTTATAGTTGAACAAGCCGGTGGTTTAGCTTCTGATGGGTTTAACCGCATACTGGAAATGCAACCCAAATCATTACATCAGCGTTGTCCTTTATTTATTGGATCTTATGAAATGGTAAAAAAAGCAGAAGAGTTTATGCAAAAATATTCCACACCGGAAGTGCAGTAAATAAGTAACCGTTAAGTACCAATACCTGAGTTTTTGTAAATGAAAAATAAATGGATGCCTGTTGTGGTGGTTTTGTTCGTAGTTACGACAGTTGCCATATACTTATTACCAATAAATAAAAAACAAGAGGCTAAGCCACAAAGCCACTCACATACCAAAGGCGATTTCGAAAGTGCCCGCATGTCATTAGTAAATGCACTACCTAAGCCGCAACAACAAGTTTTAGCACAATTAGAGAAGGCAGGCAATAACGACTCATTGGCTTTATTTTGGGAAACCATGCAACAGCCGGGCTTATCAGCACACTACTTCGAATTAATTGCCAATCTTCAAAAAACCGAACGCAGCTTTATCGAAGCCGCATACAGATACTATGATGCTTTTAAAGCTGAACCCGACTCAATGCTACGCACATTTTATGTTAGCAAAGCAATAAACAATTACGAATCGGTTTTAGCCCTTAACCCCAAAAACCTGAATGCGAAAACCGATTTAGGATTATGTTATGCCGAAGGTTCAAACGAGCCCATGAAAGGCATTATGTTGCTACGTGATGTGGTTACCGAAAATCCGAAACATGAAAACGCACAGCTCAATCTTGGTTTTCTTTCATTAAAATCAAATCAGATAAGCAAAGCCATCGAAAGATTTCAAACGGTGTTAGAAATAAATCCCAAACGTACCGATGTTTATATCTATTTAACGCAAGCATACTTGCAGCAAGGCGATTCGGCTGAGGCCGGCCGGCAGCTGCACAAGTTTATTGACCAAACAACAGATAACAAAGCCAAAGAGCAGGCAAAAGGCTATTTGCAAGAGTTGGGATTGCCGTAAATACTAGCAAAAGAGCGCATCTTAAAGTTGAGATTTACCAACTTTAAGCTTTGTAATAATTGGCTGAAAACAATTTGAGTAATGTATTTGCGCATTTAAAAATTGTGTTTACTTTTGCGACCCTTAAAAAAAATAAATATTAACAAGTAGTGGATACATTATCATACAAAACAGTATCAGCAAACAAAGCCACCGTAAATAAGAAGTGGTTGATTATAGATGCAGAAAACCTGGTATTAGGCCGCCTGAGTACTGCTGTTGCTTCACGCTTACGAGGCAAACACAAGGCTGACTTTACACCACATGCCGATTGTGGCGACAATATAATTGTAATAAATACGGCTAAGGTAAAACTTACAGGTCGCAAGATGTCAGAAAAGCAATATGTGCGTCATACCGGTTATCCGGGCGGGCAGCGCTTTGCTACACCAAAAATTTTAATGCAAAAGGACGCAACATTGGTTGTTAAAAAAGCCATACATGGTATGCTACCGAAAAATAAATTGGGCAATGCCATCAAATCTAATTTGTTTTTATATGCCGGAGATTCGCATCCGCATGAAGCACAAAAACCATCAACATTTACTATATAATTTAAGTATCCCTAATGGAAATCAATCATACAATTGGCCGCAGAAAAACTTCAATAGCGCGTATATATTTACAGCCGGGCACAGGTGTAATTACCGTTAATAATAAAGATTATAAAACGTACTTTCCGTCAATGCCATTACAATATGCTGTAACACAAGCATTCGAACTTTCAAACACTAAGGAGCAGTATGATGTAACCGTAAATGTTATTGGTGGTGGAGTAACCGGTCAGGCACATGCAATCAGATTAGCAATTTCGAGGGCTTTATGCGACATCAACCCCGAGCATCGTTCGGCTTTAAAACCGCATGGATTGCTTACCCGCGACCCAAGGATGGTGGAACGTAAAAAACCGGGTCAGAAAAAAGCCCGCAAGCGTTTCCAATTCTCAAAACGTTAAAATTTACCACTACTCAATTTTTAATATTCACAACATTCAACATAAATGGGAATAGTAACTCAAGAAGCATTGTTAGAAGCAGGTGTGCATTTTGGCCACTTAAAGCGTAAATGGAACCCAAAAATGGCTCCCTATATTTTTATGGAGCGCAATGGAATTCACATCATTGATTTAAACAAAACCGAAGCTAAGTTAGAGGAAGCAGCAGCGGCTGTGCGTCAAATAGCTAAAAGCGGAAAAAAAATATTGTTTGTAGCTACTAAAAAACAAGCTAAGGACATTGTTGCCAATGCAGCAAAATCAGTTAACATGCCTTATATAACCGAGCGTTGGCCAGGCGGTATGTTAACAAACTTTGCTACACAACGTAAGTCGGTTAAGAAATTAACCGGGTTTGATAAGATGATGACTGATGGTACCTTTGATGTAATTTCGAAAAAAGAAAAACTTCAGATAAGCCGCCAAAAGGCTAAAATGGAAAAATTTTTAGGTAGCATAACCGACCTAACACGTTTGCCAGCCGCTATATTTATAGTTGATATACTAAAAGAACATATTGCTGTTGCCGAAGCACGTAAATTAAATATACCAACTATTGGTATATGTGATACAAACACAGATCCGAATCTGATTGACTTCCCAATACCTGCCAACGATGATGCAACCAAGTCAATAGCATTAATGATGGAAGTAATGGTAAAGGCAATTGAAGAAGGTTTGGCCGAACGCAAAGTTGATAAAGAATCAGATCGCGAAAAAGAAGTGGCCGAAGAAGATGCACAAGGAGAAAAGGATGCTGTAATTGCAGGTGATGATGAAGGAAAAAAAGGATTACGCTCACGTAAGAAAAAATAATAAAGCCTTATCAGAGAAATATAAATTAAAATAAATTCATGTCAACAACTATGACTATAAGCGCTGCCGATGTAAATAAACTACGCCAACAAACCGGTGCCGGAATGATGGATTGTAAGAAAGCCCTTACCGAAGCTAACGGTGATTTTGAAGCAGCCATTGATTACTTACGTAAAAAAGGCGCAAAAGTAGCAGCCAACCGCAGCGACCGCGATGCCAAAGAAGGATATATCATTGCTAAAACCAATGACGATGCAACACAAGGCTATTTAATAGCTTTAAATTGCGAAACTGATTTTGTGGCAAAAAATGCTGATTTTACAAAATTTGCAAACGATGTTTTAGACGCTGCCATTAAAAACAATGCTACCACAGTTGATGCAATAAAAGATATGGCTTTCGAAGGCGTAACAGTTGCCGATAAGCTATTAGATATGGTAGGAAAAATTGGTGAAAAGATAGAAGTATCGCGTTTTGAAAACGTAAATGCGCCACGCGTTATTGTTTACAATCATCCCGGTAATCGCTTAGCAGCCATTGTAGGGTTAAATGTTGCAACCGTTTCGAACGTTGATGAGATTGGTAAAAACGTAGCTATGCAAATTGCCGCAATGAGTCCGGTTGCAATTGATAAAGATGATGTTGATGCAAAAACATTAGAGCGCGAAATCGAAATAGGTAAAGAACAAGCCAGAGCTGAAGGCAAACCTGAAAATATGATTGAGAAAATAGCTATGGGTAAGTTAAATAAGTTTTATCAGGAAAACACCTTACTAAATCAATCATATATTAAAGAAGATAAATTATCGGTACGTCAGTACCTAACAGAAATTGATAAAAACCTCACCGTTACCGCATTTAAACGTGTGCAACTTGGTTAATAATAAAATCCCGATTTAATCGGGATTTTTTTTGTCCGGCCTACTTAACAATTCACAAAAGTAACTATGAAATATAAACGCATACTATTAAAATTATCAGGCGAAGCCTTAATGGGCGATAAAAACTTTGGAATTGACAATAACCGTTTACAGCAATATGCTTCAGACGTTAAACAAGTGGTTTCTAAAGGCGTTCAGGTTGCTATTGTAATAGGTGGAGGTAATATTTTTAGAGGTCTCCAAGCAGCCGAAGGTGGTATGGATCGGGTACAAGGGGATTATATGGGCATGCTTGCAACGGTTATAAACAGCATGGCATTGCAATCGGCTTTAGAGCAAAATGGTGTAACAACTCGCTTGCAGTCGGCCATTAAAATGGAAGCTATTTGCGAATCATTTATCAGAAGACGCGCAGTTAGGCATTTGGAAAAAGGCAGGGTGGTTATTTTTGCAGCCGGCACAGGCAACCCTTATTTTACAACGGACTCAGCAGCATCGCTGCGCGCAATTGAAATTGAAGCCGATGTTATACTGAAAGGCACACGTGTAGATGGTATTTATACAGCCGACCCCGAGAAAGATCCAACGGCTGTTAAGTTTAATTCCATTTCATTTAAAGAAGTTTATGAGCGTGACTTAAAAGTTATGGACATGACAGCTTTTACTTTATGTGAAGAAAACAAACTGCCTATTATTGTGTTTGATATGAACAAACAAAACAACTTAATGAAATTGATTGAAGGTGCTGAAATAGGCACACTGGTAAAATAACTTATCCACTACCCCAAAAGCACATTCAACACCAATATACTCGAAATAAAAATAAATTAAAATAGAAAAATATGGAAGAAGCAAAGCCCATACTTGATCACATGCATGAGTCAATGGAAAAAGCAATGAACCACCTCGAAACCGAGCTAACCAAAATTCGGGCCGGCAAAGCAACACCACAAATGCTTGATATGATTCATGTTGATTACTACGGCACCAGTACAGCTTTAAACCAGGTAGCTAACGTAAGTACCTCAGATGCGCGAACACTTGTAATACAACCTTGGGAAAAATCAATGTTAACGCCAATTGAAAAAGCAATAGCACATTCCAACTTAGGAATGAACCCACAAAATGATGGAATTGTAATAAGAATTAACGTTCCGGCTTTAACAGAAGAAAGACGTAAGGAGTTGGTTAAAAAAACTAAAGCTGAATCTGAGCACGCCAAAGTAGGTGTTAGGGCTGCCCGAAAAGATGCAATGGAAGCTATAAAAAAGTCGAAATTAACTGAAGACGAAAAGAAAACACAGGATGCTAACATTCAAAAAGTAACCGACAATTACATTCTCAAGATTGATAAACATATTGAAATAAAAGAAAAAGAGATAATGACTGTTTAAAAACGAAGGAGGCCCAAGGGTCTCCTTTTTAGTTTTACAGCTTTTATAGATTTAATCGTAATTAACAAGGTGTTGGTATTTTAATTTTTATTTTGCAGATTGCTGCACCCAATTAACATTTTTACATATTACCCCTAAAAAAAACTATCCTAAATCATAAAACACGTTGAATTTGTAGTCAATTAACATTCTTTAATAAAGTATGTGTTGGCTTGTTGTCTTGTTTAAAAAGCGATAGTTCAGTATTAAAATTAAATATCAATAATATGAAAAAACATTACGCTAGTGTATGTCTTATCGTTCTTGGTTTTTTTTATTCAACATTTTTAATGGCAAAACTGCCATCAGAAATAAGCAAAACCAATAATACGAAACATGAAAGTATTGAAACAACTGCCAAACCAGCCCCACTTAATATTTTAGGTAATTTAAGTTTTTGCGCGGGAAGCAATACCTCATTAGATGCAAACGGAAGCCCAACTGCAACCTATCTTTGGAGTACAGGTTCAACCAACCAGGTTATTGTTGTAAATACAGCAGGCACGTATACCGTAACTGTTACCGAAGGTTTAGTGGTTGATTCCGATAGCGTTGTTGTTGTAGAATTGCAAAACCCAACCCCATCCATATCTGGCAATCTTAATTTTTGTGTTGCACCAGGCTCGGTATTAGACGCAGGTGCAGGATATGCAAACTATTTATGGAATACGGGTGCCACCACACAAAGCATCAATGTAAACAGTAGCAGTAGCTTTACAGTAACAGTTACTGATAATAATACGTGTACAGCTTCAGTAGCCGTTACTACAACAGCTCATACAAACCCAACACCAGTAATTAGTGGTAATTTGCAATTTTGTATTGGGTTCAATACTACACTTGATGCTGGTGCAGGTTATAACAATTATCAATGGAATGATGGATCAACCTCACAAACTTTGGTAGTTTCAAGTCCTGGCGACTTCACCGTAACAGTAACCGATGCAAATAGTTGCACAGGTACAGCAAGTGTAACAATAATACAAAACCAAGCAACGGCAACCAACTTAACTGCAAATGGCCCGCTCACCTTTTGTGATGGGGATAGCGTAAGGGTATTGGCAGATTTAGGATATGCATCTTATATTTGGTCCAACGGTGTAACAACACGTGGCGCAAAATTTACACAGGCTGGTTCATATACGGTAACAGTTACAGATATAAATGGATGTACCAGTACCACCAGCGTTACAATAAATGTTAACCCCAACCCGGTTATTTCTGATGTTGATTCAACCGATGTTGACTGCACCGGAAACTTTACCGGAATTTTTGAGGTAATTGCATCAGGAGGTACCGGCCCATATGGTTACTCAATAGATGGAATTAACTACCAAAGCAATGGTATGTTTACCGGGTTAGCAATGGGTACATATACCATTACAGTTGTTGATAGTGCTACGGGTTGTGTAAGTACCAAATTAAAATTTGTGGGCGAACCTAATCCAATTGTAGCCAATGCAATAGTGTCTGATAATTTATGTTATGGCGAAAATTTTGGGTATGTTGAGTTAACTGTTTCAGGCGGCATTCTGCCATACCAATTTGTTTGGAGCAATGGCGAAACTACAAAGGATATAACAAACCTAGTTAGCGGCACCTATACAGTAACCATTACAGATTCTAATGGCTGTACCTATTTAGCGGCCTATGAAATTGTTGAACCATCAGAAGTAACAATCGGTACACAACAAACCAATGTATCTTGTAGCTACGGTGCCGATGGAACCGCCTTTGTTGATGTTGCCGGAGGAACCCCAGGATACACTTATTTATGGGACGATGGTCAAACAGATGCTTTTGCATTTGGCTTAGCAGCAGGTGTGCATACGGTCTTAATTATAGATGCCAATGGCTGTGATACAACCATGAGCTTTACAATAACACAACCCCCGCAATTAAACACAACTTCCATCGAAACGCATGTCACTTGTAATGGATTATCTGATGGAAGTGTTGTAGTTTACCCATACGGAGGTACTCCTTATACAGTAGGATCTCCTTATTTAATTAGCTGGAACACCATACCCGTTCAAACCGGACCAACAGCAACAGGGCTGCCTGCAGGTATATATACTGCCGAAATAATTGACTCTGCAGGATGTATTAAATATCATGTGGTTGCAATTACAGAACCTGCTCCGATTGTGGTGGCAGTTAGTGTTGACGCAGTTAGTTGTAATGGTGGAAACGATGGCGAAATTACAGCAGCTCCTTCGGGCGGTACACCGGCATATACATTCTTATGGAATAATGGCGACACAAATCAAACAGCTACCGATTTAATAGCCGGCACCTATACGGTAACAGTAACTGATGCCAATGGCTGCACAGCAACACAAACAGCTGTTGTTGGTCAGGCTACGGCTATTTCGATAACCGGCAGCGTTATAAATGTTACTTGTAATGGAGGCAGCAACGGAAAAGTTACACTTACAGTAAGTGGAGGTACAGGCGGGTACAATTACATTTGGAATACCAATCCAGTGCGAACAACTAAAAATTTATTGAACGTAGCTGCAGGTACATATACTGTAATAGTAACAGATAACAGCGGCTGTACAGCTTCACAAACATTTACTATAAGCCAACCAATGGCTTTAGCTTGCAACGGTGTTGTAACCAATGCCAATTGTAATGGTGGAGCAACCGGTTCAATAGCACTTACCCCATCTGGCGGAACAGCTCCCTACACCATACTTTGGAGTAATGGAAATACAACTACAAATAACAACAATTTGTTAGCCGGTACCTATACGGTTACTATCACCGATCAACAAAACTGTAGTGCTTCATGCACTTATACCATAGCACAAAGTGCAAGCTTAGCACTTAACCCAATTGTTCAACATGTTACTTGTAATGGATTGGCTAACGGAAACATTACACTAAGCCCAAGCGGTGGCACAACACCTGTTAATTACCTTTGGAGTAATGGAAGTACAACAGCAACAATAAGTGGATTAACCGCAGGTAGTTATACTGTTACAGCCAGCGATGCTGCCGGTTGCGTATTAGTTCAAACCATTGTAGTAAATGAGCCTGCTCCTTTAGCCTGTGTTTGTGATGCCAATGTAACCCATGTATCATGCTATGGTGGTAACAATGGTAGTATTAGTGCACAGCCTGTAGGCGGCACACCACCATATAGCTATCAGTGGTCAAATGGTGCGTTTACACAAACTATTTCTGGTCTTATTGCCGGCACTTATACCGTTACAATAACCGATGCCAATGGTTGTCAGACAGTGGGAGTTATACAGGTAACTGAACCCGGACAATTGTTTGCTGTTATTTCTTGCGTAAACAATGCCAGTTGTTTGGGCAACAATAATGGTTCAGCATGTGTTACGGGCGCAGGTGGTTCTCCGGCATATACTTATTCATGGAATACAATACCTGTTCAAACTTCTTTTGTTGCAACCGGACTTGCTGCAGGAACTTATACAGCAACAGTTACCGATAGTAAAGGTTGTACGGCCACAGCTAATGTAACAATCGAACAACCAAGCAGCGCATTAACTTGTTCGGCCACCAAAACCAATGTTGTTTGTTATGGACAGTCAAACGGTACAGCAACCGCTAATCCTTCAGGTGGCGTAGCGCCATATACATATTCATGGAGTACGAGTCCGGTAAAAACAACTAAAACAGTACTTGGCTTATCGGCAGGTAGTTATACTGTAATTGTAACTGATGCAGCCGGTTGTACCTGCAGTAGCATTATTAATATAAACCAACCACCACAGCTATTGGCGCTTGCCTCATTAACTAATGTAAGTTGTAATGGTGGAAATAATGGATCGGCTAACATCACAGTAACCGGAGGAACCCCCGGTTATACTTATTTGTGGTCGAACGGTGCAACTACTGAAGATGTTTCAAATTTAACTTCAGGTATGCATCAGCTTACCATAACCGATAGTAAAGGTTGTGTAGTTATTGTTAATGTAGTAATAACGCAACCAACGTTATTAACATGTACCGCGGGATCATCAAATGCCAGTTGTAAAGGTGCAGCAAATGGAAGTGCAAATGTGACCGCAGCAGGAGGCACCCCACCATATAGCTATTTATGGAGCAATGGAGGGATTAATGCATTTGAACCCTATTTAACAGCTGGTACCTATACAGTAACAGTTACTGACTCGAAAGGTTGTACAACCACCTGCATAACAACTGTTAGTGAACCAACATTGCTAACCTGCAATATTTCAATTATTGATAATGTAACTTGTGGTGTTAATAACGGGAAACTTTTAGCAAATGCCAATGGTGGCACAGCGCCATACACTTATGCTTGGAGTACTTTGCCTGTACAAACAACAGCTTTAGCTACTGGTTTAGCGCCAGGCTCCTATGCTGTTTTAATTACCGATGCCAACGGTTGTACTACCATGTGTAGCAGTAATTTAGGTAGCATATTAACTGTAAGTTGTAATATAACCAGTACAAACGTAACTTGTAATGGTGGTAATGATGGTACAGCAACTATTAACCCAACCGGAGGAACCCCGCCTTACACTTACTTATGGAATACAATGGCAGCAGCAACAACGGTTAGTGTAAGCGGCTTAACAGCAGGCACTTACATCGCTACAGTTACCGATGCCGATGGATGTACCAGCAATTGTTCTGTTATAATTACAGAGCCAACTGCAATCACAGTTTCAATAGCATCATTAAATGTAAGTTGTGCAGGAGGAAACAATGGCAGCGCTACTGCAAATCCAACAGGAGGTAACTCGGCATATACTTTTGTGTGGAGTAATGGCCAAACAACACAAACCGCTTCAGGCTTAATGGCAGGCACCTATACAGTAACAGTAACAGATGCAAATGGCTGTAGCAGACAAGATGCTGTTTCGATTACAGAACCCGCCTTACTTAGTTGTTCAACTACTTCAACAGATGTTGCGTGCAATGGCGGTAGCACTGGCTCAGCAACCGTTACAGCAAATGGAGGAACCATTCCCTATTCAATTGTTTGGAACACGGTGCCAGCTCAAAATACGGCAACAGCCACCGGTTTAGCTGCAGGTATTTATACAGCTACAGTTACCGATGCCAATGGATGCACAACTACATGTTCTGCAGAAATAAGTCAAACCAATAGTACGCTCAGTTGTACAGTTACAGTTGATAACAATGTTTCTTGTTTTGGCGGTGTAAACGGATCGTTAACTGCAAATCCAACGGGAGGCGTTGCGCCTTATACATTTATGTGGAGTACATCACCAATACAAACCACGGCAACTGCTACCGGATTAATAAATGGCACATACCATGTTACTATAACCGATGCTAATGGATGTACAACACAATGCAGTGGAACTATTTCTCAACCAACGCAGCTATCATGTAATATATCTGAAACCCATACTACCTGTGGATTAAACAATGGCGTAGCATCTGCATTACCAGGTGGAGGCTCTCCGGGTTATAGTTTTACATGGAGCAATGGTGCCACAGATCAATCGATAAGTAATTTGGCACCAGGCAATTATACTGTTACGGTTTCAGATGCAAATGGTTGTACATCATCTTGCGAAACCACAATCAATGGCTCTACTGCTGTAATTTTTACGGTTTCGAATACAGACGCTACTTGTTTCGGAAACTGCGATGGAACAGGAATTATAACAAATGTAATTGGAGGCACAGCACCTTACAGTTATCTATGGAGCAATGGACAAACCACAACAACAGCGTCAGCGCTATGTGCAGGAGTTTATACAATAACCATAACTGATAGTATCGGTTGTACTGCTCAAGATTCAATAGAAGTTATGCAACCCAATTTACTTAGTGCAACATTTAGCAATGTTGTAAATGTGGCATGCAGTGGAGGTAATAACGGTTCGGCTAAAATTAATCCAACAGGTGGCACACCATCTTACTCATATCTATGGAGTGATGGTCAAACAAATCAAACGGCTGTTAATCTTGCAGCCGGTGTTTATACAGTTACAGTTACCGACCAAAACAATTGTACATATATAGATAGTGTTACCATAAATCAATCTGGAGCCTTAATTTTAACTACATCAAGTACGCCTGTTTTATGTAATGGAGGAAATACAGGTACAGCAACTGCAAATCCATCCGGTGGCAACACACCATATACTTATTTATGGAGCAATGGACAAACCAACCAAACCGCAACAGGATTAGCTGCCGGTAGTTATCAGGTAACCGTTACTGATGTTAATGGTTGTATGAATACGGATATAGTGGTAGTAACCGAACCTGCTTCATTAAGTTGCAGCGTAAGTAAATCAGATCCATTATGCACAACGGATTGTAATGGTTTTGCCACCGCAGTTGTTAACGGTGGTACCGGTTTATATCAATATTTATGGAGTGATGGACAAACCACGCAAACAGCTACCGGTTTATGTGCCGGTTCCTATACCGTTACCATAACTGATGACAATGCATGTACTTCTTCTTGTAGTACTGTTTTGGTTAACCCAGCGGCATTAACTTGTAGCCTGACTCCAACTATGCCTTTGTGTAACAACAGTGCCGATGGAAGTATTGTAAATACAGTTAATGGTGGTACAGCACCATATACTTATTTGTGGAATAATGGAGCAACTACTCAAAATTTAACCAATATAACTGCAGGTACATATACAGCAACTGTTACCGATCAAAATGGTTGTACATCGAGTTGTAGTGTAGCAGTTGTTGCACCGGCCCAGTTAAACGTAACCATACCTTCAAGTACGAATGCAAATTGTGGCCTGAATAATGGTAGTGCAACAGCATCAGCAAATGGTGGCATTACTCCTTATGTTTACTTATGGTCGAACAGCCAGGCCGGGCCTAACTTAATTAATGTGGGAGCTGGCACATATACAGTAACAGTTACAGATGCTAACAATTGTTCGGCAACATCCAGTATAACCATTACATCAACAACTTCGTTAGATGGAACTATTTCAGGCACCAATCCCGGTTGTAATGGAGGTAACAATGGAACAGCAACCATTATAGTTACTGGTGGTGATGGTAATTACACATATAGCTGGAGTACAACTCCGGTTCAAACAAACCAAACAGCCACTGGTTTATCGGCAGGCATATATTACGTTATGGTAACCGATGGTTCGGGTTGTACCGTAGTTGATTCTATTACATTAGTTAATGCTTCGGCATTATCGTGCAATGTTACCACAACACCAGGTGGCTGCGGAACGTCAACGGGTACAGCAAGTGCTAATGCAACAGGCGGCACCGCTCCTTTATCATACCTATGGAACAATGGCAGTACTGCACAATCACAGTCGGGTTTAACAGGTGGTACTTATACCGTTACAATAACTGATGCAAACGGCTGTACCAGCAGTTGTAGTGGTGTAGTTAGTGGAGGGCCGGCCATTGTTAATTTCTTTATGGATATGACCAAACCATCTTGCGCAGGTGGAACCGATGGGTTTATATGTATTCCTGTAATTAACGGAGGTACACCTCCTTATACTTATCTATGGAACGATGGCTCAACTAATAGTTGCTTAAATAATTTAGGAGTTGGAGTTTATACTGTTACCATCACAGATGCTAATGGTTGTACTTTATCTAAAAACCGTGCAGTAATTGAACCGCCTGTTTTAACATGCAGCACTTCTGTAATAGCAAACGCAAATTGTAATGCTTGTAACGGTGTTGCTAAAGTGGATGTTTTTGGAGGCACACCTATTTATAATCGGGTATGGAATACATCGCCTGTACAAACTACAGCAATTGCAACAGGCTTATGTGCCGGAACATATACAGTAACTGTTACTGACAGAAAGGGTTGTACTACAACTTGTACTGTTACAGTACCTGGCACAAATACATTGGCTTGTAGCATTACCGCTACTAATAATAATTGTGCCGGTGGAAATAGTGGGCAAGCAACAGTTGCAGTAACCGGCAATACTGGATTTACCGAAACTTATTTGTGGAGTAATGGCGAAACAACAGCCACTATTACAAATTTAGCTTCAGGCGTATATACAGTAACTGTTACATCTAGTTCGGGATGTACAACATCATGCACAACAACAATTACAGAACCGGCAGCCTTAAGTTGTAATATTTTAGTATTACGGCAGCCAACATGTACGGTGTGTAAAGGCAGATTAAGGGCTGTGCCAACAGGCGGTGTGGCACCATATACATTTGTATGGAATACAATTCCGGCAGGTACAAATGCAGTGGCATCAAACCTCTGTGCAGGTTCATACACATGTACCATTACCGATGCTAATGGATGTACAACACAGTGTACCATTCAACTTACAAATCAGGCAGGCCCCGAATGCAGTATAAGTGGTAATACCGGTTTCTGTACCGGAAGCAGTACGCAACTTTGTGCAGCACCTAATGCAGGATATTTGTGGAGTAATGGCGCAACCGTGCAATGTATTACAGTAAATACAGGTGGTACCTATACGGTAACCGTTACTGATGTAAATGGATGTACCAATTCATGCAGCACTTTAATAACCGAGTATCAAGCACCAAGTTGTTTAATTACCGGACCCGACTCTATTGTGGCTGGCAATTTTGCTACTTACTGTGCACCATCAGGTATGCAAGCTTATTTATGGAGTAATGGCGCAACTGACCAATGTATCAATGTATCTGTTGCCGGCACTTATACTGTTACTATTACTTCAAACGAAGGCTGCGTAAGTGTTTGTAGCAAAACACTGGTGTTAATATCACCAACAGCCTGTTTAATTACGGGCAGTCAGGTTATATGTGATGGCAGTACAACTAATTGGTGTGCACCAATCGGAATGACTGCTTATTTATGGAGTACGGGTGAAACAACACAATGTGTAAATGTAGGTTCGGCAGGTACTTACACCGTAACTATAACTGACAATAATGCTTTAACAAGTAGTTGCAGCTTAACGCTAACTGTAAATAACTTACCCAGTTGTTTAATATCCGGATCAAGTACGGTATGTGCCGGAAGCAACACATTGTGGTGTGCCCCAAGTGGTATGTCGTCATATTTATGGAGCACAGGAGAAACTACCCAATGTATCAATGCATCGGTAATGGGATTATATACCGTTACAACCACCGATAATAGCGGATGTTCATCAAGCTGTAGTAAAACGCTAACGGTATTAGATGCGCCTGTTTGTACCATTGTTCAAAATGGAACATTCTGCGCTAATGTGGCTACACCACAGTTATGCGCTACATTTGGTATGGCTGCATATATTTGGAGTAGTGGCGAAACCACCCGTTGTATTGAAGTTGCAAGCCCCGGTACCTATACTGTTACTATTACCAATGGTGATGGTTGTACTTCGTCTTGTAGTTGGACTGTTAATCCCGGAACCCCTATTACAGATATCATTGTAACCAAAACCAATGTTTCTTGTAATGGTGGCGATAATGGTACTTCATGTGCTAATACAATTGTTGGCGGCAGCGCACCATATACTTACTTATGGAGTAACGGTCAAACAACGGTTTGTGCAACCGGATTATCAACCGGATTATATACAGTAACCGTTACTGACATTAATGGTTGTACAAACACCAAACGTACTAACATTACGCAGCCTGCAACATTGTTAAGTTGCTCAACACAATTATTAAATAATGCATCATGTTCAAATTGTAATGGTTCAGCTTCTGTTACAGCAACAGGAGGTACAGCAGGTTACTCATATTCTTGGAATACACTACCTATACAAACAACGCAAACAGCCACCGGACTTTGTGCAGGTGTTTATTTGGTAACTACAACAGATGCAAGCGGCTGTTCGGTTAGCTGTAGTATAACAGTTGGCGGCACCAGTGCAATCTCATGTACTGTAAATACAACAGATGCCTCATGTAATGGCGGGGCTGATGGCACAGCAAGTGTAACTCCTTCAGGAGGATTGGCTCCTTATACCTATTTATGGAGTAATGGCGCAACCACACAAACAATTAGTGGTTTGGCTGCTGGCGCTTACGCAGTAACGGTTACCTCGGCCGAAGGTTGTACTACGCAATGTAACGGTACCGTTAGCGAACCTGCTGCAATAGGTTTAAGCTTTAACAGTAGTGATGTTACTTGCAATGGAGGTAATAATGGAAGCGCCACAGCTGTTGTAAATCCAAACCTTGGTACAGAAACCTATTTATGGAGTAACGGTGCAACAACTGCTACAATAAATAATTTAACATCAGGTACTTATACAGTAACCGTTACAACGCAACAGGGATGTGTTGTAACGGATGACGTTGTTATTGATGAACCTACAGCGCTTACTTGTTCTGTTAGCACAAGTGCAGCAAGTTGTGGTTTAAATAATGGATCAGCTTCAGTTACACCGGTGGGTGGCACACCGGGTTACACATATTTGTGGAGTAATGGAAACACCGGAGTTTCGATAACCAATTTAACAGCAGGCACATATACGGTAACAGTAACTGATGCCAATGGTTGTACGTCTCAATGTAGCGGTACGGTATCGGCAACAGGTGCCATTTCATTAAGTATTGGTAAAACAAAAGTTACTTGTTTTGGTGGTAGTAATGGAACGGCAACAGCAAACCCAAGCGGCAGTACACCACCCTATACTTACTTATGGAGTACCGGTCAAACAACAAAAGTAGCCACTGGTTTAGTAGCAGGCACTTATACCGTTACAGTTACAAGTAATTCGGGTTGTACAGCCAGTGGTTCGGTAACAGTATTGCAATCGTCACCGGTAATTGCAACAGTTACTTCGCAAAGCAATGTGTCATGTTTTGGAGGAAATAATGGTTCAGTAACTGTTTTAGGATCGGGCGGTAATGCCGGTTTACATACATACTTATGGAACACCGGAGCAACCACGCAAACGTTGTCAGGTCGTACGGCAGGCACATATACAGTTACAGTTACTGATTCGCAGGGCTGTACTGGAACGTTGTCGGTTACAATAACACAGCCAACACAATTGTTAGCCAATGCAACTTCAACAAATGCACTATGTAATGGTACTGCTACAGGCAGTGTTTCTGCTGCTCCAACCGGAGGTACACCAGCCTATACATTTAATTGGTCAAATGGAAGTTCAACGGCAACAGTTAACAATCTGGCAGCCGGCACCTATACAGTAACAGTTACTGATGCTAATGCATGTACTGCAACACAAAGTGTTGTAGTTGCTCAACCAACAACTATTGCTAATATTACAGCTAATGCAACAAATAATGTATTATGTAACGGAGCTTGTAACGGCTCAATAGTTTTAAACGCTGTTACCGGTGGTACTGCTCCATATACATATTTATGGAATAATGGAAACACAACAAGTAATCCGGCTCAATTATGTGCCGGTACCTATACGGTAACAGTTGCTGATGCCAATGGTTGTACAATAACAGCTTCATTCGGTATTTCACAACCCAATGCATTAACTGCAAGCACATCACAAACTAACGCCAGTTCATGTAACAATGATGATGGTACTGCCAGTGTAACCCCAACTGGTGGTACACCAGCTTATAGTTATTTATGGAACAACAGCGCCACATCAGCAGCGATAAGTGATTTAACAGCAGGTGTATATACAGTAACTGTAACAGACGCCAACGGATGTACTACAACGCAGTCGTTAACCATTACCCAGCCGGCTTACGTATGTAGCACATTTGTATCAGGTCATAAGGAAACCTATTATGCTCCATTGGGATGTTTAAATTGCGATACCTTATTCGACCATGTTGATACACAGTTTGCTACTGTATTCCCATCGGGTTTAACGGTAGGCTGTAATACCGGATTTACAATTAACCTGACAACAGCGGCTGCCGTAAAAGCATTTTTACCAAGTGCACCAAGTAATGCAGCACTTACTCAAAACTATATTGATCCGGCCGCATCGCCATTAGATAATGGTTTGGCCTCGCAAATGGTTGCTTTGGCGCTGACTATTAATTTTGACTTAGCCGATCCGAACTTTGCACCAACCAGTACTGTAAATTTCCGCGATTTAGTGGTTGACTCTGTTGGTCCATGGTATGGATATACAGTACAGCAGATTTTTGATGAGGCTAATAAACAATTGGGTGGTTGCACAGGCTCAATCGCTATAACAAAATCTGAACTTAGTTCAATTATTTCAAGAATAAACTCTTCATGGAATTTAGGTATTAAGCGTAATAACACTTTAACATGCCCGCCAAATACTTGCAGTAAAATGGATGTGTCGTTTGATGAAAGTGATGAAACATTCTTTGCATTAACAGCCTATCCAAATCCAACAGAGGCCATATTTAATTTATCCTTCAAAACCACCTATGCAACTGAATATCGCATAAATATGATTGATATGAAAGGTAGTCAGGTTATTAACGAAGGTCACGTAAGCCATGCCGGTGCTAATGAACTGATTTACAATTTCGAAAATTTGAAGCCGGGATTGTATATGTTACAAGTTACCATTGGTAATGAGGCTAAAACTATTAGAGTGGTTATTCAGTAAATAAAATTTGGTTCCGACACTTTAAGGAGATTGTATTTTAATACAATCTCCTTTTTATTTAATTACTTTTGTAGTATTAAAGTTTTAGTTTAATTGAATTTACAATGGCAAAAATTAAACAAATGTATTTGGCAGCAACAGTTGTGTTGATAGTATGTTTTGCTCACACATGTGGTATTGCTCAGTTGCTAACACTAAATAATGTAGCTGTTACAGTAACCGGTGCTACCCTAGTTACAAATCAAGGTGATATACTTTTAAATAATGGCGGTATTTTTAATAATAATGGTACCATTGATTTAACAGGCCATTTTACAAACAATAGCTTAACCAATGGTTTTGCTGCAACCTTCCCAAGTGGTACGGTAATATGTAATGGTGCAGCTCAAAATATTGGAGGCAATTCCTATACAATATTTAATAATTTAACCTTAACAGGCACTGGTAATAAAACACTTTTGCAAGATATAGGTGTAGGTGGAAACACAACCACTAATGGTGTTTTGGCCCTCAACGACAGACAATTACTTTTAAATTCGTTTGACTTAACAGTACGCAATCCGCTACCGGTTGCCATTACCCGAACCACTGGTTTTATTGTGAGCGAAACCCCACCGGCTACAGGATATGGAGTATTAACTTGGAATATTAGTAATGGAACAGTAGGAAATAATTACACCTTCCCTTTTGGCAACAATACAACCTCAAACTATTTGCCACTTAATTTTAATGTTACAACGAGTGGCGTTGGCGCCACCGGTTCGGTTTCAATTGCAACCTATCCTACCAACACGGCTTTAAATCCTAACAACAGACCTTTGCCAACCGGATTAACAGCACTTATAAATAATAGTGGTGCAGATAATTCAGCTTTTGTTGTTGATAGATATTTTATGTTTAATGTGGCAAACTATACAACATTACCTGTAACTACTATGGTGTTTCCATATCGTGACTTAGAATGGAATACGGGTACCAATACGATTATTGAAAATAATTTACGTATGCAAAGGTTAAACAATGGAACACAATGGACACAACCACCTTTTGGAATCGTAAATACAGCTTTAAATACAGTTACAGTTACTGGTCAAAATAACTACAGCCCTATTTGGACAATTGTTGATTTAACCACGCCTTTACCTATAACATTATTAGATTTTACGGCAAAGCTTAACCAAAATAATTATACAATATTAAACTGGATAACAGCAAACGAATTAAATAGTGCTTATTTTGATATTGAAAAATCAACAGACGGACAACACTTTTCTTTTTTACATAAAGTTATGGCCGCTCAATTTTCTAATAGTACACTTCAATATCACGACATTGATTCAAATCCTGCAAAAGGGTTTACATATTACCGGATTAAAATGGTAGATAATAATGGTGATTTTAAGTATTCAAACACACAATTTGTTTACACCAATTTGCAAAATGCAACCGTGTCGGTTTGGCCAAACCCGGCAACCAATTTTATAAACATAACCATTTCAGATGCAGAAACTCCTTATCAAAGTTTTGCATTCGTAAACGGCATAGGTCAAACCGTATTTCAAGCCGATTTAAAAACCTATCAAGACACCAAAAACAATTATACAATCCCTTGTAATAATTTGCCATCGGGTTTGTATTATCTGCAATTATCAAATGGTGTTGGCAAACCTTTTGCCTGTAAAATTTTTATTCAATAGTTTGAGTAACTCATAATTCCCTTTCAAATATCAATTGGTTTAATGAATAAGAGTTTAGCAACGGCCTTAAAATCTTTTTATAAGGTATTAGTATTTATATGTTGTCCGATTATGTTATGGGCACAAGGTGTAGGTATTAACAATGCAACGCCACATGCTTCGGCAATGTTAGATATAGTGAGCAATAATAAAGGGCTTCTGATACCACGCATAACTACTGCACAACGAACTGCAATTGCAGCGCCTGCAACCGGATTGTTGGTATATGATACTACTTTGAATTTATTTTATTACTACGATGGTACAGCCTGGCGTCCATTTATGATTGGTAACCTAAGTTGGCTTTTAAGTGGTAATGCTGGCACCAATCCTACTACACAGTTTGTTGGCACTACCGATGCCGTGGGTCTGGCTTTTAGAACCGGTAATGTTGAGGCAATGCGCATAAGTCAAACCGGCAACATTGGTGTTGGAACTACAACACCGGTTGCTTCGGCTTTACTTGAAATGACAGCTACCAACCGTGGTATTTTAATTCCACGTTTAACAACAGCACAACGCACGGCCATTGTTACACCAGCTACGGGTTTGTTAGTTTATGATAGCAGCTTAAATTTATTTTATTACTTCAATGGCGTGATTTGGGTGCCACTACAAAGTAATTTGGGATGGCTATTAACCGGAAATGCAGGCACCAATCCTACGGTAAATTATTTGGGAACCACCGATGCACAATCATTGGTAATAAGAGCTAATGCTATTGAGGCTATTCGCGTTTTGGCAACCAACAGAAATGTTGGAATAGGACAGGTAGCCCCCGTTTCGAAATTAGACGTGAACGGCAATATAACCATAGGCGCAGGCTATAGTGGACTGATTGCACCAACAAACGGGGCAATAATTCAAGGACATACAGCCGTTGGCACTTTTACACCATTGGCCAACGATGTTTTTTCATCCTATGCAGCCGGATCATTAATTGCTGTGGCCGGTTATGCTACAGGTTCCGGCAATGCAGCCTATTTTCAAAACAATAGTACAGGCACAGTAGGTCGGTTTTTAAAAACAACCGGTGCTGCCGGTAGCGCATTGCAGGTGCATACCAATAGTGCTGCCAATAGTGCAACAGTTTTAGAAGTAGCGGGCAATGGTACCGGTAACACCGTAGTTATTGCCGATACCAATACTACCGGACGCAGTTTATTGATTAATAAAACCAATACTACAACAACAGCTACAACCATTGATATCAATAATGCGGGCAGAGGTTATTCCATACATGCAAAAAATGCCAATACGGCTAACACAAATGCAGGTGTGCGCATCGAACAAATGCGTGGCGATGGAACTTATACATTAATGGGTGCAGGCAATGCAAACATTGGCAATTCCATTTATCATAATGGCACAGGCATAGGACAAAAAATTGAAATGGCACCCGGTAATACCGGCATTGGTTTACAAATAATACATGCAGGTAATGAAAAAGGTATTGACGTATCGTTATCGAATGTAGCCAACTCTAATGATGCCGTAAAAATTAACCATGCAGGTACAGGCAAGGGTATTATTGTAACAGTTGCCAGCCCATTATCCTATGGTATTTGGGCCAGCGTAAGCAATACAGTACCTGCTATAAATCCGGGGTTCTCATTGGCAGGTCCACCACCGGTAACAACGGCTTTTGCAAATGGCGTTGGTATAATTACCGCTGCACCCGGCCATGGTATTATTGCAAACAGCGTATTGGATGCATCGAACATAACCGACCACGATGGCGGAATTTTTATTGTACGTCAAGATAATATTTCTTCAACCAATACAGCAGCCTCAAGTGTGGGTGCGCGTATTGGTAATGTTACCTATAAAATATTAGGCTTAGGTACTGTAAGTACTTTAGTAGCCGATGACAATAACCAGATGCGCATTATGGCTTGTCCTGAAACACCGGAGGTGTTATTACAGGATTTTGGTCGTGGTCAATTAATCAATGGTAAGGCACATATTAATTTAGATCCCATTTTAGCCCGTAATATTAAGGTAGATGCAACGCATGAGCTTAATGTGTTTATTCAATTACGCGGTAATTGTAATGGCGTTTATGTAACTAACGAAACATCGCAAGGGTTTGATGTTATTGAGTTAAACAATGGCAATAGCAACACACCATTTACCTGGTTTGCCAGTGGCAATCGTAAAAACGAAATATTAGGAGGTGCCGAAAGCGATTATGAAAGCATGCGTTTTAAGCCACTTAACAACCCTGTTTTTAATCAGCCTAAAAACTAAGACTACTAACTATTTTTTAAGTATAGCCAAATGTTGTAACATATCGGCAGTCATTTTATTTAAATCATATTCATGCTGCCAGCCCCAATGATTGCGCGCTTCGGCATCGTTTATTGATTGCGGCCAACTATCGGCAATTGCTTGCCTAACATCGGGCGCATAACTTATGCTAAATGCAGGCAAATGTGTTTGAATTGATGCAGCTATCTCGGCAGGTGTAAAATCAATAGCACTTAAATTATAACTGCTTCGTATTTTAATTTTAGCGGCATCGGCATGCATTAATTCTAATGTACCACGTATTGCATCGGGCATATACATCATAGGCATACGCGTATCTGATTTTAAATAGCATTGATAACTACCGGCTTTTAGTGCTTCATGATATATGGCTACCGCATAATCGGTGGTGCCGCCTCCGGGGTCGGCCTTATAGCTTATTAATCCCGGATAACGAATACTGCGCACATCCACTGCAAATTTTTGATGATAATATTCGCACCAACGTTCGCCCGCTAATTTGCTGATGCCATAAACTGTGCTGGGTTCCATAACAGTGTATTGGGGTGTGTTTTGACGTGGCGTAGTGGGGCCAAAAACTGCTATCGAACTGGGCCAAAATATTTTCAGGTGTTTTTGTTCGCGTGCTATTTCCAACAAATTAAAAAGGCCTTCCATATTTAACCGCCATGCCGATTTTATTTTTTGTTCGGCTGTGGCCGATAATAAAGCCGCTAACAAATACACTTGTGTTACTTTGTATTTGTTGATGGTTTCCGAAATTTTTACCGCATCAAGCACATCAATAAATTCAAACGGCCCGGCCTGACCAATAGCAATAGGCTGTGCTTTTAAATCGGCAGCAATTACATTATCGTTTCCATAAATATTGCGCAATGCATGTACCAAGTCGGTACCTATCTGACCTGACGACCCAAGCACTAAAACAGTTTCTTTGCTCATGTTTATTATATTAAAAAAGGAGTTTTTAAATGCCCTTACATTTTTTTCAAATAAAATAATTAAACGGTACTTATAGGTATAAAAAAGAAATTTTGCTTTTGATGCACATCAGCATTAAACGTAACTAAGGCGTGGTTTATTAAAACCTGTATTTCATAGCCTAACGATTGCATTAAAACAAAGCACTGTTTGCGGTTTTCATTATCCCACAACTCGGCATATATAATTGGCTTGTATTTTTTTATAAGCTGTTTGCCACCATCTAAAACAAAAAATTCAAAATTTTCGACATCTAATTTAATAGCACCAACAGGTAATTTTAATTGCTGCAGAATGGGTAAGGTATCCAAAGTTTGAACAGGTACTTTTACAATAATGCCATCATCATGTGGTATGCTCTCATGTACTACATGACTCAGACCTTGAAATTTTACGTTATTGCGCATGGGCATAACCATTTCTAACGTGCCGTTTGAATTACCTAATGCAATGGGCTCAACAACAATTTGGTTTGCACGATAGCTTTTTATAATCCGGTTTAGTGCTTTTAAGTTTGCCGGCATAGGTTCGAAAGCAATAATGTGCGATTGTGGTAATTGCTTGTAAAACGTTATGGCCATTATGCCAATGTTAGCGCCAATATCTAATACAGTGCACGGTTTCGAAATCAGTTTTACAAAATGTAAAAAGTCGCCTTCGTTTTTATCAAATCGTAAAGTGTTTATTTTAAACTTCGAAAACACAAATAAGTAATTATCGAAGCCTAACGTTTTTTGCAGCAACAGTTTAAAAAAATCTTTCATATCAGTTAAAAAACAAAAAGCTCTCTACAATGCTAATTTGGCCTGAGCACCTTTTTAAGCCGGTTTCGGGCAATAATAACAAACCAAAGCTATAGTCTTATAATACTACATTTGCGCGCAAAGAAAAACAAAAAACCAAAAGCCATTCATTGAAAATAGTAGTTAATACCCGGCACATTACACCGCAAGGATATGATGGCATTGGGCGCTTTACTTTCGAAATATTTAAGCGGTTAGCCCTTCAACAGCCGCAACATGAGTTTGTATTCTTGTTCGACAGGCCTTTCGATAAAAAATACATTACGGCATCAAATATTACAGGCAAGGTTTTATTTCCACCTACTAAACATGCTTGGTTAATTAAGTGCTGGTATCAACTATCGCTAACTTGGTTTTTGAAAAGGAACAAGGCCGATATTTTTGTGAGTACCGATGGTTTGCTAAGTAATTATACACATACACCACAACTGGCAGTAATACATGATTTAAATTTTATTCATGTGCCCGACCTTAAAAGCAGCTATACCCAATTCTTTAAAAAGTTTTATGCACAAAGTGCAAGCAAAGCTGCGCGTATAGCTACTGTTAGCCAATTTAGTAAACAGGATATAGCCGGCAATTATCATGTGCCACTTAGTAAAATTGATGTAGTGTATAATGCCGCAGCCGATTTTTACAAACCATTGCCATTGCATACACAGCAAGAAATCAGAAATCAATATACAAGCGGCAAACCCTATTTTATTTTTGTTGGCTCATTACATCAACGCAAAAATATAATACGCATACTACAAGCATTTGAAGCGTTGAGCAGCGAGCAAAATCAATTCCACCTCGTTATAGCCGGTAACCTAAGGTGGGCATCGCAGGATATTAATAAAGCCTATGAAGCCATGCAACACAAAAACAAGGTGGTGTTTACCAACCGCATTTCTGACACACAATTGCATCAATTGCTGGCATCGGCTAAAGCTTTGGTTTACCCATCATTATTCGAAGGGTTTGGCATACCCATTATCGAAGCATTTGCATGCCATGTTCCGGTAATAGCGGGCAATAACTCTGCCATGCCCGAAATAGCCGGTAATGCAGCACTATTAGTTGATGCCAATTGCACAGAGGCCATAAAAAATGCAATGGCACAAATAGTTACACAACCCGATATTTGCAGTAACTTAATTGAATCCGGAAAAATAAGAGTGCAGTATTTTAATTGGGATAAAAGTGCATCTGCCATGTGGCAAAGCATTTTAAATACCATCAGTCAAACCAATAATGCATAATGTTTACACAATTGTTACCAACAATAAATCGCAGTAAATATAGTTTACACTACTTTGCCATTGATATGAATAAGATAATAACATCTATATTTTTAGCATCAATTCTTTTTACTCAAACCGTGTGGGGGCAATTGGCTTTAGGCGATTGGCGCGCACATTTATCCTATAATGCAACCATAGCTGCTGTGCCGGCCGGCAATAAAATTTATGCAGCAAGCAAAGCATCGGTTTACTATTATGATAAAGCCGATGGCGATATACATGGCATGAGTAAAGTAATGGGCCTGTCCGATTTTGGTGTTGTTGCCTTAAATGCAAATCCTTTTAACCAAGTAGTAGTGGTAGGCTATGCCAATGCCAATATCGATTTAATAAATAATGGCAACATTATTAACCTGAGCGACATTAAACGCAAAACCATTTTAGGCGATAAAATTATACGCAGCATTGCTTTTAAAGATGAGCTTGCATACGTTTCATGCAGCTTTGGTATTGTTGTAGTAAACACAGTTAGAAACGAAATTAAAGAAACGTACTACTTAGGCCCCGGTGGTACAAACCTCGATGTGTTTGGCACCACTACTGATGATACGTACATATATGCTGCAACAAAAAATGGCATATACCGTGCATCGTTATCCGACCCATTTATTGTAAACTCAGATAACTGGACTCGTATTTTTTCATCGGCTACTGCCGGCAATTTTAATTTGATTACACGCATAGGCAGTAAAATTGTATTTAACCATCAGCTATCCGGTGGCGATTCGTTATGGTACTTATTCAACGGTAGTTTTCAATCGGCACCATTCGGTTACGCAAACCGCTATTTAGGCGTATCAAACAATCAATTGCTGGCTGCCAACTTTTTTTCTGTTTTGTTTTTTGATACCAACATGGTTTTGCAATCGTACATTGACAATGCATCCATACCGGCTATGTTACCTAACTGTGCATTTAATGATGGCACAAACACGTGGATAGGCGATGAGTTTCAGGGATTAATCAGATACAAGGGCGGTAATAATTACGACTTTGTTTTTCCTAACGGACCCGGCTCCAGTATGTCTGCAATAGTTAGTATTATGAATAACGATTTATACGTTGGCCATGCAGTGCGCAATAACAACTGGCAACCTACTTATTCTCAGGCAGGTTTTTCGCATTACGATTTTAATACATGGCAAACGTTTAATGGATATGCGCCCAATAACCCATCGCTTAAAGTTGGCGATGTTTGGGACTTGGTAACTACCACCGTAAACCCTAATAACAGCAAGCAGGCTTTTTTTGGCTCGTGGGGTAAAGGGCTACTCGAATATAACCAAGGTAATATTTACCACTATACCAATACCAACAGTTTGTTAGAGCCCAATCAGTTTGGTGCGGTGCGCGTGGGCGGTGTAGCCTATGATAACAATGGTAATTTATGGATGACCAATAGTGAAAAAGATAGCGTACTTAAAGTAAAACGCGCCAATGGTACCTGGAAAAGCTTTAAATCAAAAGGTGTTGACCCCACTTCTATAGTTATGGAAATATTGGTTGATGATTACAATCAAAAATGGATTAATCATTACCGAAAAGGCATTTTGGTTTTTAATGATAATAACACCTTAGATAATTTGGCCGATGATAAGTGGCGGTTTTTAACCGATGTTGCCGGCAATGGTGGCTTAAGCAGCCCCAGTGTATTTTGTATGACTAAAGATAAAGACGGACAAATTTGGTGTGGCACTGAAAAAGGCATTTGTGTTTTTTATGCACCCGGTCAGGTGTTTAACAGCACGGGCTTTGATGCACAACGAATATTAATTCAGCAAGATGGATACAATCAGTATTTACTCGAAAAAGAATTTGTACAAGCAATTGCCGTTGATGGCGCTAACCGCAAATGGATTGGTACACAAGCCGGTGGCGTATTTTTAATGAGTGCCGATGGCACCAAACAGATTTTAAATTTTAATGAAATCAACAGCCCGCTCATATCAAACAACATCAATTCAATTGATATAAACCCAATAACAGGCGAAGTTTTTTTTGGTACAGCCTTAGGTATTTGTTCTTACAGAGGTAATGCTATCGAAGGTGAGGATGCTTGTAATAATGTAATGGTTTATCCAAATCCGGTACGGCCTGATTATGATGGCGATATTGCTATTAAAGGATTGGTTAGTAATGGACAGGTTAAAATTACCGATGTAAGCGGCCATTTGGTTTACGAAACCAAAGCATTGGGTGGGCAAGCAATTTGGGATGGAAAAAATTTTGACGGTAAAAAAGTTCAAAGTGGCGTTTACCTTGCTTTTTGTAGCGATGATGACGGCAAAAACACGTGCATAACCAAAATGCTGATTATTGCAGGTAAGCAATAACTTTTACGCCTATGTAGCTTTTTTTAAAGAATTTTAAAAGAAGTAAAAACGGTAAGCAAGCAGCAACAATATGCTAATTTAAAGCGCTTGAGTTATATTAAACGTAGTAACAACCCCACAATTTTTAAAAAATTTCTTTGGCAATAGCGTAACGCTTGATACTTCGAAAAAAATTTACGGTTTCATTTTGATAAAGCCTTGCCGCTTTTATAAAATCACACCAAGTGTTTCGATACCAAATACTCGGCAATTTGTATGGCATTGGTAGCTGCGCCTTTGCGTAAGTTGTCGCTCACTATCCACATATTTATGGTATTTTCTTGCGTTTCGTCATAGCGTAAGCGCCCCACATAAACCGCATCGGTATTGTGTGCATGTAATGGCATGGGGTAAGCAAGCTGCTGCACATCATCAACAAGAATTACACCCGGGGCATTACTTAACAAACTACGTATATCATCTAAGTTAACAGGTTGTTTAAAAGATGCATTTACACTTTCGCTATGGCCACCAACAGCAGGTATGCGTACACAGGTAGCTGTAACGGCAATGTTATCATCGCCCATAATTTTTTTGGTTTCATGCACCATTTTCATCTCCTCCTTAGTATAACCATTATCCATAAATACATCAATGTGTGGTAATGCATTAAGGTCAATTTTATAAGGATATGCCATGGGGCCATCTATCCCTTTGCGCTCATTCATTAATTGGTCAACCGCTTTTTTACCGGTGCCGGTTACGCTTTGATAGGTACTAACCACAATGCGTTTTAATTCATACTTTTTATGTAAGGGCTGTAAGGCAACTACCATTTGAATGGTGCTGCAATTGGGGTTGGCAATAATTTTATCGGCAGCTTGTAGTACATGTGCATTTACCTCGGGTACAATTAGTTTTTTGGTGGCATCCATACGCCATGCCGATGAGTTGTCAATTACAGTTGTACCAACCTCGGCAAATTTAGGTGCCCAGGATAGCGAGGTGCTGCCACCGGCACTAAACAGTGCTATTTGGGGTTTTAGCGCAATGGCAGTTTCCATACCAACTACTGCATAGTCTTTGTCTTTAAAGCGAATGTGTTTTCCTAATGAGTTTGAACTGGCAACCGGTATAAGCTCTGTTACATTAAAATTTCTTTCGGCAAGTACTTCCAACATTTTAGTGCCAACCAAACCGGTAGCGCCAACTACAGCTATTTTCATGAGCGATGTGTTTTTAAATAATTTAATAACCAATATGAAGCATGCGAAAGTAATAACATGCAGCATGCATTAAATACTATTTTTACTGCAATAATTTCTAAGTTTTGAGCATGAAAAATATCAGACTTATAGTCTTAATGGTTTTTGTAATCAGCTACTGCAAGGCACAGGTTAACGAAAATTTTGACGATGGTAATATTACCGCAAATCCGGTTTGGGGTGGCGATGTAGCATCGTTTACAGTTAATGCCACACAGCAATTGCAGTCCGCTAATGTTACAGCCAACAGCTTGTTTTATATAAGCACGCCAAGCACTACAGCTCAAAACGGACAGTGGGAATTTTTTGTAAACCTCAAATTTTCTACATCAGGAGCCAATTATGTGGATGTGTTTTTAACTGCCGATGCAGCCATAATGTCAGGCACGGTAAACGGTTATTTTGTGCGCATTGGCGGTACTCCTGATGAAATAAGTTTATATAGAAGCGATGCAGGTATAGCAACAAAAATTATTGATGGTGTTGATGGCCGCAGCGATTTAAGCAGCAACAATCAAATAGGTATAAAAGTGATTTGTGATGCCGGCTTGTGGAGCCTTACCGATTCTGTGGTAAGTGCCACACCGCTTATACAAACCGAGGGCAGTATTTTAGATCTTACCTATACGGCTTCTCAATACTTTGGTATCAGTATTAAGCAATCAACATCCGGCTTTTTTAGTAAACATTTCTTTGATAATATTTATGCAGGCCCAATTATAACCGATGTAACGCCACCACAACTTACAGCTACAACATTAGCCGGTGTTCAAAACCTATTGCTAACTTTTAACGAAGTGGTAGATAAAACCACAGCCGAAACACCTGCAAATTATACTGTTAATAATGGTATTGGTGCAGCTACCTCGGCTATACAACAAACAAATACAACACAGGTGCTTGCAGGTTTTGCCACGCCTTTTGCCGACAGCGTAACCTATACAGTAACTGTAACCAATGTAACCGATGTTGCCGGTAACCCTATAGGTACAGCCACCGGCAGCTTTACGTATATAGCACCTAAAATAAAAAGTATAACAGTTACAGGTGCCCAAACGTTAGATGTGTTATTTACCGAAAATGCAGATGCCATTACCGCACAAAACCCAAACAACTACGCGGCTAATAATGGGTTAGCAAACCCGGTTACGGCCGTGTTAGATGCAACAAACGGAGCTTTGGTACACCTTACCTTTGCAAATAGTTTTGTAGATGGACTTACCAATACACTAACTGTTACAAATATACTTACAGCCAATGGTTGGCCATTATTACCCAACAACCAAGTGCCATTTATTTACTATGCACCGGTTGTGGTAGTTAAAGGTGATATTGTTATTAACGAAATAATGGCTGCACCATCGGGCACATTAGGGTTACCTAACTTTGAATATGTCGAACTGTTTAATGCCAGCAATAAAACCATTGATTTAAATGGCTTTACTTTTACCGATGCCAGTGGCAGCAGTGCCCCATTTAACAGCTATATACTAATGCCACAATCGTATGTAATTATTTGCAGCAGTACCGCTGCCGCAGCATTAAGCAGTTTTGGTAATACGCTGGCTATAACCTCTTTTCCAAGTTTAAATAATACAGGCGATGACTTAACTTTATTAAATCTTTTTGGTAATAGTATTGACGTTGTTTCTTATACCGATGCCTGGTATAACAATGTAAGCATAACCAGTGGCTACGCTTTAGAAAAAATAGAAGCCACCTATCCCTGTCAGTTGCAGGCCAATTGGGCGGCAAGCCAGGCAGCAATTGGAGGTACACCTGGCCAAACCAATAGCGTTGCCGGAGTTTTTACCGATACACTTCCGCCTGCTATTGCAACGGTTAGCGTGGGAGGTAACAATGTAATGGTGTTGTTTTTTAGCGAACCTGTAACTTTTGCTTCGGCAAGTATTTTATCAAACTACCATGTAAGCAATGGTGTAGGTAATCCTGTAACAGTTACTGTAAGCACATACACCGTAACCTTAACTTTTGCAAACCCCTGGCAGCTTAATGTGCTATACTTATTAACTGTTTCAAATGTTTACGATTGCAGCAACAATACCCAAACACAAACTGCGCAATTTGCACTGCCCGATACGGCAGCGCCCGGTGATGTGCTTATAAACGAAATACTTTTTAATCCCTTCACCGGAGGATACGACTTTATAGAAATTTACAATGCTTCGCAAAAAATTATTGACTTAAAATCGTTATTAATTGCGCGTTACGATTTGGCAACCGATACCGTAGATCAGTTGTATCCTGTTATACTAACAAGTACACTATTGCTACCCGGCAATTATTTGGTGTTAACAGAAAACACCGGTGATATACTAAGTAAGTACCCTTTAACCATTGCAGGTAATTTATGTAAGATAATTAATATGCCCACTTTAAATGACGATGCCGGTAAAGTGGCCTTGCTTAACTATCAACAAAAAGTAATTGATGTGTTTAGGTACAGTGATGATTTTCACTATCCATTAATAACCGATGTTGAGGGTATATCGTTAGAAAGAATTTCATTAAAGCAGGCCACACAAGATAGTAGCAACTGGCAAAGTGCTGCCAAAACTGTTGGCTTTGCAACACCGGGTTATAAAAACTCACAAACTATTGAACACAGTAGTAGTAATACAACTATTACGGTAAACCCGCAAATATTTTCGCCCGATGAAGATGGCTACAATGATGTACTTAGTATTGAATATACTTTAAATGAACCGGGCATGGTTGCAAATGTTACGGTGTTTGACAGTCGCGGCCGCCTGGTGCAATATCTGGCACGCAATACCTTAATGGCCGAAAGCACAACACTGTACTGGAATGGCATAAACACTGATAACCAAAAAGCCCCCATCGGTATTTATATTATTTACAGCGAGCTGTTTAATACCAAAGGCGATGTAAGCAAGTATAAAAATACGGCAGTAGTAGCAGGCAAACTTTAATTTGTACTATGTAATAAAAATAGGGGCAGAAAAAGCTGTTACCCCTGCATTAACATTTCAATATCATCAGCTTCAATAGGTATGTTTTGCATTAAATCAATCTGACCGTTTGTGGTAATCAGATAATCGTTTTCGATACGAATGCCCAGGTTTTCTTCAGGTATGTAAATGCCGGGTTCTACGGTAAACACCATACCCGCTTGCATGGGCAAATATTTATTGCCAATGTCATGTATATCTAAACCTAAAAAGTGTGAAGTGCCGTGCATAAAGTATTTTTTATACAATGGCTGTGCAGGATTTTGTTGTGCCACCTCTTCTGCTTTCAGTAAACCCAGACCTATTAACTCAGCTTCCATTAATAAACCAACTTGTTGGTGATAAGCTTCGATGGTATTGCCGGGCAGCAACATTTTTGCTGCAGCTTTCATTACACGCAAAACAGCATTATATACATCTTTTTGGCGTGCAGTAAACTTACCATTAACCGGTATGCATCGTGTTAAATCGGCAGCGTAGTTGGCATACTCAGCACCAAAATCCATCAAAATAACATCACCATCATTGCATACCATATTGTTGGTATTATAATGTAAAACACAGGCATTGGCTCCACTTGCAATAATGGGATGGTAAGCATGGCCGGTGGCACGGTTGCGAATAAACTCATGAATAATTTCTGCTTCAATTTCATATTCGGCTACTCCGGGTTTTACAAAACCCAACACCCGTCTGAATGCTTTTTCAGTTATATCGCAGGCAATTTGCATGGCATTAATCTCGGCCTCCTGTTTAATGCTGCGCAATGCAGCCATTATGGGCGCCAACCTATGGTAGCGATGCAATGGGTACGTTTGTTGAAGCTGATGTATAAACCTTAAATCTGCATAAGGTACACTGTGTACATAACGATCGTTTTCATTGCTGTTTAAAAATATTTCATTGCTGTGATGCATTAATACCGGCAGTATGTTTTTAAAGTCTTCGGCCCACATAATGGTTTGAATACCTGATTGCGCCTGCGCCTCTTCAATGGTGTATTTATGCCCCTCCCAAATGGCAATTAATGCACTGGTTTTTTTCAGAAACAACATTTCGCGATAGGCAACCAAAGGATGATTAGGAGCTAATATTAAAATTGACGATTCCTGATCAATGCCACTTAGATAAAGCAAATCAGAATTTTGGCGGTAGTCATGTGTTTGGTCGCCAACGCGCGGCATTTCATCATTACTGTTAAATATGGCTAACGATTTTGTTGGCAATTGTGCCACCAGGCGTTTACGGTTTTCTATATACAACGATGCAGGCAGTGCTTTATATTTCATATTAAAGAGTTTTAAATTGTTAGTGCAAAAAAGTAAAAAATAAAACAGCCCATACACTTTAATTCTTAAATAGCTATTAAAAGTAGTTATACGAAACACAGTGAGTTAGTATAAACGCAACAACAAATACAATGCGCAGAATGCATTAGGCTATTAAAGTACTTTTTCAAAATAATACATTCGTACCCTAACATTTTAAATTTATGGAAACCAAAAAATTGTTTCTGCTTGATGCATTGGCATTAATATACCGCGCCTATTTTGCTTTTAGCAAAAACCCACGTATAAATTCAAAAAATGTAAACACATCGGCCATGTTTGGTTTTACCAATACATTATTGGATGTTTTAAATAACGAAAACCCTACACACATAGCCGTAGCATTTGATACTTCGGCACCAACGGCAAGGCATATTGATTTCGAAAACTACAAAGCACACCGCCAGGAAATGCCCGAAGATTTGCGCATTTCTATACCCATTATTAAAAATATTATCCGAGCGTTTAATATCCCCGTTATCGAATTGGATGGCTATGAGGCCGATGATATTATAGGCACATTGGCCAAACGTGCCGAACAAGAAAATTTTGAAGTGTTTATGATGACACCTGATAAAGATTACGGCCAGTTGGTTACCGAAAAAATTAAAATGTATAAACCGGCTGTGTTTGGCAATCCGCCCGAAGTAGTGGGTATTGAAGGCATTTTAAAAAAATTCGACATCAAAGAAATTTCACAGGTAATTGATATTTTAGGCTTAATGGGCGATGCTGCCGACAATATACCAGGCATACCCGGTGTAGGCGAAAAAACAGCAGCCAAATTATTGCATGAGTACGGTACACTTGAAAATGTTTTGCTCAATGCCGATAAAGTGAAAGGTAAACTGGGCGAAAAAATAAGAGACAATGCACAACAAGCAATTTTATCAAAACAATTGGCCACCATTATTTTAGATGTGCCCGTTACTTTTGACGAAACAACTTTACTGAGGCAGCCACCAAATGAAGAAGTACTACGCGAAATTTTTAACGACTTAGAATTTAAGCAACTTACCAAACGTGTGTTTGCACAATCAACTGAACCTGCATCAACGCCAACAAATACCACATCACAACAAAATAACCTGTTTGATACCGAGCCTGCGCAACCCATAGTAACGCGTGCAAGTGTGCAGTTGGCTACTATAAACGATGTGCCACATCAATATCATATTTGCGATACGGAAGTGCTGCAACAGCAGTTGGCAAATTCATTAATGCAACAAACAGAGTTTTGTTTTGATACCGAAACAACAGGCATTGACGCCAATGAGGCTGAGTTGGTAGGCATGAGTTTTAGCTTTAAAAAAGGCGAAGCATTTTATATACCCTTTACTGCCGATTATGCCGATACGGTTGAAGTATTAAAAATATTTAAACCCGTTTTCGAAAACGAACAAATAGCCAAAGTGGGTCAAAACTTAAAGTACGATATCATAATGTTGCGATGGTATGAAGTAAAAGTAAATGGCCCTTTGTTTGATACCATGCTGGCACATTATTTAATTGAGCCCGACCAAAAACACAACATGGATTATTTGGCGGCTTTGTATTTAAACTATGAGCCCATACCCATCGAAAATTTAATTGGCGAAAAACGTGCCGGGCAATTGAGTATGCGCACCGTACCATTGGCACAAATAGCACCTTATGCCTGCGAAGATGCCGATGTTACCTTACAACTTAAACACATACTTAGCCAGCTTTTAGAACGCCATAAAGTATTTAAACTTTTTGCCGAAGTAGAAGTGCCGTTAATGCGTGTACTGGTTACTATGGAAACCGAAGGCGTACGTATAAACGCTGATTTTTTAAATCATCTATCGGCTGCATTGCAAGCTGATATAACCACACTCGAAAAAAATATTTATCAAAGCTGTGGCACTACATTTAATATTGCATCGCCCAAGCAACTGGGCGAAATCTTATTCGACCATTTAAAAATTGACAGTGCAGCCAAAAAAACCAAAACCGGTCAATACGCAACAGGCGAGGATGTGTTAAGCAGGTTAGAACATGCACATCCGGCAGTTAAAATGGTGTTGGATTTTCGCGAACTGGTAAAACTAAAAAACACGTATGTAGATACCTTGCCGCAAATGATTAACAAACGTACCGGTCGCATACATACCAACTTTATGCAAACGGTAGCAGCTACCGGCAGGTTAAGCAGCAATAATCCCAACCTACAAAACATACCCATCCGAACCGAACGCGGTAAAGAAATACGCAAGGCATTTGTAGCACGCAATGCCAACTTTGTGCTGCTAAGTGCCGATTACTCGCAAATAGAATTACGCATCATTGCCCACTTTAGTAACGATGCAAGTATGATTGAAGCCTTTAAACAAAACATTGATATACATGCGGCTACAGCAGCCAAGGTTTACGGAGTGGGGCTTAGTGAAGTAGATGCGACTATGCGCAGAAATGCCAAAATGGTAAACTTTGGAATAATTTATGGCATAAGTGCCTTTGGTTTATCGCAACGATTAAACATACCGCGTAAAGAGGCTGCCGAAATAATTGACAACTACTTCCAGCAATATCCTACTATAAAAGGGTATATGGATAACAGTATTCAGATGGCACGAAGCAAAGGTTATGTCGAAACCATATTAGGTCGTAAACGTTATTTACGCGATATAAACTCGGCCAATGCAACGGTACGCGGTTTTGCCGAACGCAATGCTATTAATGCACCCATACAAGGCAGCGCAGCCGATTTAATTAAAGTGGCCATGATACATATTGATGCGGCTTTAAACAGTAAAAACCTGCGCACCCGTATGACATTGCAAGTACACGATGAATTGGTGTTTGATGTGCCTAATGAGGAGCTGGAAATTGTAAAGCCCCTGATTAAAAACGAAATGGAAAACGCCATGCAATTGCATGTGCCCATAGCTGTTGAAGTGGGTAGTGGCAACAACTGGCTCGAAGCACACTGATTTTTATTAATACGTTCAGAAAATATAAAGTTGTAACCTTTACTATATATGTTAACTAATACATCCTATCCAAAAGACAAAATAAATATACTGTTACTCGAAGGCATTCATAATGCAGCCGTATCATTATTTAAATCGCATGGCTATAAAAATATTGATGTGGCAACATCAGCATACGATGAGCAGCAGTTATTAAGCTGTATTGATAAGTATCATTTAATTGGCATACGTAGTAAAACCAAACTTACCAAAGCGGTTATTGATAAAGCAAATAAGCTTTTGGGGATAGGTTGTTATTGTATTGGCACCAATCAGGTTGATATGACGCAGGCTATGTTACAGGGCATGGCCGTGTTTAACTCCCCTTATTCAAATACGCGCTCTGTTGCCGAGTTGGTTATTGGAGAGTGTATTATGCTGATGCGGAAAATATTTGAGAAAAATGCAGCAGCGCATCAGGGAGGTTGGGATAAATCTAGTGCCGGTTGTTTTGAAGTGCGTGGTAAAACACTGGGCATTATCGGGTATGGCCATATCGGATCGCAGGTAAGTGTGCTTGCCGAAGCTATTGGCATGAAAGTGATTTTTTATGATATACTGCCTAAAATGGCTTTAGGCAATGCTTATGCTGTAAAAAATTTAGATGAGTTGCTTGCTAAATCCGATATGGTTACGCTGCATGTACCACAAAACAATGGCACTAAAAATTTGATAAATGATGAAAGAATAAAGAAAATGAAAAAGGGTGCAGTTCTTATTAACTGTGCGCGGGGTAACGTAGTAGAAATTGAAGCAGTAAAAAAGGCATTACAAAAACAAAAACTGGCAGGTTATGCTGCCGATGTATTTCCCGAAGAACCACAAAGTAATAGCGATACATTTAAACTATCGTTACAAGGTATGCACAATGTAATACTTACACCACACATTGGCGGCAGTACGGTTGAAGCACAGGAAAATATTGGTATTGATGTGGCTACCAAAATGCTGGCTTTTTTAGAAGGTGGCAGCAGTGTAGGTTCGTTAACGGTACCCGAGTTAAGCTTACCCATTCAAAATAATACGCACAGGCTTTTGCATATACATCAAAATGTGCCCGGTGTATTATCAGAGGTAAATAGTTTTTTATCGCAACACAACGTAAATATTTTAGGTCAATACCTTAAAACCAATGAACGTATTGGTTATGTGGTACTGGATATTGATAAAAAAACTTCGGGCAAAGCATTGGAAGCTTTACGCCATGTAAAAGCCACCATTAAAGTACGTAGTTTATATTAGTTTAATATTACTTAGTATATGGCTTTGGTTAACTGATGCTTATACATTTTTACAACATTATCTAAACCTAAATAAAGCGCATCACTAATTAATGCATGCCCAATTGAAACTTCCTGTAACATGGGTAATTGTTGTGCAAAGTAGTGAAGGTTTTGCAGGTTTAAATCGTGCCCGGCATTAATAGCAAGCCCCATGTTTTGCGCCATAGTAGCAGCCGAAATGTATGGCGCAATGGCTTGCACAGGTTGTGTTTCAAAGCCACTGGCATAAGCTTCGGTATAAAGCTCAATTCTATCAGTGCCTGTTGTTTTAGCGGCTTCAATTAAAGTTAAATTTGTATCAATAAATAAAGAAACCCGCATACCTGCTTCCTTTAATTGGCACACTGTTTCGGTTAAAAATGTTTGATGTGTTATGGTATCCCATCCGGCATTGCTGGTAAGCACATCCGGTGCATCGGGCACCAAAGTAACCTGATGTGGTTTTACATCTAAAACCATTTTTATAAAATCGGTACCGGGGTAGCCTTCAATATTAAATTCAGTTGTAAGATGTTGTTTTAATTGCCATACATCGGTAAAGCGTATGTGGCGTTCGTCAGGGCGTGGGTGTACGGTAATGCCATCGGCACCAAAACGTTCAATATCCAAAGCAGCTTGAAGCACATTGGGCACATTGCCGCCACGGGCATTACGTAAGGTGGCAATCTTATTAATGTTTACTGATAGTTTAGCCATAATCATTTTGTAATTGCATGGCAACATTACCACACTGCACAAACTTACTTACTTATATTTACGTTGTTAACGTATTAAAACTTACTTAACATGCATGTTTTAATAAATTCAAACGCTTCTTGCATTTGTAAAAATGTATGTTTACCCCGTTTAAAATTACAGCAATAAATTATGCAGGCAGGCCAATTAATTAAAAATAATATCCCACCGTTAATACCATCCGATACCGTAAGCAAGGCATTGCAATGGATGGATTTTTTTAAAGTGGATATGCTGCCTTTAATTAGTCATAAAAAGTATTTAGGCTTGATAAACAAAAAGCTATTGATTGAAAGTGACCTGCAAATGCCATTGCAACAACTCCACCATGATTTAACGCATCCATACCTAATCGAAAGTCAGCATATTTATGATGTGTTTGCCTACGCTGCAAACCACCATTTTTCGTTGCTGCCTGTACTTAACCAAAAACAGGAGTATGTAGGTCTTATTACCAAACAAGATATAATAGCCAGTTTTGCATCATTTAAATCATTGCAAGTACCGGGCAGTATTGTAGTGTTACAAGTTCCACTAAAGGATTATCAGTTGTCGCACATTATACAGATTATTGAAAGCAACGATGCCAATGCCCTTAATGTGGATGTGCAAATATTACCCGATTTTGAAATAGCAGAGGTTACCATAAAAATTAACCGTATTGATTTAAGCCGTATCGAAAGTGCATTTTACCGCCACAACTATGTTATTAAAAGTCTGTATCATAAAAGCCAGTATGCCGATGAGTTAAACAGCCGGTACGATTCGCTTATGAATTATCTGAATATGTAAGCTACGCAATGGATGATAAAATACATAGCCGGCATTTTAATTTTTATTGGTTGTAACTTCACTAATGCGCAAACAGCGGTATCCGATACTCAAAAAGTAGTAGTAAGCCGTATTGTAACCATTGGTAATAAAGTAACCCGGCAATCCATTATTAACCGCGAGTTAATTTTTCATGTGGGCGATACATTGCCACAGTTTGTTTTAAACAGCGCTATGGTGCGCAGCAAAGAAAATCTGATGAACACCTTCCTGTTCAACTTTGTAGAAATAGACGCCATAAACGATGCCGATAATAAAAAACAGATAATAGTAAAAGTTACCGAGCGTTGGTACTTGTTTCCGGTACCCATTTTTGAATTAGCCGATAGAAATTTTAATGAGTGGTGGCAAACCAAAGATTTTAGCCGAACAATTTATGGTTTTTATGTAACGCATCAAAATTTCAGAGGTCGCAAAGAATTGCTTCAGCTAAGTGCACGCTTTGGGTATGCGCAAAAATTTAATTTAAACTATGTGCTGCCATACATCAACAAAAAACAAAACCAGGGATTACAATTTACGGGTGGTTATAACCGTAATCACGAGGTATCGTATAGTTTAAGCGACAGCAAATTTGCCTTTTACACCAATGACGAAAAATTTATTCGTAAAGAGTGGTTTGCTGCCGCTAAATACACGTTGCGCAATGGCATTTATAAATATACAAACTTAGCTGCCGAGTACAGATACGCTTCAATTGATAGTAGTGTACTATCGTTAAACGAAAATTATTTTTTACCCCATCAAACCTATTCACAATACATAGCCCTAAACTATAAGTTTGTACAAGACAAGCGCGACTACAGATTATATGCACTTAAAGGCAGTTACTTCGATTTTGAATTGGGTAAAGTGGGCTTGGGTTTATTGCCCAACGAACCCAACTTATTTTTTGTAACCAGCACCTATAAAAACACTTTAAAATTAGCCCATCGCTGGCATTACAGTTATTCAATAAAAGGACGTGTTGCCGGACCACAACAAGCACCATACTATAACCAACGCGCATTAGGATACTTTAACGACATTGTACGCACCTATGAGTTGTATGTTATAAACGGGCAACATTATGCCTTGTTTAAATCCAACCTTAAATTTACATTATTACCACAACAAATAGTGCAACTGCCTGTTATTACCGACCCAAAGTTTGGCCTTATTCCATTTGCATTTTATCTGAATCTTTTTGCCGATTTGGGTTACGTATATGATGATGTTTTTGCAAGCACCAATCCATTGGCAAATGTACTGCTGCCCGGTGTAGGTATTGGTTTAGATTTAGTAACCTATTACAATGCAGTAATACGCCTGGAGTATGGCATAAACAGGCGTGGCGAAACCGGTTTATTTTTAAACTTTACCAATGCATTGTATTAGTGGCAGATATGTTTTAATTTAATAGTAAGTGCATTAGCTTACATTTGCTTTTTATAAACAGTATAAAATAAAAGCACCTTATGCGCATAGCAGTTTATGGCCGTCAACAATCTACTTCAGTAATTCCTTATGTGGAGCAATTAATGGTAGCGCTCGAATCGCATCAATGTGAAATATTACTATATCAACCGTTTTTACATTTTTTACAAAAACACAGTTCCAAAAAATACAAACACCAAACCTTTAGTTCGAACACCGATTTGCGCCATCAGGTTGATGTAATTTTTAGTGTTGGGGGCGATGGTACCATGCTCGATACCCTAACCTTGGTGCAAGATTCGATGATACCTGTTGCAGGTGTAAACACAGGCCGGCTGGGGTTTTTATCGGGCATTGCTACCGATAATTTATCGAAAGCCGTTTCCGAAATAGTAAGTGGTAATTATGCATTAGACAAGCGCGCTTTGTTAAGATTAGAAAGTAATGTGAACCTATTTGGCAATGTTAATTATGCACTTAACGAATTAACCATCCATAAAAAAGACAGCAGCAGCATGATGACCATACACACCTACATTAACGGTGAGTATTTAAATTCGTATTGGGCCGATGGATTATTGGTAAGTACACCTACCGGTTCAACCGGATACAGCCTCAGTTGTGGCGGACCTATTGTGATGCCACAAAGTGGCAATTTTGTTATTACTCCCATTGCCCCACACAATTTAAACGTACGCCCCATTGTTATCAACGACCAACATGTGCTATCGTTAGAAGTAGAAGGCCGTAGCCGCTATTTTTTAGCTTCGCTCGATGCACGTTCCGTTACCATTGACGGACATATTCAATTAGCCGTTCGCAAAGAAAACTTTACACTGAATTTAGTTAGGCTGCATGACGAAAATTTTCTTAAAACCTTACGAAATAAGTTAATGTGGGGAGCCGATAGCCGCAATTAACCGTATGATTACGCAACTGTTGCCCACTTATAAAAAAAAACTATTTTTGTAATCCTCATTTTATAAATGATATCAGTAAAACCCCCAATTTTTACTAAACTGATTAAAGCACATAAGGTTTACAATTGATTTTGCGCATGAAAAAGTTTATCGTATTATTTTTATTAAGCATTCCGGTGCTTACACAAGCTCAAATGTCGAGCAGACGCTGGAAAGCCTATCGAACCGAAGTAAACTTTGGTATAGGAGCAGCCAACTTTTTGGGCGACTTAGGAGGTGCAAATCAAATAGGTACACACTTTGCCAAAGACCTGGAGCTATCACAAACCCGCCTGGCATTAACGGCCGGCTTACGCTATAAGTTATCGCCATATTTTGCATTACATCCAAGCATTAGTTATGGTAAAGTTGCAGGCGATGATGCTTTAACCGAAGAGTTTTTCAGAAACAACCGCAACCTTAATTTTAAATCAAATATTTGGGAGGTAAATACCACCGTTGAGTTTTTCTTTTTAAAAGAACAAGTTGGCCACCGTTATAAATTGCGTGGTGTCCGTGGTTTGCGCGGTTTCGAATTTGCCGGTTATGTTTTTGCCGGTATTGGCGTATTTCATTTTAATCCAAAAGGCGAGTATGAGGGCAAATGGCATGAACTGCAACCTTTAGGCACCGAAGGACAAGGCCTGGTACCCTCGCGCGAAAAATACAACCTTACACAACTTTGTATCCCTATGGGCATTGGCTTTAAATATACCATCGACCGCAGGTGGGGCATCAGCTTAGAGTATGGTTTCCGCTACACCTTTACCGATTATATTGACGATGTAAGCAAAACCTATTACGACAGGGATGCACTGGCCGAATACCGTGGCGATTTAGCAGCCGCTTTAAGCGATAAATCAAAAGGCAACTACACCAACAACAATCCGGCAACAAGCAATGCCGGCCAACAACGTGGCGACCCCAATCACCGCGATACATATATGTTTGCCACCGTTGGCGTAACCTATAAAATCCGTACCGGACGCACCAGTTACCCTATTTTCTAAAATTTGTTGCAGGCGTTAAGTTTGATTTGTTTTTAAATAATTATAACTTAAAAACAGCCACTCAATATATCGGCCAAAAAACCGTTTTAAAAAAACAATGAGTTTATCCATGTTTCGCAGTGTTGCCATACTGTTTTGTTTATTCATTCATCTAATTGCAATGGGGCAATCGTCTGAAATTGGCATAACCCTGGGTACATCAACCTATAAAGGCGATTTAAAAACTACCATGTTTACAACCAAATACAACCATTTGGCTGGTGGTGTTTTATTTAGGCATAGCAACAGCAATCACTGGTCGTATAAAGTAGCATTACATGCAGGTCGTATTTCTGCTGCCGATTCAACTTCAAAGAGCGATATACAGAAATACAGAAACTTATCGTTTCGCAGTAATTGGCAAGAGTTAAACCTGCAAACCGAATTTAATTTTTTCAAATTCCAAACCGCTAACCCAACCTCAACCTATACACCGTTTTTAGCTTTGGGTTTAACCTTGTTTCACTTTAACCCGCAAGCACTTTTAAACGATGAGTGGGTTGACCTGCAACCATTAGCAACAGAAGGCCAGGGCACATCGCAATTTGGCGATCGAAAAAAATACAAACGCCTGCAAGTTGCATTAGCATTTGGCGGTGGTTTTAAATTCAGGCTAAGCCGCAGGTTTGGTTTGGTGGTTGAAAGTGGTGTACGCAGAACTTTTACTGATTATCTGGACGATGTAAGCACTACCTATGCCGATAAAAAAATATTGGCTGCTACCTATGGCACTGATGCCGCTTTACTTAGCGATAGGTCGGTAAATCAGGGCAATAACCAAAACATGCTCCGCGACCGCGGCAACCGCAACGATAAAGACTGGTATGTGTTTACCGGTGTGCAACTTACTTACACCATCAGTAAAAAGTATAACGATGTTTGTAAGCCATTCAGGATTAAATTTAAGTAGTGTTTTTAGTGCTTGATTTAAAACAATGAAGCCATTTATAGTTTTGACTTAGGCCTTGTGAAAAAGGCCATTACCCAATTGTCGTATAATAAATGAAAGTGCACGCCCTTGCCAGAACTATACCCATAGCAAAAATTGTTTACTGAAGCTACAAACGGTGATAATTTACAAATAAACCATAGCAAAGGCATCCCACACACCACTAATCACTATCCACTAACCACTAATCACTCCTTCACAAACCTGCCATAATAAATTTTATCGCCTTGCTGTAAGCGCAGTACGTATAAGCCCGGTGTTAGCGTGCTTATGTCTAAGGTTGTGGTATAGTTGTTTTGCGTTAAATGCTCTTTACCTAATACATCATATACAGTAAGGGTAAACGGTTTATTTGTTAATTGTAAATTATCAATTGTTAATTGATTGCTTGCCGGGTT
>JAEUTH010000016.1 GCA_016788165.1 Bacteroidia bacterium | reverse complement strand
TTCCTGTTTTTAGTTATTACCCTTTAGGGAGTGCGTTGATTTGTGGGCAGTAAGGGTTTATTGTTTTATAAACCTTCTCACCGCCTCTTCGTTTATCTTTTGTTTCTAATTGCAAATGGTAAAAAACGGCATGCACGTTTTGGAAGTACCAATTGCCTTAATGCCAGCAGGCCCCTACATATTAAAGGTAATGGATAGCCAAAATATTGCTATTAAAAAAGTTGTAAAAAAGTAACGGGTTTATACTGCGTTTAAGGTTGTGGTTAGTAAAATTGTTTGAACTATGATTTGTAGGATTTTAAGATTATAGGATTTTTAAGTCCTGATTTTTCTTTCCCTTTAGGGAGTGCGTTGATTTGTGGGCAGCAAGGGTTTATTGAATCACAAAGTTTCTCACTCCACTCAATTTATCCTTAGTTTCTAATTGCAAATCCTAAAAGACGGCATACACGTTTTGGAAATACCCATTGCCTTAATGCCAGCAGGCCCCTACATATTAAAGGTAATAGTTAGCCAAATTATTATTTTTAAAAAAGTTGTAAAAAAGTAACAGGTTTATACTGCGTTTAAGGTTGTGGTTAGTAAAATTGTTTGAACTATGATTTGTAGGATTTTAAGATTACAGGATTGATTTTCGTGTTTTTATTCCTACAATAGTCACAAGCAAAAATATTTAAATGCTCAGGCTGCTACATCCGGTCACCGGCAGGCAGTGGCAAGTTTAGGGTAGTGGGATTATAATCGTTTTTCAGTTGTTCTGTTAACCCTTAACTATCATTTTAACCAATAATAAAATGCTACTTCAATAACAATTACAAAAACCTTTACTTACTTAAATATAAATTACGTTCGCTATATACTTTCTGAAAAAACTCGTCTTCCAGGTCATCAATAAAATAAATAGCTTCGCCTGTAGATTTCATTTCGGGGCCTAATTCTTTGTTTACGTCCTGAAATTTTTCGAAACTAAATACCGGTATTTTAATAGCATAACCTTGCTTGCGGGGATTAAAATTAAAATCGGCAAGTGTATGTGTACCTAACATCAGTTTAGTAGCATAGTTTACATAAGGCTCGTCATAAGCTTTGGCAATAAAAGGCACTGTGCGCGAAGCACGCGGATTGGCTTCGATAACATACACTACTTCGTTTTTAATGGCAAACTGTATATTTATCAATCCTTTTACCTGCATGGCTTTGGCAATGCGCTTGGTAATATTCTCAATTTGATTTATTACGTCAGCACTTAAATCAAAGGGTGGCAATACTGCATTGCTATCGCCACTGTGTATGCCTGCCGGTTCAATATGTTCCATAATGCCGATTATGTAACTGTTGTTTCCATCACAAATAGCATCAGCTTCGGCTTCGATGGCTTTATCTAAAAAATGGTCGAGCAATACTTTATTGCCCGGCAAATCATAAAGCAGGTTTACCACATGTTGTTCAAGTTCTTGTTCGTTTATTACAATTTTCATGCTTTGGCCACCCAAAACATAACTGGGCCTTACCAATAGTGGAAAGCCCAATTGGCGTGATAAGGTAATGGCCTGATCGGCATCTTCTACTACACCAAATTTCGGGTAGGGTATTTCTAATTGTTTTAGCAGTGTACTAAAGCTGCCACGGTCTTCGGCAAGGTCGAGCGATTGGTAACTGGTGCCAATTATCTTAATGCCATACTTATCCAATTTTTCGGCAAGCTTTAATGCGGTTTGTCCTCCTAATTGCACAATTACGCCTTCGGGTTTTTCATGAAGGATAATATCGTAAATATGTTCCCAAAACACAGGTTCGAAATACAATTTATCGGCAATATCAAAATCGGTACTTACCGTTTCGGGGTTGCAGTTAATCATTATGGTTTCGTAGCCCATTTCTTTTGCAGCTAACACACCATGTACACAACTGTAATCAAACTCAATGCCTTGCCCTATTCGGTTAGGGCCACTGCCCAATACAATAATTTTCTTTTTATCGCTGCTTATGCTTTCGTTTTCGGCACCAAAGGTCGAATAAAAATAGGGAGTAGCGGCTTCAAACTCAGCAGCACAGGTATCTACCATTTTCCATACCCGTTTTACTCCTAATTCATTACGTTTTGCAAATACTTCACTTTCTAAACAACCTAATAAATGGGCAATTTGCCTGTCGCCATAACCTAAGGCTTTGGCTTGTGTAAGCATTGCTGCCGATACGGTGTTTACAGTAAATTGTTTTACTTCTTTTTCAAAATCTATCAGTTCCTCAATTTGTCTTAAAAACCAGGGGTCTATTTTGGTTAACTTTTGTATAGTAGCGAAAGGAATTCCCAATTTAAAAGCATCATAAACATGAAAAAGCCTGTTCCAGGATGGGTTTTTTAAGCTATCGAGTAAAAATTTTTGATCGGTAGTTTCGCGTCCGTCAGCACCCAGGCCATTGCGTTTAATTTCGAGCGATTGCGCTGCTTTTTGTAATGCTTCCTGAAAACTACGGCCAATGCCCATTGCTTCGCCAACCGATTTCATTTGCAAACCTAAATGGCGGTTGGCTCCTTTAAATTTATCGAAATTCCAGCGGGGTATTTTTACAATTACATAGTCAATAGCCGGTTCGAAAAAGGCCGAAGTGCTGCCAGTAACTGCATTTTTCAATTCGTCTAAATTGTAACCGATAGCCAACTTTGCAGCAACTTTGGCAATGGGATATCCGGTAGCTTTTGATGCCAGTGCCGATGAGCGCGACACACGCGGATTTATTTCGATAACAATAATCTCTGATTCATTGTTTGGGTTTAAAGCAAACTGAATATTACAACCTCCGGCAAAGTGGCCAATGCCATTCATACATGTAATGGCCAGGTTACGCATTTTCTGATACGCTGTGTCCGATAGGGTCATAGCAGGGGCAACGGTAACACTGTCACCGGTGTGTATGCCCATGGGGTCAAAGTTTTCGATGGAGCAGATGATAATTACGTTGCCGGCATTATCGCGCAAAAGTTCCAGTTCATATTCTTTCCAGCCGCTTATGCTTTGCTCAATTAAAACTTCGTGTACGGGCGATACATGTAATCCGTACTGAAGTTTGGCTTCATATTCTTCGGCTGTTTCAACAAAACCGCCACCACTGCCACCTAAAGTAAACGATGGCCTTATTACCAACGGAAATCCAATTTCCTGAGCTATTTCTTTGCCTTCTAAGAATGATGTAGCTGTACGTCCCTTACAAACGGATGCATTTAAAGCCAACATGCGCAACCTGAACAATTCACGGTCTTCGGTGGTTTTTATGGCGTCAACGTTTACGCCAATCATTGCCACATTATATTTTTTCCAGATGCCTGCTTTGTCACACTCTAAGGCCAGGTTTAATGCCGTTTGGCCACCCATGGTGGGTAGTACTGCATCTATTTTATGTTTCTCTAAAATTTCGACAATCGACTTTTTGGTTAGGGGCTTAAGGTAAATGTTGTCGGCCGTTACCTTATCGGTCATTATGGTGGCCGGGTTCGAATTAATTAGCGTAACCTCAATACCTTCTTCTTTAAGCGAGCGCGATGCTTGCGAGCCTGAATAGTCAAATTCGCAGGCTTGGCCAATTACAATAGGCCCTGAGCCAATAATAAGAACCGATTTTATACTTTGGTTTTTAGGCATATATGTTTTAGTTAATTTCTTTGAGATTTAATTATGCGCTACCCATGCTTACCCCTTTTAACAGCAGTGTTAACAGCCGTTTTAACAAGGCTTCAAAATTAGAATTTTATATGGGCTGCTTTAAATTTGCATTTAAATTACTTGTACACAACCTGTGTAAAACCTAACCTGTTGCTTGGTTTTAAGCCACAAAAAAAGGCCGCTGCTAAGAATCAGCGACCTTTAGGTGAAGTTTATACGTAACTAAATCTTCCTGAAGGGATTATTTGATGTAAGTGCGTTCATCACTTACGGTAAGCACTCTGCGGCCACGTGCTCTGCGTGCTGCTAATACCCTACGGCCATTAGCTGACGACATTCTTTTACGAAAACCATGCTTGTTGCTGCGCTTACGATTACTGGGTTGGTACGTCCTTTTCATTTTATCTGATTTTTTGAGAGCCAACGGACCTAACCGCGACTTTTAATTTAACTGAGGCAAAGGTAATATTTTACCGTGAGGGAGAAAGGTTTTTATCGAAAGTTTTTGATTTTTTTTTTGCACACTAAAAAGTTATCAAATTTTTAGAGTGCTAATTTGAGTTAGGTAAAATGGCTGAATAATGCATACGTAATACATTGATTATTATTTGTTTGCGTGTAGAAAATTGGTTAAAGAAACAGTAAAAATTACATGGGCAGATAAACTATAAATTTGGTTTCGAAAAAATTTTGGTCATAATACTGACTTAATGGCACCAAGGTTATTTTCTTTTTAAAGGGTTGTAGTTCAGCGGTTAGGTCGCCACCTTTTAAGGCTATTATTCCGTTGGGTAGCGGATTATTTTGTTTACCGTTAAATTTATTTTGGCTCCATCGAAACAAATCGGTCATGGGTGCTGTAGCTCGGCTCACTATAAAGTCAAATTTAGAGGCCACATCTTCGGCACGCTGTTGTATAGCCGTAACATTTTGCAAGCCTATTTCCTTGGCAATGGCTTGAACAACTTTAATTTTTTTACCAATACTGTCAACCAACGTAAACGAAACCTGCGGAAAGACTATGGCTAACGGAATACCCGGGAAACCACCACCGGTGCCAATATCCATAATACTGCTACCGGGTGTAAAGTTTATAAAACGGGCGATAGCTAATGAATGTAGTATATGATGCGTTTCAATTTGAGTTATGTCTTTACGCGATATCACATTAATTTTCTCATTCCATTCGGCATAAAGTTGTGGCAATGCTTTTAGCTGATTGGTTTGATGTGTGTTTAATTTGAGATGCATTTTGATTGAAATATTTAATTGTTGCTTTAATGCTTCATTCAAAAGCATAAATTATTTGCAAGTTATAAAGGCATGTTTCATTTTGGCAAGCGTAATATTTTAAATTTAGTTTTTGTAATGAAACACCAATTATCGGCTAAACGATTATGAAAAAGAAATCACAACCTAAAAAAATACCTGATGTAAAACCGGTAAACATAGGTGTTGATTTTTACCATCAGGTACATGATGTGGCGCGTTTAGTACCTTATGGACGCGTTACATCTTATGGTGCAATTGCAAAAGCGCTGGCAGCGCCAAAAGCCGCCCGTTTGGTAGGTTATGCCATGCACTTAGCACATACGGCAAGTAAACCCGTACCTGCCCACCGGGTGGTAAACAGCCAGGGCTTACTAACCGGCAAACATCATTTTGGATCGCCATTTTTAATGCAGCAGTTATTGGAAGCCGAGGGCGTTGAAGTAGTAAACAATAAGGTGAGCAACTTTAAAAACTTGTTTTGGAATCCACTTACCGAATTGTAAACCGCATTAATGTATGCCTTGTGTGGCCAGCCAACGCTCGGCATCAATGGCTGCCATACAACCCGACCCCGCAGCCGTAACAGCTTGACGGTAAATATGGTCCTGCACATCGCCTGCTGCAAATACACCTTCGATATTTGTTTTTGTAGTACCTGGTTGTGTTATCAAGTATCCGTTTTCGTCCATATTTAAACCCGTATGTGCAAATAGTGCCGTATTGGGTTGATGACCGATAGCCACAAAAAAACCTGTAACACTTAATGTGGTGCTTAGGCCTGTTTTATTATTTTTTACCAGGGCACCTTCAACTGTTTTATCGCCAATAATTTCTTGCGTTTCTGTATTAAACAATACTTCAATGTTGGGTGTATTGTTTACACGGTGTATCATTGCTTTAGAAGCGCGCATTTCATCACGCCTTACAATCATATAAACTTTACGGCATAACTTAGCCAGATAGGTGGCTTCTTCGGCTGCGGTATCGCCTGCGCCTACAATGGCAACATCCTGTCCTTTAAAAAAGAAACCATCACAAACGGCACATGCCGAAACGCCATAGCCATTTAAGCGCTGCTCGCTAGGCAAGCCTAACCATTTTGCCGAAGCACCGGTGGCAATAATTACACTTTCGGCCGTTATCCAATCTTTATCATCTACTTGTGCTTTAAACGGGCGGCTGCTAAAATCAACTGCACTTATATAACTCCATTTAATATCGGTACCAAAGCGCATGGCTTGTTTTCTAAAATCTTCCATCATTTGCGGGCCTTGTGTACCATCGGGGTAACCGGGATAGTTTTCAACTTCGGTAGTAATGGTAAGTTGGCCACCGGGTTGTAAGCCGGCAATCATGGTAGGTTTTAAATCGGCACGGGCGGCATAGATGGCTGCTGTGTAACCGGCAGGCCCTGAACCTATTATCAGGCATTTTATTGTTGACATCAGATTAAATTTTTTAAAACTATTGATTATTTAAAGCGGGGCAAAAGTAAATTTTAATGTATTGTTTGATGACGGATGTAAGTCGAAAAATCATCAGCTTGAAATACTTTTTTAACAAAGTTTAGCTAAGCATAATGCGCTTGTTGCCGGGAGTTAAATTAACCGTTACATGTTCTTTTAAAGTTGTCGAAAGCTCGAAGCCCACAAAATCAGCATGAACGGGATAGCGCTTATGGTCGCGATCGACCAACAAAACAGTCCGTATTTTTTTTACATCGGCATTAAGAAATGGCAACATGGCGTAGGTTAGGGTTTTGCCCGAGTTTAAAACATCATCAACTATAACAACAGTTTTGTTTTGCAAATAATCATTTGGCAACGCCACCTGAATTGGTTTTTGAGCCTGACTGTTTTTATCCAAATTAATTTCGATAAGCGTAATTTTTATTTCACAAATCTCTTTTAATCTTTTTTCGATTTCGGCTGCAAGCACATAACCACCTTTTACAATGCCGGCTAAAATAATTTCATCAGCTTCAAAGTTATCTTCATAAATCTGAAAAGCGATACGCCTGATGCGGTTTTCAATTTGCGTTTCGTTTAAGAGCTGTGTTGCCATAAGTGCTGCCGAATAATGAGCCAAATATTTTATACGTAAGTACAATGCAACAAATAAAGTAAATGACTTAGGTAATTGCTAATAAATATAAGTTCCTTAGCGGCCTTTTTGCAAAGTTTACCTATAACCGAACAAAATTGAAAGTAACAACCACATACAATCAAATATTAAAAATTGCGCTGCCCATAACATTGGGTGGTGTTGCGCAAACCATATTAAATTTAACCGATACCGCTTTTTTAGCGCGTGTTGGCGAAGTTGAATTAGGTGCTGCTGCAATTGGTGGTGTGTTTTATTTTGTTTTGGTTATGTTGGGATATGCTTTAGGCACCGGTGCGCAAATAATAATTTCGCGAAGGGCAGGCGAAGGCAATACAGGCGCCATAGGCATTGTGTTTGATCATACCTTAATTTTACTGGCAGGCTTTGGCGTTTTGTTGTTTGCATTTATGCTGTGTTCGCCTGTAATAATAAATAGTATAATCAGCGATGATGCCATAGCTGCAGCCAGCAACAACTATATTTTTTACCGCAGTTTTGCTATGGTTTTTACTATGGCGGGTTATGCTGTTAGGGCATTTTTTGTAGGCATATCTCAAACGCGCATAATTACTTATCAGGCTGTTTTATGTTGTTTGCTTAACATGGCATTGGCCTACGTACTCATATTTGGTAAATGTGGTTTCCAACCCATGGGTATTAAAGGGGCAGCTATAGCTAATGCCGTTTCCGAAATTATTGCCGCACTATATATAATTTTATGGGCTATGTTGCGCAAACCGTTTAAAGCTTATGGCTTATTTAAGTTTGCGAGATTTAACAAGATAGCTGCTTTTAAAATTGTAGAAATTAGTTTGCCCATTATGCTGCAACATTTTTTATCAATGGCTGCATGGTTTGTGTTTTTTGTGTTGATTGAAAAAATGGGTCGTCATCCTTTAGCTATCTCTAATATTATACGTAGTTGTTACATGGTTATGATGACACCGGTATGGGGCTTTGCAGCGGCCAGCAATAGTATGATAAGCAACTTGATAGGGCAGGGACGTAAGCAAGACGTATTGCCTGTACTTTTTAAAATTATTAAACTGAGCTTGTTTTTTATTTTGATTTTAGTAGCTGTATTGGCTTGCTTTCCAACGCTTTTGCTTAAACTTAGTACCAACGATAGTTTACTTATTGCCGACTCCATGCATTGTTTTTATATCACACTGGCAGCAACAATTATTTTTAGTATATCAATGAATTTATTAAGTGCCGTATCGGGTACCGGTGCAACACGGTCGGCACTTATAATCGAGTTAACCAACATTACCATTTATACATTATATATTTTTTGCTTTACAGTAATTGTAAAAAGTACCGTTGAAGTTGTTTGGCTTAGCGAAATTGTTTATTGGACTTCTATGGGCATTTGGAGTTATTATTATTTGATAAAAGGCAAATGGAAAAACCTGGCTGTGTAATTTGAACTTTATGGAGATAAAAAATATGCGCATTCTTTTTTTGGGCACACCTGAATTTGCAGTCGGTATTTTAAAACAGTTGCTCAGCAATAAATGCAATGTAGTAGCTGTTGTAACTGCAGCCGACCAACCTGCAGGCCGTGGATTAAAATTGCAACAATCGGCCGTTAAGCAATTTGCAATCGAAAATAATTTGAAGGTATTGCAACCTGTAAAATTAAGAGACGAATTTTTTTTGGATGAAGTAAGAAGCCTGCATATTGATTTGCAAATTGTAGTTGCATTTCGTATGATGCCACAAATACTTTGGGCAATGCCACCATTAGGTACTTTTAATTTACATGCTTCTTTGTTGCCACAATACAGGGGCGCTGCCCCAATTAATTGGGCTATAATAAATGGCGAAAAACAAACCGGTGTAACCACTTTCTTTTTGCAGCAACAAATTGATGCAGGCAACATTATATTGCAGCAAACGGTGCAAATTGATGATGCAGATACGGCCGGCATATTACATGATAAGCTAATGGAAGCTGGGGGCGCATTGGTTATTAAAACGGTAGAAACTATTGCAAATGGTACGGTTAAAACCATTAACCAAAATGAATTAAGCATTGAACCATTGCATGATGCACCGAAACTGTTTAAACAACATTTATTAATAAATTTTAATAAGCCCGTTACTGCGGTTTACAACCATATAAGAGGCTTGTCGCCATATCCGGCAGCTTTTTTTGAGTTTACAACACATGATCAAAAATTATACAGTATGAAAGTATATGGCTGTAGTTATGAAACTGCAACCGTAAACTTTGACGGTATTATTTATACCGATAATAAAACATACTTAAACATATATTGCCTTGGTGGAATTTTGCGTTTAACCAACATACAATTGGCAGGTAAAAAGCGAATGGATACAACCGAATTTTTACGCGGCTTTAATATGTCAAACTGCAAACTGATTTACCGTTAAGCATGAAAAAAATTGTAGTATTTACAGGTGCGGGTATTAGTGCCGAAAGTGGTATTAAAACTTTTAGAGATAGTGGCGGCTTATGGGAACAACATAAAATAGAAGACGTTGCCACACCAGAAGCATGGTTCCGTAATCAGAAACTGGTGCTCGATTTTTATAATCAACGGAGAAAAAATGTGCTGGAAGCTTTGCCAAATGTTGCACATAATGCCATAGCTGAACTGCAATATGCTTTTGATGTGCATGTTATAACACAAAATATTGATGACTTGCACGAACGAGCCGGAAGCAAAAAGGTATTGCACCTACATGGCGAAATAATTAAAGCCCGAAGCACCGTTAAGCCCAATCTCATTTATCCCATAAATGGATGGGAATTAAAAGAAGGCGATACATGTGAATTAGGGTCGCAATTACGGCCACATATTGTATGGTTTGGCGAGCCTGTGCCGTTAATGGAAACAGCCGCTGTTATTGCATCATCAGCCGATGTGTTTATTGTAATAGGTACATCTTTAGAAGTGTATCCGGCTGCCAGTTTAATTGACTATGTAAATGCAAACGCTGTTAAATATTTAATTGACCCAAATGCAAAATCATTAACGCATATTGATAATTTGCAAACCATTAGGGATACTGCCTGCAATGCCGTGCCACCCCTGATTTATAAATTGCTTGAAAATGTAAACTAATATGGATCTGACTGATTTCTATCAAAGCAATATATTTCATTACGCTGTAATGCCCTTGCTTATTTTTTTATGCAGAGTTTGTGATGTTACATTGGGCACTTTACGAAATTTGTTTTTAGCCAAAGGCATTAAAAATGTGGTGCCCTTTATTGGGTTTTTAGAGGTGTTAATTTGGACTATTGCTGTGAGCCAGGTTTTAAAGCATTTAGATAATCTGCTTAGTTATACAGCCTTTGCATTGGGTTATGCAACCGGTATTTATGTAGGCATTAAAATGGATGAAAGATTGGGCTTGGGTTTGCAGTTATTTCGCATTGTAATTGTAAAACATACACAAGCATTGTTAGATGCTTTGAAACAGATAAACATAGGTTATACATTGGTGGATGGTGCAGGCAGTCAAGGCCCGGTTAAATTAATATATCTGGTAATTAAACGCACACATCACAATCAGGTTTGTAATTTAATTCATACACATAACCCCGATGCATTTTATACGGTTGAAGATGTAAAAGACGCCAACAAAGGTGTGTTTCCGCCCATTGGTAGTAATCAAACACTGTATTACTTGCGCAGGTTATTTCCTTTATTCAAACATTAGAAAACATATACAATGCAATTAAGTTACTGGGAACAGAAACAATATTTTTCGAAGGTTGATTTTGTGATAATTGGCAGTGGAATTGTGGGTTTAAACGCAGCTATACAATTACGCAAGCAATTTAAAACGGCTTCAATTTTGGTGCTTGAACGGAGTTTTTTGCCTTATGGTGCCAGTACACGCAATGCAGGCTTTGCCTGCTTTGGCAGCATGACTGAAATTTTAGACGACTTAACCCGTATGACTGAAGATGCTGTTTATGCATTAGTAGAAAAACGATATAACGGTTTGTTGTTGTTAAGAAAATTATTGGGCGATGTAAATATTGGCTATGAAGAAAAAGGCGGTTATGAAGTTTTTACAAACAGCGATGATGAAAGCTTTGAACAATGTATGGATGCCATGACAGATTTAAATACTAAACTTAAATCAATAGTTAAAGGCAACACCTATACATTATCCGATTTTGAAATTAGCAAGCAAGGATTTAATGGGGTTAAGCACTTGGTTAAAAATAATTTCGAAGGGCAAATTGATACCGGTAAAATGATGCATGCTTTGGTAAAACTCGCACAAAACAATAACATTACTATTTTAAACGGATTAGATATTATCGAAGTTAAAACGCTACCCAATGGTGTATTAATTACAACAGCAGCCGGTTTTTCATTTACAACTAAAAAATTAATGGTTTGTAATAATGGTTTTGCTGCAAATTTATTTCCACAATTAGAGGTACAAGCCAACCGTGCCCAGGTTTTAATAACCAATCCAATCGAAGGTTTAAAAATTAACGGGGCATTCCATTATCAAAAAGGCTACTATTATTTTCGTGATGTTGACGGATGTGTTTTATTAGGTGGCGGACGTAATTTAGATTTTGAAGCAGAGGCTACACAGCAATTTGGTGTTACCGAAAAAGTGCAAACAGCACTGGAAAAATTGCTGCATGAAATTATTTTGCCCCAAACTTCATTTACAATCAGTAAGCGCTGGAGTGGTGTTATGGGATTAGGCAATACCAAACAAAGCATTGTTAAACAAATAGACACACATACTTATTGTGCGGTGCGTATGGGCGGTATGGGTATTGCAATAGGCAGCTTAGTTGGCGCTGAATTGGCGCAATTGGTAGCTGATACGTATGAATAAGCTATCAGTTAAAACCGAAGCAGTGCATCATATAGTTGTGTAGTAGGCAAGCCCATTACATTGGTATATGAGCCATCAATACGCTCTAAGCCAACAATGCCAATCCATTCCTGTATGCCGTAGGCACCTGCTTTATCAAACGGTTTATAGGTGTTTACGTAATATGCAATTTGTTCTTCATCTAATGGCTTAAAATACACATCGCTGCTAACAAAAAAGGCAACTTGCTTGCCTGCAGTGTTTATGGTAACGGCTGTAATTACGGTATGCTTGCGGCCTTGTATTTTTTTAAGCATCATTAAAGCCTCTGCGTTATCAGCAGGCTTATTTAAAATGTCATCATCTAAACAAACAATGGTATCGGCAGTAATAATATATGTATTTGCATCCTGAAATGGAGCAAAAGCTGCAGCTTTGTTTTTTGCTATATGCAGTGCAACAGCTTCACGTTTTAAATCAGGGTTAAAGCTTTCGTTTGTAGGTTTTACAATTACTTCAAACGGAATACCCATTAATGTAAGCAGCTCATGCCTGCGTGGCGATTGTGAAGCCAGTATAATTTGTTTACCGGCAAGTTTTTCATTTAATAACATTTGCGAAGATTTATATAAACAGAACCCAATAAAATACTAACATCGAAAAAATGCCTGTTACCATAACAATTTTTGCCACCATAGAGGCCGTAGTAAATTGAGGTGTGTTTTTTGCGGTAAAAAGTTTATAGAGTAACAGTAACAATGGCAACTGAACAAACAATGCCACATATCCGAATGAAATAAAGTCGTTCGTCCAAAAGGTTTCGCTAAGCCATTGCTGCCACATAAACCAGCCAACCGATACCATGCAAGTTAAAGTTAATACGGCAGCAATTATTTTTGTAGCAGTAACACCAAAAAATACAGCCGCTGTTTGTGCGCCCATTGCTGAGTCGCCATGCACATCTTCGCAGGTTTTAATTAACTCGCGTATTAGCGTTAGTATAAAAGCGAACAACACATAACCCAACACTAAAAATATGATACCGCTGGTTGCATAAGCCGGCTGATGCAGTAACATTGGTTTTAGTAATGCCAATGCACATAATATGGAAATAGATACATTGCCTATGAGTGGTAATTTTTTTAAAACCGATGAGTAAAACCATAGCAATGCTGCTTCGAAAGCAGCAATAGTTGCCATGTAAAAAGTGTGATTATACCAACAGGCAATAAGCATAGCTAAAACACCAATTACGGTACAAACCCAATATAATTCCCAACAAAGGCTTAATGGGTATTTTTTACCAACAATAACTTTTTGAGGCTTATTAATTAAATCAATTTTTACATCCAGTATATCGTTAATTACATAACCACCTGCTGCCAATAAAACGGTACTAAGCACTAACAATACAAATACCCCGCTATGCATTATTGGTAAGCTATTGTAATTTAAAATCGGGTTTATAATGGTGTATTGCACCAATGCCATTGCAAGGGCAATAATTAATAAATTAGGCCAGCGTATAAGTTTTACAACGTTTATGAAAGTGGATGTGTTTTTTTTATCGGACATTAGAAGAGGCACAAAAAAATATAATTATAAATCGCTCCAGGTATTTTGTAAACGCATGGCTTGTTCAATAATATCGCGCACGCATCCGTTGCCACCACTTTGTATGGATTGATAAATAGCAACTTGCTTTACTTCCTGGCAAGCATCGGCAGGGCAAGTTGCTATGCCTGCCAATTGCATAACTGCAACATCAGGCACATCATCGCCCATATAACAAACCTGTTCGTTTTTTAATTGCCATTTATCAAGCAATTGCTTGTAAACGTCCACTTTGTTTTTGGTTTGCATATATATTTCTGTAATGCCTAAGCGCTGTAAACGCTGTGGCACGCCTTCTGATTTACCTCCTGAAATAATAGCTATTTTATAACCTTTTTTAATGGCCAATTGCATGGCATAACCATCTTTAATATTCATACTTCGTAACAATTCGCCATCGGGCATAATTATTAACTGACCATTGGTAAGCACACCATCCACATCAAATATAAAACAGCTTATTTTTGCTAACTTCTCTTTAAAGTTTTGCATTGGATTATGATTGTTTTTTAGGATTCATTTTTTGGATTGAAGCTGTAAACAATTGATACAACTTTTTTAAAGCTTCATTATCATCAAGCAAAGCAATTTGTTTTTTTATTGTATTTGCATCATACCTAACGGCAGGCCCGGTTTGTAATTTATTGGGTGGGGTATTAAAAACCATTTCAGCTGTTTTTTCAATAAGTGGATGCAATAATTGAAATGGTAGCTCATGTGCTTCTAAATATGCATGCGCCTGCGCATATAAATGGTTGGTAAAATTATTAGTTATTACGGCAGCCAGATGTAAATGTAAACGCTGTTGCGAGTTTAGTTTAATGTTTTTATTACTTATAGACGAAGCCAGTTTCAGTAATTTATTTTCTGAAACTTGGTTGGAAGCTTCGATGCAGATGGGTATTTTTTTAAAATTTTTATTGGCAAATTTTAAAGTTTGAAGCGGGTAAAATACACCGGCATTTTTGTATTTTCCTGCTAACAAATTTAAGCCAACGCTGCCAGCTGTATGTGCAATAAGCATACTGCTGTGCGGCAGACTTTCGATAACCGTTTGCAAAGCATTGTCGGATACGCAAATTAAAAACACATCGGCCTTAGGTAATTTATTTATGGGAAATTTATAAAACGATGCTTTGGCTTTTTGTGCTAACTTGTTACCTGTTATTTCGTTTCGGGCAATAATTGCGCTTACAACAACATTGTTTTTTGCAAATGCAATTGCCAGTGCATTTGCCACATTACCTGAGCCAATAATGCCTATAGTCATTAATTTACTTTTGCTGCATTATTATTACTGAATTTCAAATCGGCAAATCTTTTTCTCATGGCAATTACGGTTCCGATAACCATAATTATGCATCCCATCCATAAAATATTTATATGCGGAAAAACAACTGCTTTAAGAATTACAAAGTCTCTCTTATTCGATTTCTTTTCTGCAATTTTTAATTCGATGGCATTTTTTTCGGTATCAATTTTTACAAACGATATTTTTAGTCCCAGGCTATCAATTTCAGCATCTTCGCTGTATTGCATTTGGTCTTTGATAATGTATAAGGGGTTGGCATAATGTTTTTGATTATTTACATCAATGCTTAGCAGGTTTGCTGCAACAGCAATATCATCAGCACCTAAGCTCATTTTTTCTTTATCCACAGCGGTTGATAAGCCTTCTAACACAAGTAAGCTATTACTGGTGGTAATAGTATCGCCTTGCTTAATGGTAACCGATTTGGCTTCGTTGTAAATGCTATCACCGGTTTGGTTTTTGTTTTTATCTAACTCGGCATAGGTTACATGGGTATATAAATCTTTATCAATAAAATGTTTGGTATCGGGTTCGGCAGCATCTCCCATACGCTCATTAAGTTGTATGGTAGGTTTTAACTCAAATTGTTTTTCAAAAAGCCCATTGGTTTTATTCAACTTCAGGTAATCAATGCCATAGTAAATGTGTATGCCTTCTTGTTTATGTCCTGTGTAAGTAATATAGTAATTACCCATGGGTAAAGTATCGCCTTTGGTAAGCATAATGTTTTCATTATTCGGAAAATCTTTACCTAAATCAATACCATTTACATTTTGTGAAATAACCTCTTGTTTCGATTGTGAAATTAAAGCACCTAGCAATAATAAGCCCACACCTACATGTGCTATTGATGCGCCACTGTGTTTAATATTGCCTTTTAATATACGTATAAAATAATCGGTATTAGCGGCAATAGCAAAAACCGATGCAAACAATAATGCCACATGTTGTGGCCTTGGTAAAAGCATGTACCATTGATAAATAACCGTAACAACAGTAGCTACTACAACGGATAAGAAAATGCTTTTTACAAATTGCTCGGGCTTGGTTTTTTTGTATTTAAAAAACTGCGTTACTGCAATCAGCAAACAAATAATTGCTGCAATGGGTATTTGCCATTTGTTGTAGTGGTCAATTAAATTGCTGGGTGGAGCATAGTTGGTACCAAATACTTTATTGAATACAGGTATAGAAGTAGTTGATGTAATTTGTATGGCCGAAATAAGCAGCACCAGTGTACCAATAAACATCCAAAACTCGCGCGATGTAAGGCTGTCTTCTTCTGGTGGTGCGCCTGCCGAAATTTTTTTCCAGTTTATTATCATAAGCACTACGGCCATAATGGTAAAGAAGGCCATGTAAATCAGCAGTTGTCCGCTCATACCCAAATCGGTAAATGCATGTACGGATGCATTGCCTAATATACCACTGCGGGTTAAAAAAGTAGAGTACAGTATTAATAGAAATGTAACGATAGAGAGCAAAAAGCTGCTTATTAATGCGCTGCCATTTCGTTTGGTAATTAACATTACATGTGCTGCACCAACAAATGTAAGCCACGGTACAAGCGATGCATTTTCAACCGGATCCCAAGCCCAAAATCCACCAAAACTTAGTGCTTCATAAGCCCATGCGCCACCCATTAAAATACCGGTACCTAAAATCATTACACCAAAAAATGTATAGGGTAGGGCAGGCTTTATCCATTCGTGAATTCGGTTAGTCATAAACCCGGCCATGGCAAATGCAAACGGAATTACGGTGGCTGCAAAGCCCAAAAACAATGTAGGCGGATGTATTACCATCCAATAGTTTTGTAGTAATGGATTTAATCCACGGCCATCATCCAGTCTGCTTAAATAATCCGGTATGGTTGTAAAGGGCATGTTTGCAAAATCGGGGTGGTTGCGCAATAAAATAAATGGGTTGCTGCCAATATGCACATCGCCTAACCACACGCCTAAAACCATCGAGCCTAAAAATACCTGTACCAGCATGATTATTGACATAACGCTTGATTCCCAGGCTTTACTTGTACGTATTACCACTGCGGCTAAAACTACATGCCAAAAGGTCCAAAGTAAAAAACTGCCTTCCTGGCCTTCCCAAAAGCAAGCAAAAATATATTGCATGGGTAATGTGGTTGACGAGTGATGCCACACATAATAATATTCGAAATAGTGGTTGTAAATAAGGTAATAAAGTATGGCGAAAATGGCCACTACCGAAAACCCATTAAGCACATAACCCACACGGCCCAACCGTTTCCAGTTAGGGTTTGGGTTTTTACTGTAAGTATCAAATAAGTATGCAATGGCCGATAATAGTGCTGCCGTAAATGCAAGTACTATAAAAAATTGCCCAAACTGGCCCCATAATAAATGCTCGCCTGTGTATTGAATCATAAGATAATTTAAAAAGGATTTACCATGTTTAAAAATACTGTAAGCCTATGTTTACAGGCTGTATCTCATTACATGGTTTTATTTTCTTCGGTGTATTTACTGGGGCACTTCATCAGTACTTGTTCGGCTGTAAAATCAACACCTTGCATTTTGCCTACAACAACAATTTGTTCTGATTTTTCAAAATCTTGCGGTTTGGCATTATGATACACCACTTTTTTTTCGGCACCAATGCTGTCAGTCATATAAAAACAAAACAAGTTTGCATCTTGCTGTGGGTTATATTCAAAAGGTTTGTCAAAGTTTACTTTGCCAATAACGTGATATGTACGCGCAGGGTTTTCGGCAGCGGTTTCAAATGTTGCATAGGTGCTGCTATCGGCAATTGATAACATAATAGCACCAACAGAAAGTGCAATTACTATTAAGGCAATTATATAGGAACGTTTCATGTGTAATTATGCTTTAATTTTTTTTTCGAGTGCCGTTAATTTTTTATCCAATCCAAAAAGGTAAATGGCAATGCCTAAAAATATGATTGCCAATACACCAACAACTACGTATATCTTACCGTTAGCACGCATAGTTGTTGCCATTTCAGGGGTTTGTGCAATTGCCGTTTGACTTAGAAAAATCAAAATAGCTGGTATTAGTTTTAAAAGTTTCATGCAAAAATTAATCGTTTATTTTTTTTATTAAAAATTGATGTCTGATTTGAATTGATGCAATCCACAAGCCTACTAAAATCCAACCAATAACGGCCGGATAAAAAACCAAACGCATTTGATTATCTAAGTCATAGGATGCAAATGCCGGATTGCCACCATTGCCCGGATGTAAGCTGGCTGTTAAGCGTGGCATTATCAAAATAAAAACCAACATCATTACATAAGCAAAAATGTTATACACGGCAGCAAAACGCGCACGTTTTTCACTATCATCTAAAGAATTGCGCAATAAAAAGTATGCGGCATAAACTAACAGCGATGCAGCAACACCATTAAGTTTGGGGTCGCTGGTCCAATAAGCGCCCCAGGTAAATTTTGCCCACAACATGCCTGTAAACAAACCTAATAAGGCAAACAGCATGGCTACTTTATTTATTTCGCGGGCTATTATATCGTAGTTTATATTAAAATTGCTCAAATACTTAATGGCATAAATCACTGAAATTGTAAGCAAAACAATCATAGTAAACCACATGGTTACATGATAGTATAAGTTTCTGATGGTTTCGTTTAAAATATCGCGTGCAGGTACCGGCAATAACATACCACCAACAATGGCGTAAAACACCAAAACCAAGCCTGTAATTTTCCACCATTTTTTCTGAAGTATGTTGCTCATTTGATTTTAATAGCTGAGGTTTTTCTGGTTCGATGCGTTGTTTAAAACGCTAATCGCGCCAAAGGTATGGAAATAAAATATAGCCTAAGGTTAGCGACAGTACACTCATACCACCAAGCATTATAAAGTATTTTAGCTCTGTATCCATACCCAAATCATCAACAATAGTTTTTGATAAACGCAATAAAATCAACAGCAACGGAAACAGTAACGGAAAACTAAGTATAGCCATTAAAGCTGCCGGATTATTAGCACGCGATGCCAATGCACTAACCATAGTTAAAACCGATGCCAAGCCAATATTGCCCAACACCAGACAGCCAATAAACAAAGGTATGTTGCCTGCAAGGTTACCTATAAACAAAGCGTAAAAGAAAAATGTTACCAAAGAAATAACGGTTAGCAGTATGGCATTAAAAATAATTTTGGCAACAATTACTGCTTGTGGCGGCACCAATAAATACTGATACAAATGTTCGCCTTCGGGTTGTTGTATAAAACTTTTAGCCGATGCATTAATGGCTGCAAAAATATTTATAACCCAAAACAAGGCATTCCAGGTAACGGGATCAATAATTTGACGGAATGCTAAAAAACATATATACAAGGTTGCCAAAACATATAGCAGCATACCGGCTATCGAAAATTTTTGACGCAGTTCTAACCTGAAATCCTTTTTAATGAGTGTAATTACCTGATTGAAAAACATGTGCGCCAAATGTAATGCTTGCTTAAAAATGCACACCATGATTTAAGTTTGGTTTTAGCCTTTTTTATAATAATTAACTAATGCCATTTACAACTCAAATTTGCTTTACATACACTTGTGCAATAAATAACTTACTTACCGGTATAAGTAATGGGTAGGTAGGCATTTAAAATTTCAATAAATAAAAAATGGAAGTAGATATTTTAGCAATTGGTGTACATCCTGACGATGTCGAAATTTCGGCTGCCGGTACGTTGTTGGCACACATAGCAATGGGTAAAACAGCAGGTATAGTTGACCTAACCCGTGGCGAATTGGGAACCCGCGGCACGGCCCAAACACGCGATGCCGAAGCAGCTGAAGCCGCCAAAATATTGGGCGTAAGTTTTAGAAAGAACTTAGAAATGGCCGATGGCTTTTTTACCAATGACGAAACACATGTACGCAAGGTTATTCAGGTTTTGCGCCTCCATAAGCCTACCATTGTTTTGTGTAATGCCATTGCCGACAGGCACCCCGACCATGGACGTGCCGCTGCATTAATAAATGATGCTTGTTTCTTATCAGGATTAATTAAAATTGAAACAGCGTACAATGGCCAGGTACAACAAGCGCATCGCCCCAAAGCAGTATATCACTACACACAAGACCGCTACATAAAACCCGATTTTTTGGTAGATATATCGGCACATGTAAAAACAAAAGAAGCAGCCTTGCGCGCATACAAAACCCAATTTTACAATCCCAATAGCGATGAGCCCGGTACCTACATTTCATCGCCCGAGTTTTTTGCTTCCATATTTAATAGAAATGCCGAGTTCGGTCGTCAAATAGGCGTTGCTTTTGCCGAACCTTTTACAAGCTATAAAATTATTGGCGTCAAAAATTTATTTAACTTATTATAATTGAGTTGTTTAGATTGAGTTTTAGGATGTTTCCCAAACAGTTAAGCAGGTGCTAAAAAAGTCCGGTGCCTCATGTAATATCAAAGCTGATTATGTTTACATTTGCGCTCCCTTTTTAGGGCTTAAAATTAATCTTTAACAATTTAACAAATGAATGAATCTTTAAACCTTAGAACCAAAGCTTTGGGAAGTGTTGGTTTAGCCGATGATGACTTTGATTGGTCAGGTGTGGGCAATCGTTACGATTCTTACAAGAGTGATGAAAAAACGCGCTTGGAAGATATGTACGATAAAACATTAATGACAGTAGCCGAACATCAAATTGTAAACGGTACTGTTATAGCAGTTTCAGAAAAAGATGTTGTAGTAAACATCGGTTTCAAATCGGATGGATTGGTGCAGCTAACCGAATTCAGACACATGCCCGATTTAAAAGTTGGCGATGTTGTAGAAGTTTATGTTGAAACTACAGAAGATAAAAACGGACAATTAATTCTATCGCATAAAAAAGCAAGGTCATTACGTGCATGGGAGCGCGTTAACCAGGCATTGGAGCGCGATGATATTATTACCGGCTACGTTAAATGCCGTACCAAAGGTGGTTTAATTGTAGATGTTTTTGGTATCGAAGCATTTTTACCAGGCTCACAAATTGATGTGAAACCTATACGCGATTATGATGTATTTGTAGGTAAGAATATGGAGTTTAAAGTGGTTAAAATAAACCAGGAATTTAAAAACGTTGTGGTATCGCATAAGATTTTAATTGAGGCTGAATTAGAAAGCCAAAAAATTGAAATCATGAGCAAACTTGAAAAAGGTCAGGTAATTGAAGGTACGGTTAAGAATATTACATCTTATGGTGTATTTATGGATTTAGGCGGTGTTGATGGCTTATTGCACATTACCGATATCTCATGGGGACGCATACAGCATCCGGATGAAGTATTAAAACTGGATGATAAGATTAACGTAGTAATTCTTGATTTTGATGGTGAGAAAAAACGTATTGCTTTAGGCTTAAAACAATTAACGCCACACCCATGGGATAACATTGAAGAAAAATTTAGTGTAGGTGATAAGATAAAAGGTAAAGTAGTGGTATTGGCCGACTACGGTGCATTTATTGAAGTGATGCCGGGCGTTGAAGGTTTAATTCACGTTAGTGAAATGAGCTGGTCGCAACACCTACGTTCGCCACAAGATTTTATGAAAGTAGGTGATGAAATTGAATGTGTTGTGGTTTCAATTGACAAAGCCGAACGCAAAATGTCGTTAGGCATTAAACAACTTACACCCGATCCATGGGGCACCATTACCGATAAATATCAGGTTGGTACCAAACATCAGGCTAAAGTGCGTGCCTTTACAAACTTTGGTGTTTTTGTTGAATTAGAAGAAGGCGTAGATGGCTTAGTTCATATCTCAGATTTAACCTGGGCTAAGAAAATTAAGCACCCAAGTGAGTTTACCAAAGTAGGCGATAATTTAGAGGTAGTTGTATTAGAAGTTGATACCGAAAACCGCAGACTTTCGTTAGGTCACAAACAATTAGAAGACAACCCTTGGGACGCTTACGAAACCATATTTACGGTTGATTCAGTACATGAAGGTACCGTTGGTAAAGTAACCGATAAAGGCGCTGTAGTAATTTTACCTTATAACGTTGAAGGCTTTGCACCATTTAAACATTTAATTCGCGAAAACGGTAATCCTGCAAAAGCTGACGATAAATTAGACTTTAAGGTAATTGAGTTTAGCAAAGAAAACCGCAGAATTGTGGTATCGCATAGCCGTTTGCACGAAGATGCCAAACGTGTAGCGCATGCTGCCGAAGGTGTTGAACGCGAAAAACAAGCTGACGAAACTGCCAAAGCAGTTAAGAAGGTTAAAGAATCGCAAGAAAAATCAACCTTAGGCGATTTAGATGCTTTATCAAGTTTGAAAGCCAATTTAGAATCATCGGAACGCAAATCAGCTATAGAAAAATTAGCTGCAGCCGAAGAAGCTAAAAAAGGCAATGAAGCTAAAGCAGACGATGCACCAAGTGCAGAGTAATTGTTAGATCTTTTTAATAAAGTAAAACCTCTCAAGCAATTGGGAGGTTTTTTTATTGGCTGACTTTAACGCATAGAAGAAGTGCGCTCTTTATTTAACTGTGAACCCCACTTGTTGAAGCTAATAGAATTAAAAATTTTGTAAATGTTATTAATGAGTGACATCCTAAAGTAAATTTTGATTTCGTTGAAACAATAATAAATTTGCCTGAAGCAAATTCCAATATTTAAATTTTTAACTTTAAGACTAAAGACTATGAAAAATCTTATCCCCCCCCCCCCCCGCGAAATATGTAATATTGAGATTAACAAGAAGTGTTAATTTAAAAAACTTAATATTAATGCTATTTGCCAGTACAATAATTTTAAATATTACTGTAAATGCGCAGTATAAAACGGCTACTCAATCGCAATCGGTTTATTTAGATGCTAATTATAACGGTATGTCTGTGCAAGTTAACCATTCGGGCTGTGATATTGATCGCACCACATCTAATGGAGTAACTCCCGTTTTTAGTGCAACCGCTTGGACCGATTCACCCCCCTTTATAGGATGGAATTATGATGATGGCTTAGGTACCAGTACCAGTGTTACAACCGGTATTTGGGGATTTGCGGTCAATAATGTGGATAATCCGGATCTCGCAATTATTAGGCAAAACGCCAATAAGTTTCATATCATTGTTCCCTATGTGGATCCGGTAAATGGAGGTGTATTTGCTGCAATTTATGAATTTACGCCTACAACACTTACATGGAGCTATCCGGTAACAGTAACATTGGCAGGTGCCGGAGTTTATCCAACGGATGTGAATATTGATGCCGATGATGGTAATAATTTTGCAATTGTATGGGATGAAATCGTTGCAGGTGTCCGTAAAATTCATGTTGCTGCAGGTAGTTTGCAAGGTAGTCCGTTGACACCAACTTTTTGCGTTACAAATTATACATTACCAACATTTAATAACACATCGGGTACAGCTATTAACCCACCCTATTTTTATCCGGATATTGCTTTATATAATAAAGTTTCGGGTAGCAGTGTAGCGGTAGTTAGTTTTTTAACCAGTGTTGGTTCCGGGGCAAATACACAATCCATAATCATGGTTAGTAAGGATTTAAATCAAGCTGACTTTTGTAGTTCAAACATTGCACAACAAAATGTTGAAGTAGCACAATACTCATCCACAAACGAAGCCTACTCAAACCCCCGTATTGCCCGCCATCGTGGTAAGAGTTCTTTTGACCAATTAGGTTGGACCACTGTTTTTGAAATGGCCGATAGGAATACAGGTGCATCCAATATTGCAGGAATTACTACCTTTCAAACAAGCTCAGGTTTATATAATAATGGATTAAGAGTTTATACTAACGGATTTGCTCCATTTTTTAACCACCCAACTGAATTTCTTCCAAACATTAGTAGCCATAGCAATACCAACCCCGTTGTTACTTTTGAAAGAAGAAGTGGATCTGATGATATTAATGAACCTGAAGTTATGGTAATTGCATTTGATCATCAAAATGGAAGCAATAAATTTCCATTATCGTTTTATGTTCAAAATGGACATGGAACACCATTCTCATCAACTTCTCAATATTTATATTACAAAGTGCCCACCAATCCTACAGGAGATGAAAGTATAATAGCAGTTTCAGGTACAGATTCGCGTCACTTTTTATATTCGTGGTGGGATAAAACTACCTATTTCTATTATTTTAAAATCATTAATGCTAAATCGGATTTGCGTTTAGCAACTGAAATTACGAGTTATTTGAAAAATACTACTTTGCTAATTTCAGACAACTATTCAATGCCCATAAATTTTCCGGAGGACTATTTACAACTGGAGTTATATTCCTTATCAGGGGCTTTGATAGGTAAGGTTAATAACTCAGGTAGTCTAAATGAACTTTTCACTGGTCTGAAAAGCGCGATGTATGCAGCAAGGTTTATAGGTGCAAAAAATGCAACAACGGTTTACAAACTTATAAAACAATAATAAGATGAGAGCTACATATTTATTTTTGTTTTTAGTTTTTGTAGTTAGTTCCGGTAGTGCTCAAAATGTAACATTTACAAAAGTTTGGGAAAAAGTATATGGCGGTTTAGCTGAAGAAAAGGCATACAACTTAAACCTACTGCATTTAGATCAGGATAGTAATATTATCATTACAGCAGGTTCCCAATCCGATGTTGGGGGTAATAAGACATCTGCTAACTGTGTAGGAACAATTCTCTTTAATTCAGATTTTTGGCTTATTAAATTAGATCAAAATGGCAATAAAATATTTGACAACTCCTATGGGTCAAGTAATAATGAATTTTTAGATGATGTAGTTTTATTGGCAGATGGCAGCATAGTTATGTTAGGTACATCAGATTCACCTATAGAATGTTACAAGTCGCAAAATCGTTTCAGTACTAACCCTGATGTGTGGCTTGTAAAAGTAGATACCAATGGTGGTAAAGTATGGGATAAACGATATGGCACTACAGCTACCGATTGGGTTTACAATATTATTAAATCACCTAACAGTGGTTTTTTAATTGCTGCTGCTTGTGGTGGCGTTACCAGCCCAGGCAATATTACAAGTACATCCAATGGCAGTTTGGATATTACACTTATTAATGTGGATAGTAATGGCATTAAACAATGGGATAAAATGTATGGCGGCATCGGTGCTGAATTTGGTAATATTACCGCAACAAAGGATCAAAATTATTTGTTAGCAGGTTTAACAACTTCATGGCTGCCCGGAGGAGACATTAGCACAACAAATATTGGTGGCAATGGCAATACGCATAGCGATGGCTGGGTAATTAAATTGGATACTACCGGAAATATTTTATGGGAGCACCGTTACGGCTGTCAAAATGATGATGGATTCATAACTGGGTTTGAAGACGTACGGGGTGATTATGTAGCAGTTGGAATTGTTGCTGGTAGTTGCGAGGGGGGCAATGTAACTGACACATTGGATAGAGGCGTAACCGATATTTGGTTAGTGAAACTAAATCCAGTAACAGGAACAATTACTTATGATAGACGTATTGGGGGTAATGGATATGATGCTTGTTATCAAATAATAGAAACAAGTGATGGTGGATATTTACTTGCCTGTCTTTCAAATTCTGATGTTGGATTTGAAAAATCAGAACCGCGTATTGTTCCTGCTAATCCCAATTTATACCAACTATGGGAAGACTTTTGGATAGTAAAAACAGATTCCATGTTTAATGTGCAATGGGACAAAACAATTGGTGGCTCTGATTTGGAAAAATCACCATGCCTGTTACTGCTTAATGACAGTACTTTTATTCTTGCAGGTGCGTCTAACAGCCCGATAAGTGGCGATAAGACCATTGCAAAATTTGATACATTAGGAGGTATCAATGGTTCCGGTGGGGATATATGGGTAATGAAATTTACCACTAGTTCTATTACAAGTATTAATGAGTTCACGGCTCCTCAGTTTTCTGTTTATCCCAATCCGGTTACGGATGTACTTTATGTTTCACCCAAGAAACAACTTAATACAAATGCAATCATTTCAATAATTGATTTACAAGGCAGGGAGATTATGCAGCAAAAAGTAGTTCAAAACACAACTACTGTAATTCCCATAGCTGTTAGCACAATTGAGCAAGGCGTTTATTTGGTAAAATTAAATGGGCAGTTACAGCGGTTTATAAAGTTGTAGAGGGGTGGTTTCAAGTATCTTCTAAAATTCTATTAAGAAAAACCTCTCAAGCAATTGGGAGGTTTTTTTATTGGCTTATTTTAAGGTTTAGAAATTAAACCCTCTATTTTTTCATTTTATATTCTAAAAGCAAAAAGATTCAAAACGCAATGCAAGTGTTTTAGTGCTGCATCCAAAATCAATTTCTGATTCGTTTGTAAGCTAATATTTAAAAGTGGCTGTAATGAAATAACTAAAGAGGACAACGATTTTGGTAGAATTGAATAACCAAGCAAAAAACTAAATTAATCAGTAATCTAAATTTTTGAAAAAAAGTGGCAAGGTGATACCAAGGTATTCACATATTTTGCTTAAAGTTGTAACAGAGATGTCTCTTTTTGCCTTTTCAATTCGACCAACATTAATCCCCGTATCATTATAAAATACCTCTTGGGTAATATTCTGACTCTCCCGTATTTCCTTAATTCGGAAAGCAATTGCATTAAGCAAAACAGTATTGCGAGCCTTTTTCATTTAGGCTCGTAAAATCTTATAGTTGTAAAATTTTATTAAATACCAATTGGTCTGTATTGATTTTTTTTACTCTTTTGAAGCGATTCTTAGCTGTTGTTTAAATTTAAAAATAATTAATATTAACAAACCCCAAATTATTATGAAATCAAGTTCTCTATTTTTTGTATTTTGGATACTATCATGCAATAGTATCGCTCAAAGTTGCGTAACCAAATTGAATGACGGTAGTTGCGTAGAAATGAATATTAAATGGGATGATCAAGGTTTTGCTTATTATAAAATTACCCCAATTTCATGCAATGAATCTATTTCATCGGCCTTTTATAATTTATCAGATTTGACGATAAGTGAGCATAAGATAAATATTCCTGATAATTCAGGATATTATTTTATACCAGGAAATGGCCAAGAGCCTATAGGGTTAAGAAAAACGGTAGTTGATGCCGAATGTGGAGGCAATTGTATTGTTGACAATATTGGTACTAGACAATTTGACTGTTATTGGATTGGCGCTACTATATTAACATGTAAATGCGCAACTGGCAATGACGGCCAATGCATGGTTACTGTTTGTCCAAGATCAAAGCCGTGTTACAATACAACTGGTGTTTTCGTTAAATGTAATAATCTTCTAAAACAATAAATAAAAAGCAAAATTGTATGAAAATTTTAAAAATTTTTATTTGTTTAGTATGCTTCATTGGTCTGAATGTAAATGCTCAAGACCATGTTTGTACTTCAAGGATTAACACAACAACAAAATCAATGATCACTTTGGTGGGCGATACCATTAGCTTAAAGTATCATCGTATATTTTCAAATGCATGTGATGCCGATCAATACTCATTTTATGATTTGTCTGATTTGGAACCAACTATAAGTGATTCAAAGAATATTGTATATACAGTTGGAGAAACAAATGATTACTGGTTAATTCCGTTTGATGATAGAGAACCAACAAATCTTAAAAATACTAGTGGGAGCTATATGTGCTGCGGTGGATGTTCTCCCGGTTATGATTGTATTTGGTATGGTAACCCGACAGTACCAGGGCCTGTGAGCATGAGTTGTATTTGCAGGTTGGGTCAAGGGCCGTATGGTTGTGAGGTAACATATCATCCCAATAAAGCAACCGGGGGTTTAGGCGCATGTGGAATAATTGTGAAATCAAAAACTATAGTCGTTTATTAACATGAAAAAAGTCGCAACAACACTGCTACTAATTGCAACAGGGTTTTCCTGTGTATTTGCTCAAAGGCTATTGAATCCGAATGATGCCCTTAACGCTTTTTACAAGAATTTTGATAAAATAAAATCAGGGACATTTAAAGTTACCCGAACCAAAACGGTAGCTTCCTTACCACCACAAGTTTATACCTCAACTATTGAATTTGATGCGTCTTCTATTTCTACCGATTCTGTAGTTAGGCATTTAATTTCTATTGGCGATTCGGAGCAGGTCTATTATTTTAAAGATACGCTTTATCATTTGTATCACAAGTCCAAACAATGTTTTGTAAAACCTGTTGATGCAATAAATTTTATAAAAGCTATTGGAACCGAAAGAGCATTTGTTTTTATGCCCTACGTTTCAAAAAGTACCAATCGGTTTTATAACGATGGAAACTGGATGCCCGAAAAGCTAAACCAGATGTATTGTAGTGAAGTATTGTATGATTCGTTATACAGTTATTTAAGGTTTTACTTAACGAAGCGCACTGATAATACTGCAAGCGGATTTGCAATTGACATGAAACTAAATGCTTCCTTATCTCAATTAGTAAGTTGCACCTATACCAACATTGATAATTATTTTACAAACTCTACCACTATTGCCGTAACTCCTTTAACAGAAGGATTGCGCCAATTAAACGCCTTTGATATTTCGTATTACTTGCAGCATTACAAAGTAGATATCATTATGCCCGATAGCTACTTTAAGAAAATGTAAAGGCATATTAAAGCGAATCAAAGCAAAACTGCCTCACATAGCTATGTAACCCCCATCACCAATTTTGTGATAGTTTAAGTATCTTCTAAAATTCTAAAAAGAAAAACCTCTCAAGAAATTGGGAGGTTTTTTTATTGGCATATATTCGCCACCACGAAAACAAACAGACAGGCTTCTTCATCAACGAAGCATCGAAACAAGTTTCAGTTTGAAAAAAGTTCTAATCATTACATATTATTGGCCACCAAGTGGAGGTGCCGGTGTGCAGCGTTGGCTTAAGTTTGTAAAGTACCTGCGCAACTTTGGTTGGGAGCCTGTTGTGTACACGCCTTCCAATCCCGAAAATCCTGTTGATGATGCTTCGTTGTTAAAAGATTTGCCTTCAAATCTTGAAGTGCTGCAGCAACCCATTTGGGAGCCTTACGATTTGTATAAAAAGTTTATCGGCCAAAAACCTCATCAAAAAATCAATGCCGGTTTTATTTCTGAAAACAAAAAACCAAAACTGACAGAAAAAATTTCTGTGTTTATACGTGGCAATTTTTTTATTCCCGATGCACGCGTTTTTTGGGTAAAGCCTTCGGTAAAATTCTTAACATCTTATCTGAAAGAAAATAAGGTGGATGCCCTGATTTCTACAGGTCCGCCACATAGCATGCATTTAATCGCCATGCAAATCCACAAAAAAAACAACTTGCCTTGGTTGGCCGATTTTCGTGACCCATGGACTAATATTGACTTTTATAAGGATCTTCTCCTTACTAAAACTGCCGACAAAAAACACCACAAATTAGAAAAGGAAGTGTTGCAAAAAGCAAGTCGGGTAATCACCATTGGCTCAACCATGGCTAAGGAATTTCAAATTATTGCTAACCGAAATGTGGATGTTATCACCAATGGATTTGATGATGCGGATAAAAGTAGTGAAGTTGTTATAGAGGATAAAAAATTCAGTATTGCACACATCGGGTCGCTAAATAAAGATCGAAATCCACAATTATTATGGGAAGTGTTGAGCGAAATGATTGCCGGGAATCCGGTCTTTAAAGCAGACCTTGAAATTAAGTTGGCCGGTAAAATTGATTTCACTGTTATTGATAAAATTGATGCGCTTGGCCTTGCAGACAACCTTCGTAAAATTGAATATCTCAAGCATAATGAAGTGATAATAGAGCAGCAACGTTCACAAATTTTATTGTTGCTGGTAAACAATACTCCAAATGCAAAAGGCATTTTAACCGGAAAATTATTTGAATATCTTGCTGCTAAACGACCAATTCTGTGCATTGGTGTTGCGGATGGTGATGCCGCAAAAATTATCAATGAAACACAAAGTGGGGTAGTGGTTAACTTTGGTGATAAAGAAAAAATGAAAGCTACTGTAAGTGCTTTTTATGAACAGTTTAAAAACAATAAACTTAAAGTTACTTCACAAAGCGTTGACCGTTATTCTCGTAAAAACCTAACGCAACAATTGGTTGAAGTTTTAAATCAAATGACCTCTTAAAGAAATGATAAAGATTGTAACTGTTATAGGTGCTCGCCCACAAATTATTAAAGCCGCTGCTTTAAGTCGCGCCATAAAAAATAGTTTTGCCGATAAGATTGCCGAAGTCATTGTGCACACCGGTCAGCATTACGACAACAATATGTCGCAAGTGTTTTTTGATGAGTTACGCATACCTGCCAGTAATTACAATTTGCAGGTAGGTTCAGGTTCACATGGTATTCAAACCGCAAAAATGATTGAAGGTATTGAACAAATTTTAGTAGCCGAAAAGCCACATGCATTATTGGTTTATGGCGATACCAATTCAACATTAGCCGGTGCCATTGCTGCATCAAAACTGCATATACCCATCGTACATGTTGAAGCCGGCCTAAGGTCGTTTAATAAAAAAATGCCCGAAGAAATTAACCGCATTTTATGCGATCATTGCGCTACCTTATTGTTTTCGCCAACTGTGGCCGGTTACAATAATTTAATTAACGAAGGCTTTAATAAAAATGCTTTACCACCTTATAGTAACGACAATGCATTTATTGTGCATTGTGGCGATGTGATGTACGACAACAGCTTATTCTTTGAAGCAGAAGCAAATCGTAAATCAACCGTATTAAATAAAATTAATAAGCCGTATGTATTGGTTACTGTACACAGAGCAGAGAATACCGATGATGCCGATGCACTAAATAATTTATTTCAGGCCATTCAAAATTTATCGCTTGCGTATCAAGTTTCATTTGTATTGCCATTACATCCACGTACAGCACACTTGTTACCAAAATCACTCACGCCCGAATTGTATCAAAGCATAGTTGACAATAAATTGATACAAATAATCGAACCGGTTTCTTTTTTAGATATGATAGCGCTCGAAAGCAATGCAAAACTGATTGTTACCGATAGTGGAGGCGTACAAAAAGAAGCCTATTTCTTTAAAAAACCTTGCATCATATTGCGCCAACAAACCGAATGGACTGAGTTGGTTGCATGTGGTTCAGCTATTTTAGCCGGTGCAAACATTGCGCGTATCGAAGATGCATTCGCATATTATTATAGTAATGATATTTCGCTTCAGTTTCCGCCCATTTTTGGCGATGGCCATGCAGCGGAATTTATTTGTAAAACCATTATCGAAAAACTTTAATCAAATAACTTTTATATGTGTGGCATAGCCGGTTTGTTTGATGCAAGTGTAAGTCCTGAACAGGGGTTGGCTTATGCCAATCAAATGCTGCATACCACAACGCACCGTGGCCCAGATGCAACCGATACCTGGCAACAGCAGCATCTGATATTAGGTCATAACCGTTTAAGTATTATTGATTTAAGTACGCATGCCAACCAGCCCATGCACTATGCACATGCAACCCTGGTGTTTAATGGCGAAATTTATAATTACATAGAGCTCAGAAATCAACTTAAACAAGCGGGTTATAGTTTTACAACACAATCAGACAGCGAAGTAATTTTAGCAGCATATTTATACTGGGGCCACCAATGTGTAAACTACTTTGTGGGCATGTGGGCATTTGTATTATATGATGCAAAACAACATCAGCTTTTTATTGCCCGCGATAGGTTTGGTATTAAACCTTTTAATTACATCTTAACCAATAACCGGTTTTACTTTTCGAGCGAGTATAAAGCCCTTAAACAAATGCCTGTTTATAATGGCGCGGTAAATTACACACAAGCTTTAAGAGGTTTGCAATTAGGCTGGCTTTGCTATAAAGATGAAACCTATTTGCAATGCATAAAATCATTGCCAGCAGCGCATTATATGATTTTGCATTTACACCAACAGTTACAACCCGAAATAAAATGTTATTGGCAAATAGAACCTTCAAAAATTATTGCCTCGTTTCAGGATAAAGTTCAAATGTTTAAGCAGGCATTTGCCGATAGCATTCAATTACACATGCGCAGCGATGTTACGGTAGGCAGTTGTTTAAGTGGAGGTATTGATAGTAGTGCCATTGTAAGCATGGTACAGCATTTAAACAAAAGTATGCCATACAAGTCGTTCAGCATATATTACGATGGCAAAGGCGATGTGGACGAAAGACCCTTCATAAATGAAGTACTGCATAAATATCCGGCAATAGAAGCCTATTTTAAAAAACCAACAGATGATGAAGTGGCTGCACATTTTCACAATGCACTTTATCATGCTGACGTGCCTGCAACCGGCTCTTCATTTATTTCGCAATATTTTTTAATGCAACTTATTGCATCACAAAAAATAAAAGTTGTGTTAGATGGGCAAGGAAGCGATGAATATTTAGGAGGTTATATGCATACCTATTACCGTTTAATTGCCGATATGTTGCGCAAAAATGAATACAGCAGCGCATTTAGTACAACCAAACAAATTACCAATCAATTTGGCTTTAATTTCAAACAAAAGGCCATACATTTTGCCAAATCAGCTTTATGCACCATTCGGACAGAACAGCAACTTTACGAATTTGAATACAAAAATTATTTCCCATTTTTAGGTAGAGCAATACATGATGCGCCATTTCAATTAGATGCACATGCAGGTATGGATGGTTTTTTAATCAACCTCATTCAAACAACCAGTTTGCCATCACTGTTACATTATGAGGATAGAAACAGTATGGCTTTTTCAATCGAATCGCGTGTGCCATTTCTCGATCATCGTTTGGTTGAGTTGGCTTTTAGTTTTCAAAATGACGATAAAATACAAGGGCTGTCAACCAAACATATTTTGCGTGAAGCATTGCGCGATGTTTTGCCAAAAGCTATTACTGAAAGAAAGGACAAAAAGGGTTTTGTAACACCGGGCGAAAACAAATGGCTGCGCGGGCCTTTGCAACATTTGCTGCAAATAGATTATGATGTTTTATCGTTTCTAAATGTTGACAAGGTTAAAACCATAGTTAATCAATACAGTAAGGGCGATAATAGTAATGCAGTTTTAGTATGGCGTATTGCTACATTGCATTATTGGTTAAAACATTTTGTGCACTAAGTTATAATTCAAGTTCGAGCTAATTATTTACTGCAATTTTTAATTGCGTATATCAGTTAAATCAAATACGCTTTTATACTTTGAAAAAAGTGTAAGTAGTTGCCTAAAATAAAAAAGCCACCTCTGTATAGAGATGGCTAAACAAACTACAACAAAAAATATTTTTATTGAATTAGATTATTTACGTCCTGTTTTTTTTACAGGTGCTTTAGCTACACTTTTAGTTGGCGCTGCTTTTGCAACTTCAGGCATTTCAGTTTCAACAGCAACTGCTTTTGCAACCGATTTGCTTTCTAAACTGCGTTCTAATTCTTTAACTCTTTTCTTTAAATCATAAATGGTTTTATAGGTATCATCCATTTCAGTACGTGTAATTACCGGAATGTTAACCATCATTTTTTCCATTATCACTTCAACATCTTTTTTAATACCATGAGCTAATGCAGCAACCTCAGCCTGTATTTTGCTGTAAGCATCGCTTTCGTATAAAGCAACTAAAGCTTTATCGCTGGTGTTTAACCACTCAGTGTATAAGGTATTCATTGATTTATAACCTTCGGCTTTAGCCATTTTATCTTGCATTTTATTGCCTATTTCCTGCATGGCTTTAACACCAGCTTCATAGGTCATATATTGCATTTCGGCATTTTTAATCTGGTATTGATTCATTTTATGCATTACGCTTTTCATCAATTCCATGTTAGCTTTTGTAGCATTTGGCGTCATCATTCTAAACATAGGACCAAAAGCTTGTTCGCTGGCTGCAAACATATTGGTATAAGTTTTCATTATGTTTTCAAACACTTCACCATTCATAGCAGGTAGGTTTTTAAACATATCCATAGGCTGGCTTATGTTTTTAAACATGTCCATGGCATTGTAGTTTTTAAACATGTCCATGTAATTGGGCATGCCTTTAAACATATCGGCCGAAGGCGAAAAGTTTTTAAACATATCCATCCATTGGTTTTGCATGTTGCTAAAATTTTTAGCTACATCATTACCCATCATTTGATTCCAGTTTTTAGTCCAATCATTTTGAAAATTTTCCAAACCAAATGATTTTTGAAACTGATTAGCCCATTGATTCATTTGCGATGCAGTTTGAAACATTTGCATCCATTGTTGCATCATTTCCATTGGATTTTGGTTGCTGTTAGGCATCCAGTTTTTCATCCAATCGTTACCGGTTTGGTTTTGTGTAAACTTCATCCAGTTTTGCATCATATCATTTGCCGGATTGTTTGATGGCTGCATCAAATTCATCCAGTTTTTATTCATGTTGCTTAACTGTGTCATGTACTCATTAAACGGATTGCCATTTAAGTTGAATGCACCTGCATAGTTTTCCATAGCTTCTTTATTCCATCCCAACATTTTATCCATAAATGTTTTGAATTGAGCCGGATTAACTAATTGGTTAAACGAATCGGTATTGAAGTTGTTTGTTTGTAATGCTTTGATAACGGGTGTCCACAACTCAACAAATTTATTGTAAACATCAGTTTGATTAAACATGCCTGCCATTGCATTTTTAGCAGTTTGATTATCAAAATTTTGAAGCATTTCTTCAACTTGTTTGTTTAAAGTATTGCTCCATTTTTTAAATGTATCAACATGCTCATTAAACATCTTAGTCATTTTATCGCCATTGCCATTTAAAACCGGCATTGATTTGTTAAGCGATTGCATGTATTCCTTCATGGTATTCATCGAAAAATCCATAAAACTTTTAGTTAGCTCCATTTGATTTTTCATCCAGTTTTTAGCTGTTTCGGTAATTTCTTCTTGTTGCAAAGCTGATGCAGGATTTTTTTGCATTTTATCAGTTTGCTCATTCATAAACGAAAGCTGGTTATCAAGCCAGTTTTTGTACAATGCCGAACCTTTTTCAATCGTATTATTTACAGTTTCGTCTTTTGTAAATTTCTGTGTTGATTCAGTAAGGCTGTCAATCATCTTTTTTTGTGAGTCAACCCAGGTGGCGTACAAATTTTTGTTGTTGCTTGTTTTAGTGTTCATTTTTTGTTTTGATTTGCGGCATTTATGCCATGTTTTAAAATCGGGCGCAAAAGTAGTTTTATTTGCCACACCTAAAACAATTTATTGTTAATTGATTTAGCAGTGCTTTTTAATTGGTTTGAAATAGCTTATTTTATTGGTTTTTGAAAGGTTTTTGTCGTTGTTTTTGATTGTTAAAATATTGTAAAACATGTCCTTTTGTTTAGAAACTTAAATTATTTTCTTCCTAACCTCGCATTTTTATTAATCCAATTAAACTTAAAACCCAAAATTATGATTCAAGTAGGCGATACTTTTAAGCACACCTTTAGTTACACCCAAGATGATGTAAACACCTATGCACGTGTTTCGGGCGATACCAATCCTTTACATATTGACGAAGCTGCAGGTAAAGCATCTATGTTTGGTCGTTGTATTATACACGGCTATTTAGGTGGTAGCGTTTTTACAAAATTGTTTGGCACTACGGTATATGCCGATGGCAATGTGTACATGAAACAGCTTATGCAATTTATGCGACCTATGTTTACCGGTGTTAACTATGAAGCTGTTATTACGGTAGCCGAAATTTTTCCTGAAAAAAACAGAGTGCTTTATAAAACCGAAGTTTTTAATGTTGACACTAAAGAGTTAACCATAACAGGTGAGGCATTATTGATGAATAAAAAACAATACGTTTGGTAGTTAAAAAGCAGTTTGAAAAACTGCTTTTTTTATTTTAAAGCACGGTAATACATAATGTTTTAGCCTATGGTTTTAAACATTTAAATGCCTGGGTTATAACTATCAACGCAGCAGTAATTTAAAAGCAATGGCTGCGTTAACCCGATCAAACAGACCGATGAAAATAATTTTTGCAACACACAATGCACATAAGTTAACCGAAGTAAATCAATTACTGGGGGGCAAGTTTGATGTAGTTAGCCTAACCGAAATTGGTTACAAGCAAGACATTGAAGAGAACGGAAATACTTTTGTCGATAATGCTTTAATTAAAGCACAAACCATTGCAAAGCATACAGACATGGCTGTATTTGCTGACGACTCGGGTTTAGAAGTAACCGCATTAAATGGCGCACCGGGCGTACATACAGCGCGTTTTGCCGGGCTTCCGGTTAATCATGCAGCAAACAATCAACTATTATTACAAAAGTTGCATGGTATTACAAATCGTAGTGCCCATTTTAAAACAGTAATTGCATTGGTTTATAGCAACCAAGTGCATTACTTTGAAGGCAGCATTGCAGGCCATATTGCTTTGCAGTTAACAGGAACTGACGGCTTTGGATACGATCCGTTATTTATCCCTGATGGCTATAATAAATCGTTTGCTCAAATGACGTTAGATGAAAAAAATAAAATAAGTCATCGTGGTTTGGCAATACAAAAACTAATTGCGTTTTTAAACCAATGGAATCCGTTATAAAACATTTGTTATGAAATTTAAATTATTCACCCTGTTATTTTGTTGCGCAACGCTAAGTAGTATGAGCCAGTTTTATAAAGCTGACCCAAAACCAATAGAACCCGAGCCTACTTATGATATTATACCTGCTCCACAATCGCTAACGCCATTAAAAGGTAAATTTATTATTCGCGAAAACACGAAAATTGTTTATGACGGAAAAATAAAAGAGTACAAATATGCACCGCAGGTTTTTATCGAAAAACTTAATCCGGCTACGGGCTATAAATTTACTTTTGATAAACTAACACCCGGTAATGATGCAGGCAAAAATGCCATTACTTTTTTATATGATAAAACCATAACCAATAAGGAAGCATACGTTATGGAAGTGCGGGATGATAGAGTAGTAGTTAAATGCAGTAATGGTGCAGGCGCTTTTTATGCAGGCCAAACTTTGCTGCAATTAATGGCCGACTCCATTTATCAAAACAAAAAAATAACTAATAAGATATGGAGCATACCCTGTGTAAAAATCGAAGATGCACCACAGTTTTCATACCGTGGCATGCACCTCGATTGTGCCCGTCATATTTTTAAAGTTGAATTTATAAAACGATATATTGATTTAATGGCCATGCATAAAATGAATACATTTCACTGGCATTTAACCGATGATCAAGGATGGCGTATCGAAATTAAAAAGTACCCTAAGCTTACTCAGGTTGGTGCATTTAGAGCCGGTACAGTAATATATACAGCACATGATAAACCGGGTGCATTTGATAATACACCATATGGTGGTTTTTATACGCAAGCTCAGATTAAAGAAGTTGTAAAATACGCGCAAGACAGATATGTAACCATTATTCCCGAAATTGAAATGCCCGGTCATGCACAGGCCGCTATTGCTGCATACCCCGAATTGGGTTGTAAGCCTGATACTAATTTAAAAGTGCTTACTGATTGGGGCGTGAGCGAAAATATTTTCTGTCCCAGCGAAAAAACATTTACGTTTTTGCAAGATGTGTTAACCGAGGTTACCATGTTGTTTCCGGGTAAGTATATACATATTGGTGGTGATGAAGTGCCTAAAACACAATGGAAAAACGCATTATGTCAGGATTTGATAAAGCGAGAGAAACTGGCCAATGAAGAAGCATTGCAAGGCTATTTTATGAAGCGAATAGAAAAGTTTTTAAACAGCAAACAAAAACAAATGATTGGTTGGGACGAAATATTAGAAGGTGGTGTTTCGGCAAATGCTACCATAATGAGTTGGCGTGGCACCGAAGGTGGAATTGAAGCTGCAAAAAGCAATCACTATGCAATTATGACACCCGGCAGCCATTGTTATTTCGACCACTACCAATCGTTATCAAACAAAGAACCGTATGCTATTGGTGGTTTTACTTCTGTTGCAAAAACATACAGTTTTAATCCAATACCCGAAGGTTTAACCGATGCACAAAGTAAATTTATATTGGGTGCACAAGGCAATGTTTGGACAGAATACATGAACAATACAAACTATGTAGAGTATATGGTTTTTCCAAGGCAATGTGCTTTAGCCGAAGTTTTATGGACACCTAAAGAGAAACGAAACTTCAGTGATTTCTCGAACCGCATGATTCATCATTTTAAACGACTCGACCTTTTAAAAGTAAATTATGCAAGACACATGTTTGAGTTAGAAGCTAAAATTATTTCTGACAAAACACTAAGTGTTGCTTTGCAATCGGCAGTTAAAGGCAGCGATATTTTTTATACTACTGATGGCGCAACTGTTACTGCTGCCAATCAATATAAAGGCCCCATTACAATTGATAAAACATGTACGCTCAAAGCACAGGCATTTAAAGATGGTATTAAACTGGGTACTGAATACGAGAAATATTTTAATATACATCAGGCAGCCGGTGCAAAAGTTACATTAGCAGTTGAGCCGGCACAACAGTATAACCCCGGTAATTCAAATGATTTAGCTAATGGTTTGGAAGGCAGCATAAATTATGGCGATGGCAATTGGTTTGGATTTAGAGGAAGTAACTGCGATGCAACAATAGATATGGGTACACCAAAGCAGGTATGTAATGTAAGCGTTAATTATCTGGTTAAAACCAACTCATGGATATATGCACCTGCAAAAGTAACTGTAAGCATTTCGGCCGATGGAGTTAATTATACCAATTTTGAGCAGGTTGTAACCGATGCAACCAATGGTATTAAAACCATAAAAATAGATGTGCAGCCACAGCAAGTTCAGTTTGTAAAAGTAATGGTTGCCAATAGCGGTATTATTCCGGATGGTAATCCGGGTGCAGGTACAGCGGCTTGGTTATTTGTTGATGAGGTTGTTGTACGTTAAAACAACATTAAAATGGGTTATAGCAAATACCTGAACCGTTGATTTAACGTAAGTGCTTAAAATTATTTTAATGAAAAATTTTGGGTATTACTTCATTTTAATGGCATGTATAGTAACTGTTACATCGTGTGCCGAACCTGTAAAACAAAGAGCTAAAATGAGTGAAACAAATTTGTCCCAACAATCAGACACTATAACATTGGGTGGTGGTTGTTTTTGGTGCGTAGAAGCGGTGTATCAACAATTAGCCGGTGTAATTAGTGTTACATCGGGCTATGCCGGTGGTTCGGTTAAAAACCCAACCTACCGGCAAATATGTGAAGGCACAACCGGCCATGCCGAGGTTATTCAAATTGTGTACAATACTTCGGTAACTTCTTTTAAGGATATACTTGAGGTGTTTTTTACAGTGCACGATCCAACTACACTTAACAGACAAGGTGCTGATGTGGGTACACAATACCGTTCGGTTATTTTTTACAATAGCAGTGCGCAACAAAATTTAGCATTACAAATTATTGAACAATTAAATGCTTCGGGTGCTTATGCAAGCAAAATTGTTACCGAGGTTACTCCGTTAGATGTATTTTATAAAGCCGAAAATTATCACCAAAACTATTACCGCTTAAATAGTAGTGAGGGTTACTGCCGCATGGTTATTCAACCCAAACTCGAAAAATTTAAAAAGGTATTTCCTGATAAACTGATAAAATAAAGTGGCCCTGTTTTATTTATAAATCGAAATCAAATTTCGATTTAAAGGCAAGCAAAGCAGGATTTTTACGGGCCATTTCGGCAAATTTTTCTGCAGGGGTATATAAATTATTTCCCGTATCGGTGTTCGAAATAACATGGGTGGTTATAACAATAAAATCGTTTTTTAAAGCTGATTTTAAATGTTGCAACATGGCTACTTTTTGCTGCGTAATATCTTCGGCCTGAGCTGCATTTTGTAGTTCAAAAACAACTTCTGCTTTATTTACCAGCGTAGCAATATGTGTTTGCAATGTGTAGGCTAAGTTACGCTTGTTCTGTTGTAACATCAGTTGGGCAAAATCGCTTATAGCCTGATGTAATTCACTTATCGAAAAACTTTGATTTAAAGTGGGTTTTTTTTCTTCAATAGCCGTTTCATCAACCTTGGGTTTACCCATGTTTTTTAATGAGGGCGTTAAGCTAATTGCACTTTTGCTTATTGTTTGTAGTGGCTGTTTGGGTTCGCTTAATGCAAATGCCGTATTTGCTGCAGTGTAGTTTTGTTGCATCGGTTGTGTATTTACAACTGGTGCAATGGCACTTGATACAACATTTTGTGTAGTGCTGCCCGGGTTGTTGGTTTTAACCGAAGTGGCAGTGTTTAAACTAACCATTTCTAAAACTTCAACAAAACTTAAATCGCTATGCTGTTTTTTTTTTAACCGACACATTTTTAATAGTGCCAGTTCAACATGCAGTCTGGTGTTTTTTGCAAGCCGGTATTCCACATCGGTTTTATTACAAATTTCAATCCAGGCCATTAATAAGTCGGCTTCAATACCTGAAGCTTGTGTTTGATACTTGGCTTTAATTTTATCGGCAACTTCTAACAATGATAGGGTTACGGCATCCTGACATACCAGTAAATCTCTGAAATGGCCACTTAAGCCATTTATAAAATGATGGCTGTCAAATCCTTCATTAATTAATTCATCATAAGTAAGTAGCAATGCTTTGTAGTCGTTATTTAAAAGTTGGTCGGTTATCTTAAAGTAATAATCGTAATCCAATACATTCAGATTATTTATTACATCTTTATATGTAACCGTATTACCTGCAAAACTTACTATCTGATCAAACATACTAAGTGCATCACGCATGGCGCCATCAGCTTTTTGTGCAATTATATGCAGGCCTTCGGGTTCGGCTTGTACGGCTTCGGCTAGTGCAATGCTTTGCAATTGCATGGCAATGTCATCAATTTTAATTCGATTAAAATCAAAAATCTGACAACGTGATAAAATGGTTGGAATTATTTTATGCTTTTCGGTAGTTGCTAAAATAAAAATGGCATGTGCAGGCGGTTCTTCCAGTGTTTTTAGAAATGCATTAAAGGCATTACTCGAAAGCATGTGAACCTCGTCAATAATATAAATTTTATACTTACCATATTGCGGTGCATAGCGCACTTGTTCAACCAAAGCTCTTATATCTTCAACACTGTTATTGGATGCTGCATCTAATTCGTAAATATTAAAAGATGCTTGTTTGTTAAATGCATCACACGATTCGCATGTATTGCAAGCTTCGGTATTATCGTTGATATTAAGGCAGTTAATGGTTTTAGCAAGTATGCGGGCACAGGTTGTTTTGCCAACACCACGTGGACCACAAAATAAAAATGCTTGTGCTAAATGATTGTTTTTAATCGCATTTTTTAAGGTAACGGTTATATGACTTTGGCCTACAACGCTATCGAATGTGGCTGGCCTGTATTTGCGTGCTGATACAACAAATGGATTCATACCTGCAAATGTAATTTTAGCATTTAAACTTTATAGGTTTAAATTGAAGCCTAAGCTAATTGTGTAAAACAAAATTTTTAAAGCTTGTTATTTCAGGCTATAAACGCTCAGTACGTTAGCAGCTGTTAATAAAACCAAACGCAATTGCTGGTCGCCATTTAAATCAGTAATGTGCGATTTGTACATGCCGGCCACCGGAAAACCATTTATAAGTTTACCATTGGCATGCAATGCATACGTTTTTGATTGATTATAATTCTGCAGTAGGTAAACGGGCTGATTGCCTTCTAATCCAATACCAAGCTGTGGCGCTACTGATTCAGAAAAATTGTAATTAAATAATGTTTTATTGTTTAACTCAGCAGTACAATAATTATTGAAAATTTTAAATTGAATGGTTGTTGAGTCATTTTGTTTTAAATTAAATGATACACTGTAGTCAACAGTCAGCGGCACCATATTACCTGTCGAATCAATAGAAATTTCAGTACCAACACTATCAATAAATTGAAAGCCGTTGGGCAAATTATTTACTACACAAGGCGTATGCACCGCAGCAGGCAATGCTATATCTAACGCTATTTTACCATTACGTTCGAATCCAACAACGTGTTGATTGTTTGTAAAGCCCAATAATAATTTTTGATTTACACCGATGTATTGCAATGGCTGTAATATGTGAGCGCTATATGCAGCATTAAAATTGTTTAGTGGTTTGCCATTGGTATTATAGCCGTACACAATGCCATTTGTACAAGGTATGTAGATGCGAAAATCACCTGTTAAATCTAAATCAAAAATGCTTAGCCCTACATTTGTTGCAGCAGGTAATTTAATTGGAAAGTTTGATACGGGCATACCTTTCAAATCTAACAAATACCATTTTTGTGCTGTAGCAAATACTAAATAACGACTGCCATTTTTATAGGCATCAATTGTGTGAATATTACCGGTAATTTTTTCGGGCAGGGTTTGTTTCCATTTTAATAAGCCGGTGTTATCAATCAAGTATAATTGATTGAGCGTATCCTGAATGGCAATGTAGGTAATGCTATCGTTAGCCATAACCAATTGGGGAGCAAAAAGTGCCGGAGCTTCTAATGTTTGCGACCACAATACATTGGCTTGCGAAGTAGGCTTGTTTAATGTGTGCAAATAAGCGGTTGTTTCCAGTTGATTGTTAGATGGCTTAATACAAAATGCAAAGGCATCAAACAATGCAGTTGTAGCTTTGTTAGTGGTTAGCCATTTTGATGCTCCGGGGTTAGCTTTGCCTTGAAGTAAATAGTTACAACGAGGTACATTAGCATAACAAAAGTAGTTGCCTACGGCTGCAAACTGACTTAGCATTTCTTTACTTTGAGGTAAAGCACTCCAGTTGTTTTTGTTTTCATAAGCATCAATAATTACATTCAGTTGTTCCTTGTTGTTTGCAATAAATACAAAGGAGCCAATATGTGTGGCAATGGTATTTTTTAAATAACTGAATGTGCTGCCAAATGCTTGTGGCAATAAATTATCGGGCAATGTTATTATTTGATGATTGCGATAGGTTTCGCTTGCATTTTTAGCTACTGTAGCGCCAATTAATTTAAGCGATGCCTTTGCATTATTGGTTAAGAAATAGGCAAACACATTGTTGTCAATATTAGTGCTTGCAGGTTCGGTAATCATCAAACCATACTCATCTACAATTAAGCCTTGCAGGGTTTCAATGGTTTTATTTTTTACGGCTAATTGTTGGTTGGTTGATGTCAGGTAATTATTCAATTTATCAAAGTGCAGCGATACATTTGAAAGCATGTATGATTTTAGCAAGGCAACATTATCGGGCATAACCTCGAACACTTTTACAGCTTTGGCATTTTGGCCCATAAGCGTTTGCATAAATGAACCGGTATCGGCCAGGGTATAGCCACTACAACTTATGTGGTTTTGATTTATAGTCAAATCTAATTTCGACCATTGTGCAAAGTGTTTGATGTTATTAAAATCAATGTTTAATGCGCTGTTACAAAAAACACCAAACCATTTAGGCAGGTTGCCATAATTAATATATACACTTAAACCTTCGCTATTATCTGCACTTAATTTCGAAAACGATTCGGTGTTTGTAATGGCTTTGCCTGCTTTAAATTGACGCATGGCATCTTCAACTAAAAATGATGTAGTGCTGGCAATAAGCAAGTCGCCTATCAAAGTATATGTAAATATGCCTCCATTTTTTAATTGCAAATCATAAACTTGCTCGCCTACATAGGTTCTGATATTTTGATTAATAACGGTATCATACAAAGCCGTAACTTTTTGTGTAATAAAATCAGCGCCTGCAAATCCGGCATTATCGGCATAAAATATAAAATCGTAAGCATCAACTTTTGTAGGATGAATCGAAACCGTAAGCATGTTTTTTTGAAAAAAACCAAGTACATCAGCATTTGCGTTTTGTAGTTTTAATAAATTGCTTAAACGGGTTTCTAAGGTTTGTACTGCCTGAAGCGTATTAAAGTTTTTAATAAAAGCTGAACTTAAAAGTGGCTTAATTTCAGTAGCGGTTAAATGGCCGCGCACAATACAGGCAGCATCGGCAGGTATGGCTTCAAAAGTTTTATCCTTTGCCTGCTCCATATTGCGCAGGTATAAAAAACCAGCCAGGGCTGCAATTAATATGATAACTGAAACAACAGAAGCGGTAACAACACGATTCATTTGATATTGAAACTAAATAGAAAAGAAATTTTTATTTGTTTCAAAGGTACTTGTGTGGCTTATTGTTAGCTGTTCGGCACCCGCTTAATTATGTACAAAACCATGTTAATAATCATTTTTAAAAACAAGAAAGCTGCTTAGCCTTTACCACAAACGATTTACGGTGGTATTTGGTATTCCCAAACTTTTGTATGGCTGCAATATGTTTGGCAGTCCCATAGGTTTTATTATTTATCCAATCATACTGCGGAAATTCATTATGCATCGTTAAAATAAATTCATCGCGATACGTTTTTGCCAAAATACTTGCAGCAGCAATGCAAGCAAATGTATTGTCGCCTTTAACTACACACTGATGTTTTATGCCATTATATGTTTTAAAGCGATTACCATCAATTAATAAAAACTGTGGCGTTATAGTTAGTTTATCTAAAGCCAAATGCATTGCTTTTATAGAAGCATTTAGAATATTTATTTTATCAATTTGCTGGGCACTTAACTGTGCCACTGCAAAGGTTAATGCATTTGTTTCAATCCATTGGCGCATGGTTAAACGTTGTTGCACATTTAGTTTTTTCGAATCGCGCAGTAATTCGTGATTGGTATTAGGCGGCAGTATAACCGCTGCGGCAAATACCGGCCCTGCCAAACAACCACGGCCGGCTTCATCGCATCCGGCTTCAATTAAATGTTTGTGCAAATAAGATTGCAGCATAGGCTATTCAATTTTTTATACGTTTGGGCGCTCAATTTTAGTGATGCAAAAGAAATTTATAACCAACATAGCTTTTTTGGTTTTTGTAAATATTCTGGTAAAACCATTTTGGATTTTAGGTATTGACCGTGCCGTACAAAATGCAGTAGGTACTGAGCATTATGGTTTTTATGCATCGCTTTTCAATTTTTCATTGCTCTTTAATATTTTTTTAGATCTGGGTATTACCAATTACAATAGTCGCAACATATCGCAAAATATGCAATTGGTACAAAAGCATTTTTCAGGCATTGTGGCTCTAAGATTGTTATTGGCAGGTTTGTATTTGCTTATTGGTTTGGTAACAGCTTTTATAATTGGTTACCAGGCTTATCAGTTTCAGTTGCTGATAATTCTTTTTTTTAATCAGATATTATTATCGTTTATTATGTATTTCAGGTCGAATATATCGGGCCTGCATTTATTTAAAACCGATAGTATTATATCAGTTATTGACAGACTGATAATGATTTTGATTTGTGGTTTTTTGCTCATCTTTTTTCCACAGGAGTTTAGCAGTCATTTAGAGTGGTTTGCTTTATCGCAAACGGCCGGTTACCTGATTACTGCAGCTATTACATTATGGATATTACATGGTAAAGTAACTTTGCAGCGCATTACTTTTCATTGGCCTTTTTTAATTACCATATTGAAGAAAAGTGCGCCATTTGCTATACTCATTTTTTTAATGGGTTTTTATAACCGTATTGATGCAGTTATGATTGAACGTTTGCTGCCAAACAACGGTGCCGAGCAAAGTGGTATATATGCCCAGGCATATCGTTTATTGGATGCGGCCAATATGATTGCCTTTTTATTTGGAGGTTTATTGTTGCCCATATTTGCATCGCAGCTTAAAAATAAAATCAGTGTCGAACCGCTTACCAAATTAAGTTATTGCCTCATTAGTGTACCTGCCGTAATTTTAATTTGCTGTTGTATGTTTTATAAAACGCAGATAATGGACTTGCTGTATGAAAGTCATCACAATGAGTCGGCACAGGTTTTAGGGGTTTTGGTATTTTGTTTTTTTGCTATGTCGAGCAACTACATTTTTGGCACCTTACTAACAGCAAATGGTAACTTAAAACAAATGAACATAATGGCTTTATGCGGTATGTGCATCAACATCGGGCTAAACTTAATTCTCATTCCTAAATACTTTGCTTTTGGTGCTGCCTGCAGTAGCTTGGTTACACAGTTTGCAACGGCCATTATTCAAATAGGTTTATCGCATAAAGTTTTTGGCTTTAAACTCGATTCAAAGTTATTGGCTTTGTTTGCTTTGTATGCTGTACTAGTAATGGCCGTTTCTTACCTAACATCGCAATTAATAAGCAACTGGTTGGTAGGTATTTTATTAACGTCAACCATAGCGTTGGGCTTGGCATTTTTGCTTAAACTGATAAATTTAAAACACATTGCTTTGATAATGAAGCAAGAGGAGTAAGCGTTTCTTATCGGATTTGTTTAACTAAAAAACTACGACATAAACTTTGAAATCATGTTGGTTAATTTCAATTAATCGTTATTTTTGAAAACCGACACTTCACGTATGAGTACACAAAACCAAGGTAAGCGCACCGAAAAAATAAGTGCATTCAGACGTTTAGAGAAAATGCACCCGCATAAAACGTTTTTGTTTTTTGCAATTATTGCCAGCACACTAAGTTTTTTGGCATTAGTGCTTTTGTACGGCATACGCATGGTAGAGTATCAAAATGTTGCCTTTGGTTTTCCTAAGTTGTTTTCGGTTAGCACTGTAGTACTTTTATTTAGTAGTTACACCATGTCGCGCTGCATAACTGCTTTTAAAACCGATAGCATGATTGATTTACGAATCAGTTTATTTCTTACGCTTTTATTGGCAGGTGTTTTTTGTACAATGCAGGTTTTTTGTTGGCAAAAAATGTATGCCGATGGTGTGTTTTTCAGCTATCAAACAGCGGTGTCATTTTTATATCTAATTTCTGCCTTTCATTTACTGCATATTTTATTAGGTTTTGTTATGCTGGCCTATTTAAACTTTAATACCTATGTAGCCGCTAATGATATGGTTAAGCAGTTGATGTTTTTTAGCAGTAAACGCGAGGGCAATAAATTGGAAATAGTAACCATGTACTGGCATTTTGTTGATTTTATGTGGCTGTTTTTATATTTTATTTTCTTGTTTTCTTTTTAATGAAAACAGTTGCTATTATTTTTTTAAACGCGCTGTTATTTGCAGGTTGCAACCAAGACAAAGTAGATGTGGTTTACACGCAATTACATTTACCTGTTTCAGGTAATATCCATAGCGTGAATTTGGTTGGAGCTGATTCGATATTGATTTGTGGAAGCAATGCTGATACAGGTTACATTTTTTTGTCAACCGATGCTGGTACAACCTGGCAACAACCTGCAACCGGCTTTTGGAATCCGGTATATGATGTTAGCACTTATCAAAATGTTTGGTGGGCTTCGAGTAAATACATCAATTATTTCAGGAGCAACAATTATGGTAAAAACTACGCTTTAAGTGTACCAGCCAACAATCAAATGCCAACCGGTGCTTTTGATGCAGCCGTGTATGATATATTGGTACTTGATAGCTTAACAGCATTAGCATGCGGTGGTAAAAATTTTCAGGAAGGATTTTTATATAGGACCAACAATGGAGGCACCACCTGGCAACTTACCCAAACCACACATGAAATGCGACACATAGCTATTAGCGGTCAGCAGGCAATAGCAGTAGGCTATGGTGCCATTTACCTGAGCCATGATGCTGGCACCACCTGGAAACTTACTTCTGCACCGGCCGATTTTTATACCGGAGTAGTTTACAATAATGGTTGGATAGCCTGTGGTTTTGATGGCGGTATTTATACAAGTGCCGATGGTGTTAATTGGCATGCAACGCAACAAAACAATACGTTATTAGGTAAGCGTTTGCACTACAATGCAATTTATTTATTGGATCAAACAGGTGTTGCCGTTGGTACCAATGGTTTGGCAAGTGTTAGTTATAATGCAGGCAAAAGCTGGCAGCAATGCAACACAACATTAAATGTAATTTTTAATGATGTAGTACTTTTAAATAAGTACAAAGCGTTGGCTGTAGGCGATAATGGTGAGGCATATTTCATTAATTTATAACATGGCGCAAGTACTAACCACCAATCAAAGTCAATATATATTTGATGCCAATAACCAAGCACTCACTTTAAAACATAGCGGTAAGTTTAGCTGTGTTTATATTGGAATGGATGTAGAAAGTAAGCAACAAGTAGTTGTAAAAATGCTTACACCTGAATATGTAAGCCACACGCAATCGTTACAGGTACATTTAAAAGAAGCCAGCTATGCATTGTTGCATCCGCGATTACAAAAAACCATTGACTACTTTGTTGATGATGATACACATTACTTAATAAAAGAATATATACCGGGCCAAACATTACGTCAATCAATGGCTCAGAAGCAACAGCCGGCTTATTATTACAAGATTATTGTTGATGTGCTGGAAGTATTAAATTCACTACACCGGCATCAGATATTTCATTGTGATATAAAGCCTGAAAATATATTAATGGGCAACCAGGTATATGTGCTTGATTTAGGTTTAGCTTTTAATAGGGATGTAGATACACATTGCCAGTCAAATTTTGCATTAGGTTATGCCGCACCGGAGTTAATGTTGCAACAACCCTCATTTATAAATGCAGGTACCGATGTGTTTGCTTTAGCAATGTGTTTGTATCATTGTTTAACCGGTAGCAATCCTTTTTTTCATCAGCATCCGGTATATGCCATGCAGTTGCAATTAAACCTGCCATTGCCACCGCATAAAAAAATAAATAAAAACTTATTGGCTGTATTACACAAAGCCACCTACCGACAATCGTTTGGCAGACCACCACACCAGTTAACCGCAGCGGCCATTAACGAAGTATTGCAAATTAACAATCAGAAGCGCTATCAGTCGGTAGAAGAATTTACCGCTGCATTGCTTCCATGTTTTTAATTTTTTGCATGTCCGTTTTTAGGCTTGTAATAAAGTTTGAAATGTGCATTTGTATTGCATAATATTTCATTGAATTAATAAATGATAACCTTGCAGTTTTACTTTTATATAAAATGCAGTTGTAATGCTGCTTTAATTTATGATTTCATTTGACAAACTACCCTTGATAGCGCCTATTAAAAAGGCATTGCAAACGCAAGGATATACCACACCCACACCCATACAGGCACAAGCCATACCGTTAATTCTTGAGCGAAACGATATTTTGGGCTGTGCACAAACCGGTACCGGTAAAACGGCTGCATTCGCTATCCCTATTATTCAGTTATTGGTTCAGGATAGCCCTGCACATGGTATAAAACGCATTAGAGCATTGGTGTTAACGCCCACGCGTGAGTTAGCAATTCAAATTGCAGAAAGTTTTTCGAACTACGGTGCAAATACATCATTAAAGTGTTGCGTAATTTTTGGAGGTGTAAATCAGTACAGCCAGGTTGAAGCGTTGCGTCATGGTGTTGATGTTTTAATTGCAACACCAGGCCGCTTACTCGATTTGATGCAGCAAAAATTTGTGCACCTGCAACATCTTCAGTTTTTTGTTTTAGACGAAGCCGATCGCATGTTAGACATGGGTTTTGTTAATGATGTAAAAAAGGTAATTGCTGTTTTACCTAAGAAAAGGCAATCGTTGTTTTTTTCGGCTACCATGCCCCAGGCTATTTTGAAGCTTGCAGATACGATATTGCAAAATCCGGCAAAAGTAGCCGTAACACCCGAAAACACTACTGCCGAAACCGTAAGTCAAACCTTATATTATGTTGATAAGGAAAATAAAAAAAACTTGTTGCAGTACATTATTAAAAATAAAAATATTGAGCGCACTTTGGTATTTACCCGTACCAAGCATGGTGCCGACAGGGTAGCTAAAGATTTATCAAAATCAAATATTGCAGCGCAGGCTATACACGGTAACAAATCGCAGAACGCCAGACAACATGCATTGCAAAATTTTAAAAATCATTTAACGCGTGTATTAGTAGCAACCGATATTGCTGCACGTGGTATTGATATTGACGATTTGACCCATGTAATAAATTACGATTTGCCCAATATTCCCGAAAGTTATGTGCATCGAATCGGCCGAACCGGTAGGGCCGGGGCCGATGGTATTGCAATTTCGTTTTGCGATGTGGACGAACGCCCATTTTTAGACGATATTAATAAGTTAATTGGTTTTAAAATACCTGTTGTTGAACATCCATATCCCATGCAAAAATTAGTGCCTGAAAAAAAATCCCAATCAAATCCAACGCATAAAAAATCGGTAGGTTCGGCACAGCGTAATCCGCATAAACGTCATCAAAACACGAACAAGGCAAAACCTCAAAACAATCGCATCTATTAATAGGTCATTGATTGCTTTTTTATTTATGCTAACGTTTAGATAGAAAAACTAAAAGGCAACAGCATGCAAGTGTTTGTTTATTCTGCCTATACTTCCGTAAAATGTATTTACTATAAGGGTTACATTTTGTTTGGTAATTTTGTGCATAAATATGTGCCGTGGTTTGATATAAATTAAGCTAAGTTATTTTATCATGTGCTTCATTAAGTCTTAAATAAAAAAGGCTGCTTAATTAAGCAGCCTTTTTTATTTAAACGAACGTTTTGCAGCTAAATTAATGTGTTACGCTTAGGCTGCGGGTAATAACGGTATCGTTAACAAGTATGCGGCAGATATATAAACCGGCAGGCAAGCTTTTGGTTTCTATTTTTACTTCGGCCATACTTTGATTTGGTTCTGCCAAACCGCTGCTTACTTTTTGGCCTTGTGCAGTTATAATTTCATAACTAAATTGTTTTATGGTTTCTAAAGCATGTACTTTTATTATGGCAGCATCGTTTGCAGGATTTGGATAAAGTTGTAGCGACAAATTTTTGTTTTCGTCCAATCCCTGAAAAGTAAGTTTCGAAATTTTAATGTTAAGCATTAAGTCTTCAATAGCACGGTTACGATAAATAGCCCAGGCATTGCCTAACAATTCATACGATCGGTTTGAAATTGGTAATGCCGTATTTAAGCCTAATTGCACATCAGGCCCACCCATGTACCAAGCTACATAAACGCCACCTGAGTTAATGGTAATTGGTGCTGTTGTGTTCGAAACATTCCAAACACCGGTGGTTGTAGCACTTACAAATTGTGAATCGAGTAATGTGCCCGGTGTATTGTTCAGCCCGTCATCATCAAAAATAATTGCCGAATAGCCCACTAACGAAGGGTCGGCAGTGATGAAACAACGTACAGCCTCAATATTACATGGATAATAGGGCGGAATAAAATAATTACCTACACCACCATTGCCGCCTTGCCAACTTATGCCCGTTGCACCAGCCACACCATTATCATAACCCAACCATTGATTGGCCGAATTGCTATCAATACAAACAATTTCTTGCGTTAAACTGTTGTTGCTGGGTGTTGCATCGCCACCTAATAAAGTTGTTGTCGAAAACTGATAGGTGCCGGCATTTGTAGGAATAAAACCTTGTGCAAAATTTATTAATTGTGTTTGGCCGGCTTGTAAGGTATCTGATGCAATTGCATTACTTGCAACGGTTAAATTGGTTGGCGATTTTACCGTAGCTTGTACATTGAATGGATTTAAAACGGTATTGCCTGTGTTTTTAATTTCAGCAGCCAGTTTAAAAGTATCGGTTGCCGATTTAGACACAAAAATACCACCGGTAGTTTCGTTGGTAACATAATTGCAAGATGCATCGTTAACCTGAAATGTGGTGTTGGCCGGATAATAATACTTAACAGCATAGTTTGCCACAGGATATACATTATGCGAATGTTCTAAACCAATTGCACCTGAATTGTTTTCGATACCAATTGACATATAATCGCCCGGGCCTACATTAGTTAAGCCGCTTTGTAAAGCATATTGCATGGTAATACTACTGTCAACGGTAGATAGAATAATTTGAAAAGTATTGGCTCCGGTAAATTGTGTTGTTGGATCCCAAAACGGAACATTTATCCATGATACAATTAAGGTATCGGCCATGGCATTACGCCAATACCAACACTCTGCGGGATTGCCTACAGCATCAAAATTCAAATCGGATAACATACCTGCAATAAAATTATGTGGTGCAGCCACATTGGGTATAGGTAAAAAAGGCGAAGCCAAAGCTGAATTACCAAAAGCAATATAGCCGTTAGATCCCACCCAAAAAGTACTTACATCATACCAATAAAAATGAAATGGAGCACTTAATGCAAAGGGGCCGCGTGTATTATCATCGGCTAATAAGGTAACTTCCTGTGCATCGGTTAATTGAGGTACATCAATCCAATTATATACAGGGCCTTGTGGGTCGTTGCTATCGCGCCATGTATAGCCATACAAATCGGGTCCGCCCGATGTTTGTGCCAGGGTTTGAAAGCCCAATGCAATTGTTGTAAATGCCAGTAGTAGTTTTTTCATATTGTTTTAGGATTTAGTTGTTTAATAGCTGAAAAATAGAATTTATTTTAATTGAAATCTTAAAAAAAGAAAAGCCCTGCAAATTGCAGGGCTTCTTCTATGGCGCATTAAATTAATAATTAAGCTTCTGTATATTTATAACCTACACCACGCACGCTATGAAAATAGCGGGGATTACTGGGGTCGGTTTCGAAATATTTTCTAAAAGTTACTATAAAGTTGTCAATAGTTCGTGTTGATGGATAAATATCATAACCCCAAACGGTTTCGAGAATATGCTCGCGTGATACTACTTCATTTTTACGCTCGACCAATAATTTTAAAAGGCTGCATTCTTTTTTAGTTAGTTTGGTTTCTTCGCCATTGTCATCAATTATTTGCATCAAACTAAACCGTATTTTTTTCTTGCCTAATTTATATTCATCAATGTTGGCTGCGTTTTGATTTTGGGTGCTGCGTTTTATCAGGTTTTGCACGCGTAATAAAAACTCTTCTAAATTAAACGGTTTGGCCAAATAATCATCGCCACCAATTTTTAAACCATTTACCCTGTCGGCCGATGTGTTTTTTGCGGTCAGAAATAAAATGGGAACCTTATTGTTTTCTAGGCGTATGGCTTCACATACCGAAAAGCCGTCTAACTCTGGCAGCATCACATCCAATACAATTAAATTAAAACGCTCCGATTTAAAAACTTTTAATGCCGTGCGACCATCGGCAACATGATGTACCTTGTATCCTTCGAGTTCTAAATTTAATTTTATGGTTTCGGCAAGCGATTGTTCATCTTCTACCACCAATATTCTTTGTGCATGGTTCGTACTGCTCATTATGTTTTATTTTTTATCGTAACAATATTACTTGGTTGTGATTTATCATGTGTATGACATTCGTCATATTTTATTTTTCAATAAATAAACAGTGTGAATATCGAAATTTAACTATCCATTTTTATTTAGGGTATTTTTGTATTGTTGCAAACACTCCCTCCATTTATCGAAATTTTATTTACCCAAATTTTAATGAGTGTAACACGCAATCCTTTCAATGCAATTGTAATTATTGCAGCCCTCGGCTATTTTGTTGACATATATGATTTAATACTTTTTGGTATTGTACGTACACCCAGTTTAAAAGCTTTAGGCATTACACAACCCGATTTGCTATTGACTTATGGCGTAAATCTTATCAGCATTCAAATGATTGGGATGTTGGTTGGCGGCATACTTTGGGGCGTACTGGGCGATAAGAAAGGACGTGTTTCGGTTTTATTTGGCAGTATTTTAATGTACAGTGTTGCCAATATTTTAAATGCCTATGTAGCACCCTGTGCGCAATTTTTAAATATAGATATTATTACCTGTTACAGTTTATTGCGCTTTGTTGCAGGCATTGGTTTGGCGGGCGAGTTAGGTGCTGGTATAACATTGGTAAACGAAACCATGACTAAAGAACACCGTGGTTATGGCACCATGATAGTTGTTTCCTTTGGTGTATTGGGCGCTGTTTTTGCAAACCTGCTAGCCGAGTTTGCCAATAACTATTATGGCATTGACGAAGGTTGGCGTGTATCATATATTGTAGGTGGTGTTATGGGATTGGCTTTGTTAGTGATGCGTATTGGCGTTTACGAAAGTGGCATGTTTGCCGATGTAAAAACGGCTAATGTGCAACGTGGCAACCTGATGATGCTCTTTAATAATAAACAGCGTTTTAAAAAGTACTTACAGTGTATCGGGCTGGGTGTGCCTATTTGGTATGTGATTGGTATTTTGGTTATTCTGTCGCCCGAAATTGGTAAGGAGTTAGACATTGTGGGTATTGATGGCGGGCGGGCAATTATGTATTTTTATGCAGCAACATGTTTGGGCGATTTTGCTTGTGCTTATTTTTCGCAAAGGTTTAAAAGCCGTAAAAAGGTTCTGTGTTTTTTTATTGTGGGATGCGCCATACTTACACCTGTTTATTTGTATGGATTAAACCAGGCATCACTGTTAGCGTTTTATATAATGTGTGGCTTGTTAGGTTTTTTTACGGGTTTTTGGGCTGTGTTTGTTACCACATCGAGCGAACAGTTTGGTACCAATATACGCGCCACCGTTACTACAACGGTACCCAATATGGTAAGGGGCTCGCTGGCTTTGCTTACTGCCATTTTAGGTCTTCTAAGATTCCAATGCCACATTAATTTTATACATGCATTGTTTATAGTAGGCATAATTGCATTTGCTGTATCGCTTATATCGCTAAATGGATTAGACGAAACCTATGCTAAAGATTTAAATTATCACGAATAGTAAATACCTTTTTAAATACAGAAAAATGAAATACATTTTTAAATTTTTTATTGGAAGCCTTGTTTGTTGCTGCTTGCAATTACACTTTGTTTTTGCGCAAGAAATTTCGCCTTGTCAACTTAACAAACACAAACCTGCAGCAACAAAAGTTTATGGTAATACAGGCGATACCATTCACATTGCACATTACAATATATTTATTGATACGATAAACTACACTGCCAAAAGTATTGTAGCGCATACACAATTAACGGTTGTTTGTAAACAAAACAATGTAAGCAGCATACCACTTGATTTGTTGAAACTTACAGTTGATAGTGTTGTGGGCACTAATGTATCCGGTTTTACCTGTAACGATACCGTATTGCGGATTAATGTAGTAACACCGCTTATGGCAGGTGATACTACCATAGTAACAGTTTATTATAATGGAAATCCCAAACAAGATGCATCAGGCTGGGGTGGTTTTTATTTTAGCGGCAGTTATGTTTTTAATTTAGGTGTTGGCTTTGCTTCAAACCCGCATAATGTTGGTAAAATGTGGTATCCCTGTATTGATAATTTTACCGATCGTGCTACCTATAATTTTTACATAAACACACCTGCAAATGCAAAAGCATTTTGTAACGGTACCTTACAAAACACCTTAACATTACCCGATGGACGAAAGCAATGGCATTGGCATCAACCCCAAACCATACCAACCTATTTAGTGTGTATGGCTGTAGCTCCGTTTTATACGTTGCAACAAAATATAAACGGTATTCCGGTCGAGTTGGCGTTATTACCTAACGATACGGCAAATGCCTTGATTTCATTTCAACATTTACCACAGGTGCTAAATGGTTTTATTAATGCCTATGGCCCCTATCCATTTGATAAAGTGGGTTATAGTATGGTGCCATTTAATTCGGGTGCTATGGAACATGCATCGCAAATAACCATTGGTGCAGCATACATAAATGGCTTATTAAATTACGAAACTTTGTGGGCACATGAATTGGCGCACATGTGGTGGGGCGATAAAGTAACTTGCGAAACAGCAGGCGATATGTGGCTTAACGAAGGTTGGGCTTCTTACAACGAAGCGTTTATGAAAGAAGTTGTTTACGGGCAAACAGCTTATAAAGACTGGATACGCAACAACCACCGAAAAGTATTGCAGTTTGCACATATTGAAGATGGCAGTTATTTGCCTTTTGTAAATGTGCCACATGCTTATACTTATGGTACTACAGTTTATAAGAAGGGTGCTGATGCCGTGCATACACTTCGTAACTATATGGGCGATAGTGCTTTTTTTAATGGTTGCAAATATCACCTGAATACTTTGGCTTATAACCATAGCAACTCATACAATTTACGCGATAATTTAACCCAAAGCAGCGGCATTAACATGCAACGCTTTTTTGACGATTGGGTGTTTACGCCCGGTTTCCCACATTTTAGTATTGACTCTGTTCAGACTTCAAATAGTGGTAGCATTAATTATCAGTTATACCTGCGACAAAGAAGTAAAGGCAATAATCATATTTATAAAATGCCAGTTGATTTGCGTTTTACCGATGGCATTAACGATACAACGGTTACAGTTATCTGTGATAGCAACTTAAATACTTTTACGGTTGTACTGCCTTTTAATGCAACATGGATAGCCGTTGACCGTGCCGAAAAAATTAGCGATGCCATTAGCGATTTTGAAGTAAACGTAAACAATACCGGTGCTGTATTGATGCCCGAAACCAATGTAAAACTAAATGTAACACATGCAGGTAGCGCAACTAACACCGTTCGTATCGAACACCATTGGGTTGCGCCCGATGGATTTAAAATGCAGGCACCCGGTATAAAAATTAGCGATTATCATTATTGGAAGGCTGATGGATTGTGGAGCAACGGTTTTTTAACCAAAGCCGAGTTTAGCTACAACGGTAGTAATAGTGGCACCCTGGGTTATATTGATAATAGTTTTATTACTGCATCTGAAGATAGCCTGGTGTTATTATATAGAAGCAACACTGCAACCGACTGGCAAATTGTAACCGGTGTAACTTTTAATTATGGAGCCAACAAAACCGATAAAGTAGGAAGTGCCACCTGCGATACATTGCTTAAAGGCGAGTATGCCTGGGGCTTACGTGATTATACGGTTTCACTAATAAATGATATTGAAACAAAACCCATATTAAAAATTGCACCCAACCCAGCCGGTGTTTCTTGCGAAATAACTTTCGATAAATTGATGAATGGTAAGGGCTTGTTACAGATTTTTAATTCGAAAGGTATTTGTGTAGCGCAACACGATGTGTTTCAACACCAGCCATTTATTAAACAAGATTTAAGTCAATGGCCGGCAGGCGTTTATCATGTTGTATTGATTAGTGGTAAAAAGCAAGTAACAGAAAGTTTACTAGTTAACGATAATTAGTAAAGGCAAAACCATTATTTTAATCTTATAAATTAGTGTAGTTATAAACAAAATCAAAATGAAAAATTTTATTCTCCTGTTCGTATCTGTTTTTACAAGCGTAGTTATCTGGCAATGTAAAACAACAGCGCCTGCACCTGCAGGCGCTATTGAAAGCCGACAACGTGTAAGGTATGAGTTAGCCCGTTTATGCGATCCGGCAACAGGCCGGATACCACCTTTTATGCGCATGCGTGAAATAACTTATGCAAATACTTTACCCAGCGATGCATTATATAAAGCAAGTAGTGCCGTAAACTTTACATTAATGGGGCCTAATAATTTAGGTGGCCGCACACGTGCACTGGCTATTGATGTTACCAATGAAAACATTATGCTTGCTGCCGGTGTTTCGGGTGGTGTGTATCGCACAACCGATGGCGGAAATAACTGGACTAAGGTGGGCGATGTTAATGGCTTTCAGGGTGTAATTTCAATAGTACAGGATACAAGGCCGGGCCATACGCAGGATTGGTATTTCCAAACCGGTGAAGGTTATGGAACTTCGGCAAGTGCAGCAGGCGCTTTTTATTTGGGCAATGGTTTGTATAAATCAACAGATGGCGGCTTAACATGGAGTGGGTTAAGTGCCACCAACCAAAACTCGCCTCAGGGTTTTAACAGCAATTGGGAAGTAGGCTGGAACCTGGCTTTCGACAAGTCGGATACCGTTCAAACCAAATTATATGCAGCCGTTTATGGTGCCATTTACAAAACAACTGATGGCGGCAATACTTGGAGTTATGCTTTAGGCAGTAGTACCAATCAAAGTTATTTTACAGACGTTGCTGTTACTTCAACAGGTGTAGTTTATGGCACACTTAGTAGCGATGGTGCATCTAAAGGTATTTACCGATCGGTTGGAGGTATTGGCTTTGTAAACATTTTACCGGCTGGTTTCCCCGCCACTTATGATAGAATTGTAATTGGTATTGATCCAAATAATGAAAATGTAGTTTACTTTTTTGCTGCTACGCCAAACAATGGTAAGTACACTTATTATTTTGGCGATGAATGGACAAGCTTATACAAGTATGAATACATAAGCGGTAATGGCCAGGGTGCAGGTGGCGTGTGGACAAATTTGTCGGCCAATTTGCCCGATGCCGGTAATACCTTTAATTTAATGGCTACACAAAACGGATATGATATGGCTGTTCGCGTAATGCCCGGTAACAGTAATGTAGTTTTTGTATGCGGTACCAATATTTACAGAAGTACAACAGCTTTTGCCGATTCGCTTAACACCACCTTAATTGGCGGATACCAAGCCAACAGCACCATGCCCATTGTTTTTGCAAACCAATACGAATATCCGGGGCATCATCCCGATCAGCATAACCTGGCTTTTCTGCCATCTAATCCATCGGTAATGTTTAGTTGCAGCGATGGTGGTATTTCTAAAACTACTGATGGTTTAGCTACTAATGTGCAATGGAATTTTATTAATTCCAATTACACCACTTCTCAATTTTATGCCTTGGCTATTGATCATGGCGCGGCTAACAACGATATAGTTATTGGGGGCTTACAAGATAATGGCACCTGGTACACCAACAGCAATAATCCAAACACACCTTGGATACACAGCTTGGGAGGCGATGGAGCTTATTGTGCCATAAGCAATACGGGCCATTATTATATGAGCCAACAATTGGGATCCACTGTTAAAACCGATGTGGACGCTAATGGAAATGTTTTGGCATACACACGTATCGATCCGGTTGATGGGGCCGATTACCAGTGGAGTAATCCATTTACTTTAGATCCGAACAATAACAACATTATGTATTTGACAGCAGGCCGGAGGTTGTATCGCAACAGCGATTTATCGGCTTTGCCAACTAACAACACCTGGAACAAACAAAATACAAACTGGACCTATTTTACCGATACACTAACTACTGCAGGCGAGTTAATAACTGCTGTAGCTGCATCAACCGTACCTGCACATCGTGTTTACTATGGTACCAACAAGCGTAAAGTTTTTAGGATTGATAATGCACATACAGGAAGCCCTACTGCCACATTATTAAATATACCGGCCAATGTATTACCTGCAGGTACGGGTTACGTTACCTGTATTGCCGTTAATCCGCAAAACGCTGACGAAATTATGGTTGTGTTGAGCAACTATAACATTTATAGTTTGGCATTTAGTAAAGATGGAGGAAGCACCTGGGCGCGTTGTGGCGGTAATTTAGAACAAACTGCAACAGGCAGTGGCAATGGCCCAAGTTGCCGCTGGGCTACCATTGCACCAGTTAGCAATGGCACTGTTTATTTAGTGGGTACCAGTGTGGGCTTGTTTGCTACCGACACCCTGATAGCACCGGCTACGGTTTGGACAAAACAAGGTGTAAATACTATTGGCAGCAATGTGGTTAATATGATGGACTATAGGGTTGCCGATGGAATGCTGGCAATTGCTACTCATGGTGGCGGAATATTTACAACCAAAATAACCAACAATAATGTGGCAGCCATTGCACAACTTAAAGAAAATGGTATTTCGCTAATGCCTAACCCCGTTACCGATTGGTTAGAAGTAAATATAACTGATGCATCCTTAAATAAAACAGAGCAGGTTAGTATCGTAAACCAAAACGGACAAATTGTGATGCAATTAAAACCGGACGAACACTTAAAAATTAATGTAAGTAAATTGCCTATTGGGTTGTACTATGTTAATGCAATTAAAGGCAATAAACGTTGGTCGAAAAGTTTTATCAAACAATAGCAAGATTGTTTTTAAGTATTGAAAATAATGTGGCAATGCTTCTAATAAAAGGTTTGAAATAGCGCCAGTTTAGTTACAAACAAACAAGCCCCGTAATTATTACGGGGCTTGTTTACTAAATAAATATTCAAGTATTACTTAATGTAATACGAAAGCAGAACTTATTGAATTACCAATCGTTTTACCGATAGTGTTTTTGTGTTTTGTGCTTTTAAAATATAAATACCTTTTGCATAGGTACTTAAATCTAAAGCCATGCTGTTACCTTCCCAGGCAAACGATTTAATCACATTACCTACTAAATCGAAAATCTGCACATCAAAAGCTTCATAGTTTTTAGCTGTTTGATTTAAATTAAATATGCCTTTTGATGGGTTTGGATAAACATTAAGCATGGTGCTGTTTATTTCATCAACACTTAAATAGGTTGCATTATTAAAATAAGTAATCAGGTTGCAGTTAACATCTAAAATAGGATTAAATCCATCTGCACAATCGGCACAGGTAGTACCAGTAATACAGTTGGGGTTATTGGGATGGCATTGGTCAGTATAGCTTGTTTGAAACTGATAGCCTAATGCCAAATTACCGGCAGCTACATAAGGCGTTAAATCATAATCAAACGGGCGTGCTATTGCGCCCGGGCACCAGCCTGCACGGTTGTAAGTCCAGGTACCATTCTGTGGCGAGCATGCATCGGGGTTTGGCGAACAAATTGTCCAGTTGTTTTGCACAAAGGTATTGGCTCCATTTACCGCTATGTTATGTGTAGCATTATAAAATTCGGCAGCATTGCCGGTGTTTAAACTACCCCAACCATGACCTGTACTTACCAATTTTAATTTGCTGGCTACGGCACCTGCCCAATAAGTATGATTGTATGCAGGTACAGGTTGTAAATTGGCCATATCACCAAAAGGATAAACATCTTTCCAAACTTGCGTTACACGGCTGTATTTGTATTGTGGTGTACCTTCTTTAAAATCGAAACGCAATGCATAAGAAAAGCCATTATCTAAAGTAGCGCAGTTAACCCTAAAAGTTACTTTACCTTGCAGCAATGATGCATAATCCATCAGGTTAATCTTATGCGTGCATGCAACGCCATAAGGTGTTATGTAACGTATAATTTCAAACCATTTGCCATCCTTGCCACGTGCATCAATACTGGCAACTCTATCCCAGGGGCCACAGCCACCCGGAGGGCAGGTAACCGTAAGTACAGCCATTACGCTATCATAAGCATCTACATAAGTTGGTAATATGCCTTCAACGGTTTTAGAAGGTGTGCTGCTGTCAATTATAATACCGCTAAATGCTTGCACGCTATCTAAGTTTGCAACAGGCGCTACTACATTTATATTAAGTGTAACACTACTGGTGGCATTGTAATTACTGGTACTTACAATTTGTATGGTTTGTGGGCCATAAGCCGGTGGTGTCCATATAGCTGTATAATGATCGTTACCATGATTGGTAGCCGGTATGGTATTGCCATTTATAACAAAAGAAACATTTTGAACATTAAATAAACTTGGATGTACAATGGTAACAATGGCTGCCAAATCAATTGCCGATAGTGACGACATGTAAACATTGGTAGCATCAATCGGATTACGTGCTTCGATGGTTGGTGTTGTTGTTGCAGGGTCTAATACATCAAAAGTATTTACCACTTGTACTGCAGGGTTATATTGCGCATTACCTGCCTGGTCGGCAGCTACAACAACGGTTCCTGCACCGGTTAATGAAAGTACATTACCATTTACAGTAGCCGGGCCTGATACAACGGTATAGCTTACCGGTAAGCCCGATGATGCAGTTGCATTTAAAGTAATTGATGGCGTAGAAATTAGTTGTGGTGCAATTTGCGGAAATGATATTGCTTGAAAACTGTTGTTAACGGTACCGTTAAAGTTAGAGTTTGGGCCATCCAATAAAAAGTTATTGAAGTTACCATCGTACAACGGTGAATTTACTTCGCTAACAACGCTAGGTATGCTGGTGTTGTTGCCACCGGGTATGCCCTGATTAAATTTATAATAAAGTTGTAAATTAGGTTCGGTACCGGTTAACTCATTGGCTATCATGTCTTGAATTTCGGTAGCCGATAAAGCTTTATTCCATAGGGTAACTTCGTCAATCCTACCGTTGTAAACAAAGTTAAACCCACTTAAAATACTTTTACCAATGGCAAATTGTGTTGTTGTATTTGTAATTACACCATTGGCAGTGGCACTGCCCAATTGTGTACCATTAAGGTATAAGCGCACATTGCTGCCATCAAATACCCATGCATAATGTTGCCATGTTTGCGGTACTACAGTAAAACTGGGCGTTACATATTGAAACAAAGTATTGTTTGAGTTTACATAACGACATTCGATAACACCATTGTTAAGCATGATCATGTAAAAACCGCATGACGTAGCGCGCAAGCCCATCATACCCTGGCCGTATGACAGTGCATTGCAGTAAAACCAACCTGTCATGGTATAACCCGGGGCACCTGCTATTAATGCCGAAGCGTTGTTGGTGGTAACAAAATCGTCAACACCATCAAAGTCGAGATATTGATTGGATTGTGCCTGCATTTGTGTGCTTAACAAACAGGTGAGAAGCAATGCATAAATTTTTAAAGTAAATTGTTTCATTGTTATAAATATTAAAGTTGTTTGTGAAAATTTAATTTGTGCTATATAGTAACTGTTACATTTTTAATTATTCTAATTCATCCACCAAACCTTTGTGTTTAAATAATCGCCTGAGCTGCCAATTGCTTGCAACCAGTTGGCCTGATTATAGGCTGCTTCGATAGGTGGTATGCTAAAGCGGTTTACTTGCATGGGTGTAGTGCCTTGCCGTGGTGTTTGTTGCGTACGTCTGGCTAATGCCCATGCTTCTTGCGGCTGACGTATAAAGTCTATCCATTGTTGTGCATATATTTCCTGCAATTGTTGTTGTTCGGTACCGCTAAAAAATTTCAGATTATTTTGAACTGAAATAAATGACAAATTTGAAGGCACTGTTATATTAGTGGCAAATGTTGTACCCATTGGTAATTTAGAACGCTGCATTACCTGTTGCCAAAAATTTAATGAAAACTGAATGCCATCTAAAAATGCTGTAGTGGCCATACCCACATCTTTAGTTACACCAATGCCGCGCATATATGCTTCGGCTCGTAAAAACAAAACTTCGGCTCCGGTTATAAAAATATCAGGCTGAAAGTCCATATCGCGAACCAAATAATAATTTAAGGGCGAGTACAGGCAGGTAGCACCTTTTATGCTGTAAACTACATCGCGTTGGTATTCATAAGGAATGCCACCATCAGTTGGAATTGTAGTTGCAGGTGCATTGGGGTAGGGTACCCATTTATTGTTGTTATTGGTTTCGAAAAAGTAATAAGCACGTGGGTCAAATATGCCACTTCCATCAGCGCTATCGTGCGTGGCAATGAGTTGCCAAAAAGTAGTACCCAATCTTGAATCTTTTGACTCGTTAAACGACCAGCCTTTACTTTCATTTCTAAATCCAACCTGAAACGGATATATGGCTGCACACTCTTGATGGTCGGTTACCAATTGGCCAAAATCATTTACTCCGAAACAAGGTTTGTTACTGTCAATAATTTCTTTAACGATGCTACCGGCAAGTGCAGGCTCTTTATTTACCATACGTATGGCATAACGTAAACGCAATGAATTGGCAAGCTTGCGCCATTTTTTTATGTCGCCTTGAAACAGATTGTCAAACTTTTTAAAACTGATAAAAGGTTCGTTAATTACACCGTTGGCATTAAAATGAGCATCAGCCCAGGCTAAATCGGTAAGCAGTTTTTTGTAAATAGATTCTTGTGCATCAAATGCTGGCCGAAGTCCATTTACATCTTGAAAACCGTAACCGGCCTGGCTAAATGGCACATCGCCAAACATATCGGTAACTTTAAAAGTTTTTAATGCCAGCAATGTTTTTTCCATTGCCATCATATTTAATATTTCGGCTTGTGTAGTATCGTAGGCGGCAAATCTTTTTTCGAGTTCACGAAAATTAGGTAACGTTGTGTAATAGTTACTCCATATTTCTTCAGTCCCTAAGGTGTAATTGTTCCATCTTACTTGCGGTAAGGCTGTTAGTTGTGTTTCTTTATATAATACCGATACGTTTACATACAGTTGCTCATTCCATCCAAAATTTAATGATTTGATAGCGGCATTAAACAACGATCCATCGCTGGCAGTTGTAAAACCATTGGGGTTTGAATTAATAGTATCGAAATTTTTTTCGCATGCTGTAAAAGCAATTGCAGCCATGCATATCAGAATTGTTTTTTTCATAGCTGATTAAAATTTTACGTTTAAGCCTAATGAGTAAGATCTAACACCGGGCAATGCACCCCATTCGAAACCTTGCGCATCACCGGCACCTAATAACCCTTCGGGGTTTATATTGTCAGGCAATGTGGTGTAGATGTAAAACAAATCGCGTGCAGTAAAGGCAAGGTTTAGCTCACGAAATACTTTACTGTTTTTTAGCGGCATATTATAAGCTAAAACAATTTCACGGAATTTAACCCAGGTGTTTTCTACAATACCCGGACGTGTAAGAAAATGTCCCCATCCGCCAGCATTTGGCATGTACTTGTAGTAGTAATGTACAACAGTAGTATTGGGTGTGCCATCGGCATGAACACCGGGCAATATCACACCTACGTTTGATGTGTTGCCCGATGGGTCGGTAAAGGGCAAACCGTTGCCTTCGCGCTCATCAAGTGTGGCAGGGCTTTGGCCGGTTTGTAAACCGGTTACATAACTGCCGCTATAAATTGAGCCACCCCATTTGGTATCAATTAAAGTACGTAATGAAAAATTTTTATATTTAAATTCAGTGGTTAGGCCGGCAATAAAATGTGGGGCAGCATTGGCTAATGGCACACGTTTATCGCTTAATAAATAGGCAGTGCCTGCTTCGTTAACTACTGGTTTGCCATCTTTATAAACGTAATCCCATCCCACAATGGTTCCAAAAAAATCGCCTTCCTGCAAAGCCATTTGCGGGCCGTTTTCGCCCCATATATCAGCTAAAATATATATGTCGGCATAATCGCCTAAACTTTCAACCCGGTTACGATTACGTGATACGTTTACACCGGCTTTAAATGTAAAGTTTTTGCGGTCTAAAATAGTTCCATTTAAAATAAACTCGAAACCGTTATTGCTTATTGCGCCTTCGTTAATCAATACAGACGATGCGCCTGCCGACCCCGGAAGAGGTGTTTTTAATATCTGATCGAATGCATATTTGTAATAGTAGGTAAAATCTAATGTAAGCCTGTCGTTAAAAAAGCCCATGTTCGTACCTAATTCGAAATCGTTTACACGTTGTGGTTTTAAATTGGTTGGAGGTATTACATTGGGGTAAGTTGATGCCTGTTGCGAACCAAACAAACTGGTTTTATAATAAAACTCGGTTTGAAACGGGTCGGTATCTGTTGCGGTTTGTGATGCACCGGCACGCAGTTTTAAAAAGTTTAATGTATTGGTTTTTATATTGAGTGCATCTGTTGCAATAAAACTAACCGATATGCCCGGATAAAAGTAGGAGTTGGCATTATCGGGTAAGGTTGATGACCAATCGTTACGTGCAGTAAGTTCAACAAATAAAAAATCTTTGTAGCTGATATTGGCAAAACCATAAACTGAATTAATGCGCTTTTTATAATAATTGGTAACCGGCACCAGTGTACTGATGTTATCACCGGCATTTATTACAATGGTATTGCCGGCACTATCCTGACCATAAGTTGGTTGCGTGTAATTGGATAGGTTGTACCAATTAGGAAAATACCACGTACCTGAGCGTGCTTGCAAGCTGCTCATATCTCTATTCCAGGTAGCACCACCTAAGTTTAAACTCACATTAAACTCGGAGCCTAATATTTTTTCGCGTGTTGCAGTAAACAAAAATTCATGATTGTAACTTTTGTCACGTCCTTGTTGTATGCCGTAGTAACCGTTTTGAAGTCCAACGATATCGGATGGTTTGCCTTTGGTTTCATAATCATCATCGGTATAATCTAAACCCGAACGACCCATAAAATTTAGCCAAGGTGTAATAGCATAATTTAATGTAATACCGCCAACTAATTTCGATCGGTTTAAAGTGGTGTTTCTGTTGTAATAGTTCCACCATAAATACTTGTCAATATATAAATAGGGATATCCATCCATTGGATTGCGCGTACCGTTTGCCAAGGTGTGGTTATAATAATCTTCGCCTTGCCAGCTACGCGGGTATGAATACAGTAAAGCTTTGTTAAACGAATTTTCTGACTCGCCTAACATAGGGCTGTTTAGGCGATTATAAATTACATACTGGCTGCTGATGCCCACATTAAGTTTATCGCTCACTTTAATGTTACCGGCTGTGGCTACCGAAGTTTGATTAAAATTGCTGTTGTGAACTATGGGCGTATTATCGGTACGCGAAATAGATACACGCATGGTCCCAATATCGCCACCACCTTCTACCGATACATTATGTGTAAACTGACTACCGGTTTGAAATGGCAATTTAATATTATCGGGTTGTGCACTCCATGGTTTTAAAGTACCATCCCACCATCGGATTTCTTGTCCTTCCATTTTTGGCCCCCATGATAGTGCCGAACCCGGGTAGCCAAAAGATGCATCGGCTGTTAATTGCGGATGTACCGGTATGCCATCAATACCTACCTGAAACGCAGGCTGCGTATATGTGGTATCCGGTGCGCCACCACCATAAATATTCTGAACTTTTCGATAACGAGCAGGTGTGGTAAATTTAAAGTTGGTGTTATAGGTAATGCCCAATCCTTTTTGTTGTTTGCCTTTTTTCATGGTAATAAGCACCACACCATTTGCGCCACGCGAACCATATAAGGCCGATGCAGCACCGCCTTTTAAAATTTGAATGTCGTCAACATCCATCATGTTTATGTTGTTAATTGCCGAACCCCAATCTTGTCCGCGTCCAATGTTAGTTAAGCCGGGGTCGTTACTAAGTGGAATTCCGTCAACAACTATGAGTGGTTGGTTATTGCCCGAAACACTGTTGTTTCCTCTAATAGTTATACGGGTTGTACCACCATCCACACCATCGGGATTGGTAATTTGTACACCAGCAGCTTTACCGGTAATAGCATTTAAAATGTTAGGTGCATTGCTTTCGGCTAATTGTTTGCCTTCTACTTTTTCAGTTGAGTATCCTAATGAACGTTTTTGTCGGCTAACACCTAAAGCCGTAACCATTACCTCATGCATTTGCGATGTTATACGTTGCATATGCACTTCTATGTAGTTTTTTGTAACAACTACTTTAATGGTTTGATAACTAACAAATGAAAAAGTAAGCGTATCATTTAAATTTGCATCAATTTGAAAGCGACCTTCTAAATCGGTTGCACTTACTTTACCCTTATTATTGCTTACAGTTACAAAAGGCATGGCTTCTTTTTCGTCAACCGTTTTAACCAATCCGGTAATTTGCTGACCCCATATTGATAGTGGAAAAATTACAAATAGTAACAGTAGTTTTTTAGCCATAATTAAAAGTTAAAGGGTTGGGGTTTTTTTGCGTTTGCAAACATAGCACGACAAGCGCTTACTTAATAAATATTACAAGTTTAATTAGTTGTCAAATTTTAAAAATTTTTGAGGTTTCTTTATTTAAGCTGCAACTTAAAATGATACTGTTAATTATTGCTTAGCAACATATAGATTTTTAATATGTCTATTTCGATTTTAAAATAAATTAATTTTTTTGCCGACCGATATAATAGAAGTAAAAATGTTGTTAAGTAGCGCAACCACTTAAACGGATATTAATTACTCTTTAAAAATAGGTTTTAAAATAAAAATGTCGCAACGCAAACTCATTATTTTATTTGTGTTTTTTTCTGTTGTAAACCTTTACGGCAGTGTAGTTGCTACCGTAAATTATTGTATTGCCCGCAATGCAAATCAAATTGAGCATTCATTGGATACGCCCATTCCGAATTTAAATTTAATTGAAGAAACCATACATGATAAAATATGCATAACTCAAACTGAAAGTGTACTTGAGCCTATGTGTTATTTTGTTGATTTTCATGTGTATCGGTTTATAAATAAAGGGTTTGATCACAGTAAAATTTTACTGCAACCACCTAAAAAGCAGGTGGCTTAAGCATTTTTTTTATTTACTATTTTCAAACAATTAGCCTGTTTAAGGCTACTATTTATTTATAATTTATTATGACAAAAATTTCGATGTTTTCATCGGTGCGAACCGATTTGTCTTCTGGCATAGTTGTGTTTTTAGTTGCACTTCCTTTATGTTTAGGTATTAGCTTAGCCAGTGGCGCTCCATTTTTTAGTGGTATTATATCCGGCATTATTGGCGGATTAATTATTGGTTATTTCAGTGCTTCGCATTTAAGCGTAAGTGGACCGGCAGCCGGTTTAGCAGCATTAGTTTTAGCAGCCATACTAAATGTAGGCAGTTTTCAATTATTCCTTTGTGCTGTTGTTATAGCCGGAGTTTTACAAATTGCAATGGGCTTGGCCAGTTTAGGCGGTATTTCAAATTATTTTCCCAGCAGTGTTATAAAGGGCATGCTCACATGTATTGGTATTTTGATTATTGCCAAACAAATACCCCATGCTTTTGGTTATAATGAAAATGTGAAGGGTGATTTTTCAGAGTTTATCATGGTAGATGAAAGCGATCATATATTAGAAGATATCATGCATCTGAATGTAGGTGTGTTTTTAATTTGTTTGCTATCTATTGCAATAATTTTAATTTGCGACAAACCTAAAGTTAAAGCCAAATTAAAAGGCATACCGGGCGCATTAATAGCCGTTACGGTAGCTGTTTTAATTAATGAGCTGCTACATTTTACTGGAAACTCATTTGCAATTGATAACACCCATTTGGTAAACATAAACGAAGCCGAAAGTGCACATGAGTTTTTCAGTTTTTTTAAAATGCCCGATTTTGAAGGCTTTTTAGAAAGTAAAGTTTGGGTTACAGGTGTAATGATTGCATTAATTGCTTCGCTCGAAACCATGCTTAGTATTGAAGCCATTGATAATATTGACCCCGATAGAAATGTAACCAATACAAACAGAGAATTGGTTGCCCAAGGAATTGGTAACACCCTATCCGGTTTGATTGGTGGCTTGCCTATAACAAGTGTTATTGTACGCAGTAGTGCCAATGTAAATGCAGGTGCTAAAACCCGTTTATCAACCATGTTTCATGGATTCTTATTGCTGGTATGTGTAGTAACCATCCCATTTATACTTAATAAAATTCCGTTGTCGGCATTGGCTGCAGTTTTACTTATTACAGGTTACAAACTTTGTAAAATTTCCATTTTTAAAGACATGATTAAAAATGGGAAGTACCAATATATTCCGTTCTTTATGACGGTAACAGTAATTTTAGGAATTGATTTATTTGGCTTGGTCCCTGCTGTACGTGGCGAAGGTTTACTAATTGGCGTTATTGTGGGATTTCTTTCGGCCAGTATTGCCATTTTACATGGTAATTTTAAAAACTCGTACTACTTTCATGAAGAAGAACATAAAGAAGGCGATATAATCACTATCAAACTTTCGCAAGAAGTATCTTTTTTAAACAAAGCGAGTATTCGCGAATCATTAGATCATTTGCCTAAAAACAGTACCGTTATTATAAATGCATCAGAAACTTATTATATAGACTTTGATGTGTTGGAGTTTATTAAGGAGTTTAGAGACATAAAAGCACCCTTAAAGCAAATTAAATTAACCCTTGTAGGTTTTAAAGAAGAATATCAAATTAACAATCATTATTACATTTCATCAGGACATTAATATTATGGAAAAATCGTATCAAAAATTATTAGACAGTAATAAACAATGGGTAGCCAAACAATTGGAACTTGACCCAACTTATTTTGAAACCTTAGCCAAAGGACAAAGTCCTGAATATTTATGGATAGGTTGCAGTGATAGCCGTGTGCCCGCTAACGAAGTTACAGGCACACGGCCTGGCGAAATATTTGTACATCGCAACATTGCAAATATGGTTGTACATACCGACATGAATATGTTAAGCGTATTATCTTATGCCGTAGAAGTTTTAAAAGTAAAACACATTATTGTTTGTGGTCATTATGGCTGTGGTGGTGTAATTGCGGCAATGGGTAATAAACAATTTGGCTTAATAGATAATTGGTTACGCCATTTAAAAGATGTTTACAGAATGCATAGCGATGAATTGGAGGCAATTGAGGATATAAAGGCCCGCGAAAACCGATTTGTTGAATTGAATGTACAAGAACAGGTTACCGATTTATGTAAAACTTCTATTGTGCAAAATGCCTGGCGTAACAACCAACCTTTACATGTGCATGGATGGGTATATGATATTGCAGACGGTATTATTCAGGACTTAGATGTTAGCTACCGTCAGGCAAGTGATTTAGAAAAGATTTATCAGTTTAAACTATAATAAGGAATTGGTGTCAAAGTCAGAAATTTACTTCGATTGAAAACACGAGTTTTTATTGCTGCGCTGGTTATTACATTATTAATAAATGGAAATTTAAAGGCGCAAAGTTTATACTTTCCAACTCAAAACAACTGGGATACCATAGCACCAGCTTCATTGGGCTGGTGCCAACCTTACATTGATACGCTTTACAATTATTTGGAACAAAATAACTCCAAAGCTTTTATTGTATTAAAAGATGGTAAACTGGTGTTGGAAAAATATTTTGGCACTTTTACGGCTGATAGTGTATGGTATTGGGCTTCGGCAGGCAAATCGTTAACAGCATTTATGGTGGGTATAGCGCAACAAGAGGGCTATCTGAATATTACCGATACAACATCAAAATATTTAGGTGCCGGCTTTACTGCTTGTACTGCTGCACAAGAAGATGCAATAACAATAAAGCATCAGTTAAGTATGACTACCGGTTTAGATGATGGTGTGCCCGACAATTACTGCACCTTAGATACTTGTTTAATTTATAAAGCACAGGCCGGTAGCAGGTGGGCCTATCATAATGCACCATATACATTGTTGGATAGTGTAATAGAAACCGCTACCGGTCAATCACTAAATTCTTACACAGCATCTAAACTTGGTTTAACAGGTATAAGCGGTTTGTTTTTACCCAGTGGTTTTAATAATGTCTTTTATAGTAAGCCGCAGGCTATGGCGCGCTTTGGTTTGTTGATGAATGCAAATGGTGTTTGGAATGGTAATGCCGTATTATCCGATACCAATTACTTCAACCAAATGATTAACACATCTCAAAACCTAAATCAATCATATGGTTATTTGTGGTGGTTAAATGGCAAAGCCAGTTTTATGTTACCTCAATTGCAATTTACTTTTCAGGGAAATCTTTTTTCGCATGCGCCTGCTGATATGTATGCAGCATTAGGTAAGAATGGACAAATTATTAATGTGGTTCCGTCTCAGAATTTGGTTGTTATACGAATGGGAAATGCACCCTATACAAATTCAAATGCACCTACTGTATTCAATGATTCTATATGGATTATATTAAATCAAATAATTTGTACTGCTAATGCGATAAGCGAACCAACATCATTCAGGCTTAATGTTTTTCCAAACCCGGCAGCAGATCTTGTTAATGTTGAAGTAACAATGCCCATCGAACAATTTGAAATTTATAATAATTGGGGCGTCTTATTACACTGTTTTAAACCTGTTAAATCAACATTTACATTGCCAAATCTTAATAGTGGCATTTACCTTTTAAAATTAAAAACAGCCGGTAAGGTTTATTATAAACGCATTATTAAAATCTGATTTAATGTTCGGAATTAAATAGCTTTTGGCTGTTTTTTTTAAAATAATCTATCGAAAACAAAAAGAGCCTGCTAATATTTTAGCAAGCTCTTTTTTTATCACACAGCATTTGTAATTATGCTTCAATAGCTAATTTGGGTGCAGCATCTAAAGTTTCCTTACTGGCCCCTGAAGCATATTGTTCAAAGTTTTTAATAAACTTATTAGCAAGGTCAATTGCTTTCGCATCATAAGCTGCTTTATCGGCCCAGGTGTTGCGCGGGTTTAAAATTTCTACCGGTACATTAGGGCATGTGGTTGGCATTTCTAAACCAAAAACAGGTAATTTTTCAAAGGCAACTTTATCTAATTCACCGTTTAATGCTGCCGATATCATTGCACGCGTATAACTAAGTTTCATACGGCTGCCTGTGCCATAAGAGCCGCCACTCCAGCCGGTATTAACCAACCAAACTTTAATGCTGGTATCGTTTCTTAATTTTGCGCCTAATAATTCGGCATACTTGCCCGGATGTAGTGGTAGAAACACTTTACCAAAGCATGCGCTAAAAGTGGTTGTTGGTTCGGTAACGCCTACTTCGGTACCGGCAACCTTTGCAGTGTAGCCACTTATAAAATGATACATAGCTTGTGGTATGGTTAACCTGCTTATTGGAGGCAACACTCCAAAGGCATCGCATGTTAAAAAGAAAATATTTTTTGGTGAAGGAGCTACCGATGGTTCAACGGCATTTTCGATATGATTTATGGGGTAGGCAACACGTGTATTTTCAGTTTTGCTTATGTTGTCATAATCAACCTGTGTAGTGCCTTCATAAAATTCAATGTTTTCTAACAAGGCGCCAAACTTAACTGCTTTAAATATTTCGGGTTCTTTTTCGGCACTTAAATTTACACACTTTGCATAGCAACCACCTTCAAAGTTAAATACGGTTTTATCGCTCCATCCATGTTCATCATCGCCTATTAAACCACGGTTTGGATCGGCACTTAATGTTGTTTTGCCTGTACCACTTAAACCAAAAAACAGTGCTGTATCGCCTGCTTTGCCAATATTGGCGCTGCAATGCATACTTAGTACTTTGTGGTGATGTGGCAATACGTAATTAAGTACGCTGAAAATTCCCTTTTTAATTTCGCCCGTATAACCTGTACCACCAATGATGATCATTTTTTTGGTGAAGTTTACAATGGCAAAATTGTGTTGACGTGTGCCGTCAATTGCCGGGTCGGCTTTAAAACCGGGGGCATTTAATATTAACCAGTCATGCTTAAAGGTTTTTAGTTCGTCAGCAGTTGGGCGTAAGAATAAATTATTGGCAAATAAATTACTCCAGGGCAATTCGGTAACTACCCTTATGTTCATACGGTAATTGGGGTCGGCACAGGCATAACTATCGCGTACATATACCTCTTTGCCTGCAAAATAGGCGCACATGCGGTTGTAAAGTGGTTCAAATTTTTCTTTCGGAAATTTGATGTTTACATCGCTCCACCAAACTGAATTTTCGGTTTCGTCATCACATACCACAAATTTGTCTTTGGGTGAACGGCCTGTAAATTCGCCTGTGTCAACTGCTAAGGCTCCGGTACTTGAAAGTACACCTTCACCACTTAAAATGGTTTCTTCAACCAGTTCGGCAGGACTAAGATTCCAGTAAGCAGCACTTACATTTTTTAAACCAATTTCGGCTAAGGATGCACCGGGTGCTTTTGTTCCGAATTCGCTCATAATATTTTGTGTTTAAAGTTTCTGATTTTTAGGCCGGCAAAGAAAATTAATTTTCAATGTGAACGCAAGCAATGTTAATAACAGCTTTAGTTTTAAACTTTTGTATTTGTTGGCTTATTTGCTTATTACAAAACATCCCATTCGCTAAGCGTAACCTGCCATTTACCAGCCAAATAAGCATCATTAGTTGTTGTAATGTTTTTTGCCATTAAGTTTAAAGGCCGTGGGTTGAGTTTTTTCGGAATTTTTATGAACCCACATTTTTGCAACACCTTGCTATTATGCGGTAGGCTTGAAGTATAAAACATGGCAACATCGTGGTTAAAATATTTGCCACTGTTTTTTGCTAATTGAAGCATGGCATTGGCCATTGCATTTGGGTTTGTTGTTGCATAGTCTAAAAGTACGGCAGCTTTTACACCTAATAAATCTTCGATTCCAAATACAAGCACGGTATGTATTTTGTTGTCGAAGCTTGCATTTATAATAAAGTGTGTATGGTTAGGTTTAGCTTCGAAACGCCATTTAAGATAATGCATGCTGCGCTTTATATAGTTTTGAAATTGGTTGTAGTGCAGCTCAAAAATCTGAATCATTTCTGTGTTAAATTCAGGTACAATACCAATTTGTTGTGGTTGCCAAGTTTTATGTGTGGTGCTAAATAGTGTATCTATTGAAGCGCCAAAAATTTCAGCTAAAAACCTAGGAAGTTTTTGAGCAATTATTAAAGATGATTTTACAGGTAATATTAATGCGTCTAAGGTAGCTATCAATTGATATTGGTTGTATTTGATAAAGGTTGGCAAACTCTTATCATTGGGATAGGTAATTACAAAATCAATCTGATTTTTGGCCAAATCATGGTTTGCAAATTTGGCAAGTTGTGCAAAAACGCCTTTGCCGCGTGCTTTTTCAGTTATGCCAACATCCTGCACCATGGCTATTAAAACCGGTTTTGTTTCAATTATTCCTTCATAAACCGGACAATGATAATAACCAATTATTTCATCGCCTTCTAAACACAAGTATATTAATGGCTTAGCATGCTTTAAATCAAAATATTTCCAATGCCACTTTTGAAAATCGTAACTATGTGCATGTAATGAATTACCGGATATTAAAACTTGCCTTACCAAAGGCACCAATTGATTGTAATGACTTGGTTCAGCCTTGCAAAACCTTAATGGTAAACTGTTCGACAACATGGTTTTGTTTATAATTTGCAACTACATTACTTACGGTATCAAAGGTAAAATCGTTTAATAATTGCCGGGTGTTGTGAACCGTTTTACTTAGGTTGGTATAATGAGTAAACTTGGTTTTTCTATCAATATTTATTATGGGGTGGTGTTCGTCATACTCCCAAGGATGTATGTAAAACATGGTGTATTGTTTTTGGCTGATGCGTTTTTCAATACCTCGTTTTGTTAAACCATAAGGTAACAATCTAAAATAAGCACCACCAATTGCCCATCGTTTGGTAAATGCATAAAAAGGTGATATTGGAAACAGGGTAATTTTTGCATCGGTAAGTTCAAAAATTTTATCGGGGCATTTGCTAATACCATAGCGCCATGTTTTTATGGGCGATACCGAACAGTCAATTTGATAGCCGGTTTCAGATAAAATTTCTAAAGCCCACAAATTGTTGCTGGTAATACTAAAAAATGGGGCACGGTAGGCAACCAAAGGCTGACCGGTGAGATCTTCAATAATTTTTTTTGTTTTTGAAACATCTTCTTTAAACATTTCCGGTGTTAGCTTATAAGCTAAATCATGTTTGTAGCCATGCGATGCTAATTCATGGCCGGCATTATGTAGTTCCTTTATAAGGTGCGGGTAGTTTTGCGCAACCCAACCCAATGTAAACCAAGTTGCTTTTATATTTTTTTGATTCAACATCTCAAAAATCTTATAGAAGCCAATTTCGACACGCTTTTCATATTTGGGCCAATCGCTATACGGCAGTTCAACGCCTTGATACCAATCTTCAAAGTCAATGGTAAAAGCATTCATAGTGCTGGTGGAATTAAAAAATTTAGGTAGGTTGTGAGTGGTAATTATTGCACAATAAATAAACTCATAATTAATTGAACAAAATTTTAAAGAAAAAACTTTTTATACCAATGTTGGAAAACTATTAATGCCCATATACGTCCTTGAATTTCGCCAGGGTTGTTCGAAAATAATTGCCTTTTAAGATGCTGAACTTCTATAATATTAAAAAGACCTTGTTCTAATATGAAAGTATCATCCAATAACTCATTTATAGTAGTTTTTAAATCGGTTTGAAACCAGGTAAGTAATGGTACTTCAAATCCCTTTTTACTTCGTTTTAAAATTTCATCAGGCAGTAAATGTTTAAACGCATCCTTAAGTATTTTTTTCTGATTAAACCGGTCAATTTTATAATTTGCAGGGAGTGTAAATGCAAAATCAACCAATTCAAAATCTAAGAATGGCGTACGAACTTCCAGCCCATTAGCCATACTCATCATATCAACCTTATACAACATATCGTTAGGTAAAACCAATTGCATATCGGTTAATAATATATCATTAAAGTCAATGCCTATGTTTTTAATAATCTTGTTTTTTCTGTTGTTATATTTTAAAAATTGGGATGCACTTAAAGGCATAAGTTTTTCGGCTTGTAAGGTTGATGCCAAACTGCACCAACGCCAATAACGATTGGCAGTATTAAGTCTGCTTCCTTCGGCCAAGCGGTGTATTTGTCTTATTTTATTACCCAACTTACTGTTTCTTGACCCCGAAAAACTTTTTAGCAAACCGGCAGCAATATTTATAGCCTGTGTTTTTTGTGGTTCGTTTTGCAGTATCCATTCGGCACGGTGTTTTTGGTAGCCTGCAAATATTTCGTCAGCACCATCGCCACTTAAAGCAACCGTGGCTTTTTGACGTGTAAGCTTACTCAGAATAAAAACATTTAAGGCCGATGAGTCGGCAAATGGTTCATCGGTGTAATCCAATACATCGTTAAGAATTTCGAAGAGATTTTTTTGGGTTACATTAAAAACGGTATGGTTTGTTTGATGTTTTTTTGCAACCAAATTTGCAAAATAGGTTTCGTCAAAGTGAGGCGCATCGCTAAAGCCTATCGAGAAAGTATTCAGGTTTTTGGTTTGTTGTGCAGCAATACCTGTAATAATTGACGAGTCAATACCACCACTTAAAAAAGCACCAATTGGCACATCGGCAATTAAACGTTTTGTTACACTTTGTGTAAGTACATTTTGGAACTGTGTAACAGCCTGGTGATAATTAATATCAGATGGGTTCTGTTTAATTTCATAATATAACTGTTCAAATGCAAAAGTAGGCTGCCTGATTTCATGTTGACGCTTAATATCAACTTTTAAATAATGCCCGGGCATCATTTTTCGAACCGACTCAAAAATGGTGTTGGGTGCAGGTATGTAATTTAGTTGTAAGTAGGTAAACAGCGATGCTTTGTCAATTGTTCTTGGGATTCCGAAAGCTATTATACTTTTAAGCTCAGAAGCTAAAATCAAGTTGTCGTCATCTTCATACAAATACAAAGGCTTAACGCCCATACGGTCGCGTGCAATAAAGACTGTTTGTGTTACGGTATCATATATAATTAAAGCAAAAAAGCCGTTTATTTTTTCTAAAAATTTTTCGCCTTCTTGTATGTAAAGCTGAAGCAATACTTCCGTATCGCTTAGGTTGTTTAATGTAAAGCCTTGCGATATCAGTTGTTTTCGATATTGCTGATAGTTAAAAAACTCGCCATTAAATGCAATTACATACCTGCTACTATTATCAAACATGGGCTGCGATGCTTGTTGGCTTGTATCAATTATTGATAATCGCCTGTGGCCAATTGCAATGTGGTTATGATGGTAAATGCCTTGCGCATCGGGTCCACGTTTAGCTAACTTTTCTGTAGCTTTATCAATTAAACCAAGTTTGTTTTTACCGGCTTCGGTAAAAGCTATGGCTGCAACTATTCCACACATACTATATTATCCTTTTGTTTGATAACCCATTTCAATAAGCAATAATTTTATGCGATTACGCATATCGCCTTGTATAATAATTTCGCCATCTTTATAACTGCCGCCCACACCACATTTTGTTTTTAGAATTTTAGCAAGTTTTTCGGCATCATTGTCAAGTCCCACAAAGTTTGAAATTACAGTAGCCTCTTTACCGCCACGGTGTTTGGTTTCGAGCCTGATTTTTAAAATTTGTTTGTTGGGAGGTAATGTTTCAACGGGGTTAGCTTCATTGGTTTCATATTGATAGGATTTATTGGTTGAATATACAACACCGTTAAGCAATTTGTTTTTGTTTGACATGGCAACTTTATTTTTTTGAAAGGTGCTTTATAATTTCAAAATACATTTTACAAACATCTATATTAACTGTAAATAAAAAAGCCCCCTATGTGGAGGCTTTTTTATTTTATTACAGTTTGTTTATTTAAGCAAGTTTAAAGCATTACCCAAATTAACTTGTTTTTTAAGAAAGTCGCTGGTTAGCGCCTCAGGTTTAAGTCCACCCATTAATGTTTTTAACGAGTTGCCTAAGCCTGTCATATCCTTAATACGCGAAAGATTTTTAAGCCAATCGCCTTTTAATGCCGCAAAACCCGATGTAAAAGCCTCGGGCTTTATATTCTTAACCAAACCGCTAAGCGATTTTACAGCACCAGGCACATCTTTAATATTAGCTACATTTTTTGTCCAGTCGCCAACTTTGTTTTGCCATGCATCCGATAGCATAGTGGGTTTAATTCCTTTGCCTAATTCGCCAATAACACTGCCCATGTTTAAGTTGCCCATATCTAAACCTTTAATGGCATCGCCACCTAATTTGTTTAAGTCAATTTGGGCATTAGCAATAATAGTAGCAGTAAATAAAAAGAATGTAAAAAGTAAGTTTTTCATAACGTTGTTTTTAGATGATTAAATATTGAAAAAAATTAAATGGAGATACTTTTTTAAATTATAGATTCGTGCCATAAACGAAACAAACTTATGAAAAAAATCAAACTTCTATTTCAACAAAGTGTTTTAATTGTTTGCCTCTTAGGCGTAACATTAGCACATGCGCAAAACCGTAATCGCTTATCGGTTATGGTTCAAAACGAAACCTTTAAAACGGTTTTTACTCCCGTTAATTTGTTCAAACTAACAACAGTTGCCAATGCCGAGCAATTTGTAAATAATGGCACAGGTTTAACTGTGGATGCTACACAACTAGGTAATCTGTTTGCCTCAAAACCTACTGCTGTTAGTTTAGAAATTCCAACTGCTAATGGCCGCACGTTTACTTTGGATGTGGTTAAGCAAAACATTTTGAGTAACGATTTTAAGGTTTCTACACAAAACCAAAATCAGGTAAGCTACACACCAGGTGTTTACTATCGAGGTATAATTAAAGGCGACTTTAATTCAATTGCAGCAGTAAGTATTTTTAATGATGATGTTATGATTATGTTTAGCAATGCCGAAGGCAATTTTAATTTAGGTAAAGTAAACAATCAACACAATCAGTATTTTTTATATAACGATCACCTTGTTGTTAACAAGCCTGCCATTGACTGTAGTACTACAGACGGTGATTCGAAATCAGACATTTCTATTGAGAAGAATGGTGGCAATACTACCAGCAGTGTAGTTTGTAAAACGGTTAAATGCTATTATGAAGCTGATTTTGCAATGTACAATGCATTTAGCTCGAACACAACCACCACTTCGAATTACGTTACCAGCATATTTAATGTTAAAAGTACATTGTATGCTAATGATGGTATGAACATAGAAATTTCGGAAATTAAAGTTTGGACTGCAACCGACCCTTATGCATCATTCACCAGTACAAGTACTACTAACAATGCATTTATAACCCAAACCGGAAGTACTTTTAATGGCGATATGGCCAACTTGTTAACTACACGTAATTTAGGTGGTGGTATTGCACAAGGCTTTAGCGGTTTATGCAATAAGCAACAAGCACACTGTACCAGTATGATTTATACTACGTATTCGCCATTTCCAACTTATTCGTGGACAGTAATGGTAATTACACATGAAATGGGTCATTTAATGGGTTCGCGTCATACACATGCTTGCGTTTGGAATGGTAACAATACAGCCATTGATGGTTGCTCGGGCTTTGTTGAAGGCAGTTGTACATTACCCGGAATTCCTTCAGGTGGTGGCACCATCATGAGTTATTGTCATCAACAATCGGTGGGTATTAATTTAAATTTGGGTTTTGGTCCGCAGCCGGGCGGTTTACTTTTAAACAATGTTAATACAGCAACTTGTTTAACAGGCAGCGGTGCTTCAACACCAACAGGTTTAAATACAACGGCCATTACATCTTCATCGGCTACATTAAATTGGAATGCCGTTAGTGGTGCAACCCAATATACGGTAGAATATAAATTGGCAACAGCATCAACTTACACCCTTTTAGGAACTGTAACAAGCAACAGCGCTGCGCTTTCTGGTTTAACAAGCAGCACAGCTTACGATTGGCGTGTATCGGCCGATTGTTCGCCATTTTCAGCACCGGCTACCTTTACAACTTCAGGCTTAGCAGGTTGTGGTGTACCGGTTGGTTTAGGTGCCGATAATATTTCATCTTCTACAGCGCGCATTTTCTGGTCGGATTATGTTGGTGCTGTTAATTATAAAACACGCTATCGTCAGGTAGGTACAACTACATGGACTATTGGCAATATTGCTACAGCTTTCAGAAATTTAACCGGACTTACGCCTGTAACAGAATATGAGTTTCAGGTTAAAGCTAAGTGTGGTGCAACTTGGACAACATGGTCAACAAAAAAGAAATTTACAACTACAGCCATTTTACCGCCAACCGGTTATTGCGCAAGTAATGGAAGTAACTCATCGTATGAGTATATTAATAATGTAACCCTTGGCAGCATTAACAACACTTCGGGCAATAATAGTGGTTATGCAGATTATACAAGCCAAAGTACTTCTGCCGCTTTGGGTGCATCAGTTGCGTTTAATATAAGCCTTACTACTACTTCTACGTATAATGAGGCCGTTAGCATTTTTGTTGATTTTAACCGTGATGGCGATTTTGATGATTTGGGTGAAACAGCTTATGCCGGCACCGGTACAACCAATAGTTTTATCGGGTCGATAACAATACCTGTAACTGCATTGGTAGGCCCTACCAGAGTGCGCGTAAGTATGCAATACAATGCAGCACCTCCCACTTGTGGTACATTTACCTATGGCGAAGTTGAAGACTATATTTTAAATATGACAGCTACACCACGTTTGGCTAATTCGAACGAAAATGCAAGCAGTCTTACTTTATTGCCAAATCCTGCAACAACTACTTTAAATTTAAATGTTGATGATGAAGATACCTATCAAGTTAAAGTTTACAACGTAACAGGTAGTTTGGTAAAACAGCTATCATTTAATGGTACAAGTACTTTATTAAATATTTCAGATTTAAATAATGGCGTATATCACATAGTGGTAGTTGGTACTGAAACCAGTATGACGAAACTTTTTGTGAAACAATAATTTAGTTTAATCCATATTAAAAGGCCATGTAAGTTTTACATGGCCTTTTTTTTTGCAAATGAGATTTATAACTAAAGATAATACGTTAGCTGACTATGGTTTGCGATTATTTTTTATGGTTTACTTTCTCAAAAAAAGTATCACTTATTGGTACATTTAATTGATAGCTTTTGTAGTTAATAGTTACCGTTCCACGTTTGTTTTTTATATTGTCCGTATTTGTTTTTGTGTTTTCAAGATCGGCAGCCACTACTTTCGGAATTTTAAATTTAGCTACATCCAATTCAAATGTAACTGCATCAGGTAATTGTTGTTTTAAATATTTATCATATTTAAAAAGCATTAGTATGGTGCCGTTGCTACGGCTGGTTATTTGTGCTTTACGTAGTACCAAATTTAGCGGGTCAATAAATAAAGTAGCCAATACCAAATCCGAACCTTCATTTAGTGGAATTACTTTAATGCCTTTACAATTATAACCATCAATTATTTGTTTATCAATCTCAATGCACAGGTAATCGTTCTGGTTGATGTTGTGTAAGAAAAACTGTGGACTTTGTTTTGGCAACATGGCTATGCCCTTACTTTCTAAATGTAATTTATCAGGTTGCTTAAAGTAAATGGTGGCTTGTACCGGCAACATTTTAATAAATGACACATCGGTTTTAATCTGTACCTGAGCTATATAACTATTAACCGATTTAAACTTTTGGTTTACATCTTTTATCAAATCAAAAGCACTGTTTTGGGCAAAGGTTATTACTGCAAGGCAGTTAAAAAAAAGTAGCCAGATAGTTTTCATACTTTAAACTAAAATATCTTTACGGTTAAAGTGATACAGACTGATACCAAAAAACAACACTACATGTATTACCAATATATAAATTGAATTTAAAATTTTGGGCCATTCTATCGGGTTGTCAAAAAACAAACGCCAGCTAGCCATGTGTGTAGTAAACAGCCAGGGTTTAATACTATCGAACAATTGAATTTCGAGTGAGCAAATAATCGTAAATAAAATCATTATTGCCATGGTGGTAATAATGGGTCCAATTGAATTATTGCTGAAACAACTAAGCATAAATGAAAGCGATGTTATAAGCATAAGCGATAGGTAGGCCAGCATAAAAGCGGCAACAAAGCGCCAATTTATATCATCGGCTTGTAGTATCACCAAACTATCAGAACGAAGCACAACTAAATCACCGGAGCCAAAAATAAAATAAGCTGCACCCCAGCTAACTATTGCTAAAAACAATAAAAGTATTAATGTGTAAGCCAAACCTGCTATGAACTTGCTACACACAATCTGACTGCGGGTAATGGGTTTGGTAGCCAATAATCTTAGCGAGCCCGATGCAGCTTCGCCACTCATTAAATCACCTGTAACCATAGCAACCAACAGGGGTACATGAATAATTAGCATTTGTAAAATAATAAAACAAACCAAATTGCCATTTAATATGTTTCCTTCAATATTAAATGATTGCTCGAGCGATTGGGTTACCATGCTTATGTAAGCACGCCCATCAAGCCACATAGCAATGTGAATGAGCATAGCAATTGCACCAATTGCTATAAACCCGATATAGCTACGCGGTTTCATGCATATTTTATAAATCTCAACCAATAATAAATTCAAAAACATTTTCGGATTTTTATTTGTTGTTATGTGTCAGTTTTAAAAAATAACTTTCCAACGGGCGTTTAAAACTTATTTCAAAAACATCCAAGTTTGCTTGTGCCAGTAATTTATTTACCTGTGCTATATCGTCTTTAGGTATGTTTAGCTTAAGTGCTGTGCCATCAATTTCAATTTGTGCCAAAGCAAATTTGCTTTGTTGTAATAATTGCATAGCCATTTCGGGTTTATTAACATCAATGGTAACATGCAAAGCTTTTTCTGATAATAATTCTGTTACACTTCCTTCAATAACGGTTTGGCCTTTATTGATTATAATCATCCGGTTGCTGATTAATTCAATTTCGCTTAATATATGTGACGAAAGTAAAATGGTTTTGCCTTGTTGCCTTAAATAATTAATCAAATTTCTGATGTCAATTATGCCTTGCGGATCAAGACCTGTTGTTGGTTCGTCAAGTATTATCAATTGCGGATTATTAAGTAAAACCTGTGCAATGCCTAATCTTTGTTTCATGCCATGTGAATAGGATTTTACCAAATCTTTTTGGCGGCCATTTAAGCCTACCACGTCAAAAAGTTCATCAATGCGTTTTTGAGGTACATTACAACCACATATTCTGGCAAAGAGAACTAAGTTTTTTTCAGCTGACAGGTAGTTGTAAAAATCGGGCTTTTCAACTATGGCCCCAACTTTACTTAGTATGTTTGTTTTATGATGATGAAGCGGTAATCCAAAAACGCTAACAGTGCCGGCAGAAGGTTTTATTAAACCTGTAAGCATGCGAATTGTGGTTGATTTGCCTGCGCCATTAGGCCCTAAAAATCCATAACAATCGCCAGCAAACACTTGCATGTTTATGTTTGTAACTGCCTGAAATGAACCGAAGCTTTTTTGTAAATTATTTACTTCAATAATTTTTTCCACTGTTTTGCTGTTTTAAGAGTCGAAAAATTATTGAATCACAACTTCTTTAATAACCGCTTCGCCTAACGATTCGTTAAGCAGTTCAACAATGCGGGCTAAGTTGTAACGTAATTCTTGTTTAAGTGGTGCAGAGGCTATTTTTAAATAAAGTGTTTCGTTTTTTAAAGTAATTTCTAATGTGCGTTGTGCAATAGTAGGTCCCATTACTTTTTCCCAACTTTCGATTAAGCGTACTTCGTTTAATTTGTTTTTAAGTCTTTGTTGTTTAAGCATTACTGCTATCAAGTCTTTTAAACTATGTTCATTGTTATTTCGCATCGTTCAGGATTTTAATTTGTCAATTGCAAAACTTTGGATGGGTGTGTTATACTTATTAAAAATGTTTGCAACTCTATTGGGATGTGTGTCGGTAATAAAAACTTGTCCAAAACTATTATTTTGCATCAATTGCATTAAGTGTGTAAGCCGGTGTTCGTCTAATTTATCATAAATATCGTCTAAAATCAATAAGGGTTTATTATGCGAACTTATGTAAGTAAACTGTGCTAACTTTAAAGCTATGGTAATTGATTTTTGTTGCCCTTGCGATGCAAACCGCTTAACCGGAAATTCGTTTATCGTAAATAAAATATCATCTTTATGTATGCCGGCATTTGTGAATGCGCTTCGTAAATCGCGTTCAAAATTTTGCGCAAGTAATGTTTTCATATCATTGGAATCTAATTGCGTTTGATATTGTATATCTGCCGATTCTACGGTTTGAGTAATAGATAGAAAGTGCTGTAAAAACAGGGGTTTGAACATCAAAAAAAACGACTTGCGTTTATCGTATATATGTTGGCCAGCATCAACCAATTGCTTGTCATAAAACTCATACAGTTCGTAAGCAGTTTGTCCGGTTTTTAATAATGCATTACGTTGTTGCAATATTCTATTATATAGCATTAATTTTTCAAGGTAAACTCTGTCGGTTTGCGATAGTAAACTATCAATAAAACGTCTTCTTACATCACTGCCTTCGTAAATAAGCATTTGATCTTGCGGTGCAATAATCACAATCGGGAAACGCCCTACATGATCTGCCAACTTAGTATATTCCTCACTATTAAGCTTAACTACTTTTTTTTGATCTTTACGTAAAGTACACAACACTTCAAAAGCAGTTTCGTCCTGAAGAAAGTTGCCTTGTATCATTGCTGCCGGAGCACCCCTTTTAATATTGGCACTGTCAGTACTTAAAAAGCTTTTACACATACATAGGTAATGAATTGCATCCATTAAATTGGTTTTGCCTAATCCGTTAGGCCCGGTAAAAACATTAACGCCACTATGAAGGTTAATCTGAAGGTGGTCATAATTTTTAAAATGAAGCAAGCTTAAATGCGCCAAATACAACATGAAATTTTATCAATAGGGTACTGGTTGTTTTTATAATGCAGGATTGTGTGGAAACGGAACAAAGGTGCTTCAATTTTAGTGTTTCAATACAGTTTAAGATGATATTTTTAAAAATTTAGCTGTCAACTACCATAAAACCAAGTAATTACAGGCTTAATTTAAATTGTAGTGTATATGGTAATTAATTTTACTTTTGCGCACCTTAAAAAAAAATAGTTATAAAAATGGCCGAAAAGAAAGAAGAGACAATTAACATTGATGAAACCGTTCATAAGGTTGAAGATTATGTTCAGGAAAATCGCAAAAGTTTATTAATTATTGCCGGTGCTGCTATTGCTGTATTGGTTGGATATTTTGCGTATTCAAATTTTTGGGTGAAACCTGCTGAAGAAAGCGCTCAAAAAGAAATTTTTGCTGCACAGCAATATTTTAAAATGGATTCAATTGATTTAGCGATTAATGGCAAAGGCAAAGAAAAAGGGTTTAAGCAGATAGCCGACCAATACAGTTCATCAAACACAGGCAATTTGGCCAATTATTACTTGGGTGTTTTGTATATGAAAAAGGGTCAGTTTCAAAATGCAATTGATGCTTTAAAAAAGTATGATGCCGAGGATGATATTACCGGTGCTATGGCTTTAGGCTTAATGGGCGATGCTTACATGGAATTAGGAAATAATGACGAAGCATTAACCTACTATAAAAAAGCTGTGGGCTACGATAACAATGAATTTACGGCACCGTTATTTATGCGTAAGTCCGCATTCACATACGAACTGCAAGGCAAGTGGAGCGAAGCTTTAGATATGTATAAAAAAATTCAATCAGACTACAGTGCCAGCACCGAAGGACGCGAAATTGGAAAGTACATAGCACGCGCACAGGCAATGATTAAATAATTTCGAAAAGCAAAAGTTAAATAAACAGCAGTATGATAGTACTGCTGTTTTTTTTTAATAAATATTTATGTCATCATCATTAAAAAACTTATCGCAATACCAAAAAGAGCAACTACCCGATGTAAGTCATCGCGCATTTGGTATAGTTAAAGCAAAATGGAACACAGAAATTACAACGGCACTGTATCAGGCATGTTATGATACATTAATTGAAGCAGGTGTTGAAGCCGGGCAGATATATACCATTGAAGTGCCCGGTAGTTTTGAATTAACAAGTGGTGCGCGTATTATGGCAATTAACCATAAAGTTGATGCCGTAATATGTTTGGGTTGCGTTATACAAGGCGAAACGCGCCATTTTGATTTTATATGCCAGGCTGTGGCTAATGGACTCACACAATTATGCATACAATATCATAAGCCATTTGTTTTTGGCGTTTTAACACCTAATACACAACAGCAGGCAATAGATAGGGCAGGAGGCAAACATGGCAATAAAGGCGTTGAGGCTGCCGTAACTGCTATTGAAATGGTTGCGCTCTTTTAGGGTTAACGCTGCACCGTAAAAGGTTACTTTAATTTATTGTTTTGATAGGCTGCAGGTATAGGTAAGGTTCCGTTCTCAATTTGCTGAACAATGGCTTCAATAGCAGCATCTTTACCACCTGCATCATAAGTTTCGCGCATGTTATCGCCAATAAGTCGTGCCATACCTTGCCAAAGTGTAGCTTTAAAACCGCCACGCATTTCTTTAACTAAGGCATAAGTTGTATTGCCGGTTTCGCGCTCAATCAATTTCATTAAAATGCGTCCTTGGTTAACGCTTAGCTTTCGTAAATCATCTTCAAAAAGCTTGGCTAATTCATCTTCTTTCGACTTGTAAAATTTTTTACGTGCGCGATTGTTTTTTAATTGACTCGCTTCAGTATTTAACTCCCTAACTTTTTGAGCAGCAAACTTTGCATACGGATAAGTGCGCAATACATCGCGCCTTAATATGTAATAAGCTTTAAGTTGTGCCGCAGCTTGCGGGCTAAGCGCACCAACTACATTAACTGTTTGCATGTAAACCATGGGCAAGGTATCGCCATCAACAACTGTTGCATAAGTTTTTAATGTATCAGATTGTGCATGCAGGTAAGCCGGGAAAATTAGTAAAGCCAATAGCTTTTTCATTTTATAATATTTGGTTATTGCTTTAATCAAACGTTGTGCAAAGTAGCCAATACAATTAAATGTAATTGCCTACTTCATTCAAAATTTAAGTAAGTTGTATTACAAAACAGGTCGGGCAGTGATAGATATATTGACTATAGAAATTACGCTGCATAATGTTTATTTTGCAGTAACTAATAAGTTATTTAAAGATGAAAAAATCAATCCTCCTGTTATGTTTTATTTGGTTAACCACTTGTGTAAAATCACAAGATTGGCGTAATGAAATGCTAAAACCAAATCGTAATTTTTATGATGTGCAACGGAAAGCAAATCAATTCTTCAATCTTGATTCAAAAGCAGGACAAAAAAATATGCAACAGCTGTTTCAAACCAATAAACCTGATGAACATGAAGGCGAAGCAGGTTATAAAATATACAAACGATGGGAAGAGTTTTGGAAAACACGCGTTTATTCCGATGGTTCATTTCCCAGACCCGATGTAGTTTATAATGAGATGAATGCCTGGCGAAAAAATAATGGAAACAATATACAAAGCAGTGGAAATTGGTCGCCTGTAGGACCTTTTGTAGTAGCACCGGGCAATGGTTGGAGCCCGGGCATCGGCCGCATTAATGGTGTTGCTGTAAACCCGCTTAATAGCAATGTAATTTATGCAGGCGCACCAGCCGGAGGTTTATGGAAATCAAACACAGGCGGTAATAATTTTACTACCACTACCGATCATTTACCTGCAATAGGTTTTAACAGCATAGCCATTGATTATGTTGATACAAATATTGTTTATGCCTTATCGGGCGATGGCGATGCCGGTGATACTTATAGTTTAGGCTTATTAAAAAGTATGGATGGCGGTGCCACCTGGAATGTTACCGGTTTGAATTGGAATACCATCAATGCAAGACTTGGGCATAAAGTGCTAATTGACCCAACAGATAGAAACATCATTTTTGTTTGTACAAACAATGGTATTTTCCGAAGTAACGATGCTGCGGCATCTTTTACTTTGGTGCAAGGCGGAAACATTTTTGATATGGAATTTAAGCCCGGCAACAGCAATGAAATGTATGCAGTTGGTGCTTCAAGTTTTTATAAATCAACAAACAATGGTGTAAGTTTTTCGATAGTTACTAATGGCTTACCGGCTCCATTGGCAGCAAACCGTTTTGCAATTGCCGTAACACCTGCAAATAACAATTATGTGTATTTAATTGCCGGAGCAGCATCTAACAGTGGGTTTTTAGGGCTATGGCTTAGTACTGATGCCGGAAACACTTTTAATTTTATTACCAATACACCCAATGTTATGGGATGGGATATGGATGGTACTGATAACGGTGGTCAAAGTTGGTACACATTAACCATTGCTGCCGACCCATTAAATGCAGCACACATAATAACAGGGGGCGTAAACGTATGGGAAAGTTTTGATGGCGGTAACTCTTTTAACATTAATGCGCACTGGGTTATAAATTCACAAAGTTATGTACATGCCGATATTCATTTTTTAGATTACATTAATGGTAATCTTTATGCAGGTACCGATGGTGGTTTATTTAAATGGGATCAGAGTGCACTTACATGGCTCGATTTAAGCCAAGGCTTGCAAGTGTCGCAGTTTTACCGCTTGGCAACATCGGCTACAGACCCAAATTTTATTTTAGCAGGCGCGCAGGATAATGGAAGCATTAGTATAATAAATGGAAACAGTGAGCAGTGGTTGGGTGCCGATGGATTTGAACAAGCAATTAATCCGCTAAACAACAATATAATTTATGGCGAAGCACAATATGGTGGCATTTACCGTAGTATGGATAAAGGCGCAACCAGTAATTATATTTCGGGTGGTATTTCAGGCAGCAGCGATTGGGATACCCCATTTTTATTAAACAACATTGGGCATCTTTTTGTAGGTTATGAAGATATATGGCGAAGTACTAATAATGGAAATACCTTTAGCAACATTACCAATACGGGGTTGGGAGTATTAAAGTACATGGATATTTGCGAATCAAATCAAAGTGTGATGTATGCTACAAACGGCCAAAATGTTTTTAAAATTGATTTGAACAATGGTAGTGTAACAGATGTTACCAATGGATTAGCAGGTACTAAAAGTTATATTGCTGTATCGGATATTGACCCTAACATCGTATATGCTACTATTGGTGGCTTTACTGCCGGAGCTAAAGTGTTTAAAAGCACTAACGGGGGCTTAACCTGGACCAATATAAGTGGTAACCTGCCCAATATACCATTTAACACCATTATTGAAGATACTACATCTTCGCAAGGTGTTTATGTGGGGTCGGAAAGTGGCGTGTTTTACACCAATAATATTTTAGGAAACTGGCAATTGTTTGATAATGGTTTGCCAAATACAATTGTTCGCGAGTTTGAGTTTAATTATGCTACCAATAAAATACGAGCTGCCACTTATGGTCGTGGTATTTGGGAAAGCAGCATGTATCAACAAAGCAAACCGGCAGCGGCATTTATTCAGAATAAAGTGTTGATTTGTGAAGGTCAAACAGTTACCTATACTGATATAAGCACAGAAGCACCTACATCACGTACGTGGTTTTTCCCGGGCGGAAATCCGGCAACAGCCAATTCAAAACAAGTAACGGTTTATTACCCCAATGCGGGCTTATATGACGCTGCGTTAACTGTGAGTAATATAGTTGGTACAGATAGCATTACAAAAAAATTTACAACTAAGGTCGAAACACAATTTCAAGCAGCACCGTTTGTCGAAGGATTTGAAAGTATATTACCACAAGGCTGGCATGTTGATAATGTAGATAATGTTGAGCTAACCTGGGATTTTGCCGGTATTGGAGCCTATGGCTCCAGTTTAAAATCATTTAAAGCAGTAAATTTTAATACATCGTATAGTGGTGTAGTTGATTACTTAAAAACGCCTCAATTTGATTTAAGCAACCTGGTTAATCCTTTATTAAAATTTGACGTGGCTTATGCAAAACGAACTCCGGTTTCAAACGATAGTTTATGGGTCGAAGCATCGCTCGATTGTGGTTTAACCTGGATACGAATTTACAGTAAAGGAGGTACTACATTGCGCACTACAAATTCATTCTCAATCAGTCAGGCTTTTGTACCGGCACCGTGGCAATGGCGTAACGAAAGTGTAAGTTTGGGATGGTTGGCGCAACAGCAAGTACAATTTAGGTTTGTAAATTATAATGGTAGCGGTAATGATATTTATATCGACAATATTAATATAGATGTTCCGGCCACAATAGCAAATACGGTTACTACAAATCAGGTTTGGTTGTACCCCAATCCGGTTACCGATGTGTCATACCTGCGTTTATCTGATGAGTTTGGTAATGGTAAACAGGTAACTGTTACAATATATGATGTTATTGGTAATGAAGTTGCTACCCATAATCTATCAAAAGGAAAGGAAATAGACATAAGTAAAAAGCACTTGCCACCCGGTATATATACATATTTGATTAGCAATGCTAGTGGTAATTTGGTAAAGGGCAAGTTTGTGGTTCAATAAACTAAAGTAGTTTTAATATTTATCGGGCCACCAGTTTTTTAAATTTTTTCGGATTTCATTTTCGCGTGCATTGTTTGCCGGATTATAAAATATTTTATTCGAGATGCTTTCGGGCAAGTAATCTTCTCTTACAAAACTATTTTCAAAATCGTGTGGGTATTTATAATTTTTACCATAATCTAAATGTTTCATAAGTTTAGTTGGTGCATTACGCAAGTGTAGCGGAACATTTAAGTTGCCGGTTTCTGTAACGGTTTGTTGAGCCTCACGAATGGCCAAATAGCTGGCATTGCTTTTAACAGATGTGCTTAAATAGATTACTGCCTGCGATAAAATCAAATCGCATTCAGGATAGCCAATAAACTGAACCGATTGAAAACAAGCTGTTGCAATAAGCAAAGCATTGGGATTTGCATTGCCAATATCTTCACTGCTAAAAATCAACATTCTTCGCGCTATAAATTTGGGATCTTCGCCACTTTGTAACATACGTGCCAAATAGTAAAGTGCAGCATTAGGGTCGCTGCCACGCATACTTTTAATAAATGCCGAAATGATATCGTAATGTAATTCACCACCCTTATCATAAGCGGCAATATTTTGTTGAACTACCTTTTCGACCAAAGCATTATTGATGATTACATTAGTACCACTCTGAAACTGTGTTACCATTTCAAGCACATTCAATAATTTTCGGGCATCACCACCTGCATATTTTAAAATTGATTCATACGATTCGAAAGTAACCTGTTGGGTTTTAAATAAAATATCAGTTGCAATTGTTTTTTGCAACAGTTGAATTAAATCATTATCAGTTAACGGTTTTAATACATAAACCTGGCAGCGTGAGAGCAATGCATTTATTACTTCGAACGATGGGTTTTCAGTTGTTGCACCAATTAATATAATCTGCCCTTGTTCAACCGCACCTAATAATGCATCTTGTTGTGCTTTATTAAAACGATGTATTTCGTCAATAAATAAAATGACTTTGCCTGCCTGATTTGTTTGCTGAATAATTTCGCGCACTTCGCGTACACCTGCAGCAATTGCACTTAAGCCATAAAAGGGCATTGCCATTTGTTGGGCAATTATTTTTGCTAACGATGTTTTGCCTACACCGGGAGGCCCCCAAAATATTAATGAACTTAAATTTTTATTTGTAAGCATTTGATGTAATACGCATCCGGGTGCTACCAAATGTTGTTGCCCTACATAATCAAGTAATGAAGTTGGGCGCATTCTTTCGGCCAAAGGCATTTCAGTTGTCATAATCTTTTTATCAAAAAAAAGGCGTTACATCCTTACGATATAACGCCTTCAAACATAATTTAACTTCTAATGTAATACAATGCGTTTGTTAAATCGCAAACCTAAGCACTCCACATTTACATAATAAACACCTTTTGCCAAATGTTTTAAATCCAGTTGTAATGCATCTTCAACAATACGGTTGCTTGTATAAACTATGGCTCCGTATTGCGTATAGATACGTACGGCAACTTCTCCATCAATAATATGGTCGAATGCAATATTCAAAACATCTGAAGTTGGATTTGGGTAAACATGTAAGTTGAAACTTAAATTATCTGAATCCATCAAGCGCGCTCCCGGCTGTGTTATTGTTACTGATTTGGTGGCAGTACAACTATTGGCATCTGTTACAGTAACTGTATAGGTACCAGCCACAAGCCCCGTGGCATTGCTTGTTGTTTTAACTGGGCTGGTGTTCCAACTATAGCTGTATGGCGAAGTACCTCCCGTAACTGTAGCGGTTGCACTGCCATCATTACCGCCATTAACACTAACATTTGTTTTTGAGGTACTTATACTTAACACAGCCGGTTGCGTGATATTAAACGTTTGTGTATAAACACATCCTTTATTATCCGTAACGGTAAGTGTGTAATTGCTGGCCGCTAAACCTGTACGACTTTTAATGGTTGTTCCATTATTCCACAAATACGTGTAAGGTGTTTTGCCACCACTGCCTGTAGTAGTAATTGCACCATTATTACCCCCATTGCATGAAATGTTTTGATGTAAGGTTGTGTTTAAACCCAAAGGT
>JAEUTH010000015.1 GCA_016788165.1 Bacteroidia bacterium | reverse complement strand
ATCAAAAGGCAAACCTATTTGCAAATAAGCCAATGCAGGGTTGGGGTACAGTTGTAAGGGCATAAGTTGTTGCTGCTGCAAGGCTGTGGCCGTACTATCGTAATGAAAACCAATAACCCAAATATCGGGGTAATTGGGCGTGGCATTGCCTACACTATCGTGTATGGCAACGGTTTTATTGCCGCTAATGGGTGTTGACGATGCGCCTGCTACAATGTAATGGTGGTTACCCATATCTAACATTGACGGGTTGTACTCATCAGTAAACTGATTGTAACCGCCATAAGTTTTATCCCATAATTTATTGCCCAGTGTATCGGTACATACAATCCAAAAATCGTAATTGCCATAATTAGGTTCCGTTTTATCCAAGGTGTCAGACGACATACTTATTGCACAAATTACCAGCGTATTGGTTGTAACCGAATATAATACATCTAACGCACCACTTAGTGTGTCGCCTCCATATTTTTTATCCCATTCTTTATAGCCCAAACTATTTAATTTAAGCAGCCAAACCGCAGCAAAGCCTTTATCTGTTGTATCGGTAACATCAGGCAGTTTACTGTCTCTATGAACTGTACCAACCACGTAAAAACCGTTATCGGGCGCCAAACAAATGCCATTAGCACCATCATCGCCCATGCCACCATAGCGCCTGTCCCATAGCACTTGTCCGGTAACATCCACTTTTACAATCCAAACATCGAAGGTAGTAAAAGGCCCTAAGTTGGGTTGGCTAACCGTACCATTGGGTACATAGGCATTGGTGCTACCTACCAATACAATACTGTTATCGGCCAAGGTAACGGCATTATATAAAATTTCATCATCGTAGCTGCCCAACATCACATCCCATAATTTATTACCATTAACATCGGTACGTACTAACCAGGCTTCGTAAAAGCCACCATGGTTGGTATCGGTTACTTGCTGGCCTATACCACTTTGTGAAATACCTAAAAAGTAAAAACCGCCATCGGCACTTTGCAATACCCTAAATCCGGCATCACCATCGTGGCCGCCAAATCGCTTATTCCACATAAACAGGCCATTGCTATCGGTTTTAACTATTCAGTAATCTATCAGATGTGCACTTTGTGTTTTATCGCAGTCTTCGCCAAAGGAGCGGCCGGCTAATAAATAGCCGCCATCATGGGTTGCAATAATGCAATTACCCTCGTCATAATCCAAGCTGTCATATTTATAATCCCAAACTTTTTGGCCTGTAGAGTCGAATTTTATTTGCCAAAAATCGCTGTCAATGCCTTGGTCATTACAAGGAGCTTGGCTTTTATCGCCACCTATTTGGCTTCTACTGGCACATCCCAAAAGCCATGACTTATTAGGCCCATGACAAATAAAATGGCTGCCCCAAATACCGGGAGAGTCACCGGCATAGTCTCCTACACTTTTTTGCCAATCGGTAACAATGCCTTGACCGCTTAATGCAAAAGGCAGGCATAACATTAATATTATTAATTGTTTCATTTTATTGGGTTTTTATAAGTTTATACACCTGCGTTTGCTGGCCTTGTTGCTTAAATGATTGCTTACACTGCTGTATTATTTTTTTCATTTTATTATGGATTATAAGTTAAAGATTAAAGGATAAATTATCGTTTAACTTACATCGCCATAACGAAGTTTACAATAGTAATGGCTTTTGTAATTTACAGCTACGCATAGGCTTAGCGTGTAGCGTGTAGCATAGGTTAAAATAAAACATTTCAAATATAGCAAATGGTTTCAATGCATTTGCTTATTTGATTTAAGAATGGGCTACACACTTTAACCATCATTTTAAAATTGCAACACATCGAAAAAGGCAAAAAAAAAAGCCCCGCTTAATGCAGGGCTTTTTCTAAGTACAGTTTTTGTTTTATTATTTTACAGATGCTATTACAGCTTCGAATGCAGTGGGGTTATTCATAGCTAAATCGGCTAAAACCTTACGGTTAAGGTTAACATCTGATTGATTAAGTTTGCCCATAAACTGACTGTAGCTCATGCCGTGCTCGCGTGCAGCGGCATTTATACGTACAATCCAAAGTGCGCGGAAATTGCGTTTTTTGGTTTTGCGATCGCGGTATGCATATTGCAAACCTTTTTCTACGGTGTTTTTGGCTACTGTCCACACGTTACCGCGCGAACCGAAGTATCCTTTCGATAATTTTAATGTTTTTTTTCTGCGTGCCCTGCTGGCAACGGCATTTACTGAACGTGGCATATTTTTTAATTTTTGTTTTTAACTGGAGCGCTCTTTTTAAGGAATCTTTTAGCTCTTTGTTGGGTTTTAAATAAATTTACTAACCTGATGTTTTTTACATCACTAACATACGACTCACACGATCCATATCTGTATCGTGCACTAAGCCACTATGGGTTAAATTGCGTTTCTGCTTTGTAGTCTTCTTGGTTAAGATGTGACTTTTAAATGCATGCTTTCTTTTTACTTTACCGGTACCAGTGAGCTTAAAACGCTTTTTAGCACTGCTATGGGTTTTCATTTTTGGCATTGTGTTACTTTTTTAAATGTTTATATATTAACTGTACTTATTATTTTTTTAAATTTTTTGGTAAGGGTGCCATGTTCAGAAACATGCGGTTTCCTTCTAATTTAGGCAGCAACTCCACCTTGCCATATTCGGCTAATTCTTGTGCAAATTTGAGCAGTATTATTTCGCCTCTTTCTTTATAAGCAATGCTACGGCCTTTAAAATGCACATAAGCTTTAACCTTATCTCCTTCTTCTAAAAATGTTTTGGCATGTTTTAGTTTAAATTGAAAATCATGCTCATCGGTATTGGGTCCAAACCTTATTTCTTTAACTAATTGTTTGTGTGAGTTTTGTTTGGCTTCGCGTTCCTTACGTTTTTTATCGTATAAAAATTTCTGATAATCAACAATGCGGCAAACCGGTGGTTCGGCATTAGGCGAAATTTCTACTAAATCCAATCCCAAACCTTCGGCAATTTGGCGCGCTTTATCTAAACTGTAAACACCCACTTCAACATTTTCGCCTACCAAGCGTACTTCCGGTGCTTCAATATCGGTATTTATATTGTGCTCGTTTTGCTTACGGGGGCCGCCACGTTGGTAGTTCGGATTGGGCCTGCGTGGTGGCATGCTGCCACCCGGTTTATTAAAGGGCTTAAATGGTGGTTTGTAACCTCCGGGTTTATTAGTTGCTATATTTCCTCCTTTGTTTTAAATAATACTATTGGTTTTTAACGCTTTGATTTAAGTCTTTGGCAATTTCACTTTGCAGAAAGGCAATGGTTTCATCTATGGTAAATGTTCCTAAATCGCCTGCGCCATGTTTACGTAATGATACTTTGTTTTCGGCCTGTTCTTTCTCGCCAATAATCAGCATGAAAGGGGTCTTTTTAATTTCAGCATCGCGTATTTTCTTACCTATCTTTTCATCACGGTCGTCAAAAAGTCCGCGAATATCGTAATTCTGCAGAGTTTCCAAAACTTTATTTCCATACGCATTATACTTTTCGCTAATGGGTAGTATGGTTATTTGATCAGGTGCCAGCCACAAAGGAAAGTTCCCACCACAATGTTCAATCAATACAGCAATAAACCGTTCTAATGAACCGAAGGGTGCGCGGTGTATCATTACCGGTCGGTGTTTTTGGTTGTCGCTGCCGGTATATTCTAACTGAAAACGTTCGGGCAGGTTATAATCTACTTGTATCGTACCCAATTGCCAGCTTCGTTTTAAAGCATCTTTAACCATAAAATCCAATTTGGGACCATAAAATGCGGCTTCACCATATTCGATAAAGGTATTTAAGCCGCGTTCGGCAGCAGCTTCGATAATTGCATTTTCAGCTTTTTCCCAATTTTCATCGCTACCAATATATTTTTGTCGGTCGTCTTTATCACGTAATGAAATTTGCGCTTTGTAGTCGGTAAAACCTAAAGCATTAAAAACATAAAGCACTAAATCAATCACTTTACAAAACTCCTCCTTTACCTGATCGGGGCGGCAAAATAAATGTGCATCATCTTGCGTAAAACCGCGTACACGTGTAAGGCCATGTAATTCGCCACTTTGTTCGTAACGATATACGGTGCCAAATTCACTTAATCGTACGGGTAAATCTTTATAGCTGCGTGGTTTTGATTTATAAATTTCGCAGTGATGCGGGCAATTCATGGGCTTTAAGAAAAACTCTTCGCCTTCGGCCGGTGTTTTAATGGGTTTAAAAGAGTCGGCACCATATTTTTCATAATGGCCCGAAGTAATGTACAGTTCCTTATTACCAATATGTGGCGTAAATACAGGCGTGTAGCCGGCTTTCATTTGTGCTTTTTCTAAAAAGTTGCGCAAACGCTCGCGCAAAGCAGCTCCTTTTGGTAGCCACAAGGGCAAACCCATACCTACCTTTTCGCTAAAGGCAAACAGTTCTAATTCTTTACCCAATTTTCTGTGATCGCGTTTTTTGGCTTCCTCCAATACAGCTAAATATTCGGTAAGTTCTTTTTGTTTGGTAAAAGTTACGGCATAAATGCGTGTAAGCTGTTTACTTTTTTCATCGCCACGCCAATAAGCGCCTGCAATACTCATAAGCTTTACAGCTTTTATGGGTGATGTATCGGAAATGTGCGGGCCACGGCATAAATCGGTAAAGTTACCTTGCGTATAAAAAGTTATGCTGCCATCGGCCAAATCCTTTATAAGATCTAATTTATAGGGGTCGTTTTTTTGTGTAAAATAGGCAATGGCATCGGCTTTACTTACTGCTTGTCGTTGGTAATTATTAGCCTGTTTGGCCAACTCAAGCATTTTATCCTCAATCTTTTTAAAATCATCCGGGGTAAAAGGCGTGTCGCCCATATCTACATCGTAGTAAAAGCCGGTTTCGATAGCAGGGCCAATTCCAAACTTGGTGTTAGGATAATAAAATTCAATGGCCTCGGCCATTAAATGTGCTGACGAATGCCAAAAGGTAGCTTTGCCTTCGGCAGTATCCCAGGTTAATAATTCGAGGGCTGCATCATCGTTAATAGGCAATTGTGCATCTTGTACCCGGCCGTTTACTTTTGCAGCTAATACATTGCGGGCTAAACCTTCGGAAATAGATTTGGCAATAGCCATTGCTGTTGTACCCGCAGCATACGTACGAATGTTGCCATCAGGAAATGTTATGTTCATAATATTGTTTAAGTGTAAGACAGTTAACGTTTTTAAATTTTTGTTTTAATCAAAAGCTTAAAAAGGCGCGCAAATATAGAAGAAGTAATTGCTTTTTTTAGAGTTTCGCGGCCTTAAAATCACATTGTAAATATTTGTTTGTAGTGTCGTTGGTATTCAAAAAATATTTGGTTGCAATAAAATTGATATTGCTGCTCTTTGTAATTTATACATTGCTTAGGTTGGGCTTCTATGTCTTTAATGCTGATTATTTTGATGGTGCAGGATTCAACTTTTTATGGTTTGGTTTGCGGTTTGATGCAGTGGCAATTTCTATTACGCTACTGCCATTTTTAGTGTTGTATTTACTTCCTTTTAATTTTTTTTACCACAAACATTATCAGCAGTTACTTAAAGTAATTTTTATACTCATTAATGGCTTGGCAATACTTGTTAACTGTATTGATTTTGCTTATTTTAAATTTAGCTTAAAACGCAGTGGTGCCGATGTTTTTCAAATAATTGCAATGGGCGATGATGCCAAAAATAATATACTCAGTATGGCATACGATTTTTGGTATGTACCCATGTTATCGGCTGTACTAATTTTGGTTGTGTATTATAGGTATGCGAAAATTACCGCACCTCTTTCAAAAGGCGATGGAATAAAAGGCAATGCGGCCTGGCATCTTTTACTGATACCATTTATTGGTTTAGCTGTTTTAGGTTTCAGAGGCGGGTATCAGCTAAAACCTTTACGCATAATTACGGCCAGCGATTTTGTGCAACCTTTACATGCGCCATTGGTATTAAATACAACTTTTACGATTATAAAAACGTTTAACAAAGAAGGATTAGAACCACTTAATTACTTCCATGCAGCAGATGCACAAAATATTTTTAATCCACTTAAAAATTATGGTGATTCAATGTTTAAACCATTAAACGTAGTGGTAATTATTTTAGAAAGTATTGGTAAAGAATATATGGGTTGTTACAATGCCATAGGCTATACGCCATTTTTAGATTCATTAATGAAGCAAGGTCTTTCGTTTACATATAGCTTTGCAAATGCAAAACGTTCGGTAGAAGGGTTGCCTGCCGTGGTTGCATCCATACCTGCGTTAATGGCCGAACCGTTTATTACTTCGGTATATGATGGAAATACAATAAACTCGTTGGCAAGTACCTTAAAACAACAAGGTTATGGCACGGCATTTTTTCATGGAGGTAACGATGGGACTATGGGTTTCGATAATTTTGCATCCGCTGCCGGATATGATATGTATTATGGGCGTAAGGCATACGGTACCAGCGATTTTGATGGCAACTGGGGTGTGTTTGATGAACCATTTTATAAGTTTTTTATCGAAAAGATGAATGGAATGAAACCGCCTTTTCACACTACATTTTTTTCATTATCATCACATCACCCTTACACAATTCCGGCTCAGTATAAAAACAAATTTATCAAGGGAACGCTACCCATACACGAAGCTGTGGGATATGCAGATTATGCATTAAGCCGTTTTTTTAATCAGGCTTCGAAACAAGCCTGGTTTGCAAATACTGTATTCGTAATAACTGCCGACCATACAAGTATTGCCGCAAATAATTATTACAAGAACAGTATAGGTTCGTTAGCGGTACCCATTTTGTTTTACCGGCCCGATAATTCGCTTAAAAAAGTTAGTAATACAATTACGCAACAAGCCGATATTATGCCCAGTGTATTGCATTATCTGCATTACTCAAAACCATTTATTTCGTTTGGCAACAGTGTTTTTGACAGCACCATTACACATTTTGCAGCCTCATATAACAATAGTGGTTATCAATTTATTTGCAACAATGATTTAGTTCAGTTTAATGGTGATAAAATTACGGCTGCCTATCGTTTTAAAACCGATAGTTTGATGACTTATAACATGCAGCCCGATTCGGCTTCACTCATACTTTTAAAAGCATACATCCAACAATATCATCAGGCAATGATATTTAATGAATTAACACCTAAACCAATGCATCATGAATAAACAGGTGTTGTTTATTGTTAATCCCAATGCAGGCAAAAAAAAGTTTATTACTTCCGAGCAGCTAACTACACTATTGCCTAAAGGTTACCAGGGCAATGTTTTGTTTACGCAACGCGCTTTACATGCTACTGAGTTGGCTGCTGATGCTGCATTAAACGGAGTAGATTTTTGTTTTGCTGTTGGTGGTGACGGTACCGTTAACGAAGTTGCAAATGGATTATTAAACAGTAATACGGTTATGGGTATTTTGCCTATCGGTTCGGGCAATGGTTTAGCACGTCATTTATGTTTGCCTTTTAATTGGCAGTCTAATATAAATTTGCTTTTGCATGGTAAGATAGTGTGTATTGATACATTACGGGTAAACAAAAAGCTAAGCGTAAACATTAGTGGCTTAGGTTTCGAAGGGCAGGTTGCTGCCGATTTTTCGAAACGTAAAAGCAGGGGATTATGGGGCTATTTGGTTACAATAATTAAAACAGCATTTTCCTATCAAAGTTTTGAAGCAACCATACAATATGATGGCTACACGCATAAACAAACAGCAATTTCAATCGCAATTGCCAATGCATCGCAGTATGGTAATAATGCAGTAATAGCGCCCGAAGCATCGTTAAGTGATGAAACCGGTAATTTGGTTTTAATTCAAAAGCCATCACTCCTGCAAATTATATTAGCAATTCCTGCATTTTTTCAAGGTAAAATTCAATCAAAATCGTATATACAAAATATCCGATTTCGCAAAGCAACCATTATCAGTACCAGTGTAGCCATTCATATTGATGGCGAGCCATACGGCCATACGCAATCTGTAGAAGTAGAGGTAGTGCCGGCATCATTACGTTTGCTAATTCCAGCAGCGTTATTTAAGTATTGATTTTAAAAATCATCATACAATAGGTAACGGTTTCTGATAAGTTTATAATTATCCAAATCCTTTTGCCAGCTCATGCGAATATCGGCTTCGCTAAAGCCTGCTTCAATTTGTTTTCGCAATACATCTGTGCCGGCAAGTTTATCAAAGAATGTATTAAAAAATGATGCCTGCGTTTTGCTGTTACGGTAAAAGCCAATTAGCCATTTTAAATGCAGTTGCTTATATTTTTGTACATCAAAGGCTGCTGTTGTTAAATCCATGCCGTAACATTTTTGATTTTCATACAAAGGTTTTTCGGCAACCTGCGGTATTTTTACCGGTGTAAAAGTGTATCCGCGTAACGTAGAGTCTGGCAGGCCAATTACCTGAAAAGGCTTATTTGTACCACGGCCCACACTAACATTAGTACCCTCAAAAAAACATAAAGAAGGATATAAGTAAACTGCATTAATGTTTGGTAGGTTAGGCGATGGTTTTACCGGTAATCTGTAATACATTTGGTGATTATACCCGGCACATTTTATAACTTTTAAATTACAGGGTTGTATGCTGCGCAGCCATTTCTCGCCAACAAGCATTTGAGCATACTCGCCCATAGTTAAGCCGTGTACCACCGGTATGGGTTGCATGCCAACAAATGAAGCAAATGCAGTATCTAACACCGGGCCATCAATATAAAAACCATTTGGGTTAGGCCGGTCGAGTATTAATACCTGTATGCCTGCATCGGCACAAGCCTCCATTACATATTGTAATGTGCTGATATATGTGTAAAACCGAACGCCAACATCCTGAATATCAAAAACCAAAATATCAATGTCTTTTAGCTGTTCGGCAGTAGGTTTTTTTTTGTCGCCATACAAGGAGTAAACTTGTATGTTTTTACTTTTTTCATGTGGTACGGTGCCGCCTGCTTCAATGTTGCCTCTATAGCCATGTTCGGGCGCAAAAACACAATTTACTTTTATACCGGCACCTACCAATGAGTCGATTATATGTGTTTTATTAATCAAAGAAGTTTGATTGGCCACAACAGCAACTTTTTTTCGCTGTAATAATGGAAAGTAGGCAGTAGTATTTTCTGCTCCGGTTTTTATATTTACTTCGGCTTGCTGCCTGTTTTCGATGGTTTCAGCTGGTTGTGCTATTAAACGGAAATTTAAAACCCAGACCAGCAAAATTAAATTAACAAATCTCATTAGATGCAAGTAATATTGCAGGCAAACATAAACCTTTATCAATTTGATTAAGGGTAAAAAAAATTTCTTAATCAATCACCCATGGCTTACGAATTAGCTTCAGCAAAACGCATATTGTTTCAATCGCAACGGATGCTGAGTCCGGTGGTTCGTATGGCTATGCTTAGTGTGGGTTTAGGTATTGCTGTTATGTTTTTGGCAGTGGTTATTGTTGATGGTTTTAAAAATCAAATCACCAATAAAATTACCGGTTTCAGTGGTCATGTACTGTTAAGCACATTTACCTCAAACCAGTCTTTTGAGTCGGCACCAATGGATGCAGGTAAACTGAATATTGCTGCCATTCAAAAAACAGAGCATGTAACCTCTATACAGCCTTTTGCAACCAAAGCATGCATACTGAAAACAAAAAACCAAATGCAGGGAATTGTGCTTAAAGGGGTTGATGCAGATTATCATTGGCATTATCTTAAACAGCAAATAGTAAAAGGCACAATACCAGCCTTTACACCGGGGCAAGCAAGTACTGATATAATAATCTCATCAACAGTTGCTAAATTACTTCAGCTCGACACAGGCAAAAATGTATTTAGTTTTTTTATTGATGGCAATATGCAGCGTATTAAAAAGTGCAAGGTTGTGGGGATTTATGATACAGGCTTTGAAGAAGTTGACAAAACTTTTGTGATTTGTGATTTAAACTTAATTAGGCAGTTAAACCATTGGAAAAATCAGGAAATTGGCGGTTATGAAATTATGTTGGATGATTATAAAAACCTGGAAACAACAACAAATGACATATATAATATCTCTGGGGCTGATTTTAATACAAAAACTATAGATGAAGCTTATCCGCAAATCGTGAGCTGGCTAAACTTAATTGATACCAATGTTTATATTATAATTGGTTTAATGTGTGTAGTAGCTTGTATTAATATGATTTCGGCATTGCTGATTATAATTTTAGACCAAACAAAAACCATTGGTCTGTATAAAGCTTTAGGCGCAACCGATAAAAGCATCCGAAAAATCTTTTTAATTGTTGCCGCCTATTTATTGTTTTACGGCCTTTTAATTGGCAATGCTCTTGGATTTGCATTAGCTATTGGTCAATATTATTTTAAATGGTTTGCACTGGATAAAGCAACGTATTATCTGGATGCTGTGCCTGTAAGTTTTAATTGGTTGCAATTAGTGTGTTTAAATTTAGCCACAGCACTTATTTGTTTTGTTTTTCTGCTCTTACCCAGTAAATTAATCAGTAAACTTATGCCGGTTAAAGCCATTAAGTTTGTTTAGTATGATAGTTATTTATGATGGAAATTGTATGTTTTGTAGCCGATTGGTTTTTTGGTTAATTAGAAACAACAAAGATGAAATGATGCGCTTTGCTGCAGCCCAAAGTACCACGGCAATAAAATATGCAACTGAAATGGGATTTGTAAACCAGTTAGGTAAAAGCATTCTGGTTGTTTTGGGCAACAAATACTATACACAAGCTGAAGCAATTTTTGTTACCGCCACTAAATTAAAATTGCCATTTTCTATAATTGGTTTCTTAAAAATTTTGCCAACAACATTTACAAATTGGTGTTACCGGTTGATAGCTCGAAACCGACATCATTTAGCCAAGCACAAATGCAATTTTAATTCCTAAATTTATAAACATCGTTTTTTGCCTTAATAAGTTTGTTAATAAAAATTCTATCCTGACAGTTTGAAAGGTGACTTACGGCAAAATTAAATTTTGCCGTATTAATTAACTTTATATTTTTGGCAGTTGAATTATTACCCTGGTAGTTTAAATTTTAACTCCGAAACCTAATAACCCCCTTACTTTTAGTATTCATTCTTCCTGCCTTGATTTACCCCGCCCCCCATACTTACTGGATTCGCAAGTTATTGTTTTTAAAGCTTTCATTCAGCCTATTTCATCTGCAACACTTTGTTGTAGTTAGCAGTAACATCAATGTTTAACCTCCTTAACACGCCACGATAAAATTTATTTCCTATGAAAAAATTTACCCATTCCTTAGCCAAACTAAAATTAATAGCCACAGCTATTGCCTTGCTAATAACAGCTCAATTGCAGGCGCAGGTTACCAACGTAAATACTGCAAGTACTTATGGTACTTTAGGTGCTGCTATTAGTGATGGATCAACTTTAGCCGGCCATACTTTAATATTAACAGCTAATCTCACCGAAGGTTTGGTTACTGTAAATAAGTCGTTAACTATTGATGGGCAAGGATTTACCTTAACCTCAACTTCGCTAACTTATGGTATAAATCCGGTTACCACCAATGTGAGTATCCAAAATCTTACAGTTACAGGTTCAGGTACCTTTGGAATTTTAGCGCCATGCGGTTCTCACAACTTAAACCTTACCAATGTTACAGTTACGGCTTGTGGTGGTTCCGGAATTGCTATTTCCGGGTCTGATAACTGCGTATTTACTAACGTTACCTGTACCAGCAATAACGGTAACGGTATTTCAATAACCAATTGTGATAATACCTCCATTGTAGGGTACACTTCAAGTGGCAATTCATTTGGTGGAGGTTTTGGTGCGGGTATCGGACTGTTTACCAGTTCGGGCTTTTGTTTACCGGCAGGTATAAATGGCTTTAGCTTAACCGGTACGGTAACCATTGCCGAAAATCCGCGCGTATATTCTCAAAAAGCGGCTACAGCACATGTTATTACAGGAATTACGGGCGCTTCCATTCAATGGGCTGTTGGTACCAGTGCCAACGACAGAAGTTACTGGCCTTCAAAACCTATTGCATATTCAGTCGTAGATGCCTTATTCGAACCACCTTACAGTTTCCCAAATACAACGGTTTATGTTGAAGAAGTTGCTACCGATAATTTATACGTTGACGATAATCCAAATGGCGATGCAACACCTCCCATGCTTATTAATACAGCAGTGGCCATGGCTCAAGCCGGTAAAACCATATTTTTAGAAGCAGGCACTTTTGCCGAAAGGGTGATTGTAGATAAATCATTAACTATTGATGGTGACGGAATGACCACAAGTATTTTAGATGGTACCGGTTTGCCCGGCACAGGTAGTGGTATATCTATTAATAATAATATTACCAATTGTACCGTACAGGAGCTTACCGTAAGAAATTATGCACTGGGTAGTTCAGCACATGCTGGTATTGCTGCACAGCTAAGCAATAACAACTTAACGGTTTATAAATGCGATGTATATAATAATAGCGGAGGCCGTGGCGGTGTATATGTAAACGGCCCTGTTAATAATGTACTTATTGATAGCGTAAAGGCACACGACCATCCTGCCGGTTCGCGTGGTATAGTAGTTTGGAATGGCTTAAAGCAAAATGTTACCATACAAAATTGCGAAGTATATAATAATAACTGCTGTGGTATTGAGTTGCAAGACGGTACAGCATCGGGAATAAATGTATTAAACAACAATGTTTATAACAATGCCGACAATGGTATAGGCTTAAATGGTGTAAAGGGTGGTACAGGTGCAAATGTTGTTACCGGTAACACCGTTAGTAACAACGGCCGTTTTGGTATCGAAGTAAAAAATGCCAATGCCGATGGAACCAATGCCGGTGTAAACAGCTTTGTTATTAGTGGCAATACCGTTAGTTTAACACCAACCGTTGGCATGAATAACAGAGACCATGCAGGTATATCGGTTTATCGCAGGGCATTTCAAACAGGTAATCCTGATGGATACCCCGATATTCCAACCGGTGTGGTTATAACAACCAATACTGTTACCGGTTTCCAACAATTAAATCCAAGTAGCACTGAAAGCAAAGGCTACGGTATTGTTGTTGAAGGTACCAATCACGAAGTTACAGGCAATACTATTAATAATAGCGACATTGGTATTCAGGAACAGGGCGGTGCCCATCCCAATGCCAACTATGTACCCAATAATTTAGGCGATGCCAACCAAACTGATGGTTTTTCGGCTAATTATTTTGGACGTGGTAATGCACCTGCTGCCTGCGGTAATTTAATTGGAAGCAACACTTTTGCAGGTAATACCACCAATCAAAACACCGTTGTAGCTGCCACATCGTTGGGTTTGGTTACCAACACCAATACTGGTGCCACGTTTTGCTCTATCCAATCGGCAATTGATGCTACAGGTACCTTAAATGGACATACCTTAGTAGTTGCAGCAGGTAACTATCCGCAAAATCTAACGGTTACAAAATCGCTAACCATTTTAGGCCCCAATGCAGGTATAAATGCATGTTCGGGTACGCGTGTTGCCGAAGCGGTTTTATACCCGTCAACTTCTGCAATTAGTTCTGGCGAGATGATTCATATATCAGCAGCAAATGTAACCATTGATGGTTTTACTTTAGATGGCGATAATCCGGTTATTACCTCGGGCTTTACCAGTACCAACGGTGCCGATATTGATGCAGCCGAAGGTATTACCGTGTACGAAGACAATAAGGACAACCTAACTGTTCAAAATAATATTATTAAAAACCTCTCTTATTTTGGGGTAACAATTTTTGGTGATTATAACATAAACGCTTACCCACCATCAACAGGTCATTTAATAACCAATAACAGTTTTATGGATTTTGGTACTTACGATGCCACATCTACCATTGATTATTGGGGTGGTGGTGTGCTTTTATACAACAGCCAGTATGCCGCTGTTACCAATAACTGTATGACCAATGTGCGCATAGGTGTACAAACCGGTAACTTCCATCAACCTAACCCAGGCGCTGCTACCTATCAAAATATTAGTGGCAACACCATGCAAGTACGCAGATTAGGCGTGTTTCATAACTTGCAATATGGAACAGCTTCGCCCTATACATTGGCAAACAACACCATTACAGGCTTAGCCAATGTAAACGAAATTCGTGTTAATGGTATATTATTAGGATCACTTTCAGTAAACTCAACCAGTACCGATAACAATATCAACTTAGCAGGTATCAGTGTATTAAGCATGGGCTATCAGATATGGAATGTTGCTGCAGCAACACCTGCAAGTATTACCAGCGGTACTATTAGTAATGTAGATTATGGAGTTTTTGCTAATAATTATGATGGCTATACTTCTAATGCTCCTGATGGTGCACATGCAAATGCTACCCGCCTAACCATTAACCCAAAAACAACAGGCTATGGCGCTTATGTTAAAGACAATGCATTAAGCACGCATGCACCTGTAAGTTTAAACCTTACAAACAGTTTTATTAATGGCGGTGCCGAAGGTGTGTATTTCGAAAACCTTTCTGTTAGCGGCCCTATAAACAATAACCACATAACGGGCAACAGCAATAAATCTATCAATGCAACAGCATATACCGGTGCTACCCCAATAAACGCAACCTGTAACTGGTATGGCTCGGCAGTAGCTGGTACTGTAGCAAGCGAAATTTTGGGAAATGTTACTTATATAAATTATTTGATTGACGGTACCGATAACGATTTAGGCACCTCAGGTTTTCAGCCAACACCAACTGCTTGTGCAGGCCTGGCTGTTACCTTAAGTATGGCCGCTACTCCTGTTAATTGTTTTGGCGGAAACGATGGTACTGCCACTGTAACGGTTTTAACCGGTATAACACCTTATGCTTATTTGTGGAATAACGGCCAAACAACAGCCACAGCAACCGGTTTAGCCGCAGGTACCTATACAGTAACTGTTACTGATAGTGTTGGATCTACCGCATCGGCATCGGTTGCTGTTTTGCAACCGGCCAATGCATTAAATATAGCTTGCAGCAGTACCCATGTTACCTGCTTTAATGCCGCTGACGGTACAGCATCGGTACTTGCTAACGATGGTACAGCACCTTATACTTATTTGTGGAGTAATGGTAATACAAACAATTCGTTATCAGGCTTAACACCCGGTACCTATACAGTAACAGTTACCGATGCCAATGGATGTACAGCACAGTGTAGTGTTACCATTACACAACCTGCCGAAATTTTGGTAACCTTAAGTAAAAACGAAACGGCCTGTGCAGGCGGTGGCACTACAGCCAATTTATGTGCTTCGGCAACCAACGGTGTTGGGCCATTTACATATTTATGGAGTAATACGGCAACAACGCCTTGCATAAATGATATTGCTGCCGGTACATACAATGTAGTGGTTACCAATACAGCTAATGGTTGTACCAAAACCGTTTCAATAACTGTAAATTAATCGTATAAATAGATAGGCCATAGGCTTATCTATTTTCGTTTTTAGAAACTTCTAAGCAAAAACAATTCACCAACTCGAAAAAAATAAAACCACATACCATGATTCATCTTTTAAGAAGTAAAATCAAAACCGGACTTGCATTATCAGCTTGCCTTACATTAGCTGTAAATGCCTGGGCTCAAAATGTATTTAGTGGCGAACCTGTACAATGGGTAGGTCGTCCTAATTCTTATTCAACCACACCTTATAATAGTGATTATCGCACTACTGTTTATCGAAAGGTATCAACAACGGTTGCCAATCCAACTGATGGACGCGGTAGTTGGGCTACTACCATCAATGTACAAAGTAGTGGTGGCGATATAGCGCCCGATAATATGCCCGGAGGCGGTGGTGCCGGATGGTTGCTTATTAGTGGCCCATCGGGCAACCGTTTTCAAAACAAATGGAATTTTAACGGCATTGGCCAGGCTGCTGTTGATGCTATTAATAGTGTTACACTACAAAGTGGTGGTCAGGACATGGGCTTAAATATGGGCACTGCCGGTTACTATACTTTCTCGTTTCGTGATATCGGCTATGCCAACAGCGAAGTTTATATTGGATATACAGCCGCAGCACCTGTTAACGTAAGCTTTGCCTCTCAAACATTCAGTGGAGGGCAGGCAGTAATAAATATAACCACCAGTGCCACACCAGGCACAGGCGAAGGTGTATTTGTTCGGTACCGTAATGCCCTAAATTCATTTGATGCCGGTACTTCATTGGTTGAAGCAACAGGCTCGGGCACTACCTGGGCAGCTAACATACCTGCACAAACTTGTGGTTCAACAACATATTATTACATTTTTACCAGTACACGCACACTGGCACAGTTAAATAGTAACAACGATACCGAACGCAGCTTTGCATTACTGCGTTATGATGATAATACAGGTGCTAATTACAGCTATACCTGCACAGCACCAATTGTTAATTGCAGCGGTACCAATATTGATTGCTTAACGCCAACGGGTACAGCTTCGGTTTCGGCAAGTGGTGGCTCGGGTTCATATACCTATTTATGGTCAAATGCAGCTACCACAGCTGCAATTAGTGGCTTAGCCGCAGGCGCATATACTGTAACCGTAACCGATGCCAATGCATGCACAGCAACTTGTTCCTATACCGTTACAAGCAATACCACACCTCCGGCAGCTTTGGTTACACCTGCAAGCGGTGTACTTACCTGTACTACAACTAATATTAATTTAACTGCTTCAGGCGGCAATACTTATTTATGGGACGATGGCAGCACCAATGCTGTGCGTAATGTTACAGCAGCAGCAACCTATACCGTAACAGTAACAGATGCCGGCAATGGATGTACAGCAACTGCCACAGCTGCTATTACCAGCGATGTTACAGTACCAGCAGTAAGTGCATCGGCAAGCCCTGCAACCATTTGTGCAGGCAGCACAACAACACTTACGGCAACAGGTACGGGTGTTAGTTATAGTTGGATGCCCGGTTCGCTAAGTGGCAGTACGGTTGCCGCAACGCCTGCAAGTAGTACAACTTACACCGTTACGGCCACAGGCAGTAATGGATGCACCGCTACAGCTACTGCTGCTGTTACGGTTAACCCCAATCCTATTTTAGGTACTACCATGAAAAGCGATGCAGCCTTTGTTACTACAGGTACAGCCGGTGTAACTGCTACACCTGCAGGATGTACATTTTTATGGGCACCCGATGGCGAAACCACCAATTACATACAAAACAAAGCACCGGGTACCTATACTGTAACAGTAACCGGGCCGGGTGGCTGTGTTAAAACACGAACCATAATCATTAATTAAAAAAGGAGGACTAAATATGAAATACCCATATAAATTAATGTTGGCTCAAACATCAAACACCCACACAAATAGTTGCACTGCAATTAAAAACACTCATACGATGAAAAAATATACTAATCATTTTTACAAACCACTTTGCCTTTTTTTAATAGGTATGCTTTGTACGGTTTTTGCTTTTGGGCAAAATGTAAATGTAACAGGCGCACTGGCAGGTAATGGCACTTATGCTACTTTGGGTGCTGCTTTTACGGCCATTAACGTAGCCGGCAACAATGGCTCGGGGCCAATTAGTGTATCAATAGTCGCTAATACTACCGAAAGTGCTACAGCTACATTAGGCGCAATAACCTGGGCATCGGTTACTGTAACAGCAACCACACCGGTAACCGTTACAGGTAATATTACCGGTGCAATTATCAGGCTAAATGGTGCCGATAATGTAACCATTGATGGCCGTATTGGTGGCGTAGGCCGTAATATTTCTGTAATTAACTCTTCCACCGCAACAGCTACAGCAGCTTTTTGGCTATCAAGTTTAGGTGCAGGTGCAGGAGCTACCAACAACACCATCAGAAACCTTGAAATTGCTTGTGGTGCTACACAAAATACGACAACAAATTCAACTTTTGGAATTTTAATGGGTGGAACAACAATTGGAATATCCGCAACTGGTGGCGATGACAATGATAACAATTCATTTGTTGACAATCGGATTATCAGATGTCGTTACGGCATTGGAACACGTGGTGCTGCTGCTACTAACTTAAATCAAAATACTATTATTACTGATAACTTAATTGGGCCAACAGCTTTTGGCGCTGATGAAATTGGTCAAAATGGTATTTTCGTACAATTTGAAAATTTATGTACAATTTCTAGAAATACAGTACAATTCATAGGGCATGATTTCGCAAATAGTATTTCAGCCTTTTTTGATAAAGCTGGTATTGCAATTGGTGTAAACTCTTGGAGTAACCTAACAACAACAACAGCATCAAGCAGTAACATTTCTTGTACGCGAAATTTAGTACATGATGTATGTGATGAAAGAACTAATTCTGCGGTAGGAATTATAGTAGGCACCACCTTGTCAGGCCCTAAAACGTTGAATCTAATTGCCAATAATATGATTTATAATGTGCGATGTAATGGAACTACTGGTGACCAGGGAGCAGGCATTGGACATTGCGGTGGGCCTGGTGATCAGATTGTTTTTAACTCCATTTACCTAACCGGTGATGTTGACCCCACAGGCACAACAACAGCTACAACTAATCCAATTATAGCAGGTATATCAAAACACGTTGCTGCAGCGGCAGATACAGCCGTTTTTATTAAGAATAATGCTATTTATGTAAATATCAGTTCGAATACAACTACACTTTTAAAAGCGCCAATTATTGCACCAGCTGCTGGTTATGCATATGGTTCAGGCGGTTTAAACAATAACGATTATTACATTCCAAGTACAGCAAATGGTCATGTAATAGGTGTTGCCGGTACGGGCACTACATCTTTTGCAACTTTACCATTGTGGCAAGCTGTATATACACCAGCCCAAGATGCTGCATCCATTTCGGTGGATCCGAGCTTTACGTCCACAACAGATCTGCATATTAATGTTTCTTCACCGGCAGTCAATAATTTAGCAGTTCCGCTTGCAGCAGTCATTAATGATTTTGATAATGACACACGCAGCTTAACCACACCCGACATAGGTGCTGATGAGTATTCACCTTTAGTTTGCAGTGGAACACCAACGCCAGGCTCAATAGCTCCCGTTTCTTCAAGTATTTGTACAAACGGTGCAGGTGTTACACTTACTTTATCGGGTAATACAGTTGGTGCTGGTATATCAATCGAATGGGATTCCTCAACGGTTTCTGGTGGGCCTTACTTTACAATACCAGGTGCCACAACATCAACTTATTTTGCTAAGCCAGGTTCAACCACGTATTATAAAGTACGTGTACTTTGTTCTAATTCTGGCTTAGCCGATTCAACAACCCAAGTAACGGTTACCGTAAATACGCCACCTACAGTAACTGTTTCGCCTACTTCAGATACTATTTGTAATCCGGGAGGTGCCCCCATTTCCCTAACAGCAAGTGGCGCTTCAACTTATACCTGGGCACCTGCTGCAGGTTTAAGTGCAACAACTGGTGCATCGGTTAATGCAACACCTTCGGCTACCACTACCTATACAGTAACAGGTACCGATGCCAATGGTTGTACGGCCACAGCTACTGCGATAATAACCAGTGGCTCAAATCCTGTGGTAAGCGCTTCGGCAACTCCTGCCAGCGTTTGTTCAGGTGGCAATTCACAGCTAGCGGCTACTGCTTCTGTACCTTGGACCACACCGCTTGTCAATACATACGGATTTGCCGGATCTTCGGGTACCTATACTGCCATTAGTGGTACTGCTGTAACATTCGGCAGCCAGGATGACGGTTATACAGGTAATTTGCCTATTGGTTTTACTTTTAATTACAATGGAGCAAATCAAACAGTTTTTGCCGTTTCGCCCAATGGTTGGGTACAACTTGGTCAAACCGGTTCGTCTTCAACCGGCTTTTTCAGCAATGCCTTGGCTTCTAATGCGCTTTTTATTGCACCATTATGGGATGACAATAATATTACCGGTGGTAATGTGCAGTATTCAACATCGGGAACAGCGCCCAATCGGGTGTTGACAGTTCAATGGACTGCCCTTCATACCGGAAGTAGTGGCTCCACCACCAATCCTACCATTGATATGCAGGTGAAATTGTATGAAGGAAGCAATGTAGTAGAATTGCTCTATGGTTCAACAAGCGGAGCGCTTGTAGGCACTACAGCATCCATAGGTATCTCAGGCGCATCAGGTAATTACCTAAGTGTAACTCCGCTCAGTCCTGCTAACACATCAACGGTAAGCAGTGCTACAGAGAACACAACTATCAGTTCTGCAGCTAATTTCCCCAGCGGTACCATATACACCTTTACACCTGCAGGTGCGCCAACCCTTTCGTATTCATGGTCGCCCGCAACCTTCCTTTCTTCCACTACAATATCCAATCCTGTGGCTACAGCCGTAACTGCCACCACTACCTATACGGTAACAGTTCAATCTAATTTGGGTTGTACAACTACCGCAACAGCCAGCATTGCAGTTGAGCCACCAGCCACAGCCAATGCCGGTGCCGATATTGCCGGTTGTAATTGTTGTGCAACTACCTATACAGTAACCGGTGCCATAGGCGGTTCGGCTACTTCGGCAGCGTGGAGTACCAATAACGGTGGTGGTTCATTTAATACTGTTACCTGGGATGGCTTAGGTCAGGTTTATACTCCTGGCGGTAGTGATTTAACAGGCATCTTCCCTAAGTTTATTAATATTATTCTTACTACTGATGATCCGGCAGGCGCTTGTACAGCCGCATCCGATACGCTGGTAATTACCATACATCAGGTACCGTCATTGGTTACTACACCTGCTGTGCTTTGTACCGGTGGTTCTTTAGACTTAAATGCCCATGTAAGCGATGGCAATAGTACAACAGGTACGTTAGCATATTATTTAACTTACAGTAATGCCCAAACCGAAACCGGTGCCATATCGGCAACCGTTAGTAGTACAGGTACTTACTATGTACGTAAAAATACTGCTACTACACCGGCTTGTTTAGATATAGATTCTATAACCGTAACTGCCTCAACCATTGCAGCAGGCGAAAGCCATACCAATATTTTATGTACAGGTGCTGCTACGGGTACAATTGATGTTACCGTAACACCGGGCACAGCTCCTTATACTTTTGCCTGGAGCGATAGCAATACCAATGAAGACCGTACAGGCCTTACGGCCGGTACCTATACAGTAACCGTAACAGATGCCAATGGTTGTACAGCAACCGTATCGGCAACATTAACCGAGCCTGCTGCTGCAGTATCGGCAAACTGTACGGGTACTAATGTGAGTTGTTTTGGCGGCAACAACGGTACGGCAAGCGTGCTTGCCGGTGGTGGTGTTTCGCCTTATACTTATGCCTGGAGCAATGGTTCAACCGATGCTTCTATAACCGGCTTAACAGCCAATACCTATACCGTAACTGTTACAGATGCAAATGGATGTACGGTAACATGTGCTTATGTAGTAACTGAACCTTCGGCTGTAGTTGCTGCTTGCAGCGGAACTAATGTTGATTGTTTCGGAAACAGCACCGGATCTGCAAGCGTACTGGCTTCGGGCGGTACGGCTTCTTATACTTATTTATGGAGTACTTCAGCCAGTACTTCAACTATAACCGGTTTAGCGGCCAATACCTATACAGTAACAGTAACCGATGGAAATGGTTGCACAGCCTCTTGTAATTATGTTGTTACGCAGCCGGTTGCTTTAGGTGCTGTATGCAGCGGTACCAACGTAAACTGTTTTGGTAACAGTACCGGTTCAGCAAGTGTAGCAGCTTCTGATGGTACTGCACCTTATTCATATATGTGGAGTAATGGTGCTACCGATGCAAGCATCACCGGCTTAGCAGCCAATACCTATACGGTAACGGTAACTGATGCCAATGGATGTACTATTAGTTGTGGTTATACTGTAATGCAACCTGCAACTGCATTAGCAGTTGTTTGTTCAGGCAACAATGTTAGCTGCAATGGAGGTTCTAACGGAAGTGCTTCTGTATTGGCATCAGATGGTACAGCTCCTTATACGTATGCCTGGAGTAACGGTTCAACCGATGCTTCCATAACCGGCTTAACAGCCAATACCTATACAGTAACAGTTACCGATGCAAATGGATGTACATTAAGTTGTAATTATGCCGTTACCGAACCAGCATCAGTTACAGCCAATTGCAGTGTAACAAGCCCTATAACCATAGCCGGTAATGATGGCCAGGTTACGGTTGTTGCCGGTGGCGGTACTTCACCTTACAGCTATTTGTGGAGTAATGGCCAAACCACCGCTACAGCTACAGGCTTGTCTGATGGTATATATACCGTAACTGTAACCGATGCCAATAACTGTACCAGCACATGCTCGGTAACCTTACCGGCCTTTTTACCACTTTCGGCTACATGTAGTAACACAACTGTAAGTTGCAATGGCGGCAATGACGGTACCGCTACGGTACTTGCTGCAGGTGGCTCGTCACCTTATGCTTACTTATGGAGTACAGGGGCAACTACTGCTTCAATAGCCGGTTTAACGGCCAATACCTATACAGTAACTGTTACTGATAATATTGGAACTACTGCCAGTTGCCAAACAACCGTTGCCGAACCTGCAGTGTTAACGGCTACCATGTCGAGCACCAATGTAACTTGTGCAGGTGGTAATGATGGTACAGCAACGGTATTAGCAGGTGGTGGCACATCGCCCTATACTTATTTATGGAGCAATAGCCAAACCAATGCAACAGCCACAGGCTTAGTAACTGCAACCTATACAGTAACAGTTACCGATGCCAATGGTTGTACTGTAAGCAACAGTATTTTAGTAAACGACAATCCGGTTGTAGTTGTAACTGCTACGGCCAGTCCCGATACAATTTGTAATGGTAGTTCGAGCATATTAACCGGAAGTGGCGCTGTAACTTACACCTGGATGCCGGGCTCATTGTCAGGCACAACCGTAAGTGTTAGCCCAACTGCTAATACAACCTATACAGTAACCGGAGCCGATGCAAATGGTTGCACAGCAACAGCTACTGTTAGTGTTGTAGTTGAACCTGCTCCAACAGTAAATGCCGGAGCTGATATTACCGTTTGTGGTTGTTGTAATGCTTTGGTTTTATTAAACGGTGCCATTGGTGGTACAGCAAGTAGTGCTACCTGGAGTGTTATACCTAATCCGGGTGATGCTTATTTGGGTGCAGGTGTTTTATCAAATGCCAATAGTTTATCTACAGCCACTTACGCACCTGCTGCCGCAGATGCCGGTAGGCAAGTTACGATAGTACTTACTACCGATGATCCTGCAGGTGTTTGTGCACCGGCAACTGATACGGTTGTAATTACGGTTACACAATGTCCTGATTACACAGTATCAAACGATACGCTTTGTGCACCTGGTTCGGCATCGTTCGATTTAAACACATTAATTACTTCTAACAATGCTGTAATTAGTACCGTAACTTACCACAGTACTTTAGCCGATGCACAATCGGGCAGCAATGCATTAACCAATCCGGTGGCTATTGCTGCAACAACAACATACTATTTGCGTGCCGCCACAGCCGGCAGCCCAATTTGTAAGGATATAGATTCAATTGAAGTGGTAGTACTTACGCCTGTGGTTGCTACGGCATCAGCTGATGTATTTATTTGCGAGGGACAAAGTACCACACTTTCAGTATCTGCAAGCGGTGGCATGCCAACACCTGATTATACTTATGCATGGAGCCCGGCAGTAGGTTTAGATAATACTACTGCAGCTAGTGTAAATGCCAACCCAACTGTAACTACCAATTACACTGTTGTGGTTACAGACAGGAATGGCTGTACAGCAGTTGATAGTGTTTTGGTTACCGTTGGTTTAGTGCCTTCAGTAGCTTTAGTGCAAGATAGTGTTACATGTAATGGCCAGTCTAATGGTTCAATACAGGCTACAGGAACAGGTTCATCAGGTACCTATAACTTTAGCATCAACCCAGATCCAAATTCGCAAAGCTTTGCCAATACCGCAGGTCCTGTAACATTTACCAACTTACCTGCCGGAGTTTACACAGTTACTATTGCCGACTTTTCGAATGGTTGTACTTCTACATCAAGTATAGAAGTGTTACAACCAAATGCTTTAATTGGCAATGCTTCTGTAAGCGACAGCGTATCTTGTAATGGCATGTCAGATGGAGCAGTTACCGCTAACCCAACTGGAGGTACCGGTGGATATACTTACTCGTGGACAAATAGTTCGAACATAAATGTTGGTACAACGCAAACGGTTACCGGATTGCCCGGAGATGTTTATACAGTAACTGTAACAGATATTAATGGATGTACGGTAACTTCATCAGTGAACCTTATAAACCCTGCAGTAATCAGCATTACCTTGGATAATGTTGTACATGTTCAATGTTTTGGTTATGCTACAGGCAGTATTGATTTAGGCGTTGCCGGTGGTAGTATTCCATATAGCTATTTATGGTCGAACGGAGCAACAACTGAAGATTTGAACGGCTTGGTAGCCGGCACCTATACACTAACAGTTACTGATTTGTATGGTTGTACAGAAACATTCTCTACCGTTATAACACAAAATCCACAGTTAATTGTGGGTACATCGCAAAGCAATGTTACTTGTCATAATGGTTCTGATGGATCGGCTACGGTTAGCGTAAGCGGAGGAATAGGCGGTTACAGTTATATTTGGGATAATGGCGATACCACACCTACCGGATTTAATTTTGCAGCAGGAACACATACGGTTACAATAACCGATAGTTCGGGCACACCCGGTTGTGATACTACCATTACATTCCTTATTACTCAACCCAGTTTGTTAGACGCAACTGCAAGTGTGACAAACTTAAATTGTCATGGTGCTTCTAATGGTGTTGCAACTGTATTTCCAACAGGTGGCACCCCACCTTATACCTATAGCTGGACATCAATACCAGTTCAAACCACAGCTACGGCTACCGGTTTACCTGCAGGTGTTTATACCTGTAATATTTTAGACTCATTGGGTTGTACTAAAGATGTAATTGTTGAAATTACTTCGCCTGATAGTTTGTATTTTGATAATACCATAACGCATGTTCTTTGTAATGGTGGCAATACAGGCGAAATTACGGTTTCAGTAAATGGAGGTACGCCAGGATTTACCTATTTATGGAGCAATGGCGAAACTACAGCAACTATTCAAAACTTAGTTGCAGGTACCTATACACTAACTGTTACAGATGCAAATAACTGTCAGGTTATTGGTTCGGTTACAGTTACTGAACCAACAGCAATTTCATTAAGCACTTCATTTGTAAGTCCATTATGTTTTGGAGGCAATAATGGTACAGCAACCGTTAATGCTAGTGGTGGTACAACACCATACACCTATTCATGGAGTACATTACCTGCACAAACAGCAGCCACCGCTACCGGACTAAGTGCCGGTGCTTACAGTGTAGTTGTAGTTGATGCAAACGGATGTACAGCCAGTGCTGATGTAACCATAACCCAACCCGATTCGATTGCTTTAAATGGCAACATTACGCATGTGCTTTGTAATGGAGGTAATAATGGTATGATAGATATTATACCAACCGGTGGCATTGCTCCTTATAGTGTAATTTGGTCTAATGGAAGCACCAATACAACTGTAAGCGGTTTAACAGCAGGTAATTATACTGCAACCGTAACCGATGCCAACAATTGTACGCGTGTTGAAACATTTATCGTAACCGAGCCTGCTGCAATTGTAATTGGTGGAACCATTAACAATGCTACATGTTTTGGCAATAGTAATGGTTCAATAATTAGTTCAGTAACAGGTGGTGTAAGCCCATATGTTTACAATTGGAGTACCGGTGCAACTACTGCAAACGTTAGCGGATTAGCTGCCGGTGTATATACAGTAATAGTAATTGATGCCAATTCATGTACAGCAAGCATGCAATTTACTGTTGCTGAACCTGCTGAACTTTCATGTGTTTGTAATGCAAATATTACCAATGTATCATGTGCCGGAGGTGCTGATGGATCGGTAACAGCATTACCATCAGGCGGAACTGCACCATATAGCTACTCTTGGATAAGAATATCGCCAACAGTAAGTGGTGTATTGGCAACTACACAAACCATAAGTGGCTTAACAGCCGGTGTTTATGAGGTAACAATTACCGATGCAAATGGTTGTACTAAAGTAGGTACTGCCGTAATTACTGAACCTGCTCCACTTACCGTTTTCGCAGCACCGTTTAATGTTGCTTGTAATGGTAATAGTTCAGGAACAGCTACAGCAACAGCAAGTGGTGGTACCTTGCCATATACTTATAGCTGGAATACAAGTCCGGTTCAAACCAGTAATATTGCAACCGGTTTAGGTGCAGGCATTTATACTGTAGTGGTTACCGATGCAAATGGTTGTACGGTATCAACAACCGTAACTATTACGCAACCTACGGCTATTGCAACAACCATGAAGAAAACCAATGTAAGCTGCCGTAACGGTAGCAATGGTACTGCTCAGGTTTTAGCATCAGGCGGAACACCTGGTTATACATATCTGTGGAACAATGGTGCTACAACTGCTTATATAACAGGTCTAACAGCCGGAACATATACTGTAACAGTTACTGATGCAAACGGTTGTACGGTAACTAATTCAATTAATGTTACACAACCACCGGCTTTAACAGCACTTTATACAGTTACACGTCCATCTTGTTTCGGATATAACAATGGTACTATTGATGTTACCGTAACCGGAGGTACAGCGCCTTATACATATGTTTGGTCAATCGGTGCAACCACACAAGATTTGGTGGGCGTGGTTTCAGCCGGTGCTTACTCGGTAATTATTTTAGATTCAAAAGGATGTACCATTTTAGCTAACATATTTGTTACACAACCAAACGTATTAGTGCTTAGCTCAACACAAAGCAATGTAAGTTGCAATGGTGGTGCTGATGGTAAATCTACTGTAAATCATTCAGGCGGCACTGCACCGTTTACTTATTTATGGAGTAATGGCAGTACATCAAAAACAGCTACCGGTTTAGCAGCCGGAACCTATACTGTAACAGTTACAGATAGCAAAGGTTGTACAGCTTCCTTAAATATCAACATAACAGAACCATCAGTTTTATCATGCACAACAACTATGATTGACGCTGTTTTATGTAATGGCGGCAATGACGGCAAAGCCTCGGTTACACCGGTTGGTGGTACACCGGGCTATAGTTATGTTTGGAATACTACACCAATTAAAACATCCGGTACTGTAAGTAATTTGCAGGCCGGTACCTATACAGTAATTGTAACTGATAGAAAGGGTTGTACAACCAGTTGTACAGTTACCATAACACAACCTACTGCACTTACAGCTACTACTTCGGCCTCGGCTGCTAGCTGTAACGGAGGCAGTGATGGAACGGCCAGTGTGGTAGCAAACAATGGTACACCCGGCTATACCTATTTGTGGAATACGGGCGCTTCAGCGACTACTGCATCAATCAGTGGTTTAACTGCCGGTACATACACGGTAACTGTTACTGATGCAAATGGTTGTACCAAAACAGCAACTGCTGTGGTTACACAACCAACTGCAATTACGGCATCAGCTTCGGCTACTAATGTAGCTTGTAATGGCGGAAATACAGGTACAGTAACAGCAGTAGCTTCCGGTGGTACAGGTGCATTATCTTACACACTAAATCCGGGTGCTGTAACTAATGGCACAGGTTTATTTACCGGTTTGGTAGCAGGTACCTACTCGGTTACCATTACCGATGCTAATGGTTGTACTACCTCAGTAAGTGGCATTAATATAACAGAATCAACAGCTTTGGTTATGGGTGCTTTAAGTAACACTTCAGTATCTTGTAATGGTGGCGCCAATGGTACTGCCACAGCAGGTATTGTTAGTGGTGGTACAATGCCATACACTTATCTATGGAACTCAACTCCGGTTCAGTTAACCGCTACAGCTACAGGATTACCTGCTGGTACATTTACAGTAACAGTTACTGATGCAAATGGATGTACCGTTAGTGGTAATACTACTATTACTGAACCTGCTACAGCTTTAACCGCTACAATAAGTAACGTGATTAATATACCATGTAGCGGTGGTAATACAGGAAGTGCACAGGTAACCGGAAACGGAGGCACAGTTCCATATACTTATTTATGGAGTAACGGTCAAACTACTGATATTGTTACAGGTCTGTTGGCCGGTACTTACGGTGTAATGGTTACAGATGCCAACGGATGTGTTGCTTCGGCTACAGTTGTAATTTCGCAGCCTGCTGCTTTTATGGCTTCAGCTAATGTTACCCATGTAGCTTGTAATGGTGATACAACCGGTAGTATTAATGTGATTATCTCAGGCGGTACCGCACCATATACTTATGTTTTAGGATTATCAAGCAATAGTACCGGCATATTTACCGGATTAACAGCCGGAACTTACACCGTTAATGTTTCTGATGCCGGAGGTTGCACAACCAGTGTTACTGTTACCGTAACCGAACCAGCAGCCTTGATAGCCAATACAACAGCAATTGATGTAAATTGTAATGGTGGTAATAATGGAATAGTAGCTGTTTACGTAACGGGTGGTGTAACACCTTACACATATTTGTGGAGCAATGGCGCTACCGGACAAAATGCCGGTGGATTATCTGCCAATACCTATACAGTAACTGTTACTGATGCCAATGGTTGCACTATTACTCGTACTGCAGTTGTTGCCGAACCAACCGTTTTAGTGGGTGTTGGTACACAAGTAGATGTAAATTGTGCAGGCGATAACACAGGAACAGCAACAGCAGTTGTAAGCGGAGGTGCTGCACCTTATTTCTATATGTGGAATGATGGTCAGATGACTGTAACAGCAACAGGATTAGCTGCAGGTAGTTATACTGTAATTGTTACCGATTATAATGGTTGTACAACAGCAATAAATTATACGATTACTGAACCTCTTCCAATTTCGGCCAACGAGGTTATTGTTAATCCAACCTGCTTTGGTAATAACGGTATTGTAACGGTTTCACCAACAGGTGGCCCGGTTGCAGGTACATACTCTTATACTTGGTTAAATGATACATCAAATCATACCAACGTAGGCACCTTTAGTGGCAATGTAAATAGCATTTGTGTTATAATAACCAAGAATGGATGTGCAGAAACAAAATGCTTTACAGTTGTTTCTCCTACGGCCTTGCTTGTAACAACCAGTAATGTTAACCCATTGTGTAACGATAGCGCAAATGGAAGCATAACAGCCGCTGTAGTTGGTGGTACTGCAGCTTATAGTTATTTGTGGAGTGATGGAAGTACCGATGCTTCTTTAACCAATTTGAGTGCTGGTACCTATACACTTACTGTTACAGATGCCAATGGTTGTACAAATGTGAGTACTGTTACTTTAACCGAACCGGCAACTTTAACTGCCACTGTAACAACTGGCGATGCAACTTGTGGTAATGACAACGGTACAGCCATGGCAACAGTTACCGGAGGTACAGCGCCTTATACTTACGACTGGGATGGCTATGGTACATGGAGTAATGTAAGTGGTTTGCCAGTAGGGTCATATACCTTAACTGTAAGCGATGCTAACGGTTGTGGTCCGGTATTAGTACCGTTTACTATAAACTCGGCAGCAGCATTAACTTGTGCCACTACAACAACCAATGTTACTTGTGCCGGATATCATAATGGTACAGCAACTGTAACTGCAGCTGGTGGCACCGGTTCATACACTTACTTATGGAACTCAACACCAGCACAAACCACAGCTACAGCAACCGGTTTAGCAGCAGGTACTTATGAAGTAAAAGTTATTGATTCATTAGGATGTATTTCAATATGCAGTGTGGATGTTATTGAGCCTACACCATTAGCTTATTTTACAAATCAAACCAATGTTACTTGCTCTGGCGGTAATTCAGGTTCGGCAGTAATTAATGCCTTTGGTGGAGTGCCATACACAGTTGGTAATTCATATTCTTACTTATGGAGCAATGGTCAAACCACCATGATTGCAACCGGTTTGTCATCAGGTACTTATGTATTTACTATAACCGATAGTTTGGGTTGTAGTGTTACAGGTGCTGTAGGTATTACGCAACCGGTTGTAATTAATTGTAACACCAATAGCACACCAGCTACATGTGGACAGGCCGATGGTACTGCTATTGTTAATGTAATTGGTGGTCAAGCACCTTACAGCTATAATTGGAACACCGTGCCGGCACAAACCAATGCCATTGCAAACTCATTAACGGCAGGAACCTATACGGTAACCGTTACAGATGCAAACGGATGCGCATCATCTTGTACGGTAACAGTTTACCAGGTTACTGATATGAATTTTGTATTGACTTCGGTTCCTGCAGCATGTAATGGTGGCAACGGTAGTTTGAATATATTCGGTTTCTCAGGCGGCACAGCACCATTTGGTTATTTGTGGAGTAATGGCGATACAAATGCGGGTTTGTCTGCTGTTGCAGGTGCATATACAGTAACAGTTACTGATGCAAATGGATGTACACAAACTGCATCAGGTTCAATTGCAGAACCTGCTGCTATTGTAATTACTTCAAATGTTACAAATGTTTCATGTTCGGGTAATACCGATGGTATGGCTTGTGTAGTAGCTACAGGTGGTGCCGGTAATTATAGCTTTAGCTGGAATACCGGAGCTACAGCAGCTTGTATTAATAACGTTGCAGCCGGTACCTATACCGTAACAGCAACTGATGCAAATGGTTGCACAACATCAGCTAATATTATTGTGGGAGCCCCAGTTGCATTAGATACAATATCCACAGCTAATACTCCGGCTTCTTGTGGTTTGGCAAATGGTACTGGTACGGTTGTAATTACAGGTGGTACAGCACCATATACGTATGCATGGACAACCAATCCGGTTCAAACCACAGCTACAGCAACCGGTTTAATGGCTGGTAATAATTTTGTGGTGGTTACTGATGCCAATGGCTGTCAGTTAACTGTTTGTGTAACTGTTGCAACTCAAGGCGGTATTGCTGCCAGTCTTAACAGTCCTGTTTATGCCGGAGGTGTAAATATCCGTTGCAATGGAGGTAGTGATGGCAGCGTTAATTTAACGGTATCAGGTACCGGGCCTCATACTTATGCTTGGAGCAATGGCGCAACTACAGAAGATATTTTTGGATTAACTGCGGGTACCTATACGGTAACTGTTACAAATGGTGTTTGTACGGCTACTTCAAGCATTACGCTTACCGAAGCACCTGTATTAACGCTGGCTACAACACAAATTGATGTATCATGTAACGGCAGTTCAAGTGGCTCAGCAACAGCAATACCATCCGGAGGAACCGCTCCTTACACTTATAGCTGGAATACAGTTCCTGTGCAAACCAATGCAACAGCAACCGGCTTAGTGGCAGGTGTTTATACAGTTACGGTTGGCGATGCAAATGGATGTACAATAACAGCATCTGTTACTTTAACGCAACCTGCTTCTCCACTTGCTATAACAGCAACTTCTGTTAACCCAACTTGTAATGGTAGTAACAATGGATCAATTGATATTACAGTTACAGGTGGCACGGCTCCATATAGTTATTTATGGACTGATGGCGCAGTAACTGAAGACAGAACCAATATTATAACCGGAAGCCATACGGTAACTGTAACGGATGCAAACGGATGTGTAGTTTCATTGTGCGTAGTACTTACTGCCCCAACACAATTACAAGTAACCATGAGTAAAACTAATGTAAGCTGCAGTGGTGGTGTAGGTGGTAGTGCATGTACAACTCCGGTTGGTGGCACGGCTCCTTATACATATTTGTGGAATACCGGAGCAACAACATCTTGTATAAACTCGTTGGCTGCTGGTACCTATACAGCAACAGTTACAGATGCAAATGGTTGTACTGTAGTTGGAGCAGTTGTAGTTTCACAACCGGTAATCATGGTGCTTAGCATTACTAAAACCAATGTTACCGTGTTTGGTGGAAATAACGGAACTGCTACAGTAACAGTGCTTTCTGGTGGTACTGCACCGTTTACCTACTCTTGGAATACAACACCAATAAAAACCACAGCAGCCGTAACCGGTTTAACAGCGGGTACTTATCAGGTTACTGTAACCGATGCATTGGGTTGTATTCAAACCGCTTCTGTTGTAATTACACAACCGAATTACTTTTGTAATCCAATAACGCGTCCTTGGCGTACCGAAAGCATTGTTACCTGGGGCGTTACACCTAACGGTAACCCAAGCCAGTCAGGCCAATACTTAACTAATAACTTTGCGGCTGCATTCCCATCAAGTTTAGTAATTGGCGGTGGCCCATGTGTTGGTTCACGTACATTAACGTTAAGTAATGCAAATGCAGTTCGTAATTTCCTTAACGGTCAGCCAAATACAGTAAGCAATGTATTGGCAGCAAACTTGGTAAACCCAACCAGCGGTTCATATCAAAATAAACTGGCTGCGCAATTAGTAGCATTAACGCTTAATGTTTATTTTGATGCATACGATCCTAATTTCGCTATTACTACAACCGTTCCGTTAGGTAGTGCTATTATTTCAGGTATGACCGGTGGTAGTGCTGTATTTAATGGTATGACTGTAAATCAGTTTTTAAGCGAAGCTAATAAGCGTTTAGGTGGTTGTGTAGCTGCTCCTGTTGCATCTCCAACAACTTGGGCTAACGCTGCCGAAACAATAAACTTGGCTTATTTAGGTGGTGCTGCTATAAATACAGGATTGTTAAGTTGTCCATTTGGCAACAATAAAGTTGCTATAGAAACTGCTGCAACCTGGAATGTGTCAGCATATCCTAACCCATCAAACGGAATTGTAAATGTTGCATTTAATGCATTTGTTGACGCAGAAATTAATATTACGGTATTAGATCTTTCAGGACGTGACGTTTGGAGTACTACTGAGCATGCATTTACAGGTGATAACACACGTACCTATGATTTATCTCAACTGCCTAAAGGTGTTTATATGATGCGTTTAAGCTTAGATGATCATTTTAAAGTTATTCGATTGGTAATTCACTAATCAAATAAAATTATGATTAGACAAAAAAATCCCGACCCATTGGAGTCGGGATTTTTTTGTCCTTACATTTGGATTAAAGCATTTCACTTATAAGCCATCAAACGCAAACCAATTTAAAGTGATGAGAACATTTAGAGCCGTAATTTTTTGTTTGTTGATTTTACAATCAAAAACACATGCACAAACAACCCAACGCGAAGAAGCCAACCGATTAATGCAGGCTGGAGATATGCAGATGAGGTCAGGCAGTTGGGATCAGGCTATTAATAATTATTCAAAAGCTATTTTGACAGATATGGCTTATGCCGAAGCGTATATGAAACGCGCTATTGCCTATGAAAAAACAAGTAGAATTAAAGAGGCAATTATTGATTATAATAAAGCAATAGAATTAAACCCTTATACCACTTATTTGTATGATAAACGCGCCAAACTAAAAATGGTTGCATTAGATTATAAAGGTGCTGCTAACGATTTAAATGAAAGTATAAGATTAAATCCCAACGATATGGAGGTGCGCGAAACAGTAGGCGAAGGATACATGATAATGGGATATTATAAAAATGCACTGGCTCAGTTTGATACGGTTTATGCAGTTACATCTGACGAAAAATTATTTTTAAAACGGGCACTTGTACATTTTTTAGATGGCAATATGAAAGATGCCTCCAATGAATTAGACTCTGTATTTAAATACGATAATGTATCGGCAGAAGCCTATGATATAAAAGGGCTGATTTTTTTGAATGAAAAAAAATACACTGATGCTCTAACAGCATTTTCGGAAGCGATAATAATTGATGATTCCTATGCAATAGCCTATTACAACCGAGCCACTGTACATAGGCTTATGGGTAATAAAAACCTGGCCGGAGCAGATTTAAGCAAAGCATTAAGTTTAGGCAAAGATTTGGCTTATGTATATTATGCAAGAGCTATAATTAAAAAAGAAATGGGCGATATGCAGGGTTCACTGGTAGAGTACAATCTTGCATTACAATACAATGAAAATTTTGAAGATGCACTCTACAACCGTGCCTTCTTACAAAACATGTTAGGTAGTGCCAACGATGCACTTGCCGATGCAAACAAATTAATAAAACTAAACCCAAGCAATGCAAGCAATTATAACCTGCGCGGAAACATTCATCTGATTTTTTTTAGGTATGAAGATGCTTACAATGACTATGATAAAGCAATTAGCTATGATAGCAACTTTGCCGAAGCATATTACAACAGAGGCCTGTCGCTAATTATGATGAACCGTTTGCAAATGGGATGTATGGATTTAGATCGTAGCATAAATTTAGGTTATGCACCAGCGCAACCGGTAAAACAAGCATTTTGTAAATATTAATATTGCACAAAAATTATTATGAGAAACTACACAGTATCGGAACGGTTTTTAAAATATGTAACAATTGATACCCAAGCCGACCCCGATTCCATTACAACACCCTCATCGAGCAAACAGTTTGATTTGGCAAAATTGCTAGTAAATGAATTACAAGCTATGGGCATAACCGATGCACATGTGGATGAATATTGTTATGTGTATGCAACTATTCCTTCAAACACCCACAAAAATGTACCAGTTGTTTGTTTTTGCTCGCACATGGACACTTCGCCCGATTGCAGTGGTAAAAATGTGAATCCTGTAGTACATAAATCATACGAAGGCCAAACAATTATTTTGCCTGCTGAAACTTCGCAACAGTTAAATACTAACGACCATCCTGAATTATTAAATCAAATAGGAAACGATATAATAACTGCCGATGGTACTACATTGTTAGGGGCCGATAACAAAGCAGGCATTGCCGAAATTATGGATGCAGCCTACCAACTGATGAATGATGCAACCATTAAACATGGCACTATAAAAATATTATTTACACCTGATGAAGAAATTGGGCGTGGTGTAGATAAGGTTGATTTAAAAAAATTAGGTGCCCGGTATGCTTATACAATGGATGGTGAAACGTTGGGACATGTTGAAAACGAAACCTTTTCGGCCGATGGTGTAGAGCTGCAAATCAATGGCTTTAGTGTACATCCGGGCTTTGCAAAAAATAAAATGGAAAGTGCCATTAAAATAGCTTCTCAAATTATTGATAGTTTACCAAAAGATAAACAAAGCCCCGAAAGTACTGAAGGCGATGAAGGATTTATTCATCCCGTATCAATGTCAGGTAATATTGAATCAATGCTTGTAAAATTTATTATCAGAGATTTTAATGAAACGGGTTTGATTGCGTTAGAAAACATGCTCGAAGGTATTGTAAAAGCAGTTATAAAGTTGTACCCTAAATCAACGTATAATATGCGGGTTATCCAACAATATCGAAATTATAAATCAGTTCTGGATAAAGAACCACATATTGTTAATTATGCAATGGAGGCTATTGAACGCACAGGCATTAAGCCGGTGCTTTCAAGCGTAAGAGGCGGTACAGATGGTTCTCGCTTGTCTTTTATGGGCTTGCCTTGCCCCAATATATTTGCAGGTGAGCATGCTTTTCATGGCAAGCATGAATGGGTGAGTATTCAGGATATGCATATAGCAGTTGATACCATCATAAATTTGTGTATGATTTATGAAGAGAAAGCCTGACTTATTCCTTAGGTGCTATACAATTTACTTTTTGTAAAAAATGGAGTAGGGGTCAACCGATAATTCGTTTTTATAATTTGGGTCAACCGTTAATGTATTCATTTTTATTATTGATAAAAAACCATTGCGACCACCACATTGACTCACATGATGTGGCGCTGGCCCGTTAGGGTCGGCATTACGGCTCGAAACATAAACCACATCTTTATCATCATTTACAGCAATACCATGTGGTTGAAAAAATGCTTCTTTAATTTCTTTAACCAACTGATTGGTTTGGTAGTTTATAACGGATACTGAACCACGGTATGCAATATTATAGTTAAGCGTTTCGCCACAGGTTACAAACAAATAAGGATGCCTGTTGCTAATGCTCATTTCTTTTGGTTGACTGCCTACGGCAATAGTTGCCAACAAACTATCGTTATGCGAGCTTAAAACCCTTATTTCATTACTGAAATCACAAGTTAAAAAGTAACGGCTGCTATCAGGTGTAAATAATATTTCATGTGGATTATACGAATTAATATCGGCACAAGGTGCACCCGGAAATAAAGGAATACACTCGGGCGATGTAAGGTCGCTAAGCAAAGCGCGGTTAATATAATTACTATATTGATTAGTTACGTATAGCCACCCCGTTATCGGATTAATAGCCAAGCCGTGCGCATTTTGATATATATTGTAAAAAGGCCCTACTTGTTGCATATTGTCCAGGTTAATCTGAACAATTGCATGATTAATTAAATCGGATATAAAAGCTGTTTTCGAATCATCAGTAATAACCAAACTGCTCCAACCACCAACAGTAATATTTGCAGTACCTACTAATGAATCATCTGAAGTTCTGAATTTTTGAAAAACATTACCGGCATAAAAGACAGCATACCAATGTTTGCTATCAGGCGCTAATTTTATGGTATGTGGCAGTTCAATATTTCCTTCAGATATGCCCACTTTAATGTACCGTGCTATTACCTGCCGCTCCGGATCACAGATAGCAACTAAATCGCATCCCTGATTGCTGATGTAGTATTTAGATGTTGCATTGGCAAAAAACACTTTGCCATTTTTATCGGGTGCGCCATTAGCAATCCAGGTTCGCAAGGTTTGATACTCGGCTGTAGTTAAAGGCGTGCCATTAATCGGCATGGTAGGTACTTGCACAATGCCCTGGCTACTGTCAGTATTGGTAAAGTTTAAAATGGTACTGTGTTCAGGTGCATAAGGAATAATAACGGCTCCGCTGTTATTACCATTAAAAGCGGTTTGCCAACTGCTTAAATCCAAACCTGATGCAGCATCTTTACTTTGTGTATTATGGCATCCGGCAGTAGCACATTTGTTTAGAATAATTTGCCCAACTTCGTCAGGGTAGTAACTTTCTGCTATTGGATTGTTGTTGCCCTTATCGTTTAAACAACCAATTAAACTGAATAAACTAATTGTTGCAAAAGTAAGTATATAGCTAAGGTTAGTTGGCTTTAATGAATTTTTTTGTATTGAACTTGCCATCATTAAGGTTTGTTATTTTACAGGTATAAATTCCATCTGAATAATGCTGTACGTTAAACGAAACATAGTATTCATTAAAGAACTTGATGTTTAGTAAACGGCCATTCACATCAAAAATTTCAGCTTTGTAATTGCCAAAACTGATTTGCTGATTTAATCGGATATTGATAATTTGATTGGCCGGTACCGGGTAGATATCAAACAACTGTATTGTTTCGTCATTATTAATGCCTGATGTGCTTACTTGCTTATAAATTACAAAACCACCAGCTTGATTCCCTACAACTAAATCCATCAAATTATCAGCATTAATGTCGTAGCCATTTATGGTTGCTTTAACAGGCTCGTTGATAGATTGGAAAAATGTGTCTATTAAATTAAATACACCCCCTAAATTGTTATCAATATTGTCATACAAAAAAATGTAACCTTGTTCGTTCGAAACTAAAAGTTTGAGTGAGCCACTTGCTGTACGGTACATATAGGGTACGGCCATGCCTGTTGCACTTAAACCTTGCGTTACATCAACGGCTCCAAAATCCAATAGGTTATTTGTGTATAGCGGTGTAGTGATTGTGCCTGTGTTTTCAAAGTAACGTAACTTGCCTAATTCATTACCTACTACTAAATCCAACAAGTTATCTTTGTTCAGGTCAATCAGTTGAGGAGAAGCCATTTTACCAACATCAATGGCCATAAAATTGGGTATGGGCGGGTTGCTAAAATCAGCAGGTACACCCGGCCCGGCACTATTTATAAAATAAAAGAGTTTACCTGTTTCTTCGCCAACAATCATATCCATATCGCTATCACCATCTAAATCGCCAAAGGTTGGGTGCATGGCATTAATCGTGTATTGAAATAAATTCATCCAATCAATTGTTTGGAGGGTAAATGCTGGTGCCGAAGCTGTGCCCGTGTTTTTATACCAGGCAATGCCACTTTCAAATAGCGGATAATTTATGCCGCCAATATTTTGGTAGCCATCATAATATCCTTGATTGCCAACCATTATATCCATTAATCCATCTGCATCGGCATCAAAAAAACATACCTTGGCTCCCTCGCCTACATCAACCATTTGATTTACTAAAAAGTTGTCATATTGATAAGAAAAACTATCAGCAACTGTTCCTACGTTTTTGTAGTACCATACATTATGAAAGTTTTCGGCATCGCCATTTTTACAGGGCGATACTAATAAGTCCTTTTTTCCGTCATTATTCACATCAATATGTGTGGGGTTTAAAAACTCAAAGAAAAATGCACTATTGTCGTAAACCGGAAACAAGGAGTCCTGGCTAATCATTAATGGGTCGGATAAAGTACCTCCATTTTGCAGGTACAAAATATTATTTCCAATGGCATCGCCACCTAAATAGTCAACCAATCCATCTTTATTAAAATCCTCAATTACAAAACAGGCACCATTATGTCGGGTAGGGTCGGGTGTAGGTTCCGGTGTGAGCAAAGTAGCCGGCAAATCGCCATTGTTTACAAATGCTATGGGTTTGCATGCCACATTTAATATGGCACTGTTATTATTTGCGCTAAAACCAAAATGACCCCAACATGATGGTTGCCAGTCGAAAATTAATGTATCATTTTTACCTAAAGTTTCCATTCCTATGTTTTTCGACCACTCTAACCTGCCACCACCAATGTAAATGGCAATAATGTCTAAGTCGCCATCACCATCAAAATCTACAATAGCAGGTTTGTCGTTAGAGCTTACGTAGATGTTGCCTTGGCCTGACGGGATATTCGCATACAATAATGAATATTCTAAAGCGAATTGTAACTGTGTTGGTGTGCTAATGTTTTTATAAACGGTAATACCTGCAGCGGGTATCTGATTACTATAAGTAAAAATATCTTCTTTCCCATCATGATTATAATCTACCAATATAGCCCAGTCGGCAAGGTTTGTTGGGAAATTAGCAATATACTCAGGTGCATATTGGTAGCTGACAGTATTGGGCGTACCTGTATTTAAAAAAGTACTTATTCTTGCTTTCTTATATACCTGATCTTTGTCAAACAAAAACAAATCTTTAATACCATCATTATTCAAATCAATTTCTGAAAACATACCACCATTAATCCCACCACTATACGCTAATGGTGCTGGCAAGCCATATTGAGTTAATGGAATGTTTAAATCGCGTACAAATTTTGTTTGCGCATTGCCAAATTGATATGTAAGCGCTACAGATAGGAAGAGAAATATTTTTTTCATCAGGCCGTTTTTTGTGGCTTCAAACATACTAACAAACCTTTTGTAGTTCTTATGCTAATTTAAATTGCAATAAATTTTTACAACTTTTTGTTTAGGTTATTTAAAACTATTGCAAACAATTGATTCGATAAACGTCAACTTTTTTTATCATTTTAAAATAATAAATATTATCGTAAATAGTTGATTTTGTTGGCTTATGCAACATATTTAATGCGGTTTCAATAAAATTGTGCAATGTGAATTCAAATTCTATATTTGCGCGCCTAAAAATTAAAAATACCAAAAAATCAATGCAGAATAAAGGTGCCGTAAGGCTTTTTGCCATTTTATTGGCTATAGTTTGTGTGTATCAGTTGTCGTTTACCATATTTACCAAAAGTGTAGAAAATTCGGCCAAAGAATATGCAAAGGGTGACGTGAAATTAGAGTCCCTTTATTTAGATTCGATGAACAATGAGGAAGTTTATCCATTACTTGTTAAAAATTTCACTTATGCAGAGTGTAAGGATCGTGAGATTAATTTAGGCCTAGACTTAAAAGGTGGTATGAACGTAACACTTGAAGTATCTGTTCCTGAAATTGTTCGTGCCATGGGTAATTATAGTACGGATGCAAATTTTAATAAAGCACTTGAAACTGCTATCTCAAAGGAACGTAATTCACAACTTGATTTTGTAACACTTTTTGGTAATGAGTTTAAAGCTATTGCACCAAATGATAAGTTGGCTGCCATATTTTCTACGGTTGAGTTGCAAAACAAAATTAATTACAACTCAACCAACGATCAAGTACTTGCAGTTTTAAAAACCGAAGTAAACGAAAGCGTTGACAGATCTTACAATACGATTAAAACACGTATTGATAAATTTGGAGTTACGCAACCCAATGTTCAAAAATTAGCTAATGGACGTATATTGGTTGAGTTACCTGGCGTAAAGGAAAAAGAACGCGTACGTAAACTTTTACAGGGTACCGCTAAGTTAGAGTTTTGGCCTACCTACAATTTTGGTGAGGTTGTAAAAAATTTAGTTGAAGTTAATAAGGTATTAAAAGTTTCAGCAGAGCGCGATTCATTATTAAATAAGCCAGCATCAGATAGTACTTCCGCTGCCATTGCCGTTGCTGATACAAATGTTACTAAAGTTGACAGCGCTGCCAGTGGTTTGCTAAGTAAAATAGACGAAGCTGCTAAGGATACGAGTAAAAAAGATACTACTAAAACAATGACTATGGAAGAATCATTGAAAGAGTATCCTTTGTTTACTTATTTACTTCCAAGCGATTTTCAGGTAAAAACGGCCGATGACCAAAAAGCAGTTTATGGTCAACCTGTTTTAGGTTATTGTTCGGTAAAAGATACAGCAAAAGTGAATGAGATATTCCGTAATCCGGAAGTTAAAGCGGTAATGCCAAACAATTTGAAATTGTGCTGGACTTATAAAGCCTCACAAATGTTTAAAGATAATCGTTTGGAACTTATTGCAATTAAAATTGAAAGTCGTGACGGTCGTGCGCCTTTAGATGGCAGCGCAGTGCGTGATGCAAGACAAGATTTCGGTCAGATGAGCAATGCGCCTGAAATTACGATGCAAATGAATGAAGAAGGCGCAAGCAAATGGGCTCGTTTAACCAAAGAAAACATTAAGCGCAATGTTGCTATTGTATTGGATGATTTGGTTTACTCATTCCCAACTGTGCAAAATGAAATTTCAGGTGGTAACTCTTCTATTACCGGTAATTTTACAATTAATGAAGCAAAAGACTTAGCAAACATTTTAACTGCCGGTAAACTTGCAGCACCTTGCCGTATTGTTGAAGAATCGGTAGTAGGACCAACTTTGGGAGAACAAGCTATTAAAAGTGGTTTATTATCATTTGTAATTGCTGTGCTTTTAGTACTCGTTTTTATGATTGTTTACTACAGCAATGCCGGCTGGGTTGCTGACCTCGCCATGTTTGCAAACGTATTTTTTGTATTTGGTGTACTTGCCTCAATAGGTGCCGTACTTACTTTACCGGGTATTGCAGGTATTGTGCTTATTATAGCACTGTCTGTTGATGCGAACGTGCTTATTTATGAGCGTATCCGCGAAGAACTTACAGCCGGCAAAGGATTGCGACTTGCGATTTCAGATGGTTATAAACATGCATTATCGGCTATTATTGATAGTAACGTTACTACATTCCTTATTGGAGTGGTGCTTTACGTTTTCGGAACAGGCCCTATTCAAGGCTTTGCAACCACATTGTGTATCGGTATTTTAACTTCATTGTTTTGTGCAATATTTATTACACGGTTAATATTTGAATGGCGTCTTTCGAAAAATAAAGCAATTAGTTTTTCAACTAAACTATCAGAAGGTGCTTGGAAAAGCATAAATATTGATTGGGTTAAAAACCGTAAATGGTATTACATTTTATCGGGTGTTGTTATTGCTATTGGTATCGTTTCTATGGTAACCAGAGGGTTTGATTATGGAGTTGATTTTGCCGGTGGCCGTACGTACAAAGTTGTTTTTAAACAAGAAGTTAAAGGTGAAGATGTCAGAGCACAGTTGACACCTGTATTAGGCTCGGCACCTGAGGTTAAAACCTTAGAAAATAAAAATACTTTAAAAATAACTACTAAATATTTAGTTGATAGTAAAGATCCTGATGCTGATAATAAAGCTGAAGCAAAGCTTATGGAAGGTTTAGGTATTACTAAAGATCAAATAGTAAGCTCACAAAAAGTTGGGCCTACCGTAGCTGATGACATCCGCAATTCGGCCTGGAAAGCTATTTTATTCTCGATATTTATCATTTTCGTTTACTTACTGGCTAGGTTTAGAAAGTGGACTTTTGGTTTGGGTGCCGTTGTTGCCTTAGTGCATGATGTGTTATTAATCATGACCTTGTTCTCACTGTTCTGGGGATATTTGCCATTCAGCTTAGAGATGGATCAAGCCTTTGTTGCTGCAGTATTAACCGTTATGGGCTATTCAGTTACCGACACGGTTGTGGTATTCGACCGTATTCGTGAGTACTTAAACTTGCACAAAAAAGGAGATTCAAAAACTGTAATTAATGAAGCTATTAACTCAACGCTTAGTCGGACAATAAATACATCACTTACCGTTTTCTTTGTATTGTTGGCAATATTTATTTTTGGAGGCGAAACAATTAAGGGATTCTCGTTTGCACTTTTGATAGGGATTGTAGTTGGAACCTATTCGTCAATTTGCATTGCAACGCCTATAGTAATTGACTTCTCAGGTAAGGACAAGGAAATTAAGCATTAAAAAAAACAACTTAATAAATAGCCCCGCAATTAGCGGGGTTTTTTATTAAGTTAACTCCCATTCAACATTTTTTATCAAATTTACATCTGGTTAAATTGAAGCCATTATGAATAAACTTTTGTTTTTAGATAATTTAGGAGGTGGCGAACTATTAATAGTTGTTTTTTTTGTGCTGATTTTTTTTGGGTCTGAAAAAATCCCAGGTCTCATGAAAAGTATGGGTCGGGCCATGCGCGAATTTAAAACGGCAATGGATGATGTGAAGAATGATATAGAAAAAAGCACCATTGAGCCCGTACAACAATTAAAAGAGGAAATAAATTTAGTGGCAAAAACACCTATTAATTCTTTTGTCAGAAACGTGGAAGAAGTAGTTGATGATGCAAAAAGTAATTTGAGTTCAGAAATAAAAGATGGGACAACTAAACAGTCAAACGGTTGAAAATCTGAATTGTTAATACTGATTTAATGATTCGTGAAAAAATTGTAAAAAAATATTTTTGATTTTCAATATAAAAGTCTTTCGTTTGGCACTATGGAGGTGAAAATTATTTTATATGTGGTTGCCGGCTTGATATATTTTGTTTATAAGCAATATACCAAATTACAAGCTGAGGCAATTAAACGTAAAGCAATTTTGATAAAAACCGACAATGAAACTCCAATAGAAAATACGGTTCATAACACTACAGTAATTCCCAGGAGAAATTTTAAAAAAATAAATATCCAAACAACTGAAAAAATGCCAATTGAAGGCGGCAATTCAATTCACTCAAATACATTTACCCCCATCGAATCGCTTGAACCAAATAAACACCAATCGAATTGGACATCTAACGATTTTAAGAATATGATTTTGCACAGCGAACTTTTAAAACGTCCGGTTTATTAATCAATTTTATGTAATACATAAATCATTTAATGGTGCTGAAGTCAAAAGGACGTCAAAAAAAATATGATTGCATGTTAACGATATATAATATTTATACATTTACCCCACTTAATAAATAGTTAACCCCTCTTGTTTAATAATTAACAATCTCAATAATCCTCAACTCTATGCTTCGAAAAATTTACGTATTACTCGTTTTATTTACAGCATCCTATTTAGGTGTGCATGCCCAGGTGGGTACGCTTAAAGGAAAGGTGCTAGATGCAACAAGCAATGAGCCTTTGCCATTTGCCAACGTTATTGTTGAACTTAATGGTGCGCAAGCAGGCGGCTCACAAACCGATTTTGATGGCGAATTTACCATTAAGCCATTGATACCCGGTAAATACACCATTAAAGCCTCATACATTGGCTACACTACTGCACAAGTTAATGGTGTTTTAATCTCCGCTGATAAAATTACTTTTTACGACATAAAAATGTCGAAAGGTGTGGATATCAAGGAAGTTAAAATTGTTGACTACAAAGTACCTATTGTTGACAAGGGTAATCCATCAACACAAGCAACAATTACACAAGAAGAAATTAAAGCGGCACCTACACGTAATATTAATTCAGTGGTGTCAACAGCTGCCGGGGTATTTCAACAAGACGAAGGTGATGCAGTTAATGTGAGAGGTTCGCGCTCAGAATCAACTGTTTATTTTGTTGATGGTATAAAAGTTCGCGGGTCATCAGGATTACCACAATCGGGTATTGAGCAAATAACAGTAGTAACAGGTGGTGTGCCTGCACAATATGGCGATGCTACTGGTGGTATTATAAACATTACAACACGTGGCCCATCGCGCCAATTCAATGGTGGTTTAGAATTAGTAACATCAGAGTTGTTTGACGATTATGGTTATAACTTAGTAGGCGGTAATATTTCTGGCCCCATAATCACCAAAGCAAATGAGGATGGCACCAAGCGTCCGGTTTTAGGATTCTTTATTTCTGGTGAACATGAAAATCAACGTGTACCTGATCCTTCGGCTATAGATTTTTATGAAATAAAAGGGGATGTTTTACGTAATTTAGAGTTAACCCCATTTCGCCCCAATCCGAATGGAAATGGTGTTTTAAAAAATTCTGAGTTTATTTCAAAGGACGATATGGAAAAAATTTCTTTCTACCATAACGTTAGAAGTTTTTCGACCAGACTTCAGGGTAAATTAGATTGGCAAGCTGGTAAAAATGTAACATTTACAGTTGGTGGTTCCTATGAAAAGTCAGACAATAATTTATTTAGCTATAACTCATCGCTTTTTAATAACAGAAATAACGCCCAACAACTTGTAACTACTTATCGTGTTTTTGGACGTGTTATTCACAAATTAGGCTCAACTGAAAATAATAAGGAAAACTCAGCTTCATTGATAAAGAATGCGTATTACTCAATTCAAGCTGACTACTCACGTAATCAAACTACACAGCAAGATGAGAACCATAAGGACAACATTTTTGATTATGGTTATATTGGAAACTTCAAAACATACCGTGCCGAGCGTGTAGGCCAGTTTGGTGCTCCTCAAGCAGTTGTTGATGCTAATAATGATACGATTGGTTTTGCAAATTTTGGTAATTTTTACCAAGACACATTGGTAACGTTTGCGCCAGGTGGTATAAATCCAACATCTGATGCATACACTTCACTATGGTATAGCTTAGCGCCACAAAAGGATGGTTACTATAACACTTTACAAGCCATTCAAGGTGGTGGCGTTGTGGGTGGTATTTTAAATGGTGGCCAACCCAGTAACGTATATTCATTATGGCGCAATACAGGTTTTATAAACAATTTATACCAAGTAGTGGATAATCAACAAGTTCGAATTACTGGTATGGCTTCTGCCGATATTAAAGATCACGCTATTCAATTTGGTTTTGAATACGAACAACGCAAAGATGCCAACTGGGGAGTTAACCCTGTAGGTATGTGGAGTTTAATGCGCCAACAACAAAATTTAAGATTAACAAACTTAGATTATGCACATGGCTCATTAGTAGGCGATACAGTGTTTGCGCAATACCTTTATTCACAATCCGGAAACCCATGGACTCCGGATCCTAACGATAGAACTATTGGTTTCTTTGAGCAAGTGCGCAAAAAGTTAGGCGTATCAAACACAACTTGGATTGATTTAGATTCGTATGACTATTTAAACAATAAGGACTTTTTAAGTTTAGATCTTTTTGCGGCAGACGAATTAATCAACTCAGGTTTAGTTGGATACCGTGGATATGACTACACAGGCAAAAACCGAACTGACAAAGTATCTTTCCAAGATTACTTTAGTAAGTTAGATGCAAACGGTAATCCAACCCGTGAAATTGCACCATTCCAACCAATTTATATGGCTGGATTTATTCAGGATAAATTTGCCATTAATGACTTAATTTTTAACGTGGGTGTACGTGTTGATCGTTTCGATGCAAACCAAAAAACAGTTAAAGACAAGTACAGTATTTATCAAACACGTACAGCAGGCGAATTAAATATTGCTAATCGTCCTGACAATATTGGTGATGGTTATGTTGTATATGTTAACGATGTTAATGATCCGGTTAATGCTGATGTTATCGGATATCGTGATGGCGATACCTGGTATGATGCCACAGGTGCAGTTTTGGCTGACCCCGGAATTTTGGAACGCCAAACTGCTACAGGTCAGATATCACCTTATTTGGCAAACCCAGATGATGATATTCAGTTAACAACTTTTGATGTTAATACAAGTTTTAAAGACTATGTGCCGCAAATTAACGTAATGCCTCGTATTGCATTTTCATTCCCTATTTCTGACATGGCATTATTTTTCGCACACTATGATGTTTTAACACAACGGCCAACTTCTAACGTTGCGTTGAACCCGCGTGATTACTTTAATTTGGCTGCAGGCACAATAAATAATGCCGACCTTAAAGCATCAAAAACCATTGACTATGAATTGGGTTTCAAACAATCTTTATCTCGTAGTTCTGCCATTACTATTTCTGCTTTTTATCGCGAGCTGCGTGATATGATTCAACAAGTAAGGGTAAATTATGCATATCCTTTCTCCTATACTTCATACGGAAACAGGGATTTTGGTACCGTTAAAGGTTTTTCAATTACTTATGATTTACGCAGAACAGGTAATGTAAGATTAAGTGCAAGCTATACACTTCAGTTTGCTGATGGTACCGGTTCTAACTCTGCTTCTAATTCAGAGTTAATTAATTCAGGTCAGCCTAATTTATTCCAGGTTGCACCACTTGACTTCGATCAACGTCATAATATTGTAGCATCGGTTGATTACAGATATAGCTCAGGAGCTGACTACAATGGACCTATGTGGTTTGGCAAACAATTCTTTGCAAATGCAGGCGCTAATTTTATTTTCCGTGCCGGTTCAGGAACACCATATAGTGCTACATCAAACATCAGAACTGAAGCTGATAATATTGGATTGCAACAACAAGGTACCACACAATTAAAAGGTGGTGTAAATACATCGCGTTTGCCTTGGCAGTTCAGAGCTGATTTACGGGTTGATAAAGATTTTATGTTAAAAGCACCAAGCGGCAGTAATCAGGGCTTAGTTCTAAACGTGTACCTACAAATACAAAACTTGTTTGATACCAAAAATGTTATCAATGTATATCGTGCTACCGGCAGCCCGAGCGATGATGGTTATTTAAGTTATGCACCTGCGCAAGGCTTAATTAACAACGCTACTGATGTTAATGCATACCGTGATTTATATGATATAAAAGTTAATAATCCAAATAACTTTAGTATTCCACGCAGAATGCGTTTAGGTGTTGAACTACAATTTTAATTAATTAGAAATAAAAAACTCTCAATAAAGATGTCAATTAAGCTAAGTTTTAAAATAACAACCTTGATAATGGGCTTATCCGTTATTCAAGTGGCTAATGCTGAGAAAAATGTAGGTATTAGCGGTGTTGCTAACAAAAATGGAGGCAATACTACTTTTGCAGGTTGTGTAGCAGGTAATGCCCAAACAACTTTAGATGTAAATAATATCAGAACAACTATTTTAACCGGTGGCGATCAATGGTGGGATGCAAATTCAAATCCCAGATATGAAGTACCCAAGGGAAGTGGTTTACATTCCATTTATGCCGGAGCATTATGGATGGGCGGGGTTGATGCCGGTGGTAATATTAAAATTGCCGCACAAACATACCGCCAAACAGGTGATGATATGTGGCCGGGTGCAATTAATAAAACCAATGTTTCCATTGACGCATCGCGCTGTAAATTTTATGATAGACACTGGAAGGTAACCAAAGCTGAAGTTTTAGATTTTATTGGTGGCGGTGCAGCAACCAAAGATATACGCGAATGGCCGGGTAATGGTGATGTAGCATATGGAGAGGATCAATCACTGGCACCATTTTTCGATAATGACCAAAACGGTGTGTATAGTTCTGATGCAGGTGATTATCCTTACTATAATTTTTCAGGTAATTACCCTAATAACGTTTGTAATGATTACATCTTTGGTGATGAAACACTTTGGTGGGTGATAAATGATGTAGGTGAGGCGCATACAGCAACGGTTGATGGAGGCCAAATTGGAGTTGAAATACGTTGCCAAGGTTTTGCATTCAAAACCAATGATGAAGTTAACAATATGACCTTTTATAAATACCAAATTATAAATCGCGGTACTTCGCCTCTTTTAAACACCTATTTTGGTGTATGGTGCGACCCTGATTTAGGAAAAGCGACCGATGACTTTGTTGGATGTGACGTAAGTTTAGGATTGGGATATGTTTATAACGGTGATGCTGATGATGATGGTGGAGGTGCTTATGGTCAAAACCCACCAGCTGCCGGTATTGATTTTTTTCAAGGTCCTTTAGCAGATCCGTTTGATGGCATTGATAATAATAAAGATGGTGTGATTGATGAACCAGGCGAGCAAATTATCATGTCTAAATATCTTTATTACAATAACGTAAATAATACACCAGATGGCAACCCAAATGGTGCAGCACATCACTACAATTATTTGCAAGGAATTTGGGGCGATGGCCAGGTTATGACTTATGGCGGTGACGGACGTGATGCCAATAACCCACCCTGTAACTATATGTTCCCCGGTTTAACAGACCCTGATTTCCCTTCAACAAACTGGACAGAGGTTACGGCAGGCAACACACCTGAAGACAGACGTTTCCTGCAATCGGCCGGTAAGTTTACCTTACAACCGGGCGCAGTAAATTATATTACCACCGGAGTAGTTTGGGCACGTACCAGTACCGGAGGTCCAGAAGGTTCGATAAGCTTAATGAAATTAGCCGATGCTAAGGCTCAGGCGATTTTCGACAATTGTTTTCAAGTTTTGGATGGCCCTAATGCACCTGATTTAGCTATACGAGAGTTAAGTAATCAAATTATTATAACACTTCAAAACTATAACGATTCTTCTGTTGAACTTTATTCAAAAATTGACCCTGTAATACCTGAAGTAGTTTATCAAGGTAACGATACTATTTATTACAGTGATGAACAACGTAAGTATAAGTTTCAGGGATATATTTTATATCAGTTTAAAAATGCAACTGTAACTACGGCTGATATAGGTAATCCTGATAAAGTACGTACCGTTGCCGAGTTTCAATGTGACGTTGCAGATAATATTTCGCAGTTAGTAAATCATACTTATGATGACAATTTAGGTTATTGGATACCACAAGAAAAAGTTAAGGGGGCTAATCAGGGAATTAAACACGTGTTTAACGTAACTACTGATTTGTTTGCTACCGATGATCCGAAGCTCATAAACAATAAGCAGTATTATTTTACTATTATTTCTTATGCCTACAACAATTTTGCACCATTTGTTCCAACAATTGGTACAGCAACTAATTACACCCAGTCAACACCATTTTTCCAAGGCAGAAATAATATCAAAACTTACACAGCAATTCCTCATTTGCCTGTTGTAGAAAACAACGGACAAACATTTGGTTCTGATGTTGGTAATTCGCCTATAGTTACGCGTTATGAAGGACAGGGTAATTGTGGTATGTACTTAGATATGCAACAAGTTTCATTAAATGAAGCAATGACTGCTCCGGCTTATCGTACCTACTACCCAACTTACAACATTAACAAAGGTCCTTTAGGTATTAGAGTTTACGATCCGGTTTTAGTAACCAACAATAACTTCACCTTAAAATTTGATGGTGTGGCCGATACATCTAATTGGCAATTGGTTAACACAACGACACAAAAAATTACCAATTCAGAAAGACCACTTGGTGTCTTAAATCAACAAATTTTAGGTTACTTAGATGGAAACACCTTTAATTCGTATGGATTTACCGCTAACTTATCAAAAACGGCTGAACCGGGAAGTGCCGAAGCTGCAAACAATGGTTTTATAGGCGCATCTATTACTTATGCAGATGAAAGCCGTCAATGGATGAGCTTTTTACCTAATGTACCGGGCGATGCTAATGAGAATTGGATAAAGAGCGCATCATATGGAACCATTGATCCACAAAATGTTTATGAAAAAATTCTTGGGGGTATTTGGGCGCCATATAAAGTAGCTGCTAAGGACAAAGACTGGAGCGTAAAATGGAGCAATGCATCAATGGATGCAGCAACATCAAATCTTACTTTAAAGAATTTAGCAAGTGTGGATATTGTTTTCACATCCGATAAATCTAAATGGTCGCGTTGCGTTGTTTTAGAAGCTTGTAAAGTTGCAGCAAACACGCAACCTGCAGGATCAAATGTATCACAGTATAGCTTACGAAAATCACCTTCTGTTGATAAAGAAGGCACTACTGCAACCGGTCCTGACAACAACGATTTTGCAACCGGTATGAGTTGGTTCCCTGGTTATGCTATTAATGTTGAAACAGGTGAAAGATTAAATATTGCATTCTCTGAAAACTCATCTTTAGATGCAGATATGATTTGGAACCCAACCAGCGAAAGATACAATTCATTGGCTACCCCTGTTTTTGGTAATATGCATTATATATATGTTTTCGGACATCATGCTGATGCACCACTTGACGGCCCTCGTTATGATAGAGGTAATTTTGCTGCTACAAAACTTTTAACAAACAGTTTAACCGACAAGAAACATGTTTTGGAAGATATTATGTGGTGTGCAATTCCGCTATTAAAGCCCGGACAAACACTATTGTCTAATGATTTGAAAATACAATTACGTGTTGCAAAAACATTCCGCCAATATGATACCCGTAAAGATGCTTATGCCGGAGATGCATTACTTCCAAATACGGAATACACAGTTTTAACAGCTCCTGCAACCTATAATGGTACTGCAGTTGCAGTTGGTAGTAAGTTTACAACAGATGCCACAAACCTTACATTTACAGGTACCGGATCTGTTGTTGGCGGCCCAGCACAAAATAATAGTAATCCATACTATGCTTATACAACTGCAGGGTTAGAAAATAAAGTTAGTCAAACAGAGGTAGCCACTGATGCATTAAGTTTGATTAATATTGTTCCGAATCCATATTATGCATATTCGAAATATGAGGTAAATCAATTAGACAACAGGGTACGGGTAACCAATTTGCCATCAAAATGTACGATATCAATTTTCACACTTAATGGTACATTGATTCGTAAGTTTAAACGGGATACCAATAGCGATAACTCGGGCGGTTCAACTACTGATGTCCCCAATCTTTCAACATCGCTTGATTGGGATATGAAGAATACCAAAGGAATTCCGGTAGCAAGCGGTATGTACATTATCCATGTTGACGCTCCAGGACTTGGAGAAAAGATTTTGAAATTCTTCTGCGTAATGCGTCCGGTAGATTTGGATACTTTCTAATTTATTAAATTTAATAGTTGACCCTAAAACTTATCATCATATGATTAAATATTTAAAATATACTTTTTTAGGAATAGCTGCCTCAATGGTTGTAATGCCAGGTGGGCAAGTTCTTGCTGGGAACAATGACAGAGCTGGTTCGGCCGGTGCAACAGAATTATTAATTAATCCTTGGGCACGGTCATCGGGATGGGGTGGAGCAAATTCGGCCGGTGTGAGAGGTTTGGAATCGCAATTCTTAAATGTTGCAGGTTTAGCATTTACCAAAAAAACAGAATTATTGTTTTCGCACACCAACTGGTTAAGCGGCACTGATATTGGCATCAATTCATTTGGCTTATCACAAAAAGTGGGTGCATCAGGCGTATTAGGTTTAGGTGTAATGTCAATGAACTTTGGCGACATTCCAATTACTACTGTGGACCAACCCGAAGGTGGATTGGGAACTTTTTCGCCATCATTTATAAATATTGGTTTGTCCTACGCCAAAGAGTTTAGTAACCGCATTTATGGCGGTATTACTGTTAGATTGGTATCAGAGGCTATTGCCGATGTAAAAGCATCGGGCATTGCTTTTGATGCAGGCGTACAATATGTAACCGGATTTAATGAAACAAAGGATAATTTTAAATTTGGCTTATCTTTAAAAAACGTTTCAGCGCCTATGCGTTTTAGTGGCGATGGTTTGTCATACAGAGGAACAGCAATTAGTGGTGATTATCAAATGAGTGTAGAAAATAAATCTGCCAGTTTTGAATTACCATCATTAATTAATATTGGTGTTACTTACGATGCGAAACTTGCAAAAGATCATAGACTTACTGTAGCTGGTTCATTTGTGGCAAACTCATTTACTAACGACCAATTTATACTGGGCTTAGAATATGGGTTTAAGTCATACCTGATGTTAAGAGGTGGCTTTGTTTATGAAAAAGATATTTTTGATGAGGAGTTACGTACAACTGCTTTAACAGGACCCTGTGCCGGAGTAACTTTAGAAGTACCTCTTGGCAAAGGTGGTAAAACATTTGGTGTTGATTACTCGTATCGTGCAACCAATCCATTTAACGGAACACACAGTTTTGGTGCGCGTTTGAATTTGTAAAAAACTATCTTTGCAAACTAAATTTTAAAAGAAGACTCTCATTTGAGGGTCTTCTTTCGTTTTTATATTCATTAAAAAATGTCTATTTCATACTTAACTAAAGAAGGTTTTGCCAAGCTAAAAGACGAATTGGCAATTTTAAAAAATGTGGAACGCCCTAAAGCTTCAAAGGCCATTGCCGAAGCCCGCGATAAAGGCGACCTGAGCGAAAACGCAGAATATGATGCAGCAAAAGATGCACAGGGATTATTAGAACTTCGTATTTCAAAATTAGAAGATGTGGTTGCCAATGCACGTATTATTGATGAATCAAAAATTGATACATCAATTGTTGCTGTAATGTCAAAAGTTACTATACTTAACCATAACTCTAAAAAGGAAGTGGTTTATACACTTGTTGCCGAAAGCGAAGCCGACCTTAAGACCGGAAAGATTTCGGTGAGTAGCCCAATAGGAAAAGGTTTATTAGGCAAACGTAAAGGCGATTTGGCAAAGGTTCAGGTACCAGCCGGTACATTATCACTTGAAATTATCGAAATATCACGTTAGAAATGGCATCCGTATTTTCTAAAATTATTGAAGGCAGTTTGCCCGGTTATATTATTGCTCAGAACAATGATGCAATTGCATTTCTGGATATTCAACCATTGGCAATTGGCCATGTTTTAATTGTGCCTAAAAAAGAAGTAGATTATATTTTTGATCTGGATGATGAAACCTATCAATCAATACATGCATTGGCTAAGAAAGTAGCACATGCACAGAGAAAAGTTATTCCATGTATCCGTATTGGTGTAGCTGTTATTGGTTTAGAAGTTCCACATGCACATATACATCTGATACCACTAAACAAAATAAGTGACATTAATTTTTCATTACCAAAACTTAATGTATCGGCTGAGCAATTAAAGAGTACTTGTGAATTAATAAAAGCCGCATACCAAAACTTATATGGCAACTCTTAATCATTAAGTAGTCTAATAAACTCTTCTTCAGTTTTAATGGCAATTTGTAATTGATTAGCCTTATTTATTTTGTTTTCTCCGGGCGATTCGCCTGCTAATACAAAACTGGTTTTTGAACTTACCGAACCACTTGATTTGCCTCCGTGCTTGGCAATAACATCATTAATTTCATCGCGCTTAAAGTTTTTAAGCGTACCGGTTGTTACTATTATTAAGCCAGCTAATTTGTTCGAAATATTTGAAGTTTCATTAACACTAAGTTCAAATTGTAAGCCATGAAGCTTTAGTTTTTGAATGGTTTCCTGATTGTTTTTTTCTTGAAAAAAGTTTAAAATACTTTGAGCTATTTTATCGCCAACTTCCGGTGCTTCTAATAATGCTTCTACGTTAGCTTCTTTTAAATTTGTTAGGCTTTTAAAATGAAAAGCCAACTTTTTTGCAACTGTATCGCCAACGTATCTTATACCTAATGCAAATAACACTTTTTCGAAACCGACTGATTTTGATTTTTCAATCCCATTTAAAATGTTTGTTGCTGTTTTATCACCCATGCGTTCCAAACCCACCAGCCTATCCTTTTGTAGTTCGTAAATGTCGGCTACGTTATTTAAAAGACCGTGATTGAATAAAAGGGTAACGGTTTCTTCACCAAGCCCTTCAATATTCATAGCCTTGCGCGAAGTAAAGTGCTGAAGCTTACCAATTATTTGTGGTTTACATCCCAATTCATTGGTACAATAAAAAACAGCCTCGCCCGGTTTTCGGACTAACGAAGTACCACATTCCGGACAATTTGTAATATAAGTAACGGGCACACTTGTTGAGGAGCGTTGCTCCAAATCAACGCCTGTTATTTTTGGAATTATTTCGCCTCCTTTTTCAACAAATACCATATCACCAATACGTACATCTAATTTTTCTATGATATCGGAGTTATGCAACGATGCACGTTTTACTATGGTGCCTGCAAGTAATACGGGTTGTAAATTTGCAACAGGTGTTATAGCACCAGTACGGCCAACCTGATACGTAATATCAATTAATTGGGTACATTTATTAGCAGCTTTAAATTTATAGGATATTGCCCAACGTGGCGACTTTGCCGTATAACCCAATTCTTCCTGTTGTGCATAATCATTTACTTTTAATACAATACCATCAATATCAAAGGGTAGTTGCTCGCGCTTTACATCCCAGTGGTTTATAAAGTCGAAAACGGCTTCAATTGATTTACATAATTTTGAATGTTCTGAAATTTTAAATCCCCAACTTCTGGCCTTTTCGAGCGCATCGTAATGATTCTTAAATGGTAAATCATCACCAAAAATATTATATAGGTAACAGTCGAGTTTACGTTGGGCAACCAACTTCGAATCTTGCTGTTTAATGGTGCCTGAGGCTGTATTACGTGGATTGCGATAGAGTCTTTCGTTTATCTCATCAACGTTATATCCTTCGTCTGTAAGTTGCAGTATAAGCTCCTGGTTTAAGCGGTCAAATTCAGCCCGGGGCAAGAATATTTCGCCTCTTATTTCGAAGTTAGATGGATAGTTATTGCCATGTAATTGCAAAGGAATACTCTTTATTGTTTTTACATTGGCGGTAACATCATCTCCCTGCACACCATCGCCACGTGTTACTGCTTGTTGCAATATGCCATTTACGTAAGTTAGGCCAATTGCTACACCATCAAACTTTAATTCGCAAACGTATTCGAAATTGTTACCAATTAATTTACGAGTTCGTTCATCAAAGTCGTGCAAGTCGGCTTGTGAGTAAGTGTTACCTAACGATAACATGGGGTATTGATGTTTTACCTGATTAAATGATTTTACTACATCGCTGCCAACACGTTGCGAAGGGGAGTGGGCTTGTACAAGCTGTGGGTATTGCGTTTCTATTGAAACTAATTTTTGTAACAGCATATCAAACTCAACATCGCTAATGGTTGGTTGTGCCAAAACATAATAGGCATAGTTGTGTGCATTTATTTGTTCCGTTAGCTCAATTACGGCAAGTTTTGCTGTCTCTAAATTCATGGACCTTTTTTTTGGTGTTGAAATGCAAATGAATTTATTTTAAATGTTACATAATGCGCTGTTTCAATTTATTTTTCAAATACGAAAAATAAATGGGATTTAAATAGTGTTTAATCAGGTAACTTTTTAAATTTGAAGTAGAAAACAGTTTTTATTTTATATCCACTTTTAAATATATTAGTTATGGTAAAGCAAACAATAGTTGAATTTTTGGAGCGTGATTTAAATACGCTAAAACTTGAAATTGAAAAGTATAAATCGGATGATGATTTATGGAAAGTTGCTGATGGAATTTCGAACTGTGCAGGCAACCTTTGCTTGCATTTATGCGGTAACCTTAAACATTATATTGGTGCATTGTTAGGCCACACTGGTTATATCAGGCATAGAGATGCTGAATTTGATTTAAAGGACATACCTGCTCATGCACTTATTGCCGATATTGACATTACAAAAAATATTGTAACCGAAACGCTGCAAAAACTTTCTGATGCCGACTTGCTAAAAACGTTCCCTGATTTAAAACATGGTAAATCTGTAACTGCCTTGCACATGTTGCTGCATTTGATGTTGCACTTTCAATATCATTTGGGTCAGATAAATTATCACAGACGTATTCTAGGATCTTAAGAATTTTTGATTGTAAAAAAAGGCTGCCTTAAAATAATGAGGCAGCCTTTTTTTATTGAAACTGTAAAAATTTATTCAGTATAGGCATTTACAAATTCATAAGTGCTTCCATTTTTTTTCCAAATAACGGTTGCAATTTTTAATTTGGTTTTATCCCAGGCTGCATTTGTTTTTAAAGCAAAGCTTGACAAAACTTCTTTATTAGCCGCAGTGGTACCGGTGGCTATTTGTGTACCAAATGGTTGTGAAAAACTTCCTTGTAAAACATGATGGTGAGATACGGTACCACTAAGGCCGGTTTGTACACCTAATGCGCCATCTTCGATTAAGTAAACACCTAAATAGATATCACCACTCATTTCGGCAAAAAACTTGGTACGTGTGCTTACTCTAACACTATCGGTACCATAAGTCATTTTAAAGCCGGTATTAACTTTAGCCGTAGCAGCAGCAGTAGAGTCAATTGCAGCTAATACATTGGTTTTAGTAGTTGATGTATAAATACCACCTGATGAACTGTATGCCGTACGATTACGACCATTTACACAAAATGCCGGCCAGCCTGCACTTGCATCGAACTGATTTTTAAAAGCAGCGGCTGCAGGGTTATAAAACAAACTGCTGCTGCTTCCGTAAGTACCCATAAAAACAGCTTTGCCGGCACCACCGGCAATAATATCTTCATTTAAAGTCCAGCCCCATTGGCCACAGGGACCACACCAGGTTGCAGTTAACTTATTCATCATGGCCATTTGCTTTTGCACTACAGGTATGGTAGTTGAGCCACTACCGCCTCCACCGGCAGGTGGTGCTGTTTCGTCTTCCGATTTTTTTTTGCAAGCGCTAATAATTACTAAGGTTGCTAAACTTAGCGAGAGTAGTTTTTTCATTTTTTTGGGGATTAAATTTGTAATCGAAATAAGTTAATTTTTTTTTACTGAGCAATTATTTTCAATATAAAAGTCATATATAAATTTACAGCCCTAAAAAATTATATAAAATGGTAAGTTCAGTTGAATTTTGGATGTTGTTAGTTATGTGTTTGTGCATTATTGCTGAGGCTGCAGTAAGCGCATTTTACAAATTGGGCTGGTACGATGGCCGCGATACTTTTGTAAACATCAGTTTAAGCAGTTTAAATTTTTTTCTGGATTTGTTTTTTAAAGGCGCTACTTTTTTTGTGCTTACATACTTTAATCAGTTTGCAATAATTAATTGGAATAACAGTGCTTTTAGTTGGGTCATATTGATTCTGTTAGTTGATTTAGCTTATTATACGTTGCATTGGGTTGATCACAATGTCCGTTTTTTTTGGGCTATTCATGTCAATCATCATTCGTCAGAAAAAATGAATGTTTCTGTGGCCATTAGGTCATCCGTGCTGCAACCGCTTTATAGATTTATTTTTTTTATACCACTGGCATTATTAGGTTTTAGTGCTGTTCAAATATTATTGGTTTATCTGTTTATTAATTTTTGGGGCTTTTTTATTCATACAGAAATGATTGGTAGGTTGGGGGTATTAGATAAAGTTTTTGCTACGCCCAGCAATCACCGCGTACATCATGGCAGCAATGCACATTATTTAGACAGAAATATGGGAATGTTTTTAATTGTTTGGGATAGATTGTTTGGAACCTATCAGGCTGAAGACGAAAAGGTAGTTTATGGCTTAACTAACAATATTAATACGAACAGAATTGATATTGTTTTAGTACATGAATGGATTGATATGATTAACGATGTGAAAAATGCAAAAGGCTTTTACAATAAATGGATGTATGTATTTGGACCACCGGGTTGGAGCCATAATGGAAACAAACTAACCAGTAAACAATTACGTAAATACCATTTTGAAGTTAAGCAGGCAGCTCTTTTAAAAGATTAGATTTATTATTTCATCTAATGATAGTTAGCTAATCGTTATACAATGAAACAGGGCCATCTAATAATATGGCTATAACGGTAATTTCATTATCACATAATTGCTGTGGTAAATTTATAGAAAGCATGCCCGGTTTTTTATTCCAATATGCTTTGCCAAAAATATCATAGCTAAGCATGGTTCCTTGCCCCAAAACATAAGCACGGTGTACTTTGTTATTTAAGCCTTTTATGTAAACGGATGCCGGCTTACCACTTACAAAAACATATAGCATATTGCTGTCGGCTGATAAGGCTGTTGGGTACATACAATACTCTGTGTTAATGCCGGGTAATGTACCAAATACGGCTGCTTCATGCTTTTTTGTCCAACGTCCAACATCCACTAACAGTTGTTTTTGTTTTTCATCTATAGTACCATCTGCCTTAGGCCCAATATCTAAAAGTAAGTTGCCTCCTTTATAAATACAATCTACCAATACATTTAAAATTTGATTACAACTTTTGTAATGGGTATCGTTTGGCTGATAACCCCAGCTATCATTCATAGTATAACAAAGTTCCCAATAGTAATCTTTAGGTATCTGAATGGGCACACCTTGTTCGGGTGTAGCATAATCGCCATGGTTGGTTAGTCGGCTATTTATTATTACATTTTTATTGTAATACATCAGCATCTTTCGCACTTTATCGGCTTGCCACTCGGCTGCTGTATGCTCCCAATCGCCATCAAACCAATATAGGTCGGGGTTGTACTTGGTTGATAATTCCTGCAATTGTGCCTGATAAAAACCAGTAAATTTTTTCCAGCGCAAGCTGTCGTTTGTATAACGTTTTTGGGTTCTTGTAAAAATATCATAATCAGGATGCGACCAATCAATTAACGAGTAATACAAGCCGGTTTTAATATTTAGATTCCTTAAAGCATCTATATACGGGCCAATTAAATCGCGTTTGGCAGGCGTATTTTTTACAACACTTAAACCTTGTTGTTTGGTGTCCCATAACGCAACACCATCATGGTGTTTTGCGGTTAAAACTGCATATCGTGCGCCACTTTGTTTAATTAAATCGGCCCATTGAGTTGGGTTGTATTTATTAGCAGTAAATCCTTTGCACTGTTTCATATAGTCATCATGGCTTAGGTAGCCATTATAAAAACTCCAGCTTTCGCTAACGCCATCAACGGCATATATACCCCAATGAATAAATATACCCAAACGTGCATCCTTAAACCATTGCATACGTTGCAGCGTATTGCTATCAATAGTTTGTATCGTTTGTGCGCAAGCCATATTAATGGCAGCAATTGAAAAAATGCAAATGGCAGTAATATTTTTTAACAGCATAAACGCAACTTATTTTGTTTGTAAGCAATGATAAAACTAACTTTCGATGTTTTAATCATTGTAATTTATTTACTTGATTTATAAAGTGACACCACAACAAGCATTACAAAAATATTGGGGCTTTAATAATTTCCGTTCAACCCAACTGGAGGTTATTGAAAGTGTATTGGCCGGGCAAGATACATTGGCATTGCTGCCCACCGGTGGTGGCAAATCTATATGCTTCCAGGTACCGGCTATGTGCATTGAGGGTATTTGTATTGTGGTGTCGCCCTTAATTGCTTTGATGAAAGATCAGGTGCAAAATTTGCAAAAAAGAGGCATAAAAGCATATTGTATAATTTCAGGTATGCACAGCCGCGAGGTGGATGTAATTTTAGAAAACTGCGTATATGCCCAGGTTAAATTTCTATATCTGTCGCCCGAACGTTTATTAAGTGATATGGTTCAATTGCGTATTCAACGCATGCCGGTTTGCCTGTGGGCCATTGACGAGGCACATTGCATTTCGCAATGGGGCTATGATTTCAGACCGCCTTATTTGCAATTGGCTGCACTACGAAACCTGCATCCCAAAGTGCCGTTTATTGCATTAACAGCTACCGCTACAACCGATGTAATAAATGATATTCAACTGCAATTAGGTTTTCGTAAGCAAAATGTATTTATAAAAAGTTTCGAACGCAAAAACCTAACCTATGTAGTAAACGAAGTTGATGATAAACAACTACGTGCTTTGCAGATTTTAAATAGTGTAACAGGCTCGGCTATTATTTATTGCCGTAACCGCAGACGTACACAGGAAACCGCTTTGTATTTAAATCAACATAACATTACGGCCGATTTTTATCATGCCGGATTAACTACCATGCAGCGTAACAACAAGCAAGAAGACTGGATAAAAAATAAAATCCGCGTTATGGTTGCAACCAATGCATTCGGTATGGGCATTGATAAACCCGATGTGCGTTTGGTAATTCATATTGATATGCCTGATAATTTAGAAGCATATTATCAGGAAGCAGGCAGGGCAGGTCGTGATGAGCATCTAGCTTTTGCAGTACTTCTGTTCAACTCAAACGATATTGCAGATATGCATCAGCGTGTAGCGCAAAATTTTCCGGTATTAGATGTTATCAGAAATGTGTATAGTGCTTTATGTAATTACCTCCAGATAGCAACAGGCTTTGGATTAAATGATGAATTTGAATTTGATATAGTAAATTTTTGTAAGGTATTTAAATTGGATGCCTACCAGGTTTCAGCCGTATTGCACATTTTGGAAATGGATAAATTAATCGGTTTAACCGATGGTGTTTTTATGCCATCGCGTTTACATATATTGTTGCAAAATGAGGATTTGTACAGATTTCAAATGGAGCACCCCGAATTAGATGTATTAATTAAAACATTGCTTCGTTCCTATGGTGGTTTGTTTGACGATTTTGTACAAATTCATGAAGGCGAAATAGCACAACGCTGCAAACTCGAAATACCGGAACTAATTAATAAGCTATTACTACTTCAAAAATATGGTGTTATAGAATATTTGAAGCAAACCGATAAGCCGCTTCTTACTTTCCTCCATCAACGGGTGCCTAATACACATTTAGAAATTTCGGTAAGCGTTTTGGCAGCGCGTAAAAAACGCTACGAAATCAGACTAAAAGCTATGACACAATATGCCGAAGAAAAACACAAATGCCGTAGTTTAATGCTGTTGAGTTATTTTAATGAAGAAATAAAACAGCGATGTGGCGTTTGTGATTATTGCCGCAACCGTAACAAGTTAAACATTAATGAAATTGAGTTTGAAGCAATCATGCAAAGCATTAAGGAGCACATTGCACACGGTTCTTTTGACGATGAGTCGCTATTAAAAAGCCTGAATACAAGGCACCCCGAAAAAGCATTGGCTGTGTTAAACTGGATGCTCGACCATGAACTGTTAAAGGTGGATAAGCAGAATAATTTAGCCCTGGCCTAAAACAAATTTTTTTAAGTTTGGTATGTTCAGAATGTAAAAATGATTCAAACAACATTTTTTTATATCAGCCTTTGTCCTCAAAAACTATATTTGACCAATTAATTAAGTAACCCCCAAATAATTATAAAATGAAATTAAAATTACTTTCGGCAATAGCCTTTTCAAGTTTTTTCAATTTGGCTAATGCCCAGCAAACCGACCGCTGCGGCACCATGCAATATTTAGATCAGTTAATAAAAGACGACCCTGCATTGTTGCAACGCATGGAGCAGCAAGAGCAAGTTTTGCAAACACAGTTGGCAAATAAAAACAGCAGTGGCACACAAGCCGTAGTTACCATACCGGTAGTAGTACACGTAGTTTATAATACAGCGGCTCAAAATATCAGCGATGATATGATTAAGTCGCAAATTGATGTTTTGAACGAAGACTTTTCGGCAAAAAATTCAGATAAAATTAAAGTGCCACCCTATTTTCAACACTTAATAGGCAACCCCGAAATTCAATTTAAACTGGCAGCACGCGACCCGCAAGGTAATGCTACCAATGGTATTGTACGCGTAGCTACAACTACTGCATCATTCTCAACAAATAATGCAGTTAAATCGGCAGCAACTGGTGGTTCTAACGCCTGGGCAACTACACAATATTTAAACCTTTGGGTTTGCAATATGGGAGGCGGTATTTTGGGATATGCACAATTTCCGGGCACCGGTTCGGCAGCAACTGATGGTGTGGTTATCACGTATCAATCAATGGGGCGTGTTTCGGCCGGTTCGCCTTACAACTTGGGCCGTACGGCCACACATGAAGTAGGGCATTGGTTAAACCTGCGCCATATTTGGGGTGATGCAACTTGCGGTAGCGATTTGGTAAATGACACACCGGTTCAAAATACGGCTAACTACGGTTGTCCATGTCAAAAAACATCGTGCACCAACGCACCCTTTGGCGAAATGTATATGAACTATATGGATTACGTTGACGATATCTGTATGCAAATGTTTACTGTAGGCCAGGCTGCTCGTATGAATGCCACTTTAAATGGCACACGCTCAGCATTAAAAACATCATTAGGTTTAACACCACCTTCGTTGTATGCTGATGATGCAGGTATTAGCGATGTGATAAATCCATCATTATCACCTTGCGTTAACACCAACAATACATTTATACCCGAAGTTGTGTTAAATAATTTTGGTTCTAATGCATTAACATCATGCACCATAAACTACAAGTTAGATAACGGTACGGTTCAAACACAAGCATGGTCGGGTAATTTGGCATCGGGTACATCTACCAGCGTTACCTTGGGTACGATTACTGCAACCACAGGCGATAAATATTTATACTGCTATACTACCAATCCTAATGGTGCTGCTACCGATGGAAATACTGCCAATAACCGCTTGTCGCGCAGATTAACTATTAAAGCAACCAATGCAGCCATGCCAGTGGTTCAAAGTTTTTCAGCGACAACATTTCCGCCATCGCAATGGACTAATAAACGTTACGATTGTAATACAGGGTGGGGACGCAATACAACAGCCTATTTCTCAGCACCGGCAAGTATGTACTTTAATAATTTTGGGCAAACACCTGGCAACGCAAAGCGCATTTTCGATTTATACACACAACCCATTAACCTAAGTACACAGCCCAATCCAACCCTCAGCTTTAATGTTGCTTATGCACAACGCAATGCAAGTACACTTGATACATTGGAGATATTAATCAGTACCGATTGCGGATACACTTACACATCGGTATATAAAAAATGGGGCACTGCATTAGAAACTGCATCAGCAACCACATCGGCATTTATTCCAACATCAACACAATGGCGTAACGAAGTAATTAATCTTACAGCCTATGCAACGGCAACCAATGCTATTTTCATCGTTAGAAATATTACCAAAGGCGGCAATAATGTTTATATTGATGATATTACGGTTGATCAACTTCAGGGTATTGAATTAAACGATGTTTCTGACTTGGTAACAGTTTTTCCTAACCCTACATCAGGTTTGTTTCAGATAAATATACCGGCATCAAATCAGGTAAGTTATGTTTCAGTTGTTTCAGCCCTGGGCGAAACGGTTATCCACAAAAATACCATTGAAGCCGGTTTAACCTCAACAACCTTCGATTTATCAAATTTTGTAAATGGAGTTTACTTTGTAACCATTGAAAACGAAAATGGTAAAGCGGTAAAAAAAGTATCATTAAATAAATAATTAAATAACAGTAAGCTTCATATCGTTCAAATGAAAAAAACAGCATTTCTTATTTCGTTTTTTGCCTGCAGTCTTATTGCTAATGCACAACAAGTGCCTGCAAATTTATGGGCAGATATTGAAAAGCCGGCAACAGCGCAGGCGGTTAATCGCTCATGGCTACCACAACAATACAGGTTTATGCAATTAAATATAAATCAATTAAAGCAATTGATTAGTAATGCACCTGACGAGTTAAATACAACTGTGGCCGCAAGTAATTTTATTATGGCCTTGCCCATGCCCGATGGTAGTGTACAAGAATTTAAAATGGTATATGCACCCTTTATGCATCGCGATTTAGCGGCAGTATATCCGCAAATAAAAACTTTTACCGGACAAGGTATTACCGACCCTACTGCTACTATAAAATGCGATTATACCATGTATGGTTTTCATGCAATGGTGATATGTGCAAACAATACTTACTTTATAGATCCGGTAAATCAACAGGATGATAGTAAGTATATTATGTACTACAAACATGACTTAAACCGCAGCCCAAGTTTTGACTGTGGTGTGGAAGAAGTAATTGCCACCGACCATTTGCATGAATATAAAAACGGCAGTAGCAGTGTTAATAAAACTATTGGTACTGAATTGCGTTCCTATCGTTTGGCTTTGGCTTGCACAGGCGAGTACGCCAATTTTCATGGTGGTACCAAACCCACAGTATTAGCGGCTATGGTTACTAGCATGAACCGCGTAAATGGCGTTTACGAACGCGAAGTTTGTATCAGAATGAATTTGGTGCCCAATGATACGCTATTGATTTTTCTGGATGCAGCAACCGATGGATATGACAACAACAGTGGTGGCGCCATGTTAAGTCAAAACCAAACCAAATGCGTTAATATTATTGGTCTTAATAACTTCGATATTGGCCATGTTTTTAGTACCGGTGGTGGCGGTATTGCCAATTTGGGTTGTGTATGCAAATCTTCTTCAAAAGCACAAGGTGTAACCGGTTCACCTTCGCCTATTAACGACCCATTTGATATTGATTATGTGGCACATGAAATGGGACATCAATTTGGTGGTAACCACACTTTTAATTGCGAAACCGGTGCTTGTCAGGGAAACCGCGCATTTACTGCGGCATATGAGCCGGGCAGTGGTATAACCATAATGGCTTATGCAGGTATTTGTGGCTCAAGCGACAATTTAGCAACGCATAGCATTGCAACATTTCATCCAAAAAGTTTCGATGAAATTACCATTTACTCACAAACCGGTAGTGGTAATACCTGTGCAGTAAAAACACCTACAGGCAACACGCCACCAACCATGACTTTGCAAGGCAATTACACCATACCTTACAAAACACCATTCAGGTTGGTAGCCAATGGATTTGATGCCGATGGCGATACCATTACTTACAGTTGGGAGCAGTACGATTTAGGGCCGGCCGGATCGTGGAATGTGCCTGTTGGTAATGCTCCGTTATGGCGCCCATATTTACCAACATTATCTAACACGCGTTTATGCCCCAAGTTATCTAATATTTTAAATGCTGTGGCAAATTACACATTCCAAAGTAAAGGCGAACTAAAACCTGATACAGCACGAACCTTAAAGTTTAAATGTACCGTACGTGACAACCGTGCCGGTGGAGGTGGAGTTACCAATAACGATGCAAATGCATTGGTTACGCTTACGGTGGTCAATACATCTTCGTTAGGCTTTAGAGTTACCAGCCCAAACACAACAGGCATTAGCTGGCCTGCATTATCGTGGCAAACCATTACTTGGGATGTGGCAGGTACTACTGCCAATAATATTAATTGTGCCAATGTAAATATATGGCTTAGTACCGATGGTGGCCTTACGTTTCCGCATCTGCAAGCCTGGCAGGTACCAAACAATGGTTCCTACTCATGTGTAATTTTAAATCAGCAAAGTGTGCAATGTCGTTTGATGATAGAAGGCGATGGTAATGTGTTTTTTGATATTAACGACAAGAATTTTACCATAGGTGTGCCTACGGCAATTTATGAAAGTGAGTTGTCGCACTTTGTAAGTGTTACACCCAATCCATCATCAGGCAATTTTCTGTTTACGCTTAACGCAAATAAAATTGCCGGAGATGTAACCATTAAAATTTTAGACGTTAATGGCAGGCTAATAAAACAAGAGCAACTATATGTTGATGCCAGTAACAATTTGGTTCAAATAGACTTAAACACTGTTGCCAATGGTGTTTATCAAGCATTGATTATTAGCGATAGTGGTGTAGCAACCAAACGACTGCTTAAGCAATAAAATTTGTGTTTGCGAATTTTTGATAATCAGAAGGCCGGTAATACCGGCCTTTTCATTTTAACTGTGTAAAAAAACTAATTAAGCTTTTGCCAATAGTTTCGTTATCATAATACTGTTGTGCTAATTGTTTGGCTTGGGTTGAAATTTGTTCCATCAAAAGCGGATTTTCTAAAAGCATGCAAATACCATCTGCAAATTGTTGCGGTGTGTCAGCTATCAAAATATTTTTACCATGCGTATATTTTATACCCTCGGCACCAATAGTTGTACTTATAATAACATTGCCTGTTGCCAAACCTTCTAATATTTTTACGCGCATACCACTGCCCGATAAAATTGGCACCAACATTACATGCCGTTTACTCATATAGCTTTTAGCATCGCTTACCAATCCTTCTACTTGTAAATGTTGGTCGGCTAAATCAAAAATCCATTTTGGCATACCTTTGCCGGCTAAACTTACATCAACTGTAGTTTTAAGCTTAACTATAGGCATAACTTCTTTTAAAAGCCATCTTACAGCTTCTTCATTAGGCAACCAATCCATTGAACCTAAGTGAAAAAACTGAATGGGTCTGGTATTTAAGTCAATGGCTTTATACGATGCAACATCAATACCAATGGGCGCAACTAAAGTGGGCTTATTGCACCCTAAAATTTTAAATCCTTTTTCATCATCAGGTGTAAGGGTTACCAGTGCATCAATTTGAGTTAAAACTTTTTGTTCAAATTTTTTTAAACGTTTGCTCAATAAATTTAAGTACCATTTTTTTAGAACAGATTTTTCCTGCAAAGCCAATCGTTCCCAAATTAAATACTCCATATTATGAGCACGTAAAACAATTTTTGCTTTACTGTATTTTCTAATGGTAGCAATATATGGTGCAACAAATAAGCTTTCTAATTGTATTACATCAAATGATTGTTGTTGTAAATTTTTTTTTAAGGCATCGGTAAATGCAACAGAATTAAACCTTTGTATATTATAAGATTGATTGCTGAATAAATTAATAAAAGCCGCAATGGGTTTTACAGCCGCATCCAAATACACTGTTTGAAGATTAAAAGCCGCTTCATATTTTTTATCAATCTCTTGTGTTGTGATGTAATGCTTTTTGGTGTTAAAAGCAAGAACCGTAACCTGAGCATTTGCTTTTTGTAATGCAACGGAAGCATTATACATGGCAATAGTGCCGCCATCGTTTGGTGGATATGGTATGCGTATGCAGAGTTGTAATATTTTCAAAGTGTGATTTACATTACAAATTAAATTACTGCATTTTGTTTGCGTGTAAACCTTTTGCGAAAAAAATCTATTACACGCCCATAAACTTCGCTATCGAAAATTGACGAGTCTGTAGTGGCTTTATAAATTAAAAACAAACCAATAGGCAATAAAATGGCTGTAGCAGCCCACATGCCCGATATGGGTGTGGCACTGCCTTCTTTGGCCATTTTTTCGCCAGTTATGGATGCTACGTGAAATATTAAAAAGAAAATAATTGCAACAATTATTGGTACGCCTAAGCCACCTTTTCGGATAATAGCACCTAAGGGAGCGCCAATCAAAAATAAAACGAAACAAGCAATTGATAGTGTGAATTTGCGGTGCCATTCAATTTCGTATCGGTTTATATTATCGTATCGCATATCATATTCATCAGCATTGTTATTATACATAGCTTGCAAGCTACGGGCATGTGCCAATGCATTGTTTAATATGGTTACTTGTTGTGCCTTTTCATAATCGGATAGGGCATTAACAGGCGCCAACACAGTTTGTCCTTCAATACTATCTCGGTAATAAGATAACATGGGTTTATACATCCGAACGTAATCTGCTTTACGGCTTTGTAAATTTAGCTGAAGACTGTCCATTGCTTCAGTTAGTTGTTGTACGTTAAGCATTTGTTTGTTTTCCTTAAACAGCTCCTCATTAGTACGTGTTAGCTTAAAGCTCGACAAGTCGAATCTGATTAATTCTTCATCAAATTTGCTTTCAATTTTTTGATGTGTATCGTTGGGTTTACCTGTTGCAAGCTCTTCATAACTGCTGCCTCTAAACAAATTAACTACTAAAAAACTATTGTCTTCTGCTAAGTTCATCGTACCCGAATCGGCAATTATTACTTTCACATTGCCATTTAGTGCTGTATGATCATAAATCATAATATCCTCTAACGAGTTGGTTTTATTATGCTTTTTGCCCACCCTAATGCTGTAACCATCAATGCCATTATAAAACACACCCGGCTGTATGTTTAACGCAGGCTTCTGATGTGTAATATCATACAGTAACGATTGCTGCTTTAAAGTCATAAATGGTAAAATGTTATTCGAAAACAAAAAAGCAATGCAACTAATTAGTACCGCTGTAAGTAATAATGGCCTAAGCATTCGGCTCAATGATATGCCTGCAGCTTTGGCTGCAACCAACTCATAGTGTTCGCCCATGTTGCCAAAAGTCATAATTGACGAAATTAAAATGGCAAGAGGCAATGCCATTGGAACCAAATAAACACTTGAATATAAAAGTAGCCTGGCCACTACATGCCACTCTAAACCTTTACCAACCAAATCGTCAATATACTTCCACAAAAACTGCATCAGCAGTACAAATAGTGCAATGAAAAAAGTAAGAAAAAATGGCCCTAAAAACGATTTAAGTACCAATAGGTTAAGTTTCTTCAACAGTTGGTTAATTTAAATACTTTGTTTGTGCTAAATAAATTATTGAATACACGGTGGCAAATTTAGAATTTACTCCTAATGAATTTTGTACAATTAACGATTCTGCATTTTTAGAAAATAAAGCAACGGCTTTGTCTAAAATTGAGCATGCATTTGGTGCCTTATACGCTGTAATGCATGCAAATAATGATATGCCTGTTAAAAGCAATAACGGTAAAATTAGCAAGGGCGAAAATTATATAGGCTTGCCTTATATGGTTTTAGATTACCCGCGTATTTATGATAAACAAAATATATGTGCTGTACGTACTATGTTTTATTGGGCAAATTTTTTTAGCTGCACCTTACATGTAGGTGGCAGCTATTTAATAGCTGACTTTGTAAAAATAAATGCGTGGAAAAATGAAATTAAACTACCTCTATATTTTTGTGTAAATAATAATCAGTGGCAGCATCATTTTAAAGTTGACAATTATTTGCCTTGGCAAAATATTACCAACCAAATTTTTGAAAAGCAATTACAAAATGGTTTTATAAAACTTGCTGTTAAGGCACCGCTAAACCAATTCGAAATTTTAATACCCGATGCCTTAAAATTTAATACGTTGGCAACAATAATTATGAACCAATAATGTGGCGTAAATTAAGTATTTGTGAATCCCATAGTCTGCGCATTTCGGCTTGTTCTTCGGGCTCGGCAAAATCAGAAATCAGCAGGGCAATATCACCGGTAATTTCATCGGTAATAATTTCAATTTCGAAGTAGGTTTTTTCGGTTTCATCAATCCAGTTAAACCGGGCCATTTGATTCTCTCTTTTGTGGGTAAGTTTTGCACGCGATTCGGTTCCTTCCCATTTAAAAAAGTAAACACCTTCTTTAACACGTACATCATCGGCAAACCACTCGGATAAACCACTGGCTGTACTTATATAGTTGTATAATATTTTTGGAGAAGAACGCATTTCAAACTCCATCTGAAATTTTTGTTTAATGCTTGCCATCTTAATTGACCTAAATTAGATTGTTTTTAAAAAACCGTTTGTTCAACTTTCATTACTGCAATTGGCTTCGGGTTAAACATGCAAAATAATTTTCAACCTAAAAATTTTTCGGTGAAATAAACATGCAAAAAACAAAACCTAAATCATAGGCTGTAGCATCAAATTCTTACTTTTAAGGTGGTGGGCTAAATTTATTTAACTATAAAAGTTACAGTCTTGGTAAAAGTTGGTGTTATAACTTTACTATAGTACAAGCCCTGTTTTTCTGCTTGGTAATTTATTTGATAAAATCCGGAAGGTTGTAATGGAAGTTCCATGGTTTTTATTCGACTGCCAGTTGCATTTAAAATGGCGATTTGCACTTGCTCAGGTTTATTAAGTTCAAACTGAATGGTTATGTTTTTTGTGGTTGGGTTTGGATATGCAATCAGGTTTATGATATTGTTTTTTACTTCGGTTTCAGGTGTTTTTGTGTCAATAATTTTTGTAAGGTAAACACGCATAACAAAACCTGATGCATACGAAAAATTAGGCGTGTTGCTAACGTGTGGCAAATCACTGTTAATGCCACCAATAATGCTTCCTACACGTGTGGTGCCATAGGGAAGCGCATTTAAATTAATAATGCCATTTGTATAAGTTGGTATGCTATCATCAATTATAAAAATGCTGTTGGTGCCAATTAAGCTTGGCATTTCAGTTGGGTTTAAATATTCGGTTAACGAGCTATCAGCATGGCGCACTACTTTACTTATTGTAGGTACAAACGGTATCATACTATCAACCAAAAATGTTTGTGTTGTTGTATCGTATGTATATAAACTCATGCCACCAAAAAATACGGTGCTCATTTTATTATCAATTGCATTATACACAGGCATACAAGCCGATTGATATTGCGACAGGTTTTGATTAAAATTATTTATTACATCGTAGCCTGTGGGTTTAATGTTTACACAATTTAAATACGGCTGTCGGGTGTAATATTGAAAAACGCCACTAAATGCTGTTTGCCCTGTTGTGCCATCAGGAAATATTTGCGGAACTAAATTGTAATCGCGTCTGTGAAAATTAACTGAGTCGGTTATAATACTTATGTTGCTTATTGATAAGCTAATGCCATCGTCATTAATATTAAAACTGCGTATAGCATTGGTGTATTGCTGTGTAAAAAACCCCAACGTATCGTTTACCGAATAGCTCCTGTTAAAATCATGCCCAAAAACCAAATGGTAAGTTGAGTCGGTTCTATACATATTACCCCCACAAACTTTAAGTAATGGGTCGGTTATTAATCTAAAACTTGGTGCAATAGAAGTGTTATTATTTAATGCAGTTTTAAGTTGCTTTAAATTAACAGCTATTAAGTTTGGTAAGGTATAGTTATCGGCACTATCAGTTAGTAAACCATAACCACCTGTTATATAAAGCATACTGTCATTTTGTGCAAACTGATAAAATGCTGCCTGCAATGCATCAAGCATAGCTGTGTCGGATATATCTTGCATTACATGCTTTTCTTTACGGGTATCATTGGCCGGGCTAATCATGTAAACCATACTGTTTATACCATTAGGTTTAAATCCATTTGGTGGTGTAAAGCCATGCAATCCGTTTATGCGCCCCCCAATTACAAACCAGCATCCATCATAAACTGCGTAAGCACCCGAGTGTACGGCAGGCATACTAAGTAAGGTTGCTGTATCGGTTACGGCAACGGTAAACTGTTGTGCTTGCGCAAACAATTTTGTTTGCCAAATCAAAAGTAAAATCGGTAAATATTTGAACATGTTTATTGGATACCAAAGGTTCAAATGTAGCTTTAGTATTGTTAGCCAATAACATTAATAATATAAATAGTTTTAGTTGTAACTAAACCAGCTAAAACGGAGTAGATTTTATTAACCCCCATTAATTTTTTATCTACTCCGTTTCATATAAAAACAGCTGGAAAAAAGCTTGCATTCCATCATAGCAAGTGTAATTATCATAATCAAATTAGTTGTTGTTAAAAGGTTTGAAGGTGCAAGGCATCCGGAGTAAACCGGATGCTAATTGCAAGTGGTTGGTTTAGGTTTAAAGTTGTGGTTAGTTTAGGTTGGTAATGGTTAGGCCATAATCTTTTCAAATGTGGTTGTGTTTGTAAATTACATTGTCATCGCGACATGTGAAACCTTAGCATCCATTGCAGCCTTACAGGGCTGCGGCTTTTGCAGTGTTAACCTTACGGGATTAACTAACAGCCTTACGGGGCTGTGTTTTTGCTGCGGCTTTTGCAGTGTTAACCTTACGGGATTAACCAACAGCCTTACGGGGCTGTGTTTTTGCTGCGGCTTTTGCAGTGTTAACCTTACGGGATTAACCAACAGCCTTACGGGGCTGTGTTTTTACTGCGGCTTTTGCAGTGTTAACCTTACGGGATTAACTAACAGCCTTACGGGGCTGTGTTTTTACTGCTGAAATTGTCATTAGATTTTAATGACAAATTTTGGGCTAGGTTCAGAACCTTTTAACTGACTAATTGTTCAAAGAGCGATTCATGTTGGTTAGAAACTTTGTTGAACAGTTGACTAAAATTTCTGATACAAAGATGCATCAAACCATAGCCGAAATTCAAGAGGGCAAACCATAGAAATAACATAGGGAAAACCCTTTTTTAAAACTTATTAAGCGAGCCTATAATAAAAATGGAAGTTATGTTTGCCCAATAGTATTGCAACTAATAGGGTATAAACCTTTAATCACTATTATTGTGCCTTCAGTTTTAAAATCATTATGGCCGTTATTATTATTACCGGAGTAGCAGGTTTTGTGGGCTCCAATCTGGCAAAGGCACTTTTACAGCAAAACCATACTGTTATTGGTATTGATAATTTTTCATATGGTGCGCCAACCAACATTGCAAATCTGATAGAACATAAAAATTTTTCGTTTTTTGAAGCTGACATAACCCATACCGATACATTAAAAAATTATAATGGCGATGTAATAGTGCATTTGGCATCACAAAAAATACCCCGTTACAGCAATGCACTGCGTACCTTAGATGAAAACAGCATCATGCTTAAAAATGTGCTTACACATTGCCATCAAAATAAAGGTACAAAACTTGTTTTTGCATCAACCAGCGATGTTTATGGTAAAAATCCATTAATACCTTATGCCGAAACATCAGATTTGCTGTTAGGCCCAACTACAGTTAAACGCTGGGCTTATGCACTATCAAAAATTTATAGCGAACAACTTATCATTGCACATCAAAGCGAATACGATTTGCCTTATACCATTATGCGTTTTTTCGGCAGCTATGGCCCCAATCAAAACACAACCTGGTGGGGTGGACCTCAGGCTGTTTTCATACAGAATATTTTAGAAGGCAAAACACTTGAAATACATGGCGATGGTTTGCAAACACGTACATTTACATATATTGACGATACCATACAAGGTATTATCAAATGTATATTTGAGCCTGCTGCACACAATGAAATTTTTAATATTGCCAGCGAACCAACCGAAGAAGTTACGATTAAAGATTTGGCTTTTTTAATATGGAAATTAATAAAGGGAAATCAAACCGAACCTGATATTAAATTAATACCCTATCAAACCTTTGGTAATTATGAAGATGTAAGACGCAGGGTGCCTTCAATTGAAAAAATTAAAGACATGCTAAATTTTAAACCAAACTACCGGTTAGAAGAAGGTTTATTAAAAACCATTGCATGGCAAACCCAATTATTTAAGGCAAATTAAACGATATGCTTTATATCTTAATTCCGGTTTATAACGAAGCCGATAATTTAAAAACATTGCACGATAATTTAATTCAGGCAATGGAAGGGCAGGAGGTAACTTATGTTTTTGTTGATGATGGCAGTGCTGACAACTCGCCAAAGATAATAGCCAACTTATTTGTTAATCAAAAATGTTATGTATTAGGCGATGGTAGTAACCACGGACCCGGCTATAGTTTTAATATGGGCTTCGAGCATATTTTAAAATTAGATGACTCAGATAGTAGCACTGTTATTACGATAGAAGCTGATAATACTTCCGACCTTAAAATTTTGAAACACATGCTGGGTATTTCAGCAATGGGATATGATTTGGTTTTGGCATCGGTTTATGCACAGGGTGGCGGCTTTGATAAGACCAGCTTTATGCGTAAAGTTTTGTCGTCAGTAGCAAACCTTTTGCTACGCTTTATTTTTGATATTAAAGTACAAACGCTTAGCTCCTTTTACAGGGTGTATCACATTTCGCTATTACGAAAAATTAAAGCGGCACAAGGTTCACTAATTATAGAGCCCGGCTTTTTATGCATGATTGAAATTTTAATTAAAGCTATAAAAGCACAGGCACAAATAATTGAAGTACCCATGGTGCTATACTCAGCTCGCAGAAAAGGAAAATCGAAAATGAAATTAATAAGCACATCTTTTAGTTATGTGCGCTTTTTGCTTACCAATAAAATAAAATAAGATTGACTAAAACTTTTTAATGCGCAAAACTCAGGTAATTGTTACGCCTCAACAACTGATTTGGTTAGCATGCATATTTGCTGTAGCAATTGTTATACGTACTTTTAATTTAGATGCAACGGCAACCTGGTGCGATGAAAAATTTTCGATTCGTGAAGCGCATGGCTTAACTATGCAAGCGTTACCGGCATATTTTACCAGTTCGCAATTCGAAAGCTTAAACACTATTTCCAATGTGGTTCATGCTAACGTTGTATTAGATGGTGGCAATGGCATATTTTACATACTACAATTGCATTTTTGGTGTAAGCTTTTTGGAGCTACCGATGTGGCTGTGCGTATGTTATCTGCGCTTTATGGTATTGCATTGCTATTTTCAGTGTACTATATTGCAAAAAAGAAATTTAAAATACCTGCCTTAGCCATTGGTGCTACTGCCGTTGCAGCTTTTCATCCATTACTAATTATGTATGCGCGCGAAGCAAGACCTTATGCGGCAGCAACATTTTACACGATTTGGAGCAGTTACTTTTTATTTCATTGTTTTTTTAGCTATCAACCTAATTCAAAACCCCATGTTGTAAACATTTTGTTTTATATCGTTGCAACACTTGCCGCACTTTTATGCCATTATCTAACTGCCTATATTTTTATTACCCAAGGCTTGTGGGTTATAATATACTTGCGCAAACGTATTCGGATTTTTTATTTTCTTGTTGCTGTATCGTTAGCTGCAACAGGTCTTTCACTATGGATGTATGTAGCCGGGTTAAAAGGAATGGCCGTAATGCATGCGCATAATAATTACTATGTTACTGAACTAAGCAAAAATTCGGATTTTGTTCAGCCCACTACTTTCTTAAACTGCATTATAGGTTCTATTCAATTTGCCTTACCTGCATTAGGCAATAGTTTGCAAAAATCCGGTTTGCAATTGCGCGAAATTATATTGCTGCTTTTAATACCGCTACACCTGATTTATGTTGCATGGCGCAAGGCTGATAAAAGCATTCGTAAATATTTAAATTACTGTATTTTGAGTTTACCTGTTGCCGTTTTATTTATAACCGCATTAGCCATAAATGCAGGCCATACTATTTCATACCAGCCACATTATGCCAATTTTGTTGCGGCACAATTAGTTTTTATTATGGGTGTTGGCTGTGTTTATGCGTTTTGGCAACATAAAAATGTGGTGTTAAACCGATTGGTAATTATAAGTTTTGCGCTTATTTTAAGTGGCACTATTAGCTTTTACTTTTTAAAACCATTAAACGTTTATAGTAACGATGTAAAAAACCCATATCAATTTATCGCTTTAAAAATTAGCGAAACTTCAAAAACCGATACGATATACTTTCCCAATATCACCGATGCACAATTAGCATACATGTATCTTAAACCTACCGAACGTATTTTTTCAATTAATGCAAGTTCAACATGCGTTTACATTAATGATAAACAGCAAACAATTTTAGACTTGAATAAATTGCGTTATTAATTTTTAAATAACATAATCGAAACATTAATACAATTAAAATTTAAGTCAATCAAATATTAAATTCGCATCCATTCAAAATGGGCCTTATGGCCATAAAATTTTCAAATCTATATGTCATACTACACATTTGCCGACCGTCATATTGGTCCCGATTCAAATCAGGAGGCCAAAATGTTAACCACTATTGGTGTTGCATCAATCGAAGAATTAATTAGCCAAACGGTTCCCAAATCGATCCGTATAAAAGGCGATTTAAATTTGCCCGAAGCCATGAGTGAAGCTGCATATTTAAAGTTTATAAAAGGGGTTTCGATGAAAAACAAAGTATATCGTACTTATATCGGTTTGGGTTATTATAATACCATTGTGCCCGGTGTAATTCAACGCAATATTTTTGAAAACCCGGGTTGGTACACGGCATACACCCCCTATCAGGCCGAAATTTCGCAAGGCCGTATGGAAGCGCTTTTGAATTACCAAACTATGGTATGTGATTTAACGGGTATGGAGCTTGCCAATGCATCGTTGCTTGACGAGGCTACAGCAGCTGCTGAGGCACTACACATGTTTTTTGCTTCTCGAACTAAAGAGCAGGAAAAAGCAAATGCCAATAAGTTTTTTGTAAGCGATGCTTGTTTTCCACAAACTATTGATGTTTTAAAAACACGCGCTAATCCTATAGACGTTGAGTTGGTTATTGGTAATCATAACAACATTGTTTTTGACGAAACATATTTTGGTGCCCTTATACAATACCCAACTATTACAGGCGATGTGTACGACTATACCAACTTTGTAGCAAATGCAAAAAAACAGCAATTGATGATTTGTGTAGCTGCCGATATTATGAGCTTAGCCCTACTTACACCACCGGGTCAATGGGGTGCCGATTGCGTGGTAGGTTCAACACAACGTTTTGGAGTGCCTTTAGGATATGGAGGGCCACATGCTGCCTATTTTGCAACTCATCAAAAATTTAAACGCGATATACCCGGCCGCATTATTGGGGTTAGTGTTGATACTACCGGAAAACGTGCGTTGCGTATGGCATTGCAAACGCGCGAACAACACATAAAGCGCGACAAGGCTACTTCAAATATTTGTACAGCACAGGTTTTACTCTCGGTAATGGCAAGTATGTATGCAGTATATCATGGTCAGGCTGGCATCAGGCATATTGCTACAACCATACATCACAATGCCGGATATTTAAAAGCAGCCTTAATGCAATTAGGCTATAATGTTACCACCGGTGCATTTTTTGATACCATCACTATATCAACGCCCACTGAAAATATAAACAAGTTTGCGCTTGAGCAAAAAATAAACCTCCGATATTTTGAAAGTGGCGTAAGTATAAGTATTGACGAAACAACGGATGCAAGCGATTTAGCCGATTTGATTTCCATTTTTGCCAAAGCAGCCAATAAAACTTTCAACCCCGTACAAATTCAGGCTGAAACACATTTTGGGGCACAAGGCAAACATCTTTTAAACCGAACCACACCCTACCTCACATTTGATGTGTTTAGTAAAAATCGTAGCGAACATGATATGCTACGTTACATCAAAAGATTAGAAAATAAAGATTTAGCTATGAATCATAGCATGATATCTTTAGGTTCATGCACCATGAAACTGAATGCTACCACAGAAATGGCACCATTAAGCTGGTCGCACTTTAGCAATATCCATCCCTTTGTACCATTAGACCAGGCTGCCGGATATGCACAAATGATAACGGAGTTGGAGCAGTATTTAGCTGAAATCACCGGTTTTGCTGCAGTATCGTTACAACCCAATTCGGGCGCACAAGGCGAGTATGCCGGCTTATTGGTAATTAGGGCATATCACCAACTACAGGGCCAAGGGCATCGTAACATAGCACTTATACCTCAATCGGCACATGGCACCAATCCTGCAAGCGCTGTTATGTGTGGCTATCAAATTGTTGTAGTTAAATGTGATGAAAAAGGCAATATTGATGTTGCCGATATGCGCGAAAAGGCAGCAAAGCATAGCAATAATTTAGCTTGCCTTATGGTTACTTACCCATCAACCCATGGTGTGTATGAAGAAGGTATTTCAGAAATAACTTCAATAATCCATCAGCATGGCGGGCAGGTTTATATGGATGGCGCCAACATGAATGCCCAGGTAGGGCTAACATCGCCCGGTATGATTGGGGCCGATGTTTGCCATTTAAATCTGCACAAAACATTTGCAATACCACACGGTGGTGGAGGCCCAGGTATGGGACCCATTGCGGTAGCAACACATTTAGCACCGTTTTTACCATCACATACAATTATTAAAACCGGTGGTTCACATGGTGTACACGCTGTTTCGGCTGCACCTTGGGGAAGTGCCAGTATTTTGCATATAAGTTATGCCTACATTAAAATGCTTGGTAAAGATGGCGTAAGAAAAGCTACCGTGGCAGCTATTTTAAATGCCAACTACATGCAAACACGTTTAGAACCTTATTACCCAATTTTATACAGGGGCAGCCAAGGCCGTAATGCACATGAAATGATTTTAGATTGCCGCGCTTTTAAAACTTCGGCCGGCATTGAGGTAACCGATATTGCCAAACGACTGATGGATTATGGCTTTCATGCACCTACAGTATCGTTTCCGGTGGCTGGTACTTTAATGGTAGAACCTACCGAAAGCGAAACCTTAGATGAGTTAGATCGTTTTTGTGAAGCAATGATCTCAATTAAAAAAGAAATTGAAGAAATTGAAAATGGAGTTGCCAGCCGTACCGACAATGTACTGATTAATGCGCCTCATACTGCACCAGAAGTTATTGCTGATGCTTGGTTGCATCCCTACACCAGACAACAAGCAGCCTACCCACTTGGCTGGCTGGCCGAAAACAAGTTTTGGCCCAGTGTTAAACGTGTTGATAATGCTTATGGCGATAGAAACTTGGTTTGTACCTGTCTGCCATTAGCTGCATACGAAGCATCTTGATGATTTAAAAATTAAATAAAAAAGCCACAAACCCATACTTGTTTGTGGCTTTTTTATTGTCTTTAGTAGTTAGTTAATTAAACAAATTTTGACCGATTGTAAACCTTACGGGGCTTTTCAAGCGGTTTCAATTTTGTGCTGCCCATTAAAATCGTTTCGTTTCAAACCAAAGGGCATGCCTCAAAAAACTAATGGCTTTGTTTCTCTAATTTAATATTACTCACCCCCGTAGGTAAATTAAATTTGTTTAATAGCCACTAAAAGAAGAACGAAAGGCTTAGAAACCTTATGCCGAGGCAATGAACAGGTATCGTTTTCAATTGATACAAATCACAACAAAGAATGAGCTTAGGTCAAGATGGTTTTCCCGAATTTTAAGTAAGGGTTTTCCCTATGTAACGACAAGGGTTTTTATTTATTGAAATTTTTTCTCAATGTCATATTATTGTGCTTCCTAACAATTTATTAAACCCCATTATTATGAAAAACCTTACAACCGTATTTTTATTATTGCTAATTGCATTCTTTCAACCTAAAGCACATTCGGTAACTTTTATGCTCACACCAAGTTATGCCGTACCCCCTGCCGAGTTACCGCTTTCGCGTGCTAACCATCTCATTGATCCTGTAGAAGGCCGTGCCATAGTTAATAAGTACCATCAAGGTGGCCAAGGAGCCTTTTATACTTCGGCAACTCTAAATAAAATCATAAGTCAAAAAAATGCCAGTGGTATCAGAGGTTATTATGCTTATCATAATGATAGAATGACTATACTGATAGTAGGCGCTACGCGTCAAACAGAAACAAGACACAATGATATTTTACCTGGCATTGTGGCTTTGCAAACCGGCACAACTGTAGTTTCACCTGAGCAAAACCAACAAGTGGATACAGGAACAGCTGATACAGCTGCATTTAATTACAGGCACTCAGCACATTATAATGACAAGATAAAGGGAGGCCTTTTTGGTAAAGATGCTATAGTGGCTTTGTTAGACCAACCCGGCTGTGTAGGTGTGCGCTTTTATATTGGGCTAAACAGCAGCGGAAAAAAAACAATGGTACTTTTTGGAGTTGATGCTAAGGGCGTTGACCTGGTTGCTTATGTTGCCGATCAGAATGTGCCTTGTCCCAATTATTGTAGCGATTCAAATTCATTAAATACTGACAAACGATAAATGGTTTTACCATACATTGCTATTTACACAACTATAATTCCTTTAGCACTTGGATTATGGTATTTTGATAAACTTACCAAACCCTTTAAGTGGATTTTATTTTATTTAGCATTATCGTTCTTATCCGACCAAATTTGCTTAACCTATTTTACCCGTCATTTAAATAATATGGTTGTGGTTAATGTTTTCATCTTACTTGAAAAAGTAATTCTTTTTAGTTTGATAGCTAATTGGCCAAAGCCGATAAAAGAAAGATGGAAATTGATTTTTGGTTTGTTGCTTTTAATTGTATTCTGGGCCTACTCAGCATTACTTACACAAAATGAAAAAGGTAGTTTAGGTATTTTTGAACAAATGCCGGTGTTTAATACAGTTGTATCGTCAGTTATTGCAATATTTGCAGCAGTTAAGCTATTTATAATTGTTGAAGAAGCGAGTATCATTAGCAAAAACGCTGTTTTTTGGGGCGTAACTTCAATTTTTGTTTATACCTCAATTACGCTTATTGTAGTTAGTACTGTATTTTTAATGCCCAAGCAAGCTTGGCTTTTTTACAATATTAGTCACATCATCTTTTGTTTACTACTTACTAAAACATACTTAGTTGCAGGAAATACTTTTAAAGTTAGATAGCGATAGCCGCTCATTGCTGGCGTTGTTAATAGTGTTTATTACTATTATCATAATAGCTGCTATTTTTTTGTTTGCAATGTGGCGTTACTACAAAAGTATCAGACGTAAACAAGAAGATTTGTTTAAAGCTACGCTGCAAGCACAGGAACAAGAACGCGGCCGGATAGCGGAAGACCTGCATGATGATATTGGACCCAGGCTTAGCGCACTTAAACTTAGTATTGATTTAATGCATAACGACTTTTCTACTGAAGATAGAAACCAACTGATTGCAGAAACAAATGAAATGCTCGATAACGTAATTACGGATATTAGAATTATTGTGCGCAACCTTGCAGCAAAGTATATTAGTGAAAAAGGTATATACCTTCAATTACATGAATTTAAAAAACAAATTGAAAAAGGAAGCCCTATAAAAATTGATTTAGAAATTGAAAGTTTTAAGGAAATACAAGATCCCGACTTTGCAATAAATTTGTATCGCATTATTCAGGAACTTATAAATAATACAATTAAACATGCAGCATGTACGCGTATTGATATTATAGCACATAAGCAAGCCGGTTTGTTAAGAGTATTATACAAAGATAACGGTAAAGGGTTTGACGAAATGCGCGTAAATAAGGGATTAGGTTTAAACAATGTGCTAACCCGGGTCAGATTATATAAAGGGGTTTGTGAAGTGGTTTCAAAACCGGGGCAAGGCACTTGCTATTCAATAGATTTTCAATTAAAACACACTACACTTACTATTACCACCTAATAAACCAAACCATGGAAAATCTTAAAGTACTTATCGCTGACGACCACCAAATGTTCAGAAAAGGTTTAGAGCTATCCATCAAAACAATAAATAGCGTTGGCAAAATATTGCAAGCCGAAAACGGTTTGTTTGTGATGGATATTTTATCGAAAGAAGAAGTAGATATTATTTTTATGGATATTAAAATGCCGCACCAAAACGGCATTGAAACCACAAAGTTGGTTGTACAAAAATATCCGCGAGTAAAAGTTGTTGCTTTAAGTATGTATGATGATAAAGATAATATACTTGAAATGTTTAAAGCAGGTGTAAATGGCTACTTACTTAAAAACACGAATAAAGCCGAAATAGAAATGGCCATTAACGAAGTTATGATGGGCGGCAAGTATTATAGCAAAGAAGTATCGGACGTGCTTTTACAACGCATTATACATGCCGAAACGAGCACTTACAACAGCGATACGAGCAACCAACTTACCGACCGTGAAAAAGAGGTGCTTAAATATGTATGTGCTCAAATGAGTACAAAAGAAATTGCCGATGTAATGTGCCTGAGTGATAAAACCATAGAAGGCCATCGGATTAGATTGATTCAAAAAACAAATTCGAAAAATTTGGCCGGTTTGGTTTTATATGCTGTTGAGCATGGCCTGGTTGATAAGCATAGGTAAATGTTAATCGCAATTATAAATACCAGATCTATCTGTTTTGAGCAAAAGCAAAACCACTAAAATCAGGCAAACCGTATAGTAAAAAAAAAGCCGTATAATTTCTTATTCGGCTTTTTTTTGTTGCATATAAATTAATCCTTTAAACCATTACCTAATACAATACCCACTGTTAAAAATCCGGTTAAAAACCGTGTGTTGTTTTCAGTAGTTGTGTTGTCAAAAGCTTTTGTTAGTCCGTACGAAGCGCTTAAGTCAACCGATACAAACCAAATATCCAAACCCACACCTGCATCTAAATTTACAAAGCCCTTTTTAAAATCGTCATCATCAATGGCATCGTTATCCGATTTGGCGTTAAGTAAAACATCAAAGCTGGGGCCTGCATTTACCCGTAATTTAAATCCATCCTTATGTACAATATTATAACCGGCTTTTGCATTAAGTTTTAAAGTTTGGCGCTGAAAATCAGTTTTGTAATCATAGTCTGTGGTGTCAACTCCGTCTTCATATTGGTATTCAGAAGTTACTGCAGAAAAATATAGCCCGGGTTGAAAATAAAAACGGCTGCCAAAGCGTGCGTCCGTACCTAATGTATAACCAACGCGGGCTTTAAACTCTTCGTTATCTAAAGCTTTAATGGCTGTTTGTGCTGTAATACCGGCTTGTGGGTTTAATACAAATTGTGCTTGTGATTTTAATAAAGCAAAACTTGCTATTGCTAAAAGGAATAATGTTTTTTTCATTTTAATTTATTTATTAGTGTTTGTTAGTTTGTATTAAAATTTGGTTCAATTCGCTTAAAGCATTTATTACACCTTGTGCATAATTGTTTTGTACAAATTGTTGAATCATTAATCGGTCTAAATAATTTAATTGGTCTGTACTGATTTTTTTTGCAAGTGCTTCGCCTATTTGTACCGTTGACTTTTGTTTCGATTTGCTAAAGACAAATAATACGCCATTTTTATTGCCCCAACCAAGTTCCCATCCATTGGCATAAGCTACAGCAAGTGCTTGTATATTTTCAAACGGGTCAATTTCGGCTACCGTTAATATGCTTATGGTATTCGAATCGAAACGAAATTTTATCATTAAATCGCGTATCTGATTTTTTTCTGTTTCACTAAATATTTTTTCTCTGTCATTTATATAACCTTTGCTTATAGGTATAGCAACCATATCATTTTTGCCATCACTACTTTTTAGCAGTAATTGCGCATGTACATTTGTGCTAAGAATACATAAACTGGAAATTAATATAGTTAGTTTCATGCGGCTTCTTCTTCCATTTGTAATTGATATTGACGTGCGTAATATCCGTTATTATTAATTAAGGTTTGATGATTGCCCGTTTCTACAACAACTCCATTTTCTAACACTATAATTTGATTTGCATGTTGTATGGAAGTAATCCGGTGTGAGATTATGAAGCAAGTTTGATGAGCCAAAATTGGCTTTAAGTTGTTTAAAATTTTTGATTCGGTTTTCGTATCCACTGCACTTAAAACATCATCAAAAATTAAAATTTTTGCATTTTTAACCAGCGCTCTGGCTATTGAAATGCGCTGCTTTTGTCCACCCGAAAGGTTTATCCCACGTTCGCCTAACAGGGTTTCAAATTTGTTTTCGAAACCTATAATATTCTGATATACATCGGCTGCAATAGCAGCATGGGTAATCTCCGATTCTGATGCATTTGTATAACCAAAAGCGATATTGTTTTTTATGGTATCGCTGAAAAGAAACACTTCTTGTGGTACGTAACCAATAGCTGCACGAACTATATGTATTGGTATGTCTTTTATATTAATACCATCAATTAATATTTCGCCTTCCGATACATCATACAAACGAACCATTAAATTTGCAACCGTTGATTTGCCACTGCCTGTGCGACCAAAAAAAGCAATGGTTTGCCCGGGTTTAACCTCAAACGAAATATTTTTTATTGCTGCTGTTTTCGAGTTGGGATAAGCGAAAGATACCCGGTTAAATTTAACAGTGCCTTTTATACTAATAGCATCACTACCTTTGGATTGAACGGAAGGCTGTGTTTTTAAAAATTCATTTATGCGTTTTTGTGATGCCGCAGCACGTTGCACCAATGATATTACCCAACCCAATGATGCAACGGGAAATGTGAGCATATTTATATACATCACAAACTCAACCAGCATGCCCGTTGTAAATTTATTTTGCATTACACCTAAACCACCAAAATAAACGATTAAAGTTAGGCTTAAGCCAATTAGCAATGTAAGTGCCGGATGAAAATAAGCATTAACCTGCGCTAATAGTAGCGATTGTTTGCGGTATAGGGCTGATTGTTGTTTAAGGTTTGTTTCAAATTGTTTTTCACGTGCAAATGCTTTCACAACTCTGATACCGCTTACGGTTTCTTGTACAAAACTAGATAGACTTGAAAGTTTTTCCTGAACGGATTCGCTACGGGTATTTATTACATCGTGCACTTTATAAGCAATAAATATCAGTATGGGTAACGGTATTAAAACAATGCAGGTTAAAGTTATACTGCTATAAAGCATAGCCGAAATTGTAAACACAAACATTACAAACATATTAACCAAATACATCAATGCAGGTCCTACATACATGCGCACACGTGATACATCTTCGCTAATGCGGTTCATTAAATTACCGGTGCTGTTTGTTTTATAAAAAGCTTCGTCTAAAACCTGATAGTGTGCGTAAATTTCATTTTTTAAATCATATTCAATAAACCTGCTGATTACAATAATAGTTTGGCGCATTAAAAATAAAAACAGCCCGCGAAGCAGCGCTGCACCTACTACCAGTAAGCAAAATAAAAGCACTTTATCTTGCAGCGTATCTGATAAAATTAATGTTGTTTTATTGTGTTTGGCAGCAATTTGCGCAGCAACATCATCGAGTGTTTGTTTGATTAAAATAGGTTGTACTATGCTGAAAATGTTGCTGAGTGCCACAAATAAAATACCCAATACAATACGTCCACGGTATTTATAAAAGTATTTATTTAAGTAGCTAAGTTCTTTCAATAAACGTGTGCTTGAAAAACATTTATTAACTGGATATCATTAAGCATTAACAATACTAAAACGCAATTTTAATTTTTGCCTTTTTTACCTGCAGGCAGCGTTTCCGGGCTTTGTTTTGTTTTTTTAAACTCCATAAAAAGTACAGCCAGGCAACCGGCAAAAAGTAGCAGCGATCCAGCTAACGATATTTTTTCGCCCATGGCATAAGTTGCCGGTTCAAATTTAAATTCGATTTTATGATTTCCGGCAGGTACTTTCATTCCGCGTAGCACATAATTACATCTTACATAATCGGTGGGTTTGCCATCTACATAAACATTCCATCCTTTATCATAGTAAATTTCGGACAGCACTGCGAATTGTTCCGTATTTGTTTGACTTGAATAACTTATGTAATTGGGTTTATAACTTGTAAGTACTATTGATGCTGAACTATCAGTTTGATTAGGAATACTACCCACCTGACTTTTAAAACGTTGGTCAACAAAAACTTCGGTTTTAGGATTAAATTTATCCAAGGCAGCCATTTCGGCATCGGCATTGACAACAAATTTTATATTGCTTACAAACCAGGCGTTGCCACATGCTTGCGGATTTATTTGTGCCTCGGGTAAGCCGCTTTGTTTGTTTTGAAAAATAAAATACTTGGTGTTTAGCATATCTATTACTGCCTGATTGCCTTTGCCAATTTGGTACTCAATCAATTCCTGATAGCGTTTTAATTTGGCTCCATGATAACCGCCTATTGAATTGTGAAAGTAGGAGGTACCTGCATCGTTAAATGTACTAACTGTTGTATTCATTACCCGATAGCCTAATGACTTATCTTGTAAAATTTGCATGTCGGCTTGTGTGGGTGTAAAGGGTGTTTCTTCGGCAGTCTTTTCAGCAAAACTATCGTTGTTTAAATAACGTTTAGCTACAGGCCACATATCAAATAAAAACAAAACACTTAACAACATATATAGTAAGTGTAATTTAAGTTTCTGGTTTATATAAAACCATAGTAAACCGAATGCAAGCAAAACAAAAGTTAATGACCTAAGGGTATCGGCTCTTAATATAGCAGCACGGTCTTGTTTAAGTGCAGCTATTAACCAGGGCGCATTTGCATAGTATTTGTCGCTCTCGGCACTGTAATCAATCATGTAAGAACCCAGTAAAACTATCACGCAAAAACCACCTGTAAAACTTAGCGCACGCATTAAAATTTTCTTTCGCTCACTTGCATCAGTAAGCTTAATAAAGCCTTGCAGGCCCATTATTGCCAGTAGCGGTAAACAAAACGAAGCAATTACCATTATCATTGATACTGACCTGAATTTGTTGTAAGCCGGAAAGTAGTTGAAGAATAAATCGGTAAGCGGCAAAAAGTAGCGCCCCCATGATAATGAAACCGACAACAGGGTTGCAATTAGTAACCACCATTTATCAGGCCCTTTTAAAGTTAGCATTCCTATAACGCATAACAGAATAATAATAGCGCCTGCATATACCGGTCCCGAAGTGCTTGGCAAACCTCCCCAATATACTGGGGCTGCATCTAACAAACCAGCAGCCTGATCTAATACACCATTGCTTTCTAATGCCTTGTAAGTTGCCGATTTGTGATCGAGTTTTTTGGTTGAAGCGCCACCGGTTGCATCGGGTATTAACAATGTTACCGCATCGCGCTTGCCATTACTCCAATTTAATGCATAATCTTTATCTAAACCTGTCGAAGATTTTTTTTCTGTTAACTCACTACTGCCGCGTGTTGATGCTTTACCATATTCATTTGTTACCAGTAAATTGGTAATGTTGGGCAATACACCTAAAGTGGCTGCAATACTTAACACCAAAGCACTTTTTAGTAAGTGTTTTGTTTCGTTTTTGGTAATTGCATATATACTTCGGGCTATAACCAAACAAAGCACGGTAAGAGCTGTGTAATAGGTAATTTGTAAGTGATTGGCATACAGTTGTAATGCCAAACCTATAGCTGTTAAAGCACCGCCAGCCCAATAATTTTTATTAAAAACCATAAGCACACCGGCAATTACTAATGGGAATAGTACAATTGCATGTGCCTCTGAGTTATGACCTGCTTGAATAACTACCACATTAAACGAAACAAAAGCATAGCTGATGGCACCGCCAATTGCTAAACGGTAATCTACTTTAAGGGTTAACATGAGAATATAAAAACTAAGCAGCCCCATAAAAATTAAATATGCCGGTGAAGGCAAACCAAAAGTTAGGAATGTATTAACATGCGCTATCAGGTTTGATGGATATAAAGTGCTTATTTGATAGGCAGGCATGCCACCAAACATTCTGTTAGTCCAAAGAGGCTCGGCATGTTCGGTATTTCTAAAGTCTATAATTTCTTTGGCTGCTCCTTCCCATTGTGCAATATCGTGCTGACTTAAGGTTTTACCTTGAAACATTGGCATAAAATATACAAATGTCAGTGATAGGAAAATGGCAATTGCAATTACATGTTCAAGAGCTTGCGTTTTTTTTAGCATTGAATTTTAATATAAATAAGTGTTCGGTTTTTGTGTGGTGCTTACACAAGTTAATGTCAAAGAAAACATAAAAAATATAAACAGCCGTAAGAATTAATCTATCGTGGTTGCAAATGGGCAACTACTTAATTTCCTCGTAATCAGTATAACCCGTTTGGTTTGTTTTGTTTTTGTCTTCTTGTGTTTCTTCTATGGTTATGTCGCCTACATGGCGTTGCGTTGTATTACCATTGTTTCCTTTATTGGGTTGTTTTCGCATATCCATAATGCTCGACAATACTTTAAATAGAACAAATGCTACAATGAATGTTATAATAAAGTCTTTCACTGAATTTATGTTTTTTGAGTTTTAAAACTTTCATAAAGTTCATGCACGATACCATCGCTTAAACCAATTTCGGGCACAAAAATTTTATCAATAGAAGCATTTTTCATTACGGATAAAAATATTTTGCATGCCGGTATAATAACATCAGCCCTGTCGGGTTTAAGTCCCAATAACTCAATACGCTCTTGATAGGTGTATGAGTTTATTTCTTCGAACAACATCTCAAGTTTTGTATAAGTAAGTGGTTTACTATCCTTAAGACGCGCTATTTTATGCAACTTATTAATATTGCCACCACTGCCAATTGCTACAACCGGATAAAATTTGGTAGTGGCCGATTTTATCCAATCCTTAAAGTCAGCCCAATAAGCCTTTTCAATCTGTTCATTCAGCATGCGTATAGTACCTATGTTAAATGATTTTGAAAATATATGTTGGTTTTGTGAAAACAACGTAAGTTCGGTACTGCCGCCACCAACATCAATATATAAATATGAACTATTACGATCTAAGTTTTCTTCAATATGGTTCATATAGATCAGCCTGGCTTCGGTGCTGCCATCAATCAGCTCAACATCAATATTAGCTTCATTTGAAATTCGTTCTAAAATTTGTTTGCCATTACTTGCATCGCGCATTGCCGATGTTGCACATGCACGGTATGCTATTGGATTATGTACTTCGATAAGTAACTTAAATGCCTGAAGCGTTTTTACCAGATCATTTGCTTTTTGTAAACTTATACACCCACTTGTAAAAGCGTTTTCGCCTAATCTGATAGGTACTCTTATAAGTTCGGCTTTTTTAAAAACAGTTTTACGCTCATGTTCATATACATTGCAAAACAGCAATCGTACAGCATTAGACCCAATATCAATAGCGGCAAACTTCAAGTTGTTTTTTGGGCGAAATAAATAAATAAGTAATTTGTTTGGTGATAATTATTGTGCAATAATTGTTTCACAAGGTTTAAATAAACTTTTTAAGGTTTTGCCAGGTATGCGTAAATGGCATCTTGCGCACTTACCTTAATTTTTGATTGGTCAAAAGCACTTACATATTGATTGTTTTGTGTAGCATTTATAATACGCGCTTTTACATTATCGTGCCATTGCAAGTCAATAATATTTCGTAATTCGTTTTGAATGTTTTTGTCGTAAACAGGTACCGCTACTTCGCTTCTATAATCCAAATTGCGGGGCATCCAATCGGCAGAAGAAATAAAATATTTTTCATCGCCATTATTTGAAAAAATAAATATGCGGCTATGTTCTAAATATTTATCTACAATACTTCTTACTTCGATGTTTGTACTAACATTTTTTAGTTGCGGTATGAGGGAGCATATTCCTCTTACAATTATTTTTATTTTAGCGCCTGCCTGACTTGCTTCATATAATTTGCTGATAAGTTGCGCATCGGTTAAGCTGTTTAGCTTTATGGTTATAGCCGCAGTTTTGTTTTTTTTGGCGTTTTCAATTTCTGTATCTGTCAAATTATTAAAACGCTTGCGCATGTAAAAAGGCGCTACTAATAAATGTATTTCGGCAGCATTTGCTTAACTTCCTTTCGTATTGAGAACACAGTATTTGCTTGAGCTTTTATCTATTACCTGCACACTTATTACGCCAGAAGCATTCTTCTTTTGTCAGACAAACATCCCATAAATTTACTTTTTAAAAAGCCGGGACACCCAAAACTCAAAAAAAAATCTCTTCAAACTATTTATTTTGCTGTATTCTTGATTTCAAAATTAAAAAGTGCGGAAGACAGGATAAATTACTTCGTCTAAACAATATCTTATTACGTCATCTAATAGTATGATGTATTTATTTTCTTTTGGCAAAACAACAAAACGCGATAACAGACTAACCGGTATTTCGATTAAAGCGTGTTTTATTTTTTGATTTGTATTTTTTTTATTTAAGGTTACTAATAAGTAAGTGGTTTTGTCTTTTAAATATGGAGCACTTTTAAGCCCTTCAAGCATTACCGGTGTTAAAAGAGGCAGTACATTTTCTCTGAAGTATGAACGGATATAATTGCCTTGGGTAAGCGAAAGTTGCTTTTAATTAATTATAAAAATGTTGTTATCCTCAAGTTCTTGTAATATGCCTTTATATATTTCTTCAAACTTCTCTTGTTGCGATTTTACAATGAGTTGTATTTGACTGAGAATTTCTTCGGCTGAGTAGTTAAAAAAATCCTTGCCTTTACTTCTTGTTTTTATTAATCGCCTTATAGTTGCCACCCTTACTCTGAAAAATTCATCAAGGTTGCTCGAAAAGATTCCTAAAAATTTTATCCGTTCAATTAGTGGAACTTGTTTGTCGGCTGCTTCTTGTAATACGCGATGGTTAAAACTTAACCAACTGATATCACGAGGTACAAATAAATTTTGATTTTCTTTTTTAAGAATTGACACTTTAAATTATTTTGAATTGGTTATTACGAAACGCAGCTGCTAAATACATCTTATAGCTCAAAACAGACTTTTGATTTAGATTTTCCCATCCGTTTTCAAGTTTAAATTCGAGTAAGCCTGATGTTGGCAGTTTTTCTAAATCGGGTATTAACAATGTGCCTAACTGCTCGAAATGTGGATTATGACCAACCAACAATGCTACATTAATTTCGTTAGGCAATTGAACTATAGTATCAATTAAATACTGTAAGTGATATAAGTACAGGCCGGCTTCGGTATGAATTTTATTTAAATCAATTGATAAACAATTAGCAAAAATTAATGCAGTGTGATGTGCGCGTAATGCCGGGCTTGTTATTATTAAATCGGGTTTTTGAAGCTTTGTTTTAATAGCGTCAAACATAAGGTTGGCATCAATAATACCATTGGTACTCAAAGGGCGTAGTGCATCAACTGTTGCAAGTTTATCAGTTGCTTTGGCATGTCTGAGTAAGTAAAGGCTTTTCACAGAAGGACTATAATTTAAGTGTTTCAAAATTATTTTTGATTTTTAATTTACCGGAGGTACATGAGTTGATTTAACAATTTGTTAAAATTGCACTACTTTTTAGCTAAGCTTGAGCAGCATAAGAATTAAAATAGTTTAAGTTGAACCAAAAGGTATTAAACTACATTTGAGAAAAATAAAAATTTATTATATGTATAGAACTTTACTTTTTATTGTAGCATTTACAGGATTTGGTTTGGCAAATGCCCAAATGATTGTTGCGCCTATTAAACAAAAATATTGGGCTTCTTCATCTGAACTTATTTTTTCATTCGGCAACGTTGAAGATCCGAATCTGGATGTAAACAATGTGCTTCGGTTCTCATGTTTTTTACATGTACAGGAACAGTTACATTATAATTTTACCAACCACGTAGGTGTTTTTACAGGCCTTTCGCTTCGTAATGTTGGGTTTATTAATGATTTAAACGACACTGTAAAACTAAAACAACGCGTTTATACACTGGGATTGCCGGTAGGTATTAAGTTAGGCAATATGAGTAGTTCAACCTATGCTACAATTGGCGTTGAAGGCGAATTGGCATTTCACTACAAACAAAAGGTGTTTGTTAATGATGAAAAGTCGCGTACGTCTATTTGGTTTAGTAACCGTACCAATACTTTTTTACCATCTGCATTTGTAGATATTAATTTTAAAAATGGTGCCTATGTGCGTTTTAAATATTATTTGGACGACTTTTTAATTGGCAAAAACCAAAAAATTAACGTAGCAGGGGTATCGTTTAATCCCACACAAAGTACTTTGTTTTATATATCATTAGGTTTGGTATTGCCATCATATAAATCTAATAAGATAAACATACCCGGTACTAACAATAACTTGTAATAGGTATAAAAAAAATCTCCCCGTTTACCAGACGGGGAGAAACACACACACATTTTCAAACCTAATTACACAATTCTAATTATTTGCTTTCGAGTAGTACCAGGTACTTGGAGGCACTCCAAAATTTTTCAGGATTATTTATTTCAAGCGTAGATTCGGTTTTAGTCGCATTTACTTTAAGCGTATAAGAATCTGACGGATGATTGGTAAGCAATTCAACTTCATCCCCTTTTAAAGGAATGCTTGTAAGTTTTGTAATATCTATTGTTGCAAATGCATTTCGGTCAAAATCTTTCTTAACCATTTGTGCTTTGCCTAAGCCTAAAAATCCGCCATCTTTAACTACCACTTTTTTTGCTTCAAGTTCTTTATACGTGCCGGCAGCATAGTAGGCCGTATTAATTTTTGAAGTTTGTTTTTCAATAGTGGTTGATTTATCAGAAGCTATTTTGTTCAAATCAGCAACTTGTGTATTTAAACCGTTAACCGTTTGGTTGAGCGAAGATATTTGATTATTTAGTATCAACATTTCAGTATCCTTAGTCGAAATCTGCGCATTTAAATCGGCAATCATTTTTTCTAAACCATCAATTTTAAATGATGCATTTTTTAATTTTTTAGATAAGGCACTTATTTTTTCTTTGTTATTCTGAAGCAGTTCATCAATTTCTAAAATTCTGTTCTGAATACGTGCTTTGGCATCCGTACTAACTTCATTTCCGGTTTCGCTGGCAACTAATTTTTGCTTTTCAGTTATTGCATTAATACCGTTTTCAATTTCATTGATAGATGAAACAAAATCGTTAATGGTTGAATCTTTATAAGCTGCATTTTGAATAAGTTTTTGCTTTTCATTTTGCAATTGTGCAATTTGTGATTTGTAATCAGTACAACTACTTAAAATTGTTGATGCTGTTAAAATATACAAAAGCGATTTCATAATTATTTCAATTATTGGTTTTCGAAATCGTGCTTTTCAAATTGTGTGCCAAAAAAAATTGCTTTCGAGTTTTACTGGCTTCGGTTTTAACTATCTGCTAATAGCATTGCCTGAGTTTGATTTTATTAAACTAACGATTACATATACTTTTAAAGTTACAACTTATACATTTTCTTATGTTATCGGTTTGCGTAAATGGTGTACTTATATCAAAAATTTCGGATAGTAATGCACTTAAATGTTTATTAAAACCTTTGTAATGGTTGGCTTCAAATGGCATGTTGTTATTTATATATTTTAGGCCGGAATCCATTTCTTTAATATGATAGAATGCAGCATTTATATTTAAATTATTATCGTTTAGGTGTAGTAGGTATGCATAAAATTGAAGTTGAAAAATGGCTTGATATTTTGAATCAGAAAAAAGTGTTTCAATAGCAATCGGTTTGTTTACATCAGAGTCTAATTTACCCGATTTATAATCAATAATTGTGGTTAGTGTGGTGTTGTCTATCCGGTCTATTTTACCACCTAAAGCGATATTGTTTTGATTAATATTTATTATAGTACTAAGTTTTTGTTCGTTTGCTTTAACAATAAAAGGCGCCCTATCAGCTTCCTTTTGTAAAAGTCTTTTTATAAGCATTTCGATCGTAATTTTTTTCAGCAACAATTCGCCTTCGAAAGTGTTTGCTTCTACAATTAATTTAAATGCATTTTCAACTACATCGGTAACTTTTTGGTTAAGCTTGGCAACATCTTCTCTCGTATAAAGTTTGCTGGTTTCAAAAAGTTGCTCTAAACTTTTATGTATAATGTTTCCAAACGTAGCCGCATCAATTGTATCAGTGGTTTCAGTTTCTGTTTTTATTTCAATTATATATTTAAAATAAAAAGCCAGTTTGCATTTGATGTATGTGCTGAGCGATGATGCTGAAAACTGATTGGTATTACCATTTGTATAAACATATTTTAATTTTAGTTTATTTTCAATGGCAGCGGTTTTATAAATAGTTATTGCATTTTGTTCGATACTATGTATAGGAGTGGTGTAAATGCTATCGGTAAATTTTATTGCAGGGTTTGTTTTTAAAAGTTCGTATTTGATTTGTAATAAATAGCGGCTGGGCTCTCCACCACCTGTTCTATTTAATTCGGTATTGTATAAAATGTCAATGTAACGGGCACGTTGTAAAAGCCTGTAAAAATGGTATGCATAAATTGCATTTTGATTTTCTGCTGTCGGTAATCCAAATGCTTTACGCAAATTGTATGGAATATAACTGCTTGAAGCTTTTGCTGCCGGTAAATAGTTTTCGTTTGCCGATAATAATATTACCCTGTCAAAATCTAAAACGCGTGTTTCTAAAAATCCCATAATCTGCAAACCGGTGGCCGCTTTGCCTTCGAATGGTATGCGTAAATTTTTAATTGTATCTGCTATCAGCAACCAGGCCGATTTGGTTGATAGAGATGCATTGTTTACAACCGTTTCGAATTGTTGCTTAAACTGGTTTTGCAAATTTACAAGGGCTTCATGCTCAATGGTGTTTAATGCTGAACTTAGATTTATAAAAAGAAAGTCAATAAATGCTGAAGTAGCAGCAACACATTCAAACATATTTATTGTTGGCATGCACAATAGCTGTAGAATATGGTTTTCGGCTATGGTGTTTAATTTATTTATGTTAATTAAAGTAGTAACACTTGCATTTAAGCGATCAATAAATTCATGCTGTTTGTTTCCCAGATAATTGCCTGCTAATGGATGATTGAAAATTAACATCAAATCATCTTTAAAGAAAACCGATTCATTGCTCCTGTTTTGTAAACATTGAATGTAAATGTTTAACCAGCTATAAACTTGTGTGTGTTTTATGGGGTATCCCATGGTAACATTTACATTTTCAATAAAAGGTAATGCATGCAACATGGGCGTTAATAAATGCTCGTCAGGCAAAACAATAACCGTTTTAGCATCATCAAGCTGATTAGTATCAATAAGTGTTTTTAACTTGTTTCCGGTAAATTTTGCCTGGCCTACTTTTAAAGGAATACCTGTAAGGTTGATTTCTTTTTCATCAGCAAAACTCAAGCCTGTATCGGTTTTTAAAATGGTTGAATTATTCCTGTACCTTTCATGTAAAAGCAAGTTATTACGCAAGTAGTAACCAGCCTCTTGAATCGGGTTGTTTAAATAATAAGCGTCTGCATCCCAAAACATGGAGGCCATATTATTGTCAAGTAAATACTTGATTATGTATTCTTCCGATGTGCTTAATGCATAAAAACCTGCAAATACAGTGTGACTGAGTTTTTGAGTTTGTATATTTTCAGCCACTGTTCGATAAGCCAAACCACGATATACCTTACCTGCTGCATACAGATTTTGCTTAAATTCATTTAGTACATCGGGTAATATTTTCCAGCTATTTATAAATTGTTGCCTTAGTTTAGTTGGGCTACCATTGTAAATACTTTTCCAAAACGAAATTAATGATTGCCATTCTTCTTCGTTCATGCCAAAGGAATTATCAACTTCCGCAAAATTTTGAAGTGTTACATATAGCTTGTTTTGATCAATCAAATAGCTGTCGGTTTCGTCAAAATCAGCTAATAAAATTTTCCCCCAATTGTAAAAACTATCAAACTCAATTTGGCTATCAAATTTTTTATACGCTTCAAACAATTGTGTAATCAAAAACAAGTCGTTAGCTTTTTCTAAAGCCGATAGGTTTAAAATAAAGTCTTCAATACTACTTGTTTGCGGCAACCATTGTGGCCGTTTAAAGTGTAATGCAAATTTATATTTAAACAATATGCATGCGCGTTTAGTTGGAAACACCACTTGCATTTCATTGAACGGAATTTTCGTTTCTATTAGTTTTTGAATCAGTAAATCAATAAATGAATTCATGCTGTATAAGATGGTTTCGCCAAAAATGTGGTTATGATTTAAAATTGAAATTTGGAGCTAAAAAGATGTAATTAAAAATAATTTGTGCAAATGTTTATTAATAAATAGGTTTGCAGTTGTTTTAGCATCAGCACCTTGCAATCACATTCAGCGCATCACAAGCTTTCTCTGGCAGGCTTATTAGTTACCCTCGGAATTATTTTTGGCGATATTGGTACCTCACCACTATATGTGATGAAGGCAGCTATTGGGCAGGAAGCCATTAACGAAGAAATTATATACGGAGTAATATCATGTATATTATGGACGCTCACTTTACAAACAACTTTTAAATACGTAGTTCTTACACTACAAGCTGACAACAGGGGTGAAGGAGGCATTTTTTCATTATATGCATTAATCAGACGTAGTCGTAAATGGCTTTTATATCCGGCCATGATTGGTGGTGCTGCATTACTTGCCGATGGATTTATTACGCCACCCATTTCGATATCGGCTGCAGTAGAAGGATTACGATACTACAATCCCGAAATAAATACGGTATCAATAGTTATAAGTATTCTGGTTGTAATTTTTGCCATTCAACAATTTGGTACCCATTGGGTAGGTGTAGCATTTGGTCCGATCATGTTTATCTGGTTTAGTATGCTGGCTGTGTTGGGTATTTCGCAATTGCTTTATCATCCCGAAGTTTTAAGAGCAATTAACCCCATGTATGCTTATCAATTGTTGGCTATACATCCCGAAGGATATTGGGTTTTAGGTGCTGTGTTTTTATGTACAACAGGTGCCGAAGCATTATATTCGGATTTAGGCCATTGTGGTAAAGCCAATATCAGAGTTAGTTGGATTTTTGTAAAATGTTGTTTGCTCTTAAATTATTTTGGACAAGCTGCGTGGGCGATTGACCATTCGGGCATGGTTTTGCAAAAGCAAGACAATCCGTTTTATTTAATTATGCCACAAGCATTTTTACCTTATGGTATTGTGGTTGCTACCATGGCATCAATTATAGCCAGTCAGGCATTAATTAGTGGTTCGTTTACACTAATAAGCGAGGCCATGCGATTAAACTTATGGCCAAAAATCAGGGTCTTTTTCCCATCAGATATGCGCGGGCAAATATTTGTCCCCAGTATAAATTTAATACTTTTTGTAGGTACAATACTTGTAACACTTTATTTTAAAGAATCGGCCGAAATGGAAGCAGCTTATGGCTTAGCTATAACACTTACCATGTTAATGACAACCATATTGTATAGCGCGTACTTACATTTTAAAAGAGTACACATACTAGTAATTGGGTTATACCTTATAGTTTTTTTAAGTATAGAACTCAGCTTTTTCTTTGCCAATTTGGTTAAGTTTTTCCATGGCGGATATGTAACACTCATTCTTGCAGGCATTTTAGGCATGGTTATGTATGTTTGGTACCGAGGTCGTCAAATTCGCAACAGGTATGTTGATTTTGTAAACCTTAATGACTATATGCCATTAATTGATGAATTAAGTCATGATGATGGTGTGCCAAAATTTGCAACGCATGCCGTTTATTTAACCAGTGCCAACAATGCCATGCAGGTCGAAAATAAAATCATTTACAGTATTCTGCAGCAACGCCCAAAGCGTGCCGATATTTATTGGTTTGTGCATGTTGATGTTTTAGAAGCACCGCATACTATGGAGTATTCGGTAAAATTTTTACATGCAAAAAATATTGTTCGTATTGATTTCAGACTGGGATTTAAGGTTGAACAAAAAATAAACTTTTATTTCAGAAAGGTCATCGAAGAAATGGTAGAGCGTAATGAAATAAATGTTTACAGCCGCTATCAATCGCTCAGTAAAAACAAAGTAATTGGCGATTTCAGGTTTATTGTAATTGATAAACTTTTGTCTTATGATAATAGAATAAATGTGGTAGATAAGTTTATTACATACTTCTTTAATATCCTTAAAAAATTATCAACCAGCGATGAAAAATCTTTTGGATTAGACAGTAGTAATGTGCTGCTCGAAAAATTTCCGTTGCTTATAAATCCACGCCAGGTAAAAATTAATCGTGTGCCCTATCGCAGTGTAAATGATGATGAATAATGTTGTGTTGATAATTTATACTGTATCAATTGCTACGTAAAAATTATAAATTAAATGAAGTACACCATTTCTTGTAAAAAGCCGCATACACGGTTTGTTGATGTTGAGTTGTTGATACAAAACATAACAACAGATACCATATTGGTAAAGCTACCCAATTGGCGCCCCGGCAGATATGAGTTAGGAAATTTTTCAAAAAATGTGCAACGCTTTTCTGTTTTTACATTGGATGCAGGCAATGTGATGGGCTATGAAAAGATTGACAAATCTACCTGGCAAATAAAAACCGGTGGAAGAAATGCACTAATAATTAAATATAATTATTATGCTAATCAATTAGATGCCGGTGCATGTTTCGTGTCAGACGAAATGCTGTATTTTAATCCCATTCATTGCTGTTTGTATGTGCCCGATAAAATAGATCAACAGCATACATTGTTTATTGATGTTCCACAAAACTGGAAAATCGCCACCGCATTATTTAAATACGAAGGTGGCTATCATGCCGAAAATTATCACCAGTTAGTTGATAGTCCTGTTATTGCATCGCCAACCATACAAAAACAAACCTATCAAAGTAATGGCATAAACTTTCATATTTGGGTTCAAGGTAATTATACACCACCTTGGAATAAGTGGCTTGCCGATTTTAAAAAATTTACCGATTTCCAGATAAAATCCATGCAAGAAATTCCGGTTACGGAATACCATTGGCTGATACATATATTAAACGAAAAAATGCATCATGGTGTTGAACATTTAAACTCAACCGTTTTAGCTTTCGGAAGTGCTGATACCATGAATAATACCGAAGTATATGCCGATTTTTTAAGCTTGGCCTCGCATGAATTGTTTCATGTTTGGAACGTAAAAACAATTAAGCCCGTAGCATTTATGCCTTACAACTACGAAAAGGAAAACTACTCACGTTCGGGCTATGTTTATGAAGGCTTTACTACTTACTTAGGCGATATGTTTTTAATGAGATGTGGCCTATACACTGAATCACAATTTTTAGATGAAATTAATAAAAACTTAAACAGTCATCTTAACAACCCGGGCAGGCTTAATATGTCATTGGCCGACTCATCATTCGATACTTGGTTAGACGGTTATACACCAGGCATTCCAAATCGCAAGGTAAATATTTATGCCGATGGAAGTTTAATAGCAATGGTTATTGATTTGCTTATTGTTAGTAATACAAAAGGAGGCGGAAGATTAGAAACGGTGTTCTTAGCCTTGTGGCAAGATTATGCTAAAAACAACTTAGGCTATACCGATAAAGATGTGCAGCTCATGTGCGAAGCTGTATCGCAAGTGAGTATGGTTGATGTTTTCGAAAACTATGTTTTTAAAGCATCCAGCTACCTTGATATTTTAATACCAACATTATTATTGGCAGGTTATCAAATTACGGAAACAAAAAATAACGACTTGCCTGCTTCCGTATTTGGTTTCAGGTTAAGCTCAGCTGTGCCCAATAAGTTAGTTAGCGTTATGCCGCAATCGCCTGCCGATGATGCCATGCTTAGCATAGGTGACGAAATTTTGCAAGCCTATGGCGAACCCGTTAAAGCCAATCTGAATGATTTGCTTTTGCAACACACCAATGAAGTATTGCCATTAGTAATTAAACGTAACGGCAAAGAAAAGCAAGTAGTTTTAAACAAGAGTAATCAAACCTATTATAACCTCTACAAGGTTGAGCGCATGCAAAAAACAACAGCCGAACAAGATTTGGTTCGTAAAAATTGGCTTAATATTTAATTAGGTGCATACGCTGTAATGCTTATTTCAACATTTACATTTTTAGGCAAACACGATACTTCAACAGTTTCGCGTGCCGGAAAATTTCCTGTAAAATAGGTTGCATACACTTCGTTTACAGCAGCAAATTGTTGCATGCTTTTTAAAAATATGGTAGTTTTAACTACAGCATCGAAATTTAAATTTGCACAGTTTAATATGGCTTTAATATTTTGCATTACCTGATGTGTTTCGTCAGCAATACTATTGGTTTCTATTTGTTGCGTTGCCGGATTAATTGCAATTTGACCCGATACATACAACATGTTATTACAAAGTACAGCCTGACTATATGGCCCAATTGGAAGTGGTGCATTTTCGGTATTAATAATTTTTTTCATTTGAGAACAATTGTAATTTTAAAGTAACAGTCAAAGTAAATTATAAACCGCTGATTTTGAAAATTCTTCTATTGGATAATTACGACTCGTTTACTTACAACCTATATCACTATTTGCAGCAGCTAACAAGCTTTCAAATTGATGTTATACGTAACGATGAAATATATTTAAACGAAATTGAAATTTATCAGTCCATCGTACTATCACCCGGGCCCGGCTTACCCAACGAAGCCGGCTTAATGATGGAAGTAATTAAACAGTATGTAGCAACAAAAAAAATATTAGGCGTTTGCTTAGGCATGCAGGCCATAGTTCAACATTTTGGAGGCACACTAAAAAATTTGCAAACCGTACAACATGGTGTATCCCGGCTAACACATGTAATGCAACCAGATGCATTGTACAAAGATATACCTGCTGATTTTTATTGCGGGCGTTATCACTCATGGGTAGTCAACGAAACAAACTTGCCGGATGAACTCAACATTACAGCCGTTGACACTATGGGCAACATTATGAGTGTTGAACATAAATCATTACCCTGTTATGGTGTACAATATCACCCTGAGTCAGTTATGACACCAATGGGAAAACAAATATTAAAAAACTGGTTGATGTTGTAACGTACCAACAAATACGTATTGGTATGGAGGTAAAGTAATCAATAGCAGCACAATTATTTTTATACTTTTGGCACGTAAAATTTATAAATATATAATGTATGCAAGATTTATTTGAAAAGATAAAAAAGAACAGAGGCCCATTAGGTACACATGCAAAAGAATCGCATGGGTATTTTACATTTCCAAAGTTGGAAGGCGATATAAGTAATAAAATGATTTTTCGTGGAAAAGAAAAATTAGTTTGGAGCCTAAATAATTATTTAGGATTGGCCAATCATCCCGAAGTGCGTAAAGCCGATGCCGACTCGAGTAGCAATTATGGAATGGCTTTACCCATGGGTGCACGTATGATGAGTGGCAACTCTAACTATCATGAAAAATTAGAAAACGAAATTGCGCAATTCATGCAAAAAGAAGATTGCTTGTTGTGCAACTTTGGTTACCAGGCAATGGTAAGTTCAATTGATGCTTTGGTTGACAGACATGATGTAATTGTTTACGACAGCGAATCGCATGCATGTATAATAGATGGTTTGCGTTTACACATGGGCAAACGTTTTGTTTATCCACATAATAATATCGAAAATCTAGAGAAGCAATTAGAGCGTGCAACCAAATTGGTTAACGAAAGTGGTGGATGTATTTTAGTTATTACCGAAGGTGTTTTTGGTATGAGTGGAGATCAGGGAAAATTAAAAGAAATTGTTGACTTGAAATCGAAATTCAATTTCAGATTATTTGTTGATGATGCACATGGATTTGGTACCATGGGTGCAACCGGTGCAGGTACTGGTGAAGCACAAGGCGTGCAATCAGGTATTGATATTTATTTCGGAACGTTTGCAAAATCAATGGCTTCGATTGGTGGATTTATTGCTTCAACAGAAAATGTTATTGAATACTTGCGATACAACATGCGTTCTCAAATTTTTGCCAAAGCATTACCCATGCCCATTGTGATGGGTGCATTAAAGCGATTAGAATTGCTGCGTACACAACCACAGCTAAAAAATAACTTGTGGGAAATTGTTTATGCATTACAAAATGGATTGCGTCAGGCAGGTTTTGATATTGGTAAAACCGAATCGCCTGTAACACCTGTATATCTTAATGGTACCATACCCGAAGCAACAAATTTAATTTTTGATTTGCGCGAAACGTATGATATATTTTGTTCGATGGTTGTATATCCTGTTGTGCCAAAAGGAATTATAATGTTGCGATTAATTCCTACCGCTGTGCATACGATTGATGATGTAAATTATACCATCGAATGTTTCAAAAAAATAAAAGTGAATTTAGAAAACGGAAAATATAATGTTAATAAAATTGTTAGTATTTAGTAGTTGAAAATTTGTGTTCAAAAAAGTAATCATATACATTTGACAACAGCAAAACATAAATTGTTCTTTGAAAAAGTTTTGCAATGATTTATAAAATACTCAATCAACATATAGAGTAACTGTTACAATTTAAAATTGAAACAGCAAAACGCAACAGTAATAGTACTGAAGCATAACGTAACTAAATCTTTAACACAATGGCAACTAAAAAAGCTGCAAAGAAAGCTGCTCCTAAGAAAGCTGCTGCTAAGAAAGCCGCTCCTAAGAAAGCTGCTGCTAAGAAAGCCGCTCCTAAGAAAGCTGCTGCTAAGAAAGCTGCTCCTAAGAAAGCTGCTCCTAAGAAAGCCGCTCCTAAGAAAGCTGCTGCTAAGAAAGCTGCTCCTAAAGCTAAGTAATTGCTTCTGGAGTTTTCAAAAACACAAGGTCATGCATTGCATGACCTTTTTTATTTTATGCCTGTTAGTATTAGTTCTATTTTTTTTACGGCAATTTAAGGTAACATTATTATTTCTGTTTATTTGTAATGCATAAGTTATTACGATACATGCATTACCGGGAAATGAAATATTTTTACATGAGTTTAATTATACTTTTTTTAAATAGTGTATCAACAATTGCACAAACGATTACTCTAGATTTTAAAAAGGCGTTAGTTAAAGAAAACTTTGACAGCAGTACTTCGGCCTGGACGATTGCTGCCAACAACGAAAACTTTTTTATTGTACAGGATGGTGAGTATATTCTAAATAGAAAAAACTCGGTAGCGCCATTCGCAATAGTATGTGGGTTCGAAAACACAGCTTTACAATATAAGTTGATTACATCATTAAAGCTGGATAAAGCTTCTACCGAATTAAATAGTATGGGTTTATTATTTCAATTGCAACCTGATAAAAAGGGTGGTTTTTTATTTGAAGTTAATGGGCAAAAACAATTCCGTATCCGCGAAATTTCGGGCAATGGCTATAAATTTATTTCGGGCGATTTAAAAGGAGAAGGGTGGGTAAGAAGTAATTTTATACATCAAAATGGCATTGCTAATTTAATTGAACTTAGGTTTATGGAAGGTGTTTATGATTTTTATATAAATACCAACTTCGCATTTACTTGCAAAAACATAAGTTACAAATCCGGTAATTTTGGTTTTGTAATTGGACCATCAAGTAAAGCTAAAATTGATTTTTTCTATCTTCTTACCAATGATAGTAACGGGAATGTTAGCGCTAAACCCGAAGACGACATTAGTATCTTAGCCGAATCAATTATTAACCTAAAAACGTTGCTTAATAATGTGAGTTTAGAAAATGAGCTGCTTATAAATACAATTGAAGCAATGAAACAAGAAGCCAAACATTTTAATCAGGAAAAACAACAGTTAACCACAGCAGCTGAACAACATCAATTAGCTTACAATAAATTATTATTAGTAAACGACTCACTAATCAGAGTCAACAATGATTTAAATAAGTACAAAGCAATTTTCGACAGTAATAATACAGGTGATATTGTTATCAATTTATCGAAGGCATTAAAAGCCGAAAAACAAAAAACTATTAAACTGCAAGAACAACTTGATTTAATACAAAAACAACAACCGGTACCTGCAAATACACCTTTCGAACAACCAAAAACAAAACCTTCTGATAATTTTAATTTGCCCAAATAATTAAGCTCATGTCAATTCATACAGAAATTAAGCGAATAACAACTAACACCTTGCAAGAGATGAAACGCAAGGGCGAAAAAATATCAATGATTACAGCATACGATTTTAGCATGGCCGGCATTGTTGATGAAGCAGGTATTGATGTAATATTGGTTGGCGATTCGGCATCAAATGTAATGGCAGGTCATGAAACTACATTACCCATCACACTCGATCAAATGATCTATCATGCCTCATCGGTTGTACGTGCAGTTAAACGCGCTTTAGTGGTGGTTGATTTACCTTTTGGTTCCTATCAAGGAAACAGTAAAGAAGCATTAAGCAGTGCCATCAAAATTATGAAAGAGAGTGGAGCACATGCTGTAAAGCTGGAAGGTGGACGCGAAGTAAAAGAATCAATTGAAAGAATTTTATCAGCAGGCGTTCCGGTAATGGGACACTTGGGTTTGACACCACAATCCATATATAAATTCGGAACCTATGTGGTACGTGCTAAAGAACAAATGGAAGCCGAACGTTTGCTTGCCGATGCTCAAATTTTACAACAAGCGGGATGCTTTAGTATTGTACTCGAAAAAATTCCGGCAACATTAGCACGTAAAGTAAGCAGTGAGGTACATATACCGGTAATTGGTATTGGTGCCGGTAATGGCGTTGATGGTCAGGTGTTGGTATTACATGATATGATAGGCATTAACAATGAGTTTCATCCACGTTTTTTGCGGAAATATGCAAATGTGCACCAGGTAATTTTAGAAGCTACACAAGCATATATAAGCGATGTGAAGAGCAATGATTTTCCGAATGAAAAAGAGCAATATTAAGCACTAAAATTTTTAGTGTAGTTAGTGTAATGGAAAAATTTAGTCAAGCATTTTTAGATGATTTGTTACCCGCTTTAGATGTGATTTATGAAGACAATCATCTGATAGCAGTAAATAAAAAATCGGGTCAATTGGTACAGAGCGATGCAACACAAGATTTTACTTTGCCCGACCTGTTAAAACACTACATAAAAAAGAAGTACAATAAACCAGGTGAAGTTTTTTGTGGTGTTATCCATCGTTTAGACAGGCCGGTAAGTGGTGTTGTTTTATTTGCCCGAACCAGTAAAGCATTAGAGCGTATGTCGGCTCAATTTAAAGCACGATCAATAAAAAAAACATATTGGGCTATCGTAAAACAACAGCCAGTAGTATATGAAGCACGTTTAGAAAACTATTTAATAAAAGATACAGCCAAAAACAAAAGCAGAGTTACCTATCAAGTAACCGGGGCAACATGGGCAACTTTAGATTATAAGTTAATAGCACAAAGCGATAGATATTATTTGCTTCAGGTTAATCCGATTACGGGGCGTCATCATCAAATCAGGGTTCAACTCTCATCTAAAGGAATGCCTATAAAAGGTGATTTAAAATATGGTTTCGACCGAAGCAATGACGATGGAAGCATATCATTACATGCACGTATGCTTGAGTTTACACATCCTGTAAAGCAAGAAACGGTTCGGATAGTTGCGCAAGTACCGCCTGATGCACTTTGGCAATTTTTTCAAACACAAATTGAATCAATTTAATACACTTGATTTAATAATTCAATTATTTATAAAAAATTTAGAAATAGTGTATTGAATATTATTTTATTTGCACCCGCTTATTACAGCAATGGGGAATTAGCTCAGCTGGCTAGAGCGCTTGCATGGCATGCAAGAGGTCACCGGTTCGACTCCGGTATTCTCCACTTCCAAAAGCCGTTTCAGATTGATTTTTGAAACGGCTGTTTTTTTTAAGGCGCAGCTTAAAATTAACTTTGATTGATGTGTTGCAATAAGGAAATTACCAAAACGAAAATATCTGATGATACCGTTATCCAATAAATTATTTCCAGGTTTGATTTTTCTGAAATCTCGAAGAAATCAAAGTAAAAGGATAAACAAAAAGCATGAAAATTTCTAAAAAAGGTGCCATCCAAATCAGGTCTTGTTCGCCTAATTTCTTAAAACAACTTTGCCAAATAAATATTTGTAACAGATAACGTAAAACCAATAATACAGTGATAGTCATCCATTGATATTGTATGGCAAGCAGTACTGGAGCGGCTATAAAAAACAAATATGCCGATAAGTGATATATGCCTAATAGCAGTTTGTGTTTTGCACGGTAATACGCTGATGTACTTAAGTGTCTTTTTTTCTGTTTAAACCAATCGTTCCAATTCTTTTTAGGTATTGAAACTGTAAATGCATATGGTTTTATACATATCCGAACATTATGTTTTGTAGCATGTTCGTTTACAAACAAATCATCATCGCCCGACAAAATATGTTGGTGTGAGGCAAACCCCTTGCGCTTAAAAAATAATTCTTTGGTATAACTCAAATTGCGTCCTACACCCATGTATGGCAACTTTAATAATGCAAAACTTAAATATTGTATTGCATTAAAAACCGTATCAAACCGTATCCATTTATTTAACAGCCCTTTCGATTTTTGATAAGCTCCATACCCTAAAACTATTTCAGTTTGGTTGGTGTAAGCCATCATCATTTCCTTAATCCAATCTTCGGAAGCAGGTAAGCAATCGGCATCGGTAAATAACAATCGGTTATGTATGGCAGCTTTTATGCCCAGGCTTAATGCAAATTTTTTTCCATGCTGGTAGCGCTCTTGCTCTTTAATTGTTACCACTTTAAGGTGATGATAATGTTGCTCCATTACTTCTAAATACAAACCGGTATCATCCCAACTGCAATCATTTACTACAACCACTTGGTAAGTGCCATAATTTTGGTTTAAAATAATTTCGAGATGTTGCCGTAAGTTTTTCATTTCGTTACGCGCACAAATTAATACCGACACGGGTTCGGTAGCGGGCTCGTTATTGACGGGCTTAAATAATGCAAGCCTTAAAAAAACGAACAATAAAAAAATAAACTGAATTGTAAATCCAGCTACAAATACTCCAAAAAGTACTTGGCAAAAAATTAAAAAATCAAAAGTATATGGTAATGAAAACAGCTCCATCAATTTTTAGGGAAAGGCGGGCGAAAGTATATTATTTTGTACCTTTTTTCTGATGCAGTTCTATGCAAGATATTAACATGGCAGTTTTGGGGTAGTTGCTTCATGCAACGTTTAATTTAAGTAGTAAAATTACGGTGTTTATTTAGCTTTGCCGGCCTTTGTAAATTTTTTCATCATCAGATATTTAAGCGGCACCCGCATTGAAAACAGCCATAGTAATATTAAACTACAACACACGTACATTGCTGCAACAGTTTTTGCCTGTTGTTATACAACACAGTACTTCGGCTCATGTGATAGTTGCCGATAATGGCAGCAATGACGATACGGTAGCTTTTATGAAAAATGAATTTGCACAAGTAGCGCTTATTGTTAATAAAGTAAACGGTGGTTTTGCTGCCGGTTATAACCAATGCCTCAGGCATGTAAATGCCGAATATGTTTTATTATTGAATAGCGATGTATTGGTTACTGAAAATTGGATTGAGCCATTACAAAATTATTTAGACATTAACCCCGAGGTTGCTGCTGTACAGCCCAAAATTTTGGATTATAAAAACCAAACTAAGTTTGAATTTGCAGGTGCATGTGGCGGATTTATTGATTGCCTGGGATTTCCTTTTTGCAGAGGCCGGATTTTCGATTCGATTGAAGCAGACAATGGCCAGTATAATCAACCCATAGAAGTGTTTTGGGCAACGGGTGCTTGTATGCTGATACGTAAAAAAATATTTGATGATTTAGGCGGTTTCGATGAAATGTTTTTTGCACACATGGAAGAAATTGATTTGTGTTGGCGCATACAAAACGCAGGTTATAAACTGATGGTTGTTCCACAATCAGTAGTATATCATGTTGGTGGTGGCACGTTGGCTGTAACTAGCCCACGCAAAACCTACCTCAATTTCAGAAACAATTTATTAATGCTGCATAAAAACCTGCCCGGTCATCTGTTGTTTAGTACCTTATTTGCTAAAATGACTTTAGATGGTATCGCATCGGTTAAGTTTTTGTTTAGCAATGGTTGGCAACATTTTTTGGCTGTATTTAAAGCACACATGTTTTTTTATTCAAATATTTTTTCAATTCAAAAGCAGCGTAGCATAACGCAAAGCATGGTAGTTTACCACAATAGAAAAAATATATACAAACACAGTATCGTTTGGAAATACTATATAAAACGCATAAGGTGTTTTAGCAAGCTACATTAATTGTTTTGATTTCTTAATAACTACTTAAATCATCAAAAATTTAAATGCTTCAATTTAAATTGCACGCATCAACGCATTTAATCATATGAAAAAATTTATTGTATTTTTTAGCATCCTTTTTGCTGCAAATGTTCAAGCCAAAAACATGTATTCAATTAAAGTGCAGGTGCCGGGTATTCCCGACTCTATGTGCTTTTTAGCTAATCATTTTGGAGATAAGCAATACCTGCAAGACAGTTGCAAGGCCGATGCAAAGGGCAATTTTGAATTTAAAGGCGAAAAAACATTAAGCCGTGGCATGTACTTAATTGTATTACCCAATAAGCGTTATTTCGAAATTGTTTTAGACCAAACATTTCAGTTTAGCATCAAAGCCGATTCATCGCTCAATCCATCAAAAATTTCATTTAGCGGATCTGTTGAAAATACTGAGTTTTATAATTGGCTAACCTATATAAATGATAAGCGAGCCGATATGGAAAAAACGCGTAATGCATACAACCTGTTACCCGAATCGCAAAGAAGCAACTCAGCAGAATTCAAGCACCTAAAACAAATTGAGCAAGAAATTGAAACCTATCAGCAAAAATATATAGATGAAAAACCAAAATCATTTTTAAGCGCTATTTATCTGGCAACACGCGAAATTGATATTCCGGATGCACCAATACTTGCCAATGGTTTAAAGGATTCAACATTTCAATTTTACTATTATCGTAATCACTATTTCGATAATATAAACTTTGGAGATGCCAGACTTTTACGTACGCCAATTTTTCATCAAAAATTAGACTATTATATGCATAAACTGGTTTTACAGCAACCGGATAGCATTATAGCCGAAGCCGATAAGTTGGTTGCCCTTGCCGAAAAAGATACAGAGGTATTTAAATACACAGTTTGGTATATTACTCATGAGTTCGAAACATCAAAAATTATGGGCATGGATGCTGTGTTTTGTCATATGGTTAAAAAGTATTATACGCGCGATAAGGCTTATTGGTTAGACGATGCTTCGCTATTTAAAATACAGGACAGGGCCAAACAACTCGACCCTATTTTGTTAGGTAAAAAGGCTAGAAATATTGTGCTTACCGATTCGAACAATTTTGCACAATCGCTTTATGCTATAAAAGAACCGTGGACTGTTTTATTTTTTTGGGACCCTGATTGTGGTCATTGCAAAAAATCAATGCCTAAGCTTATTGAGTTTTATAATGAATGGCATAAAAAGGGGGTTGAAATATTTGCCGTATGTAATGAAATTGAAATGGATAAATGGAAAGCATTTATTAAAGAAAATAACTTGCAATGGATTAATGTTGCCGATCCGAATTTACGCGATAATTTCAGATATGATTTTGATGTTGCTACCACACCTCAGGTTTTTGTTTTAGATAAGGATAAAATTATAAGAGCCAAAAAATTAGATGTTACACAACTTGGCGACTTTTTAAAGCATGAAACGGATTTGAAATAGTTTTATAACTTGTAAATAATAAAACAAAAAAGCCTGCTCATTTATTTGGAGCAGGCTTTTTTTACAACGTTTTGGTTTTACTTATTCAACAACAAATTTACCGCGCGTTAAAATTTTATTTTCATAACCAAGTGTGTAGTGATAAACTCCGGCTTGAAAATTATTTCGATGGATATCAAGGCTTGTTACACCGGTAACATCAATTGATTTAATTATCTGACCAATATTATTATAAATATTCAACAACTGTTTATCGGTGTGGTTGGTTTTAATTGATATGGTAGATTGTGTACGAAGCGGATTAGGATATATGGTTAATTGATTTCCATCTGCCGAAACATCAGGCAAAGCAGTTGTGTTTTTTGCTGAGTCTAATCTAAGCAGCCAATAATCGCTGCCGCCATAATTGCCACCTACAACCGAGTCGTTTGAGAAAGAACCACCTCCTATAATGTATGTAAAACTTGATAGGGTATCAATAGCAAAACAAAAATCAGCCTTCGAGCCACCATAAACCATACCCCATTGCCTGTTTCCAAAACGGTTTACATTAATCAACCAATAATCAGTTAAACCGTTATTGGGGCTGGTATTTGCTAATAAGCTGGATGTGTAGCCTGCAATAGTATAGCTGCTATCGGCCAATTGTACTGCATCAAAAGCAAAATCGTCAGCTAAGCCGCCTAATGAATTTTCCCAGTCAATTATGCCCAGGTTGGTAAGTTTTAATGCCCAAACATCGGCATTGCCCGTTGGGCCCACACTACCACTATGCCCTGATACATTTATATCGTTACTATACGAACTACCAATAACTAAATATCCCAATGCGGAGTTAAGGGTTAACGAATAGGCTCTGTCATCATAACTGCCACCATAGTTGTATTGCCAAATAATGTTTTTAAAATTATGATCAATGCGTAGCACCCAATAATCATAACCACCATTGTTGCTGGTTAAATCACCATCGTTCGAATTCGAATATCCGGCTAACACAAAATTGCCGTTAACCAATTGGCTTATATCGCGGCAAACATCTGTTTTTAGTCCACCATAACATTGTGTCCAAATGGTATCACCGGCTAAGTTTAACCGCACCACCCAATAATCCGATTCGCCATGGTTGCCCGATACATCACCATCGTTCGAATCGGTACTGCCTACGGCCACATAACTGCTATCGCGTAATTGTTTTACCTGAAATAAACTTTCTAATAAACTGCCTCCATAAACTTTCGACCATTCAATAACGCCTACGCTATCAATTTTTAAAACCCAAAAGTCTGAAAACCCATTATTGCCACTTACATTATTATTGTTCGAAAATGTAGTGGCTCCAATAATATAGCCACCATCAAAAGTTTGAGCAATTGATAAACCAAAATCTTCGTCATCGCCACCGTAATTGCGTTGCCACTGTACCTGTCCATTACCATCGGTTTTTACTACCCAAACATCGTTTAATCCAAAGTTATTGGTAAGATCAACATCATCACTCATCGAATTGCCTACAGCTATAAATCCACCATCTGATGTGGGTATAACATCATTTGCTCTGTCGTTTGCCGTACCTCCATAATTTTGCTCCCATTGTAAGGGTGGTGTGGTCCAACTTTGTTGTGCATAGGTTTTGCTAATTGTTAATACAAAAACTAATGCAATTACATGTCTCAATTTCATCGTCAATTTTTTTATTTGTTAATAAAATGCGGGGGTTAAAATGGATTGCAAATTTAATATAATAAATTGCCACACAAAAGCTATACCAACAACTAAAGTTTAAACTAGGGTTAAACAAGATTTATATAGGTTGTAATAAATTTACATCGCTGTTGCAATTTAACAACATACATTGCTATAAACCGCTAAAAATTTGAATAGAGCTTAAACAAAAATGATTTTTTGATTGTTTGCTTTAAGCCAATTATAATGCAAACGTTGGTATTACATAAGCAACATAAAGTAAGCGTTGCACAAACGTTAATTTATAAGATGAAAGTAAAAAGGGAGTAGTACCAGTCACTTATAAAGCAGGTTTGTTTTTTGTAGGAATAAAGTGTTGAAGCGTTGTAAGCAATAATGAATAAAGCTATGATTTGCAAACTTTTAAATTGGCTGATAAATGAATTACGCTGAACTTATTGATGATTGGGTGCTATTCAATTTGCTTAGCATCTGACTAATGAAAGTGGTGATAAATAGAGCAGGTATCGTTCGCTAACATTGTATCCCATTAATTGCAAGGTGTAATCGTAGTCGGCAATTTGTTTTATGTGTGTGTTTTGTTGCAAGCCCGTTTTGTAATCAACCACAATTACGTTGTTGTTTTTAAGCATTAATCTATCGGGTCGTTTTATTTGTCCATCCGGCAAAACTATTTCTTGCTCGTTAAATACTTGCATGCTGCCATCAAACCAATTTGCTGTTTCGGGCAAATTTAAAATCGCATCAATTTGTTTTCTGATTCGGATTTTTTCTGATGTATCAAGTTTACTTTTTTCAATAGCCGGTTTAATGTCACTTACAGTCTTAATGCTTGCTAATATTGCATGTATAACTTTACCTGTTTCTGCATTTTCGAAAACCAAATTATTTGGTGTTGATGATCTAACGGATAGATTTTGGTAAAATGGCTGATGCAAGAAATGGGGGAGATACTGCAGTTTGGTTATTTTCCTTTTGTCGGCATTTTCAAAAGGCTTGCCTATTTCAAGTGTGTTGTTTTCTTGAATTTGATTATGCCATTCAGGTTGCTGCCTAATTAAAAGTTCTAACAAGCAGCCTGCAAGCGATAAAGTATTTGGATCTTTTGTTTTTTGGGCAGTAATAAATAGTTGTTGTTCGGCTCGTGTAAATGCTACATATAACATGTTTATATTATCAATCAGCATCAGCGATTTTTCTTGCGCATATTTATCTTGAAAGTGCGATTGCTCAGTAAGCTTGATTGCATAAACCGGATATATATCCACATCATTAAAGGGTGCAGCAGATATGGGCGCCCAAATAATTTCCTTGTGTTTGGGTTTTATACTGTAATTGATTAAGGGCATTAAAACTACCGGAAACTGAAGCCCTTTTGATTTATGTAATGTAATGATGTTTATACTATTTGCATCGGCAGGCAATACTACATTTAATTCTTTTGCATCGCTCTTTTGCCAATAATCTAAAAATAATTGTGGTATGGGCAGATTGGTTTCACAAAAAGCTAGTACAACATCTAACAACCTTTGTACATATACATCGGCCGTATTAAACAAGCCTGTATAGGCAGCAACGTTTTCGAAAAAACTATACAGGTGCAGTTGTTTTTGGGTTTCTATAAAGTTTAGCAAATGACTGATGTCTGATGTGTTTGAAAAATCAGGCATTGTAAATTGCTCGCGGCATTGATTGTAATGTATGTATAGTGTGTGTAAAGCCACTTCGTTATCGGTGTATGCGTATTGTAAAGCAGCAATTAGCAATTCAACTTTACTATTGCCTTTAAGTGATAATGAATCGGATGTGATTACCTTTTCAATACCGTTACTTAGTAAAAATTCTGCAACTTTTTCGCCATCGGAATTGGTTCTAACCAATATAGCTATATCGCCCAATGTGTAATTTTGTTTTTGTAAAGCATGTATATTATTTAACATACTTTCTAAAGCCGTGTTTACAAAGTTTGTTGTTTCGGCTTCGTTATCGACATCATCGTTATGGCTGTTGTTTTTCAAATTAAGAAACGAAATGTTCACATATCCACCTACTATATTCTTTTCTGCTGTTTGCTGGTAAACTTGTTCTTTATAGTAGGTGTCGTTTAACAAGTCGCTTAAGTTTGGGTGTATAAAATTTCTAAAAGCAGCAGGCGCTCCGGCAAATAAGCTATTATTAAATTGAACAATGGCTTCTTTACTTCGGTAATTGGTATTAAGATTTTTTATATCAATACTATGCGACATGTGCTGCATATCGCTAAATATTTTTTTATGCAGCAACTGCATATTGCCGCCACGCCAACGATAAATACTTTGCTTCACATCGCCCACCACCAACGATTTATAGCCCATACTCATTGCATTTTCGATGAGTGGCAAAAAGTTATTCCATTGAATATTACTGGTATCCTGAAACTCGTCAATAAGAAAATGTTGGTACCGGTTGCCTGTTTTTTCATAAATAAACGGAGTGTCGCTTGCACTTATAAAATGGGCAATAGTGTTATTGATATCGTGCATAAGCAATATATTGTTTTTAGCGCGATATGTTTTAAGATGTGTATTTAATGCATCTAAAACCAAACTAAAAAGTGCCAGTTTTAAAATACAAACGGTGGTAAAATAATTGGTTGCATGTGCATCATAGTAATCAGATACTTGTTTTGCAATTTGGTTAAACGGTTTGGTGTCGATTTCCGATTTATCACCAGCCGAATTCGCAAACCAAACATCATCATTTAAAGCAGCTAAAAACCTTACACCTGGCGTATAATCATCAGGCTCGCAGCGTTTACTAATTTTTACAAAGTAACCTGCAACGCCATTCCCTTTATGCTTAAAATCACTAATGGTAAGGTTTTGGTTTTTTATAGTGGTTAAAAACAGTTGGCCCAAGCGTGCCATTTCCTTTTCAAACGATTTTTTAAATGCTTTTAACTCATCAATTTTTTCAAAACTGATGAGTTTTTGTTTCGTATCGTAATTTTCCTTAAACAACTCATCAGATACATCCGAAATGCGGTTTGATACGTTCCAGTCTTTATCTTCTTCGATATTGTTTTTTACGAAGTCAATCAGAATTTTTGAAACCAATTCGTTTTTACCTACTTCATCAATTAAGCTTGAAGTTATTTGTTGTTGTATTTTTTTTTGATTCAGTTCTGTTTCTGCATCAAGAGGTAAATTTAATTCGCGTGCCAGGGCTTTGGTAGTTTTACTAAAAAAACTATCAATGGTTTGAATAGCAAATGCATCGTAGTTATGCAAAATTAAATTTAGTACTGCCTGTGCTGCTGTTACAATTTGAGTTTCATCAATGCCTGTTTGTTGGGCTAAAACAATTACCAGTGCCTGTTGTTTCAGGTTGGTTATATCAATTAACGTTGCAACTATGCGTTGCTTCATTTCGTCAGTTGCTTTGTTGGTAAAAGTAACTGCCAAAACATGTTTATATGCAGCTGGATTTTGTAACACTAATTTTAAATATTCAAACACCAGCGTATAGGTTTTGCCCGAACCTGCTGATGATTTATAAATGGTTAGTGTTTTCATGGTTGTTTATTTTAGCACTTCGGGTATGGCCACTCCGGTGCATCCGTTAGGGCGTTCAATTTGTAGTAAATTACAAATTGTAGGTGCAATATCTGTAATGCTTGTTTTACGGTTACAAACCCCCGGAGCAACTTTACTTCCATAAAACCATACGGGTACATGTGTATCATAGGGATATGCCGAACCGTGTGTGGTACCTGTTTTGCCATACTCAACCAAACCGGCATCTAACTGATAAACCAAATCGCCACATTTTTGTGTATGAAAGCCTTTTTGCATCAGCGATTTAGCACCTTCGGTATATACATTATTTTGAATTTGTGCAGCAGTTAATGCATGGCTAATGCCTTTGTAGTGCAAACAAAAGTCATATATAGTAGCTGTTACATCGTTTAATTGATTTTTGTTTTTTAATAAACTACGGTTGATATATATCATATCGTTATCAAACTTTTCTATCAGGTTACTATCGCCATGGTTTAGTTGCACATCTGCTCTTAATGCCGATGCAAATTGTTTAAAGTTAAAATAGCCAGCATTAATATGATGGTCGGCTAAGTATTGGGCATTGGGTATTGCAGCATGATCGGCTGTTAGAAAAAGCAATATTTTATCCTTGCCAATTTTACGTTCTAAAAAATCAATCAGTGTGTGTATATTTTCATCAAGTTTTATATACATATCTTCTATCTCAACAGCATGTGTGCCATAGCGATGGCCTGCATAATCTGTGCTCGAAAAACTGATGGTTATCATATCGGTAAGGCCGTTGTTTCCTAAATTTTCATTATTAATGGCAGCCATTGCAAACTGCAATGTAAGGTCATTGCCCTGTGGCATAAACTTTAGTGCATCAATGGTATTTGAGTCGGCTATAAGGTGTGGAAACACAGGTGCTTTTTCGCCCTTAAATAATCCTTCATAAGGGGTATTATCAGCCGTGCTTGAGGAGTAGGATGAGCCTGCGTTTTTTAATTTCCAACCTTCTTTAAAATAAGTATCAGGCAATTTTTGTGCGTTAAATTCTTTTACCCAATTGGGTAGTGCTTGCATGTAGTAAGTACTGGTTATAAAGTTTTTGCTTTTCCAATCCCACCAATAAGCTGCATTGGCACTACGACCGGCCGGCAGTATGGCACCTCTGTCTTTTATGGCAACACCTATTACTTTGTTTTTAAAATTGTTGCTGATATGTAACTCATCACCAATGGTGGTAACCAATAAATTGTTTGGCGACATGTTGTTTAATGTGTCACCGGGCATTGCTCCCACAGCTCTATGGTTATTGTCTTGTACACAATACATGCTTTGTTTACTTTGTTTTTCATACCAATCGTTACTAATAATGCCATGTGTGGCCGGTGTGGTACCTGTATAAACCGAAGCATGGCCCGGCCCTGTTATGGTTGGCGCATAATTGTAATAGGCTTCGTTTAAAAAATAGCCATGTTGCATCAGTCGTTTAAAACCATCGTTGCCTAATTTATCCCAGTACCTGAAAACATAGTCGTATTTCATCTGGTCAACAATAATTCCGACTACTAATTTGGTTTCTGATTTATTTATTGTTTGGGCCTGTATGCTTTGATAAATCAACAATAGCAACCATATTATTTTTTTCATTATTTCTGTTTTTAGTCAGGCTAAGTAACAAACTAATAGGCAAGCATCAAGTTTATAAATAACAAATTATTTATTGCTATGCATCAAGCATAAGTTGCAATAATTGGTGTAGGACGTTTTTAATTTGTATTAAAAAGTTTCAAACTTTTTGCAACGCTACCCGAAAAAACCGCGCTACAATAATGGCCATTATTGTACCAACCAACCAGCCTCGCAATACGTCAAACGGATAATGTGCTGCTAAGTAAATACGACTATAAGCTATTATAAAAACATAAAAGAGTAAGACAGGCAAAAGCCATTTATAATTGCGTCCGATGGTTAAGTATGTAAGCAGTAATAAACCCATACTATTTGATGCATGTGATGATATGTAACCGTAGGCACCGCCACAGCCATCGGCCAGGTGTAGTAAATTAAAAAGTTCGGGATGATGACATGGCCGCAATAGTTTAAAATAGGCTTTGCCCAAATTAGCCGATTGGTCGCACAATACAATTAACAGCACCACGCATAACAACAGTAGCCAAACTTTTTTTTGGTATTGTTTAATAAACAGTACAAACAGCAATGCATATAATGGTATCCAAATAAAACGATTGCTTGCCAAAATCATTATCCAATCTAATATGGGCTGATTATGGCTATTAATCCACAATAAAAGTTTAGTATTTATTTGTTGCCACATATTTTAAACATCGGCATTAATAGCATTCCAAACGGCATCTTTTAATGCTTCAATGCCTTGTTGGGCAACGCTTGAAATAAATAAAACATCAACCTTACTGCCATCCTTATTTTTATCTTTAGGTACTTCCTTTTTTAATTCTTTCAAAAGTTCATTATCAAGCATATCGCATTTAGTAATAGCAATAAGTCTGCGCTTTTGCATTAAATCGGGATTATGCAAACGCAGTTCTTTTTTCAGAATTTTATATTCATCCTTTAAATTATTGCTATCGGCAGGCAGCAGAAATAATAAAACACTGTTACGTTCGATGTGCCGTAAAAACCGTAAGCCTAAACCTTTACCCAAATGGGCACCTTCGATAATGCCCGGTATGTCGGCCATAATAAACGATCGGTTATGGCGATAATATACCATGCCTAAGTTTGGCGCCAGTGTGGTAAATGGGTAGTTTGCAATTTCGGGTTTTGCTGCCGAAACCACACTGAGCAAGGTACTTTTGCCGGCATTCGGAAAACCTACCAAGCCCACATCGGCCATAAGTTTAAGTTCTAAAATTTTCCAGCCTTCTTGGCCCGGTTCGCCCGGTTGTGCAAAGCGTGGTGTTTGCATGGTTGATGATTTAAAAAAAGCATTGCCTTTGCCGCCACGTCCGCCATGCATTAATATTTCGGTTTGTCCATCGTTATTAATTTCGAACAATTGCTGGCCGGTTTCAAAATCGCGAGCAATGGTACCTAAGGGTACTTCTAAAATTTCGTCTTTGCCTTCGGCACCGGTTTTATTAGCCGATTGCCCGCTTTGCCCATCATGGCCCAAAACATGTTTTCGGTATTTTAAATGCAGTAAAGTCCATAACTGTTTGTTGCCGCGTATAATTATATGTCCGCCACGTCCGCCATTGCCACCATCGGGGCCGCCTTTTGCTGTAAGTTTATCGCGGTGTAAGTGCATAGAACCACTGCCTCCTTTGCCACTGCGGCAATTTATTTTTACATAATCAATAAAATTATTTTCCATGGTTTAGGTTTAAAGCAGTGGGTAAACCATCAATGCTAATCAGGTTTTTTTCTTGTTGATATTGATGTAAGGTATTGCCTTTGTTTACGGCCCATTGGTTAAGTGTATTTCTATCGGCCACAAAATCAAATAAAGGCACACCATAGCCACATGATGTTTGTACCCTGTGAATTTTTGAATAAATAAATTGACGCACACCTATGGGCATTTCGAAATATTGCGAATAGTCTTTATATGTTTTATGTGATGGTAAAATAGTTTGTCCGCTGCCGTACAGTCTTAAAATATTGGGCACTTTATCGAAACTGCAAAACATAAAAGTAATACGGTTGTTTTCTTGCAAATGTGCTGATGTTTCGTTGCCGCTACCGGTTAAGTCTAAGTAAACAACTTCAGTAGGCGATAACAGGTGTAATGCATGCAAACCTTTGGGTGATACATTTACATGTCCTTGGGGATTTAAAGGTGCCGTTGCTACAAAAAACAAGTGTTGTTTTTTAATAAAGGCAGCATGCTCGGGCAATATTTCATTAAAAACTTTACCCATTAATGGCTATGCATAAGGCATCAAAAATTTCATCAACCGAGCCCATGCCCGGTATGTTTTTTAATTTGCCTTGAGCTTGGTAATATGCAGCAACAGGTTTGGTTTTGGCATTGTATTCTTCAATACGTTTGCCAATAATTTCGGGGTTCTGATCATCGGCACGGCCCGAATCTTTACCACGTAACAACAAACGTTTCATCAACTCCTCGTTCGATACTTCTAAACTTAGCATTACCTGAATGTTGGTGTGCTTTTCTTCTAAAAGTGCGTCAAGTGCTGCAGCTTGTGCATGTGTGCGCGGAAAGCCATCAAAAATAAAACCGGCAGCATTGGTGTTTGCATCTAACTTCGCAGCAATCATACCAATAACCACTTCGTCAGGTACCAGAAGTCCTTTATCCATAAGTCCTTTTGCTTCTAAACCCAAAGCCGTACCGGCACTTATTTCACTACGCAACAAATCGCCTGTTGATAAATGTATAAGTTGATACTTGCTGATTAGTTTGCTGCTTTGTGTGCCTTTGCCCGCACCGGGTGGGCCGAATAATACGATGTTGCGCATGTTTTGTAACTTACTTTTAAGCGTTGTTTTTTAAAATAAAAATATCGTTGAGGTTGCGGCCCAAGCCATCATAATCTAAACCATAACCCACTAAAAAATCAGGGGGTACGGTAAACCCAATAAAATCGGGCTGTAATGGGTGCTTTAATGCTTCAGGTTTAAAAACCATAGTTGCTAATTTTACCGATGCCGGATTTTTTTGTGCCAGTTCGGCCAATAAATATTGCATGGTATCGCCTGTATCAACTATATCTTCAATAACAATTATATGGCGGTTATTAATATCCATGTTAAGGCCTATCAGGCTTTTTACTTTACCGCTGGATTGTGTACCCTGATAACTTGAAACCCGAATGAATGAAATTTCGCATGGTACTGAAATGTTTTTAAATAAATCGGCAGCAAATAAAAATGCACCATTAAGTACACCTAAAAACAAAGGCTTTTTTTCAGCGTAATTTTCGTTTATGTCGGCAGCAATTTGTGCCACACGTTGTTGAATATCGTTGGCTGCGATTAATACCTCAAAAGTTTTATCGTGTATGGTTACTTCTTGCATATAAATGTTTGCCGTATCAATAACACCAATTATTGCATACTGTTTTTAAGGCTGGCGAATATAGTTGTTTTGTCTTTGCCTATAAATGTTGTTTGGCTATAAATGCTGTTTAAACTAAAAGCGTACATAAAAGTTTTTTAAACCTATCATTGCACCATGAATTCAAATACTTTGAACCGCACCTTAGGCATATTAGGCGGTGGACAATTGGGAAAAATGTTGTTACAAAAAGCAGCCGATTTTAATATTACTGCCCATGTTATTGACCCCGATAGCAATGCGCCCAGTAAAGATTTATGTGCCAAATTTATTAATGCAAGTTTTAAGGATTATGATGCCGTAATGCAGTTTGGCAAACACTGCGATATTATTACCGTTGAAATTGAACATGTAAACACAGAAGCACTTTCAGAACTTGAAAAATGGGGTAAAAAAGTATATCCGCAACCGGCTATTTTAAAAATGGTGCAGGATAAAGGTTTGCAAAAACTGTTTTACCAGGAGCATAATATACCAACAGCACCGTTTTATTTGGTCGAATCGAAATCAGAAATAAAAACCGATAAATTTCCGCTGATACAAAAAACGCGTACAGCCGGTTATGATGGCAAAGGCGTTAAAAAATTAAATAATGTAGCCGATGTTCAGATAGCTTTTGACGAGGCATGTGTTATCGAAACCTACATACCATTTCAGAAAGAGATAGCTGTAATAGTTGCACGCAATGAAAGTGGAGAAGTGTCCTGTTTTCCGGCTGTAGAAATGCAATTTAACAGTGAAGCAAACTTAGTTGAGTTGTTGTTTTCGCCTGCTGATATAAAAGAAGTAATTGCAAGCAAGGCGCATTTAATAGCAACCAAATTAATAAATCAATTGCAACTGGTTGGCATATTAGCCGTTGAGTTTTTTGTAACAACTGATGGTGATGTATTGGTTAATGAAATTGCACCACGGCCACATAACAGTGGCCATCACACGATTGAGGGTAATGTTACATCGCAATACGAACAACACCTGCGGGCTATATTTAATTTGCCGTTAGGCGAAACTGCAATTGTAAATCCTGCTGCCATGATTAATGTATTAGGCGAAAAAAATTATACAGGCGAAGCCAAATATGAAGGCTTACATGAACTGCTGAAAATTGACGGTGCCTACCTACATTTGTATGGCAAAAAAATAACAAAGCCATTCCGCAAAATGGGGCATGTAACGGTAGTAAACAAAAGTGTGGATGCGGCAATTACCAATGCAAAACTTGCCTTGCAAACCATTAAAGTAGTATCCTGATTCATCAGGTTTTACGCATAAAAAAAGGCTGCATGAGCAGCCTTTTTTTATGCTAATTCATATAACACCAAACCACTACGCAGTTTTGGTTCGAACCAGGTTACTTTAGGTGGCATTATATTGCCACTATCGGCAATGTCAATAAGTTGTTTCATGCTAACAGGGAAAAGTGCAAATGCCACTTTCATTTCGCCACTGTTTACCCTGCGTTCTAATTCGCCTAAGCCACGTAAGCCACCCACAAATTGTATGCGTGTATCGGTACGTAGGTCGGTAATATTTAAAACCGGTTCCAATATTTGTTTGCTCAATATCGAAACGTCTAAAACATCAACAGGGTCGGCATCATTATAGGTGCCTTTTTTTGCTTGTAATGCATACCATTTGCCACTTAAGTACATGCCAAACTCATGTAGTTTTGAGGGGCGATAAACTTTACTGCCTTTATCAGTTACAATAAAGTTTTGCTTTAGGGCTTTTATAAAAGCTGCATCCGTTAAGCCATTTAAATCGGTTACTACTCTGTTATAATCCATTATAGCCAACTGATTATCGGGAAAATGTACCGCTAAAAAAAAGTTATAAGCTTCGTTGCCTGTATGATTTGGGTTGGCCTCACGTCTTTCTTTACCTACACCTGCTGCAGCAGCGGTACGGTGATGCCCATCTGCTACGTAGGTTGCAGGTAACTCAGCGAAATATTTAGTTATTGAGGCAATGGTAGCATCATCATTTACCACCCAAAATGCATGGCCAATGCCATCGTCAGTTGTAAAATCATATTCCGCTTTTCCGGCTACAACTTTATTTACAATAGCATCTAATGCAGCATGTTGCGGGTATGCAAAAAACACAGGCTCATAATTTAAATTACTTACGCGTACATGGTTGCGTCTGTCTTCTTCCTTATCGGGGCGTGTTAGTTCATGTTTTTTAATGACGTTATTAAAATAATCTTCAACCGATGCACCACCAACAATGCCGTTTTGTTTACGGCCATTCATGGTTTGCTGATATATATAGTAGCAAGGTTTTTCATCTTGAAAAAACACCCCTTGTTGTACCATGTTTATAAAATTGGTTTTGCCTTTATCATAAACTTCAAAAGCGTAGTGATCTACATCTGCCGGTAAATCAATTTCGGGTTTAATTACATGATAGAATGAGAGTTGGTTATCACCTGCTTCTGCTTTTGCTTCTTTTTCGTCTAATACATCGTAAGGTTTTGAAGCAACTTGTTGAACAAATTCATTTTTGGGTCTTATCCCTTTAAATGGTTTTAATATAGCCATAATGTTTGTGTAATTTTGGTAACCTGTATAATATACTTTAATTGGATTTATAATTGTTTTCAAATTGTTGCATGCACGTAATTAATGCTTCAACACTGCTTACAGGCATGGCATTGTATATAGATGCCCTAAACCCACCCGATAAACGGTGGCCTGCCAAACCAACCATGCCGGCTTGTTCGGCAGCTAGTTTAAATTTTGTTTCAACATCGGTATTAATAGCACTAAAGCACACACTCATAAGTGAGCGTGCATCAACCTGTACATTACCAGTAAACAAAGCGTTTCTGTCTATTTCCTGATAAAGTAATGCTGCTTTGGTTTCGTTTGTTTTTTGAATGGCAGCAACACCACCAATTGACTTTAACCATTGCATTGTAAGCATACAAACGTAAATAGCATAACAAGGTGGCGTATTGTACATGCTTCCGTTTTCGGCATGTATGGCATAGCGCATCATAGATGGTAAATGCGTATTGGCTTTACTTAAAAATTCGTTTTTAATAATTACACAAGTTGCACCTGCAGGCCCCATGTTTTTTTGTGCGCCAGCATAAATTAAATCATAATCGGCAACATTAATTGTTTTACTAAAAATATCGCTGCTCATATCGCAAACTATAGGCACTGTGCTATTAGGCAACGATTTCATTTGTGTGCCATATATGGTGTTGTTGCTGCATAAATGCAGGTAATCAACATCGGCCGGTACCGTGTAGTTTGTAGGTATGTAGCTGTAGTTTTTATCGGCACTGCTTGCCAGGGTTTGGGTGTGCCCTATAAGTTGTGCTTCGGCAATGGCTTTATTGGCCCAAACACCCGAAGCCACATAAGCAGCTTTTGTTTTTAAAAAGTTTTGTGGCACCATTGTAAACTGCATACTGGCACCACCACTCAAAAATAAAACCTGATAATTTCCGGGAATATTTAGAAGTTCTTTCACAAGCAAAACCGTTTCATCGAGTACCTGTAAAAACGATTTGCTTCGGTGCGAAATTTCGAGAATACTTAAACCTGTATTATTAAAATTAAGTATGCCTTGTGCTGCTTGTTGTAAAACCTGTGGCGCTAATATGCCGGGCCCGGCACCAAAGTTATGCTTTATGGTTTGGCTCATTTTGCTTAGGTTGATTCTAAAATGTATCCGATTTCAATTGGAGCGCAAATAAAGCCTTTTACCAATGGTTTATTGCAGTTAAATTTTTGTTGCCGTTATTTTGGAGGTGTGTAAAAGTCCCGTTTTTTTTGATTTGTTTTTTGATTGTTAGCAGGTGCCTGCTTATTTCTTACATCAATATCGTGCATATAATGCCATTGTCCTTTTTTCCAGTTAAAAGCATCGTAAATTAAAGTGGCTCCATAAGAACTTTTGTCGTTTTTAAATCCATTTATAGCGGCTAAATGGTCGAACACGATTTTTTTTTCTGCGGCATCATAATGCAACAGCATACTACTGTTAGCATTAAACTCGTAAAGCATGCGGTACTGTGTAGTATTGGTTAGTTTAAAAATAGCGGCACCAAAAACCGGTTCATTGTTTTTAAAGGTAAGCACATCAATAATTTTTCGGGTAGTGCCTTGGTTATGTCCATGCCAGCCTAATAAAGTGTAGTAGGTTTTTGATTTATCTTTTGTTTCTATAATTTTATAATAAATAGCCGATGGCCAATTTGCCGCTTTTACAGTTTTCTTTATAGGAAATGTGTCGGTTTCGTTTAGCATTATACACTTAAAGTTTTTATGTTTCGAATCATAGTATTGCAAAAAACCAAAGTAGTTGTACCTGCGTCCCGAGTCTGTTGGTAATAACCAGGTGTATATACGCAGCAATTCGTCATTGCTTTTAATTTTCGAAATGGTTTTTAACGAGTCGAAATGGTAATTAAATGTATTGGGTGACTTAAGTAAACTTGCCAGAGCATTTATAAAATCACGGTTATAAGAAATTCGAATGCTATCGGTACTTCCTTTTTGAATACTATCGGCATAAGCCTGTAATGTTATGGTGCTTTGTTCGATTTGTGATACATTAATGTGAAGCGATGGGTTTGATTGACCAAGAGCCAGTGACGCGGTTAAACAAAAAGCCATTATCGTTTTCATTCTGAATAAACGCAATTATCGGTAGTTAATTTTTTGGGATCTTTTAGAAATAAAAAAATCCGGCTATGCACCGGATTCTCATTTTTAAATACATGAGTTTAGGCATGCATCCGCTGTTTCTTGCTTAATAAATCTTCCTGCGATTCGCGTACATTCTCATCATCCACACAGCAATCAACCGGACATACAGAGGCACATTGTGGCTCATCATGAAAACCTACGCACTCTGTACATTTATCGGGTACAATGTAGTAGTGGTCCATATACACAGGCGCTTGTGGTGCATCGGCTTCAATACTTTCGCCATTTAAGCGGTTAAATGCACCGCGTATAGATGTGCCATCGGAAAAGCGCCATTCGGCACCGCCTTCGTAAATGGCATTATTAGGACATTCGGGCTCGCATGCACCGCAGTTTATACATTCATCTGTAATAGTAATAGCCATAATGATGTGGTTTTATAATTTTGCGACAATGATAAAGCATTTTTTCAATTACAGCTTTTATCGTTTTTATTTAGAACTCTTATAAACAACCTATGAATATTACTGAAACCGGCATTGCATTAAGCGAGCGTTTGAAAAGAATAATCACTGATTTTCAAAATAAGTCTGATTCGCAAAACCAAAAATTTGAAGCTGTATTGCATCAAGCCGAAATAGCCAATAAATGGTTTACTGCCGATATGAGTGTGCATGCTTTGCAAGGCATTATTAGCATGTTGCAACCTGCCAGTTTAGCGCTGTTGCCTGCCGAAGTTAAGGTTGTTAACCCTAAAAATATTGGAATTATTTGTGCAGGCAATATTCCGTTGGTAGCGTTTCATGATTTATGGTGTGTTTTATATAGTGGGCATCGGGCAGTATTAAAGTTGTCGGGTGATGATACGGTGTTGATGACTTTTATATGTGAACTGTTGTGTGAAGTTAATCCTGACTTAAAACAAAGTATAACCATTGTTGAGCGTTTAAAAAATGCCGATGCCATAATTGCCACCGGTAGTAACAATGCCTTTCGTTATTTTGATTATTACTTTGGAAAGTATCCACACATTTTCCGAAAAAACAGAAACAGTGTTGCACTGCTAACGGGCAACGAAACTGTAACACAAATGCATGCGCTTGCCGATGATTTATTTATGTATTTTGGTTTGGGATGCCGTAGTATTTCGAAAGTATTTGTACCCGAAGGCTATACTTTTGATTTCTTTTTTGAAAGCATACAACAATATGGGCACGATTTGTTACAGCATAATAAATATTGTAATAACTATGAATATCATAAGGCTTTATACCTATTGGAGTTGATTCCTTTTTTGACTAATAATTTTTTAATCATTAAAGAAGCCGAGGCCTGGAGTACACCCGTTTCGGTTTTACACTATCAGTATTACAACGATGCCCACAAGCTACTGGCCCATTTGTTTGACAATAAAGAATTGTTACAATGTATTGCCGTTGCTGATGTGAATGAATGGCCACATGCAAGTTTAAAATTACACCCTTTGGGTACCTTGCAAAAACCGCTTATTAATGATTATGCCGATGGTATAAACACCTTAGATTTTTTAAATAATCTTTAATTATTGTTTTTTGCTAATGGGCTTTGGGGCTTAAGCAAATTGTCGTTTCACATTTCATCTCTCACCACTATCCACTAATCACTCTTTCACAAACCTGCCATAATACATTTTATCACCTTGCTGCAAACGCAGTACGTATAAGCCCGGTGTTAGTGTGCTGATATCTATTGTTGTGGTATGGGTATTTTGCGTTAAGTGCATTTTATCCAAAACATCATATACAGTAAGGGTAAACGGTTTATTTGTTAATTGTAAATTATCAATTGTTAATTGATTGCTTGCCGGGTTGGGGTACACACTTACCAATTGGGGTTGTATATAGGGTATGCCCTGGTAATTATAAATATTGCCTAAGCTGTCTAATTTGGCGTAGGTTGATTTTTTTTTGAAATTACCGCTACCAGGTAGCCACGTATATTTTACACCAGCTATAGCCAATCCATTATCGCTGCAACTTATTAAATCCCACGGTTCAAAATCTGCATGTTTATACCAGATAAGACTGCCGTCTTGTTTAATTTTTATTAACCGCCCATCAGCACATATTAGTATATTGGAATCTTTGGCATTCGTCATGTGTATCAAATATTGCGGTGACCCGGTAATGGTATCAAAGACGTAGGTTTGTAGGGTATCGCCAGTGGCGCGGTCTAACTTAATCATATCCCAACCGGCACTATCGCCAAAGTGCGGATGGTAGCTGCCACTTGCTGCTAAAAAATTACCATCGGGCAATTCTACGGCATCGTTAATGCCAAATTCCTTTATGGTGCCCCAATCTTCTTCTACCACACCATGTTGGCGTTGCCATAATAATTGGCCAGTTGCTGAAAGTAGCATGGCCCTGTAGGTTGCATTATAACCGGCACCATAGCCCACTACCAATATATCGCCATTTTTGCAGGGTATTACTTTACGTATGATGCCAATAAATGATTGCGTCCATTGAATTACACCTAAGCTATCGGTTTTAATTACTGTGCTGCTGCTATTTAAAATAAAGCCGCTGTCGTTGGAAAGGGTTAAACGTAATGATAAAAATTGTGGATATGATTGCGTCCAAATTTGGTTTAAATTGGAGTCAATTTTTGTTAAACTTCCTGGGCCTTGAAGTAAGTTGCCACCTACATAAACAAAATTTTTATCATACGTTTGAATAATATTACACCAAGTGTTTATTAATGCGCTATGTAGGGTATCACCATATTTATTAGTTTTATAAATACGAGCAACATATCCATTTTGCGGAGGCCACCTGCAAGATAAAATAAAACCACTATCCTGCAATTGTAGAATTGATTCACAAGTATTAGAATTTGTAGATGTATTCAAATATTTAAGCCATGTAATTTGTGGCTGTGCTATACCGTTTAGTGAAAACAACATAGCCAAAGTAAGTATGCGTTCCATGGCCTTACTTGTTTTTTAGGGTTAGTACTCCAATAGTACCCAAGGTAAAACCCTGGTACATTACTTTTACCAAAAGCAAACCATCGTAAGTAAGATTGGTTTTTTCTATATAAAGCAAGGTGCCATATTCAGTGCTATCTGCTTTGGTTACAGCCAGTATATCCATTGCCCTGCCTGTAGCATCGTAACATTGCAAAGTAACGGCTTGCGGGTTATCGCAATTAAAGTTATTAAGGTTTAGTGTTGCCGGTTGGCCTTGCAGTTGCCTTGCCATCAGCATTAAAATAAATAAGATTTTACTTGCACAACTGCTGAATATTGTTGTGTGTGTGTGATTTTTTCACAAATGATAATTTTTTCATAATAGATAAAATTAAAGGGTTAAGGGAAACTTGATTTTAGAAGTGGTATAGATAAAAAAGGAGTTGAGAGTTGAAAGGGGGGTTAGTTGTTAGTTGTTAGTTGAAAGGAGGTGGCGGTGGAAACAGCAACGGCTGCCCTTGGGCAGCCGTTGCTGTTTGATTAAAAAATTTGAAAGTTTTATTTTACTCTTTCAACATAAGCACCAGTGCGGGTGTCAATTTTAACGCGCTCGCCCTGATTTACAAATAAAGGTACATTAATAACAGCGCCTGTACTAACGGTAGCCGGTTTTAAGGTATTGGTAGCGGTGTCGCCTTTTACGCCCGGTTCGGCATAGGTAATTTCAACTTCAATAAATGTTGGCGGTTCGGCAAGTAAAATATTATCGCCTTCGAATGCTACTTTAACCGTGGCTCCTTCAATTACAAAATCCACCTTATCGCCAAACAAGTCTTCGCCAACCGAAAACTGTTCAAAGGTATCGTTATCCATACATACCAAAAACGACCCATCGCGGTACAGGTATTGTAATTCGCGGTATTCAACACGCGCAATTTCAACTTCCTCGCCCGAACGGAAACGGTTTTCGACTAATTTACCGCTTAATAAATTTCGCATTTTGCCTTGGTAAAATGCGCGTAAGTTACCCGGTGTGCGGTGTTGCCACTCAATAACCTGACACAATTCGCCATTATATCTTAGTATGGTTCCTACACTTACATCGCCTGTATTCATTGTATTATGTTTTTATGGTTTAAATAAAAACCCTCAAACAAAATTTGCTGAGGGTTTAATGATTGATTTTGATATTGTATCTACTGGTTGCCTTCGGCAGCTACCACTTCGAATTGAATTTTGCCTTTAACCTCGCGGTGCAAAACCAGCTCGGCACTGTATTGTCCCACTTGCTTAATATGGTCGGCAGGCATTACTACTTGTTTTTTATCAATTGTGTAACCCATGTTTTTCAACTTGTCAACCAATTGTTGCGAAGTTACGCTACCAAACAGTTTACCGTTTTCGCCAGCTTTGGCAGTAAGTGTAATGGTAAAACCGCTTATTGCATCGGCAATACCTTGTGCATCCATTTTAAGTTTGGCTACTTTATGGGCACGTTGTTTAACCACTTCGGCATGTATTTTTTTATTGGTATCGTTAGCTATAACAGCTATGCCTTTAGGTATTAAAAAATTCTGACCATAACCGTTACGCACCGTTACTACATCATCTTTATACCCCAAATTCTTTACGTCTTCTTTTAATATTACTTGCATCTTTTTTAATTTTTGATGTTTAAGTGTGTTATTGAAATGTACAATAACGTTTTACTATTTAAGCATATCGCCAATGTATGGTAATAATGATAAATGACGGGCACGTTTTACAGCCTGGCCAACTTTGCGTTGAAACTTAAGTGATGTGCCTGTAATTCTACGTGGCAACATTTTGCCTTGCTCATTTACAAAACGCATTAAAAACTTTTCGTCTTTATAATCAATATACTTAATGCCTAATTTTTTAAAGCGGCAATACTTTTTACGGGTTGTGTCAACGTTAACCGGGTTTAAGTACCTGATTTCGCTGTTGTTTGGTGATTGTTCTGTAGCCATTTTGTTTTGATTAAGCGTTAGTTGTTTCGGCTGCTTTAGTGACAGCATTTTTACGTTTCTTTTCATTGTATGCCACAGCATGCTTGTCTAACGCTGTTGTAAGGAAACGCATTACTCTTTCATCACGCTTGTACTCCACTTCAAGCTTGGCAATTAATTCGCCCGGGGCCTGAAATTCGATAAGGTAATAAAAACCGGTATTCTTTTTCTGAATAGGGTAAGCCAGTTTGCGTAATCCCCAATTGTTTTCAAAAACAATTTTGGCACCACCTTCGGTGAGGATTCTCTTGAATTTTTCAACTGTTTCGTTTAGCTGATCCTGAGACAAGACAGGGTTCAGAATAAACACAGTTTCATACTGTTTTAACATTGTTTACCTGTTTTATTTATATAGTTTATAAAAAATGGAGCGCGAAAGTAGTAATCTCTTTCGAAACTGCAAACCAAATGCTTCGTTCAAAAATCCTAAGGTTTTAAAAATACCCCATATCAACTTTGTAAGGTAGGTTTTGCTTGTAGTTTACTGTTGTTATAACTGTAGCCAAAATAAATTATCAAACCAATAAGCAACCAGGCCCCAAAATATAGCCAGTTTTTATAACCCAGTTCACTCATCATATATAAGCAGCACGTTAAACCTAAAAGTGGAATTAATGAAAGTTTGTGTTTAAATGCCAAGTAAGTAAGTATAAATGTTATCAGTAGGAATATCCAAGTAGGTATTTTGTGTTTAAATAATTGCCAGCCTGTTTCTATTTTTAAGTGATTATCCAGATTTAGCTGCATAATGTTTTGGCTATAGGTTTGGTTGTCCATAGTTTCAAGGTATGCAAGTAAATCGCGGCCTGCTTCATCAAAAGCTTTTGGGTTGGCCAAACTTAGCTGGTAGGTTACATCGCTTAAATCTTTTTGCGATAGGTGGTTTACAAACTCAGTGGCACTATACATTTGGCCTTCATTACTTATAAAAGCCATGGTTTCGGCTTTGTATTTGGTAAAAGCTATGGTTATGCAAAGAATTACTAATAAAGGCATAAGGTATTGCGCGTTTATATAAGGAGTTTTAAATTTGCTGCGTGGTGCATTGGGGTCGGTTTGAAGTTTAAGTACACCGCCACATACCAGCACAAAGGCAAACAAGGTGCCTATGCTAACCATATCGGTTACAAATGTCATATTTAAGAATAGTGCAGGTATAGCTACAACCAAACAAGTTACAATGGTAGCAAAACTGGGTGTTTGATATTTGGGATGTATGCGGCTAAAAGCCTTAGGAAGCAGGCCATCACGACTCATACTCATCCAAATACGCGGTTGTCCCAATTGAAAAACTAAAAATACACTAGCCATAGCAACAACAGCACTAAGGCCAACAATACCTATCATCCAACCAATATTTAATTTTTCGAAAACAAAAACCAATGGGTCGCCAACGGCCAATTCGTAATAAGGTACCATGCCTGTTAATACCAACGAAATGAGAATATATAATGCAGTACATATCAATATTGCATACATCATACTTTTAGGTAAGTCTTTTTGCGGGTTTTTACATTCTTCGGCAGTAGTGCTTATGGCATCAAAACCGATGTAAGCAAAAAACACGGCCGAAACGCCTTTAAGCACACCACCCATACCATTGGGCAAAAAGGGTGTATAATTTTCGCCTTTCACATAAAAGAAACCCACGGCAATAACCAATAGCACAATTAATATTTTTATAACCACCATAATATTACTGGCATTACGCGATTCTTTTATTCCGATATAAACCAGGGTCGAAATCAGTATGGTCATAGCAATTGCAGGTATATCAAAAATTACATGAAAACTGCCTATTAAGGGAGCCTCATTCCAGGCTGTTAGCGCCTCGCGTAAATTACCGCTGAGTTGCTCAAAAGGGCGGCCTGTTGCCATAAGTTTGGTGGCTTCATCAAAACCATTTTTGGCCGTGAAATAATCCATACGAGCCCAATGTGGTATGTGTACACCCAGGTAATCCATAAAGCCGGTAAAATAATCACTCCACGATATGGCAACGGTAATGTTGCCAACGCCATACTCCATAATTAATGCCCAGCCAATTATCCAGGCAGTAATTTCGCCAAATGCAACATAACTATAAGTGTAGGCGCTACCCGATACTGGCACCATACTGGCAAACTCGGCATAAGCAAAGGCACTAAAACCACATGCAATAGCAGTAAAAATAAATAAGAAAACTACACCAGGGCCGCCATTTGCACTGGCATTACCTATGGTAGAAAATATGCCGGCACCAATAATAGCAGCTATACCAAAGGCAGTTAAGTCGCGCACGCCTAAGTGTTTACCCAAACTATGTTCGCCATCGCTATAGCCTTTGGCGGCATCGGCAAGTATATTATCCACTGATTTTTTTCTGAATAAATTCATAGGCTTTAGTGTAGTATTATTTTTTAAGTGCAGCAAGGTAAAAAATGCAGGTTAGCTTGATTTAGAAACTGTAAAAAATATAGTGTAGGTGTACCTGCTTCGAGTGGATAAATATTTGGCAATAATTTCCAACTTCGCATCCCATTTTAAAATCTATTATGCCCAGCATATTGTTTGTGGTACCGCATCGCAGCAACCGAGCACCCAGCCAGCGGTTCAGGTTCGAGCAATATATCCGTATATGGCAGCAAGCCGGTTACCGTTGCACAATGGCCCCGTTAATCAGCGAACATACCGATACAATTTTTTATCACCCCAGCAGCCTTTTTCGGAAAGCATTATTGTTTGCCAATTTATTATTTATCAGGTTAAAGCATGTAATACAATCATCGGCTTATGATATTGTTTTTATTCAACGCGAAGCGTTTATGACAGGCACTACCTTTTTCGAAAAGCAATTTAAACGAAGTGGCGCTAAAATAATTTACGATTTTGATGATGCAATTTGGCATCATGATGTAAGCGAAGCCAATAAGAAGTTTGCCTTGCTTAAACGTCCTCAAAAAACAGCTCAGATAATTGCCATGAGCGATTTGGTTATTGCCGGTAATTATTATTTGAAACAATATGCCCTGCAATACAATCAGCAAGTGTTGATAATACCAACAACCATCGACACAAATAATTATATAAAGAAAGCTGTACCTCGTACCAAGTCCGGAATATGTATTGGCTGGAGTGGAAGCGTAACTACTATTAAGCATTTTATATTGGCTGTACCGGTTTTGGAACGCTTAAAAAAACATTGTGGCCATAACATTTATTTTAAAGTAATTGGAGATGATACATACTTAAATGAGGCTTTGGAAATACAGGGCATTAAATGGAATGAAGCCACTGAAATTGACGACTTAAGCGAAATTGATATTGGTATAATGCCTTTGCCAAACGATGAATGGAGTAAGGGTAAATGTGGCTTAAAAGGCTTGCAATACATGGCATTAGAAATACCTACCGTTATGGCTGCTGTAGGTGTAAATACCGAAATAATTGTTGAGGGTGTAAATGGTTACTTAGCCGAAGACGAAAACATGTGGTTCGAAAAAATACTGGCCCTTATTAATCAACCACAGTTGCGGCAAAAAATGGGTAAGGCAGCAAGGCAAACAGTCATAGAAAAGTATTCTATACATTCGCAGCAGCAAAATTATTTAAACTGCACAACACAAATATTATCTTCATAAAACACACTTAAAATTTAAAACATTTTTATTTATGACCACAGAGGTTAAAGAAACGGCACTTACACAAAAACATATTTCATTAGGTGCAAAAATGGCACCTTTTGCAGGCTACAATATGCCCATTCAATATGAGGGATTAACCATCGAACATCATAACGTACGCAATGCTGTTGGTATGTTTGATGTATCGCACATGGGCGAATTTATTTTAAAAGGCCAGCATGCTTTAGATTTAATTCAACGAACTACCAGTAACGATGCATCAAAACTAACAGCAGGTAAAGTGCAGTACTCTTGTTTGCCCAATGCTACAGGAGGTATTGTTGACGATTTGCTGGTTTACTGTATTGATGAACAAACGTATATGCTGGTAGTTAATGCAGGCAATATTCAAAAAGATTGGGAGTGGCTTATGCAAAACAATACACAAGGTGTTGAGATGCATAACATTTCAGACAAAACATCGTTGCTTGCAGTACAAGGTCCTAAAGCTATTAATACCTTACAAAAACTAACCGATTTACCGTTAGCCGATATGCCTTACTATACTTTTATGAAAGGCGTTTTTTGTGGCATTCCAAATGTACTTATATCAAACACAGGTTACACCGGTGCAGGTGGTTTCGAAGTGTATTTCGAAAACCAGTATGCACTTACTTTTTGGGATGCCATTATGCAAGCCGGTGCAGCGTTTAATATCAAACCTGCAGGCTTAGGATGCAGAGATACGTTGCGCCTCGAAATGGGTTTTTGTTTATATGGTAATGATATTGATGATACAACTTCGCCCATAGAAGCCGGTTTGGGTTGGATAACTAAATTTACAAAACCATTTACTAACAGCGATGCTTTAAAAGCACAAAAAGAAGCCGGTGTAAATCGCAAGCTCGTTGGTTTTGAAATGATAGATAAAGGTATAGCCCGGCATGGCTATGTTATAAATGACTTGAATGGGAATGCCATTGGCTACGTAACATCGGGCACACAGGCACCAACGGTAGGCAAAGCAATAGGTATGGGCTATGTAGCCAAAGCATTTACCGAGCCCGGCATGGAAATTTTTATTCAAGTACGCGATAAAAATTTAAAAGCTAGCATTACCAAACTACCATTTGTGAAATAAAACAAATCAACTATTTATACAACGGTTGTAGGTTACTGCAGCCGTTTTTTATGTATTACCTGTTTAAAACATAAGCATGAAGATACCATCCCGTTATTTGGTTTTCATACTTTTGACCCCGCACAAAATTTAACTGATTAAACTTTACAATATTTATGAAACGCGTTTACAACAATATTTTAGAAACCATTGGTAATACACCTTTGGTTCGTATCAACAATATAACCAAAGGCCTAAAAGCAACCGTTTATGCAAAAATTGAAACTACCAATCCCGGTAATTCAATTAAAGACAGGATGGCCTTAAAAATGATTGAAGATGCCGAAAAAGATGGTCGCTTAAAACCCGGTGGCACTATTATCGAAGGCACTTCGGGCAATACAGGTATGGGCCTTGCCATTGCATCGGTTATTAAAGGATACAAATGTATTTTCACATCAACCGATAAACAATCGAAAGAAAAATTTGATGCCTTACGTGCGTTTGGTGCCGATGTAATTGTATGCCCCACCAATGTTGACCCTGAGGACCCACGCAGTTACTACTCCGTTTCGTCAAGGTTGGTAAACGAAGTGCCCAATTCATGGAAACCCAATCAATACGACAACCCATCCAATGCACAAGCACATTACGAAAGCACAGGCCCCGAAATTTGGGACCAAACCGATGGCAAAATTACACACTTAGTAGTTGGCGTTGGTACTGGTGGCACCATTTGCGGCACAGCAAAGTATTTGAAAGAGAAAAATCCGAACATAAAAATATTTGGTATTGATACTTATGGGTCGGTGTTTAAGAAATATAAAGAAACCGGCATATTTGATAAGAATGAAATTTACCCATACGTAACCGAAGGTATTGGCGAAGATTTTTTACCTGAAAATGTAAACTTCGACCTGATAGATTTATTCGAAAAAGTTACAGATAAGGATGCAGCCCTAATGACACGCGAAATTGCAAAGCAAGAAGGAATTTTTGCAGGCAACAGTGCCGGCAGTGCAATGGCCGGTTTAATGCAATTAGCCAATCAGTTTAAAGAAGGCGATGTTGTTGTAGTAATTTTTCATGACCATGGAACACGTTATTTGGGCAAAATGTTTAATGACGATTGGATGCGCGAAAAAGGATATTTTGATAAAAAGGGATTGTTAGCCAAAGACTTAGTTACATCGCAAAAAGGCGAAGTAGCTTCATTAGAAAGTACAGCAACCATTGAAGATGCATTAAAGCTGATGGAAAAAATGAGCTATTCGCAAATACCGGTTACAACTGCAAAACGCATGGTTGGTTCGCTAAACGAAACAGATATTTACCGCGCCATAGTTGCCAATCCCGAAGTAAAATCGAAAGCTATAGATACGATTATGAAACCGGCATTTCCGTTTGTGGATATAAGCACACCTATAGATGCATTGTCGCAAATGTTATCGGCCGAGCATGATGCGGTTTTGGTACGCGATTTTAAAATTGATAAAACCTATATCATTACCCGCAGTGATGTATTAAATGCACTAACACGATAAGGGTAATAAATATGCGCACGGCACTGATTATCCTGCTAAGTGTATTTTGGAGTTACTTAAATGCACAACAAAATGAAAATCGTTTCAGGCGGTTTCATTTTAATACACAAGTAGGCTTTAACTCAGTGAGCATTGACGAAGTAATTTCGAAACAATTTGCCAAAAAACTTTTACAAGGTAGTTTGGTCTATTTTAACGACAACCTAATTATTGGCGGTGCACCCGATAACCGATCAGGCAAAGCACCGGTATTAAATTTGGGTTTTGAATATAGTTTGTATCCCCGTTTTTTAATAGGTGTGGGCATGCATGGCATACCTGCAACTAATATTGTAGGCTACTTTATAAATGATACGGTTATCAATGGCTCAAACCAAACCATTGTTTACGACAGGGTAGAAGAATTAGTTAAGGGAATTACCATAAAAGCATACATCATGTATGCCCTTAAACCCTATAAAGCCAATACTGGACTTGGTTGGCAGTTAGCCCTGGGTGGCGGCTTATCAACCAATTTGTTAAGTGTTAAACAATCGTATTTTAGTAACAGCTATGATTCGCTCAATCAAACCCTTGAAGAAACGCCCTCCATTTATAATCAGAAAGCAAGCAGTGTGGGAGCGTTTTTAGTAGGCCGTGCCGAAATTCACTTTACCCGAAGTTTTTCTGTACTGGGCGATTTTAATTGCCTGTTTGATACCGGTGTTGAAATTGACGAAACACAATTTAATGGTAATCAGGCCATACAACAAATTGATGCACATCAGGTATCGCTGCAATCGTATTTAGTAACAGTGGGCATAGGTTTGCATTTTTAATTGTTACAATTAAACTTTTTGAGTTAATAGATATGGCTGTTTATCCTAAAAGGTTTATTGATCAGTTGCAACGCGAGGTCTGTTTAAATTCCGAACCGCAGCGGATTATTTCATTGGTGCCTTCGCAAACTGCACTGTTGCATTATTTGGGTTTAGAAGATGAAGTTGTAGGTATAACCAAGTTTTGTATCCATCCGCATGTTTGGTTTAAAACCAAAACAAGAATTGGTGGTACCAAACAATACAACTTTGATAAGATTGCCGCATTGCAGCCTGATTTAATAATAGCCAATAAAGAAGAGAACGATAAAAATTCATTGGAGCGCCTTATGCAAACGTATAAGGTATGGGTTAGCGATATTTATAACTTAAAGGATGCCTTGCAAATGATAAGCAACATAGGTAATTTGGTAAACAAAGAATCGAAAGCCCAATTGTTAATTTCAAAAATCGAAACTGCTTTTAATCAAATTAAAAAACCAAAAACCGATAAACCCTTAAAGGTTTTGTATGTAATCTGGCATAACCCGATAATGGTTGCTGCAAGCCATACTTTTATTGACAGCATGCTCCATCATTGTGGATTTGATAATGCTGCGGCAGCTTATCAAAGGTATGTAACACCTGAAATACAAACTTTGCAAGTTGATTTGGTAATGCTTTCGTCAGAACCTTTTCCGTTTACACAAAAGCATCTAAATCTCTACCAAAAACTTTTTCCACATGCAAAAATTTGTTTGGTAAATGGCGAAACTTTTTCTTGGTATGGCTCACATTTAATTAATGCCCCTGATTACTTTAATCAACTAATTGCAAACATCAGCTAATAAGCTTGTTTAATTAAATCAAGCTGTTTTGAATTAATTTTTGTTGCAGTAAAGTTTGCGCCATTTTGGTTTCAGTAAGTAACGTTTCAATTATTTGCGCAACAGGTTTTATATTAATTATCAATTCAACCGATTGGCCCGCACACCATAAATTATTGTAGTTGCCTGGCTTTACAGCCGCTTCTAATTTTTTAAGACCTTGCAACTGAACCAACATTTTAAAATATTTTTTAGTGGTAGCGTTTTTATTTAAAAACCGTTCCAATGCATTCTGTTTAAAACCAATTTTTTGGGCATAAGTTGTATTGATAATATTGCAAGGCGTCCCCGATAACCGTTCGGTTAAAACCACATCGGCCATGCCGGCATTTACAATAGCATCTTTATAAGCATTACTTACTGTTGCTTCATTGCTGGCAATAAAGCGCGTGCCAATTGATACGGCATCGGCACCCATGCATAAAGTACTGCATATGCCTGTGCCTGTTGCAATGCCACCGGCTGCAATTACCGGTAAATTAAATTTTTGCTTTAAGGTTTCAATTAAAATACTTAATGGAAAATTTCCGGCATGGCCGCCTGCTCCCTGTCCAACGGCAATAAAACCATGACATCCGGCATCAAAAGCTTTCTGCGCATGCATAACATTGGTTACATCACAAAAAACCTTAGCGCCATAACTATTGGCTTGTTCAATAACTTTTTTAGGATTTCCTAACGATGTAATATATACAGGTACTTGTTTGGCAACACATATTGCTAAATGATTTTCATACAAAGGGTTCGATTGCTGAACAATTAAATTAACGCCATAATTACCTGTGCAGCCTGATTTTTTAAAGTGATTTAAGTTGTCGAGCAACTTCGCTAATGCACCTTCATTTCGATAGTTTAAGGTAGGGAAAGTGCCCAATATGCCATTTTGCATGGCAGCCTGTATCATCGCTTCGTTACTCACTAAAAACATGGGTGCCATTATTATTGGGTATTTAATTGCTACTAAATTGCTAAAGGATGTTTGCATATATTTATATTACATTTCAAATTTGTAGTCACACATTTTCTTTTATGCCAAAAAGGATTTTATTTGTTCATTTCGTAACATTACTTGCTTTTATCATATTACACAAAAAATAAACCATGACTAACGTAACACGAATATTCGATATACTGCCATACCAAAAATTAAAGTGCTACAATAATGTAGCATTAGCCGGTAAAGAAAACGATCAATGGATAACTTATTCGACTGATGATTTTTTAAACACGGCAAATTTGGTTAGCTATGCGTTAATGGCAATGGGTATCAGCAAAGATGATAAGATAGCCACCATAAGTAATAACCGACCACAATGGAACATGTTTGATTTTGGAATTTTGCAAGTGGGCGCAGTGCAAGTAGCCATCTATCCAACCATTAGCGAAAACGACTACAAATTTATTCTTACCGATGCCGATGTAAAATTAATAATGGTAAGCGATGCTGATTTGGCTAACAAGATGAAAAACATTATTAGCCAACTAAAGCCGGGCATCGAAATTTTTACCTTTGATAAAGTACCCGGTTTTAAACATTGGAGCGATTTGTTAGACTTGGGAAAAAGTAATGTACAAACAGATAAATTACAGCAATTAAAAAATGCAGTAAATGAAAAAGATTTAGCCACCTTAATCTACACATCAGGCACAACGGGTAACCCTAAAGGTGTAATGCTATCGCACTTTAATTTGGTAAGTAATTTTAAAACCTGTAAGGAGCTTGCGCCTATAAATAAAAATCAAAAAGTTTTAAGCTTTTTACCATTATGCCATGTGTATGAACGCATGCTTACCTATTTGTACATGTACATTGGCGTTAGTATTTATTATGCCGAAAGCATCGAAAAAATTGGCGACAACATACGCGAAGTAAAACCGCATGCCTTCTCAGCTGTGCCACGTTTGCTTGAAAAAGTTTTTAATAAAATTGTTGCAAAGGGCCGCGAGCTAACGGGCATAAAACGTGCACTTTTCTTTTGGGCGCTAAACCTGGGTTATCGCTATCGCTTAAATGGCGAAAATGGCTGGTGGTATGATACGCAGTTGAAATTGGCCAACAAATTAATCTTTAATAAATGGCGTGAAGCCTTAGGTGGCAATACTCAAATTATAGTTTCAGGTGGTGCTGCTTTACAACCTCGCTTGGCTCGGGTATTTTGGGCTGCGCAAATATTGGTAGTTGAAGGTTATGGTTTAACCGAAACATCGCCTGTAATTGCATTAAACTGCATTGACAAAGATCGCACACGATTTGGAACCGTTGGCCCGGTGATACCCGGTGTGGAAGTAAAGTTTGAAGACGATGGCGAAATTTTAGTAAAGGGCCCAAGTGTAATGAGTGGCTACTATAAAAACAAAGAGCAAACAGATGAAGCATTTACAGCCGATGGATGGTTCCGAACCGGTGATATTGGTGTGATGGAAGAAGGCAGATTTTTAAAAATTACAGATAGAAAGAAAGAACTTTTGAAAACAAGTGGTGGCAAAACACTTGCACCACAACCAATGGAAAACCGTTTTAAAGAATCCATGTTTATCGAAAACATAATGATTATTGGTGAGGGGCATAATTTTCCGGCTGCACTTATTTATCCGGCTGTTGACCATATACTGCAATGGTGTAAAATAAAAACCATACCTGTAAAAACTAAAGCCGAAGTTTATACCAATGAGCAAGTACGCCAACGCATAACACAAGAAATTGAGGATATAAATAAAGAGTATGGCAAAACCGAAAAAGTAAAAAATTTCGAACTCGTACCCGAAGAATGGACTGTAGCTTCGGGCGAATTAACGCCAACTTTAAAATTAAAACGAAAAATAATTTTAGCAAACAACCAACACCTGGTTCGTAAAATATACGCAAACGAAGTGGTTGATTAATTTATTCGAATGATTTTTAAATTCCGACTGCGTAAAAAAAGTATTAAAAGAGCACTCAAGTAGGCATCAAAAAAATAATCAGCCAATAATATTTTTCTACTTTCGTTGCCAATAAAAAGCATCAGACACATGTCGCAAACCGAAATGAAAATGCCCAAAATGGGCGAGAGTGTTGCCGAAGCAACAATTATTAAATGGCTAAAAAACGAAGGCGATCATATTGAAGCAGAAGAAGCCGTTTTAGAAATTGCAACTGATAAAGTTGACAGCGAAGTACCGGCACCGGTTGCAGGTAAATTACTTAAGCGCATGTTTAACGAAGGTGACGTGGTGCAAGTGGGTAGTGTAATTGCATTAATTGGCGACAGTGCTGCCGATACACCGGTTGCAGCACCACCTCAAACTACCACTGTTGCAGCCCCTGTTAGCGCAACTGTTGAAACAGTAAAACATAACATACAAGCAACAACAGCCATTGCATCAACAGCCAATAAATTTTATTCGCCTTTAGTAAAAAGTATAGCTACTGAGGAAAAAATTTCGCAAGCTGAATTGGATGCTATTGTTGGTACCGGTGCCGAAAGTCGTGTTACCAAACATGATATATTAAATTACGTGGCACAAAAAAAATCAGGTACTGTTTCAACTGCAACTCAACCGGTAAAAACCGTTGCCGATACCCCAAAACCAGCCGTAACCACAACCACAACCACCAATACAAGCCCTGCTGTTGCCTACACTGGCGACCATGAAATTGTAGAAATGGACCGTATGCGCAAACTCATTGCCGACCACATGGTTATGAGTAAACAAACATCGCCACATGTTACCTCTTATGTTGAAGTTGATGTAACCAATCTGGTGCGTTGGCGCGATAAAATAAAAGGGACATTTGAAAAACGAGAAAAAGAAAAAATAACATTTACACCTATTTTCATCGAAGCAATAGCCAAAGCCATTAAAGATTTTCCGATGATTAATGTTAGCGTTGAGGGTACAAAAATTATTGTAAAAAAGAATATTAACATTGGAATGGCCACTGCATTGCCAACAGGCAATTTAATTGTACCTGTGATTAAAAATGCTGATAGACTAAACTTACTGGGACTAACTAAAGCCGTAAACGATTTAGCCAACCGTGCACGCAACAACAAATTAAACCCTGACGATATTCAAGGTGGTACTTATACCATGACTAATGTAGGTACCTTTGGCAATGTAATGGGTACACCCATTATTAACCAGCCACAAGTAGCAATTATGGCCATAGGCGCTATCAGGAAAAGGCCTGCTGTTATCGAAACCGAACAGGGTGATGCAATTGCTATCAGGCACATGATGTTTATGTCGCACAGTTACGACCATCGTGTAGTTGATGGCGCCCTTGGCGGTACTTTTGTAAGACGCGTTGCCGATTACCTGGAACAGTTTGACCCCAATCGCGAAATTTAAATCCTAACTTAATTTTTTATTGAATTAAAGTGATGTATCAATTAAAGAAATATAAAAGCAGAAATTTTGCCATTGCTTTTGCATTGTTGTTTATAAGTGCAAACCTATTGGGCCAAAAGAAAAATGTAACTGAGAAAGCATTAACGAAGGATGAGATTGCTGAAATGAAAAAAACAGCAGCCGATTTTTTTAAAGGCAAAAATTATTACGAAGCATCTATTTTATATTCGCGCCTGGCAAAGGCCGAATCGCAAAGTACAGAAATGAACTACCGTGCCGGATATAGTTTACTAAATTCAAATGCCGATAAAACAAAAGCTGCCGATTATTTAGAGTTTGTAGTCCAACAAAAAGATGCGCCTAAAGATGCACAATACTGGTTAGGCATGGCCAATTTGCACAGTGGTAATTACGAAGCAGCCATTGCTGCTTTCGAAAAGTTTAAGGCCGGTAAGCCCGATGCAAAATTAGATGTGGCACAAGCTATGGAGTGGGCTTACAATGCAAAAGACTTAACCAAAACACCTTTAAACGTAAAGTTTGAAAACTTAGGTAAGAATATAAACAGCCCATTTGCCGATTACAGGCCGGTGGTAAGTGCTGATGATTCAGTAGTATTTTTTGCATCGAACCGTAAAGGTAATATGGGTAATCAACAAGACGAAATGGGCGAAAACTATACCGACATCTGGTTTTTTACCCAAAGCGATTCTATTAAACCCAAAGCAAAAAATCCAGGTATCATTTTAAATGGCGAAGGTTATGACGAGCCGTGCGGCTTAAATGTTGCAGCCGACCAATTGCTGGTAATGCGTTGGGATCAGGAAATAAATGGAGATATTTTAAAAAGTGAATTAAAAGGTAAATCATGGTTAAAACCTGTTAGTTTAGGTAAGACCTTCGAAACCAAAGATGTTGAAACAGGCGCATGCTTATCGCCCGATGGAAAAATGATTGTTTTTTCAAGTGCTATAAAAGGCGGTTCCGGAGCTAAAGATTTGTACACAGCTACTTTAAATGACAATGGAAGTTGGGCAGCACCGGTAAATATGGGTACATCTATAAATACAAAATATGACGAAGACTACCCATCAATTTCTGCAGATGGTAAAGTTTTATTTTTTGCTTCGAAAGGCCATAAAAGTATGGGCGGTTATGATGTATTTATGTGTACACGCCCTGATGAAAACAGTGGTTGGAGTGCTCCTGTAAATATCGGCTACCCACTTAATACAACAGACGATAATACAGGTATTGCAATTTTGCCCAGTGGGCTAAAAGGTTATGTTGCGCGAATAACTGCCGATGGTTTTGGTAATACAGATATATACAAATTTACATTAGACAAACCTTTGTTTAATTCAAATGTGGTAGTAGTAAAATGTAATGTTGTAGTTGGCGCTACATTAACTGCATCAAAAAATGCACGCATAACCATAACAAAAAAATCAACAGGCAGCACCATGGCCGAATTGATGACCAATGCATCAAATGGAAGTTTTACGCTGGTGTTGCCTCCGGGCGATTATGATGTGGCCATCCGTACCGAAAAGTTAGGTAAATTTGATGATACACTTACGGTAACATCAGATGCAACAAAAATGTATAAGACCTTTACATTACAGCAATAAATAAGTAACCTCATTTGTAATAAAGCATCGCATAGCGATGCTTTATTTTTAATAACGCTTCAATGAATTTAAAACTTACCAAACCACTTGCTTTTATTGATTTAGAAACCACCGGTGTAAATGTAGGGTCGGATAGAATAGTTGAAATAAGTATTTTAAAGCTGATGCCCGATGGAAGCAAAGTAGTAAAAACCAAACGCATTAATCCGCAAATGCCTATACCGACAGGTGCATCGGCCATACACGGTATATATGATGCTGATGTTGCAAATGAACCAACCTTTAAACAATTGGCACATGAGCTCTTGCAGTTTATTGACAATGCCGATTTAGCCGGCTATAACAGTAATAAATTTGATGTACCTGTATTGGTAGAAGAGTTTTTTAGAGCAGAAGTAAATTTCGAAATGAAATCGAGAAGGATGATTGATGTGCAAAATATTTTTCATAAAATGGAACAACGTACTTTGGCTGCAGCTTATAAGTTTTACTGCAATAAGGAAATAACAAATGCACACAGTGCCGAAGCCGATATAACAGCAACCTATGATGTGTTTTTAGCACAACTGCAACGATATACTTTAAGCGAAACGGTTGATGGTTTAGCCGAGTTTTCATCGTATGGTAACACAGTAGATTTTGCAGGGCGAATGGTGTTTAATGATAAAGGACAGGAGATATTTAATTTTGGAAAGCACAAGGGGCGCAGTGTTGAAATGGTTTTTAATGAAGAACCGTCTTACTATGATTGGATGATGAAAGGCGATTTTACCAATCACACCAAACAGGTTATTACAGCCATTCGTTTGCGACAGTTAGCATCAAAAAAATAAAATCAAAATGATATAAAATAAAAGGGCTGCAATGGTTGCAGCCCTTTTATTTTAATTACGAATAACCTTAAAAGAGGTAACTTACACTAAGCGAATAACTCATGCCCGGTTTTATTTTCCAAATAACCTTATCAGATGCATGGTCATATTTATTATTATCATTTTCATCCTGAAAGAAATTATATGGTTGTTGTAAAATATCACTTACCGATAATTTAATTTCTCCATTTTTTAAAAAGCGCTGCGTAACCTCCTGCATTTATTGTTTAGAAGTGCGTAAAACAGGAGCAACAGGTTAAGGCAATGTTATGTATGATAACATTGGGTTAAATAAAACGGTGCTTTACAATCAGAAACATTTATACCGGAAGGGAAAACTAAACCGGATCAACATCGGCTACAATTTTAACCGAAGCAAATTCAACAGCCTCATAAAACAACTCAAATACTTGTTGCAACATTTTTTTGGTTTGATTGAGGCTGGCTTCCTTTTCAATTTTAAGCATAAAACAATTGATGTAATACAGGTTGATGCGCGCCACATCGGGTTGAATTGGCCCTTGCACCCGATTGCCAAAAACATGTCGTAAGTGTACCGAAAATGCTTCCGATGCACGGTTTAGCAGTAATTCATTTTTGCAGCGTATTTCTATTTGAATGATTTTAAAAAATGGCGTAAACGAAAATTTCAACCGTTCGGCTAACTCGTACTTGTAAAAACCCGCATAGTTATGGGTTTCTACAAAATTGAGTACGGGATGCTGTGGACTGTATGTTTGAATATATACATGTCCTTGCTTGTGTTTACGCCCGCTGCGGCCTGCTACCTGGCTCATTAGTTGGTAGCTGCGTTCATTGCTTCGGTAATCGGGATAATTAAATAATGCATCGGCATTTATAATACCAACGGTACTCACATTTTCGAAGTCGAGGCCTTTGGTTATCATTTGTGTACCCACTAATATATCTGTAACCCTGTTTTCGAAATCAGTTATTATTTGCTGATAGGCATTTTTAGAGCGTGCCACATCTAAATCTAATCGTGTTACTTTTTTATCGGGAAACAACTGTTCTAAATCGGCTTCGATACGTTGTGTGCCCAAGCCATGCAATTGTAATGTAGTATTACCACATGCACGGCATGCTACCGGTATTTGTTGGCTAAAACCGCAATAATGACATTGTAAATTGTTTGACGATTTATGATAGGTTAACGATACATCGCAGTTAATACATTGCGGCACCCATCCGCAGCTTCTGCATTCCATAAGGGTAGCAAAGCCACGTCTGTTTTGAAACAATATAATTTGCTCGTTTTGCTGCAAAGCCTGCTGCATGGCATTAATTAAAGGCTGACTTAAATTGTGCTTTACCTGATTGCGTCTGTAAGCTTCTTTTAAATCAATTACATGTACATGTGGCAATTCAATTTCAGCATATCGTTGTTGTAACGATACCAAACCGAATTTTTGTTGTTGTGCATTGTAATAGGTTTCGATTGCAGGTGTTGCAGTACCTAATATGGTTTTGGCATTATGGTGTGATGCCAGTATAATAGCGGCATCGCGGGCATGGTAACGGGGAGCAGGTTGATACTGCTTATAAGCGCTTTCATGCTCTTCATCAACAATTACTAATCCGAGGTTGTTAAAGGGTAAAAACACGGCACTACGCGCACCAACTATAATAAAGGGCGTTTGTTGATTTAATAAAGTATTCCAGGTAACTAAGCGTTCGCTGTCATTAAATTTCGAATGGTATACAAGCACTTTATCACCAAAACGTTTTTTCAATCTGAAAATCATTTGTGTGGTTAGCGCAATTTCGGGTAACAGGTATAAAACCTGTTTGCCTTTTTGTAATTGCTCCAGTATGAGCTGCATATAAATTTCGGTTTTGCCGCTCGATGTTACACCATGTAAAAGCACCACATTTTTTTGCTCATGCCATTGTTTTATTTGCTGTAATGCTTCTTGCTGTTTTTCGGATAGTGTGGCCAGTTTATGGTTGTTAAACGCTGTAACAGGTAACAAGTGTGCTTCTAAATCATAACTAACTAAAATATTTTTTTTTATGAGTTGCGCTAATGCATTTGTTGTGCTGCCCGATGTTTTTAGCAGTTTGATTTTAGTAACAAAACGTAACTCGCTGCCTGCAGTCAGGTTAAGATAGTGCAAAAGTAAATTAAACTGTTTGGGCGATTTTTTTTCAAGCCTATCAAACACTTCACGCATCATGTTTTCGTCTTCACACCTGCTGTGTAAGCCAATATGTGTTATAGTTTTTACGGCTGTTGTTTTTAAAATGGCTTCGCTGATAATTACCATTTGCTTATCAACCATCTGCTGTAACATACGGTGTGCAACTTTGCCGCCTAAAAGTTTAGAAACTTCATATAGTGTAAGTGTACTTTTTTGATGTAAGGCTTCAATCAATACAAATTCCCGCTGGGTAAGTATATGCTGTGTTTCAACAAAATCGGGGTGTAGTTGCACCACGCTTTCGCTCGATAATTTTAGTGCTGCCGGTAAAGCAGCGGCCATTACTTCGCCTAAAGTACACAGGTAGTAACCTGCCATCCAATGCCAAAGCAATAACTGCTTATTGTTTATTACAGGCATTAAATCAATAATGTCAATAATATCGTGTGCTTCATAAGTAACGGGTGCATTTTTATGATAATTTAAAATAATGGCTGCATAAATTTTATTGCCCTTAAAGTGCACCAATACGCGTTTACCTATAGCAACATCGTTTTGCTGATGCGCAGGTACGCTGTAGGTAAATGTTTTATTTAATGCCAGGGGCAATACCACATCAACATACATAGGCTAAGCAATGTCGTTTCTGAATTTATGAATACGTTTTGTACCACTATACATATCAAAACGTAACAACCTGCATTCAACAGCTCCGTTGTACAAATGTATTTTTCGGGTAGGGCGCAGGCCAATAAATTTAAACAGGTTTAAGTTGCCGGTAAACACCCAGGCTTGCCAGCCTGCATATTGTTGTTTTAATGTGTTGCCAATTTCCTGATACATCTGCATCAAATCGTTTTCCTGTAAGCGCAAACCATAGGGTGGGTTGGTAATAACAATGCCGGCATCTTCAGGTGGCATAAAGTTTTCGAAACGTGTTTTTGTTAATTTAATATCGTGCTGCAACCCTGCATTGTTTATATTTTGTTGCGCTTTTTGTAAAACCATTCCATTTTTATCGCCCCCCGAAATTTCAAAATCAATACTTTCTTTTTCACCAATCAAAGCATCATCATAAATATTTTGCCATAGTTCTTCATCATAATCGGGCATACGTTGAAAACCAAATTGTTTACGAAATTTATTAGGTGCCATATTGCGTGCAATCATTGCTGCCTCTATTAAAAAAGTGCCACTGCCACACATAAAATCTACAAAGGGGCTATCTCCTTTCCAACCGGTTAACTTAATAATGCCGGCAGCTAAAGCTTCGTTTATGGGGGCTTCGTTGGTTAAATCGCGATAGCCGCGTTTGTGTAAACTTTCGCCCGAACTATCGAATGACAAAGTGCATTTATTATCGTATATGTGCGCTTGTATGCGCAAATCGGGTTGTCGTAAATCAACACTGGGGCGTTTATCAAATCGGGCACGAAACTGATCTACAATGGCGTCTTTAATTTTTTGTGATACAAATTGCGAGTGGTTAAAAACCGTTTGGTTTAAGGTGGTTTCAATGGCTAATGTACTTTCGGTTGTAAGCCAAACCGACCAATCAATTTTTTGTATTTCATCGTATAATGATTGCTCATTACTTACTTCAAAACTTTTAAATGGTACTAAAATACGTAATGCGGTACGGCACCATAAATTGGCTTTATACATTAAAGCTTTATCGCCTGTAAAAGAAACTGCGCGTGTTAGTTTGGTGCAGTTGGTTGCGCCTAAATTTTCTAACTCATACATTAAAACATCTTCCATACCTGAAAATGTTTTTGCTATCATTTCGAATGTGTTTTGATTCATTACTGTTTTGTATTAATCTTAATTACTTAACCATCCTTTACGGGTAAAATACCAAAGTTCAACTGCCACTATTAAAAACATACCAACTATGCAACCTATGTATCCGTAAGGGCTGTAAAGTTCGGGCATGTTTAGCGGAAGTAGTTTACCTGTAACAGGGTTTTGGTTTGCAAAATTCATCCCATATAAACCTACAATAAATGTAAGTGGCATAAACACTGCTGAAAACACGGTCATTATTTTCATTACAATATTTAATTTATTGCTCATGCTCGATACATAAATATCCATCAAACTTGCCGTAATTTCTTTGTAACTATCTACCATATCTAAAACCTGAATTATATGATCATAAGTATCTTTTAAATATGGACTAACCGAAACATTAATAAAGTCATTATGACTTCTTAGTATATCGTTTACCTTATCGCGTTCGGCAAATGCAGCACGTCTGAATAAAATTAAATCGCGCTTAATAATTTGAATTTTTTCCATTGATAGTTTTGTAGGCTTTGTCAATAACTCATCTTCTAATTCATCTAAAGCATCACCCATTTTTTCAAGTAATGGAAAGTAGCTGTCAACAATTGCATCGTTAATAGCATAGGTAAGATAGCCGCTTCCGGCAGTACGCATCATCCCGCGTCCGGCTTTTAAACGATTAACGATTACTTCAAAAACAGAGTCATAGTTTGCTTGCAGGGTGATAACAAAATTGTTTCCACAAAAAACTGATAACTGGTCGTTTTGTAATAAACCTTCTTCACTTCTGCCTAATAAACGAGCGATAATAAATAAATGTGATTGGTGTTCTTCAAACTTAGGCCGCTGATACAACTTGGTAACATCTTCCATTTCGAGGGGATGAATACCAAATGCACTGCTTATGGTTTCGAGCAATTGCTTATCGCCAATGCCTTTTATTTGTAACCAATAGTTATGAGCCGGGTTTGCTTTAATTAAAGTTACTGCCGTGTTTATTGAAATGTCAGCTATGGTTTCGAAAACCTCGGTGTTGTAGCCATACAATATGAGTTTGGGTTTTGAAGCATCATCGGCAACCACAATAGTGCCGGGCGAAGTGCCGGGTGGTGTGTGATGCACCACCTTGTTTTTAGTACGTTTTGATTTTTTCTTGACGGCCACGTTGCAAAATATTTGGTGCTAAAATAAGGCTTTGCAAATTGTAGAAATAGTAGGTTTAATATAGTTATGAATACTGACCATTTTATTTGATTTGCATTAAAATTAATTGAATAGGGCATTTATGCTGTAACATATATGGTGAATTGGTATAACAAATGGTTTGGCACACGTTATTACGACTTGTTGTATAACAAGAGAGATGATTTAGAAGCCAAGCACTTTTTAGATACATTGGTTAAACAACTTGGTTTAGAGCCGCAAGCGCAAATATTAGATGTAGCTTGTGGTAAAGGCCGGCATGCTATTTACCTGAATAAACTTGGTTTTAATGTAACCGGTATTGACCTGTCGGACAACAGCATTGCACATAGTAAACAATTTGAAAATCCATCGTTGCATTTTTATGTACATGATATGCGCAGATTATTCAGAACCAACAGTTTTGATTTGTTGCTCAACCTGTTTACAAGTTTTGGCTATTTTGAAAGACAACACCACAATGCAATGGCCATAAATGCCTGGGCCGCAGCTTTAAAGTCCGGTGGTAAATTGGTAATTGATTTTTTTAATGTTCAAAAAATTGCCATGCAGTTGGTACCTCATCAAACAAAACAAATTGATGGCATTGGTTTCAATATTTCTAAATCGTTTGAAAATGGATACATCACCAAAACAATTAAAGTAAATGATGATAATATAGAGAAGTATTTTTATGAGCGTGTGCAAGCGTTAACTTTAAACCAGTTTGAAATTTATTTCAAAAATGCCGGTTTAAAAATTGATTCTATTTTTGGCGATTACGATTTGAATAGTTTTGTACCAACCGATTCGGACCGGTTAATAATAATTGCAAAGAAGTAATGCTATTACATGGAGAAGTAGCTACGCAGGTAGCAGCACATATAGGATGGATGGGGTATAGCGCCCTGTTTTTGGTGGTTTTGATAAGTGGCCTTGGTTTTTTATTTTTTAAAGAAATAAAGCCGGCCAATTTAAAACTGATGTTAAGTTTTACCGGTTCGTTTTTATTTGCATTGTGTGTAATGCATATGATACCCGAAGTATATGAAGCCGATAGCCACATTGGTTTATATATTCTGATTGGTTTTTTTTCACAACTGCTGCTTGAATTTTTAAGTGAAGGGATTGAGCATGGGCATATACATGTGCATGCGCATAATGAAAACAAGTTTCCGTTTACGATGATGTTGGGTTTGTGTATCCATTCGTTTTTAGAAGCCATGCCTTTAGCAAGTATGCATCACAGTGGTGATAATTTGCTTTTTGCTATTGTATTGCATCATATACCTATTGCCATTGCATTAATGAGCATGTTGGTTGCATCGCATATAAGCCGCGTTAAGTCAATAATTTGTTTAATAATATTTGCGGCTATGCCCCCTTTAGGTGCTATGGTTAGCGGCTTTATAAGCCAATCGGAAATTTGGATGATTGCTGATTTTGCACCCAAAATTCAAGCAATTGTAATTGGGATATTTTTGCATGTATCAACTACCATACTTTTCGAAACCGACCACGATCACCGTTTTAATCTGAAAAAATTACTGGTGGTTTTATTAGGGGCCAGTTTGGCTTTTATTCATTTTTAATTGTTGCAACTTCAGGTGTTTGCAAATCCAAATGGGTAACATAAGCAGCAGCAATTACAAATATTGCCGCTGCTGCAAAAGGTGCGCCTGCAAAATGGATAATAGCATCGGGCTTTGTAAAAGTGTAAAAAAGTTGCGTCATTATTAGTGGCGATAGTATGGTTGATAAACTGGTTAATGCAGTCATCATGCCTTGTAATTCGCCCTGTTCATTAGCTTGTACACGGTTTGATAACAATCCTTGCAATGATGGGGGTGCTACACCACCCAAACAATAAATGGTTGTAAAAACATACAACATCCAAGGCTTGGTAGCAAATGCAAACAATACCAAGCCAATAAAATAACATATAAGCCCAAAGTAAATGGTGTTAACACTACCCAATATTTTTTGAACTTTTTTAATTAAAAAGCCTTGTACAATTACTACCATCACACCCACGTATGCTAATGAATAGCCAATTTGTGTATCACTCCAGTTATATACGTACTTGGTATAAAATGTCCAGATAGCTGGCATAACCTGGCCTGTTAAGTAAATTAAAAACAAGCCAAACACCAGTGTACGAATGTTTTTGTTTTGCCGTAGTTGTGCAAATGCACCCAACGGATTAGCACGTTTAAAATCGAACTTTCTGCGGTTTACAGGTTGTAACGATTCGGGTAAAATAAAGTAGCCATAAAAAAAGTTTAGCAGCGAAAAGCACGCTGCAACAATAAACGGAACACGCACACCCCATTGGCTGGCAATGCCGCCAATTAATGGGCCAATAATAAATCCCAAACCAAAAGCAGCACCAACCAAACCGAAATTTTGTGCACGTTTTTCGGGCTTACTTACATCGGCTATATATGCAAAAGCTGTAGTAAAACTGGCACCACAAATACCGGCTAAAATGCGCCCTAAAAAGAGTAGTGGCAGGCTATTGGCAACCGCTAAAAACAAGTAATCAATACCTAATCCCAACAAGGAAATAAGTAAAATAGGTCTGCGGCCATAACTATCGCTTAAGCCACCTAAAGTTGGAGCACAAATAAATTGCATTAATGCATAACAGGCCATCATATATCCACTATAGGTTGTGGCTTCGTTAACAGTCAATCCGCTAACTTCGGTTACAATGCTGGCTGCCACCGGAAAAATAATACCAATGCCAACGCAATCAATCAATACCGTAATGAATATAAACAGAATGGGGTTTTTCAACAGGAAGTTTTTATAAATGATTATTAAACTTTAAACAGGTTAACTTCGACAAAGTATTTTTTATATGTTGTTTGTATTTGAGTAGCGTGAACAAATTTATGCCGGCATCAGGACTTTTAGGACCGCTTCAAAATCGGGCATTAATCCGGCATTTTCAAGCACTTCGGCATGGGTTAAAATCCCATGTGCATTTATAACAATTGCAGCTCGTTTACTGGTTCCCTTCATATCAAAATTAAAAGTTTGGTAACCAATACCAAATGCTGCTGTTACTTCTTTGTTATAATCCGATGCCAGTGTAAATTTTATCTGTTCCATTTCTTTCCATTTGCGTAATACATAAACGCTGTCGGTGCTTATGCCAATTACTTGCGCATCTAATTTACTGTATGCATCTAAGCTATCGCTTACACTACAAAACTCTTTGGTGCATACACTAGTAAAAGCAGCTGGTATAAAAAGTAAAACGGTTTGTTTGCCCTTAATGGTTTCGTTGGTTATTAAATTCTTATCGGTATCGTACATGCTAAACGGAGGTACTTGTTGTCCAATTTTTATCATAAATTATTTTAATAGTTTATTAATTAGTAAGTAAAATAAGTAGTAAGTAATGGTTACAGTTTTTTGGCTTCATTCCAATAAACATCCATTTGTTCTAACGTCATTTCCGATAATTTCAGGCCGTTAATGGTTGCCTGTGATTCGAGATAAGTAAAACGCTTAATAAATTTTTTATTGGTTCGTTCTAAAGCTTCTTCGGGGTTAATATCTATGAAACGCGCATAATTAATCAGCGAAAAAAGTAAATCGCCAAATTCGTCCTGCATTTTTAACTGATTGCCGGCATCGGCTTCACGCTTAAACTCGGCAAGTTCCTCCAACACCTTATCCCAAACCTGGTTTTTATTATCCCAATCAAAACCAACACCGCGCGCTTTTTCCTGAATGCGCATGGCTTTAACCAATGATGGCAATGAAACAGGCACACCGGCAAGTACCGATGTTTTACCTTCTTTTAATTTTAACTGCTCCCAGTTTTTTTTAACCTCATCGGCATCGGCAACTTTTACATCGCCATAAATATGCGGGTGACGGGCAATTAACTTATCACAAATAGCATGCAGCACATCTGCTATGTCAAACAATTTTTCTTCGGAAGCAATGCGAGCATAAAAAACCATGTGCAGCATTATATCGCCCAGTTCTTTTTTTACTTCTGTAGTGTCGTTATTAATTATTGCATCGGCCAGTTCATAAGTTTCTTCAATGGTTAGGTGCCTTAATGTTTGCCAGGTTTGTTTCATATCCCATGGGCATTGCTCGCGCAATTCGTCCATAATAAGCAGCAGCCGTTCAAATGCCTGTAATTTTTCCTTCATAATTTTACATTTGCCAGCGAAGGTAATTTTAGGGTTTAAATTATAAAGATTTGCTGCTGTAGTACATGGCATACTTTTTTAAAAATTGTTTTTGGATAATAGTTTTTAGTTTTATAAGCTATGGCATGTATGCACAGGTGTTAGATAGTACTTTGGGTAGTTTTGCAATTAATGTACAGTTGCATACCGGCTTTTTAGTACAACATAAACCAACTATGATTGCATTGGTTACCGGTCATACAAAAGGTATTGAAGTTAATGCTGTAAAAATGGTTAATGGTAACAGGCAGTGGCAGCGCGCATTTCGTATGCCTGATGTGGGTTTTAGTTATTGTGTTTTTGATGTGGGTAATGGCGTTATGGGTGCTGCGCATGCCGTTTATCCGTTTATTGGTTTCAGGTTAATTGATAAAAAGCATTTTGATTTTAATTTGCGTGTAGGGTGGGGGTTAGGTGTGGTACAAAATCCGTTTAACAGGTATGATAATTTTAAAAATTTTGCCATAGGTTCTTATTTAAATGGTGTTATGGCATTGCGTGCCGATTTTCAATGGGCAGTTTCCGAAAATAGTAAGCTGTTGGCATCGTGGGGCCTTACACACTGGAGCAATGCAAGCACCCAAACACCCAACTTGGGCATAAATGTTACTACGGTTGGTTTTGGCTATCAACAGATATTTGGGAAAAAAAATAAAATCAATACCGAGCCCTTATCACCACATAAAATACATTGGCGTAAATCGGTTTACGCAGCCGCTTTTTTTAAGGAAATATATCCGGCCGATGGTAAAAAATATTTTGTTTCGACCTATAGCGCTAATATGAGTAAAGCAGTAAGCCGTAAAAATAACTGGGGCTTTGGCGTTGATGTATTTTACAATGCCAGCATACGCGAAAGTTTAAGACGTACCGGTGAAATGCCAACTACATTGGATGCATGGCGGTTAGGCATACATGGAAATTATATGCTTACGGTTGAAGCCTGCGATTTTTTATTCGAAAACGGTGTGTATTTACTGGGTAATTTAGATGACGATCCTTTTTTATACACTCGAATGGGTATCCGATATCATATCGTAAAACATTGGTTTGTTTGCGGTAATTTAAAAACGCATTTTGCAAAGGCCGATTTTTTTGAGGCAGGTTTGGGATATGAATGGTAAATTAAAAATGATACTTTCACTCATGTTGCTTTGCTTTTACAGTTGCAAGGACGAAACCTGTAATTGTTTAAAAAGTACAGGCAGCATTGGTAATACTAAGGTTATACTTGATGATTTTACAAAACTAACGGTTGATAAAAATATTACTACAACCATTGTTACCGATACGGTATGTTACGCCAAAGTAACTGCAGGAAAAAATTTGTTGGATGGAATAGTATTTACACAAACGCAAAAATCATTATCAATTACCAATAACAATAAATGTAATTGGTTGCGTAGTTATAAAAATGCATTTCAGGTTGAGTTGCACGTAAAAAACCTGCAGGAAATTCAGTATGCATCATCAGGAAACTTAACGCTGGCTGCCGGCTTTGCTACCGATTCATTATTTATTTTTAGTGGTACAGGGGCAGGTAGTATTATAGCCAATGTAAATGTTAGGGTGTTAAACATAGTTTTAAACACAGGTGTAGCCGATGTAACCGTTGCCGGAAATTCAACTGTAAATTATTTTTATTCCAATGGACAGGGTTTTATTGATACAAGAAATATGAAAAATCATTACACCTATATACGTAGTTCGGGCACCAACGATTGTTATGTTAAAACACAGAATCATTTAGATGCCGAAATTGAAGCAATTGGTAACATATACTATTACGGTAATCCGCAAACAGTTAATTTGAAACGAAACGGTACCGGTAACCTTATTAAAGGCAATTAAATGAAAGCAGTGATTAACATAGTAGGCAGGTGGTATTTGTTTTGGTTGATTGTTTTTGCGGCTGGCCGTTTGTTTTTTATTATTTATAACCATTCGCTTTTCGAAAATTTAAATACGGTGCATGTGCTACGTATTTTTTTTCATGCTTTAGGGTTAGATTTTTCGGCAGCGGCATATCTTACTTCATTTCCGGTTTTAATTTTAATCGTGCATCAATATTGGCATGCATCCTTTTTAAATAAGCTTACTCAAATTTATTTTATCGCTGTTATTGTTTTATCCGTGCTTATTAGTGTTGCCAATACCGTTTTATATAAGTTCTGGTTGCAATTGTTGGGCTACAGGGCTATTCAGTTTTTAGCCGACCCTAACGAAATATTGGCATCGGTAAATGGCATGCAAGCCATTATGTTTATTGCATTTTTTGTAATTTCCGTTAGTGCAATTGTTGCATTGTATTTTAAAATTAATGAGCCATTGCAAGTTTTGCCCAACATTTTGTTGCGAATGGCATTACTACCCGCATTGGGTTTTATTACGTTTTACTTTATTCGTGGTGGTTTGCAGGTTATACCCATAAATGAAAGTGCAGCTTATTTCAGTAACAACACCGTAAGTAATCATGCAGCGGTTAACCCGCAATGGTACTTTATACGAAACATGCAATTGGCAGGCAGGGCAGGTAGTAATCCGCTGGCATTTAATCCGGCTTCTGAAAACGAAAAGCAGTTTAATGCCATGATGCATATTGCAGCCGATACACAACAGCTAATTTCCGGCAATGCTAATCTGTTGTTTATTATTCTCGAAAGTCATACAGCAGATGTAGTAGCAGCATTAGGAGGCGATAGCGGCAATTCGCCTTGCATGGATGCCATTATTAAAAACGATGCATTAACGTTTACACAATGTTATGCCAGCGGCTTTCGAACGGACCAGATGTTGCCTTCGTTGTTTAGTGGTTTTCCTGCTCAAAATAACAACAGTATTATACGCCACAGCGATAAAGTGCATGCATTACCTCATTTACCCAAAATGTTTGCTGCACATAATTACCACAACGCATTTTATTATGCGGGCGAAATGAACTTTGCCAATATGAAAAGCTATTTGGTACAAAGCGGATTTAAAGCATTAATTGATAAAAATAACTTCAAACCCCAACAGCTAAACAGCAAATGGGGGGCGCATGATGGCTTTGCATTTGATAAATTATTAACCGATTTAGACAAACAACAGCAACCCTTTTTTACGTCTTTGTTAACCTTAAGCTTGCACGAACCATTTGAATTGCCCACACCTTATAAATTTGGTAATAGCAATGAGGCGCAACTTTTTAAAAGCGCTGCTTATTATACCGATAGCTGCTTGGGTAGTTTTATAACTGCAGCAAAACAAAAAGCCTGGTATAAAAACACTTTAATAGTTATTGTTGCCGATCATGGTCATCGGCTACCGCGTCAACGACCATTTTACGATCCCTATACCCATCGCATACCCTTAATTATAACCGGAGGTGCATTAAATAAAAACCGGCATGGCAAACAAGTAAATCACACCATATCACAACATGATGTGCCTGCATTTATTTGTAGTCAGTTTAAAATGAATGGCACTTCGTTTAAGTTTTCGAAAGATGTGATGCAAACACAGTCAAACTTTGCATACCTGTGTTATGATGATGGCTTGGCTTGGGTTTCCGATAGTGTAACGTTTCATTACAACTTAACGCAACAAAAAGTAGATTTTGAAAACCGCATTGTGCCTGACACAGTTTTAAATCGAGCAAAAATTTACACGCAACAAGTTTACACGCACTTTTTAAATTGCGGGCAGTAACTAATTAAGTGCATTTACAGCACCACTGCCGCTAATTGATTTTTTTACATCTTTAGGTTTACCTGTATAATTAATTACACCGCTACCCGATACCGAAGCTTTTAAACTATTGCTTACGCTAACTTCGGCTAAACCACTGCCACTAATGGATGCATCGCAGTTAGCAGTATAACATTCAAATCCATGATAGGCACCGCTACCGCTTATTTCTAAATCTGTTTTATTGCTGCTTCCTTTAATAGCAATGTTACCCGAACCCATAATATCGCATTCCAATTCATTTGTAACCACATCAACTTCCATCTGCCCCGAGCCCGAAACCGTTATATCTAATTTCGATGTTTTTATGGTTTCAGTGGTTTTAAACTTCCCACTGCCTGCCAGTTCCATGCCTGTTATTTGCGGCACAACAATTTCATAAACAATATCTTTATCGGTAGTTAACCATTTATCAGTATAAATTTTCAGCCTGTTATTTTGTACAACTGTATATAATGCATCGGCAATATTTTGTTGTGCAATAATGGTAACTGATTGTACGGCACCTTGTTTTATCAATAAAGTGCCTTCGGTTTCTAAAATGATTTTTGTAAAATGCTCCACATTTTTTTGTGTACGAACAATGGGGCCAACACCATCAATTTTTTTATTGCAGCCCCAACAAAATAGTATCAGAATCAAAAGCGTAAAAACACGTTGCATCATATCTGTTTGTTTTAATTTATTTGGTAATAATAAGGTGTAAAATACAAATTACATTGTTTAATTTGTTTTGAATGAAAGCCAATCAGTTTTTTAAATCTCCAATCGGGAATCTAATGGTAACAGCAAGCCAACAAGGTGTTACAGGTATTGGCTATGTTGATGATACGAATTATGATAATTCCGGTTTAAGTTTAAAAAGCGATGTGTGTGATGCGATAGATGCTGGCCATACAGATTTCAATTCGAGCAAACACATACAATTAGCCTGCATGGAATTGCAGCAATATTTTGATGGGCATTTGAAACAATTTACTTTTCCGATTGATTTATCCGGCACTAACTTTCAGATGCACGTTTGGCAGCAATTGCAACAAATAGAATTTGGCAAAACCATTAGTTATAGAAAATTGGCGCTATTACTTGGCGATGTTAAATGTATAAGGGCTGCAGCAAGCGCTAACGGTAAAAATCCATTAGCCATTGCAATACCTTGTCATAGGGTAATTGGCAGTAATGGAAATTTAATTGGATATGCAGGTGGCTTGTGGCGAAAAAAATGGTTATTGCAGCATGAAGGTGTATTACCAAATTTTGAATTAAATTTTAACGGATAAATATTTATAGCGATGAATAACGAAGTTAAACATGCTTTTATGGCTGCATTTGCTTTTGCCATTTGGTGCCTGCTCGAATTTGCTACGGGCATACATAATAACCATATGAATTTGGCACAATACACTGAAATGCTTGGCGGTTTTATTCCCTGGGTTTTTATTGTACTGGCTATTTATAAACGAAAACATCAATTACAAAACGGACAGCTTACCTGGGGGCAGGCCATACGTTGCGGTATGCCTGTGGCATTAATTGCTTCGCTGTTAATTGCAGCATTTTTGTGGTTATATGTAAACAATATAAACACCGGTTATGGCGATGCCAAATTGCAGTATCTGACAGCAGAAATAATTAAAGAAACCACTGATGTAAAAATGGCCAATCAACAAATTGATGCCTACCGGCAAATGTATAGCGGTAGTTTAAGTGCCCATTTAAACCTGGCTGTGTTTTTTGCTTCGATAGGAATAGTGGTTAGTGCCGTTGCAGGTTTGTTTTTAAGAAGTAAAAATTTGTCGGTATAGATTAGTTCAAATCTTAAAAGCAAAAGCTTGCGCATAGCTTCAATATTCACACTTAAAAAATCAATAGTAATGAATGAAAAAAAAATATTTAAACCATACATATCGGCTACCGATAGTATGCCTGAGTTTACTTTAAAGGCCATTTTATTAGGTGCATGTTTTGGAGTAATATTTGGTGCAGCCACAGTATATCTTGCACTACGAGCGGGTTTGTCGGTAAGTGCTTCTATACCCATTGCTGTGCTCTCCATTTCTATAGGACGTAAATTTTTTAAAACTACTATACTCGAAAACAATATTATTCAAACAACAGGTTCGGCAAGCGAGTCAATAGCAAGTGGTGTAGTATTTACATTGCCGGGCTTTTTATTTTTAAGTGTAGTTGATGGGCAAAGTGTAGGTATTAGTTATTTTAATTATTGGACCATACTTACACTTGCCATTTTAGGAGGCATGTTAGGTACGTTTATGATGATTCCACTCAGGCGTTCACTCATAGTAAAAGAACATGGTGTATTGCCTTTCCCCGAAGGAACTGCCTGTGCATCGGTACTTATTGCAGGCGATAAAGGTGGCAACTTTGCTAAAACTGCGTATATGGGTCTGGGTGTTGCTTTTGTTTATGCAGCATTACAAAAAGTATTTCATGTAATTACCGATCTGCCATCAGTTGCAACTGCACAGGCTAATAAGTTTTTTCCGTCAGCTAAAGTTGAGTCTGAAATTACACCTGAGTACTTAGGCGTTGGTTACATTATCGGACCAAAAATTGCCTGCGAATTGGTTGCCGGTGGTATATTGGCCTGGTTAGTTTTAAACCCGCTTCTGGCATCCATAATTCCAATGGAAACCATTGCAATGCAATTGGTAAAATTGGGTAAGCTGGCCGATTTGAATACGGCCGGTGGCGCAGGTAATTGGGACCCGGTTACCAAAACCTTTGCCGATACTGCCGATGCATTATATACTGCTTACATTAAACAAATTGGTGCCGGAGCAGTTGCAGCAGGGGGCTTTATTACTTTATTAAAAACAATACCGACCATAGTTTCATCTTTTAAAGAAAGTATGGCCAGTATGAAATCGGGTAACGATAATAAACAAACCGCACGTACCGAAAATGATTTGTCGTTTAAAGTGGTATTAATCGGATGTGCTGTTTTAATGTTTTTGGTAATGGTAATGCCACAAATTCCGGGCGATAGTTTTTTAAATAAGTTGTTGTTAGGATTGTTGGTAGTTGTGTTTGGATTTTTCTTTGTTACTGTTAGCAGTCGCATTGTGGGTATTATTGGTGGTAGTTCAAGTCCCATTTCGGGTATGACAATTGCCACAATTATGGGCACCAGTTTAATTTTTATTAGTGTTGGTTGGACAGGTGTGTACTACGAACCTATGGCTTTGGTAGTAGGTAGCATGATTTGTATTGCTGCAGCTAATGCCGGTGCAACTTCGCAAGACTTAAAAACCGGTTATATTATTGGCGCCACACCAAGGTATCAACAACTGGCATTATTTATTGGTGCTATTGTAGCCAGTGTTGTAATTGGTTTAACTGTAAAATTGTTAGATACACCCACACCAGAAATGCAGGCGCAGGGCATAGAACATGCAATTGGTACCAAAGGTTTTTCGGCACCACAAGCAACCTTAATGGCAACGCTTATTAAAGGATTGTTGTCGTATAATTTAGATTGGAGTTTTATTTTAGTAGGTATATTTTTATCAATTACCATGGAACTTTGTGGTGTAAAATCGTTATCGTTTGCAGTGGGCGCATATTTGCCCTTATCAACCACCTTACCCATTTTTGCAGGCGGTGTTTTAAAAGCTGCTGTTGATTATAAACAACGCAAGTCTGGTGTTACCGAAGAAGATGCTGAGTTAGGCCGCGGCAGTTTGTTTGCAACCGGTTTGGTTGCAGGTGGTGCATTAGCCGGTGTTTTGGTGGCTTTGCTTTGGGTTATTCCATCGGTTAGAGAAACCATGACGGCTGTTGATTTTAGCGAAGGTATTATCGCTTCAATTGGTAAGGATGCATTTATGTTATTGGGTATAGCTATGTTTTTATTAATGGCATTTATCCTTTTTAAAGTAGCTACCAATAAAAATCAATCTCCTTCACATTAATTCAAACTTTAAAATGAAAATATACGCAGGTATTTTAGCTTTAGTTGCTTTTTGTATAACTGCATGTAGCGGACAAAGTGTACATACAGGCCAAAAAATTAAATGGCTCACTTTTGAGCAGGCAATAGCAGCAAATGAAAAGGCACCAAAAAAAATATTTATTGATATTTATACAGACTGGTGTGGCTGGTGTAAAAAAATGGATGCAAGCACCTTTATGAATGATGAAGTAGCCAATTATATGAACACCTATTATTATGCTGTTAAGTACAATGCCGAAAGCAAGGATACCGTAGTATATAAAGGTCATAATTTTGTGTATGTACCCGAACGTAAAGCCAATGCCCTGGCACTATCATTACTAAACGAAAAAATGAGTTATCCTACATTTGTAGTTATGGATGAAAAAGTGCAATTACTTTCGCCCATACCGGGTTATCAAACACCGGAACAACTGATGCCCATACTCAAATACTTTGGCAGCAATATTTACTTACATCAAAATTTTACGGTTTACAGCGATTCGTTAAAGCAGCAGCATTAATGGTTAGCTATTAAATACCATATCGCTCGTGTAGTATATTCAGATGATGCTTTTCATGCCCGGCCATAATAAATACCAATGCACGTGCAGTAATTTGCATGTTATTGGCACTGCCTATAAAATCTAATTGTTGTGGGTTTAGTGATTTTATAAGTGCTATTGAACCGTTTCTGATAGCCTTGTATTCGTCCAGCATTTCAACCACGTTTCTGTTATCGGCACCTGCATTTTTTGCATAATCATTTTCTTCAAAGCCTGCACAATTGGTTCCGTCAAAACGAGCCATACGCAACATGCGATATGCAAATACACGCTCGCAGTCCATAATATGTTGCAGCACATCTTTAACACTCCATTTTTCAGGCGCATACTTAAATAGTAATTGTGTTTGCGTTAAGCTGTTAAACAGTTGAATAACCGCTTGCATCTGATGCAACAATGTTTCTGTTGGCGATGTTTCGGGCACCAATTGAATGTATTTGCTGTAATAGGGTGGATAGGTAATAGTTAATGGACGTGTTATCATTTTATTAAAAATAGTTGAATGGCTAAGTAATAAAATTTCAATAAAAGCAGGTTGTAACATGAATGCAATTTTAAAACAACAGGCAAGTCTTACTGCTTTCAGTTAAATAAACTATCAATTATAATTTAGCTTTGTGCCTGTTCAACAGATTTACACTATTTAAACTATGATTAAAAAAGTACTGAGCTTTTGCTTTTTCTATTTCCATTTAACTGCACAAGCACAAACATTTAACGGTACCGGTGGTGCCATACCCGATAATGGTAACAGTGTTGATTTTGTAATTCCGGTTAATGGTTTACCCAGTGTAATTGACTCAGGGTTTGGCGTAGAAACGGTTTGCATCAACCTCACACATTCTTACGATGCCGATTTGGATATAGCATTAATTGCACCCGATGGCACACAAATTATTTTGGCAGCCTCTGTAGGTGGCAGCGGCAATAATTTTACGAATACTTGTTTTAATCAAAATGCTACGGCACCCATAACGCAAGGCAATGCACCATTTACAGGCACTTTTAAACCTATGGGTATATTGGGTAATGTAAACAACACGCAAAACCCGAATGGCAATTGGACATTACATATATTAGACACCTATCCCTTTGCCGATGATGGTGATTTGATTGATTGGAATATAACCTTTGGCAACAACCCGGCTTATGCCAACCCGTTTAAACAATCGCATTTGCCTATTGTTATTATAAACACCAACGGACAAACCATACCTAACGACCCCAAACTAACTGCACAAATGGGCATTATTTACAATGGCCCCGGCATCATGAATCAGCTTACCGATACACCCAATACGTACAATGGTTTTATTGGAATTGAAGTACGAGGCAGCAGTTCGGCAGGCTTTCCGCAAAAGCAATACGCTGTTGAAACACGCGATAGTTTAGGTAATAATTTAGATGTGAGTTTATTGGGCATGGCTACCGATAACGACTGGATTTTATATGCGCCCTATACCGACAAAAGTTTAATGCGTAACCGCCTAACTTATGAACTCAGTAACCAAATGGGGTTATGGGCTATTAAAGGACGTTACTGCGAAATGGTTTTAAATGGAAATTACATGGGCGTTTATGAATTAACCGAAACGATTAAGCGTGATAAAAACAGATTGGATATTGCCAAAATTACACCGGCCGATACTGTGGGCGATGAGCTTACCGGTGGCTACATTGTAAAAATTGATCGCATTGGTGGCCCCTACTGGAATTCAAGTTTCCCGCCCGATCAAACCAATCCCGATAACAATGTAATGAAGTACCAATGTACCGAACCGGATGCAGCTGAAATATTGCCTGTTCAATTTGATTATATACAACAGTATGTAGATAGTTTTGAAACAGCCATGGCTTCGTTGCAGTTTTTTAACCTAACAACCGGTTGGCGTAAATATGCCGATGACGAAAGTTTTATGGATTATTTTTTTATAAATGAATTAAGTAAGAATGTTGATGGATACAGGCTTTCTACTTTTTTTCATAAAGATAAAGACAGCAAGGGCGGCAAAATTAAAATGGGACCTCCCTGGGATTATAACTTAGCCTGGCACAATGCAGACTATTGCAACAACGAAACCACAACCGGTTGGGCATATCGTATAACCGATAATTGTAGTGCCGATTTATCGTTTTGGTGGAAACGTTTAATGTTGGATAGTCAATATAAAAATAAAATGAAATGCAGGTGGCTTACATTAAGAACCACAGTTTTAGACACCACCAACATTTTTGGCATGATGGATTCGATGGTAAATTATATTGGTGTGGCTGCCAACAGGCATTTTAATACTTGGCAAATATTGGGCTCCTATGTTTGGCCAAACCCGTCTCCATTGGCAAATACCTATGCCGAAGAAATACAACAAACCAAAAACTGGATTGCTGCACGCCTTACCTGGATGGATAATAATTTGCCGGGTATTTGCAACCCTGCAGGCATTACCGAAGTACCTAAGATTGAAGTAATAACTTATCCCAATCCGGTAACGGATGCATTGCATTTTAACTATGCTACAGCCCATACTAGAAGTTTGCAAATAAAAATTTACAATGCTTATGGTGCCTGTGTTTTGATTAAACCATTGCAAAGTATCGCTTATCAGGATATTGCGTATAACATACCTGTTAACCATTTGCATGCCGGTATGTATGTTTTACAATTAATAGAAAACGATTTTGTAGTTAGCAACAGCAAGTTTGTAAAGCAATAAAGTAAATTATACATGATTTTTGTTTAAGTCTGTATCCGTTACTTAAATCGCCATTTCGATTTAAACAATTGCATTCTGCGTCAATGTAATTTCTATCTATTTCGGTCTAACACATTTTTCAACTATCCACTAACCACTAATAGTTCTATTGGCTTAATTTAAACTAAAGGCATTAAATCTAAACAATAGCCTTTCTTATTTTTATCAAACCTTTAAGCAAGGCCTCCAAATTATCGAGGTGTAACATATTGGCACCATCCGATTTAGCTTTAGCCGGATTGGGATGTGTTTCAATAAAAAGTCCATCGGCACCTACGGCTATGGCTGCTTTGGCAATGGTGCCAATAAGTGCCGGCTGGCCACCGGTTACACCGCTGCTTTGATTGGGTTGTTGTAATGAATGGGTGCAATCCATTATTACGGGTACATTAAATTGTTGCATAGCGGGTATGGCCCTGTAATCAACCACCAAATCCTGATAGCCGAAAGTAGTACCGCGCTCGGTAAGCATTACTTGCTTGTTGCCTGCATCACGCACTTTTTGTACGGCATGTTGCATGGCTTCGCCCGATAAAAATTGGCCTTTTTTAATGTTTACGGTTTTGCCTGTTTTTGCAGCAGCAATCAGCAAATCGGTTTGGCGGCATAAAAAGGCCGGTATTTGCAACACATCTACATAAGCAGCGGCTAATGCTGCTTCGTGGCTTTCGTGAATGTCGGTTACGGTGGGTATGCCTAATTGTTTGCCAACACGGGCAATAATCTGAAGTGCATTTTCATCGCCAATGCCTGTAAAAGAATCAATACGACTGCGGTTGGCTTTACGGTAACTTGCTTTAAAAATTAGTGGAATTTGCAAAGCATCGGTTATGGTTTTAATGCGTTGTGCTGTTTCGAAAACAATGTCTTCGCCCTCTACAACACAAGGGCCGGCCATTAAAAAAAAATTGCCGCTTTGTGTATGTTGCAATTGTGGAATCTGAGCTAAAATATCTTGCATTTTTTTGGTAGTATTACTGGATAAATTTTTTCTTTTCTTCAAGTATTGAAAAAGTACTATCCATTTTTTTAATGGTATTGGTTAATTTGCCTAAGCCGGTAATTTCCATGGTTACCACATCATCGGGTTGCAACCACTGTGGTTTGTAATGGGCATCGTTTAAAAGGCCTGTGCCGTTTAACTCCAAAAAACATCCTGTACCAACAGTACCACTACCAATAACATCGCCCGGTAAAATATAAGCACCGTAAGCGCAACGTTCAATAATCTCGGCAAAGGTCCAATCCATATCGCCAACATTGCCTTCCGATACTAACACATCATTTACCCAACACTTCATATTTAAGTTATGGTTGTTGCCTGTGTGTTTGTTTTTAGCCGGAATTAAATAAGGTGTCAACTCATCGGGCGTAACTAAACAAGGGCCAATAACGGTACTAAAGTCTTTGCCTTTTGCAGGGCCCAGGTTTAAAAGCATTTCTTCCATTTGCAAAGTACGGGCACTCATATCGTTCATAATCATGTAACCGGCAATGTAATCATCCGCTTCATGCGCTTTAATGTTGATGCCCTTTTTGCCAATAACAACGGCCACTTCCAATTCAAAATCAAGCTTATTAAAATGGTCGGGCATGCAATAAATATTGCCGGGGCCTTGTAAAGCATTGTGGTTGGTAAAATAAAAAATGGGGTAGTGGTCAAACTCTGCAATCATGTCCACTTTACGGTTTCTGCGGGCTGCGGCCACATGTTGTCTGAAAGCATATCCATCCCTGCAACTGGTAGCTTCGTTAACGGGTGCATCTAAAATCGAATCGGCAAAAACAACACTGCTTATTTGAAGAGCGCCTGATTTTATTTGGGCATCAATATCTTTTGCTTTTTGCATCAGTGCTTGGCCACCTTGTAAAAACTGGCGCATGTTATCGGGCATTAGTGTAAAACCGCTTTGTTGTGCTGCTGCCGATAAATTATAAATTTTATCTGCAACCAATATGCCTAACTGTGGTGTTGGGTTTTTGTAAGTTACTAATTTCATGTGTAATTTTATTGGGTGTATCCCATTTTTAATTTAAAGCGCCAAAAGTAATATTTAGCATCAGAAAATTATTAAACCTGCATGCAGGCATATTTAAAGCACCATTTTTTTAGGTTTGCATCAAACGCTAATTATGTATCACAAACTTTTATTTCTGTTGCTGATAAGCCTCATTGCATGCAATAAAAAAACAATTCATGGACCGGTTAATTTTAAAGATAAGATAGGAGATAAAACCTACGATTGTATTTACACAGGTATGCAAGGGTTATATACCAAACACAGTTGCAATTGTTATGATGCACAAAATACGTTGGTAGAAGCCGGCCATTTTTTACAAGATACCATTGCCATTGGTTGGCATACATATTTTAGAGCTGATGGTACAATGCAAGCGCAGCGCGAGTTTATAAACTTAACCGATACAACCATATACATGAATAGGGTTATTAGATTTAATAAAAATGGTGTTGATACCAATTTGAGTCAAAGTAATTTTTTTACCATCGGGCTCGATACATCTGCTATTCCATTAAACGAAAATTTAAATGCCGTTTTTTATTTAACGGCTCCTGTTTTTGAAAACAGCTACATACAAGTAAGCCTTGTTAATGACGATGGCTCGGATATGATGTTACCGGGCAATAAAACACGTATGCAAACTTTTACTGCCAAGGTTAATAAAAGGGGGGCGTTTAATTTAAGGGGGTTTATAGATGAAATTAAACCACTTGATTTAAATGCCGATACCACAAAAGCACAAAAACGCAGATTGTATTTTACCATACCTTACAGCGTTTATTAATAAACAGCAAGCCGGTTTTAAATTCCTGAGGCTTTTTGTTTTTTACATACAAGCATAAACCTTATAGTGCCTGCAACCGTTAATGCAGCGTTGAAGCATTTTTGTATTTCAAATAAATTAAAGTTATTTAGGCAAATGCAAACGAGATTTAAATTTTATCCCATTAAAAAAAATGAAATCAAATCATATTCCTTCTATCGTTCAAATGTATATAAACATGCACGTACAGCAGTATATGCATTTGGGGGCTTAGGAAATGCTACTTGCGTGGTAAACGGCACCAACCCTAACATACCTTTTCCGTTAACTTCATTTGGCTTACAGGCAAGTGATTTTATAAATTGTCATTTGGGCATAAATTCACGTAGCAATGCCAATAACATTTATAACAACATCATGAGTTGCATTGGTGGCGTTAAAGTTGTAAACAGTAAATACCCTTACCAAACGCTCCTAAATAATAATTTTATAAGTGCTTCGAGTTATGGCATACAGCTTATAGATAATAAAAACTCATTGCAAATAATGTGTAATCATAATTACGTTTATATGCATCCGGTTTTAAACACTACCAAGCCTGCCGGTTATGGTATTGCTGCTTATGAAAACGTTATTAATTATAATCAAATAAATATACATCATAATACCATCCAATGTAATTCATCAACTGTGGGTATTTATTTTTACAACACCACGCAAGCCAATACCGTGCATTGCAACCAAATAGACACCTGCCGGGCAGGTGTACACTTTACTAACAACAGCGATATTGGCACACAAGGTTCTCTTACCGCTGCTCAAGAAAACACCTGGCATTTCCCTACAAGTAATTACTTTGCGTTTAGAAACGATTTAACCTGCCCTAATCCTACTTGGTATGTTAGGAACGGTGCAACGGGTTTGCCTTACAAACTAACTACAATTCAAAAGTTTCCTACAAGTTTTGTATCCTTACCTTATGGCACACAGGTTAACGATTGTGAAGTACCCTGCCCCGATTGTAACAATCAGCGCATGGCCGAAATAGTTACCGAGCAAGGCAGCTTTGCTACCCTGAGCGATGAGGTAAAGTATCAGGCAA
>JAEUTH010000001.1 GCA_016788165.1 Bacteroidia bacterium | reverse complement strand
TAACAGGTCTGGGGGTAATTAGTCCTCTTGGCAATAATATCAAGGAATTCTGGGAAAACATTGTAGCCGGGAAAAGCGGCGCCTCCCACATCACTAAATTTGATCCGGAAAAATTTAAAACCAAGATTGCTTGTGAGGTTCATGGATTTAATCCTGAAGAATTAGGCGACCGTAAAGAAATGCGCAAATATGATTTGTTTACGCAATATGCTATTGGCGCGGCAGACCAGGCGATTAAGGATTCTGGTCTTGATTTTCCGAGCATGAGCCTTGAAGAACGCGCTCAGGCGGGTGTGATCTGGTCGAGTGGGAATGGCGGGATTCACACCTTCCAGGAAGAGGTGCTTGAGTTTGCTAAAGGAGATGGCACACCGCGTTTTAATCCATTCTTTATCCCAAAGATCATTGTAGATATTGCTGCGGGCGTTATTTCCATGCGTCACAAATTACACGGACCAAACTATTGTCCTGTATCTGCGTGTGCTTCTTCTAACACTGCTATTATCAATGCCTTTGATACCATCCGGATGGGCCGTGCAGACATTATTGTAGCGGGTGGTTCGGAAGCTGCGATAACTAAATCTGCTGTTGCCGGGTTTATTGCTTCGCAGGCTGTTTCTAAGAACAATGATAATCCAACCAAAGCTTCTCGTCCTTTTGATAAGGACCGTGATGGTTTTGTGATTGGGGAAGGTGCGGGCGCTCTGGTTTTGGAAGAGTTAGAACACGCAAAAAAAAGAGGCGCTAAGATTTACGCAGAAGTGGTTGGCGGTGGAATGGCCGCTGACGCATACCATTTAACCAGTACTGATCCTAATGGTTTAGGAGCAACCCTTGGAATACAGATGGCTTTTAAAGATGCAGGGATCAGACCAGAACAGGTAGACTATATCAATGCACATGCTACTTCAACCGGCGTAGGTGATGTGAGTGAGCTGAAGGGGATTGTGGCGGCATTTAACGGACATAAAGTAGCCGTTAGCTCCACTAAATCCATGACGGGACATTTACTCGGCGCTGCTGGCGCTGTGGAGGGAATTGTCTGCGCGCTTTCGGTACAAAACGATATTATTCCTGCAACTATTAACGTGGATAATTTGGATGAAGAGATTCCTTCCAGTGTTGAGATCATCAAAGGAAAATCTGAAAAACGCAAGGTTATCTATGCGATGAATAATTCTTTTGGATTTGGAGGGCATACAGCTACTTCGGTGTTTAAGAAGTGGGAAGAGTAGTTTCAGTTGGCAGTGGCAGTTTATATTAAACAGTTGGCAGTAGCAGGGGACAGTGGTGAAAGTTGCGCTTACCCAAGGATCGTCCTTCCGAGCCCTATTGCGAGTGAAGCACGGCGGCGACCCTTCGACGCGGTTCGATAGACTCACTACAAGCGCTCAGGGTGACTCCGGCACGAATAAATGCGATGTATTCAAGAGAACAGATTCTTTCGGCTTTGCGCTTACCCAATGACCGTCCTTCCGAGCCGCATTACGAGTGAAGCACGGCGGCGAAGGAACCTATAGAAACAACAATAAAGTGTATTCAAGAGAGCAGTTTCCTTCGGCTTTGCGCGTACCCAAGGATCGTCCTCCCGAGCCCTATTGCGAGTGAAGGACAGTGGCGAAGGAATCTATAGAAACAACAATGAAGTTGGTTCATGAGAACAGATTCTTTCGGCCACGCTTCATTGTTTGTCTGATCTGTTTTATGTGGGTTGTTATAATGAATTAACAGAAGCATGTACAGATTCGCGCTAACGGGGCGTTTGATGAATGGCGGCGAAGGAATCTATATGTCATTTTGTTTGGGATGCCCACCTGCAGGTTGTGCTATAACGGTTTGGTGCTTGGCGCAGTGGCGGATTTCGGAGCACAAAACTGTCAATACGCCACAAAAGTTGATGCGAGGTAGAATGTTCAATTAACCACTTCACCCGCCATTGAGCCAAACGCCTGTTATGCACAGTTATTTGTCTCTGTTCTTTTTCAACCATTCCCAAAAATCCTTGTTCATCCAACCATTCCGGTTTGATGTATTTAACTCACATATAAACAATCGCCCTTCTGGCTCAACTAATGGCTTAAAGCGTGTCATTAATTTGTCCATAGAAGCGTTTGAATATAAAACCCAATTATTCTTGTCGTATTTGAACCAGTCTAAAGCCAGATTCATTTGAGTTTTTATAGCTTCAAGGTCAACACCAGTTTTGGGTGTTATAAATACATGATAAAATTTTCCGTTAGCCATTGTTCTCCTCCTTTCCTGTTTTGTTATTTTCGTCAGGCTGATTAGCTAACCTCTGTGATTCATTGTCAATTTTAATTGGCGTCTCTTCGATAAGTGTCGAAACAGATTGAGGGATTGATGTAATTCCTTTAGCTGCTAATTGAATTTGTTCATGCACTAAAAATTCAGCACCTTCTAGTATTGCTGCTTGTGGATTTTTATTTGCAAAGTTTATAAGTCGCCAAAGTATTACAAAGGCAAGTATAAAGATTAGTCCTATAGCTGTACAGCTAACATATAAGTTACCTGTCAAGGCGGCTATACCAAAAATGCAAACAGATATTACCATTAATACCGTGCTTGCTTTTGAAAAAATGCCTCCCTTTAGTTTTATTTGGGAAACATTCTCTATTAGTTTTCCTACGTCTACATTCATATTTGCTGTGTCGTTTTATAATTGTGCATAACGTTTTGCGGCTTGGCGTAGTGGCGGATTTTTAGCACAAAAGTTCAATCGAAGAACTGCTCTTGAACCTACCACAAAACTGTCATACGAAGAAATGAACCCGCCATTACGCCAAACCGCTGTTAGCACCAGTTGTTCTTTTCTCGTCATACTTTTAAAAATTCGTATTCGTAAATTTTCGGCTTTATTTTATCCGCTAAAAAGTTGAGTTTATTTCTTAAATCACTTATTAACTCCATATACTTTTCATCTTCGCTTTTTGCATTCATTCTGCCTTGTTCATTTCTGCCTTGAAAATATTCTCTGATGTCATATAAACTTGCGTTTACATTTACATTGGGTTGAGAATGATAGTATTTCCAAAGTTCTCTACCCGCATTAAAAACGCCTTGAGCTTCTTCTGAAAATTCTATCTTTAAAGACTGATTTATTGTTGTACCAAATAAATTTGTCTTGTTTTCGCTTTTTATTTTACCGTTAATAAAGTCAGTCATAAAATGACTTTCAAATCTATTTTGGGCATTTACTTCTTGTTCTGTGTATGGTATCCAATGATTTATACCAAATTGTTCTTGTATATTAGTATTAAAAATCGTGAAGCAAAGACAATCATTATGAAATTCAAAGTCTTTTTTCCAATTAGTATTAGGAACTAAAAATTGGTCTCTGTCATTAATCCAAGTTTGGTCTAAGCATTTTCTGACAGAATAATATATTGAAACAGGAATTAAATTAAAACTGCTTATCCACATACCTCTTGGATTAGCCATTTGCTCCTTTTTGTTAAGAATATAAACAATGCCATTTTGCTGAAAGTCATTTCCATTTGTGCCAGCCAAAAATCCAATAAAGCCATCATTAACTTTGAATGATGAAATCCATTTATTTATGTAATAATTTTTGCCAATCGAATACAAACCTTTTGTGCCAATAAAATCTCCTTTTTCGTTGTAAATATCAGTGGACACACTACTGAAAACTTCTTTAATTTTAGTGTTCCATATTTTGAAACCAATTGGAAATTTGCCTTTCACATTGTCAAATGTATAAGCCGGTGCAATAAACATTTTTTCAACTTTTGCTCTTAAAAAGTTTCGCATTGAAATAAATGCAGAACCTTGTAATAATTTGAGTTTAGAAAATTCAGCGATTAACACATCAGGAATTTCTGCGTAAATTCTTATTAAAAATTGAGCATATATTTCTCTTCCCGCTGTTCCAAGAATTTCATTGTATTTAGTGTGTGTTTTTGATTGATTTACTCCTGCTTTTCCTTTTACGCCAACACTTGAAACTTCTGCATAAGGTGGATTAATATAAATAATTAGTTTTTTGCGTTTTTCTTTATCATTAATAATCTCTTGCAGACTTTGGGGAAGTTTCGTGAAATCATCATTTAAGAAGTCGAATTGAAAAACGTGATTTCTTAACAAGTTTGCACCGTGGTCAATACGCTCGTGCATTACATTAATGTCTGCTTGGTCTAATGTACTTGCGTAAATGTTGTACTTATTTGTTAAACCTGCCAAAAGGTTGCCAGTGCCTGCGGCACAATCCCAAATATAATATTCGTCTTGCCAATCTTCGCCTAAATAATCCGTTAGATATTTTTGCGAAAGTTCCACCCAAATTCTTGGTGTAAAAAATGCTCCTTTACGTTCTCTAATGTCTTGTGGTGCAAGTAAATCTCTTCGTTCAATAATGTAATCTTGAAACTCTTTTATTGGTGGTCTTTTGTATAGTTTCCAGAATTGTAAATATGCATCTTTGTGCCGAATGTTTATTGTCGCATCAAACATTTGCTTGATGTTTTCTTTTGCTATTTTATAACCTTGATTTTGAAAGACAACAAATAATCCATCTCTTACGGTAAAATCATCATCAAGTGTTTCTGTCCCTTTATCGTCTACAAAAATGTCTGCTAAATAAAAATCACTATCAAAGATATTTGCTTTTTTTAGGTCGTCCCAATTAACGTCAATTATTGGTTTAACAATTTCTATCCAACGCAAATAAATGGGAATGAAATTGTTTTTGTCAATTTTTATTTTGCTTTTCGTAGTGGCTTTCGCCACATTATTTTTAATGAAGGTATTTAATAACTTTTCGTCTTTTTGATAGTCAAAAATATAAGTTTTTGATTTTAAAATGGATTCAATTCTCTCTTTGATTAGTTGAAATTCTTTTGTTTCGTGATTACTTGGCGTAACATTCCAATTAAAATCGTTGAGATAAAATATGTCTTGAATGTTTACATAGTCCACAAAAGCAATTTTTTTGAAGTCAAATGCACCTAAAAAAGCGGGTGGTAAAGTTTTGTCAAAAGTTCGTGCCTTTCCGATTGTCAATATAAGTTGAACAAACATAGTTGGGATGTCAAAATTCCCTGTTTTGGCTTCCGCCCATAAAAGTGGAGTCCTACCAAATAAATTGTCTTGTTTAGGGAACACAGTAAAGTCAATATTTCCTAATATTTCAGTCGTGTCAAATGATTTGAACCAATCCGCACCGACTTTATTTTTTAGTTCTTCTTCTCTTATGTTTTTATACTTCATATATCGTCTTTGTTCGTCTGTTACCGTGTCGTTTTACAATTGGTGCTAACTTGTTTATACCTGAACCTATTCCGTTTTTAGGTTCAGGTATCCGCTCAATATAGGTATGTTTATCGTATGTTTTACAATTTGATTGGTTCCAGTTAATTTTTATTACCTAAGCAAATTTCGTTTTCTATGAGTTAAAGGTTTTTAATTTGATTCATAAAGTATTTAACGCTGCATCTTATGCACTAACGGTATATTAAAATGCTTTTATGCAAACGATACTTGCTAGGTTTATTCCTTATCAAATAAATTACCTAAACCTTGGGGCCGGTTTTTGCCTAAGTGTTTGTAAGCTTTGTCTGTTGCTTCGCGCCCGCGTGGTGTGCGCATCAGGTAGCCTTCTTGTATTAAAAAGGGCTCGTACACTTCTTCAATGGTTCCTGCTTCTTCGCTTACAGCTGTAGCAATAGTAGTAATACCTACCGGGCCTCCTTTAAATTTTTCGATAATAGCAGTAATTATTCTATTATCCATTTCATCAAGGCCATGCAAGTCAACATGCAATGCGTTTAATGCAAATTGTGCAATATGCATGTCAATTTTCCCATTATTTTTCATTTGCGCAAAATCGCGTACACGCCTTAGTAAAGCATTGGCTATGCGTGGAGTACCACGGCTGCGTCTGGCAATTTCAAATGCGGCTTCATCATTTATAGGTGCATGTAAAAGCTCTGCCGATCTTAAAACAATAAGTTGCAATAGTTTTGCATCATAATAAGCAAGTCTGCTGGTAATACCAAAACGTGCACGTAATGGCGCAGTAAGTAATCCACTGCGTGTGGTTGCGCCTATCAATGTAAAGGGGTGTAGTTTAATCTGAACCGACCGTGCATTAGGCCCACTTTCAATCATGATGTCAATTTTAAAATCCTCCATGGCTGCATATAAGTATTCTTCTACAACCGGGCTTAATCGGTGTATTTCATCAATAAACAGTACATCATTAGGTTGTAAATTGGTAAGTAAACCGGCTAAGTCGCCCGGCTTATCCAACACCGGCCCCGATGTAGTTTTTATTTTTACTCCCAGTTCGTTTGCTATAATATTAGCCAAGGTGGTTTTGCCTAAGCCGGGTGGGCCATGTAATAAAACATGGTCAAGAGCTTCGTTACGTTTGCTGGCTGCGCCTACAAATATTTTTAAGTTTTCAACCACCTTTTCTTGTCCTGTAAAATCGCCAAAGTCTAAAGGGCGCAAAGCTTTTTCAATATCTCTTTCAGTGGTGGTAAGCTTTTCGGGTTGGGGGTTAAGATTTGGGTTCAGCATCAATTAATAATTAAAACGCATTTATTATTGCAAAATTAAATAAACAATTGAGTTTAATGCCTGTGGCAGTGTATCTAATTTTATGTGTTTTAAAATTGGGCAGCACTTCAATTATTAATCTAATTTGCAGCCGTTAATTATTAAACAAAGTCAGTTATGTACACAGGCATTATGCATACACACACTTTAGTGGTATCGCTATTTTTACTTATTTATTTAGTTAAAACAGGTCTTTTGTTTTTTAACAAAACAGCAGTGCTGCAAACTTTTTCGGCAAAAATAAAAGTGCCCGAAATGATTATAAGCACTTTGTTTCTGCTAACGGGTGTTTATTTGGCTATAAACACCGGCAATGGTGGTAATTGGTTATGGGCAAAACTTGTTGCCGTTTTTGTTTCTATACCACTGGCAGTTATCGCTTTTAAAAAGCAAAATAAAAATTTAGCGTTATTAAGTTTAATGGCTTTAATGTACGCTTATGGCGTTAGCGAAACCAAAAGTGCATTTTTTAAGCCCGAAGAAAAACCGGGTACTGCCTCTTATAACGGTCGTGAGGTTTACGAAACCTATTGCATAAGTTGCCATGGTGCCGATGGCAAATTGATGCTGAGTGGCGCAAAAGATTTAACCTTATCGCCTCTAACACTTGACCAACGCATAGCTTTAATTAATAGCGGTAAAAATGCCATGCCGGCTTATGCAAAAACATTAAGTGCAGCACAAATACAGGCAGTTGCAGTTTATACACAAACAATTAAGTAATGTTTTTTAAACCATAACTAACTGTTGCAAACTAAAAACCAAAAAGCCGAGCGTGCTGTACTCGTAGCCGTAATGCGCAAAGCTGACGATGTGGCTCAAGCCGAAGCTTATTTAAATGAATTAACTTTTTTGGCCGAAACCGCAGGTGCCCAGGTAGTGTATCAGTTTTTGCAAAAGCTCGATGCACCCGATCAGCGCACCTATGTAGGCAAAGGCAAGCTTGCCGAAGTGGTTGCATACATCATAGCCGAAAAAATTGATTTGGTTATTTTTGATGATGAATTATCACCGGCACAGTTGCGTAACCTGGAGCATGATATTAAGTGCAAAATATTAGACCGCACCACCCTAATACTCGATATTTTTGCCAAACGCGCACGTACTGCACAGGCAAAAACACAAGTGCAATTGGCGCAGTATCAATATTTGTTGCCGCGGTTAACCCGTATGTGGACCCATTTAGAAAAACAACGGGGTGGTATTGGTATGCGTGGCCCGGGCGAGTCGGAAATTGAAACCGACAGGCGTAACATCCGATATACCATCAGTGTTTTAAAACAAAAATTGGTTCAAATTGATAAGATAAACCAAACACAACGCAAAGCACGTGGCAATATGGTGCGTGTAGCTTTGGTGGGCTATACCAATGTTGGTAAATCAACCATTATGAATGCATTAAGCAAGAGCGCTGTTTTTGCCGAAAATAAATTGTTTGCAACGCTCGATACAACGGTGCGTAAAGTGGTGCTCGATCAAATACCTTTTTTGTTAAGCGATACCGTAGGCTTTATACGCAAGTTGCCTGTTGATTTGGTCGAATCGTTTAAATCAACCTTAGACGAAGTACGCGAAGCCGATTTACTCATTCACGTAGTAGATATTTCGCAACCTCATTTCGAAGCGCACTTACAGGTAGTTAATCAAACGTTGGTAGATATAGGGGCAGCCAACAAGCCCTTACTTTTGGTTTTTAATAAAATGGATGCATACCAAAGCACTTATGATGACGAAACAGCCGAAACCTGGGTGGATTTCGAAAAATCGTGGATGGCAAAAATAAATGCACCCTGTGTTTTTATATCGGCAACCGAAAAACAAAATATGCAACAGTTTAAAGCCACCCTAATCGAAATGGTAAAAACATTGCATCTACAGCGTTATCCAAATATTAGTAAATAAGTCTTGCATTTTTAATTTGCATACTTATATTTGGCCTGATGACAATAAAATTTATTGTATCAAAAAGTTACTAATTAATTAACCATTTAAACCCACCTACTTATGCAAAACTTAAAATTATTGGCTATTGCCATCATCGCATTTATTGTTGGTTTCTTTGCTTGCAAAAACTTTTTTTGCAAGCAAAGAGACGATAAAGCCCAGATTCCACAGTATTTTCCGGTAAAACAAATTTTTAACGATTATCAAACAGGTATGGCTCGTAATTCGAATTTTGCCGGCCTTGAATTTACAAAAGAAGACTTAACTGAATTGGCAAACAGCAGTCTAACCGATACAGTTCAAATGATTATTGCCATTGATAAAGGTAGAAATAAGGTAGTATATTTTAGAGGTGTATATGATACTGCTAAACCATCAGGTGAGGATACCGTTTATTATTTCGCCAATAACCAAATGCAAAAAATAACCCCAACGCAGTTAACCATTCAATTCTATGCGCAAAGCCATTCGTTGCTAAAAGATGTTTTTGAAAGTGTGTTCACAACTGCCGCTGCAGCCAAACTACCTAGGTGCCCACCCTATAACGACCCTCGTTGTTCGGCAGTGCAAGCTGCCACATTAGATCCTATAAATGGTAGTGGCGAAGTTGAACCGATATTGTAATAACGGACAGCAATATGATATCGAACCGGAGTAGTTATTTACTCCGGTTTTTTTTATTATTACCTGCATGAATCGATTGTTAATACTTTTCCTGATGCTTCTGTTTTGCAGCCTTTTGCACGGCCAGCAATGCTACAAATTTAAGCAGTATAATTTGCCCTACATCAATACCATTCATCAATCGGCCGATGGTTATATTTGGTTGGGAGGTGATGAGGGCTTACAGCAGTTTGACGGCAATAGGTTTTATAACTTCAACCAAATTGAAGATCCTAAATACAAGCCATCGGATAAGAGAATCTGGAAACTGCTATCTGATAAAAAAAATAACTTATGGATGTGCACGCAAAGCGGAGTTTATTATTACAACTCACAAACCCACTTAGTAACTAATTGCCATCTGCCCGATTCGCAACCGTTTTTCAGCATGTTTGCGGCCATTAATTTACAAGGTAATGCCATGTTTGCTACCTATAGAAATGGATTGCTGGTAAGCGATACAAATAATAACCTAAGGCCGATAACACATGTGCTAAACGATACAAACCATTTAACTTCACAAATGGTTGCATTACACCAAACTACAAATGGATTATGGTTAGCTACGGCAAAGGGTAAGTTTTATTTGTTACGTCAAGCCAACGATACCGCTGTAAAAAGTTTAGATGTTGTTTGGGTCGATAAGCCTAAACACGTATTTATTCAGCATGTCGTTTATAATAGCTTGGCAAAAACATGGATGTTGTCAGTAGCATTGGACAGCCTGGTTACCAAAACAGCCATTTATGAAGCTAAATTTTCTGACAACAAAGTGTTTATCCAACAGTTAAAACTGCCAAAGTCTTGTAACTATGTTGTAAAGCATTTAGCGTTTGATAATGCACATAATTTATGGCTATGCTTTGTAAACCGATTGCCTGTTAAGCTTACTCTAAATGTAAGCAACGGCAATTCAACAATTATACATGATGACCCATTGTTGTGTTATAATTCGGAAGAAGTAAAAATTACCAATGTAAATGCAACATACTGCGATTTGTATAACAGGCTTTGGTGTATTAGCGATGATAAAATTTTTATGACATCATTAAATAATCAAAATACACAGGCGCCCATAGGTATAAAATCAATGCCTGATATTAATGCATACAATCATGCTGATGCATTACATCAAACCGATAGTGGTATTTACCTAACCATGCCCGGTGATACTATAATTTATGCAGGTTTTAACGGAACTAGTAAAAAAATTAGTTTCAGGTATAATGACGGCTTAAGCATATTTAGTTTAAAAACCGATTATAATAATGATATGTATCTGGCAACTTTTAATGGCGTTAAGCATATTCCGCAAAAATACATTTCAGATAAATTCAACATTGTAGATACTACGGCTTTTAAAAACAATCCCATTCAGGCACTAATAGATAATGTTATTAATACTAAAATGAGCACCTGTATTTATAAGGCAGCCGACAGCAGTTTATTTTTTGGATGCTTTAACGGGCTTTATAAACTTAATAAGAATCGGACCCATATAAGTACTATAAAATATAACAAGGCTAATTTGCCAACAGTTGAAATGGTTAACTTCAATAATGCATACTACGTTGCAGCAGAGGCCGGTGTTTACACATTAAATTTTAATGATACCGTTGCTCAACCTTGTACAAATAATGCATTAGCAGCTTTGCAAAACCAACAAGTTGCGTGTTTAACGGTAAGCAATAATCAATTGTGGATTGGCACTTATAAAGGCCTATATGTTTATACAGTTAGCAATACAGCCGATACCCTGATAAAATTAAATGATTTCGAAATTAGAGGCGCTGTAACCGATGCTTATAAAAATGTCTGGATAGCAGCCCAAAATGTGGGTATGTTATTTTATCCATTCGGCAAATTAAAAAGTGTTTTAATAAATGATGATAACGATTTGCTTTCGAATAGTTTTACCTATGGCGGTGGCAAATTTGCAAACTTGCCAAACGGCAACTTACTGGTACTTACCGAAAATGGCTTTAATTGTATCAACCCCAAACAATGGCCGCAAAATATTATCCTTCCAAATTTAAAAGTGTCAGAAACTGAAATAAATTATATTCCAATACTTAGTAATCCTACGCAACAATTTAAGGATATACGCAGCAGCATCTTTCAACATCAAATTATAAAAGTTCCCTACTACCAAAACACAATCAACTTAAAGTTTGCATCGCTTCACGGTAATGCCACACATGCCATTACCTATTACGCCCGCTTATTCGGCTTTGATAAAAATTGGGTAAACGCACAACCTAACGAAGTAATAAGCTACAGAGAGTTACCACCATTCAGAGCATCCTATTTTTTCCCCGGCACCTATATATTTCAGGTAAAAACTATTACCGAGGCAGGTCAAATACATATACATCCGCTTTTGCAAATTACCATAGGCACTAACTTTTGGCGCAGCTACGAGTTTTTTGCAATAGCTTTTATAATTTTATTGGTGTTGTTAATATACATCATACGCTACTTTGCACAGTTGCGCTTACGGGAAAAATTGCGCGAACAAGAAAAACTGTTAGCCATCGAACGCGAGCGCAATCGCATTAGCGAAGACCTGCATGATGACCTGGGTGCAGGGCTTTCATCAATAGCCATGATGACTGGCGTAATGCGCGAACTTATTACCGATGAGGATTCAAAAAATACGGCTGACGAAGTATCAACCGAAGCGAATGAACTTGTTGCACGTATGCGCGAAATAATCTGGAGTATGAATTCGAAAAACGATACCGTAGAAAACATGCTCACCTATATAAACGATTATTGCCACCGCTACCTTGCAAAAAATAAAATTGAGATTCGAATGCAAATGCCCGAATATGTGCCAGATATCAATATCACCAGCGAAGCACGCGAAAACACCTTTTTAGTAATTAAAGAAACTTTGCACAATGCCGTAAAACATGCACAAAGTGGTAAGTTCAGCTTTCAGGCAACACTCGATACCCATTGGTTAACAATTAAACTTAACGACCACGGCAAAGGGTTTGATTTAAATGCAATTAATCGTTTTGGCAATGGCATGCTTAATATGGAGCAACGCATTCACAAAATAAGTGGCAAGTTTTTAATAACGTCAGAACCCGGGCAGGGCACACAAACACACATTGAAATACCAATCAGTTAAAACAATGTGTATAAGCAACCTGAAAATTTATAAATCATAATTTTAATCAAATCAAACTTTGCACTATTGTTGCATATTGTTTCTTAATTAAAAATCTATCTATTATGAAAAAAATTCTACTCGCACTTTTTGCGGTTTTCTTTTTGCAGCAAATTCATGCACAAACCGAAGACAAAAAATGGAACATCGGTGTATTTGGTGGCGCAACCCAGTATAATGGCGATTTAGGCCAGGGGTTTTACAATTTCGAGCAGGCTTTTTATGGCCATGGTGGTTTATCGGTTTCGCGCTTTTTAAGCCCGCATTTTGATGTAAGCATTCAAGGTACCATGGGCGAAATTGGTTATGTTGAAGAAGCTGGTAACCGTTTCAGAGCCGATTTAATTACCGGAGCCCTGCACTTCAGACTTAAACTTTTAAAAGAAGAAGCCCGCATACGCCCCTACTTTTTTGCCGGAGCCGGTATTATGGTTTTTGGTGATGAATACACCTTGCCCAAAAAGAAAACACAACATGCATTGCCATCGGCCGGTGCTGGTTTCAACATTCGTTTGTCGGATGTGGTAAACCTTACCATACAGGAAACTTTTATGTATAGCGATGATGATTTAGCTGTTGATGGCGAAAAAGGAAATAACAACGATTCGTACTTACACCACAGCGTTGGTTTGTCGTTTAATTTAGGTAGCAGCAAAGATGCCGATAACGATGGCGTTGCCGATAAAAAAGATAAATGTCCGGGTACACCAAGTGGTGTAATGGTTGATAAAGAAGGCTGCCCCATTGACCGTGATGGTGATGGCATAGCTGACTTTACGGATGCTTGTCCGGATGTAAAAGGTGTTGCATCGGCCAAAGGTTGCCCCGACCGCGATGGTGATACCGTAGCCGATGATGCTGATGCATGCCCTGATGATGCAGGTTTGGTTGACTTAAACGGCTGCCCCGACCGTGATGGCGACCGCATAATTGATAAAGATGATAAATGCCCTGATGTTAAAGGTTTGGTTGAGTTTGCAGGCTGCCCCGACCGTGATGGCGATGGAATTATTGACAGCGAAGATTTATGTCCTGATGTTAAAGGCCCTGCTGCCAATAAAGGTTGCCCCGACCGTGATGGCGATGGTGTTTTAGATAAAGATGATAAATGCCCTGATGTTAAAGGTATTGCAAGCAACAAAGGTTGTCCCGAGGTTAAAGCCGAAGTTAAAGAAGTATTCCGCAAAGCATTGCAAGGCATACAATTTGAAACCGGCAAAGATGTAATACGCAAAAACTCTTACAGCATATTAGATCAGGTTGCTAAAATTATGGTTGATAATCCTGAGTATAAATTATTGGTAAATGGACATACCGATAATGTTGGAAAGCCCGAATCAAACATGATATTATCGCAAAAACGTGCCGATGCAGTTAAAAAATATCTTACTGCCAAAGGTGTTGATGCAGGCCGTATGACGGCTACCGGCTATGGCGATACAAAACCCGTTGCCGATAATAAAACCACTGCCGGTAAAAAAGAAAACCGCAGGGTTGAATTTGTGGTTGAGTTTTAATAATTAATTATAGTTACAAAAAAGGGCTGCCCAATAGGCAGCCCTTTTTTTGTAAAAACACTATTACCTGCCGGTGCATTCTCCTTATTATTTTAACTTACGTATAAGGGCTAATGATATTTGTTTAAACGCTTTAAAGACATGAATATCAGTTTGCGTTTTTACAATTTGTTATACATGGCAACTTTTAAAGATGCCGCAAAAAAATAGCCTTGCAGCTTTAAACTGCAAGGCTATTTATGCTAAAGCAAAGATTTAAGTTTACTCGATTTTTGTAGTTAACAGTTGCATGAAGTTACTGTTAATCATCAACATATTTATTTGATTGCCGCTTGTTTGTACACCATAAACCGGATACAAAATTTGTTGCTGGGGCAAACGTATTTTATCGCGCAAAACAACGGGCGATTGCATTAAGCCATCATTGGTTATTTGTACGATGGTGGGCAATAAATAACCGTAGGTATAATCGTTTTGAATGTATTTTTTGGTTTCATCATTATAAAAAACAGTAAGCTTATTATTTACAACAAAGTAATTGGCATAATGCTGCAGGTCGAAATTGCGTGCTTTAAAATCTTTCATTAATGGCATTTCAAATTTTCTGTTGCCCGTATTATCAAAGCCAATAATGTAATCGTTTTTATGTGTGTAATTATAATTGTAATCAAAACCGGTTGTGCCGGGCGGTTGTGTTTCGCGCTCGGCTTTATATTGTTCGGCTGCTAAAAAAGTGGTGTTGCCATTAAAAATTAATTTACGTGCTGTAAGGTTATCTATAGGTGTTGTTAATGGCACTACCATCATTTCGGGTTTTTCGAAACCGGTATTGGTAAAATAAAAAGTGCCTGTGGTTTTGGTTTCATTGGCCGATATGGTAGCACGTTTGTAACTTAAACCGGCAACAACTAACTGGCCATTATCGGCTACACCATTTTTATATGACAATATGTATTCAGGTGCTGCAAGCTCAATCACAAATTCTTTCACTGTATTGTTTTTTGTTACATCGCATGCATAGGCAGTTAGTGCAATTTCGCCATTTTTGGTAGTGCTCCGTTTTATAATGTAAACCAAGCCATTGTTATTAACCAATACTTCAAATGCTTTATTCTTTTTGTTTTCGCCCGGCAGGGTTATCTCTTGTGTATGCAGGTTTTTAAGTGATGCATCAAATAAATTGATTTTTAAAATGCAAGGTTGCTCTTTATTAAAAGGCATTTCGCCTACTATAGCCATCGTTTTATTATCAGGCGAAACAGCAGCATAGTTATAGCCCGAATTCATAATTTTTTCGAACGGAATTTTCATTAACGCTGTTTCGGCAGTAGCTACTTTTCCGGCACTTTCAAATTTGCGTGCAGTTAGTGTATTGGCACCGGCAGCTTTATCTAAATGTTCAACAAGGGCAAACGCTTCGTTACCCAGCACAACAATGTCATCAATACCATACGTGTTATTAAACACGCCACCGGGTATTTTAATTTCATCATCAAATACGGTTAATCCATTTTTGTCAAATACAGTTGCATTGTAATGCATTTCGGCCGATTTAAAGTACTTGGTAACGAAGTAGCTGTAACTTGTTGTTTGAAAGCAATAGGGCGTACTTTCTTTTATTAGGTTTGTTTTGGCATCGCTTCCTACAGTTAAGGTTACTTGCGCAAATAAATTACTAAACAGCAAACAAGCTGTTAGTGTAAGTGTTGTTTTCATATAGTATAAATTAATTTTGTGATGCAATTCTTTTTTTAAAGTCAGCAAAAAGTAATTCATAGCCAACCTTGGTTTTTCTTTCATCGCCCGACAGGTCTAACGTATTCATTTTTTTAATGATGTTTTCTGCATGGAACACATCTCCCAATGCAAAATAACCTTCCAATAAATTAAAACATATTGCAATGGTAACGTCATTGTCTATTCTTGCTTTTTTATTTGTGGGTTCTGATTCTGTTAGTGCTTTTTCCCAAGCTTGAATAGCAGTGGTAATTTTGGGTTTGGCTGTAGCCGCATCAGCAACAAGTGTTTTTAATCCTGCATCAGCCTCGTTAAAAGCAAGCAATAAATCGGCATACAAACCATCTTTGCTTTTTACATAGTACAAGTTGGTTTTTCTGTTTACTAAAGCATAGCCAAACTTATCGTTAACCATTTTATTGATAAAGGTTAAATTGTCTTGCAATACTTTTTCTTCATACGTTTTTATTAGCAGCTCCTGGTTAATGGTTGGTGGATTTTCGCTTTCTGCTGTTTTATAAATTTTATAATTATTCAGCTCTTGCGGTGTAGCAATTAATAGTTCTTTTCCGGCAGGGTCATACACCTTAACGGCCATCGGATGCCGGTAACTAAACTCTGTGTAGTAATAAGTTGCTTTGTATGATTGTGTTTGGCCATTGGCGCTGCGAACCATGTCTTTTACAACCGATTGCTGACGTGGTAATGTGTAATCTAAACCATACAGCGTTACTATAATTTGTACAGCATTTGCCGTATCGCGTGCATAGCCTCCCAGGTTAATGTATGTATTAGCTAAGGTTGTGTAGTCATAACTGCTGCGTAAAACCGGTGGCGCTACATAAGGAGCCGCGGGCGGATATACACTTTGCTTAACCGGTTTTGTGTTGGCGCCCAACAATGTTTTTTCTACAATTTTATTTCCTGTACTTTTTTTCTCCCATGCTTCCATATCTTTTGCATACTGTACATCGGCTGCTTTTAATTGCTGCGTATAGGTAATCATGGCTTTATCATAAGCAACCTTTGCATCCACTTTACTTTGTTCGTATGCAGCCAATTGTTTTTTATTTTCTGCTTCGTAAGGTGCTTCAATATATGAATTGAAATTTTTTATTTCTCTGTTTAATGGCTGCAAGGGCAGTTGCGCATATGAGTAGTTGATAATTTCATCTTTAATATTTTGAGCCATTAAACATGGCATAATCAGCACAAAGGCAATGTGAGTTAATAACGCTTTCATTCAATAAATTGTTTAATGGTGCCCAATGTAGAAGTATTAAATTTAAAAATCAGACAATTTGATTTTCTTATTTAAGCCATTATATTTGCGGCAGTTCTTTATAAATACTTATCCAGAATGGTGGAGGGACAGGCCCAATGAAACCATAGCAACCACGGTACATACACAGTATTACCAAAGGTGCTAATTCCAGTATTGCATTTGTGCAATATCAGATAAGTCGAAAATGATTTTTATGGTTTATTAACTTATAGTAAAATCTCTTTCGGCTTACCGGAAGAGATTTTTTTTTAAGCCTATCCATATCAAAGTGTTTTATGAAAACCAGAGCCTTATAAGCTACAATTTAAAAATCATTAATTATAAAAAGCGTAAGCAACATGATTGATAACAACATCTTCAAATCTAACTCTTTAAACGAAACAGCCGTGCCCGTGCTTACCAAGGAAGATATATTTGAGGTTTGCAAAAGCCAAAGCAACCACCCTTATCATTTACAGGGAACCATAGATGAAAGCAGGCATGTTTTTATAAAAAACGGATTGTTGTTTGCAAACCAAAGTAGCAAAGAGCTAAAAATATTGGAGATGGGTTTTGGCACCGGTCTTAATACCATACTCACGTATCGTGAAAACTGCCTTACGCAAAAACAAATTCATTACACGGCTGTAGAAGCATATCCACTGCCGGCTTCGATAACGGATAAACTTAACTACTTTGATATTTTAGAAAAACCCTTACAGCCTGTATTTAATAAAATGCATCAAAGTAACTGGTACGAAAATATTGCCTTTGATAATTTTGTTTTGAATAAAATTCAAGCCGATATGCTTGACCTTAATTTAGAAGACAGCTTTGATTTAATTTTTTACGATGCATTTTCGCCCATGCAACAACCCGAATTATGGACCTTTGAAGTGTTGCACAAAATTTATGAAGCATGTAACCCGGCTGCCATTTTAGTTACTTATTGTGCTGCAGACGAAGTAAAACGAACTTTAGAAAAAATTGGATTTACAGTTGAAAACCTGATTGGTGTAAACGGAAAAAAGCAAATGATAAGGGCAACCAAATAAAATGGATTTATGAAAAACATTAAAAACGAATTAAAAAACCGCATACTGATTATTGATGGTGCAATGGGCACCATGATTCAACAATACAAACTTAACGAAGCAGATTACCGTGGCCAGCGATTCAGCAATTGGGCAAGCGACTTAAAAGGCAACAACGATTTGCTTTCTATTACACAGCCGCAAATTATTGAAGCTATTCATTTAGAGTACCTGAATGCCGGAGCCGACATAATTGAAACCAATACCTTTAATGCACAAAAAATTTCATTGGCCGATTATCAAATGGAATCTTTAGCTTATGAGTTAAACTATGAAAGCGCTAAAATTGCCAGGCAAGCTGTTTCTAAGTTCGCTAATGCCCAATCCGATAACAACGCTACTAAATATGTTGCCGGTGCCGTTGGCCCAACCAACCGTACATTATCACTTTCGCCTAACGTAAACGACCCCGGCTATCGTGCTGTTACATGGGATGAAGTAGTGGAAGCATATACCGAGCAATTAAATGGTTTGATTGATGGCGGTGTGGATTTAATTTTAGTTGAAACCATTTTCGATACCCTGAATGCAAAAGCTGCACTTTATGCTGTGCAAACCGTGTTCGAACAAAAAGGCAAACAACTGCCTGTAATGATTTCGGGCACCATTACCGATGCAAGTGGCCGTACACTAAGTGGCCAAACCGTAGAGGCATTTCTAAACGCTGTGGCACATATTGATTTATTAAGTGTGGGACTAAATTGTGCACTAGGCGCAAAAGAAATGCGGCCGTATTTGGAAGAACTAAGCGAAAAGGCACCGTTTTTTATTAGTGCATACCCCAATGCCGGCTTGCCCAATCAGTTTGGCGAGTATGATGAAACACCACATCAAATGTGTGAGCAGATTGATGATTTTTTGCAAAGTGGTTTCATAAATATTGTAGGGGGTTGCTGTGGTACCACACCCGAACATATTAAGCACATTGCACAACATGCACAAAAATATAAACCCCGGAAAATACCTGTAATCGAAAAATATTTACGACTAAGCGGCTTAGAAGCTTTAACCTTCAGGCCCGACAGTAATTTTTTAAATGTAGGCGAGCGCACCAATGTAACCGGCAGCAAAAAATTTTTGCGCTTAATTAAAGATGATAAATACGAAGAAGCATTAAGCATAGCAAGGCAACAAGTTGAAGGAGGTGCGCAAGCAATTGATATTAATATGGACGAAGGCATGTTAGATGCCAATCAGGCCATGACTAAATTTTTAAACCTGATAGCTTCTGAACCCGACATTTCGAAAGTGCCAGTAATGATAGATTCCAGTAAGTTCGAAGCTATTGAAGCGGGCTTAAAATGTTTGCAGGGCAAAGGCATTGTTAACTCCATTTCATTAAAGGGTGGCGAAACGCAATTTATAAACGAAGCAAACATTATAAAAAAGTATGGTGCAGCCGTTATTGTAATGCTGTTTGACGAGCAGGGCCAGGCCGATACCACACCACGAAGAATAGAAATAGCAAAACGTGCCTATGATATACTGGTAGATAAAATAAATTTTCCGGCTGCCGACATCATTTTCGATCCCAATATTTTTCCCATAGCTACAGGCATGGAGGAGCACCGCAAAAATGCCATTAGTTATTTTGAAGCCACCAAATGGATTAAAGAAAACTTGCCTTATGCAAAAGTTTCGGGTGGTGTAAGTAATGTGTCGTTCTCGTTCCGTGGTAACGATCATGTACGCGAAGCTATACATGCAGCATTTTTATATCATGCCATAGCGCATGGTATGGATATGGGCATAGTAAACCCATCGCAACTTATAGTGTATGATGAAATTGAGAAAGATTTATTGGTACTGGTTGAAGATGTTTTACTTGACAGGAATGAAGATGCAACGGAACGATTGATAGCACATGCCGAAAAA
>JAEUTH010000034.1 GCA_016788165.1 Bacteroidia bacterium | reverse complement strand
TAATGGCAATGCAAGCCCAAGCAACTAAAATTACAGTTGCAGTAAGTAATTTCTCGTTTACGCCACAAACCGTAAGTGCAACCGTAGGCGATACCATACGCTGGGTGCGTGTATCGGACACGCATACCACCACATGCGATGGCACCAATGGCACCTCACTACCATCGGGTGCTGTTACCTGGGATGCTCCAATAAACAGTAACAATTTGTCGTATGAATATGTGCTAACCCATGCCGGTACGTATAATTACGTATGTACACCACATGCACCCACAATGGCCGGTGTATTAAACGTTACAGGCACCAGCAGCATAATTGACTATAATGCAAATGCCTTTTTAGAAATTAATCCACCTGCTTATAAATCTAATGCAACCATTAAATTTGGTTTAAGTGCGCAAGCGCATACAAAACTTACCATACTTGATTTTAGCGGTAGGTTATGCCAAACATTAATAAACGAAACTTTAAAAAGCGGAGAACATATTATCGAATGGCAAGCCGATGCATTACCACAAGGCATTTACTTTTGTCGTTTAGAGACTACTGACAGAACCCTTACCCGAAAATTTTTACGCGTTAAATAATATTTCAATACATTAAAAAAATCCCTCATGATTAAAAAATTATCTCAACTAAGTTTATCAATTGTAGCACTGGCTTGTTTAAACGCAACTGTAAATGCGCAAGCATTCAAGTATCCCATTTTCGAACATTTTACACAAGCCAGTTGTGGCCCATGTGCAACGCAAAACCCCGGGTTTCAATCTTCAATTTTAGATGCCAACCCGGTAACGGTACATCACATCAGCTATCACACCAGTTGGCCCGGTGTTGACCCTATGAATGCACACAACCCTACCGAGGTTGCCAACCGTGTAACCTATTATAATGTTAGTGGCGTTCCATCAATCACTTTAATGGGTAATGCGAAAACTGCACAACCCGGTGGCTTTACTCAGGCTGATATTGACAACCAAATATCAGCAACCAGCCCATTAAAAGTTAATGTTACGCAAGTAGATAACGGCAATAACCGCGACATTACAGTTACCATAACCAACGTTGGTAATTTAACCGGAGGTGGTAATGACGTTTTACATGTGGCTGTTATCGAACGTAACATCAATTACACAAACCCTCCGGGTAATAATGGCGAAACGTATTTCCCCAACGTTATGCGTAAAATGTTACCCGATGCCAATGGAACAGCTATAACCATACCTACAGCAGGTGCATCGGCTACTTATACTTTTAATGTAGTTGAAGATGCTATATGGAACAATACCGAACTTGCAGCTATTGCCTTTGTTCAAAACGATAATACAAAAGAAATTTACAACAGTGGCGCTAGCTGGGACCCTGCCGTTAATGCAAGTTTAGTAGGGCCTGCTGTAGTTGCTGCGCAAGGCGCTGTGGGTTTGGTTTCATCGTTTAGCGGTGTGGTTGGCAATACCGGCAATGCATCTGAAGATTTTTTGTTTACGCTTAGTGCAGCTAATGCCCCCGCCAACTGGACTGCTAACTTTAAAGCAAACGGCACCACTTACACTGCACCCACAACGCTAACGCTTACTGCAGGTTCAACCATAAACGCTGATATTGAAGTTACGCCCGGTGGCACACCCGGCCTTGCCGAATACACACTTACAATTACATCGGTTACCAATCCAACCGCCCCTGCTATGTTTTATACGGTTTATGTAATTGAAGGTGTTACTACTTTGTTGGTAAACAACTCATCAGGCTTGGGCGATGGTTCGGGTGGTAATGCATCAAACTGGAGTATTGATTTTGAAAACGGATTAAACTTTGCAAACTGCTCAACCTATGCCGTAACCAATGAAATAGTTGCACTTAAAGTTGCCGATGCAGGCGCTTTAAATACTTTACATAAAGTGTTTTTCAATGTGGGCTGGACATTCCCCTCTCTTACTGATGATTTGGTAACCAAACTTGCATTAATGTTAGATAATGGCGGCCGTTTGTTTATTTCGGGTCAGGATATTGCCTGGGAAACTTTTGACCCGTCAAGCGGCTATGGAACACCGGCTACGCAAGCATTTTTTACCAATTACTTAAACGCTTCATTTGTAAACGATGGAACCACATCGGCTAACGTAGCATTAAACTTTAATGCAGGCGATGTAATTTTTGGCGGTACACCAAACAGTACGCTGATAAACTATTATGGTGGCACTTATTTTTATCCTGAAGAGATAAATGCCACCGGTAATGGTGCCGTTATTTCTTACTATGGAGCCGGTACTGCAAAAAAAGGCGCTGTGCGTGCAACCAATGGAATTTACAAAACAGTTTATTTGGGTTATGGATTAGAGATGGTAGGAAGTACGGCCATTAAAAACGAAATAATAAAACGCGCTTACGATTGGTTTGATAACTTAACCAGCACCGAAGAATTTGATGCAGCCATGTTGGCTTTAAATATAGGTCAAAACTATCCTAACCCTGCTAATCAAAACGTAATTATTCCGGTAAGTAATCTGTTACATGATGCAACCTTACAGGTTACTGATTTTACGGGCCGTGTTGTGTTAGAGCAAGCTGTTAACAAACAAAGCACTGAAGTAAAACTGAACACGCAAAATTTAAATGCCGGTTTATATTCATACCGCTTAATGGTTGATGGCAAACCTACACAGGCTAAAACCATGCAAGTGATACGCTAAACTATTTTTTGTTTTGCTATACAAAAGGCTGTTCCAATGGAACAGCCTTTTGTCATTTATAGTAACTGTTACAAAACTAAAACCAACGGTTACTACATCATGTCATTGAACTATACCCTAAACATTTGCAACCGGATAAAAGCCAAAATGTACATAGCGTAATAAAGGTTGTAACTAATTAAGCCGTTGCACGTCACAAAGGTTTGTTAAAGCTATGCAATGCCACATAGCAGTTAACAATTGTTAACTTCTAATGCCAAAACCAAGTCTTAGTTTTGATAATCCTCACAGCCTAAACTTATGATTAAAATAAACAACATAACCAAATCATACACTATTGCCAATACCAGTATGCAGGTATTAAAAGGCATAGATTTAGAGATAAAAGAAGGTGAGTTTGTTTCAATTATGGGCGCATCGGGTTCGGGCAAATCTACGTTGCTAAACATATTAGGCATTTTGGATAATTACGATACTGGCGATTATTATTTAGCCGACACGCTTATAAAAAACATCAGCGAAAGCAAGGCTGCACATTACCGCAACCGGATGATTGGTTTTGTGTTTCAATCGTTTAATCTGGTGGCTTTTAAGAATGCTGCCGAAAACGTAGCACTGCCATTATACTATCAGAAAGTAAGCCGCAAAAAACGCAATACACTTGCATTATCTTATCTTGATAAAGTTGGCCTGGCCGATTGGGCACATCATTTACCCAGCGAAATGAGTGGCGGACAAAAACAACGTGTAGCCATAGCCCGTGCTTTAATTACACAGCCCAAAATTATTTTAGCCGATGAGCCTACCGGTGCCCTAGACTCGCAAACATCGCATGAGGTAATGGATTTACTTACCGAAGTAAATAAGCAAGGCATAACGGTAATTATTGTAACACATGAATTGGATGTGGCACAACGCACCCACCGTATTATTCGCATTAAAGATGGATTAATTGTAAATGAGTAATGTAAAACCCTAAACCGCAAAACCATGTTTGATTTAGATAAATGGCAGGAAATATTTCACACCATCGGCAAAAACAAGCTACGTACTTTTTTAACAGCCTTTAGTGTAGCCTGGGGTATATTTATATTGATTGTGTTATTGGGTGCAGGCCGTGGTTTACGCAACGGTGCCGAACATCAGTTTTTAAGCGATGCTGTAAATACCATTTGGATAAATGGCGGTACCACTACCATGCCTTATCAGGGATTACAAGCAGGCCGCGAAATAATTTTAAAAAACGATGATTTTGATGATGTGAAAAATAAAATCGAAGGTGTTGATCTGATATCAGGTTCGGCCCGCGAACGTAATCAGCGCATACTGTCTTATGGCAAACAACATTTATCTTTTACCGTACGCAGTGCCTTTGCCGACCATAAAGACTTAGAAAACGCAAAATTAATTTCGGGCAGGTTTATTAATGATATTGACATTGCACAAAATCGTAAAGTGTGTGTGATAGGCTATCCGGTGCGCGATGCGCTTTTTTTAAAAGAAGACCCTGTTGGAAAATTTATTGATGCCGAGGGTATTTCATTTAAAGTAGTGGGTGTATTTACCGACCCCGGCCGTGGCGATTTAGATCGCATATATATACCCGTTACCACATCGCAACGAGCTTACAATGGTCAAAACAAATTAGGTACTATTTGGGTTTCAACAGGCAATGTATCCTTAGCACGCAGCATGCAAATGTGCGATGAAATACGAGCCATGCTTGCTAAAAAACATCATTTCGACCCCAAAGACCAACGTGCCATAAATGTGTGGAACAACAATCAAAACTATGTACGTGTAATGGGTATGTTAGATGGCATAAAGTGGTTTGTAGCCGTAATAGGTGTAGGTACGCTGTTTGCCGGCATTGTGGGTGTAAGTAATATCATGATGATAGTGGTTACCGAGCGTACCAAAGAAATTGGCATCAGAAAAGCATTAGGCGCTACACCCGTAAGCATTATTACACTAATTGTACAGGAAGCCATTTTTATAACGGCCATTGCTGGTTTTGCAGGCTTGTTTACAGGTGTTGCCTTACTTGAACTTGCAAATAACTACATGCCGCCCAGCGATTTTTTCCGTAAGCCTGAAGTAAACATAAACATTGCATTATATGCAACACTGCTTTTGGTTATTTGTGGTGCTATTGCCGGTTTAGTGCCTGCTATGCGTGCAGCAAAAATTCAACCGATAGTAGCTTTGCGTGACGAATAATAACATCAAACTTAATTAAACCCACAACACTATGTTTGATAAAGACAACTGGCAAGAAATATTTGCCGCCATTAAAAAAAACAAGCTCCGTACTTTCCTAACAGCTTTAGGTGTGTTTTGGGGTATTTTTATGCTGGTAATCATGTTAGGCTCAGGGGCAGGGTTGAGCAATGGTATAACTCAAGGGTTTGAAGGCACAGCCACCAATAGTTTTTTTGTGTGGACACAAAAAACTTCCAAAGCCTATAAAGGCATGAAACCCGGTCGCATCTTTGAGTTTAACCTGGCCGATGCAAATGCCATAGCACACAACATTCCCGAAGTTGAAACCGTTGCTCCACAAAATCAATTAGGCGATTACCAGGGTGTAAATAATGTAGTACGAGGCTTACGTACCGGTGGTTTTGCTGTAAATGCCAACTATCCTGTGATACAAAAAATCAACTCAATTAAAATTGCAAACGGACGCTTTTTAAACGACTTGGATATTAAAGAAAAACGCAAGGTGGCAGTCATCGGTCAGCGCGTTTACGAAGTATTATTTTTAAAAAACGAAAATCCCATTGGGCAATACATCCGCATTAATGGTGTGTACTTTAAAGTTATTGGGTTAACACAAACTTCAGGTGCAGGCGAGCAGGCACAAGAGATGAGCGAGCGTATTGATTTGCCTTTTACTACTTTTCAAAGCGCCTTTAATTTTGGCGATAGGGTTGGTTGGTTTGCCATTACCTCAAAAGCCGATGTGCCTGCATCGTTAGCCGAAGAAAAAGTAATTAAGCTGCTTAAAGAGCGCCATTTGGTTGCACCCGATGATGAAAGAGCTATTGGCCATTGGAACATGGAAAAAGAGTTTAATAAGCTAACAGGTTTATTTGCAGGTATAAGCACACTGGTGTGGATTGTAGGTTTGGGTACACTTATAGCAGGCGTAATTGGCGTTAGCAACATAATGCTTATTGTGGTTAAAGAGCGCACCAAAGAAATTGGTATAAAACGCGCCTTAGGAGCTACACCATTCGAAATTATAAGCCAGCTTATGCTCGAGTCTGTTTTCCTTACCACCCTTGCCGGTTACTTGGGTTTAGTTTCTGGCATTGCATTAATCGAAACCCTATCAACCAATTTACCCAAAGACGAAAACAGCATGTTTGTAAACCCCGAAGTAAAAATGTATGTAGCCATAATTGCTTTACTCATTTTAATTGTGGCTGGTGCATTTGCAGGTTTAATACCTGCAAAAAGAGCTGTGGCCATAAGTCCGGTTGATGCCCTGCGGGCCGAGTAAATAGTTTTGAATTTGTAACAAACCCTATTAAAAACATCTTATACATCACATCCCAATAACCATGAAAAAGTTTTTTAAAATACTACTTCTTGCTTTACTGATAGGCAGTTTTATAGGTGGCTTTTATTATCTGTATGCTAAGTCGCAAAAGCCACCCGAAGTATTTAAAACCACATCGGCTACCGTAATTTCCATTGCTAAAAAAACTGTTGCAACAGGCAGCATCACGCCCCGCAAAGAAATTTTTATTAAACCGCAGGTATCAGGTATAGTAGAAAAAGTGTTTGTGCTTGCAGGTAAAATGGTTAAAGCAGGCGATATAATTGCACAGGTTCGGATAATACCTAATATGATTAATTTAAACGAAGCCGAATCGAGACTTAACCGCGCCAATATTGCATTTGATAATGCAAAACTTGATTTTGACCGTAACAAAGCATTGTTTGATCAGGGTGTAGTGCCCAAGGCCGATTTGCAACGTTTTGAAGTAGCACTTAAAAACAGCAAAGAAGAACTTGAAAGTGCTGAAAGCAATTTACAGTTAATTAAAAACGGTGTGGCTAAACGCAGTGGGCAAGCCACCAACACTTTAATCCGATCAACCATTACCGGTATGTTGTTAGATGTGCCTGTTAAAGAAGGAAGCTCTGTTATTGAAGCTAATAACTTTAATGAAGGAACCACCATTGCATCGGTAGCCGATATGGGCGAAATGATTTTTGACGGTAAGGTAGATGAAAGCGAAGTTGGAAAAATAAAAACCGGTATGGACTTAGTGCTAACAATTGGTGCCATTGACAGTAAAAAATTTAAAGCCAAGCTCGAATACATTGCGCCTAAAGGCGTTACCGAAAACGGAGCCATTCAATTTCAAATTAAAGCTGCTATTGAGTTAGATACTTCGGCATTTTTACGTGCAGGTTACAGCGGCAATGCCGATATTATTTTAGAACAAAAAGACAGTGTGCTGTCAATACCTGAAAGTGTAATAAACTTTAGTAACGATAGTGCTTTTATTGAAGTAGAAAAGGCACCACAAGTATTTGAAAAACGTTATATCAAAACCGGTTTAAGCGATGGTATAAACATCGAAGTGCTGGAAGGCCTCACCAAAGTTGATAAGATAAAACTTCCACAAACCGTAAACGAAAGCGGTGAGTAAAACGCCTGTTTTATTTTCGTCCGTTGTAATGATTGGCTACATGGCATAACTCATCGTACCAGTCTTTGCCATACTTGCGTGTAAGTGCATTGGCTAAAAATTTATAAACCGGCACCTGTAATGTTTCGCCCAGTTTGCAAGCGGGTTTGCATACACTCCATTTTTCATAATTAACGGCATCGTATGCTTTATACTTCGTTATACGTACCGGATACAAATGGCATGAAATGGGTTTTTGCCAATTTATTTTTTTTTCATTGTACGCTTTTTCAATACCACACATTGCAATGCCCTTTTCATTGTATATGGTGTAGGCACATTCCTCTACTTCGTTTATGAGTGGCGTTACATACTCACCATCGGCATCAACTAAGTAACGCCCTTGCGCTTCAATAGCTGCTATGCCGCGTTCGGTTAGGTACGGTTTTACAGATTCATAAATAGCATCCAGTTGTGGTAACTCATCTTCATTTAAAGGCGCGCCACTTACACCTGCCACACAGCATGCGCCTTTACATTTTTCCAAATCGCATACAAACTGTTTTTCGAGCAGATGCTCACTTACTAAAGTATCCTGTATTGCTATCAATGCATTAAAATTTATCGTTCGTTATGTTTCTTGCTTATTTGCAAAGGGTTGGCATTTATTTCATCATAGTTAGCCCGTTGGTTATAAATATCCATAGCCAGATAAACCGCTTCGCGAAATGATGACTCGCTGGCAATGCCCTTACCTGCAATGTCGTAACCTGTACCATGGTCGGGCGAGGTACGTACAATAGGCAAGCCTGCTGTAAAGTTTACACCACTGCTAAACGAAAGTGCCTTAAAGGGTATAAGCCCTTGATCGTGGTACATGCTTAATATGCCGTCAAATTTTTGATGTTGCCCGGCACCAAAAAAACCATCGGCACTAAAGGGCCCTGCTAATAAAAATCCTGCATGGCGCGCTTCGTTTATGGCCGGTGTTATTATGTTGTTTTCTTCATTGCCAATTAAACCATCGTCACCGGCATGTGGATTTAAACCTAAAACGGCTATGCGTGGCTTGCGAATGCCAAAATCCCGTTTCAACGATTCATGCATTACACGTAACTTCGCAATTATGGTATCGGTTGTAATTTGAGTGGCTACTTTATGCAATGGCACGTGTCCTGTAACAAATGCAATACGCATGGCATCGCTTACCAACATCATACAATAATTTTTGCTTTGCGTTTCCTGCGCCAAATACTCGGTATGGCCGGCAAAATTAAAACCCTCTTGTTGTATGTTTTTTTTATTGATGGGTGCTGTTACCAGTACATCAACCAATTGCTGCTTAACATCGGTTACAGCGGCTTGCAGCGATTTAAAAGCATACTTGCCTCCAATATCATTAGCCACACCAAAATCAGTTTTAATTTCTTCGTCCCACAGGTTAATCAGGTTAATTTTTCTGTCAATTATATCGGCATTACTTTTAATGGTTTGATATGCAAAATCGGGTTGGTTTAATGCTTTGCGTTGGAAGCTGGCTGTTTTGGCCGAGCCATATACTACGGGCGTACAAATTTGATGCATGCGGCTATCGCTAAAGGTTTTCATAATAACTTCGAAGCCAATGCCATTGGTATCGCCAATGCTTATGCCTACTTTTAATATGGGTGCGTTTTCAGTTGTCATTTTAAAATGGTGCCAAGCTTATGCTTGTCTAAATTTAAGTGTACTATAATGTAATGAAATATTAATAATTTGATGTGAAATTATTAAGACATCAGGCGGCAAAGTTAATTTTTGAATGTAATTAATATGCAACGCCATTTTATTGCTTTTCTTTGGCAAATCTTATAAAATACAATTTACTTAAATTTTAAAAATCAAAAAAATTATGGTACGTAAAGCAACAGCAAATTGGATGGGATCGGGTAAAGAAGGCACAGGCAAAGTGTCAACACAATCAGGTGTTTTAAACAACAATCAATATTCATATCACAGTCGTTTCGAAGAAGGCACAGGCACCAATCCCGAAGAGTTAATTGCCGCTGCTCATGCCGGCTGCTTTTCGATGAAACTTAGTTTTGTTTTGGGCGCTGCAGGTTATACACCTACCAGTATTGATACAACTTGCGCAATTACGTTAGATGCAGGTGCAATAACCACATCGGCACTTACGGTACGCGCTGTAGTACCGGGTATTTCGGCCGAGCAGTTTTTAACCTGTGCAAACGAAGCAAAAACCAATTGCCCCATATCAAAACTTTTAAATACCAATATACTTTTAGATGCTGTTTTAGCCTAAGCTATAATCAACAAGTTGTATATCCGGCAATAACAACCCATGGCAAAACTAAATGCAGGTGTATCAAAATGATTGCATCTGCTTTTAGATTTTTAGTTTGTAACTGCCTTAGTCGTTAAAATTTATAAAATCAAAAGCTGCCTAACCTACCTACATCATTTGCGTTATGCATCGCTACCATTTAAGTTTATTACAATAAAACCTATATTAAAATGATTAAAAACTACATCTTTAAATTATCATTATTGGCTTTTGTGTTCGGAAGCTTTACAACCCTGGCACAAAACTGTTTCGAAATTAACAGCATTTTAGTGGATGCTTGTGGCGCACCCGAAGGCGAAAACGAAATGGTACGTTTTACCATAGGTAACAGTGCACTAAACACTGCCGACTTAACGGTAAGCTGGCCCAACAGCAACAATACCTTTAAAGGAATTTGCCAGGATGCGAATACCGCTGCTAAAGTTGATTCATTAAATCAAGGCATTGCCGGTTGTGGCTTACTGCTCGAACCTGTTGGTGGCATTTTACCTGCCAACGCCAAAGTACTTTTGGTAAGCAGTGTTAATTTTAGTACTACAGCAAACTCATTTGCAAACCTGAACGACACGCTGTTAATCATATTTCAATGTGCAGGTAATACCAACGGGCATTTTGCCAATTATAGCACCACTGCCGGTTTGCGTACTTTAACCTTAAGTTTTGCTGCACCTGCCGGTTGTTTAGATTCGGTTACCTACGACAGAACCATACTGGTAAATCAAAATGGTGGCATTGGCGGCAGTTCAATTATTAATGACGGAGCCATTGTTGTATTTGATAATGCCGGTACGCCTACATACGCTAATTATGGTTGTCAGGCTTTGGTATCGTCATTGTTTGCCAATGCCGGTAACGACATTATAAACTGTAATGCCGGCTCCATCAATTTAAACGCTACGGTAACAGGTAATTACAGCAGCATTAGCTGGGGCGGTGGCAGCGGTACTTTTACCAATATTAATGCCCTTACCACTACGTACACACCCGGAGTTACCGATACCGGCTATTTTACGCTAAGCTTTTTTGCAACAGGCGATTGTGGTATTTCTTCTACTTCGTATATAAACGTTTACAATAGCGCTGTTAGTCCAGCAGCGGTATTAACGGCAGTTGGTTCAACACTTTATTGCAGTTTGGCATCGGGCACTTATACGTATAGCTGGACTTTAGACGGCACCCCAACAACCGGTAGTTTTTACATTAAAAATGCTACAAGCAATGGATGTTATCAGGTTACTATAACCGATGCTGCAGGCTGTAGTGTGCAATCAAATATTGTTTGTATAACCAATGCAGGTATTAACGAAAACCCAATTAACATAAGTGTGCAACCCAACCCTGCAAGCAATTATGTATTACTGCAACTTAATGCAGCTACTGTAATCGGTAAACTAAGTGTTTCAATTAAAGATGTAACCGGTAAGGAAGTTATGCAACATAACGATGTGGTTTCGGCATTATCGTATAAAACTCCATTAGCAATACAAAGCTTAGCTGCCGGTGTTTATTTTATCGAATGTGTAACAGCTAACGGTACTACTATACTAAAATTTATTAAGGAGTAAACACATCAACTTTTGAATTTTGAAAGCCGGCATCAGTATTGTGCCGGTTTTTTATTGGCAAAAACATTTCAATATTCAACGTAACTTAATCCCACTTACCCCCCTTTCAACTCTCAACTCCTATTTTATCTTTACCACTTCCAAAAACAAGTTTCACTTAACCCTTTAATTTTATCTTTTATGAAAAACGTAGTAATTATGAAAAAATCACACACACACAACAAAAATCAGCAGTTGTGCAAGTAATATTTTACTTATTTTGATACTGATGGCAATGCAACTGCAAGGCCAAAGCCCTTTATGGACACAGCAATACGGCACACCCGCTTACGATGCAGGCTTTTCGGTTTCAAAAACTTTTGACAGTGGTTTTATTGTTGGCGGCATTACCACCAACGACAACAATACCAAAGACATTTTACTGATTAAACTCAATGCCGCAGGCGATACCCTGTGGACACATACCTACGGCAGCAGCTACAGCGAAGAAAGTTTTGCTGTTGCCC
>JAEUTH010000033.1 GCA_016788165.1 Bacteroidia bacterium | reverse complement strand
GTTGTTAGCTCTATTTCAAAGATACATTCTAAAAGCTATTCACAACAGATTGATATTACAGGTTTTAGTGCAGCTTGTTGTTAGCTCTATTTCAAAGATACATTCTAAAAGCTATTCACAACCACCTATTGAAAAGCATTTACAAGAGCAGGGTTGTTAGCTCTATTTCAAAGATACATTCTAAAAGCTATTCACAACCACAACGTGTAGTGTAAGTTACATCAAAGCGTTGTTAGCTCTATTTCAAAGATACATTCTAAAAGCTATTCACAACCGAGCCCCCGCCCCCCGTTAACCCTCAACCGTTGTTAGCTCTATTTCAAAGATACATTCTAAAAGCTATTCACAACTTACACCGGTTTTTATATGGTAACGGTTACGTTGTTAGCTCTATTTCAAAGATACATTCTAAAAGCTATTCACAACACAATCGTTAATGATAAGCGCCTGTTTGTGTTGTTAGCTCTATTTCAAAGATACATTCTAAAAGCTATTCACAACATTAATCAGTATATCTACAAACATGCCTAAGTTGTTAGCTCTATTTCAAAGATACATTCTAAAAGCTATTCACAACACATAGCATTTCCGTACATAGAGTGCAGCCGTTGTTAGCTCTATTTCAAAGATACATTCTAAAAGCTATTCACAACACCGTTTCGTAATGAGTTTTTACACATTCAGTTGTTAGCTCTATTTCAAAGATACATTCTAAAAGCTATTCACAACAAGGCCATGTTTGCCGATAAATACGTAGGGGTTGTTAGCTCTATTTCAAAGATACATTCTAAAAGCTATTCACAACAATCGGTAACCGCAGGAGCAGAAGCTTGAGTTGTTAGCTCTATTTCAAAGATACATTCTAAAAGCTATTCACAACTTGGAGTGTAAACATTTCTAATTTATTATGTTGTTAGCTCTATTTCAAAGATACATTCTAAAAGCTATTCACAACAGAAACAGCACGCAATATTTGGCAATTTTTGTTGTTAGCTCTATTTCAAAGATACATTCTAAAAGCTATTCACAACTGCTGCTGTGGTTAATACTACTTGCCCGGTGTTGATAGCTCTATTTCAAAGATACATTCTAAAAGCTATTCACAACATAAATTTATCCAAATGAAAAAACAAAAAAGTTGTTAGCTCTATTTCAAAGATACATTCTAAAAGCTATTCACAACAATTCGTTGTACGCTTTAAATTGGTCGCTAGTTGTTAGCTCTATTTCAAAGATACATTCTAAAAGCTATTCACAACATGTAACGCAAGTAAGGGAAATGAAAATGGGTTGTTAGCTCTATTTCAAAGATACATTCTAAAAGCTATTCACAACATAATTCGCATTCTATATCCCTCGAACTGGGTTGTTAGCTCTATTTCAAAGATACATTCTAAAAGCTATTCACAACCGTCTGAATGAAAGCCACATCGCATAACAGGTTGTTAGCTCTATTTCAAAGATACATTCTAAAAGCTATTCACAACGAAAGTCCTGTGCCCTTTTCATGATGAAAAGTTTCGACAAACTACTTAAAATAATTTTTTGCCTTTTTAAAATATATAACGATATTTTTTTAATTTGATATTATCTTTCAAACACCATTAATTTATTATTGGTTAAACTAAAAGGCAGTATTAAAAAGTTTGAAACATTTAACTTACACCTTACTAAGCAAGGTAATTACTGGCACAATCATTTCTTCGGGCGATATGCCTCCGTGTTGAAACGTATTGCGGTAATAAGTTACATAGTGATTGTAGTTATTGGGGTATGCAAAAAAATCATCCTTTTTTGCAAATGCATAAGCAGTGCTTAAGTGGGTTTTAGGCAGGCCTGCATCGGTAGGGTTTTTAACTTCAAAAACTTCGCGTTTATCGTAACTTAAACTTTTGCCGTTTTTATAGCGCAAGTTGGTATTGGTATTTTTATCGCCTACAATTTTTACCGGTTGCTTTACTTTAATGGTGCCATGGTCGGTAGTTATTATCAACTTGCATTTACGTTCGGCTATTTTTTTAATAGCCTCCATTAATGGTGAGTTTTGTATCCACGATAGGGTAATGCTTCGGTAGCCTTTTTCATCGTCTGCAAGCTCGCGTATTACTTCCATTTCGGTGCGTGCATGGCTTAGCATATCTACAAAATTATATACAATTACATTAAGCTTATGTTGAAACATATTGTGTATGTTTTCTACCATATCGCGGCCTGCATTTATATTGGTTACCTTGGTGTAAGTATAGGTACAGGGCTTGCGGTGGCGTTGCAACTGGTCGGCTAAAAATTCTTTTTCATGCAAATTTTTTCCACCTTCTTCTTCATCGTTCAGCCACAGTTTCGGAAATCGTTTTTCAATATCAACAGGCAATAAGCCGGCAAATATGGCATTGCGCGCATATTGTGTGGCTGTGGGTAAAATGCTGCAATAGGTATCTTCTTCTAACACCCGAAAGTATTCGCTAATAACGGGTTCAATTATTTTCCATTGATCATAACGTAAATTATCTATCAGTAAAAAAAATACGGGTTCATCGCTTTGATCCAACAACGGAAAAACTTTTTTCTTAAAAAGCTGATGCGATAGGGTAGGGGCTGTTTCGTTATTTTTTATCCAGTTAAAATAGTTGTTTTCTACAAAACGGCTAAACATCATATTGGCTTCTTCTTTTTGACTGGTAAGTATTTCATACATGCCGCTGTCTTGTGTTTTTTCTAATTCCAACTCCCAGTACACCAATTTTCTATATACATCGGTCCAGGCTTGCCAGTTAAGTTTATCTCCTAAGGTCATACTTATCTGCCTGAACTCTTGCTGATATTTCGAATTGGTTTTTTCGCTTATCAAACGTTTGTTATCTAAATTCTTTTTAAGCGATAGCAATATCTGATTGGGGTTTACGGGCTTAATCAGATAATCGGCAATTTTACCGCCAATGGCATCTTCCATAATGGTTTCTTCCTCGCTTTTGGTAATCATAATTACCGGCAGGTGTGGCTTAATGTTTTTAAGTTGCACCAAGGTTTCGAGGCCCGATATACCAGGCATGTTTTCGTCTAACAACACAATATCAAATTCTTGTTGTTTAATTTTTTCAAGGGCATCGTCACCATTATTTACGGTGGTTACATCATAACCTTTATCATTTAAAAAAAGTAAATGGGGCTTTAATAAATCAATTTCATCATCGGCCCAAAGTATGCTTGGTTTATCAGTCATATTTATGTGTTGTTTTGAGTTGGTAATTTATGATACCGGCTAAGCTAAGTTTTACTACGTAATGCAGCCGTTACATATTTTGTTTTGATAAAAATATAACATCAACAACATAAAATCATACATGTATTTGGCATTTACTAGTTATTAGCTTTGCAGGCTGTGAGTAAACAAAAAATATATAACGACCCTGTGTATGGTTTTATTACCATACCTACACCATTGGTAGCGGCTTTAATTGCCCATCCGTTTTTTCAGCGTTTGCGCAATATCAAACAATTGGGGCTTACACATTATGTATATCCGGGTGCATTGCATACGCGTTTTCATCATGCATTGGGCGCCATGCATTTAACCATGCAGGCTATTGAAACATTACGCAGTAAAGGTGTGGCGATAAATGATGATGAGGCCGAAGCCCTGATAATTGCTGTGCTTTTGCATGATATGGGACATGGTCCGTTTTCGCATGCCCTCGAAAATGCCATCGTACAAGGTGTACAGCATGAGTGGTTGTCGTTACGTTTTATGCAGCATTTAAACCTTTTGCATAACGGCAAACTTCAGATGGCTATGGATATTTTTATGGATGTATATCCAAAAAAATTTTTGCATCAGTTGGTATCGGGTCAGTTGGATATGGATAGGCTCGATTATTTGAACCGCGATAGTTTTTTTACCGGTGTAACCGAAGGTGTGGTTAGCAGCGATAGAATAATAAAAATGTTGGATGTGTATAATGATACATTAGTGGTTGAACAAAAGGGCATTTACTCTGTCGAAAAATTTATAACGGCCCGCAGGTTAATGTACTGGCAAGTGTATTTGCATAAAACCGTATTAGCTGCCGAAAACTTATTGTTGCAAATTTTAAAACGTGCGCGTTTTTTGGCTTTTAAAGGACACACATTATTTGCTACACCGGCCTTTACTTATTTTTTAACGCAACCTGTAACACAGGCATTTTTTGAGCAAGACGAAGTGTTACAGCAATTTGCATTATTGGACGATACTGATGTTTTTGCTTCGGTAAAAGTGTGGTGCAATAGCACTGATAAAGTTTTGGCTTTGCTTTGCAGCAGCTTAGTTAATCGTAATTTGTACAAAACAACTTTACAAACTGCACCTATTGAAAGTGGCATTGTGCAGCAATGGCAAACAAAAGCTGTTACGGTTTTGGGTATTAAACCTGATGATGCAGCTTACTTTGCTTTTGCTGGTACCGTTGCCAATAATGCATACCAACTTAGCGATGAAAACATTCATATCATGTATAAGGATGGCACTTTGCTCGACATAGCACAGGCTTCGGATAATTTAAACATTTCGGTTTTGGCACAACCTGTTGTAAAACACTTTTTATGTTTACACCGTAATTTGTTTTAGTTACCTGCTATAAGTTTGCAACAAATTATTTAGAACCTCATTAATATCTGCAAATTCAAATTCGAAACCGGCTTGCTGTAATTTTTGTGATGATACATGGACACTTTGTAAAACTACTTTCGCACGTTTGCCCAACATCAATTGAAGTACAAATAACGGTAATGGCATTAACGCTACATGCTTTTTAATTTTACCAGCCGCTTTTATAAGTTGTTTATTGGTTACAGGCTTACATCCAGTAAGATTATAGGTACCTGTTATACTTTGGTTTTGTAATAGAAAAAGTATTGCGCGGCATAAATCGTTTATATGTATCCACGATGTTTGCATTTGTCCATTACCAAAGTAAACACCTAAACCAAAATTAAAAGGCTTAAGCATTTCGCTTAGTGCACCTCCGTTGTTGCTAAGCACTATGCCTATGCGTATGGTGATATTTCGCAAACCGGATGCCTGTATAAGCGCATGGCTTTCTTCCCATTGTTTGCAACAGGCCGATACAAAATCAGGGTTTTGTACGGCTGTGTTTTCGCTTATGTTTAACTGTGGGTTATTGCCGTAAAAGCCAATAGCCGAAGCACCAATGTAAGTTTGTACCTTATGATTTTGTTTTTGTAAGTTAACTGCAATGGTATGCGCAGCATTAACACGGCTGCTAACAATTTCCTGCATGTAAGCTGTTGTCCAGGGTTTGGCTACAATACCTGCACCGGCTAAATTTATAATTGCATCAACATCATGTAATGCACCTTCTTCGATAAAACTATTTTTAATATCCCATTTAAATACGGGCACCGTAGTTTTGCTTTTATTGCGGCTCAGGTGTATTACACTTATTTTGTTTTGCAGCAGCAAATGTGTCAGATGTGTACCTATTAAACCGCTTCCGCCTGCTATGCATACTTTCATAATGTTTTAATTACAGTGCATATTGGTTATATCATAATCAAGTATAAAGTTGGCACCATGGTTTTTACCAAATCTGGGTTGTGGTCCAAACCTGAATGCAATACCTGCTTTTGCAAACCAGCCATTTTTTAAATTTGATTGTACCAATGTTAGTTTTTCAAATTTATAAGCATGGGCGGCATTAAACAAGCTGCCACCTTCGGCAAACACTTGCCAATGGTCGTCAAAATCATAATTCAACTGTAAGCCGCCTGCATATACTTTTTGTTCTAATGCAATGGTACTTCCGGCATTAGCAAAATTATTTTCATTGGTAATATCGTATAGCATACCATCTGCTTTAACAAAAAGTGCCACAGCCATTTGTGTACTTATATTTTTGCGCAGTTGCGCTATAAATGGATATAAAATATGCAGTTGCCAGTTGGGTTTCCAATATATGCTGATGCCACCTACAGGTGTTAATTGCATGTGGCCCAAAGCCATAGTACGTGCAATGCCACCATGTAATGTTACCGGCTTAATAAAATAATGCAGCAATGCCAAACCGGTGTATTGCAGGTTAATATCTGGTCTTTTATTATCGCATAAACGATGGGCTTTACCAGTAAGCTGATAATAAAATTTGTTGCCCGGTATAAAAATAAAATCAAATCCGGCCTGGGTTTGATACAGGTTGCGGCTATCGCCCAGCAAATCGTCATTCATATTATTGCGGGCTGCTTGCACAAACAATGTAAGCCCTGTAAATTTAAATGTGCCTTGTGTGTTAGCTTTATTTATTCGGTTTATAACCGGATAACTAAAACTGCCAAAGTATTGTAAAAACGAAAGATTTTTATCGCTTTGATTATACGATTGTGTAAACCGGTTTTCGTAAGTAACCATAAGCTGTGGCCGCAGCAACTTTTCGCTATGAAATTGTGCCTGCAAATTTACCGATAAACAAAATAGTGCATATAAAATTACAAACCGCATATATGGTAATAGTTACATTTAACTTTCGTTTGATTGAGTAAACGGTTTATACACCTTTCGTTTTTTATTGGTTCGGTGTTGGTAGCTTTTGCTGATAATGCTTATGCTGCCATCGCGTTCAAGTACTGCCAGGTCAACGTTTTTAAGGTTTGCTTCGCCATGCTCGCGCGCTGCAGTTTCTAATTCATCGAGCGTAATTTTTTCAACTTTCAGGTTTTTCTCTAACAATATTCCGTTATGTACCAACATTACCGGATGGCCCTGAATAAAATTAGAAAAGTTTGCTTTCTTATAAAAAACAAATTTGAAAATATAATTAAGTGTAAACAATGCTGTTACTGAAACCAAACCGACATAAAAGTCGTTCCAACCTCCTACCATTGCATTTTGCACCGAATCGCTTATAAGCATTAACAGTACTAAATCAATTAATGATATTTGAGCCAGTTCTTTTTTGCCCATAATGCGCAATGCTGCTAATATGAAAATATATATAGCCATTGACCGTAAGCCTATCAATAAATAATCGTTCATGGTATTTATTTTAAATCAATAGTAGTTTAATTTGCTGATATGCCATTGGCTCAGCACTATTCAAACATCGGCTATCTGCTATAAATTTTGCATAATATAAAATTGCTATAAAAGTTTTTTAAAACTTTGCGCTTAGTTTTGTTTCAAATTATAAATTCAAAATGATTTACACCAAACATGTATTTATATGCACCAACCAACGTATGCCCGGTGCCGCACGTAGCAGTTGTGGCGAAGCTCATGGCCTGGCTTTGGTAAGTGAATTTAAGCGTTTACTTAAAGAGAAAAAGCTAAATGTAAATATGCGGGCTCAAAAAACAGGATGTTTGGATATTTGCGATTTTGGACCAACGGTAGTTGTGTATCCCGAAGCGGTTTGGTACGTAAATGTGCAATTAAACGATGTAGCCGAAATTGTTGAAAGCCATTTGCAAAACAATATTCCGGTTGATAGATTATTATTAAAACATAAAAGAGATGCCAAACAAAACGCTGATTAAAAATGCCACTTTGGTTAACGAGGGCAGGGTGTATGTTGCTGATGTCTTAGTGATAAACGATATAATTGAGCAAATAGATACTGCTATAAGCGCGCCACCAAATGCACACATAGTGGATGCCGAAGGCTTGCATCTGTTACCGGGTGTAATTGATGATCAGGTGCATTTTCGTGAGCCCGGCCTAACACATAAAGGCGATTTGTTTACCGAATCGCGTGCTGCAGTTGCCGGTGGTGTTACTTCTTTTATGGAAATGCCCAATACCGTACCCAATACATTAACACAGGTTTTGTTGCAACAAAAGTATGATAGAGCCGCTGAGGTATCGGTAGCTAACTATTCTTTTTTTATGGGGGCATCCAACAACAATTTAGATGAGGTGCTTGGTACCGATGTTAAAAATGTTTGTGGCGTAAAAGTTTTTATGGGTTCGTCAACGGGCGATATGTTGGTTGATAATGAGCAAGTACTCGAAAAATTATTTGCACAATCACCGGCTTTAATTGCCACGCATTGCGAAGATGAGCTTACCATCAGAACTGCTATTGCAAAATGTAAACAACAATATGGCGAAAATATAACGGCAAACATGCATCCCATTATTCGGAGTGCCGAAGCATGTTATAAAAGCTCGAGCATGGCTGTTGCATTAGCAAAAAAACACAACACACGCTTGCATGTATTGCATATAAGTACCGCTGCCGAAGTAAATTTGTTTGATAATAATTTGACGTTAGATAAAAAACGTATAACAGCCGAAGCATGTATTCATCATTTGTGGTTTACTGATGAGGATTATGCACGTTTGGGCAATTTAATTAAATGGAACCCTGCAGTAAAAACGGCAGCCGATCGCACCGGAATTTGGCAAGGCTTGTTTGACAATAAAATTGATGTAATTGCTACCGACCATGCACCACATACATTAGACGAGAAACAGCAACCATATATAAATGCACCCAGTGGCGGCCCATTAATACAACATAGTTTATTGGCCATGTTAGAAATGTATCATCAACAAAAAATTACACTGCCATTTATTGCTGATAAAATGAGCCATGCTGTTGCAACTTGTTTTAAAATTAAAAATCGTGGGTTTATAAGACCCGGTTTTGCTGCCGATTTAGTATTAGCCGATTTAACCAAGCCCACACATGTTACCAACCAAAATGTGTTGTATAAATGTAAATGGACACCCTTTAATGGCAACACATTTAATGCGCAAATTGTAGCCACTATGGTTAATGGCCATTGGGCATATAAAAACGGAAAAATAAACGATACTATAAAAGGCCAACGCTTACAATTTAATTCATGAGATATATATTAGTTTATTTAGTTGTTTTCATTACAGCATGCAGTCATCCAAAGCCTATAAAGCCCGATGCTGTATGGAGCGATGAAAAACTAATAAGCGTACTTACTGATATTGAAATAGCCGATGCTGCCTTAACCCAAATTTCGATAACGGATAGTTTGCGTGCATTAAAGGGTAATGCTTATTATAATCAGGTTTTTAAAAAACATGGTGTTACTGCAAACGATTTTAAAACCACAATGGATTGGTATGCTGCACATCCACGTAATTTAAGCGAAGTATATACAACCGTACTTGATAGTTTAAGCAAAATGCAGAGCGAAGTAGCACATCATTAATTTAATGTTGGTTCATGGCAGTATAGCAATTGCATATCCGTTTTAATGTTTCAGCCAAGGGCGTTATTGCTACATCAATACTGTTGCGCATTTTTGTATTGCTATATAACCTATTGCTTAAGCTGCTAATAGCAGTTTCTTTGGTAAGCAAGGGTTGTGTACCGGTTAATATACTAAAAATGCTTTGTAAACGCCATGCAGCATGTGTTGTAAAATAGTTGGCAGCTAAGGCGGGTGCTTTCTTATTAAATAATTGTGCGGTTTGGTCTAATATATTTTTGTAAGTTGTATTGTGTCCGTTAATTATAAATCGTGTACCGTTTATTTCATTTTCAAGCAGAAATAAAATTACGTTAACCACATCAACCACATCAATAAAACCGGTGCTGCCTTTTGGATAAAAACATTTTTCGGATGCAGCATATTTAATTAGCGCTCCGCCATTTTTATTCCAGTAACCCTCGCCTAAAATAACGGTAGGGTTAATTACAACCACTTGCATACCTTCGGCCATACCCCGCCACGCTTCGCGCTCAGCGCCATATTTACTTATGGCATATTGCGAATGATAGGCCGATGTTATCCAATGATTTTCTTCGGTAATTGCGCCAATGCCATCGCCTAAAGTTGCAACAGAGCTTACATGTATAAACCGGTTTACATTATTAGCCAAACAAGCATTAATGATGTTGGCCGTACCATCTGTATTTATTTTATGCATCAATAACTGTTGCTTGGGAGCAAAGCTTACAAAGGCACCACAATGTATTACCGTATTTATATTTTTTGTTACCTCATAAATGGCATTTACATCCAGCAAGTCGGCATCAAACCATGTAATATGCTTCAAATTAACCCCGGCTTTTTCGGCCAAATAATAAAACGTTTGTAAATCAGATGCAGGCCGTTTAATAGCAACTACCGCTATGTTTTTACGTGCCAGTGCCAATAAAGTATGCGTGCCTAATAATCCTGTGCCCCCCGTTAAAAGTATCATACCGCTTTACGTGCTATTAAATAAATGTTAGGCTCTATACACATAGTTAAACAAGTGTGGGCAAACATAGTTAACTTATTACATTCGCCACCCGTAAATATTTTTAGGTTGCAGATTATAACCTTCATTTTTAAACAGGACAAATTCAAATGAAAAATTTTGTTGATGAATTAAAGTGGCGCGGCATGTTGCAAGATATAATGCCCGGTACCGAAGAATTGTTGAACAGCAAACGTGTTATTGGTTACATAGGCTTTGACCCCACTGCCGACTCGTTAGGTGTGGGCAATTTGGTACAGGTTATGACTTTATTGCATTTTCAACGTTGCGGGCATACACCTATGATTTTATTGGGTGGTGCAACCGGTATGGTGGGCGATCCATCAGGCAAATCGGCCGAAAGAAATTTGCTGAACGAAGACGTGTTGCAAAAAAATTTAGCCGGACAAAAAAGGCAACTCGAAAAATTTTTAGCATTCGAATTTGTCGAAAATCCGGCCCTGATTGTAAATAATTTTGATTGGTTTAAGTCTTTCGGATTTTTAGATTTTATCAGAGACGTAGGCAAGCATATTACCGTTAATTATATGATGGCTAAGGACTCGGTAAAATCGCGCCTCGAAAACGGTATGTCGTTTACCGAATTTAGTTATCAGTTAGTGCAAGGTTATGATTTTTACCACTTATGGAAAAATAATCAGGTGCAGTTGCAAATGGGTGGCAGCGATCAGTGGGGTAATATAGTTACCGGCACAGAGTTGATTAGACGTAAAGATGGTGGCGAAGCTTTTGCCCTTACTACACCTTTGATAAGAAAAGCTGATGGAACCAAATTTGGTAAAACCGAAGGTGGCAATATCTGGTTAGATGCCCAACGTACTTCGCCTTATAAATTTTATCAGTTTTGGCTTAATACCAGTGACGAAGATGCTAAAAACTATATACGGATTTTTACCATAAAAACCAAAGAAGAAATAGAAGCGCTAACCGCAGAACATGATGTAAATCCATCGTTGCGTGTGTTGCAAAAAGCATTGGCACAAGAGGTAACCATTCGTGTACACTCCCTGCAAGATTACGAAGCCGCAGTTGAAGCCAGCGAAATATTATTTGGCAAAGCCACTACCGAAACCTTAAAAAATATTGATGAACAAATGTTGCTTCAGGTGTTTGACGGAGTACCACAATGTAATATACCATACAACCGGTTGGCCAACGGTATTGCCATTACCGAACTGTTACACGACTGCACACAAATATTTGCATCGCGTGGCGAAGCCCGTAAAATGATTCAGGGTGGAGGCGTAAGTTTTAACAAACAAAAAATTACGGATGCACAGTTAACTGTTAATCACGAGTGGTTGTTAAATAACAAGTATTTAATGGTGCAAAAGGGCAAGAAAAATTATTACCTTATTAAGGCTGATTAACGCACAGCCAAGGGTATAAAAGGAAACAATAGCTGTTCTGATAAATCAAGTTTATCTAATTGCATTTTAATGTAACTTGATTTAGGTAGTAAGTTATTAAAACGGTTATTGGTTTTTTTTGCAAAGCCTAATGGTACATCCGTTTGGCCCTTATACTTTACCAGTACAAAACCGTCAGGTATATTGTCATTATCAAACCGGGTATGACCCTGCAAATAGCGCAGGCTATTTAAGTAATCTAAACCTAAATGTGGCAAAGCATCCGTATTAAAATCAGGCAAGTATGCCAATGCAGGCAATGGTTGTAAGTTTTGTGATAAAACTTCGGGGCCATAGCTTTTAATATACACTGCATTAATCAGTTTTTCAACTAAAGCAATTTTTAAATCGTTAGTAACTACCCAGGTATTTTGGAAGTTGGCAACAGGTTGTGCTAACCAATTTTTGTAATGGCCGGTTTTAATTGCAGGCGATTTAATGCGGCTTAAATTGTTTGGCACTGCTTCACTTTTTTGAAATACGGCAATAAATAGACCTTCGGCATTTACCAAACCGGGCATCAAACGGTAGCCATATACTAAATGGCCGTTTTTATTTTTGGTAATACTTTCAACTATGCCATTTTGGGTTTGAAGTTTAATACTGTTTGCAGGCAAGGTTTCGGTAAATGATGTTATATTTTCTTCGTTTTCGATAACATTAAAAGTACAGGTTGCATATATAAAGTAGCCGCCACTTTTTAAGCTTGGCCAAACATCATGTACAATGCGCTGTTGCCTTTGTGCACAAAGGTTTACATTGTTTAAACTCCAATGATGTAGTGCATCATTACTTTTTCTGAGCATACCTTCGCCACTGCACGGTGCATCGCATAATATAAAATCAAAAAGTGCCGGTAGCAATCCGAATTTGCGCGCATCGCTTTGCGTAACAATATAATTAGGCAAGCCCCATTTTATTAAATTATCAATTAATACAGGTGTGCGCGTTTTAATAATTTCGTTTGACACCAAAACACTTTCGGGTTGAAGCATGCTGAGTACATGGGTGCTTTTACCACCGGGTGCAGCACATAAATCTAAGCCGCAAACCGTACTTTTATTTAAGCCTAATTGTTTAATAATCTCACCAATAAACATACTGCCGGCCTCTTGTACATAGTAGTATCCACTCTGAAAAAACGGATCTACTGTAAACAACGGGCGTTGCGATAAATAATAGCCATTTTCGGCCCAGGCAATTTGTTCTAAATGTTTAAGGTCGAAAGCATTTTTTGTTTTCGAAACATTATGTCTGATTGACGTATTGGATGGCTGCGTTAAGGCGTCCAATACTTTGTCGGCTTGGTTAATATGTTGTTTTAAATGATTTACAAAGTCGGATGGTAAAATCATTTTCAGCCTACAATTTTAAGCTTTGCATACTTAAGTAGTAATTGTTTGTTGCCTGTGTTTTTAAAAAATATGGTGCACTTGGTTTCCGGAAATTTTCCTTCAATGGCAAGTACTTTTCCAAAGCCAAAACGCTCATGTTCCACTTGCATACCGGCAACTATTTGGTTGGTATCATCGCCAATAAAAGTTTGGTTGCCGGTTGTAGATACTTTTTTAAAATGTGCAGGTGGCTTTTGCGAACTGCTTACATTGTTAAGTAATGGTTTAGTGGGTGGCCTTAAATTGGAGCTGGCTTTTCTAAAATCAGACAAACCTGGTGATATTGTTTCTGATCTTTGTGCTTTATGATAAGTAACTTCTGTATAGGCCGGGTCAATTTCATCTAAAAACCTGCTGGGTTCGCAGCCCATTAAATTGCCAAACTTATAGCGTGATACAGCAAAGGACAGAAATAATTTTTTTTCGGCACGGGTTAATGCCACATAAAACAGGCGCCTTTCTTCTTCAAGGTCGGCACGGCTTTGCATGGCCATCATGCTTGGAAACAGGTTTTCTTCTAACCCTACAACAAATACGTTTTTAAACTCCAGTCCTTTCGAAGCATGTATGGTCATTAACGAAACTACATCTGTATTTCCATCATCTTTATTTTTATCGGCATCGGTAAGTAATGCAATATCTTGCATAAACAAATCAATAGTTCTTATTGACGTATTATTTTCATCTGTTTCAGGTGATGCATCAAAATTTAATTCCGTACTAAAAGTTAGTTCCGGTGTTGTAACAGTTTCATCATCGCTTTCGAGCATGGGGGCCGGTATGCCGTTTTCGCCTGTATCAACAAACTCTTTAATACCATTAAGCAACTCCTGCAGGTTTTCGAAATGCGAAATGCCTTCCGGTGTTTTATCAGCGTAAAGTTCGCGCAACAACCCCGATTGGTTGGCAATATGACTTGCGGCATCGTAAGCGTTTTTTGTTTTTGCAACAACAGCAAAACTTTTAATCATCATCACAAAATCTAATATACGGCCACGTGTTGGTGCATTAATATCGGCTGCCATTTGATGCACGTTTTCAAGCACATGCCATAAGGGTACATTGTGTTTATCGGCTGCAACGAGTAACCGTTCGACACTTGTTTTTCCGATTTCTCTTTTCGGATAATTTATAATCCGTTTTAAAGCCTCTTCGTCATTATGATTGATGGTTAACTTCAGGTATGCCAATAAATCTTTAATTTCCTTGCGCGCATAAAAACTTATGCCGCCAAAAATTTTGTAAGGAATATTTAATCTGCGCAAGCCTTCTTCCATCGAACGCGATTGTGCATTGGTGCGGTATAAAATTGCAAAATCGGAGTAAGCGCCTTTTTGCTCCATTCTATCCTCAAATAATTGATTGGCAACTAAGCTTCCCTCTTCATTATCGCTCAAAGCACGCATCAGTTTTATTTTTTCGCCATGCTCATTGTCTGTCCAAACGTTTTTTTTTAGCTGCGTTTTATTATGTGCAATTACACTATTGGCAGCGTTTACAATGTGTTGTGTACTGCGGTAGTTTTGCTCTAACTTAAAAGTTTTAATTTGCTGATAATCTTTTTCGAAACTCAATATGTTTTGAATATTGGCACCTCTAAATGCATAAATACTTTGTGCATCATCACCAACAACACAAATATTTTCATGTTGGGCCGATAGTTTTTTTACGATTTTGTATTGTGCCCAATTGGTATCCTGAAACTCATCAACCATAACATATTTAAACTTGTTTTGATATTTATGAAGTACATCCGGAAATTTTATAAGCAATTGATAGGTATTAAAAAGCAAATCGTCAAAATCCATGGCGCCTGCTTTAAAACAACGTTTGCTGTATAACTCAAACAGTAGTGCCAACTTGGGTTTTCCGCTCTGCCTGTCCTCATTCAATAATTCAATATTTTCATAATAGTCGTCATAGCCAAACAAATTATTTTTGGCCGATGATATTCGGTTTAGCACCAAATTGGGCTTGTATATTTTATCATCTAAACCTTGTTCTTTTAAAATGTCTTTTATTAATCCTTTTGCATCATCGGTATCGTAAATGGTAAAATGGGAGGGGTAACCAATTTTCGAAGCTTCCACGCGTAGTATGCGTGCAAACACACTGTGAAATGTACCCATAAATAAATTTTTGGCATCGGCACCTACAATTTTTTCGATACGGGTTTTCATCTCGCGCGCAGCTTTATTGGTAAAGGTTAGTGCCAGTATATTAAATGGATCAACACCTTTTTCTAGTAAATAGGCTATGCGATAGGTAAGCACACGCGTTTTACCCGATCCGGCACCTGCAATAATCATTACCGGGCCTTCGGTTTGTATTACAGCTTCGCGTTGGGGTTGATTAAGCGTTTTTAAAATGTCATTCATATTGTATGGTTCGCAAAGTTGTTTTGCTACTAAATTAAAACCGCGAATTTAAATTTTGAATAGTTGCCTTTACTATTTAGTGTTTCCCATTATTAACAATAAGCATCCGTTCGCATAATAAATTGTTTTTATTTGCGAGCAACTTAAATTACTAAAACTTAAAAATGAAGAAGCATCTTTTAATTCTACTATTTGTTTTTGCAGGCTTCAAAAGCTTTGCTCAAAACCCAACATCCGACACAACTTTGCAACAAGCTATTTATAATAAGGCCATTTTATTTGGCGATTATATTGTTGCGAAACAGGCATTATTTAATTTAATGGCACAAAAGCCCGATCGTGTTGATTATATTGACTCATTAGCACGAATTTACTTTGGTTTGGGAGCTTATCCGCAAAGTTTACTGGCATCTAAAATTGTACTCGAAAAGGACCCCAAAAATTTACTTATGCTTGAACTGGGAGCTGTTTCGCAAGATGCATTGGGCAATAAAAAAGAATCGCTCGAAATGTATGAGAAGCTTTATAGCCAAACCAAAAGTTTAAAGCATGGTTACCAAATGGCTGTGCTCCAGTTTGGCTTACAACGTTATGGTGAGTGTAATACCACCTGTGATGCATTGCTAACCAACAATAAGGTAACTACAGAGAAAATAAGTATCAACGTTGATCAGTCGAATACACAGGAGGTACCGCTATCAGCAGCAATACACAACTTAAAAGGTGTTATGTATAAGGAGATGAATCAGAACGATAAAGCCAAAGGCGAATTTGAAATAGCTTTAAAAGAGGATGCAACATTTGTGTTGGCTACCAAAAACCTGGAGGCAATAAGTACGAAAGCCGAAAGCCCTAAAGAAGATAAGAAGAAAAAGTAATTCGCTATGAATCATAAAAAAACGGCTGGTGTTTTCATCAGCCGTTTTTTTTGTATCAAATAATTTAAAAAGTTTTTGGCTTTTATAGCGTTTCAAAAAAAATTAAAAAGCGAAAAATAAATTTATCCTAATCATACGATTCGAACTTAATCGCCTTTTTATCATAGCCCATTGCTTCTAACCTTTGGCGGGCTTCTTTCAACATATCAGCCCAGCCACAAATAAAAAATTTTGCAGGACGTTTATCGGCAAAAATTTCTTCATATATGGCATGCACATATCCCTGTGCCCCTTGCCAGTTATCATTGGTACGGCTTAGCACCGGTATAAATTTAAACTGTGGATGTGTTTGTGCAAGTTCCTCCATTTCTTGCCGGTAAAGAATATCTTTTTCCCAGCGGTTACCAAAAACCATGTACATGTTTTTATGTGGCAAATTTCGGTTTATAATATCAAATACCTGCGACCTCAATGGGGCTATACCCGTGCCGGTACATATAAAACATAAATCGGTTTCAATTGGCTCGGGCACCTGAAACTTACCTAAGTTGCGCGACACCTTGCAGGTATAGCCCGGTTTAAAATTTTCGAAAATAAAAGGGGTGCCTAATCCTTTAGGGTTTAAAACGATACACAATTCAAATATACCATCGGTAGTTGGTGCCGATGCTATGGAGTAGCTTCTGTTGGTGTATTTTGAGTCAATGGGTAAATCGAGCATGATAAACTGACCTGCTTTAAACGTAAAAGCCGAAGCTTCGGGCATTTTAATCCAAAAGCGTTTAACAACATCATTCTCATCAATTACTTTAATTACTTCAGCATCGGTAAATTCGTAAGCCATTATTATTGGGGTTTTGAGTTTCGACAAACATAAAACTTTTTAAACAGGTTGTTAATTTTCTAAATTAAGTTATAAAAATTGTTTTTACTTCAATAGCTAACCACCTGTGCGTTAGCGCGCATCAATTTATTTTAAAGTAATTCGCTAATGGGGTTTAGCAAAATATCAAGATTAGCGCGTGTATAATTTTATATGCAGATACCACTTGCATTTTTAGCCATCATGGGCGATTGTCTGAACCATGATTCTTATGATTAAAGGATTGACATGATTACTCTTTTAGTACAATCAATTTCATTGTTGCAAGCTGATTGTCTGATCTTAAAATGCATTGATAAATTCCATTGCTTAATTTGGGTAAAGTTAAACTTTGCTCATTGCTCCACTGCGGCAAAGTTTATTTAAAAACAACCTTACCTGTTACATCATAAATCTGAAATAAACCACTGTATGATGAGCCTGCCGAATTATGTGGTAATAAATATCCGATGTGTAAAGAATTATTTGTAACAGGGTTTGGATACATGCGAAAACGGAAATCATGTTCTGCCTCTGAAATACCTGCCCACTGCAACGTATCACATGGCGAGCCTTGCAGGCGACCTAAGTAATAGTTGGGGTGATTGACATGACAACGAAATACAAAGCAGGGCATTGGTAAGGCATGCTGCTGCACATCGCAAGCAACGCCTGCACTATCAGGATAATTGATATAATGCAAATCAACCACACCGCTACCTGAACTAATTATAATTTTTCCATTGGCCGCTAAGTAGGTCGTCCAAAAACTAGACTGGAAAGGCGGGATTGGCGAAAAATACCCATCGTTAACAGCCACTACCTGCATACTTGCTTGTATATTGGAAGTATCTGTATTGATTTGATAAATAGTATCAAAATCCGAAACCGTATAAAGATATTTGGAGTTGGAAGAAAAGGAACATCCCGGACTGGGATAATTACTTGTCCATGATACAATTTGTGCATTTGAAAAAGTGCCGTTGCACCTGTCAAAATTAAAAACCCGCACTTGATTTATTACATTACCCATTCCGCTTGTTGCAAAACGATAAGCAAATTTTAATCCATCGGCCGAAAATACCGGTTGCTTTGTACCACGATCAACATCAGGCACGCCAATCGACTGTGTAAATGGTTGTTGAACTCCTTGATCCGTAAGCAAAACAGTATAAATTAAATTGCTGTTGCCTTTTAAAATAACAACCCACCAATCTCTGCCGTTGGCATGTTTGCAGGCAGTAAAACCCACGTTTAAACTATCTGCAATTAAAACAACATTCTTTTGTCCTTGAATAACTCCGCCTAATCCGCTATCTAAAGTCATATCAATAATTGAATAATAAGAAATTAATGGTTGCGAATTTGGGTCAGCCTGACTACCGCCATGATGAAAAAGCACATATTTTGCGGTATCATTTGGCCATGGAAGAATAATATTTGCTTGGGGATAGGGCAATGCGAATGGAGGTGCACACCACTGTGTTACATAAGGGTCGGGATTTAAAGCAGCACCATTTTGCATTGTATCGTCCAATACATTTGCTATCCAACAGCCGTTTGTATAAAAAAGTATTGCACCCGTATCATTAGCAATATTAGATTGTGCACTTACGAAAGGCATTTTTCTAGAAAGGCCAAATATCCCAAAATTCAAAGAGTCAGTTTTGATTATTCCTTTAGCGTAACCCGTATAAGGTGGAAACGGAACTGCATCATCACCAATTAAAAAATTATGATTATATCCCTGAGCAAAACCCATTACCGTTATCAACAGCGAGGCAAAAACTAAAACCGTGCGTTTCATTTTTTATAATGATTAGTTTTTTAGTCATCAACGATAAGCCATTACTGCGCATACGAATAAAATAAATGCCGTCCTCATAATTTTGTGTTGTAAAAACAATGGATTTCAAGCCTTTGTCAATTTCAAATTCACTTACCTTGCCACCCAATACATTGCGTATTTCAAATTGCATCGGCTTTTCGATAGTAAAATTAAACGCTACTTGCACTTGCTGCGATGCCGGGTTGGGTAACAAGCTAAAATCAAAAAACGATAGCGTGGCGGTTTCATCCTGTTGCATCAAATTCCTGTATATGCCACTTTGAAGACATACGGTGGCATCGTTATACATTATGCTGTCATTAAACAAGCATAATAAAACTCTTGCCTGAAACACAGCTTTGCCTCCGCTATAAGGACATTGTTGCGCTATGCTTTCAATGGTACTATAAAAATGAAGCAGGGTGTCTGTATCATATTTGTTGCAAAGCAATTTCATGCCATTAATAGCTTTTAGGTTATTTTCCGGTATCTCATTGACAACTATTGCTTCATTGATTGATGAAGCAATTTCATTCATTGATACAGCAGCTACTTGCTTTTGACTTAACAAAGCTTGAATTGAATCCTGCAATAAACGAATGCCATTTATCAGCCATTGTCGTTGTGAAGCATTGGTTGTTAATAGCAAACTATCTGCTTTAATACCAATCAAACTGTCGGCCTGGTTGATGGTATGTTTAAAGAGTGAATCATAAACGGTTTCGAATGCCATATTTTTACCAACTAGATGCAATTGTCCAATAGCTTCGGATTGATGATTCCCAAAAAAGTTAGCAAAAACAGAGTCGCTTACACGCAATAAGGAATCCTGATACAACACGGCATACAAATTTTGCTGTGCCTGATTGCGATTTTCTGCCAAGTAATCATAAGATATGGCGCTATCACGTGCCACATTTTTTAATTGCTCTTCATCGCCACTTCCTACTCCTGCAATGGCAGTATTGCACACCTGTGTTGCGCAGCCGTTATAGGTTATACCTGTTACATCAGGGCTAAACCATTGAGGCGGAATAATAATTGTTGGGGCATATACAGTGCCTGAATTTGGATTGTAAACAATTTCTGAATTTAAAAAATTATTATTTACAGTATTCAAATTCTCTGCCTTAGTACTGCCGCCTTGCGTATTAATCCATTTGTTGCCTTTGTGCAATTGGGTGCCTATGCGGGCAGCGCTGTTTAGCAATAATCCTGTGGCGCAATTGGTCATGGTATTGCCCGCTACACTGTTAAACACATCGCAGTCGCCACCAAAATAAATTCCTAAATCGTTATTATTGGCCGTATTGCATACCAGGTTGTTACTGGTGCTTATGTTTATATGGTAGCCAAAGTTAACTGCTGTACTACTGTTGTTGCGCGTAACACTGTTGCAATTTAATTGTGTGGTTTCATTGCCGTTTAGTTTTATGCCATATTGTGCATTGGTATTACTGCTGCTTTCATCCTGTGTTATGCTGTTATACAGCAGCCTTGCATGGTTTACATTGCTGCACTCTATACCGCTGCCACCGTTGGTGGTAGTAATAATATTGGTTTCAATATGCAACTGACGGCCTTGCACCGCTGTGCCCCGTTCACTAATTAAAATGCCCTTGGCAACACTACCGGTTGTTGTAATCGTATTGCTTGTTATATTTATAGTATTGGCTGTTTCGTTCAGAAAACTTTGCACACCTGTGTTTCTTACATCGGTAAGTATATTGGCCGTGATGTTTACATTACTCCAGTCATTTTCGCGTGCCGTTATGCCATACGTCATGTTGTGCATTTTGATTAGTGTGGCGGTTACATGGCCGCCCTTTGCAAACACACCCTAGAAACAATTGGTAAATATAACCGGGCTTGCCGTTCCAATGCCTAAGCCCGTTATACTCATTGTGCCTGTTGGCGTATTGCTTGCGTATATGGCTATGCCTCCCCCTGGGTCGGTGGGTAGCTCTATATATTCATTTTGTGATGGGAAGTTTTCAAATGTGGTGTTTGCGATTTTACAAATACTGCTGTGGCTTTCAATACCACGATACAATTCTTTAAAAGTATTGGTGCCGCTTTGGGCATTGCCAATAGAGTAAAACCCATCATTAATTATCATACCGGCACGTGTTACATTGCCTAAATACCCCGTGCTGCTTTGCTTAAGTGAGATTCCTGTGAGGCAGCCCGTGCAACTAAAGGTGGTACCGGTAACGTTTATTAATCCGTTGTTTAGGTGGGGTATGTTTATGCCAATATAATTTCTATCCAGGGTAGCTTCGCTTATATCCAATTTGCCATCGGGCATAACAAATACTGCATTTTGCGCATCTTTAATAACTGTACTGTTTATAACAATCATCGTTCCGCCATCTTCCACCACAAACCCCTGCCACATATTGCCGCAGGCAAACAGGGTGCTGCCATCAACCGTAACGGTAACCCCATTGGGGATGGTAATGCTTACGCCTTGCCTTATTGCAATATTTGCATTGCTTATAGTAACGGAACCGGCACAAGTAACAGATTCATTTAGATTCCAGTCGCCATTAATATTGCCTGCATTAAAATCAGTTTAATATAGATATTGGTTATAGGTATTACAACAATTGGGGTCTTCACTTATTACGATTGTTGCCGATGAAGTGCATGTGCTGCTTGTTGTTACGGTTTTGGAATTTACGCCAAGTTGTTGCCATGGCTGTGCATTACTGTATTGAAAAATTAAGAACGATAAAAGAATGAAGCAAAAAGAACTGTAATTAAGGTTAAGTAATTTTAACTTAGAAAAAGGATCTTTTTCAGCAATGCAATTGCAGCAGCTTTTTTTGCACCTCATATGGATTATAGATGTTGCATGTAAAGCTAAAAGATTTTTATCATTTGCTCACGAACAATTTTTTATGGCTACTCTCTCAAACCGGGTTTTACTTACATTAAAATCAAGTAACATATCATAAAAGCGTTGTTGTTCCTTTTAGCTATGACTTAATGCTTAGCAACGTAATACATGTAGTGATAACAAAAGAAAGTCTAGAGAAACCTTTATTGTTTTTCTACAAAGATCCTACAGATAAAAACACATAACAACGCATACGAAACGAAAAGCGCGCAATAAATTATAAGCTGCATTCTAATACTTTGAAAGTAATGCGAAGTTAAAATGCCTTGAAATCTTTCAATATATCTGCACATTACTGGGTAATTTAATACTTGCTATATAGTTGAATAGATGGTTTTTAAACAAGTTTCTTCGCACAAACTGCTTAAAACCCTTATAAACAGTAGCTGATTTGAATTTCGAATAGTGTTAAAAAAATAAATTATAAAAATTGAACCAAAGTGTTGCAACTATCAAAACTCAATTTACATTTGCAGCCCCATTTGAAAGAGGGTGTCGTTCATTAACAAACAGTCAAAAAAAAATATTTTTAAAGTTTGTTTTGAAATACAAAAAGTAAAATTACTTTTGCACCCCCGAATAAAAAACGGGTCGTTCATTTAAAAGTCAAGCGCATTTTTTTTAAAAATATTTTAAAAAAATTTGGTAGTTAAATTAAAGTAACTACTTTTGCGCTCCCAAAATTTGAAATTGATTCAAACATCAATATCGTTCTTTGAAGAATTACAGAAATAATAAGCCATCCCAATTTAATTGGGATTGATTTTCAAATCCAGAGCAAACGTTCCGATTCTATCGGAACAAAAACAAACTTTACAATGGAGAGTTTGATCCTGGCTCAGGATTAACGCTAGCGGCAGGCCTAATACATGCAAGTCGAACGGTAACATGGATAGCAATATCTGATGACGAGTGGCGCACGGGTGCGTAACGCGTATGTAATCTGCCTTTAACTGGGGAATAGCCTTCCGAAAGGAAGATTAATGCCGCATAATATAATAAAGAGGCATCTCTTTGTTATCAAAACTCAGGTGGTTAAAGATGAACATGCGTGACATTAGCTAGTTGGTGAGGTAATAGCTCACCAAGGCTACGATGTCTAGGGGGTCTGAGAGGATGATCCCCCACACTGGTACTGAGACACGGACCAGACTCCTACGGGAGGCAGCAGTAAGGAATATTGGACAATGGGGGCAACCCTGATCCAGCCATGCCGCGTGAAGGATTAAGGCCCTATGGGTCGTAAACTTCTTTTATAAGGGAAAAAACTCCCGCACGTGTGCGGGATTGATGGTACTTTATGAATAAGGGTCGGCTAACTTCGTGCCAGCAGCCGCGGTAATACGAAGGACCCGAGCGTTATCCGGATTTACTGGGTTTAAAGGGTGCGTAGGTGGACTTTTAAGTCAGTGGTGAAAGCCTCCCGCTCAACGGGAGAACTGCCATTGATACTGATAGTCTTGAGTATAGTTGAGGTAGGCGGAATATGTCATGTAGTGGTGAAATACTTAGATATGACATAGAACACCAATTGCGAAGGCAGCTTGCTAAGCTATAACTGACACTGAGGCACGAAAGCGTGGGGAGCAAACAGGATTAGATACCCTGGTAGTCCACGCCCTAAACGATGATAACTCGATGTTGGCGATATACAGTCAGCGTCCAAGCGAAAGCATTAAGTTATCCACCTGGGGAGTACGACCGCAAGGTTGAAACTCAAAGGAATTGACGGGGGCCCGCACAAGCGGAGGAGCATGTGGTTTAATTCGATGATACGCGAGGAACCTTACCCGGGCTTGAAAGTTAGTGAATGATTTAGAAATAGGTCAGCTAGCAATAGCACAAAACTAGGTGCTGCATGGCTGTCGTCAGCTCGTGCCGTGAGGTGTTAGGTTAAGTCCTGTAACGAGCGCAACCCCTATCATTAGTTGCCAGCGAGTCATGTCGGGGACTCTAATGAGACTGCCTGCGCAAGCAGTGAGGAAGGTGGGGATGACGTCAAGTCATCACGGCCCTTACGTCCGGGGCTACACACGTGCTACAATGGATGGTACAGAGGGCTGCTACATAGCAATATGATGCCAATCTCAAAAGCCATTCTCAGTTCGGATTGAGGTCTGCAACTCGACCTCATGAAGCTGGATTCGCTAGTAATCGCAGATCAGCAATGCTGCGGTGAATACGTTCCCGGGCCTTGTACACACCGCCCGTCAAGCGATGGAAGTTGGGGGTACCTAAAGTCCATAACCGCAAGGAGTGGCCTAGGGTAAAACCGATAACTGGCGCTAAGTCGTAACAAGGTAGCCGTACCGGAAGGTGTGGCTGGAATACCTCCTTTCTGGAGATTTTGATAATCTCGGCTTATTATTTCTTAATTCCTTCATCTATTTACTATGATACCATAGCAAATGTGTGTGTCTGTAACTGCTGATATTCATAAACGGCTTCTGTGCTAATATATAAAGCAACTTATTAACACAAATAGTCCCGTAGCTCAGCTTGGTTAGAGCACTACACTGATAATGTAGGGGTCAGCAGTTCAAATCTGCTCGGGACTACCACCTCGGTAAATCCGAAAGCTTTGCATGGCGCTTATCCAACTACGCTTTAATTCCATTGGGGAATTAGCTCAGCTGGCTAGAGCACCTGCCTTGCACGCAGGGGGTCAACGGTTCGAATCCGTTATTCTCCACCAAATAATTCAAACGTGAATTATTTTTTGATTATTTACTTATTGAAGTACATCTCTTACAGATGTGTTGCTCGAAACTTCAAATAATCACATAGTCCTCGGACTAATGTTCTTTGACATATTGAAAGAAAACAAAGTAGAAAAAATACAACAGTTAGTTTTATTAATTAACGAATTAAAAGTAAATAAGGGCGCATGGTGAATGCCTAGGCTCTCAGAGGCGATGAAGGACGTGATAAGCTGCGATAAGCTGCGGGTATTGGCAAATACGAATCGATCCGCAGATTTCCGAATGGGGAAACCCGTTATGTTGATGACATAACACATATGAGCAAACCCGGAGAACTGAAACATCTAAGTACCCGGAGGAAGAGAAAACAACAGTGATTCCCTAAGTAGTGGCGAGCGAACAGGGATTAGCCCAAACCATTATTGTTAAGGCAAAAATGGGGTTGTAGGACTGAAACATTTATGTATATCCAAGTAGAATCAGATGGAATTATGAACTATAAAGGGTGAGAGTCCCGTATACGTCAAAATATACATAATATCAGTATCCTGAGTACCGCGAGGTCGGAGACGCCTTGTGGGAATCCAGCGGCACCATCCGCTAAGGCTAAATACTCCTGAGAGACCGATAGTGAACCAGTACCGTGAGGGAAAGGTGAAAAGAACCTCGAACAGAGGAGTGAAATAGAACCTGAAACCATGCGCTTACAAGCGGTTGGAGTCCTTCGGGATGACAGCGTGCCTTTTGCATAATGAACCTACGAGTTACTCCTCACTAGCAAGGTTAAAGATTTAAGATCTGCAGCCGAAGCGAAAGCAAGTCTGAATAGGGCGTATAGTTAGTGGGGGTAGACGCGAAACCTTGTGATCTACCCTTGGCCAGGTTGAAGTGACGGTAACACGTCATGGAGGACCGAACTGATAAGCGTTGAAAAGCTTCCGGATGAGTTGAGGGTAGGGGTGAAAGGCTAATCAAACTGGGAAATAGCTCGTACTCCCCGAAATGTTTTTAGGAACAGCCTCGAGCGAATTGTCATAGAGGTAGAGCTACTAATTGGGCTAGGGGGCTTCACCGCCTACCAAACCCAGATAAACTCCGAATGCTATTGACATATACTCGGGAGTGAGGCTTGGGGTGCTAAGGTCCCAAGCCGAGAGGGAAAGAACCCAGACCAACAGCTAAGGTCCCTAAATCTATTCTAAGTTGATCAAACGTGGTCCAATTGCATTGACAGCTAGGATGTTGGCTTGGAAGCAGCCATTCATTTAAAGAGTGCGTAACAGCTCACTAGTCGAGCGATCGGGCGTGGATAATAATCGGGCATTAAGAATAGTACCGAAGCTTTGGATATTTGACTCTGTCAAATCTGGTAGGGGAGCATTCTAATCTGCATTGAAGGTGAGTCGTAAGGCTTGCTGGAGCGATTAGAAAAGCAAATGTAGGTATAAGTAACGATAATGGGGGTGAGAAACCCCCACACCGTAAGACTAAGGTTTCCTGATCAACGTTAATCGGATCAGGGTCAGTCGGGGCCTAAGAATAATCCGAAAGGAAATGTCGATGGATAACAGGTTAATATTCCTGTACTTGTATTTTCAGTGATGGAGCTACGGAGTAGTGAAAGGTCTGCGCACGGACGGATGTGTGCGTTAAAGCCGGTAGATATAATTGTTGCAGGTAAATCCACAACGATTGTCGATGGTGATAGTACCGTGAGCCCTCGGGCAAGCGGATAAGGACCCTAATCATGCTTCCAAGAAAAACTTCTAAACTTATGGAAATACAACTCGTACCGTAAACCGACACAGGTAGTCGAGGAGAGAATCCTCAGGTGCTCGAGTGAATCATGGCTAAGGAACTCGGCAAATTAACTCTGTAACTTCGGGATAAAGAGTGCCCCTCTCGGGGGGCCGCAGTGAAATGGCTCAGGCGACTGTTTAACAAAAACACATGGCTTTGCTAAATCGAAAGATTACGTATAAGGCCTGACACCTGCCCGGTGCTGGAAGGTTAAGAGGAGATGTCAGAAGCAATTCAAAGCATTGAATCGAAGCCCCAGTAAACGGCGGCCGTAACTATAACGGTCCTAAGGTAGCGAAATTCCTTGTC
>JAEUTH010000002.1 GCA_016788165.1 Bacteroidia bacterium | reverse complement strand
TATCGTCAACAAATAGCTGATTGTCGGATACAATAAGAGGATTTATGCCTTGTGGTTTTGGCTCCACTAACCATGCCTGTGTAACCGTTTAGGCATTTACCCATATTTGCGCAATTAGCAGGCATAAGAACAAATTGATGCATAGCATAAGGTTAGGCTTTTTGTAATAGTAAATCTATATTTTATTTTTAATGGGCAATGGAATTGCGTAAGAACAATTGATGGGTTTTAGGGTGCTTGTAACATAAAAAGTTAAGCACCGTCCATACAACAACAAAAAGCATTTATGGCCGTTAGGGCTTACATGCACAGCAAACCATTATTACACCTAAGGCTAAGCATGAAAACGATACCCAAACTGTTGCAACCGCCAACATTACAAAAACCCTTTATGGGCAATGGTTTAGCTGATGCAACAAAAAGTAAAATGAGCGTAAAAGCCTTGTTTTACAAAGATAAAAAGCCAACCGGTATTGATGAGTTGCATGCTTACCAAAAGAAAGCAAGTGTTATAAAAAACAACATACGCCAGCAATGGTATTCAAATAAAAAAAGTACAAGCCATGAATAAATTACAGCAGTTTTTTTGGTTTAGTGCAGGTGTAAATATTACCCTGTTGCGCAAGTGCCCCACTGAACATAATAAATATTTTGCACTGGGTGCTACTGTTGTTTTTACAGGTTTATGCGCTGCCTTATCAGGCGGTTATGCATTATACGATGTTTTTAACGATAGTGTTTGGTATATACGTTTGATGGCTGCCATATTATTGGGTTTGTTTTGGGGAGCGCTTATTTATAACCTCGACCGGTTTTTGGTACTCAGCATAAAAAAACACCATGTATGGTACAAACAATGGCTTATGGCCGTACCGCGTTTGGCATTGGCAGGCATTATAGCTATTGTAATTTCGAAACCGCTTGAGTTGCAAATTTTTCATACAGGCATAAATTATCAGTTGGCCTTAATGCATCAAACCGAAATAAAAAAACAGGAAACAGCCGTGCAGCAACGTTACCATGCCGAAAAAACCGAATATCAACAAAAGCTGCAATTGCTGAAAACCGAAATAAGTAACAAGGCTGCTACACGCGATAGTTTGGCCACAGAAGCCAGGCAAGAGGCCGATGGCAGTGGCGGTAGTAAACAACGTGGCGCTTCGGTAATTTATAATATAAAAAAAGCCGATGCCGTTAATGCGCAGGCTGAGTATATACAAACGCTTGCAGCAAACACACCTCAAATTAAAACGCTTGAAGCGGCATTGCATGTACAAAGCCAAAAAATATTAGCCGAGCAAACAGCTATTAAGCCCGGCCGCTTTGATGGCTTTGATAAACGATTGGCTGCGCTTAATCAGTTAACCGATAACGATAACAGTATAGCCTTAGCGCATACATTTATCATGTGGTTGTTTTTTGCTATCGAAACAGCTCCGGTTTGGGTAAAGTTAATGAGTGGCCGTGGCCCTTATGATGATTTATTGCAATTACATGAACATCATTTTGAAGTGCACCGTAATGTAACTTTATCAAAACGAAACCATGAAGCTAACCGTACCATGCAAGTGCTAAACCTTACAGCCGATGATGTTATAACACAGGAAGCCGATAGTAAAAAAACCATTACCCAACATCTGATTAAAACCGAAACAGCCATAGCCATTGCGCAAATTGACGCCATGCGTAAAAATAAAACAGCTTCAAAAGAAGCATTGTAATGCGCGCATTTGTTTACGTTGCAACGCTTTGTGTTTCATTTTTTAAATCAAAAACAAAAGGCAGTTTCAGCCTTTACATTCAGTTACTAAGAGTTATTAACTATGGTATGTGAGTAAAAGTGTATTTTACATACCTTTGCAATCGTAATTTTTTTGGCTACGTATTCCATAACTTTTAACAGCCCCAAAGTCATGTTCAATCAAATAAAAAACAAATCGCAGGAAACCACTAACACCGCTGTAGCTACAGGCACTGTAAACATTATATCGCAAGGCACTGTAATTGAGGGCGAAATTAAATCAACAGGCGATTTGCGCATTGACGGAACCGTAAAAGGCTCGGTATTATCAAAAGCCAAAGTAGTAGTAGGTGCCACCGGTTTAATTGAGGGCGATGTGTTTGCGCAAAACGCTGATATATCGGGTGCTATAAAAGGCAAAACCACTGTTAACGAAACTACTTTTTTAAAAAACTCGGCCAAGGTTAATGGCGATATCGTAACCGGTAAATTAGTGGTTGAAGTAGGCGCAACTTTTACAGGCAATTGTAATATGGGTGCTAATATTAAGGAGCTAAACTTTGGAGACAAACCCGCAGAAAAATCAATCAAAGAAAAATCTGCCTAATACCTTTTACCGCTACTCTTCATTAGGCATACAAATGGGTGCTACCATTTTTTTGTTTGCCTTTGCAGGTGTTAAGTTAGATGCTTGGCTGGCCTTAAAATTTCCGGTATTCACATTGGTACTAACGTTAGCAGGTGTTTGTGGCACTATGTATTATGCCATTAAAGAAATAAGCAAATACAAATAACCCATTAACCATGCAAAACAACTTTATTCAATACCTTAAGTATGCAACTATAGTTATGCTTTTAGCTATGGCATTGGTTTGGATTGTTACCCGTTTTGTTATGCATCAGCCACAATGGTTTCAGGGCTTTTGGGGCATACCTGTTTTTTACTTTTTACTGTATGCAGGTTTCCACTATGGTGCTTTACTAAATACCGAAGGCAAAGCATTTGTGCGATATTATATGGTGGCCTCGTTTTTAAAATTGCTTTTACTTGTAGCCATTATTGTTGGCTATGCCCTTTTTAATAAAGAAAATGCACGCGGCTTTGCCATAAACTTTTTGCTTAGCTATTTTGTATTTATGGCTTTTGAGGTTTATTATTTGCGTAAGCATTTTGGCTCCAGATAACGTTTGCCTTTTCGCATTTCGAAAACACTATGCATGCAATTGCAAACCGGTAAACAAAGCATACGCTAAAAACACCAAACCAATAATTATACGATAGTAGCCAAACATTTTAAAACCATGTTTGGTTAAGTACTGTACAAATGCTTTTACTGCTATAAGTGCCACAATAAAAGCTATAACACTACCAAAAATAAGTAACATCATATTGCTTTGTGTAATGGCATCTTTGTTTTCGTAAAGGTCTTTAGCCGAAGCCACAAACATGGTAGGTATGGCCAATAAAAACGAAAACTCGGCAGCCTGCTTTCTATTAAAGCCAGCAAACACACCGCCAAAAATAGTGGCGGCCGAACGGCTTACACCCGGTATCATGCTAAAACATTGTATGGCTCCAATTTTTAAAGCATCTATAAAACTTATGTCTGATGTGGTTTCGTAAACCGATTCCTTTTGGGCACTCCACTTATCTAACAAAATAAGAATAACGCCACCTACTATAAGCGACACACTTACTACATACGGATTAAACAAATGTGCTTTAATGGTTTTATATGCTAATAAGCCTACAACAGCAGTTGGTAAAAAAGCCACAAACAGTTTTAAGTAAATATCAATCCCCACCAAAAACCTTTTATAATAAAGTACCAACACGCTAAGTATAGCACCTAACTGTATTACAATTTCAAAAGTATCGGCAAAGGCTTTGTCTTTAATATCCATTAATGACGAAGCCAAAATCATGTGGCCTGTTGACGAAACGGGCAAAAACTCAGTAATGCCTTCGATAATAGCAATAATAAAGGCCTGCAAATAGGTCATAGCTGTTGCTTAATAAATTACAATTAATAAAAAGTGTAGGGTTGATATCTTAGTCTTTCGACTTTTTAACAATGGCCCATACCTCCACTAAAAAGCCGGCCATAACTACAATTGGTGCCAAGGTAATTCTGCGAAACGAAAAAATTTCGGGGTTAAATGCAGTTGGGTCTTCTAATTTACCACCGGCCATTAAGGCAAAGCCAATTACAATTAACACCAAACCAATACCCATTAAAAGGTAGTTTTCGCGGCCAAAGGCCAAATCGTTATTCGAGTTATTAGATGTTGCAACCGTTTTTGTTGTTGCTGTTGCTGTTTTGGTATTTACTTTTTTATCCATGTTATAAGCTAGATGACTTTATTAAAATAATTCGTATGAGCGTTTGCCCAGCCATTTACCAACTGCGAAGAAAGTACTTATAAATGAAATTAAAACACCTGTGGTTATCAAACCGCAAAACAAAATGCCCCACATAAAAATTTGTATTTCTATGGTTAGTTGCAGCACATACAATTGGGTTAAGTATATGGTTCCATACACCATAATAGCTGCAATTACTCCGGAAATTAAACCATGTAACAGCGCATTAATTAAAAAGGGTTTCATTATAAAACCGCGTGTAGCACCAACTAACTGCATACTACGTATAAGCATGCGTTTCGAATAAAGGTTTACCCTTATCGTGTTATTTATCAGAAACAAAGCAACAATGAGCAGTATGGTGCTAAAGCCCAATAAAAACCAGGTAATGCTTTTTAAATTGCTGTTTATTTTTTCGATTAATGATTTCTGATAATACACCTCCATCACTGCCGGATTACTGCTAACCCATTGTTGTATGCGTGTTAGTAACGAATCGTCAACATATTGTGCTTTAAAAGTTACATCAATAGCTGCATGCAGCGGATTATATCCCAAAAATGAAACAAAATCTTCGCCTAACTCGCTTTGTAATTTAACTGCTGCTTCATCCTTACTTACATATTGATATGCATTTACCATAGGTTCATGAGCCAACAATTGTTGTAATGAATCGGTTGCCGATGCAGGCAAACTATCGGCTAAAACCAATGTAACCTGATAGTTTTGTTTTATATAATTAGCTATAGCATTAGCCTGCATTAAAAGTACGCCCAGTATGCCTAATAAAAAAAGCACCAAAGCCATACTTATTATACTCGATACATAACTCGATTGCAATGGCTTACGCGCCAACATGCCTATTTCATCGCTCATATTTATACTTACAATTAAGTGCCCTAACTTACAGTTTGTAAACGCTCCGGATTATTTACTCCATGTGTAATAACCAATAAATTATGAATACATAAATGTGCAAATCTGAAAGGTTAGCGTAAACAACCCCAACAGCCAATAAGCCATAAGGTAAACGGCAAATATTTACATTCGCAACCCTGTTTTTATAAAATGTAATTATGGAATACGCCTTTAAGCAAGTAGAAAGTAAGTGGCAACAGTATTGGAAACAACAAGGCGCCTATACTTCGAACGATTTTAATAAGCCTAAGTTTTATGTGTTAGATATGTTTCCATACCCCAGCGGTGCCGGTTTACATGTAGGCCATCCCTTAGGTTATATTGCAAGTGATATATATGCACGGTACAAACGACTGCAAGGGTTTAATGTTTTACACCCCATGGGCTACGATTCGTTTGGCTTACCTGCCGAACAATATGCCATACAAACAGGCCAGCATCCGGCAATAACCACACAACAAAATATTGCCCGCTACAGGCAGCAATTAGATATGCTGGGCTTTAGTTACGACTGGCAACGCGAAATACGCACCAGCGAACCCGATTATTATAAATGGACACAATGGATTTTTATTCAGCTGTTTCATGCCTGGTATGATAATACTTTACAAAAAGCAATGCCTATTGAAAGTTTGGTGCAGCAGTTCGAAACCAATGGTAATAGCGGTATTAATGCAGCTACTGAATACGAAAATACTTTTACAGCCGCACAATGGCTTGCTTACAATCAGGCACAGCAGCATGAAATATTAATGGCTTACCGTTTGGCTTATTTAAGCAATACACTGGTTAACTGGTGTGCCGCTTTAGGTAGTGTTTTAGCTAACGATGAGGTTAAAGATGGTGTAAGCGAAAGAGGTAGCTATCCGGTCGAACGCAAATTAATGCAGCAATGGAGTTTACGCATAACCGCTTATTCGCAGCGCTTGTTAGACGATTTAGAAACAATTGACTGGACGGAAAGTATTAAAGACTCGCAACGCAATTGGATTGGCCGCAGCCAAGGCACTTCCATAAATTTCAATTGCAACAACCAAACTATCACTGTTTTTACTACCAGGCCTGATACCGTTTTTGGTGTTACCTATCTTACCCTGGCACCCGAACATCCGTTGGTTAGCCAATTAACATTGGCTACACATAAATCCGAAGTAGATCAGTACGTTGCCTGGGCCAAAAACCGTAGCGAGCGCGAGCGCCAGGCCGATGTTAAACACATTTCTGGTGTCTTTACAGGCGCTTATGCCATACATCCTTTTACTAATGAACCTATAGCGGTTTGGATTGGCGATTATGTGCTTGCCGGTTATGGCACCGGGGCTGTAATGGCTGTACCGGCACACGATACCCGCGACTATGCTTTTGCCCGCCACTTTAACTTACCCGTTAAACAAGTTATTGAGCCCACCACGCCACACAATTTTAATGAAGCTGCTTATGACGAAAAAATGGGCACTTGTATTAACAGTGGTTTCTTAAACGGATTAAGCGTTAACGAAGCCATTAAAGTTGCAATCAGTAAAATTGAAAATGAAGCAGTGGGTATTGGTCAGGTAAATTACCGCCAGCGAGATGCGGTATTTGGCCGCCAGCGTTATTGGGGCGAGCCCATACCGGTTTATTATAAAGATGGCATAGCACATACGTTACCAACCGATGCATTGCCACTGGTGCTACCGGCAATTGACGCTTACCTGCCAACCGAACAAGGCGAACCACCTTTGGCCCGTGCACAAAACTTTACCTACAATGGCTACCCCATCGAAACTACAACCATGCCCGGTTGGGCCGGTAGCAGTTGGTACTATTTGCGTTATATGGATGCCGGCAACACACAAGCATTTGCATCGGCCGATGCCATTAATTACTGGCAACAAATTGATTTGTATTTAGGCGGCAGCGAACATGCAACAGGCCATTTATTATATGTACGTTTTTGGACAAAATTTTTATTCGACTTAGGCTATCTGCCCTTTAACGAACCCGCCAAAAAACTTATCAATCAAGGCATGATACAAGGTACATCGGCTTTGGTATATCGTGTGGTAAACAGCAACACTTTTGTATCGGCAGGTTTAAAAAACAAATACCAAACCACTACGTTACATGCCGATGTAAATATGGTTGCCAATCAGGTATTAGATATTGAAGCTTTTAAAAACTGGCGTGCCGAGTATGCTACTGCTGATTTTATTTTAGAAGACGGAAAATATATATGTGGCAGCGAGGTAGAAAAAATGTCGAAATCAAAATACAACGTAGTAACGCCTGATGATATTATTGAAAAATACGGTGCCGATTGTTTACGTATGTATGAAATGTTTTTAGGCCCTTTAGAGCAAAGCAAACCCTGGAATACCAATGGCATTACCGGTGTAAGCGGTTTCTTAAAAAAACTTTGGCGTTTATATATTCAAGCACATAACGGCTATGGTGCTGCTGATAATGCATCGTTAAAAACCATACATAAAACAATTAAAAAAGTTACCGAAGACATGGAGCGTTTTTCATTCAACACTTCGGTAAGTACTTTTATGATTTGTGTAAACGAATTAACGGATGCCAAATGCACCAACAAAGAAATTTTGCAATGGCTGGCCATTATTTTATCGCCTTACGCACCACACATTGCCGAAGAAGTTTGGCAACTGATGGGCAACACACAAAGTGTAACTAAAGCAGCATGGCCTGTTTTTAACGAAAGCTATTTGATAGAAAGTGTATTCGAATACCCGGTTAGCATTAACGGAAAAATGAAATTCAAATTTCCGTTACCAACTAATTACACATCGGCACAAGTAACCGAAAACATCAGCATTAGCCCTAAACTACAACAACTGCTTCAGGGTGCAACACCTAAAAAAATAATTGTTGTACCGGGCAAAATTATCAACGTAGTAGTTTAACCTTTCTGCTTTCAACCTAATTTTAATTTATAATGGAACATTTACCACAAAATATTGAAGCCTTAATTTTTGCAAGCGAAAACAGTATTACCATTAACGAAATACAACATTGCCTTAAAACTGTTTATGGTTGGGAGCTGGCTATTGAAGACATACGTGCTTGTATTGATGACTTACAGCAAAAATATAACGACCCGCAGTTTTCATTTGCATTAGCCGAAATTGCCGAAGGTTTCAGGTTTTTAACCAAGCCCGAGTTTTATGGCGCTATCCAAATATTTATCCAGCAAAAAAATAAAAAACGGCTTAGCACAGCAGCACTCGAAACACTAAGCATTATTGCCTACAGGCAGCCTGTTTCAAAAGCTGAGTTAGAACATGTGCGTGGCGTAAGTTGCGATTACAGTATTCAAAAACTTTTAGAAAAAGAATTGATTGAAATAACAGGCAAGAGCGATGCGCCCGGCAAACCAATTTTATATGGCACCAGTAAATTGTTTATGGATTACTTTGGCCTTAAAGACCCCAAAGACTTACCCAAGCTTAAAGATCTGCAAGCCATTGATAATGTTATTGGCACATCATTCGAAAGTATAGACAGCGAATTGCCCGAAGGCATTACGCTTGAAGCAGCAAGCGATGCAACAGATACGGATGACCATACCGATACCACACAAACCAACAATGATAGTGGTGCCGACCCAACACCACCCATTAGCTGATAATGCTTGAAGTGGTTTTATTTTTAACAAATCATTTTTATTGTACCAATCCGTTACACTGCACGGAGTTTATTGCTGCATAAAATTGTTAAGTCGCACTGCACATATTGATTCATTGTTAAAAACACTGCCGCAAAATCCCGGTGTTTATCAGTACTTTAATAAAGAAGGCAGCATCATTTATGTTGGCAAGGCAAAGAATTTAAAAAAACGTGTGATGAGCTATTTTAGCAAAGATACGTTTGACAGCAACAAAACATTGATGCTGGTTAAAAGCATAGCCGACATCAAATTAATTATAACCGAAACCGAACACGATGCATTGTTGCTCGAAAGCAACCTAATAAAAAAACACCAGCCACGTTATAATGTAAGTTTAAAGGACGACAAAGCTTATCCCTGGATTGTTGTTAAAAACGAAGCCTTTCCGCGTATTTTTTACACCCGAAAAAAAATAAAAGATGGCAGTATTTATTTCGGGCCTTACACTTCGGTAAAAACACTTTTTGTTTTGCTTGATTTTATAAAACAAATCTATCAACTGCGCACGTGCAACCTTCAGCTAACTGCGCAAAATATTGCACAACAAAAATTTAAAGTTTGTTTAGAGTATCATATTAAAAACTGCAAAGGACCTTGTGCAGGGCTGCAATCGAAACCCGATTACGACCAGGGCATTAACGAAATTAACGAATTGCTTAAAGGCAACATACACAGTGTTATAAGCCATTTTAATACACTGATGAAAAATGCTGCTGCCGATTACCGTTTCGAAGAAGCACAACTGTTTAAAGAAAAAATAGAAGTGCTTGAAATGTATAAAAGCAAAAGTGTAATTGTATCGCCCAACATTACCAATGTAGATGTGTTTGCCATTGCAACACAAAAAGACACTGCCTTTGTAAACTACTTAAAAGTAATTAATGGCGCTATTGTGCAAGCACAAACCATCGAACTTAAAAAGAAATTAGACGAAACCGATGCCGAACTAATGACCTTGGCAATTGCTGAACTGCGGATGCGTTTCGATTCAGATGCTTCTGAAATACTGGTTAATGTTTTGCCCGATATGGCCCTGCCTAAAGTATTTGTTACCGAACCAAAAATTGGTGATAAAAAACATTTGGTTGAAATGAGCTATAAAAATGCCCGTTACACCCTGAAAGAAAAACTGGCACAATACGATTTGCTTAATCCGCAACATAAAACCGACAGATTGCTTGCGCAAATGCAAACCGATTTACGCATGCCCGTTTTGCCGGTGCATATTGAGTGTTTCGACAATTCAAACTTTCAGGGTACCGATGCAGTGGGTGCCATGAGCGTTTTTATAAATGGCAAGCCTGCTAAAAAAGAGTACCGCCATTTCAATATTAAAACCGTTACCGGCCCCGATGATTTTGCATCCATGCAGGAAATTATTTACAGACGTTATAGCCGGTTATTAAACGACAAACTGCCCTTACCACAACTTATTGTTATTGACGGAGGCAAAGGCCAGCTTAGTGCAGCGCTTAGTAGTTTAGAAAAATTAAACCTGCGTGGCAAAATTTCGATAATTGGCATTGCCAAAAAATTAGAGGAAATTTATTTTCCGGGCGATAGTGTACCCATGTACTTAGATAAAAAAGGCGAAACCCTGAAAATAATTCAGCAATTACGCGATGAGGTGCATCGCTTTGGTATTACCCACCACCGTAACAAACGCAGTAAAAATTTTATTAAAACACAATTAGATAACATACCGGGCATAGGTAGGGTAACAGCAGAAATGTTGCTGTCAGAATTTAAATCGGTAAAAGGCGTTAGTACTGCAAGCCTCGAAAATTTAATTGCCTGTATTGGCAAATCGAAAGCACAAATTGTTTATTCGTATTATAATTCAAGCAAATGACGTTTCGAAAAATAATAAAACTTGCCGCACTTTTTGTTTTTGTAACACTTACTACAAATGCACAGCCCGACAGCGCCAAAGCCATACAAACCGCACAAACCTTTTTAGATAATTTAAAAGCAGGTCAATACCTTTCCTGTATTAAAGATTTTGATTGGAACCTGGCCGGCAAGGTTAATACAACTGCATTGCAAAACATTTGGGAATCGTTACAAAAACAGCAAGGCAAACTATTACACACCGGAGCTCCTTATTTGGTTGCCGATTCGGCATATCAAACCATTTACCAGCTATGCAGTTTCGAAAAAGGTAAACTCGATTTAAAAATAACAACCAATAGCAATTATAAAATTGCCGGATTGTTTTTTGTGCCACCTGTATCGCGGCTCAGCTATACATTGCCTGATTATGCAATTGCCGATAATGTGCTTGAAACATCGCTTGAAATAAAAAATGGTAATTACACTTTGCCGGCAAAGCTCACCTATCCAAAAAGCGGAAGTAAGTTTCCGGTAGTAATTTTAGTACATGGCTCGGGGCCTAATGATATGGATGAAACCATAGGCCCAAATAAAATTTTTAAAGACATTGCTTATGGTTTGGCAACAAAAGGTGTTGCCGTTTTGCGCTATACCAAACGAACCAAAATGTATGCAGCGCAATTAGACGTAAACAAGCTTACACTGCAACAAGAAGTTATAGATGATGCTGTGGCTGCTGTGGCTGTTGCTAAAAGCGTGGTTGCCGTTGATCCGCAACGGATTTTTATTTGCGGTCATAGTTTAGGTGGCAGTTGCGCACCGGCAATTGCATTAAAAAGCAATAACAAAGCCGGTATTATTCTGATGGCTGCAGCGGCACGCCCGCTCGAAGATGTAGCCCTGGAACAATTAAAATATTTGTCGGATAACAGTGCCGAATATTTACGAAAAATTGAAGACTTTAAAGTGCAGGCAAGTAATGTGAAACTCTTAGACTCGACCAGTGATATGGAGTCATTTATGTTGCCTTTTGGTTTGCCACAATCGTATTGGCTATCGGTTAAAAATAATAAGCCTGCTGAAGAAGTAAAAAATTATAATGGCCGTATTTTGTTGTTGCAAGGTCAAAGAGATTATCAGGTAACCCTTGCTGATTTTACATTATGGCAAACGGCATTGCGTAATAACAGTAAAGCACAAACACGTTTATATCCCACATTAAATCATTTGTTTATGGATGGGCAGGGCAAATCAAAACCCGATGAATATAATTTACCCGGTCATGTATCGGCACAGGTTATTGCCGACATAGCGCAGTTTTGCTTGCAATAAATTATACATGTTTTGCATTATGCATAACGTTGGCCGGTAACCATTCAATTTTTTTCTGAAAAGGTTTTTGCCGCACCTTGCAATCAACCGTACATATACTGCAACTTGATGGTAAGCAAGGGTCAGTATGCACAAAGCACTCAACCTTTACCTGTAACGATTGATTAATAGAAGTTTCGAAATGTTTTACAGCATCGTGTGCCTGTTGTAAACTTAAATAATACGGCAGCGTTAAATGCGTATCAATGTGCAATGCATCGCCATATTGTACAGCACGCAAATTATGTACATCAATCCATTGGGCTGTGCGGTTTTTATTTAAAGCATCAACCACGGTTGCAATGGTTTCGGTATCGGTTTCATCCAATAGGCCTGCCATAGCTTTGCGTATTAGTTTTATGCCCATTAAGCCAATATAAACCGAAAATAAAAGTGTTATAACCAAATCAATCCAATACCACTTGGTAATGTAAATAGCTGCCAAACCGGCTAACAGTGCTACACTGGTAATGGCATCGCTTATTAAATGAAGCCCATCGGCTTTAAGTGTGGGCGACCGTAATTGCTTGCCTTTGCTTTTTAAAAAATAACCTAATGCCCCATTAGCAAAACCTGTTATTACAACAATGGCAATACCTGCATCAAGTTGTGTAACCACATTGTTTTGATTTATTATTGACTTATACATCATAGCAAAGGCAGCTAATAAGATAAGACATCCCTCGAAACCTGATGCAAAAAATTCCATTTTACCATGGCCGTATGGGTGATTTGCATCGCTGGGGCGCGATGCATAAATTAAACTTAAAAATGCAAAAAATGCAGCCACAACATTTACAAAACTTTCCAGTGCATCGCTTAACAAAGCATTGGCATGGGTAAGTTTGTATCCGTAAAATTTTAATGTGGCAATAAAAACACCTATCGTTAGCGATAGTATTATGTACCCTATTTTTTGTTTGTTACTCTGATGAACCATACCACCTAATCCTGTTGGAAGTTTTAATCTTTAAACAAAAAAACACTTCTTTGTTGCAAATACAAATCAACAAATAGATTGAAAGTTTACAACAATATTGATGACTTTAAGCCCATCTCAAATGCCATTGTTACCATTGGCACATTTGACGGTGTACATTTTGGGCATCAAAAAATAATTGAGCGTTTAAAATTACTGGCTGCACAGGTAGATGGGCAAGTGGTTTTACTTACTTTTTTTCCGCATCCACGGATGGTTATTTTTCCGGATGATCATGGCTTGCAATTGCTTAATACCCTATCTGAAAAAAAACAATTGTTAGCCCAAAGTGGAGTTAATCATTTAATTATTCATCCTTTTTCAAAATCATTTTCACGCCTTACTTCCACACAGTTTATAAAAGACATTTTGGTAGAAAAGCTGAAAACGCATACACTGGTTATCGGTTACGACCATCATTTTGGCCGCAACCGCGAGGGCAGTTTTGATAACCTGATTGAGTTAGCTCCATTATATAATTTTAAGGTTGAGCAAATACCCGAACAAGATGTGCATGATATGGCTGTAAGTTCTACTAAAATAAGAAATGCATTGTTAAGTGGCGATTTACAAACGGCCACCGATTTTTTAGGATATAATTTTACTTTAACCGGTACCGTTGTGCATGGTAAAAAACTGGGGCGCACCCTGGGTTTTCCTACAGCCAACTTAGCTATTAACGAAAACTATAAATTAATACCGGCCAATGGTGTGTATGCAGTAACTGTTACTATAAACACAAATAACACACAAAAATTTGCAGGTGCATTAAGCATCGGAAACAGACCAACATTTGATAATGGCCCACGCAGCATTGAAGTGTATCTGATTAATTTTACGGGCGATTTATATGGGCAGGAATTAACGCTTAGTTTTAAACACTATTTGCGAGGCGATATTGCTTTCAGTACAACAGAAGCATTGGTAAGTCAAATAAATGAAGATGTAAAACAGGTAACCAAACTGTTGCTATAATGCATCTTTCACAATGGTTGTTGCTGTAGTTAAAAATATTTAGTCAACTACCAGCTTGCCATGTGTAGTGTAGCCTTGTGTTTTCAGTATAAAAAAATAAATGCCGGCCGGTAAATTATTTCGCTCAACCTGTATTTGGTTTGTAGTGCTGTGTATGGTTTGCACTACTTGCATTACACTGTTGTACACAGTTAAAGTAGCAGGCCTGCCATCATTATTAAATAAAATATTTGTATGCTGATTAAACGGGTTCGGATAAACTTTTGATTTAAAATTTACATCAGCCATACCTACCGTTGTAGTAAATGTAATTTGCCAGATATCGCCACCGTTTTCGATTGCGTATAGTTTATTGCCTACTAAAGTGGCATCTACCGGCAAATAAAAACCATCTACAATATTTTGTGCCGTAAGCTCAAAATTATCAATGGCAGCATTGTAGTTTAGTTGCATGGCCAATAAACCACGTGCTGTATCAACAAATGGCCCCGGCCCACCCCAGGGCGAAATTGGTGTGTAACCACTACTATCGCCACCGGGCATAAAATTTAAAACAAAAGCAAGGCCGGTATAGGGTGCCGGCAAAACACTATCGGCATCTGTTACCAAACCTAATGGCGACCTGTGTGCTGTAAAAGTAGTAATGTAGCTGCCCATGTCGCTGGCATTATTTACCTGGCCTGTAGGTGTTCTAAAATAATCGGCATCAACACCATAATTGCGTATAGGATCGGTAAAAGTTACACCTTGCGGTACAGGCGGAAATGTGGTGTCGTTGGCAAACCAACCATTTATATAACCTGCGCAAAGTGGATTAACCAATGCATCCTGATTAACATCATAAGGCGGAAACCGTAGTGGGTTATCATTACCACCCATGCGCCACGGAAACCCATAATGGTGCCCCTGTCTGATCCAGTTTAATTCTTCGGGGTCGTCACGTTCGCCTGAGTTATCAATGGCAAACAGATTTTGGTTTGCATCCCATGCCATAGCATAAGCATTGCGCGTACCACTGGCAAATAAGTAACCGCTGTTGCTTAATGCCGTTGAATCGTTAGGCAAGGTAAGGCCTACGCTTTGTACCGGAAACCTGAATATTTTTGAAGTTATAGGTATCTCGCGGCAATTGGGGCAAGAGCCGAAGAATGTACGCACTTCGCCAAGGTGGGTACGGGCGCCACTCGATACAAAAATATAGTTACCGGTTGGGTCAACATGCACAGCCGAAAAACCATGGTCGCCACTGATGCTTGCCATCGGATAAGGATCGGTGGTTACAACATTAATCCATTGGCGCATACCGTTGGGTTGCAACACCCCTTTTACAACCATCCCAATAGTCATTACTGCACCCCAATTATTGCCGCAAACAAATAATGTACTGTCTTTAAAAAACAATCCTTGTAAAAAAGTTATGCCATGGTTGCTTGCTGTGTACATTAATGTATCGGTTGCAGCACCGGTACCTAACATGTTAACGCGATATATGTTACCATCAACGGTACTATAATACAAATGGTTGCTCAGGGCATCGTAAGCAATTTTTGTAGCACCGGGCTTAACAGCTAATATCGAATCTACTTCAATATTGGGCATCAATGGATAAACTGTTTGTGCCTGTGCACTTGCTATGAATAAGGCTAAAAAGCCGCATATAAATTTCATGGTAGTGTAAGTTAAGTTTTAACGATTAATATTTTCAAAACGATTGTTGGATAGCTATGAATTAAACGGACTGGCCAAAAGTAAGTAAGTTGTTATCAGGGTCGAGCAATGCAAATTCAATCTGACCCCAGGGTTTTAATTCAACTGTCGATTGCGGATGCATGGGTACGCCCTTTTGTTGCAGGTGCTTATGCAAGGTGTAAATATCGCTGCAACGAATATATACCTGGCCATAATTTTCATCGGGGTTAAGATTAGCAAACTCGAAAAAATGAATTTCTATTCCATCTTTTTCAAGCATCAAATAGCCGTTATAATCACCTCCGGTTTGCTTAAAGCCCAACTGGTTGATGTAATATTGTTTTGTATTATTCAAATTACGCATGGGCAATTTGGGATGTATGTGTGTAAGCATACATCTAAAATAATTAATTAATGGCTTATACCAATCACAACTGATAAATTTGCAAATGGCTGACTGACTTAAAAACAGAAACCTATTTTTAAAATTTCATCACTAATCGCATTGAAATGTTTGAAACCGGAGTACGCTACGTTTAAATGTAGTATTGGTAAAACTTCCTACCCTTTATTTGTTTAAAGCATACTGGTTTGTGTAACCTTATATTGCATAATGGCACCTATTGATTGTGCTTTGGCAATAGCCATGTTAGCCTTTTCGCCTTCAAACAATTGCAGTACGGTAGCTTGCCATAGTTGCAACCAACGCTCGAAATGGCTGGCCGATAGTGGTATGTGTTTGCTCAGTTCAACATGTTTTAAGGTTGCATTGCCTTTATAGCCCGGCATACCCAATAACAATGCTTGCCAAAAAGTTACCATCAATGGCAGGTGTGTAGCTTTATTAAAACCCGGTGCTTGTTTAAAAACATAGCCTATTATATCGTCTTCAAACACTTTGGTATAAAAGGTATCTACCAACAAGGTAATATCAGCGGTGTTTTCTATATCGGGTTTCATGGCTCTTTTTAAGATGTAACAATTTTTTAAAAGAAAAAAGTAATGTATGGTTTACAACCTATATTACATGTATAGTATGGGTTACAATTTGCTGAATAATAAATCTGACAAACCTGATTTAGGTTTCTGTAAAATTTTATCAGATTGTTTTTTCATGCATTGCTTTCAATAATCATTTGACTTTATGTATTATTAGTTGCGGGTTTTCAGATGGAGTTTACCACTGTGTAGTTTTTGATTAAAAGTACCAATTGTGTTTTTTTCAATCATCGAAATGAGGTTTTTTTTAATTTCTTTATACTCATCATGTACCGGACAAGGATTTTTGGGCGAACAAGATTTTAGCCCTAACACACAAACATTGTAAATCTTATCGCCATCCATAACTTTTACAATATCAGCTAAAGATGTTTTATAGTCGGCTTTGGTAAGATAAAATCCACCATTAGGCCCCTTTATGCTGTGAAGCAGTTTTTTGCGGCTTAACTCTTGCAAAATTTTCGCAATAAAATGTTCGGGTGCGCCTATACCGCCAGCTATTTCTTTAATGCTTATGCGCGTTTCGGGTTGTGATTTTTGTGCGATAAAAATCATAGCTTTAATTGCATATTCACACGATTTCGAAAACATATCATTTGAAAATATGCCACAAATATAACTACGCATTTCATATAAAAAGAGTATCCTGTCTTTTTATATTTTCTGCATTTTCATGATGTCGTTCACAATGAATTAAATTCCTGTCATACTTAATTTCAAAAACCGAAATGAAAAATATAGCGCAAATTAAAAATCAGTTTATGCTTAATCCGGATATAACTTATTTAAACTTTGGTTCGTTTGGTGCTTGCGTTAAACCGGTGTTTAACGAACTAATTCGGCTGCAAACTTTACTCGAGTTTGAACCGGTTCAGTTTATAACCGTAAACGGGCCACGATATCTTGCAGCATCACGTAAGGCATTAGCACAGTTTATTAATTGCAATATGGATGATGTAGTTTATGTGCCCAATCCATCGTTTGCCGTTAACCTGGTGGCTAAAAATTTAAAATTAAAAGCAGGTGATGAAATATTAACCACAAATTTAGAATATGGTGCCTGCGATAAAACCTGGGAATTTTATTGCAATGAGTGGGGTGCAAAATATGTGCGGCAACCTGTTACCTTACCACTTACGGATACACAAACCTTTGTAAACGATTTTTTTAAAGGGCTCACACCGCGCACACGTTTAATATTTATCAGCCATATAACCAGCACAACGGCTTTAAAATTTCCGGTTGATGAAATTTGTGCCAAAGCCAAAGAAATGGGCTTACTCACTTTTGTTGATGGAGCCCATGCGCCCGGGCATGTAGCCATAAACCTTGGTTTACTGAAAGCCGATTTTTATACCGGTGCCTGCCACAAGTGGATGATGACACCCAAGGGCAGCTCGTTTTTATATGCTGATAAAAAATTACAGCCTATGCTCAATCCTTTGATTGTTAGCTGGGGCTATAACAGCAACATGGCAAGCAACAGTACGTTTATGGATTACCATCAGTTTAACGGCACGCGTGATTTTAGCGCCTACTTAACCATTCCAACAGCCATTACTTTTATGCAACAAAATAATTGGGATGAAGTAGGTATGCATTGCCATAAATTGGTGGTTGAAAATGCAACACGGTTTTGCGCGCTTTTCGAAACCGAACCTTTAAGTCCTTTAAATAATAATTTTATTGGTCAGATGTGTAGCATACCTGTTAATACCAATCATCCTGTTGAACTGCAACAGCATTTGTTTAATGCTTTTAAAATTGAAGTACCGGTAATGTGTATTGACGGGAAAACATATATCAGGTATAGCATTCAGGCATTTAATACACAAAGCGATTTGGATAAACTGTATGATGCTTTAGCAACCATCAAACAAAAAGGCAAACTTTTACTTCAGTAATATTTCTGATTTTAAAAGTGCATCACGTTGTTACTTATTGCAGCTTGGCCTTTTTACTAACATCAAAATTAAAAATTGCATTAACCATAAAACCGCTATTGTGTTGAAACACATTTTTGCCATTTACCAAACGACCAAACTGTGCAATTTGATTTATAAATCCGGTTTCTACTCTGATGGTTTTATTAAAGCGGTAGCCTAACAACAGCCCTATACGATTTTGATCAAAAACATTTGCATTTACATTTTTGCCAAATGCTATCATCACCTCATCGTAAACGGCAGCATATGGTGTTTTGTCAACAATGGCATTGCCTTTTAATGGCACCTGAATACGCAACATATATCGGATGCGGTTAACCATCGGAAACTCATCTTCTTTACTCACATCAGCCGAACTGTAACGGCCAACAAATCGCTGCTCCAACATATAGCGATGTATTAAATCAAACCTACCTTCTTTATGTGTAAGCTGTACCATTTCGAAAATGCGATGTTCTGAAAAATCTCTACCTAAACCGTTAATCGGAATATCGCCATAGTTATATGTTTCGGCAAAGGCATACCCTGTACGCAAAAGTATATTGGGTTTAACCTGATAGTTAGCGCCCACTCTAATCATATCTTGTTGTGCTTCGGGTATGAAATCGTATCTGCGTATATGGAGTTCGGTATGGGCACTCACTTTATTGCTAAACTTTAAAGTACCGGTAGCGCTAAACCAGCCAATATTACCATAAATGTTATGTCTGTTATTTTGAGCTGATACTGCCATAGCGCTTAATGCAAAACACCAAATTAATAAGGCTTGCTTCATGGTTAAGTGTGTGATTTTGGTTTTAAAAAGTGGTGCAAGTTATAATATCAGACAACCTCTGAAACCACGTGCTGCATAGTACGATTGTGCGCCATTGTGATAAATAAAAACGCTATCATATCTATAATCACCAAATAAGGCTCCTCCTAACTTTCTGATGCTTTCAGGCGTAATTATCCAACTGGATGTTTTGCAATCAAATTTACCCAGTGTTTGTAAGAAACGATATTGACTTTCGTTCAACAAATTAATACCCATTGACGCGGCCACGTCAATAGCATTGTTTACAGGTTTAAATTCTTTGCGCGATTCCTGCCCTGCTTTATCATAAGCCAAACTTCTGCGACCTGCGGGGCTTTCGGTAGCACAATCGAAAAACAAAAATGTGTTGTCTTTTGCAATGTAATCAACCACATCCGGTTCGCCACCGGTATTTTCCATTTCATATAACGACCACATTTTGTCTTTAACTAAAACAATTTTATCCGCCACTTGTTGCCACTCCAAATTTTTATGACGGCTCATGTTTTTTATAAATCGTTTATGTAGTATTTCGAGCAAGTCTTTCTGTTGCTTTTCAGTTATTGATTTTTGTTTGGGCATAATTCTATAACCTTGGTTTCTGTTTTAACTTATGTATGTGCTGTTTAAATTATAATGTCAGAAGGTGTGATATGGCTTATTGTTTAATGCTTAAAGAACCGCTACCTTTTATCTCGCACACATCTGAAACCCAAATGTTCCAAACCTGTATCGGGGCTGCTCTTCATCCTGCGTGCCACGCGGTATCCGCTACAGTATCCATCATTACATAAAAACGAACCGCCACGCGTTACGCGTTTGGGTGTATAAGGTTCTTCGGGGTCGAAACTGGTTTCGGGGCCTTGTGGATTAATAGCTCCTTTTTGTACTTCGGTGTAGTAGCTGTCTTTATAATTATCGCTACACCACTCCCAAACATTGCCAGCCATATCAAATAAACCATACCCATTTGCTGTGTATGATTTAACAGGGGCTGCACCATAATAGTTATCGCTTAAATCGTTGCGATACGGAAATTTGCCTTGCCACGAATTGCACTTAGGCTTGCCTGCATCTACATGCTCATTGCCCCAACTATAAATATTATTTACTAAGCCTCCACGGCTTGCATACTCCCATTCGGCTTCGGTTGGCAATCGTTTGCCGGCCCATTTACAATAAGCAACGGCATCATCCCAACTTATATGTACTACCGGATAATTTTCTTTGTCTTTAATATTACTGTTTGGCCCTTGTGGATGTTTCCAGTTAGCACCTGCCAACCATTGCCACCACTGGCTGAAATAATTTAAATCAACCGGTTGGTTTGAAGGCTTAAACACAAGCGATGCAGCCACCAATAAACTATCGTGCGGTTTGGGTGTGTTGGGTGGCAGTTGTTTTTTTAAATCTTCCCAAAGCGGTTTTACTTCTGCTGTAGTTATGTATCCGGTTGCTTTTATAAAAGCATCAAATTGTGCATTGGTAACTTCGGTGGCATCCATCCAAAAGCCATCAACCGTTACACGATGTTTGGGATATTCATCGCGCGATGCCTGATCATTATCAGCTCCCATCATAAAGGTACCTCCATTAATCCAAACCATACCTTGTGTTGATGTATCGCCTGATGGAACAATATTGGTGGTTGAACCTTGCTTGCCAAAGCGCGATGGCAAATTTGATTCGCAACAAATTTCCGAAGTATCTGTTTTTGAAACGGTGGCCGCATTATTATCATCCCGCATTTGTTTGCATGATACAAATGTGGCTGCAATACAAAAAATGGTTATGTAGCGTTGCTTAAACATGGCATAGCAAGAAAAAATTAAATTAATAGCAAGAGTAAAAAAATTTGACGTGCATTTAATGAATCAGATAATGTAATAGATGAATGCTACTTCAAACAACCATTTAAAATTGTTTTGCAACACCAACACCTAAAATGTAAGTGTCATAAGCATTCCATTTGATATCATAATTAAATGAAGCTAAAAACTCCCATTCGTTGGGCATCTCAAGGGCATACTCAATACCCAAACGATTCAGGAAAAAATTTTCTGTTTTCTCAAACTCAATTCCTGCACCTAATAAACCACTCCAATGGTGGTTAATTTTATACATGGCTACAATAGCCGGTGCAATGGGGTAGCTACGTTCTAATGCTGCTTCGGTTCCTGTTTCACCCTGTTTTTCGACAACAAATTTTTCGATAATAATATCAGTATGAATACCCAAACTCCATTTGGGCTTAAACTGATAGTTGTAATCAATACCCCAAGCGGGCAAATTTATAACCTGGCGTTTGCCTTCCGTATTAAGCCCATTAAAAACAGTTGCATGACTTAATACCAAACTTATGCTGTGATGCGGTTTAAAATCATGCGCTGGTTGGTGTTGCGCAATACTTTTAAAAAATAAAATGTGGCTAATTAAAATAATAAAATAAAAGATGTTGTGTTTCATTTTTTAGAAAACTTCATGGGCGATTAAAAAGTAAAGAATTAAAAAAATACAAACGAATACCAAGGCCGTTTCAACTGCAAAAATTTAAAATACGTAAACAAAAAACAAAGTTTAACTGTATAATTTTAAAAGTAACTCTTTGGTTGTTAAAAAAATTCGTTTCAAGTATCATGCAGTTACATTAATAAATAAAATGTCTAATATGGCAAATTTTGAGCAAGGCTGTATATTGCTGATGTAGGTAACTGCACAATTGCATGAACTGCATAAGTTGCCACTTGCCAAAAAAAATTTCTGCTGCGCGTATTAAAATTATTTTCAGATGCTTGATTGGCTAAATGTACAACGGTATTATAATTTGGGTTTGCCGTTGTTGTTTGAAAAAAGTTTTGCTTCTCTTTTTTGCATCGCTTCAGCAATTAATGCGCTGTTGCCGCCCTTTGCCCGAAGTTGGGCAATTATGTTGCCATAGCTTTCTGCATCTCTATTTTGACTGAGCTTAAAAACATTGTCAACCTTTTGGGCTTTCATTTCGAAACCGGCAATGCCCGGCATCATTTTATCAATATAATCTGCCGGCAAATTATCAAATATAGTAGGCGATTGTTGATTACCGTTTTCAAACTTTAAAGTAAACCTTCGCATAAAATCGGCAAATGCTTGTGGCTGCATAAATGTAATTTGACCTGTCAGGTGCACGCTCATATAATTCCAGGTTGAGCCCGATTGCTGATTGCTGTACCAGGACGCACTTACATAGCAGTTTGGACCGGTAAAAACTATTAATGCATTTGGATTTTCGATAAAGGCTTTGTGGTGGTCGGTATTGCGCATGATATGCCCTTGAACAAACAGTTCATCACCTCTTTGTTCTATTAACACCGGTATTTGTGTTGCAACTTGTTGACCTGATAAAAAACTTCCGGTTAAAAATGCAAATGGATGTTCTTCCATAAAGTCAATTATTACCTGTTGTTCGGTTTCTTTATAATAGGAAAAATGATACATGTTTTATATTGTTTTTTTAATGTATTTTAAAAATACGTATTTGTTTAGCTTACCTATTTACTTTTTATAAAATCCCATTTCATCCATATAAACAAATACCTGATGGGGTACCATAAAACGTACATCATGCTTGGCTTTAATTGCATTACGAATAAAACTTGATGAGAGTTCCATTAACGGTGCGTTTACAATATGCACATGCTTATTATTTGCTAATGCCGGTAAAGTAATTTGCGGACGTGGATAAACATAAATATGATAATGTTCTAAAATGGCTTCATGGTTTTTCCATTTTGGTAATGTTGCCAAACTATCGGCACCCATAATTAAAGCAAACTCGTGTTGTGGATATTTTTCTGAAAGGTACACCAAGGTATGTATGGTGTACGATGGTTTGGGCAACTTAAATTCAATGTTAGAAGCTTTCAGTTTTTTGTAGTCGCCAATAGCAATTTTAACCATTGCCAGACGTTGCGTATCGCTTAGTAAAGTAGTTGGTGCTTTAAGTGGGTTTTGTGGCGATACTACCATCCATACCTGGTCTAACTGTGCAAACTCGGCCATGTAGTTTGCAATAACCATGTGGCCGTTATGTACCGGATTAAATGAACCAAAGTATAAACCAATTTTCATTTGAGGTTTGCATTATGCATTGAGTGAAAACCCTGTAAAATCTTCCACCATTTTTTGTGCATGCCATAAAGCTGTTTCCAAATTATCGTTTATCAAAACCTTGTCGAACCGGTTGGCATAGGTTAGCTCCAGACTTGCTTTGGCCAATCTTTTTTTCAGCGATTCGGCCGATTCGGATTGGCGTGCTATCAAACGGTGTTCGAGCTCGATTACCGATGGCGGCTGCACAAATACAGCCAGCAGGTTTTCACCAAAATATTTTTTAATGTTTAAGCCGCCCTCTACATCTACATCAAACAAAACCACTTTATTGTTTTTAAGGTGTGCATCAACATCTGCCTTTAAAGTGCCATAATATCCATTGGTATAAACTTCTTCCCATTCAATAAAATCGTTGTTGCTGATGTGTTTCTTAAAGTCATCAACACTTATAAAATGATAATCCTTACCATCAATTTCAGTAGTTCGCTTTTGGCGTGTTGTAGCACTTACCGAAAATGTAAGCCGTGTGCTGTTGGCTAAAAGATATTTAACGATGGTGGTTTTACCACTGCCACTGGGGCCACAAAAAAGTATGAGTTTGTTTGGCATGGTTGTATGGCGTATATAGGTTATGTTACTTGTTATAAAACGTTGGCTATTTGTTCTTTCATTTTTTCGAGCTCGTCTTTCATTTCTACTACATGGCGTTGTATGGTTGCATGGTTTGCCTTGCTGCCTAAGGTATTAATTTCGCGTCCCATTTCCTGAATAATAAATCCCAGCTTTTTGCCATTGGCATCATTGCTTTCAAGCACTTCGGCAAAGTAGCGGCAATGGCTGCGTAGCCTGAACTTCTCTTCCGATACATCTAATTTTTCTATATAAAAAATTAACTCCTGCTCTAACCGACCCGTATCGGCAACAGCCTTAACCGAAAGTTCGGCTAGGGCTTGCTGCAATTTACCGCGAATGTTTTTTATGCGTTCCGGTTCAATCTTTTCAATTTGTTTGATATGCTTTTCAAACGTTTTTAACTGTTGTTTAAATTCTTTTTCGAGCTGTTGGCCTTCTTGCACCCTGAAGCTGTTAAATGCTGTGAGCGCTTCTTTAAGCACTTTATCTAACTGCTTTATTTGTTTATCATCGGCTACCGTTTTAGGGGCTGATATAACTTGTGGCAGGGTTAACAGTTGTGGCAGGTATTGCGCAGTATCGGTCGTGTTACCGGATATTTTTTTTAATTGGTTTAAGTAGTGTTTTATAGCATCGGTATTTATATGCGCCAATCCATCATCCGTTGCATTTCCCAAACTTATATTTACATCAACCTTACCGCGTTCCAAGGTTTTTGTTAGCTGTGTACGTATAAGCATTTCGGCCGGGCTGAATACCGAAGGTAACCGCAAGTTAAGTTCTAAAAACTTACTGTTTAGCGATCTGATTTCTACCGTAAGGCTGTTACCATTAGTTGCCAGGGTGGCACGGCCAAAACCGGTCATAGATTTTATCATATTTAAATTTTATATTTAACAGGCTTCAAAAATAATTTAATGCAGCTAATTACAACGATTGGTTTAACCTGTTTCCTTTTTTAAAAAACCATCTGACCTTGAAGCCAAATAAATACCACTAAATATAAGCAGCGCTGCCAAACCATGCAGCCATCCGGGGTTGCCTTGTAGTTTATACATACTCATAAGTGTTGCAAAAACGGGTTGCGCATAAATATATACACTAACTACGCTACTGCTTAAATAACGCAAACCAAAACTATTAAAGATGTAGGCTATAAAAGTGGTACCTATTACTACAAAGGCAATTTTTGGATAGATATTTTGGGGCATTTGTTGCCAGTTAATTTCTAAAAACTCGGGCAAGCCAAAAGGTAAAACCATGATGCTGCCTATTAAAAAAGAATATTTCATTACCGTTAACGGATGATATTCCTTTAGTAAAGGCTTGGCAATAATCATAAAGTAAGCATAAGCCAGGGCATTGGTAAAAACCATGGCATCGCCTAAAAAAGTTTGGTTGTTGAGGCTGTATTTCTTACCAAATAAAATAATACTAATAGCACCTGTTAATCCCATGATGATACCTGCCCATTTATGCCAGCCCATTTTTTCTTTACCTAACATAGCCGATAGCAGTACCACCTGTATGGGATTGGTACACATTACCAATGCTGCATTAATTGGTTGCGTTAGCGACAACCCTTTAAAAAACAAAAGTTGATTTATTGCCACTCCGAACAAAGCACATTGCATTAATAAAAACAGGTGTTTACGGGCAACTTTTTGCTTAATAAAAAACAAATGAATAATCAGAAACAATATGGCTGCCGACACCACTCTAATCAATATAAAAGCAAACGGGCCTATAAATGCCGGCATTACATCTTTTGCAATCGAAAAATTTATCCCATAAATAATATTAGCTGTTAATACAGCTAAATGTGCAAGCACAATTTTACGCACGGCTGTTACTGTTTATTTGCTACCTGCAAAGCAATAAATTAATTAAGTTCACATAGCTAACCGAACATTTTTAAACTGTAACCATTATGCATTGATAAAAACTGCATATTCGTGCAACGAAAAAATTAATTTATCAAACACATGGCATTAGACATTACCGGAAAAATTATTCACATACTGCCCGAAGCCGGTGGGCAAACCAAGGCAGGCAAACCTTGGAGTAAACAAGAGTTTGTTATCGAAACCGAAGAACAATATCCTAAAAAAGTATGCATTAGTTTGATGGGAGAAAAAGTACAGGAGTTGAAAAAATTTAGCATCGGACAGCAGGTTAAAGCATCACTTAACATCGAATCGCGCGAGTATAATGGACGCTGGTATAGTGATATACGTGCCTGGCGTTTAGAAGCCGCTGGCAGCACCCAACCCCAAAGTAATTATGCACCGCCTGCCAACACACCTGCTGACTCATTTAGCAGCAACCCATTGCCGGCAGCAACCGATGATGATTTACCATTTTAAAACATTGCATATCTAAAAAAAGCCGCTCTTGCAGAGCGGCTTTTTTATTTGTTCGAATTTATTTTTTAGCTAATGTTTTTATTGCCTCAACCAAAACATCCAATTCGCTTAAACGGGTATAAACATTAGGCGTAATACGTACGCCATCCAAATACGCCCAGCCAATTGGCGAAGTATGAATTTTAAACTGCTGAAACAATGCTGCCTCTAAAGTTGCTGCCGTGTAACCCTCAATTTCAACGTGTGCAATGGCGCCCGAAAATTTTGAATGTAGCGGTGTGTTTATTTTTATACGCGGCAAGCCGATAACCTTGCTACACCAATAATTTTTTAAAAAATATAACCTTTCGCTTTTTCGAACCATACCTATGCTTTCGTTAAAATCAATAGCAGCATTTATGCCTTGTTCGGCTGCAAAACTACGGGTGCCTAATACTTCAAACTTGCGTATATCGTTGCTTTGCGGTTCGTTACTGGGCAATAAAGGCCACAGGTTTTTAATTTTATCTTTTGCCACATATAAAAACCCCGTGCCAAAAGGCGCACCCAACCATTTGTGTAAACTGGTACCAGCGTAATGGCATCCTGTTTCCGATAATGAGAATGGAATATGCGCAAAAGTATGTGCGGCATCTAAAATAACTTCAATTCCAAATTTGTTTGCCTGCGCAGCAATTTGTGCTACAGGCATAAGCTGGCCACACCAATTAATCATGTGTGTTAGGTGTACCACTTTTGTTTTTGATGTAAATAACCGTGTATAAGCATTTGTCAGATAATCGGTATCTGTTGAGGGTAATTTCAAATCAGCAAAAACCAGTTTAATACCTTCGCGCTGGGCGCGTTGTTTCCAAGCCTGCAACATATTTGGATAGTCCATATTTGAAAGTACCACCTCATCGCCAGGTTGTAAATTTATGCCCATTACCACATTACCTAAAGCTTCGGTAGTATTGCGCTGTATGGCAATTTCATCGGTTGCACAACCGGCCAAGTTTGCCAAACGTGCGCGTAAGGGTTCGCGCCCTTTGTCCATAATGCGCCACATATAGTAACTGGGGCCTTTATTGGCCTCGGTATTAAGTTCGACAAAACGATTTTGAACAGCAACAGGTTGAGGAGATACACCACCATTATTAAGGTTGATGATACTTCTATCCACATTATAAGCCTGGGCAATGTTTTCCCAAAATGCATCGTCTTCCGTTGTGGACAAGTGCTTTGCATAAAACTTATGTAAAGGCTGTGGTATTAATAGTGCCGTTACAGGTATTGTTTTTAAAAAGCTTCTTCGGTTTATCATTTTTAAAAAAATTTGGGGTATTCAAAATTACACAAATGCATATCAACAAAATGTAAACTTTGTTTGTTAAATACGGTCATACCAATATTAATCTACATTTGGAGGCTTTTTTTAAACCTCCACTCTTTTATTGAAACTATGAAACAATTTTTTACGCTCACCTTAAAGGTGCTCTTATTAATTTTAATCGCAAGGGATGTGCAAGCCACGCATATTATGGGCGGCAACCTCGGTTATACCTATATGGGATTACAGCCCAATGGCGAATACCGGTATAAAGTGCGTTTGGAACTTTACCGCTCCTGTGCACAAGGCTCCTCTGATTTACCTATATCTATGCGGTTAGGCGTTTATTTTGAAAACACAGCTAACCCTACTGCCGACAAAGTGCAACAAGATGAGTATAACAATGTACCCCTGATATCGCAACAATTTATTAGCCCACCTGCTCCAAACGACACCTGCTCATTTACACCCAGCGTTTGTGTTGAACAAGGTATTTATGAGTTAGAAATTGATGTGCCTTCGTCAACTATGGGTTATCATTTAATTATGGATAGGTGTTGCCGTAACGATGTAATTGCAAACGTTTTTGACCCAAGTAATGAAGGTGCTGCCTGGTATGCTTTTATTCCTGCTACCAATATTGTAAACAGTTCGCCTACGTTTGCAGTACCACCGGTACCGTTTTTATGTGCAAACGATACCAACTCCATTTTAAATGCAGCTTTTGACCCCGATGGTGATGTGTTAACTTATAACTATGTGGTGCCATACGGTGGCTTATCAAGTCCGGGACAACCCAATCCAAACTTGCCGGGTTTGTACACCTGGCCAATTCCCGATATTTCTTATGCTGCAGGGTATAGTGTTACACAGCCTTTTGGTGCCGGTGGATATAGTAGTATTGATACCAGTACTGGTTTAAGCCAATACTTTGCGCCCAGTCAGGGTTTTTATGTTGTTGCTGTCGAAATTCGCGAATACCGTAATGGTGTTCTCATCGGTATTTCGCGTTTGGATTATCAACTGATATTTATTGCCTGTCCTATAAATCCGGCACCCATAGCGTTAAGTGGCGGTTTAACTGTATTCTCAGTTCAAGAAGGACAACAAATTTGTTTCCCCATTATTTTTCGTGATCCTAATGGCGATAGCTTATCCACAACCCACCAAGGTCCTATATTCAACAGTGCATTTACCAATCCTCCGGCTACCTTAATTGATGCCGTTGGCGATAGTGTGGTTTCAGCGCAGTTTTGCTGGCCTACATCGTGTTTGCAAGGAAGTAATGTACCTTACCAGTTTACGGTAACGGCTGCTGATAATGGTTGCCCGGCAAAAACCACCAGCCAGGTTTATACCATAAACGTTATTCCATTTATGGGCACAACGGTATTAAACGGCCCCGATACATTATGTGCAAACACATTAACAGGCATTAGTTTTTCTACTACAGGTGCAGCCAACTCAACCTATAACTGGACTATAACCAATGGCGTGCAAGTAACCGGGGCCAACACCAATTTTATCTCTGTTGATTTTGGACCTACCGGACCTTATATCGTTTCGGTTCGCGAGGTTAATGCCTTGGGTTGCGAAGGCAGTAATCAGGCAACAAAAACCATTACTATTATACCAGCTCCTGTTGCAGATGCAGGTTTACCCAAGTCGTTTTGCTCTGGTGGAAGCGCTGCAATTGGCTCGGCTGCAATTGCAGGTAATATTTACACCTGGAGTCCGGCCACAGGCTTAAACAGTACAACAAGCAGTAACCCTACCGTTACACTAACAAATGGTACCGGTGGTCCAATTGCAACAAAGTATATAGTATCCGTTAGTGCTAATGGTTGTGTAAGTACCGATACCGTAGAAATAACCGTAAACCCTTTACCAATAAGTAATGCCGGCAATAATCAGTTTGTATGTAGCGGCAACAGCATTACCATTGGTACCCTTTTTACCGGTGGTTATACCTATAACTGGACACCCACAAACGGATTAAGCAGCAGTTCGGTTTCGAACCCCAATGTGAGCTTAATTAATGCAGGCAGTGTTGCCGACACAACCATTTATACCGTGCTTACTACCAATGCATTTGGTTGCACATCGAGCGATGCGGTTTTAGTAATAACCAATCCATTGCCAGTGGTAGCAGCAGCAGCAACCGATAGTTCTATTTGTCCGGGCACACCCATCACTTTAAGCGGTAATGGTGCCAATACGTATTCATGGGCACTGCTAACCAATCCCGGAACGAGTATTGGAAGCAACAATACATTAAACATAGCACCTTTAACTACTACCAGTTATATTTTAACCGGTACCAGTTCTGTTAACTGTATTAATAAAGATACAATTGCCATAAATGTATTTGCCGCACCGGTAGTTGTTGCAAATGTGAGCGATGATACCGTTTGCGTGGCCACAACAGCTACTTTATCGGCAACGGGAGGCGTAAGCTACAATTGGGCAACCATTGCAGCGCCAACAACATCCATAGGCATAGGGGCGAGCATAAGCGTTAATCCCAGTACAACAACTTCATATATAGTAACAGCAACTGATGTAAATGGTTGTACAGGCAGCGATACAATTACATTAAATGTTTTTGCACCTGCTGTTGCCGTTGCCGGTATTGATAAAACCGTTTGCTCAAACATTTCTAATGTATTAGGCACCGTAAGCACTGCAGGTACAACTTATGCCTGGAGTCCGGCTACAGGGTTAAGCAGCACCTCTGTTTCAAACCCAACCATTACTTTGGTAAATACCAATAGCGTACCCGATACGTTGGTTTACACAGTACAAATTGTAAACATAAATGGTTGTACAGCATCCGATCAGGTAACCGTAATTAGTGCACCGGTACCTACTGCAAATGCAGGCGTTGATGCCATTACCTGCTCGGGCACTCCGGTACAAATTGGTGGTTCAATTACCTCAGGTTACACGTATTTATGGAACCCATCAGCAGGTTTATTAGGGCCTACTACCAGTAACCCCACAGCTACTTTAACCAATGCCACTTCGATATTCGATACGGTGCAATACGTTGTAACTGCAACCTGGTTTGGTTGTACCGATACCGATACGATTGATATTGTGGTTAAACCCAATCCGGTTTCGAATGCAGGTGCAAATGTTGCATTATGCTCGGGCGATACGGCAGCTATTGGCACCATAACAACTGCCGGATATACGTATCAATGGTTACCTGCCACCGGTGTAATAGGTGCAACTGCCAGCAATCCATTAATTACTTTAGTTGGTACCGTTGCTGCAACAACCACTTATACCGTTACCACCAGTTGGAACGGATGTGTAACTACTGATAGTGTTGATGTTACCGTTAACCCATTACCAACCGTTACCAGCAGTGCAAACCCCGCAGCAATTTGCCAGGGCCAAACTGCCACATTAACAGCAAATGGTGCATTAACCTATAACTGGGAATTACAAAACAATCCGGGTATATCAATTGGTACAGGAGCCAGTTTAACTGTATCGCCAACCGTTACTACCACCTATGTTGTAACGGGTAGCACTGCTGCTCAATGTATTGATGTAAATACAGTTACCATAAATGTAAACCCATTACCCACTGTGGATATTACTGCACCAAACGATTCGATATGTAATGGCGATACCTTACTACTTACAGGTAATGGTGCTGTTAGCTACCAATGGGCTGTGCTTGGCGGAAGTACATTAGGTAACAACGTAACACAACAAGTTATGCCACAAGCTACAACTACGTATATAGTTACCGGTACCGATGCAATAGGCTGTGCAAATAATGATACCATTAATATTGTTGTAAACCCGGCTGCTACGTTAAGTGCAGCCTCGGGTACATTGTCTGTTTGTCCGGACGTGGTTAACATTCCGTATTGGGTAGTTAACCCAAATAGCAATTCAACCTATAACTGGAGCGTTACCGGAGGCACCCTTGTAAGCGGACAGGCCACAGATACAGCCATAATAACCTGGGGATCTGCGGGTACAGGCACTATCACGGTTACTGAAATTACCGACTTAGGTTGTCCATCGCAACCAGTTGTGCTAACAGTAAGTATTAATCAAATACTTACTCCTGTTGCACCCAATGGCACGTTATCAATTTGTGCCAACGATGGTTTAGGTACAGCTTATTCAACTTTAAATACACCGGGTTCAACCTATCAGTGGTTTGTTATTGGCGGTACGGTTGCCAGCGGCAATGGCACCAATAGCATTACGGTTGATTGGAATGCAGCCGGCCCATCAATTGGCTATGTATGGTATCAGGAGCAAAGTATAACACCTACTACCACTTGTTTAGGTTTAAGCGATACGCTTCAGGTAGTTATTAATCCGGCACCGGCTACATCGGCTATAACAGCTAATGCCGCTATTTGTGTTTTCGATAGTACAGCGTTTAGTGTTATAAATACTACAGGTTCAAACTATCAGTGGTTTGCCAATGGCAGCAGTAGTTTAAGTGGCAATGGAACCAATAATATAATTGCCGGCTGGAGTACACCCGGCACCTATACCGTAGGCGTTGTTGAAACCAATAGCTTTGGTTGTGTGGGCGATACCGTGCCTTACAGTATTACCATAAATGCATTGCCGGCAGCTAATGCAGGCAATAACACCGGTTTTTGTTTAGGTCAAACTACGGCACAATTAAATGCAAGCGGTGGCATTGGTTATACCTGGCAACCAGCCACCGGTTTATCGGCAACTAACATTGCCAATCCGGTTGCTAACCCGGGAGCTACCACTACCTATACAGTAACAGTAACCGATGCCAATGGGTGCTCGGCTACTGCCAGCTTACAAGTAACTGCCAATGCATTACCTGTTGCCGGTATTTCGGCAACACCTGCAGCTATATGTATTGGCAGCAGTACACAATTACAAGCGAGCGGAGGTAATTCCTATACCTGGCTGCCTGCTACTGCATTAAGCAACACAGCTATTGGTAACCCGGTTGCCAACCCTACTGCAGCAACTACCTATACGGTAACTGTAACAGATGCAAACGGATGTACAGGTACCACATCGTATCTTATTAATGTAAATCCGTTACCTACCATTTCGGCCGGTAACGATGTACTTATTTGCGACAATGCATCAATTACCTTAAGCGCTTCAGGTGGTTTATCTTATACATGGTCACCTGCTACAGGTTTAAGCAGTAGTACCATTGCTAACCCCATTGCTACACCCAGTGGATTAACACAATATACTGTAACCGGTACCGATGCAAATGGATGTACGAATACTGACACCATAATAGTAAGCATAAATCCAAAGCCGGTGGCAAACTTTGCAACCGACAGTACTTATGCGAGTTGCAGTGGCGTAACCGTATATTTTACAGATTTAAGTACCGATGCCGATTCATACTTATGGAATTTTAATGATGGCACCACTTCAACCGATGCAAATCCAATTCATGCATTTGCTTTTGCCGCTACAAATAATGTAACACTAATTGTAGGTAACAACGGTATATGTTTCGATACACTTACAGCACCATTGGCATTAAAATCATTAAGCGATTATGTGAAGAATGCTGCCAATGTGTTTACACCCAACGGTGATGGCAAAAACGATTGTTACAGTTTTAGCGGCTTAGGCGATTTTAGTAATTGTACCAACATTAAAATTTTTGATCGTTGGGGTAAACAACAGTTTAGCAGTAGTGGTACTGAAAAATGTTGGGATGGCAAATCAGAAGGTGGCAAAGAGGTACCGGTAGGTACTTACTTCTACATAATTGATGTTGCCGGAAAACAAATAAATGGCTCGCTGCAATTGTTACGATAGTTTAAAACATTAAATATTAAAAGAGGGATACAAATTTGTATCCCTCTTTTTTTTAATTCAATTTCTCAATAATGATTTCTGGCAAACAAATACTCGAAACTATTTGCATGTAAAACTATTTGTTTCGCTGCTATAAAATTGATAACAAATGATTGTAGCCGGGTTGCATATTGTAATTGCTACATTAGAAACAATAAGTTACAGTTACTATATAGGACTAATAACTTTGATTGTGCACACTTTTAACTGCACGACCTGATGGGTCGTTTAGGTTTTGGAATGATGCATCCCAAGCCAACGCTTCGGGTGTACTGCATGCCACCGATTTTACCGATGGTACACAAGCTGCAGCCTGATCGCTCAGAAAGTGTTCGGTAAAAATACATCGGTAACGATATTCTTCTTTGCTCATTGGTGGGTTTACCGGAAACCGGAATTTAGCATTGGCCAATTCGTCATCAGAAACGGTTTTTGCGGCAACTTCTTTTAAAGTATCTATCCAGCTATAACCCACACCATCGCTAAACTGTTCTTTTTGGCGCCAGGCAATTTCTTTTGGTAAATAATCTTCGAAAGCTTTACGCAAAATCCATTTTTCCATTTTGTCCGGCCCCGACATTTTATCGGCCGGATTTAATTGCATGGCCACGTCCATAAACTCCTTGTCTAAAAAAGGCACACGTCCTTCAATGCCCCATGCCGCTAATGATTTATTAGCGCGCAAACAATCATATAAATGCAGCTTACTTAATTTTCGAACTGTTTCCTCATGAAAAGCCTGTGCATTGGGTGCTTTGTGAAAATAAAGATAGCCGCCAAAAAGCTCGTCAGCACCTTCGCCCGATAAAACCATTTTAATACCCATCGATTTTATTACACGCGCCAATAAATACATAGGTGTTGAAGCACGCACGGTAGTAACATCATACGTTTCGAGATGATAGATAACATCGCTAATTGCATCTAAGCCTTCTTGTACGGTGAAATTAATTTCGTGATGAACACTGCCAATATGGTTGGCAACCAATTTTGCTGCAGCCAAATCGGGCGAGCCTTTTAAACCCACAGCAAAGCTATGCAATTGAGGATACCATGCCATTTGTGTATCGTTGCTTTCGATACGGTTAGGTGCATATTTTTTGGTAATTGCTGATATGATTGACGAATCTAATCCGCCCGAAAGCAACACTCCGTAGGGTACATCGCTCATTAGCTGACGATGTACCGCTGCTTCTAACGCTGTGCGTAATTGATTTATATCGCTTTTATTATCTTTCACATTCTCATACTGCGTCCAGTTACGTTGATACCATTTTTTTAATGTGCCTTCTTTACTATGCCAATAGTGGCCGGGCAAAAATTCCTGAATTTTATTACATACCCCTTCTAAAGCTTTCAGTTCAGACGATACATAAAAATTGCCATGCTTATCCCAACCCATATAAAGCGGAATAATGCCCATGTGATCGCGTGCAATAAGATAGCTGTCGTTTTGCGTATCGTATAAAGCGAAGGCAAAAATGCCGTTAAGGTCTTCGATAAAATTTACACCTTTTTGTTGATAGAGCGCTAAAATTACCTCGCAGTCGCTGTGGGTTAAAAACTGATAATCGGGCAGTTGCTTACGCAAATCCATGTGATTATAAATTTCGCCATTTACAGCAAGAGCCAATGTTTTTTCAGAATTAAATAAGGGTTGGCCGCCACTTTGCGGATCAACAATAGCTAAGCGCTCATGCGCTAACACTACATTATTGTGGCAAAAAATACCGGACCAATCAGGCCCACGGTGCCTGATTTTTTTTGCCATCTCAAGTACCTGAGGGCGCAAGCTGGTTGAAGGGGTTTTTAAATCGAATACACCAATAATACCGCACATAAATTTTAAATGATATTGAAGTTAATGCTGCAAGATTACTATGTTTTTTAAAATCGCAAGTTTGCTTATTTAATTATATGGTTTCTACAGCAAAAAAGCCCAACTTTAAAGGTTGGGCTTAAGGGTTATTTGTTTGTTTAAATTATGCTATTGCTGTTGCTTTTTTTGCTTTACGTTTCAATTTAATCCTTTCAGAAATCAGGTACATAGCAGGCACTAAAACCAATGTTATAAATGTGGCAAAGCCCAAACCAAAAATCATTGTCCATGAAAGCGGCCCCCAAAATGCAACACTATCGCCACCAAAAAACAGGTGTGGATTTAATTCGGTAAACAGGGTTACAAAATCTATATTTAAACCTACAGCCAATGGCACCAAACCTAACATGGTAGCAGTGGCGGTAAGTAGTACCGGTGTTAAACGTGTTTTGCCGGCTTCAATAATGGCTTCAAAAAGTTCGAGACCTTGCTCGCGCAGCAAATCGGTAAACTCAACAATTAAAATACCATTACGTACCACAATACCCGCTAAAGCTACTATACCAATGCCCGACATAATAACAGAGAAATCCATACCAAAAATGGCATTACCTAAAAACACACCAATTACACTAAAAATAATTTCGGTGAGGATAATAAGCGGTTTACTAAACGAATTAAACTGTGTAACTAAAATCAAAAATATCATGCCCAGCGAAATTAAAAGCGCACGGCCTAAAAATGCACCTGTTTCGGCTTGCTCTTCTTGTTCGCCTGTCATCTTTACGGTAACACCATCAGGTAACTTAAACCTGTTTACTGCCGACTCTACTTTTGCTACGGTTTCGTTGGGATTGTAATTACTAAGCACATTGGATGAAATGGTTACGGTGCGGGTTTGGTTTTTACGGGTTATACCACCAAAGGTGTTTGAGTAATGAATGTTTGTAAAAGCTGATAAAGGAACCTGCCGTACAATACCACCCATATTCATATCGCGATAGGTTACTTTGATATTATTTAGTTCGTCAATATTGTTGCGTTGCTCCTTAATGTATCTTAACTGAATAGGGTACTCATCGTCATCATCTCTGAACTTACTTACCTCGGCACCAAAAACAGCATTTCTTATTTCGGTTCCAATTTGTGCTGTAGAAATTCCCTGACGGTTTGCGCGTTCGCGATCAATATCAAAAACAATTTCAGGTTTTTTATTTTGCAAATTTGATTTAAGTTGTTCAACACCGGGTATAGCCGATGAGTCTAAATAATTTTTCATTGCAATAGATGTTGCAACCAGTTTATCAAAGTCATCGCATGCAATTTCAACGTTAATTGGTTTTTGAGTAGGGGGGCCCGATTGTTCTTTATCTACGGTAATTTCGGCACCGGCAATACCTTTTAATTCATTTCTGATTTTAGTCAGATACGGGGCTGTGCTTTCTCCATTTCGTTTTGCGTATTCAACAAATGCAATCATTATGCGGCTTTTATGAGAGTAGGTGCCGCGGTCGCCTTCGGCTGGGTCGCTTGCATTAATTGCTACACTGGATATAACAGAGGTAACTATTTTATTATTTGGGCCTAAAACTTTGTAAACTCTTTCTTCGGCAATACGGGTAATACTGTCGGTATATGCAACATCGGTACCCACAGGCAGGGTAACATATACATAAACAAAATTAGGATCGGCTTGCGGGAAAAATATTACCTGTGGTTGCCTTATTATTAAAAACACAATGGATAAAAAGAACAATGCAACCGTACTAAAAATCATGGTATAAGGGCGTGCCAATGCCCAGCGTAATATACTTTCGTATTTACTTTGAACTGCAGGCCATGTAACTTTTTGAAAATGGAGAATGCGTTTTTCTAAAAACAATCGGAAAAACACTACGAGTAAAATTATAAATACGGCAAAATTACCCATGCCAAATGCACCTGCCGAATGTGAAGTAAAGGCAATCAGGTAACTAATGGCAGCAATTACACCAAATATGGTTGCCGTAACTTTAAACGATTTTTGCTTTAACGGTTTTTTGTGTTCCGCATCGTTATGCGGTTTCATAAAGTCAACAGCAAATACCGGGTTAATGATATAGGCTACCAACAAACTGGCCAACAGTGTTATTATTAAAGTTACCGGTAAAAACACCATAAACTTACCAATCAGACCACTCCAAAATGCTAATGGTATAAATGGTGCAAGTGTGGTTAATGTGCCCGACAGTACGGGCAAAAACACCTCACCGGTAGCCATTTTAGCTGCTTGTACAATGGGCACCTTGCCATTTTCAAAAATACGGTGTGTGTTTTCTATTACCACAATGGCATCGTCAACCACAATACCCAAGGCTAATAAAAACGCAAACAATACAATCATGTTTAAACTAAAGCCAATAGCAGGTAAAACCAAAAATGCAACAAACATGCTTAACGGTACACTCATAGCTACAAACAATGCATTGGTAGCACCCATAAAAAACATGAGTACTATGGTTACCAATATAAAACCAATGATGATGGTATTAATTAAATCGTGTAGTGTAACCTTGGTGCTGGTACTTTGATCGCCTGTTACGCTAACCTCAACATCTTTGGGCAGTGTAGTGGTTTTCATTTCGTTTAGCATGGCCGTTATCTTATCCGATGCTTCAACTAAATTTTCGCCTGTACTGCGTATAACGTTTAAGGTTATTACATTTTTACCGTACAGGCGCGCATAACTTTCTTGTTCTTTATGTGCATCAACTACTGTGGCCACATCGCGTAAATAAATTGGCGACCCGGCAGTTGAATTTACAACGAGGTTATTTATCTGGTCAACGTTTTTAAATTCACCTTTTACACTCAGCGAACGTTCCATGCCATCCATTTTTACATTGCCACCACTTATGGTCATGTTTTCAAACCGAACGGCATTCTCAATATCGCGCATGCTAATTTGTGCGGCCTGCATTTTATACATGTCCACATTAATTTGTATTTCGCGTTCGAGGTCGCCTACCATATCCACACGTCTTATTTCGCGCATGGCTTCAATTTTATCTTTTATATCATCGGCATACGATTTTAATTTATCCAAATCATAATCACCGGCAATATTTACACTTAGCATCGGAAATTCGCTAAAGTCAACTGCAATTACATTGGGTTCGTCCGATAGATCGTTAGGCAAATCTTTACGTGCCAAATCCACTTTGTCTTTTACTTTTTGCTTGGCATCGGCTTCGCTTACATCGGTATTAAACTCTATCATAATATTCGAAAAATCCTGTACGGAGTTGCTGGTCATTTTTTTAATACCTGCAATGCCTTTTATTTGTTTTTCGAGTGGTTTTGTAATAAGGTTTTCTACATCGGTTGGCGATGTGCCGTAATTAAAAGTGGTAACATATATGGTTGCTATTTTAATATCCGGGAATTGCTCTTTAGGTATGCTCATATAAGATAAGATACCGGCCAGTGTAATAATTATGGTAATGATGTATATGCTGGTACGATTATTAATTGCCCAGCTTGATGGTTTAAATTCTTTAAACTTGTCTATCATAAAAGTAAGTTGTTAGGTGCTTGCGTTTAATGCTTTTTACCTTTTATTTTTTTACGGCTTCGCCAATGTTTACATCCTGATATCCAACCGTTATTACCTCATCGCCATTATTTAAACCACTGGTAATTTCGGCTACTCCGCTGTAGGTTAATCCAACAATAACATCCTTTTTAGCAACAATAATTTTTCCGTCTTTGGTTTCAGCTATCAATACGTAATTACTGTTTTGTCCTTTCTGTATTACATTTACAGGAACAGTTACAGCATTTGCATTGGTGTAATCAACTACATGCATAATGCTTAACATGTTTGGCCGCAAACGTGCATCTGCTTTAGGTAGTGCCACTTCTACCATAAAAGTACGGTTTATAGGATTTACAACGGTGCTGGCATAAGAAACGTTACTCTCAAAGTCAATACCTAAATCGGGAATTGAGATGCGTGTTTTGTCGCCCTTATTAACTTTGGCAATATAACTTTCGGCTACTTCGGCTTTAATTTTTAAGCCTGATAAGTTAACTACATGTATGCAAGGCATGCCGGGCATAATGCTTTGTCCAAGCTTAATATCAACCTGATCAACGGTGCCTGAAATAGGCGATTTTATTTGCGTCATTGCCCATTGTTCGCGCATGGTTTCGTGCTTGCGTGCCAACGACTCCATATTATTTTTAGCCGTAAGGTATTGTACTTCGCTGCCTATTTGTTGCTCCCAAAGCGCCTTTTGTTTATTGTAAATATTGGTAGCAAAATCTAATTGTGTTTTAACTTCGTTAAGGCCTTGGCGTAGCAGAGCATCGTCAATACGGGCCAACACCTGACCGGCACTAACCTTATCGCCTTCTTTTACCAAGATGGCAGTAATATTGCCTTGCATTTGAGCATTGGCATTAATGCTTTGATTGGCATCTACTTTACCCTGAACATCTACATAGTGGTTAAAAGTATCTGTCTTTATTACAATGGTACTGATGTTTTTAATGTTTCCGCTAACGGTGCTATCGCCTGCTTTTTCAAGTTCGGTACGTAGGGCATCAATTTTTGCCGACAACTCGTTTTGTTGCTTTAATAAATTTTCGAGTTCTGTTTTTTTGTCAACCGACTTATTGCCGCATGCCGTAATGATTGCCAATGCCGCAATGGCAACAATTATATTTATTGATTTCATAAATTTATGATTGTAATTTTTTTAAAGAATCCCTGTTACTATTTAATTAATCCCAATGCTTTGTCTAACTCAACCTTGGCTATTAAAGCATCATAAACCGTAGTATAAAAAATACTTTCGGCTGCGCGTTGTTGCGATTCGGCATCTATTACTTCGAGATTAGACCCCACACCCTGACTGTATTTTATTTTTGATACACGCACAATTTCATTGGCCAGTTCGCGGTTTTTCTTTTGAATATCATACGAAGCTAAAGCGTTAATAAAATTTCGTTTGGCAGTATTGTACTCTAACTGAAAGCCCTCTTGTAAAGTAATGGTGCTGTTGTCAATTTTACGTAATGCCAACTCTTCCTGCTTAATCTGATTGTGCCTTACACCACTGGTAAAAATGGGCATGGTTAACCGTGCGCCTACTTGTGCATTCCAATACCAGCGTTTATCACTTTCAAATAAATCAAACTCCTCGCTATTGGTACTGGTGCCTAAGTTACCATAAGCTGCAAGCGTGGGGTAGTATCCCATTTTAAAACGTTTTACATTGTATGCTTGTAACTGACGTTGTGTTTTTAAAATATCCAATTCGTTGCGTCCGTTAAAATCAGGGTACTCGGTAAGGTTGCTTATTTCGGGCAACTTCAGGTTTTCAATGTTATCGGCTGTTGTAAGTGTAGCATTTTGTGGCATCCCCATTTGAAACTTTAATAGGTAAATGGCCATTTCGGTAATACGTTCGGCATTTATTTTTTCGGCTTTCAGATTGTTTAATGAAACTTCTAATCGTTGCAAATCAATTTTTTCGATAAAGCCTTGCTTTAAAGTTGCTGCGGCTTCATCATACGATTTTTGAAGCCTGTCAATATTTGCCGACAAACTACCTAAGCGCGAGTTGCCCACCAATACTGCATAGTATGCTTTACTAACATTAGCGGCTATATCAATTTTTGTTTGTTTGGTTTGCTTACGCGATAAATCTTCAAAAGTTTTTGCTGCCTTTAATCCTAACAGGTAACTCCCATCAAATAACAATTGCGTAGCGCTTATACCTGCAGTGCCATTATTGGTTAAGTTAAATTGAAATGGAATAAGCTCACCAGCCGGGCCGCCAAAATTTTCGGCTGTTACCAAAGCCGTTGGTTTTTCAATAAAATGGTTTACATCTAAGCTGCCACTTATTTGCGGTAAACCTACACCATAAAGCTCGCGCACTTTTGCATGTGCCATTTGTTCATCAAGGCGTGCATTGAGTATATTGGTTTGATGCTCGTAGGCATAATCAATACACTGTTGCAAACTATAATTAAATGGCCCTTCATTTTGCGCCTGTACTGCTATGGCTGCAAGCATGCCTAACATGCTGTGTAACAATTTTTTCATAACCTATTAATTCGATTTATCCGCTGTAATATTTTATATCCTTCAAACTTTTTTTGTATGCTCTCTCAAATTAAAAATGTTTACAAATAAGTTTATATCCACTCAGTGTGGCAATGCCTAATAAAAAGTGTTTCATAATTTCAAAGTGTGCTTTTGCGATGTTGGATTTGGCACCTTCGTAAAATGTACCCGAAGTAATTAAATCAATTTCGGCTAAGCGTAATTGTGTAATAATTTTAATATTTAAATCGGGCCTGTAGTTGTTTTCATTGATACCACGCTTTAAATTGGTATGCACCATTTTAAAAACAAATCCGGATTTAAAATCAGCAAATAATTGCCACGCTGCTGCATAGTATTTACGCAAGTCAGCAAATAAAACCGGATTGATATCTGACAACACTTTATGCATAAAATTCATAATCTGCAAAATTTCATCAACGGCACTTTTCGATTGTTTTTGAATTGCTACAATTTCGTTTTGATAATTTTTTAGTTCAAGTGTTACTAAAGTTGTAAGTAAATTTACCTTATCGGGAAAAAGTTTATACAATGTTTTTTTCGAAATGCCCACACCGGCAGCTATTTCGTCCATAGTAACCATTTTAGCACCATGTTTAAAAACAAGTTTGCGTGCCCCTTTAATAATAGCAGTTCTCATAACAATCAGACCTTTAAAACGAGAGGGCTAAACTATGGAAACTTTTTGCAGCCGAAAAGTTTCTTTGGTTTTTTTAAAAAATAAAACTTTTAATTAACCAATCTGTATCAGATGGAGCTTTGCAGCACGGTTATAATAGTTTATAACATGCAATAAGCAAACCTATTGCTAACAGTTGTTTTAAGGTTTGCTGTTCGAACTTTTTACTGCCATAGTATGCACCTAACATGCCCGATATAACTACAATGGGCAACATCCATTCGAAATAAGGCGGAAACGAAATGTTACCTTTCGAAATAAAACCAACTAAGCCCGAAATAGAATTTAGTAAAATAAACAAAGCCGATGTGGCTGCTGTTTGTTTTACACCGGCCCAGTGCATAATTAAAATAAGCGGACTCAATAATACCCCTCCGCCAATACCCAACATTCCCGATAATAAACCAATAACACCGCCACATAAAACCCCTGCTGCAACCGGCATGGGTTTTACCTCTTGGCCCGGTTTGGTTTTAACCAGCATGCGTATGGTAGCAATAAATAAACATAGGGCTAACAGTTGTTTGTATAATTGATCGGATAAAAGCATTTGGCCACCAATAAATGCCATAGGCACACTACCTATTGCAAATGGTAAAAACAATTTAAGTTTAAAATGGCCTGCACGATAATAAGCGAAAAACGAAATGCTCGAAACAGCAATATTCATAACCAATGCGGCTGCTTTCATTTGAGGCGGTGCAATATTTGCCAATGCCATAAACACCAAATAACCACTGGCACCACCATGGCCAACCGAAGCATACATGAATGCTACCAAGGCTAAAACTATTAGAAATAATATGGTGTAGTTTTCCATCTTTTGTTGTTTAATTACAATTTCAATTGCTTCAAACTAAAGCAAAACATACTAAATTTATTAAATGTTTTTTTAACTCTATTAAAATACAATGACACAGCGCGAAAACATTTCGGTTTTTCACATGTTTAAAATTGGTGTCGGCCCATCAAGCTCACACACCTTAGGTCCTTGGCGTGCTGCGCAACAGTTTGTCGAAAAAATACAAAGCACAACGGGCATTAATAAAGTGCAGCGTGTTACCGTACATTTATATGGTTCATTGGCCAAAACCGGTAAAGGGCATGGTACTGATATTGCCGTACAAATGGGCTTATGTGCCGATGACCCTGTAACTTTTGATGTTTATGCAATTGCCGGCAAAATTAACTCCATTGCTCATGATAAAACTTTACCGCTTGCCGGAGTAAATCCAATAACATTCGACCCGCAGGTTCATTTGGTTTATCACATGGATAAGGCATTACCGTTTCACCCGAATGGTGTAACGTTTGAAGCATTTGACGGTTCACAAACCTTGTCGGAAACCTATTACTCTATTGGTGGTGGATTTGTAGTGCAAGAGGGCGTATTACCCGGCAATGCGGCTGATGAAAATATTATACTCAAACATCCGATTGATACTGCCGAACACTTAATGGATTATTGCAACGAAACCGGACTGAGCATTAGCGATGTGGTTTTTATAAATGAAACCAGTTGGCGGCCCGAAGTTGAAACACGTACCGGTGTGTTAAATATTTGGCGCGTAATGCGCGAATGTATTTACCGCGGTTGCCAAACACGTGGCGAGTTGCCCGGTGGTTTACGTGTAATACGCAGAGCCGAAACCATAAACCGCAATTTGTTGCAACAGGCAAGCTATCAAAATTATGAAGAATGGTTGGCTTTAATAAAATCAGGCGGCAATCAGTTTTCATATATTTTAGATTGGGTAAGTTGTTTTGCCTTAGCAGTTAATGAAGAGAATGCTGCCTTTGGCCGCGTAGTTACTGCACCCACCAACGGTGCTGCTGGTGTAGTGCCTGCCGTACTGATGTACTTTATTGCTTTTTGTAATGGTAATGATGATGATAAGATTGTGCGCTTTTTACTTACAGCGTCTGAAATTGGCAGCATCTTTAAAAAAGGTTCAACCATAAGTGCGGCTATGGGTGGCTGCCAGGCCGAAATTGGTGTTTCATCGGCAATGGCTGCGGCTGCATTAACCGAAGCCATGGGCGGCAATCCGGCCCAGGCATTAATGGCTGCAGAAATTGCCATGGAGCATCACTTAGGGCTAACCTGCGACCCTATACGTGGATTGGTACAAATACCCTGTATTGAACGCAACACCATGGGCGCTATTAAAGCAATTACAGCCTCGCAACTGGCATTGCAAGGTAACCCCAGCCATGCTAAAGTTAGTTTAGATGGCGTAGTTAAAACCATGTGGACAACAGCACAGGATATGAACAGTAAATACAAAGAAACTGCCGATGGCGGCCTGGCTGTAAATGTGCCCATAAGCCTGCCCGAATGTTGATGTTTATTTTGTTTCACTTACTATTGGCCAAAACATTTCAATATTCAACGTAACTTAATCCAACTCACCACTACCCCTTTCAACTCCATTTCTATCTTTACCACTTCCAATACAAGTTTCCCTTAACCCTTTAATTTTATCTATTATAAAAAATTTGTCCTTTATTAAAAAATCACACACACAACAAAAATTAGGTTTGTGAAAATAAATTTTCATTAGAGATGGATATGCAACTGCAAGGCCAACCTGCAACTATTAGCCTTAATAACTTTAACTGCGATAACCCCCAAGCCGTTACCTTGCAATGCTACGATGCCACAGGCAGGGCAATGGATATACTGGCTGTAACCAAAGCAGATAGTACTGAATATGGCACCATACTTAATTTAAAAAAAACCAATCTTACCTACAATGGTTTACTTTTGGTAAAAGTAATGTACCAGGGTTATACCTTGGGTACTATTAAGGCATTAACTTTAAAAAATAAGTAAGACCATGAAACGCATACTTATTTTGGCTATGTTGTTTTCATTAAACAGTGTAGCACAACCGCAAATTACATGGCAGAAGTACTTTCACACCTCAAATTCAATAGCTACTATTAATTACATCATTCAAACAGATTCTAGCGGTTTCGTTGCTGGTACTGTTTATCCACAGGCTAATCCAAGTTGTAGGATTATTCGGTTAGATAGCCATGGCGATACTTTATGGGTTCAAAAAAAGAATTGGGGCGGACTTTTAATAAACTGTTACAACTCAGGTTTTTTAGCAACTAGTTATACTTCTTTTGCACAATTCATTCGACTTGATCCAAATTTTGATTCATTGTGGACTATTTCATACCCGCAATACACGTCATTAACGGCAACATCAGCCAACGACAGCGGCTTTATTTTAAATAGCAGCAGCACGGTAATTAAAACCGATAGCTTAGGCGTAATTCAATGGACGCAATCATTTATTGGCACCATACGCAAAGTAATACCCTGCAAAAATGGCGATATATTGGTAGTGGGTTATTGGGGTGGCTATGGAAACACTTATTCAGCAAAGTTGCTTTCAGCAAGTGGTCAGGTATTATGGAACCGCCAACATGGTGTGGTAGAAGAAGATTGGGGCACCATAAAAGAATTTGGCATTAACGATGC
>JAEUTH010000028.1 GCA_016788165.1 Bacteroidia bacterium | reverse complement strand
GCAATGTGAAATGTGTAACCCTTAAATAAGCACGGCCATGAAAAAATTACTCCTATTAGCTTGCCTTGCAGCAAGCTGCGGTTTTGCACAACCACAAATTACATGGCATAAATGGTTCGATACGTATAAACTTAATACGGGTTTAGACAATATTGTTCAGGTAATAGATTCGTCTTATACCTTGCTTGCGCTGCATAATGACACGTTTAAAATAATGCACTTAAATGCCTTAGGCGATACACTTTGGACGAAACCTTTTGCGAAGAGCTTATTCTTACGCTGCTTTATAAAAACCTATGATGGTGGCTATGCCATGTTGGGTTTTATAAATGATTGGCGCCTTATAAAAACCGATAGTATGGGCGATACCTTATGCAGTAAGCCCTACCCGCAACTATCAGACCCGCGCTGTTTAATCCAAACAAGTGATGGCGGGTATGCTCTATCAGGTTATCAATTTCCAGAGCTAATCAAAACTGATAGCCTAGGTAATGTAGAATGGGTAGCTAATACTTTTAATGGCATACATATTCAAGGTCAAATAGAATGTTTTAATAAAGAATATTTAATTTATGGCAATTCAGGTTTTAACCCTGCTTGTTATAAAGCTGCATTATTAGATTCAACAGGAAATACCAAGTGGGTAAAAGGTTATGGCAATGTAACCTTTATAGCTGCCGATTTAGAGAGCGTTGTAAGTGCTGTGCAATTGCCCGATAGCAGCTTTATTTTGGGCTGCAGTATTGATACCACTACCGCTGGCCAATACAGTTTATTAAAGGTTAAATATGACGATGGTGTTATTACAGACTCTGTAATACTAACCGATATTAGGCAATATGATTACTGCAAGCTATTGATGCTTAATGATGGTAATATTTTAATTCGAACAAGTGGCTATATTCATAAGACCACAAATAACTTTGCAAGTATTTGGAAAAAAATATTGCCATTTGGCATAACCTCCATAAAGCAAACCATTGATAATGGCTTTATTGCAGGTGGTGGCAATGTTTTTCAGCAAACAAATTTAGCAAGAATAGAGTACGCCAAATTAGACAGCTTGGGCAATATTTATAATTACCAAGGCATACCGTATATACAACCCCAATTGGTAAGTGTGTACCCCAACCCGGCAAGTAATCAATTGACTATTGATAATGTACAATTAACAAATAAGCCGTTTACCCTTACTGTATATGATGTTTTGGGTAAAGTGCATTTAATGCAAAATACCAATGCCTCCAACATTGATATTAGCACACTAACACCGGGCTTATACGTATTGCATTTACAGCAAGACGATAAAATTTATTATGGCAGGTTTGTGAAGGAGTGAGAAGTGAAACGTGAGAGGTTAAATGTGGGATGTGACTTGGGTTGGGACATGGCAGTTTTTAGAACAATGAACGAAATGTCCCTTTAGGTACTTATGGCAGCGGCTATTGGGTTACAGAGTCAATTGATTGGTGATTAATTATTCCCTTTTTATCTTATAATTTCAGTGGTGTATGAAAAGCAGTTTCACCAATAAACATGATGCTAATTTTTTAAATTAAAAGACACATCCTGTTTTTCTTTATTGCATTTATTGCTTTGTGTTTTGCCGTTTTGTAATACATGTACAATATTTAGCTGTTGTGGCAACCGGTCAATTAAAATGGTGTTTTTTATCAATATACTGTGGTGTAAACCTGTATTGCCTTCTAAATAAATGGTGGTGGCCTCATCGGTAATTTCATAACCTAAATAAGTAAGTTGCAAAACCTTATTGTCAGCCTTAATATGCAACCTGGCGGCCAGGTACTTTTTTAAACTGCTATCGGCCCATGTCTGTTGTTCAGGTTTTGTTAAATCAATAGTTGTTTTGGAGCTTTCTTTTAATGCCGCTTCTAAATCATCTGTAAATATCCTACAGGTAATTTGCATAGGTTTATTGGCAAACAATTGCAGTTGCGTAACACTCATATAAAACGGATGTAATTGCAATGCAACCAACAACAAATTAACCCAAACTAACATGGCCAATTAAATTTAATATTAAAGTTTAGGATTTTGTTTGTGTCGTAATGCATCGCGCTTGGTTTTTTTCTCAATATTTTGTTTAAACGCCTCCTCCAAATTTATCTGTGTTTGATTTGCCAAACAAATAAGCACAAAAAGCACATCGGCCATTTCATCAGCCAAATTCAGATTTGCATCAGTTGTTTTGTATGACTGCTCGCCATATTTCCGGGCAATAATTCGTGCCATTTCGCCCACTTCTTCGGTTAACAAAGCCATATTGGTAAGTTCGTTAAAGTAGCGTACACCATGGGTTTTAATCCATTGGTCAACCTGCATTTGCGCATCTTGAATTGATAATGACATCTCATATAATTTTTGCCAAAGTAACTTCCAAAATCAAATTGTTCAATATAAATGTGGGATTGCTACTTTCGCCACCCCAAAAACGCCTGAGCTGCTAAATAGCTGCCGGTTTTACAGAATCTGTTTTATGCACTACAAAGAATTTAAACAACTCGACCTTGCCGCTATACATAAAGAACTTTTACATGTATGGCAAAACGAAAACACTTTTGAAAAAAGCATTGAATTACGCAATGGTTGTAAACCATTTACCTTTTACGAAGGACCGCCTTCGGCCAATGGTTTACCGGGTATTCATCATGTAATGGCTCGCAGTATTAAAGATATTTTTTGCCGTTATAAAACATTACAAGGGTATCAGGTAAAACGCAAAGGCGGATGGGATACACATGGATTACCTATTGAAATTAGTGTCGAAAAAACCTTAGGCATAACCAAAGAAGATATTGGCACAAAAATATCCGTTGAAGACTATAACAAAGCTTGCCGCACTGAGGTAATGAAATATAAAGATGTTTGGGACGACCTTACCGTTAAAATGGGCTATTGGGTTGATTTGCAAAATCCTTACGTAACCTTCGAAAACGAATACATTGAATCGGTTTGGCATCTGTTGCAAATGCTTTATGATAAAAAACTGCTTTATAAAGGTTATACCATACAACCTTATTCACCGGCTGCGGGTACAGGCCTTAGTTCGCATGAATTAAACCAACCCGGCACCTACCGCAATGTACGCGACACTTCCATTGTGGCCCAGTTTAAAATTACAAACAGTAATAATAACTTAGTTAAGCCGGGCGCATTTTTATTAGCCTGGACAACCACTCCGTGGACCTTGCCATCGAACAGTGCATTGGCCATTGGCGAAAAAATTACCTATGCCATTGTTGATACGTACAATGCCTATACACATCAACCCATAACCGTTGTTTTAGCAAAAGCTTTATTACCATCCTTTTTTGCGGATGTACAATGGGAAATTGCATTTGATGCCTATAAACCTGCCGATAAAACAATACCCTGTAAGCTTATTGGCGAAGTAAACGGACGCGAATTAATAGGCATACAGTATGCGCAATTAATGCCATACGTAACACCACAAGGCAAAGCATTTGAGGTTATAGCCGGAGATTTTGTTTCTACCGAAGACGGAACCGGTATCGTACACATTGCCCCAACCTTTGGTGCCGATGATGCACGTGTTGCAAAGCAGGCAGGTATCGAAGCCATATTAGTAACCGATGATGCAGGCAAACCCATGCCTTTAGTAGATAAGCAAGGCCGTTTTGTAAAACATGTAACCGATTTTGCATCTGAATATGTGAAACAGGAATACTTAACCGAAAACGAATTAGAAGCGGCTAAAAAACAACAAGGTCGCGAAAACTACCTGAGCGTTGACGAGCGCATTGCCATCAAACTTAAAACCGAAAACAAAGCATTTAAAGTAGCCCGCTACGAGCACAGCTACCCGCATTGTTGGCGTACCGATAAACCCGTACTTTATTATCCTTTAGATAGCTGGTTTATACGAACCACTGCATATAAAGACCAAATGCTTGCTCTTAATAAAACCATTAACTGGAAACCCGAAAGTACCGGCACAGGCCGTTTTGGAAATTGGCTCGAAAATTTAGTGGATTGGAATTTATCGCGTTCGCGTTTTTGGGGCATACCCTTACCTATTTGGCGAAACGATGATGGTGAAGAAAAATGCATTGGTTCAATTGATGAGCTGCGTATCGAGATGAAAAAGGCCATTGATGCCGGTTTTATTGACGAAAAACACCTGGAGTTTATTGACCCAAACTCGCCTCAGTTTGATTTGCACCGCCCTTATGTTGATCATATTGTATTAGTATCGGATACCGGAAAAAAACTGTGGCGCGAACCCGATTTAATTGATGTATGGTTTGATAGCGGTGCCATGCCTTATGCCCAATGGCATTACATGGGCAAAAAAGACACCGCCCCATTTGGTAAGGAACCGGCATTTCCGGCAGATTTTATTGCCGAAGGCGTGGACCAAACACGTGGCTGGTTTTTTACACTGCATGCTATTGCCACCATGCTGTTTGATAGCGTGGCTTTTAAAAATGTAGTTAGTAATGGTTTGGTATTAGATAAAAACGGCAACAAAATGAGCAAACGCTTAGGCAATGCCGTTGACCCGTTTTCGACTTTAGATAAGTACGGTGCCGATGCCACCCGATGGTACATGATAAGCAATGCACAACCTTGGGATAATTTAAAATTTAACCTGGAGGGCATTACCGAAACCCAGCGCAGATTTTTTGGCACACTATATAACACATACTCGTTTTTTGCACTCTATGCTAATATTGATAAATATGTTTACAGTACTGAAAATAAAAACGCTGCCTACACTGAGTTAGACCATTGGATACTAAGTAAATTGCAAAACCTGATTACAGAAGTTTCGGCAAGCTATGACGAATATGAACCAACTAAAGCAACACGAGCCATTGAAACTTTTGTTGATGAACATTTAAGTAATTGGTATGTGCGTTTAGGTCGCAGGCGTTTTTGGCGCAACGATATGAATGCTGATAAACAAGCAGCTTACGATACGCTGTTTAATTGTTTGCATACTGTTAGTCAGTTAATGAGCCCGGTGGCGCCATTTTTTGCCGATTGGTTATATCGCAACTTAATGCCAACAAATGAAATAAAATCAGTACACCATACCTTGTTGGCTCCTGTTAATACTTCGTTGATTAACGTAGCATTAGAAGATCGCATGCAATTAGCGCAAGATATATGTTCACTGGTTTTATCGCTACGCAAAAAAGTAAACATCAGGGTACGACAGCCTTTGCAAAAAATTTTATTGCCGGCTTTAGAACCGGGTTTTAAAGAAAAAGTAATGGCCGTACAATCTTTAATTTTAACAGAAGTTAATGTAAAACAATTAGAGTTTATTGATGATGACAGCGGAATAATCACCAAAAAAGCCAAACCTAATTTTAAACAATTAGGTAAAAAAGCAGGGCCACACATGAAAGCCTTGACAACGGTAATCGAAAACTTTACGCAACAAGACATTGCCCAATTTGAAAAGCAAAACCGGTTAAACGTTGTAGTTAACGACATGCCATTTGTTTTAGAACAGGACGATTTACAAATCCTATCCGAAGATGTTGCCGGTTGGCAAGTAGCCCGTCAAAACCAAATTACCGTTGCTTTAGATGTAAATATTACCCCCGAATTAATGCATGAAGGTATAGCCCGCGAACTGGTAAACCGCATTCAGAATCTACGCAAAGAAAAAGGCTATGAAGTTACCGATAAAATAACGGTTGAAGTATTAAAACACCCCGTTATTAGCGTTAGTGTTACTGAAAATAAAAAATATATTTGCGCGGAAATTTTAGCTACCTCCCTTGAACTTGTTGACGAATTAAACCCATCAGAATCAGCGGCAATAGAAGTAGATGAAACCCTAAAAACTCAAATTAATATAAATAAACTGTAAGATGAGTAAGCTAAAAAAACCAGTTAAAAAAGTTGCTAATAAGAGCATTAAAAAATCAGCACCGGTAAAAAAAGTTGTAGCTGCAAAGCCTAAAGCTGCTGCTAAAAAACCAGCATCTAAAATAGCTAAGCCTGTCCCTAAAAAGACAGTAAAAGCAGTTGTAAAAAAAGCAGCTAAGCCTACTGTAAAAAAAGTTACGAAACCGGTTGCTAAAGCGCCCGTAAAGACTGTAAAAGCAGTTGCAAAGAAAGCAGAAGTAAAAAAAGCAGTAAAAAAGGCCACTGTAAAAGTTGTTGCTAAAAAAGCAGCACCCAAAAAAGTAGCAGCACCTAAAAAATCAGCAAAAAAAGCAGTTAAAAAAGTAATAGAAAAGCCTGTTGTAAAAGCAAAAACAATTGAAAAACCGGTTGCTAAACCGGCAGCGGCAGCTAAACCACAGCCCAAGCCAGAGCCTGTTAAAGTGGTAAAACCCAGCATAGAAATAATGCAGAAGAATGAATTACCTAAACTTTCAACAATTCAAACCACGCATTCATTTACCAAACAAAAAGTGCAACCTGCGCCTTCTAAAGCACGTGAACTAAATGCCGATGGAAGTGAAAAGTTACGCTATAGCGATAAAGAGCTTGAGGAGTTTCGTGAATTAATTGTAGAAAAAATTAAAAATGCAAAAGCCGAGTTCCAACTTTTGCAACAACAATTGAACAATGCCAACGATAATGGCACCGATGATACCAGTGGCACGTTTAAAATGCTTGAAGATGGATCGGAAACTTTAGCAAAAGAAGAAGCTGCACAATTAGCTGCGCGCCAACGCAAGTTTATTGAGCAACTTGAAAATGCTTTGATTCGGATTAAAAATAAAACTTTTGGTATTTGTCGTGTAACCGGTAAACTTATACCTAAAGACCGTTTACGTGCTGTACCACATACTACCCAAAGTATTGAAGCCAAATTACTTCAAAACCGCGATTAGCATATAAATAAACAATACAAACTTAACGGCAATGATTCAACTTCGTTGCCGTTAGTTTTTTAATCCCGTTAGAAAATAATACTGATGCATTTTAAGCAATTTAAGCTGGCTGCTACACTTATTTTTACAGTGCTTTTAGCCGATCAGCTTTTTAAATTTTGGGTAAAAACCAATATGTATTTAGGGCAGGAATTTCATATTGCCGGCCAATGGTTTATTATTCATTTTGTTGAAAACGAAGGCATGGCATTTGGACTTTCATTTGGTGGCAATTACGGCAAGCTGGCATTAAGTTTATTTAGAGTGGCTGCTGTTTGTGGCATAGGCTATTATTTGTATAAGCTAATAAAAGAAGGTGTGCATACCATGTACGTTACCTCATTATCATTAATATTTGCAGGTGCCATTGGGAATATTATCGACAGTATATTTTATGGTGTACTATTTAGCAGTAGCGAGTTTCAGGTTGCAACCTTTTTACCGGCCGAAGGTGGCTATGCAACCTGGATGCATGGCCGTGTTGTGGATATGTTATACTTCCCTTTAATACGTGGCACTTTTCCTGATTGGTTTCCTCTTTGGGCTAATCAATCGTTCGAATTTTTCAGGCCTGTATTTAATTTGGCCGATAGTTCGATAACCATAGGCGTATGCTTATTTCTAATTTTCCAAAAACAAATTTTTAAATCCGAACAGGCAAAAAATACAGCTACACCAACGCAGGATTTTCAATAGTTAGCAGCTAAAAACTTTAATGGAGTAAGTGCGTTCAAATTGCGCACCGGGCGCTAAAATTTCAATTCCGGTTTTATCAAATAAATTACCGTTGGCATTTACACTATCAGCCCTACCACACCAGGGTTCTAAACAAACAAAGGGCGCACCGGGTTTGCTCCAAATACCTAAGTAAGGAAATCCTTCCAAACTCATTTCCACAAAACTTCCGGTTTTTTTTGATAACAATTTTACATGTTTAGCATGCAGGTTTTCAAACACAAGTGCATCATCATCAAAAATATGTTTGTGTAATGAGAAACGGTTCGAATCAGAAGCCAGGTGCTTAACACTGCCATCAAACAAACCATTTTGAAGCATCAATGATGATAAGCTTGCACTTTTATCAAAAACAATTTCATAGTCTTCAAATTTTTCGTCTGCTAACAGCGGGCAATTAAAAGCCGGATGCCCACCAACTGAAAAAGGCATCAGTTGACTACCCGTATTGGTTATCCGGTAACTCACCAATACACCATCTGAAAGTAAACTGTAAATAATATCCAACTTAAATTTAAACGGGTATTTTTCCTGTGTAAATGCATCATCGATTAGGGTACAGGTTATCGTATCTGTTTTGGCCACACAATTAAACAGCATATCGCGTGCAAAACCATGCTGAGTTAACGCATACTTTTTATCGTTATAATTAAAACCGTTGTCTTTTAACTTTCCAACTATTGGAAATAACACCGGTGCATGCCGCTGCCACTGCGCACCTGCCTGCCACATAAACTCTGTACCTGTTAGGTTTTTAATGCTGCAAAGCTCGGCTCCTGCTTGCTTCACAGAAATTTGAATTTGCTGGTTACTGATGGTATATATCATGAATTGTGTTTTTCAATTGTTTGAAGAATAGACTCCGGAAAATATTTCATTTCCAATTCCGAAATTTTTGCTGCAATGCTTTCAGGTGTGTCGTCTGGTGTTAATGCAACTTGTTTTTGTAAGATGATAGCGCCTTTATCATAATATTCATTTACATAATGAATGGTAATGCCCGTTTCCGTTTCATGCGCATTAAAAACAGCTTTGTGTACATTACTGCCGTACATACCCTTACCACCAAACTTGGGTAATAATGCCGGATGAATATTAATTATTCTTTGCTGATAACTTTGAACCATGCTTGCCGGTATTAACTTTAAAAAACCGGCTAACACGATATAATTTATTCCATAGCCTTTAAGCTGTTGCAAAACTTGTCCGTTTTGCAATTCGGACATCGAAAATATAACAGATGGCACCTGAAATAAAGTTGCCCTTTGTAAGACTCTGGCATTCGGATTTTCACTTAAAATGAGGGCAATTTTAATACGACTCCCTTCAAAAAAGGTAATCAGATTTTGTGCATTACTACCATTACCACTGGCAAAAACGGCTAATTGAATTTCGGGTTTCATCAACGCAAAACAACAATAAAGTTTGCAATTGCAAGGTGTAGCTTATGGTTAACAAGTGTATTGATAACTACTTCAAACAATTTCAAAATTTATAGGGTATCAATACAAATGTTGTTATTTTGCCATTGTTAATAAATTGTTCGTATCTTGTGGTAATTAGCACAAACCCCATATTTTATTATATCAAAATTGTTAGTATTCGAATTTTTATTAACACACAGCGCTTACTTAATAATTACTGCTCCCAATTTTAAATTCGCTATGAATAAAATATTTACGCATCATTATTTTTCAAAAAAAATTATTTTTCAGGTTGTCCTAAGTGTATTGGCTATCGTTTTAAGTACTATTAGTTTAAAGCTACAAGCGCAAAACTATCCCAGTGGATTTAGTCAAATACAATTAGCCAATGGCATAAATGCGCCTACAGCAATGGCATTTGCACCCGACAACCGTATTTTTATTTGCCGTAAAAATGGACAGATTTTAATTTTTAAAAATGGCGCTCTTAATGCAACACCTTTTGTATCCATAAATACTACTCCATCGGGCGAACGTGGCCTTTTAGGCATTGCCTTAGACCCAAATTTTGAAACAAATAATTACGTGTATGTGTATTACACATTAGCATCGGGCGCGCGTAACCGTATTAGTCGTTTTACAGCAAATGGCGATGTTGCCGTTACAGGCTCAGAGTTGGTAATACTTGATTTAGACCCGTTAAGTACCGCCACCAATCATAATGGAGGTACCATTAAATTTGGTTTAGATGGGAAACTATATGTGTCGGTTGGCGATAATTACAATTCGGCTAATGCACAAAATTTAAATACATACCACGGTAAATTATTGCGAATTAATGCAGATGGTTCAATTCCAACAAACAACCCATATACAACAGGTACAGGTCAAAAAAAGCGAATATGGGCAACCGGATTACGCAATCCATTTTCATTCGATATACAAAAAGGCACCGGTCGCATATTTATTAATGATGTAGGATTATCTAACTATGAGGAGATTAACGAAGCTACTCTGTCTAACCGCAATTTCGGATGGCCCAATGCCGAAGGATTTGTTTACGGTCAAACCAGCTATACCAATCCGGTTTATGCCTATAATCATGGCAGCAACGATAGTTCGGGCTGTGCAATAACCGGTGGTATTTTTTACAACCCTACGTCTAGTAACTATCCGCCAACTTATCAGGGAAAATATTTTTTTATTGATTACTGCTCATCTTGGATTCAGTACATTGACTTTTATAACAGTACCCCTATACGTCAAACTTTTGCAACGAGTATTGCCGAAAACCCTGTTGCGCTAACATTAGGTAACGATGGTTGCATTTATTACCTATCACGTATTACCAATAGCTTGTATAAAATTGCTTATGTACCGGTTGCTTCGCCTCCGGTAATTACCTTGCAACCACAAGCAACAACACTCTCTATTAATCAAACACTCCGTATTCAGGTATCGGTTTCGGGCACATTGCCTTTTACATTCCAGTGGTATAAAAACAATTTGCCTGTTAATGGAGCAACCTCCAGCGAGTATTATGTTGCTGCAGTTACAATGGCAGATAGCGGTAACTATAAATGTATAATAACTAACGGTTATGGAAATGTGCAAAGCCAAACCGTAAAAATAGCCGTAAACAATAATACACCACCTATAGCAACTATTGTATCCCCATCCTTAGGCAGCAATTATGCAGGTAATGAAACCATTAGTTTTAGCGGAACAGCCACCGATACGCAGGATGGAAACTTACCCGCCTCTGCATATACCTGGTATTTAGAATTTCATCACGAAGTACATACGCATCCGGGTCCCTATATCGGACCAAATCAAACTTCCGGCACTTTTAAAATGCCTAATACCGGTGAAGTTTCCGACAATGTTTTTTATCGTTTGTATTTAATTGTAACCGATTCGTACGGTGCCATAGATTCAGCTTATGTTGATATTTTACCTCGCAAATCTTATATCAATCTAACCACCAATCCACCGGGCTTAAAAGTAAATATTGATGGTGTACCTATCGAAACTCCTGCCCAGGTACTAAGTGTTGAAGGCGTAATAAGAAACATTGCGCCTAATACACCTCAGCTTTCAAATTCAATCAGTTATGTATTTGATAGTTGGAGCAATGGCGGTGGTGCAACACAAAGTATAACTACCCCCGTAAACGATACCAACCTGGTAGCAAACTACAATATTTCGTATCGTTTTGCTGATAATCCAACCAATATAGTTAACGGCTTGTACTATAAATTTTATCCAGGTAACTGGACTGCTATACCCGACTTTAATACGTTGACGCCAAATAAAGAGGGTATTATTTCAATATTTGATTACTCGCCTCGTACTTTAAGCGATTACTTTGGATTCAGGTTTAATGGTTATATTGATGTGCCTACCGATAGCATTTACACTTTTTATACAAGCAGTGATGATGGTAGTAAGCTGTATATCGGCAATATTTTGGTGGTTGATAATGACGGAGTTCATCCGATGCAGGAACGTTCAGGGTCTATTGGATTAAAGGCTGGCAAACATGCCATAACTGTAGATTACTTTGAACGAAATGGCGGACAGGTTTTTAGTGTGAGCTGGCAAGGCCCGGGTATTAGTAAGCAAATTATTCCTGCTGCCAGTTTATACCGTTTGGCCGGGCCCGTAAATACAATTGCCATTGCTGATGCTTATACGCGAAGCGGCTCGTTTAAAAATAATTGTTTAGGTCAAACAGATGCAGCACGTTTGTATTCAAAATATGCAGAATCTATTTCTGATCAGTGTCGCGAAACCTATTTGCTGTTCGATATTTCGAAATTTACCAATGAGTTTACATCGGCTTCATTAGACGTTTTTGGCAAATTAAAGGGTGTTGATTTATCGAGTGCAGCCGAGATATCATGTTTACCGGTAGCTAATACATTCTGGACTGAGAACACAATTACTTTTGCCAACAAACCTACAGCTAGTTCAAATGTTTTAGCCGTTGCTTATATTGACGATGCCAATGGAAAATATTATTCGTTTGATGTTAGCAATCACCTTAAACAATTACTTAATGATGGTTACACACAAGCAGCGTTTACATTAAAAGGAAACTTTGTACAAAACAATTATGTTATTTGGAATTCGAAAGAATCGGCCGGCAACAACAAACCAAAAATAACCTGCAATTATTTATCGCCACGTCAGGTAAGTTCAATCATACAATCAAATACCGGTATTGAGGTATTTCCCAATCCGGTTTCGGGTAATCTGATAACAATTGGTGTTGAACATTATCCTGCTGACATTTTTGTTTTCGATTTACAAGGAAAATTATTGCTAAAAGAAAAAATAGATAGTGATTTAATGCAACTACCCATTGATAAACTAACTAATGGCATATACCTTATTCAGGCTTTGAGCAAAAGCGGAATTGCCACACAAAAACTTCAGGTAATAAACGATTAACCGCTGCAACACTATACATCTTACAGCGGTTAACGTAGATTAATCGGTCGATAATTTAAATTTTAATTTTGAGTTTTGGCATTTGCTGCCAGGTTTTAAACTCATTGGTGTAATACAAATAAGCGCTGCTTGCAGGTGCTTCGTAAATGCCGGGCACTTCGGCCAACAAATCAAAATGCAGTGTTTTTATTTCTGCAGGTTTCATTTGCCGGTAATAGATGTGTAGCATGTTGCCTTTTATTTCAAAGTAATCTAACTGATTTTTTTCCATCATTTCTTTTAACTGCCACATTTGCAACTGACAGCCGCTTGGTATGCCTAAAGTTACCATGGTGCTGGGCAGGCCATTGTTGGTTTTATTATTGATGGTTGCCGTTAATCGAACCGTTTCACCAATCCTTATTTCATGGTTGTTTAACGCTACTTTCAAACCAACCATGCATGAGTCGCTGCTTATGGGTAATTGGGTATGATATTGAATTGATAAGGTATGTGGCATTGCTTGTTTTGCACCTTCGATAGCCACCTCAAATTGTGCTTTACCGTTAGCACAATGTTTTTCTAAATTAGGTAGTACAATGGCATTTCTATTACCGGCTTCATACACTTTTTTGCCAATAAGTTTATTGTTTAAATAACAAACCAATTGGCCACTTTCATTGGTTTGTTTGGCAAACTGTGCATAAGCTGTTAATGCTTTTAAAGCCATAATGGTGCTTTGCGAATTGCCAAAATTACCATATCCGTTGCGCGACTTAATTAAAAACGTAACAGCATTTTGCATTGACATTACGTTGTTATTACTGCGTAATAAAGCCATTACTGCCAACGAAGTTGTTTCAATGGCTAAGGCCTGATGTGTTGAACGCGTTATGGAATGCGTTTTACCCGTAAAGCTTCCATTTGCATCCTGCTGTGTGATAAGTTTTTCTAAAAGCGTTTCAGCCTCTTTGTTTTTTTTGTTTGCAAAATGTGCATTAGCTGCTAAACCCAATAAATATGCATCACCAGATTTAATGGCTACATTATATGCAAGTTTTAATTCCTTGTCAATATCGTTGTATCCTGCCTCGGCTAATGCATACGTAATATAAGTATCCGTAACTTCTTTACTTGCAGCACCAAAACTATCCAAAGCTCTTGCATTGCGTATATAACCCCCGTTTCCATCACGTTTACTTAGCAACCACTGTTTGGTACGTTGCATCATTGCATTATCAACCTGTGCGTAAACGGCTTGCATATCGGTAAACTGCAATAATCCGTAAGCAGTTAAAGCTTCATGGCCGGGGGCACCGCCAAACCATTCGTAACCTTGTTGTGGTGTTTCGAAACTTATAAGTTTTTTATAGCCCCTGTCAATTAAATCATTGGCACGCGCTTCTAATTTGGCATCATTTATTCCGGCTGCTTTTAAATAATTGCGCACCAATATATTTGGATAACTACTCATAGATGTTTGTTCGAAACAACCATTGGGTTCGCGCAAAATGCCATCTATACCGGTTAACAAATCGGCCACAACACTGGGAAAAGCAGTAACATTAACTTTAATGCTACCGGGTACTGCATGATTAATAAGCGCTTGATACTTTGCATGCATTGCATTGCCATTAAAGGCTAATGAAACCGGATATCCTTGTGCCAATGTATGCACAGGTAACTTACATGCATCGCTAATATTACCGGCATTAAATTGTACTTTAAGTGTATCGGTACCGGGCCACGATGCAACATGATATTTTACAAAAACGGTTTTACTACTGTTTGCTTCGATGTGTATGGCACCGGTTAACTTTTCTTGCAAAACAAATCCCAATGGTGCTTTAATTTGCAACTGGCCATCAATAGCTTTGTTGGCTCTGTTGCTAATTGTAACAGGCACATGAATCAGATCATTTTGAACTACATGCGATGGCAACATTGCTTGTAAGCCCACTAACTTTTGCGTTACAATAATTTTATTACCACTGCCTAATAATCCTTTAGTGGCAATACCCTCGGCAGTAATCTTATAAGATGTGAGTGCATCGTTTGTTATAAAACTAAATTGTTTGGTGCCACTTTTATCAACAACCAAATCGGGGTTCCAATATAAAGTTGATGCAAGGTTATTTCTATCGGTAGTAGTGGTATCGCCTGTTGTTGCTGCAAACATGCGCTCGCGTTTAAACATGCCTGCTTGTGCCGGTTTTAAAATTTCCCGTCCCTTTGGTTGGTCTGCCTCATTCATTTCGGCAATGGCCGGTATGGGCGCTTCCATATCCATTATCTCATCATTCATATCGTTTACTACTACATTTTTTTCAGCAGCCTTTGCCATCCAAACTACATTTTTATGGCGCCTATTATCCAACTGCATTGCAGCGCCTAACTCCTGAATAGGTGGATGCATATAAATTATTTTTTGCTGGTTATATTGGCTAATCATTTCATCATACTGTGCATGTCCCGGCTTTTTGACCGATAAGTTTTTGGCTTCTATCAAGTCGAAATATTGAAATTTAAAAACACCATCATCGTTTGTAAAAATAGTTTGGGCATTAAAACTTACTTCAGCCTGGGCCATAGGTTTGCCTGTGGTTGCATCAATTACAGTACCGGCCAATACAGCGCGCTCGGGCATATATTTTAATGCAATGGGAGGTAACATTACCTGTTGCCATGTAAACCTGCGCCATCCCGATGTTAGCATTACACAGTCGAGCGCTTTGGCTGCCAGTACATGATTTGAGAAATAGAAATCGGGTTCAGCAATTTTCTCTTTAATATCAGGTTGAAGCAATAATGCGGATAAAATGGAACCTTGTCTGTTATCAGCATAGCTCAACAGCGCATCATTGGTTACAGATATACCAAAACGTGCAGGCATGGGCATTCCTCTTTCGTCAGTAACTTTTAAGGTAGCAGTAACTTTTTCGCGCGGACCATAATATTCTTTATCTGTACTAATCGCTACGTTTAACCTTTTATCATAACCTACAAATACCAGCCGTTCGCATCTTTCAATTTCTTTGCTATCGAATAACGTAAGCTGGCATACACCCATGGGGAAAGCTGCAGTTGGTATTACCAAATTATTTTTACCCGCTTGTAATGTCCATTCAGTAGCATAATAAATGCTGCCCCGTACTTGTGCAACCATACTAACAACTTCGGGTTGTGTAGCTTCAACATTTACATTAATATATTGCTTATTACTAACATCGGCATGTAAAGCAAAGCCTTGTGGTAAAGCATCGGGCAAAACAACTGTTGTTTGGGCAGGATGTGTAACCGTTACTGTATATGTATGGTGCGCTTGCGGTAAAAAAGCGAATGTGCCCATACCCTGATGCAAACTTTTAAACGATGCTACCTGCACGCCTGCATCATCGGTTACAATACCCGATACATCGGCCGGTTTATTAAACTCATTAACAGCCTTAAATGCAATTACATTTTCGCAGCCGGCAATAATATCGCCACCTTCGGGAAAAACCTGTAATGAAATTTTATTAAGCACCACCGGTACACTTCGCACCATAGTTTGTGGTTTGCCCTGATATATGATTGACGTTTCCAAATTAACATCCGTTGTTTCCAATTTTTTAGGTAACGTAAAGCGCACATGCATACTCCCATTACTGCCTGTAGTGGCTTGTTGTTCCTGATTAAGCTTTCCATCAATTTTAATTCGATAGGTAAAGGGCATGTTGCTCAGCGGTTCATTAGCTACACCATTCATGGTAAGTAATGCCACAACTTCATCTCCTGCAGTGTATGCTTTACGTTCGAAATCAAGTTTGCATTTTACTTGTGGCAGCATTACATCCTGCACCATTATATCATAAACAAAAGCACCGGTATCGGTATCGTTTAATTGCCATTGCGTATATGCTTTGATTTTATAAATACCACCACTTGCATCAGCGGGTAATTCATAATCGCCTGCGGTAATGCCATCTTTTATAAGTAATTTTTGATGTTGTAAAATATTGCCCGAAGGCGCAATAACCTGCACATGCACAATATCGCTTTGTGTTGAAGGCGCCAGCCAGCGTGCATCACGTATGCGCGCACTAAACCATACGGTTTCGCCTGCTGCATACAAACTTTTATCGAACTGAACGTAAATACGATCTTGCGGTTGATGGCTGTAATGTGCCTGAAATTTTTGCTTTATATTCTTTATAAATTCATTTTCGACAACCTGCGTAAATACGGTACTTGCAGTAATTAACTGATAAGCCAATACAGTAAGTGCTGCAACTGAAACGAGTAACAAAAGGCGATTTTTCATACTAAAATATTTTATGGTTTTAGTATGGGATGCAAGCCACTGATAAATTCCACAAAAAATAATCTGCATTTTAAAACTGACTCAATACATTAGCTTTGCACTATGAATGAAACATACAACATCACCATAATAGGAGGCGGCAACTTAGGTAATGCCATTGCCAACGGTTTATTACTGAAAAATTTTTGTAAGCCTGCCCAACTTACTGTAACCAAAAGAAATATAGCATCGTTAAAAAATTTAGCTGCTAAAGGGGTAACAATTACAACAGATAATGTAGCGGCCATAAAGCAAGCACATGTTATTATACTTGCTATTAAGCCTTATCAAATGGACGATATGTTGCAATTGTTAGCTCCGCATATTGATGTAAATACACATGTATTGTGCTCGGTGGTAACAGGCTATAAAATGGAGCAAATGCGAAAAATAACCGGTAACATACCCATTATACGCGCCATGCCCAATACAGCCATAGCTATTGGTCAAAGCATGACGTGTTTATGTGCTGAAAATGCCTCGGCTAATCAACAAGCCTATATTGAATCGCTTTTTAGTCAGTTAGGTCAGGCCGTATATATTCAGGAAAGTTTAATGGATGCAGCAACGGTATTAGGAGCCTGCGGTATTGCCTATGCATTGCGCTTTATAAGAGCCAATATTCAAGGCGGTATCGAAATAGGTTTTGATGCACAAACAGCAACCCTTATTGCCGCGCAAACCGTAAAAGGCGCTGCCGAATTATTAATTCAAACAGGCAATCATCCCGAACAGGAAATTGATAAAGTTACTACGCCTAAAGGCTGTACCATTGCCGGCCTTAACGAAATGGAACATCAGGGCTTTAGTTCTTCGTTGATAAAAGGTATAAGTGTTAGCTATCAGAAAATAGGCAGATAAATACTTCGGGTTTTGCAACTAAATTCAAACAACTGCAACATATAACCATACATTATTCGTTTTTATTGTACCATGAATTTTTGCAGGAGCTTAATTATCGTATGTAGTATATTGCCGCTAAGTATATTGGCGCAGTTAGATAGTACAACCCTATCCATACAAAAAACTTATTTCAGTTTATCAGATGCGCTGCAACAACCCGACTCGGTTTACAAGCTCAACATCAGTAAGAAAAAAATAAAAACATGGCCCAATGAAATTTACAAGTTTAAAAACTTGCAAGTGCTTAACATCAGTAAAAATGATTTAACTACACTACCCGATTCCATTTACCTGCTAAACAACTTGCAGGTATTAATCGCATCAAACAATAAATTAACAGCCATACCGGCTAATATAGGTGCGCTGAAAGGATTAACACATATAAATTTCAATCGCAATCTGATAGTAACCATACCGGTTGAAATAGGAAACCTACAAGCATTGGAAGTATTAGAAATGTGGGATAATGAATTAGACACTATTCCCGATGAAATTAAAAATCTTGGCAACCTGCGTATATTGGAGTTGCGCGGTATTTTGTTTAGTGAAGACGATCAACGTTACATTAAAAAACTGGTGCCCCATGCACATGTTTATTTTTCGCCCTGGTGTGCTTGTGCCAATAAGTTTTAAGCAAATAAGTAGTAGCAAATAAAAATTGAAAACAATACACCGGCTAAATCGGCAAGCAACATAACCGGTATTGCATAGCGCGTATCTTTAACCGATACCGAACCGAAGTATAGTGCAACAACATAAAATGTTGTTTCAGACGACCCTTGCAAAACAGAAACTAATTTGCCTACAAATGAATCGGCACCATAGGTGCGCATTGCATCAATCATAAAGCCACGCGCACCACCGGCACTAAAAGGCCGCAACAGTGCAACAGGCAAACCCTCGGCCCATTGCGTATCCATGCCCGATGCGGCAATAGCATTTTTAATGGGTATAATAATTAAATCAAATGCACCACTGGTACGCAACATGCTAACAGCTACCAACATACCAACCATATAAGGTATGATGCGCACTGCAGTGTCGAAACCGCCTTTGGCGCCATCAACAAATGCATCAAATAAATTAATGCGTTTATACAATCCTCCAAAAACTATTAATGCTATTACGGCCAATATTGCACCATTGCTAAATGCATCGCTAAACTCACTAAGTGCATGTGGTGGTAATGTTTTTAAATACCAAACAAAAATGGCAAGCAAACTAAATATGGCAGCTAATGGCAAAAACAATTTTGCTTGGAATAAATTGATGCGTTGTTTTATTGAGGTAACAACTAATGCTGTGATGGTACAAACAAAGGTGCTTAGTATGAGCGGAATAAAAACTTCGTTGGGGTTATGCGATCCGTTTGCAGCGCGTACGGCAATTATTGAAACCGGAATTAAAGTAAGTCCCGATGCATGCAATGCCAGGAACATTATTTGCGCATCGCTTGCTTTTTCTTTTGCCGGATTTATTTCCTGTAACGATTGCATGGCCTTTAAACCAAAAGGTGTTGCAGCATTATCTAAACCTAAAATATTGGCGCTAAAGTTCATAACCATGTGGCCGTATGATGCATGGCCTGCCGGTATTGTTGGAAACAGTTTGTGCAAAAACGGACTCATAAACCTGCTGATTACATGTATGCCGCCTGCTTGTTCGGCAATGTTTAACAAACCCATAAACAAGGCAAGTATGCCTATTAACCCTATTACAACGGTTATGGCAAACTTTGCCGTTTCGAAAATGCCGTCAATGTTTTTTGGTAAGTACAATGCTACTTCATGCGCAGTAATAATTTTTTGCTGATTAAGTTTTGCAATTAAAGCATTACGTATAGAGTCTGTGTTACTGTGATTACAAATTATTGCATCGGCACTATAAATATTTGTAAGTGCAACTTGTGTAATTATTGTATCAACACTTGCACTATCCACATCTAACAATGCCCACTTACCAAATTTAGCAGGTTGTATGTTAGTAGTTGTTACAATCGGTATGGTTTCTAACTTTAATTGCAAGGCGGCATGTTTGTTATAGGCATTGTTACAAACAATAAAATCGCTTGTACTTACATTTTCAGATACATGCCAATTGGCTTTTGCGAGTTTGTTGGCACTAACGGTTATGGCTGCATTATCAATTACCGAATATTGAACTTTACCAAAGGTTTCATTATCCTTCAATTTACGTTCGATAACTACATCGTTAAAAATATTTTTATCGCCCTTAAAATATTGATAGCATGCCACCACTATCGAAAATAAAATAAGGTAAGACCAAACCCTGCTTAATGCCATAATGTAAACACTTTAGGCCGATAAATGTAAACGCTTTTTATGCATACTGCTAAGGGCTTGCATGATGATATAAACAAAACTGTTTTAAAAACCCAACCGTTTAAAACAATACTTTTAATTGCAGCATCCATTGGGTACCGGCTTGAGGAAAATAAAAATTTTCGGCAACCGCTGTGCCGCCACTTATGTATGAGTAGGTGTAACCATTGGCACTGTAGGAGTGGTTAAGCAAATTGTTTACCTGTAAACCTAAGTCTAAAGCCGGTATTTTTTTTAAGGCATCTATTTTATAAAAAGCGCGCAGGTTTATTAAGCCGTATGCTGCCAAAGCTTTGTTACTGTTGGCTGTGTTATCCAGAAACTGTTTGCCAATGTATTGGCCGATAACTTGTGCCGACAAATTTTTTATCACATAAAACTCTGCAATTAAATTACTTACAACATTGGGCGAAAATGCAATGTCAACATTTTCGAAAGTATGTGCTGTTTGTAAACCGGTGTCATAATTATCAATATAGGCTGTAAATTGTTTGATAATAGCACGGCTTAAGGTTAGATTACCTTTTAATTCCAACCATTTACAAAACCTTACGGCTGCATCCATTTCTATACCTTCTCTAAAACTGTTATCCATATTGGTGCGTGTGTATTCGCCTACATCATTTATTTTGCCCGAAAGCACCAACTGATTTTTATATAACATCAAATAATAATTAATACCTGCATTAAAATTACGTGCAGTATAACGGTAACCGGCTTCTAAATCATACAAGGTTTCATGCTTAGGTCGCGATGCCGTGCTTGAATTTATATAATCATCGCGTGACGGTTCGTGATTGGCAACGCTAAATGATGCATAAGCATTTTGCTGTTGCGATATGTGATAGGTAATACCCATTTTCGGATTAAAAAAGTTGCGCTTTTCTGTTTGCGGTACACTTTGCAAATTGGCGTCAATGCCTTGAAAGCGATATGCTACATGCCGGTATTGCAAATCGCCAAATGCTATTAACTTATCGCCAAATGTGTAAGTTGCTTTCGTATAAATACTTGCATCGGTTTTAAGGGCATCGTTAAAATAATATTCATAGTCAATGGGATTATTACCGGCAAATTGTGCCCACATAACACGGCCAAAATGTTTGCCACTATATTGGTTTAAGGCACCACCCCAAATTAATTTAAAAGCACCGGCATTATAATTCATCGAAAAGTTACCCCCATAAAAATCATTGTCCAACCACTTACGCCTGATTAAATCGCTATAATTTACTGTGTCGTTTCCAACAACAGGCAACTCCATCTGATACTGCGTTAATGCCTGTTGCGTTTTATACTCTTCGTAATAACCTTTGCCCAAAGTATAATGTAAGGCAACGTGCAAATCGAGGGCGTGGCTTAATTGTGTTGAGTAAAATAATTGCAAATGTTTTTGTTTGTAATTATCGGTTTGGTTATCGTATGTAAAGTAGTTATACGTGCGGCCCGATTGCAGCAGATTTTGCGCCTGTGCCGAGTCTAAGTAATTTCTGTCAATAAAAGCCAGCATACCCGGTACATCGTTTTCAATGCGTGATTGTGGTACACCGTTCCATGCCTGATAGGTTTTTTCAATTCCTGTCATCAAATTAAAACGCAACGAACTTTTAGCACCCAGGTAAGTACCACTTATTAAAAATGAAAGCAAGTCGGCTTCTGCTCTATCCACATACCCGTTTGAAGTTATATGCGAAAACCTGCCCTCCACTACAAAATGATCGGCTAATAAACCGGTGCTCAATTTTAAGTTCCGTTGCAACGTATTAAACGAGCCTATGCCCAAACCCGCTTGTGCGTATGGTGTTAACTGTGGTTTGCCCGAAGTAATATTAATACTTGCACCAAAGGCATTGCCGCCATTGGTAGAAGTACCTACGCCACGTTGCACTTGTATTTGATCGGCACTGCTGGCAATATCGGGTACGTTAACCCAGTAAAGTTGTTGCGACTCGGGGTCGTTTAATGGTATGCCATTTATCATCACATTTATACGCGATGCATCGGTACCTCTTATTCTTATGCCTGTATATCCGATACCGGTACCTGCATCGCTGGTAGCAACCGTACTGGGTTGCAGTTGCAAAATATAGGGCATATCCTGACTAAAATTGTTTGTAGCAATTTCATCTTTATTTAAGTTGGTATAGGCCATTGCCATATCAGCCTGAGCTTTGGTGGCGCTTACAGCTACTTCGGCATTTAAGTAAGCCTGCCTTTTTAGTTTTACATGTAAAACACTATCTGCACGTAAAATATGTATTACCTGTTGTTCGTAACCAATATAACTTACTGTAAATGTTGCCGGAAAATTTATCTTTTGGTTGATTGTAAATTTGCCCGAAGCATTTGTTACTGTTGCTATATAGGTATTGTTAACCTGAATAGTTGCCGCTATTAAAGGTTTGCCATTGTCGGCATCGGCAACGCTGCCACTCAGCAATGCATGTTGCGCAGTGCAAGCAAAAACACAAAACATTAATAGTAGTGCGAAGTTGATTTTTTTTAAAAGCATGTGAATTAAATTTTAAGCAGTTTAAAGGTGCCACATGCTGCTGTTTTAAAGTACAGCTTCTGTTAATCCCTACGCAAGTACTAACTTGTTCAGGTTACAGGGTATAATCTCAGCCCAAACCTGGGGCACCCCTTTAACTGGCTGCAAATGTATTTTTATAATTTAATTAAGCTATAATTTATCAATGTATATGATGTTGCTAACGGTTAGCATTATTTAATGCGGTTATCACTTAATCAGCAAACATAAATCAAATTGAATATCAGTTTTATACTTATCGCAGTAAAGTACTAAATGGTGTTATCTGATTTACCTAAAAGTGCTAAGCCTAGACTGTTTACTCGTAGCCAAATTTTTTAAGGGCAGCATCATTATCGCGCCATCCATCTTGAACTTTTACAGTAATTTCTAAAAAAACTTTCCGACCTAAAAAAGTTTCCATGCTTTTGCGAGCCTCCGTTCCTAACCGTTTTATGGCTTTTCCCTGATGTCCTAACACTATTGCTTTTTGCGACTCGCGCTCCACATATATTACCGTTCCTATTTTACTGATATTAGGTTCATCTTTAAAATAAACAATGGCAACTTCGGTACTGTAGGGTATTTCTTTTTGATACAGGCTTAAAATTTTTTCGCGTAATATCTCAGTTACAAAGAAGCGTTCATTTCTGTCGGTTAGTGTTTCTTTATCATAATAAGCATCGGCAAAGGGCAAATGTTTTATAATATTTTCGATTATAAATGCCGTATTAAATTTATGCAATGCCGATATTGGAATAATGGTTGTAAAATCGAAAACCGATTTCCAATGCTGCAATGCATTCTCTAACTGTTCCTGATTGATGGTATCCATTTTGTTGAGCACCAAAAACACAGGCACTTTTAAGGTTTTTAATTTTTCCTTCAAACCATCATCCATTTCTGTTTCGCCAATTTCGGCAACGTAAATCATAACATCAGCATCGGTAAAAGTTTCGTTTACGGCATCTAACATTTTATGGTGTAGTTTGTATGCCGGTTTCATTATACCGGGCGTATCCGAAAAAACAATCTGATAATCGGTACCGTTTAAAACGCCTTTAATTCTGTGACGGGTAGTTTGTGCTTTGGGGTTTACAATTGCCAGATTTTCGCCCAGCAATACATTAAGCAAAGTGCTTTTGCCTACGTTAGGCTTACCTATAATGTTTACAAATCCGGCTTTATGCATCATGTATAAATTAGTGTGCAAATGTATAAAACGCCTTTTCTTACCATGGATAAATCGTGTATGCTCAATTGGGTTAATACGCAAACATTTTTATAAGATGCAAATGCAAGCTGGTTTCAGTTTTGCTGTAAATGTTTAATTGCTTAAAAAACATTTGTTCAAAATAAAACAAGGATTTAATAAAGGTTTTGCTTTGTTTCAAATTTAGCTTACTTGCAAACCAATGGCAACCTCTTATTTTTGCAAACTTTAATTATTCAATAAAAATTAGCATCATGGAAAATACTACAGAAGTTTTAGAACAGGTAATTATAAAATTTGCTGGCGACTCGGGCGATGGTATGCAGTTAACCGGTACACAATTTACAACAACTGCAGCCTTATTGGGTAATGATTTAAGTACGTTTCCTGATTTCCCTGCCGAGATACGCGCCCCAATAGGTACACTGGCAGGCGTTAGTGGGTACCAGTTACATTTTGGCAGTGTAAACATTTATACACCGGGCGACACCTGCGATGTGTTGGTGGCCATGAATGCAGCCGCTTTAAAAGCCAATATTAAAGGCCTTAAAAAAGGCGGTACCATCATTGCCAATATTGATGGGTTTGATCCTAAAAACTTGCGTCTGGCTAATGTTGCTGTAAATCCGCTTGACGATAATAGTTTGGATGGTTTCCGCTTAATAAAAATTGATGTTACCAAACTAACACGTGCTGCCTTAAGCGAAAGCGGCATGGGAACTAAAGAAATTGACCGAAGCAAAAACATGTTTGTGTTAGGCTTTTTGTACTGGATGTACAGCAGGTCGTTAGACGCTTCGATAAAATTCCTTACCGAAAAATTTTCGAAAAAGCCCGAAATATTAGATGCCAACATCCGCATATTAAAAGCCGGATATGCTTATGGCGATACAACAGAAACCATCATAACCCGTTATCATATTGGTGCTGCACCCATGAAACCCGGTACATACCGCAGCATTATGGGTAATCAGGCAACAGCCTTAGGCTTGATAGCGGCTACACAGCAATCGGGTTTGCCCATGTTTTACGGCACCTACCCCATAACGCCTGCTTCTGATATTTTACATGAATTGGCCAAGTACAAAAACATGAATGTGCGCACCTTCCAGGCCGAAGATGAAATAGCGGCCATTTGTGCTACCATAGGCGCGGCATTTGGTGGTGCACTTGCAGTTACGGCTTCATCGGGTCCCGGTATTGCGTTAAAAGGCGAAGCAATGGGATTAGGTGTTATGTTAGAAATGCCTTTGGTAATTATAAACGTACAACGCGGGGGCCCGTCAACAGGCTTGCCAACCAAAACCGAACAAAGTGATTTATTGCAGGCCTTACATGGCCGTAATGGCGAAGCACCCATGCCCATAGTGGCCGCCTGTACACCCAGCGATTGCTTTACCATGGTGCTGGAAGCCTGCCGCATTGCAATTGAGTATATGACTCCCGTTATGTTTTTAAGTGACGGTTACATTGCCAACGGTGCCGAGCCTTGGCGTTTTCCAACGCAAGCCGATTTGCCAAAGATTAAAGTTGATTTTGCAAAAGACAAAAACGGAGGCGAAAAATATTTGCCTTACAAACGTGATGATAAATTATCGCGCCCTTGGGCAATACCCGGTACACCCGGCTTAGAGCATCGTATTGGAGGCTTAGAGAAACAACATGAAACCGGCAACATTAGTTACGAAAGCGATAACCATGAGTTTATGGTTCGCATGCGCGAAGCCAAAGTAAACAAGGTTGCCGACTCTATTCCTTTGCAAAACATTGATAACGGCAATGAAAGTGGCAAACTATTGGTTTTAGGATGGGGCAGTACTTACGGGGCCATTAAAAGCGCTGTAATAGCTGCACGCGCACAGGGTTTAGATGTATCGCATGCACATGTACGCTATATGAAACCTTTTCCGAAAAATTTAGGCAGTTTAGTTGCAGGCTTTGATAAAGTATTAATACCGGAAATGAATACCGGACAATTATTAGGCATCATACGCAATGAGTTTATGATACCTGCTATAGGCTTAAATAAAATAAAAGGTAATCCGTTTAGTGCCACTGAAATATTAAATAAAATTGTAGAAGTAAGTGCTTAATCAATCTTACGCCTGCCAACAAAAATTACATGCTGTTACGAGCCGAAAATTTAATTAAACGCTACAAAAGTCGTACGGTTGTAAACGATGTAAGCATACAGGTTGAACAAGGCGAAATTGTGGGATTACTGGGCCCAAATGGTGCCGGTAAAACCACAACCTTTTATATGACCGTTGGGTTAATAAGGCCCAATGAAGGCCGTATATTTTTAGATCAAAAAGATATTACTGCCGAGCCTATGTATCGCAGGGCACGTTTAGGTATTGGTTACCTTGCACAAGAGGCAAGCGTTTTCAGATCATTAAGCATTGAGGATAATATTTTATCGGTATTAGAATTTACCAACCTTTCCCCTAAAGAACAGCGCGAAAAATGCGACTCGTTACTTGAAGAATTTAACCTGACCCATAAACGTAAGTACATTGGCAATGTACTAAGTGGTGGTGAAAGACGCAGAACTGAAATTGCACGTGCCTTAGCCGTAAACCCAAAATTTATTTTATTGGATGAGCCCTTTGCCGGTGTTGACCCCATTGCTGTTGAAGATATACAACACATTGTGGCTAAACTTAAAACCAAAAACATTGGCATACTTATTACCGATCATAATGTGCATGAAACATTAAGCATTACCGACAGAGCTTACTTGTTGTATGAAGGCAAAATACTAAAAGCAGGTACAGCACCCGAGTTAGCTGACGACCCTGAAGTACGCAGACTTTATCTGGGACAAAATTTTATTCTGCGCTAAATTTTTTTTTTTCAAAAAACAGAAGTGCGGTTTTAAAAAAACCTACGTTTTTTTATTGATCAGATACACACCCGATAAAATAACCAGCATACTTATAATGTGCATTACACCCATGGTTTCATGGTCGTATAAGCCCCAAATTAATGCAACTACCGGTATTAAATACGTTACCGATGAAGCAGCTAATGCCGATGTGTTTTTAATTAGTTTATTAAACAACACGGTACTTAACCCCGACCCTACTACACCTAAAATACAAATGGCTATCAAACTTTTTTGCGATTGTGGTAATAAAGCACACTCCAAAAAATCGGTATTAAATAAATATATACCACTTGGCACACCTGCAAACATTAATGCAAAACCGGTAATAATTATGGGATTTAACTCATGCAGTTTACTTCGCAAAATATTTACACTGGTACCATAACATAAGCAAGCCAAAATAATATATAAGCCATAAGCCGAATTGCTGCCAATGGCACCTTGCGAGCGCGTAAGTATTAAACCGATAGCGCCAGCCAGGCCAATAAAAACACCGGCTATGGCATGTCTTGACGACTTAATACCAAACATCCATTTGCCCACCAACAACACAAATACGGGTGTAAGGGCATTAAGCATACCGGCCATGTTACTGGCAATCATGGTTTGTGCAAATGGAAATAAAAAAGCAGGTATTAAATTACCAAGCAAACCTGATAGGGCAATAAACTTCCATTGATGTGGTAGCACTTGTTTTACACCACTAACAGCAAAAGGAAATACGGCTAAAAAGGCTGTAAACATGCGTAATGCTGCCACCTGATCAAAAGTTAATGACACCAGGCCCCGTTTCATTAAAATAAATGAACTACCCCAAATTACTGCCAGTGCAGCAATAAGCAACCAAGCCATTGTTTGACCTTTACTTTGAGAAACCTTTTGCATTATCCTTTCAGCTTACGGGGTTTATCGAAACGCACTTTTTTCCTTGTTGCTGTTTGCTCGGGTTTGTTACGCTTTTTTTGGTGAAATGCGCCTTTAAAATCAGGATCGGTTTTACGTCTTTGACGGTCAATTTCACGTTGCATATGCTGATGTTCGTCAAATGTTGTGGCCTCAACAGTTACTTCTTGCGGTAGGTTGGTAAAGCTAATTTTCTGCCCAATGCGTTTTTCTATTTGATGCCAGTAAAACATATCAGCTTCGGTAACAAACGAAATTGCACAACCTTCGTTAAAGGCACGACCGGTACGTCCGATACGATGTATGTAATCTTCAATAATCAACGGCAAATCAAAATTTATAACATGTGTAACATCAGCAACATCAATACCACGGGCCGCTACATCGGTAGCAATAAGCATGGTAATGGCTTGATGTGTAAAATTATTTACGGCATTCAGGCGACTTTGCTGTGCTTTATTACCATGCACCACTGTGGCATAGTCAGCCCCATTAATACGTGTAAAATATTTATACAAGTTGTTAGCTGTTTCTTTACTACGGCAAAAAACAATGAGCTTTTTTATAATTACACCAACCTCAGTTGTTTGCTTTAACAGATAGGTTAACAGATTAAGTTTGGTTTTTAAATTAGGCAATGCATAAGCAAGTTGCGTAATGGTTTTAGCTGTTTTTTGTTCGGGTTCAATTTCTATTACAGTTGGAAATGCCACAAAATCGGCTGCAATTTTTTTAACCAAATCGCTCATGGTAGCGCTAAATAAGTAATGCTTACGCTTGCGGGGCAACACCTCTAACAAAGCATATAGCTGCCGCATAAAACTTATGTCCATCAACCGCTCGGCTTCATCTAAAACAAAGTATTCAATTTTTTTTAGAATAAGATGTCCTTCGCTATACAACTCTAACAAACGCCCTGGCGTTGCAATCAAAATATCAATGCCGGCTTCAATGGCTTCAATTTGTTTCTTACTACCGGTGGCGCCTATTGCAACGGTGCAACGCAAGTCAGTGTATTTGGCAAACAAGGTAAAATTGTTTGCTACCTGTTGTGCAAGTTCGCGTGTGGGTATAACAATTAATGCACGCGGATGCACACCTTGTGCATAACCCAACATTTTAATTAGTGGTAATAAATAAGCAGCTGTTTTACCGGTACCGGTTTGTGCAATACCAATAACTTCTTGCCCAGCAAGTATGGGCGTTATGGCCTTTCGCTGAATAGCTGTAGGCTCAGTAAAACCGGTTTCGGCAATTGCATTAAAAATTTGCTTGTTTAGTTTAAACTGCGTAAAGCCTTGCTCGTTATTCATAAGCTTGCAAATTTAATGATAGCTGCCTAGTAATTTTAAAAAAGTAAAAGCCCAAATTAAATTAAACTAAACTGTAACAAGTAATTACCGCTTTAGTGAAGGGTCTAACATAAATGCCTGATCAAAATAAATTTTACTGCTATCAGCATATCCTGCATTGGCATAAGTAATAGCTACATCGTAATACAATTTACCCGAAGCCGGATTGAATGAAATACCACGTTTAAAACTTTGTAATGCTTGTTGCCATTGTCCTTGCGTAGCATAACATAATCCAAGGCCTTCAAAATAATCGGGGCGCGTAAGTTTCAGGCTGTCAACCAATGTGCTGAAATAAGGAATGGCTTTGTTTGGTTGATTCAGTCCCTTGCCATAGGCTAAACCTAAACCATAGTAAGCTTGTTCGTTACCCGGTTGCAGTTGCAGTACTTTTTGATAACAGGTAACAGACTCAGGCCATTTATTGATTGTTTGATAAGCAACACCTAAGTTATGCCAGGCATAATGAAATTGCGGATTAATTAACGTAGCCCTGGTAATTGCTGTAATGGCATTGTTGATGTAGGTTACATCGCCTGTTTGCTGGTAGGGCCCAATGTTTTCGATACCGTAGTATAATTGTGCCCGTGCACTGTTAGGCACCTTATTTATATCGGCCGTGTAAAGTGAAAAATTGTTTTTCCAATCGGCATTACGCGCAATGGTTTGCGCGCCAGCTATCAAGCTTATCACAATAACTATAGCAATATACGATGTTGAAAATTTATTGGAGGGCATTTCACCTAACTTCAAAACTTTGAAAATTAAAAATGCCAGTGCTAAACAAAAACCTAAAGATGGCATGTATGCAAAACGCTCGGCCATACTGGTACCAATATTAAAAAACAGGTTGCTTACCAATACAAAGCCTGCAAAATATACAAGTATGCCAAAGCTCAACAGCTTTTGTCTTTTAATAAATAGTATGGCAAATAACAGGAGTGCTATGTGTATGATTACACTAATTATAACCCATACGTTACTCCAATTTACTAAGGGTATTTGATTGAATGAATAATCGAAGCTTAATGGATATGGGAAAATAAGTAAACCCAAATAACGCAATTGAACTTGTGTAATGGTTGCCCATTTTTGCATAAGGGTTGCATAGAGATAGGAGTCGTCCATGATATCGGTAGTAACACGATCGCCTACGGTACCGGCATAATAACTGCGTAAAGCAAGGTAGCCTATCGTTATTATTACTAAAGGTGCTGTTTGCTTTGCAATAGTTTTTACATTTTTATTAGCAAACAACCACAATGCTATAGGTATTAATGCTAAAAAAACAATGGCTACTTCTTTTGAAAGTAATGCCAAAAAAAATAAAATGGGTGCATATAAATACACTTTCAAAACGCATGTGGTTTGTTGTGGTTTTGTTGACTGCACAGGCATGGTTACATTTTTTACACCCTTCTTTTCATTCGTAATTTTTGTTTTGCTTTTACTTTGATTAGCTACTGGTATCAATAAGTAAAGTACCCATAATGAAAACAGGAGTGCATAAATTTCATCGCGACTTTTAATATTGGCTACCACTTCGGTATGAATGGGATGTATGCCAAACAACCAGGCGGCCGTAAATGGCAATAAAATATGGCTTTGTGGTAACAGCCTGATAAGCACCCAAAAAATTAGCACTACCGTGCAGGCAAAACTAAACACATTAAAAAAATGAAATACCACAGGTGTGTATCCAAAAATTTCTTTTTCGATGGCAAACATTACCATACTAAACGGACGGTACCTACCTCCACTTAAATTTAACGCTTCACCATAAGCGCCTACAAATGCATCGTGGGTTAATAAGTCGGGTATGCCTGCAAAACCTTGCTGGGTAAACTTATTGCCTGTAAGCACAATTAAATCATCCAATGCAAATTCGTTGCGTAATGTATTGCCATAAAAAACAGCAACAACGAGCACCAAAACAATACTCAGTAAATTTTTAGAAACCATTTTACTTTTAATTACAATGTGCCAATGTAAAAAACAGCACAACTTAATTTAATTTATTTGCCCTTATGGAATTTATAAAGCAAGTAATTATTGGTGTACATACTTATGTGCTGGCTCATAAACTTATAGTTAAGCACCGGTTATGGTGGTACATTATTGCCCCGGGTATTATTAATTGCCTTTTGTTCATATTGGGGTTTAGCTGGTTTAGCAGCATGGCTACCGACTGGGCTGCTATTTTTACTTTGTATATTAAAAATCTGGCTCCCTGGGCTACATGGCTGCATACCGGATTGCTGGCCTGGCTTATTGCTTTTTTAATCAAAGTAGGTTTTATCATCTTTTATCTGTCGGTTTATAAGTATTTGATTTTAGTGCTAATGGCACCCTTGCTGGCATTACTAAGCGAGCGTGTTGAGTTTATAATAACAGGCCATACAACTGACTTTAATTTTCAGCAATTTATTGCCGATGTATTACGCGGTATCTTATTGGCGTTGCGCAACTTTTGTATTGAAATGTTGCTGTTGGCGCTTTTATTTATTTGCAGTTTTATACCGCTGCTTCAATTATTCAGTCCGGTTTTAGCGTTCTATATATCCAGCTATTATTATGGCTTTAGCATGCTCGACTACAGTAATGAACGTAGGAAATATACCATTGCGCGCAGCATTGCATTTACACGTTTACAAAAAGGTGTAGCCTTTGGTAATGGAGCCATTTTTTATTTGTTGCTTATAGTACCATATGTTGGATGGGTAATTGCACCGGCTTATGCCGTAACTGCGGCAACCATTGCACGATTACAAATTGCAAAAGATTGATGTTTGACTCAGATAATTTTCAGCAGTTAAACATTGTATTCTTTTTTATATTCGTAGCTTCTACATTTTAACCTATGCTACACGCTACACGCTACACGCTACACGCCTTGCGCTGTGCCTAAGAGCAGCAGCCTATTACCAAGCCCATTACTAATGTAAACTTCGTTATGGCGATGTAAGTTAAACGATAATTTATCCTTTAATCTTTAACTTATAATCCATAATAAAATGAAAAAAATAATAGTACTCTTATTAGCCACAATAGGATGTTCAACCATTAACTCTTGTAAAAAAGAAGAAAGCGCATCAAAACCAACAGTGGATTTTATTTATACTGGTGGTGGTTGCACGGCTCCCTGCGCAGTGCTGTTTGAAAACAAATCGAAAGATGCAGCAACTTTCTTATGGGATTTTGGTGACGGAACAACTTCTACCGCATCTAACCCAACAAAAACTTATAATGCTGGTGGTACTTACACGGTTTCACTAACAGCAACAGGAGAAGGAGGATCTGCCTCAGTGTCAAAGCAAATATTAATTCAAAACTCAACACAATCACAACTGCCTACAGCTAACTTTACATTTACCGGAGGGGGGTGTATGGCTCCTTGCAATGTAAATTTTACCAACACTTCAGCCAATGCTACTACTTATACGTGGGATTTTGGTGATGGCACATCTTCAACATCTTTAAGCCCATCAAAGATCTATTCAACAGGCGGTTCTTTTTCTGTAATACTCACAGCTACTAATGCCGCAGGAACCAATCAGATAACTAAAATCGTAAATATTGCATCCTCGCCAACAAAAGCTAAAATTACGAAAGTTACAATTACTAACATGCCCTTTGTAAACAGCAGTGGTGCCAGTTGGGATTTTGTAAATGGTCCGGATGTGTTTTTTAATATTACAGATCAAGCTAGTAACATTTTAAGTAGCAGCTTATCGTCAAAAATAAACGATGTTACTTCGGCAGCGTTACCTTTAGCTTGGACTTATACCACTGCATTTGAAATTAATGACTTTAATGCTGGACGATACATTGATGTTTGGGATTATGACACACCAGACCCTGACGACTATATTGGATATGTTGGTTTTCAAATGAGTCATTATACAAGCGGAAGTAACCCTTATCCAACAACAGTTACTAAAACACAGAATGGGATAACAGTAAAGCTTGACCTAATTTGGCAGTAATAGTATGTTTAGACTCGTTGTTTAAAGATGATTGTTTGGAGTTAAAAACAAAATCAACTTGAAAATGGCAACAATACCTGCCACATGCTTATGATGTTATTACTGTACCTACTGCTACGCTAATGCCGGGTATGTATCACCTAAGCTTAACCACAGCAACAAACCACACCGTAAAAAAGTTTGTAAAACAGTAGCATTTTGTATCAATATAAAACTAAAAACGCTGCTCCAATTAGTTGAGCAGCGTTTAGTTTTATAGTTAACCAACATAAGCTTAAATGCATAAGGTAGTTATAGGTACATTAAAGCCTGCAACAAGCTTTCGGCTTAGCGTTTAGCAAAATAGTTGTATTTAATAATACAATAAATTGCCCTAAAGCCGTCTTTCCAATTTATTTTTTTTCCTTCGGCATAGGTACGTCCGTAGTAGGAAATGGCCACTTCGTAAATGCGCACCTGTGGTATGCGTGCAATTTTAGCGGTAACTTCGGGTTCGAATCCAAATCTTTTTTCAACCAAATTAAGGCTTTGTACATACTCGCGTTTAAAAAGCTTGTAGCAGGTTTCCATATCGGTTAAATTTAGGTTGCTGCCCATATTGCTTAAAAAAGTAAGCATTTTATTCCCTATCGAATGCCAAAAAAACAAAATACGATGTGGTTTGCCACCTATAAACCTGGAACCGTAAACTACGTCAGCAAAACCATCAATTATAGGTTTAATTAAATCGTTGTATTCGGCCGGGTCGTATTCCAAATCAGCATCCTGTATAATAATGTAATCGCCTGTAGATTTTTGTATGCCTAAATGTAAAGCTGCGCCTTTGCCTTTATTAACTTCTTGGTTAAACAATTTATAAGCAACATTTGGGTGCTGTTCAAAATACCGGTTAATGGCACCAATGGTATCGTCTTTTGAGCAATCGTTTACAATAATAATTTCCTTTTTAATATCATTTAGCAATTGCACTTTTAATACTTTATCTAAAATTAAATGTACGGTGCGCTCTTCGTTATAACAAGGTATTACAATTGAAAGTGTATTAAATGAAACCATATTGTTTTATGTGCAAAGTAGTTTAAGGCAGGCCTTGTAAATGGCGGGCAAGTATAGTCAGATTTTATAAAAAAATGTGAGGCTGCAAACGGTAGCTATAAGCTGTTATATTTTAATTTCTTCGCCTGCTTTATTAAAAAAGTGATATTGAAGCATGTGATAGTTTTTATCGGCAATAACTTTAATGGGTTTTTTATACTTAAGTAACCACTTACGGTTAATACTAAAAATACCACGCTTTAAATAAGCCTCCACATAAGGATGTACATGTAAGGTTAACGACTTTTCGTTTTGCTCCTGCATGAAATAACGGATGTTATTTTCGATATCATCAATGAGTAATGTTGTTGATTTTACTTCACCGGTACCGGAACAAGTTGGGCATTTTTGCGTAGTAGTTATTTCGGTAACCTGCCTAACCCTTTCGCGTGTTATTTGAATTAAACCAAATTTACTGGGCGGTAAAATGGTATGCCTTGCGCGGTCGCGTTTCATTTCATCGCGCAAGCACTCAAACAAAAGTTTTTTATTGTCGGCATTACGCAGGTCAATAAAATCAACCACAATAATACCACCCATATCGCGTAAGCGCAACTGACGTGCAATTTCGCGTGCTGCATTTAAATTAACCTGTAAGTTGTGCGCCTCCTGGCCATCATTATCAACCTTGGTACGTGTGCCGCTATTTACATCAATTACATGCATTGCCTCAGTATGTTCAATTACCAGATAGGCACCGCCCGGCAGGTTAACAGTTTTACCAAATACGGTTATAATTTGTTTGTCAATACCAAACTGCTCGAAAATGGGCGTTTTGTTTTTGTGCAGCTTTACCAACTCCTGATGTTCGGGTGCAATTGTTTTTACATATTCTCTGATTTCCTGGGCAAGGCCGGCATCGTTAACATGTACGTTATTAAAATTAGCGTTTAGCAAATCGCGTAAAATGGTTGAAGTGCGATCCATTTCGCCCAGCACCTTTAATGGTGGTTGCGCTTGTTGTAACAGGGCATGGCATTGTTTCCATTTCGATAATAAATCCTGAATATCCTTATCTAATTCGGCTACCATTTTACCTTCGGCAACGGTGCGTACTATCAGGCTGAAGTTTTTGGGCTTAATGCTTTGCGCCAATCGTTTGAGCCGGTTCCGTTCTTCGGCATTTTTTATTTTTGCCGATATGGTAACGCCTTCACTAAAAGGCATCATTACCACATACCTGCCTGCCAGCGAAATTTCGGTAGAAAGCCTGTGCCCTTTGGTAGAAATAGGTTCTTTGGCAATTTGAACCAGCACACTTTGACCTACGGTAAGTACGGAATTAATTTTACCGGACTTGCTAATATCTGATTCGTTTTCGAAATGCGTTAGCAGTGCATCCGTAGTTTTACCCGCAACCGTACTTTTTAAAAACTTATTCAGCGATTCGAATTGCGGTCCTAAATCGAGGTAGTGCAAAAAACCCTCTTTTTCATAACCAATATCAATAAAAGCAGCATTCATGCCGGGTAGTAATTTTTTTACCCTACCTAAATACACATCGCCAACGGCAAAATTTTGATCCTTTTTTTCGCTATTAAGTTCAACCAGTTTTTTGTCTTCTAATAGCGCAATGGTGACTTCATTATCATTGGCGTCTATAACTAAATCGCTTGTCACGCAGTGTTTTGTTGTATAAATACGCAATCAGCCATAACTGTTAAAACTGAAAAAGCAGTTTAGCGCTATATTTTAAAAGCATGTTGCTGATTTATAAGCATTTGTTAAAAATAAAAATACAGAGGTTGTGTAACACAGCCTCTGTATAAAGTTTTAATATTATATGAAGTACAACGCCTTATTATTTAAGGATTATGCACTATATTATTTCTTTTTATGACGGTTTTTCCGAAGACGCTTTTTGCGCTTATGGGTTGCCATTTTATGTCTTTTCCTTTTTTTTCCGCTTGGCATGATGCTAAATTTTTATGTGATGTTTACGGTGATAACCTTATTTAAAAGATGTAAACCTTTTAAAATCGGGGCTGCAAATGTAAAATTTATATCAACTCAAAAAAGCATTATTTTAAAAAATGTTTGCTTGTTTTTACAGCTAATACTTGTGTTTAAAGCGGGCATCGGTGTTAATAACCGCATCACACTAAATAATTTAACCTGTCGTTTGGTTCTTTATCAATTTTGGCGCTAAATAAATGGTTACCTTGCGCCCCCCTAAAAAACGTACTCATGACAAAAGTAACTTTTGACAATACAAATGCCCAGTTTTTTACTGCACTTAAGCAAAGCGTTGACGCGTATTTTAAACAAAACCGACTTAAAAAAACGGGCAATTTTAAGTTGTATTTAAAAACGTTGGTTCTTATACCCGCAGCCATTGCGCTTTATGCTTTGGTACTGTTTGTACCCATGTCGGGGTGGTTGGCAATTTTGCTGTGTGCATTATTGGGATTAGATATCGCTTTTATTGGTTTTAATGTGATGCATGATGCATGCCATGGTAGTTACTCAACTAAAAAATGGGTTAACTACACAGTTGGTTTATCTATGAATGCAATTGGCAGCAATGCCTTTATATGGAAAATAAAACATAACATCATACACCATACTTACACCAATATTGATGGTGTTGATGATGATATAGCCAAATTACCAGTAATACGTTTGTGCGAATCACAAAAACGTTTAAAAATGCATAAGTACCAACATTGGTATGCGCTTTTTGCCTACAGCTTAGCTTCGTTAAGTTGGGTATTGTTTACCGACTTTTTAAAATATTTTAATCAGAAAATTGCATCAACGCCTATTAATACTTTCAACACAAAAGAGCACCTTATTTTTTGGGCGAGTAAGGTGTTGTATGTATTGTTTTACATAGCGGTGCCCATTTATTTAGTTGGTTTTGTAAAGTTTTTAATTGGCTTTAGCGTAATGCATGCTGTAATGGGGATAACCATTGGTATTGTTTTTCAATTAGCACATGCTGTAGAAAACACCCAATTTTTAGATGCCAATGATGATAAACATCAAAAATTAGAAACCGGTTGGGCCGAACATCAAGTGGCCACTACCAGTAACTTTGCTACTAAAAACAAAATTGTTACCTGGTGTTTGGGCGGCTTAAACTTTCAGGTAGAGCATCACTTGTTTCCACGTATTAGTCATGTGCATTATCCGGCCATTAATAAAATTGTAATTGAAAACTGTAAAAAATTTGGTGTCACGTATAATGCGTATCCTACTATGCGAGCTGCTATTATTTCGCATTTCAGGTATATGAAATATGTGGGGCAGGCTGCATAACTATCCTTTATATTTGCTGTAGTTGAAAGTCGTGGTATTAGTTCATCCTTGTTTTACATTCAAACATTAAACATTTTACATAACAGGTATATGAAATCAGAAGTAGCATCATTTATTAGCAAACTCGAAGCAGGTATTGCAATAGGGCAGCAAGCACAATTACATAAGCCGCAAACAGCGTTTACCAATGTAGTTATTGCCGGCCTTGGTGGTTCGGGTATTGGCGGTACGGTAATAGCACAAGTGCTTGAACAAAAAATTAAAATACCGGTTATTGTTTGTAAGGATTATTTTTTACCGGCCTTTGTAAACGACCAAACATTATTAATTATTTCTTCCTATTCGGGCAACACAGAGGAAACCGTGCAGGTTTTAAAAACGGCATTAGCCGTAAATCCGAAAATAGTATGTGTAAGTGCCGGAGGTAAAGTAATTGAAATAGCCAAACAACATCAGCTTGATCATATTATCATACCGGGTGGCATGCCACCACGTGCTTGCTTTGCTTATTCGTTTACACAATTATTCTATGTATTGCATGGTATGGGCTTAATTGATGATGCATTTAAAGCCGAATTAGCAGCCACTGTTCAATTGCTAAGCGCAGAAGTTGAAGCCATTAAAGCCGAAGCCAACCAATTGGCAAATAAACTTTTGGGTACCATACCAGCCATTTACAGTACGGCATCTTATGAAGGTGTATGTGTTAGATTTAGGCAACAAATAAATGAGAATAGTAAAATGTTGTGTTGGCATGCGGCATTACCCGAAATGAACCACAATGAAATTGTAGGTTGGGTAGAAAAATGTCCGAATGTTTCTGTAGTTTTTATGCGCAATGCCGATGATTATTATCGTACACAAAAACGTATGGACTTTTTAAAGGAAGTAGCACTACAATGTACACCACATGTATTTGATGTTTGGAGTAAAGGCGAAACCATGTTAGCCCGTGTGTATTATCTGGTTTTATTTGGCGATTGGGTTAGTGTATATTTAAGCGAGTTAAAAAACATAGACCCAACTGAGGTAAAGGTTATTGACAGGCTTAAGCAAACTCTTAATGCTTTGTCATAAAAGCTGATTAAACCCATTCAATTACTTTATTCGAATTAGTGCTGTGCAAAAGCCATAGCAGCAACACTTACGCTTGCGCCTTCAATAGTTAATAATTTATCGGCACAAGCAACCAGCGTTGATCCGGTAGTGATAACATCATCAACTAATAAAAAATGTTGGTTTGTATATAAGTGTGGACTTATTACTTCAAAAACATCGCGCATATTTTCGTAGCGATTGTATCTGCGTTTATTGGTTTGGGTTTCCGTTTTTTGGCTCCTTACCAGGAGCTTTGTATTTACAGGGATGTTCATTTTTTGTGCCAAACCCTTGGCCAACATTTCGCTTTGATTATAGCCGCGTGCATGTTTTCGGCTGCTATGCAGCGGTACCGGTATCAGTATGGTTGCTTTACTAAAAGTATCGGTTGCATTTAATGCATTGCCAAACAAGCTGCCTATAACTACCCCTATCTCTTTATCGCCCTTATATTTTAACTGATGTATTAGATGTTGTACCCTATCGCCTTTCTGAAAAAACAAAAATGCCGTAGCATAGCTTAAATGTGTTTTGCCCCAAAAATGTTTGCTTACCGGATTATTTACATCTAAATGGTAGTTGGTTCGCGGCAAGGTTAACCTGCAACGCATACAAATCATGTTGTCCTTCGGATTTAAATTATTTTGACAGGCGCGACAACGATCAGGGAAAATTAAATTTACAAAGTCAGCCCACATATTTGGTATATGTTATTACTGCAATATAAACAATAGATAAAGCCGATTTTATTTTTGTCTAAAAAACTTGCGATGCTACACGTTTAATTATATCAGGATTACCCATGGTGTAATAATGCAAACACGGCACGCCAAATTTTATTAAGTCTTTCGATTGTTGAATAGCCCATTCAATACCTACATTTTTTACATCTGCATCGGTTTTACATTTTACTACTTCTTCTATTAATTCTTGCGGCAAATCAATATGAAATACCTTAGGTAAGTTGGTAATTTGTTTTTTAGATGTAAGCACTTTTATGCCCGGTATAATGGGTACTTGAATACCTGATTCTTTGCAGTGATTTACAAAGTTGTAGTACTTGTTGTTATCATAAAACATTTGTGTTACTACATAATCAGCACCGGCTTCAATTTTTAGTTGCAGGTATTTGAGGTCGGTTTGTAAGTTAGGTGCTTCGAAATGTTTTTCGGGATATCCGGCAACACCAATGCAAAAATTAGTGTTTTCGTTATCTTGTAAATCTTCGTCTAAATACACGCCTTTGTTTAAATTAACTGTTTGCTTTACCAAGTCTAAAGCATAGTGGTGGCCATTCGAATGTGGTATAAAATTATTTTCAGTTTTAATGGCATCGCCTCGCAGTATCAAAACATTATCAATGCCTAAAAAATTTAATTCTATCAATGCATTTTCAGTTTCCTCTTTACTAAAACCGCCACATATCAGATGTGGCACTGCATCAACTTTGTACTTGTTCACGATAGCTGCACAAATGCCAACGGTACCTGGCCTCTTACGGATTGAAATTTTTTCTAAAAAACCGCCTTCCCTTTTTTTATAAATATACTCTTCGCGATGATACGTAACATCTATAAACTGCGGCTTAAATTCCATTAAAGGATCAATGGAATTAAAAATAGACTGAATGCTTTGACCCTTTAGCGGAGGTAAAATTTCAATTGAAAAAAGAGTGGTTTTGGATTTTGCCAGATGATCAATTACTTTCATAAATCACGCATTATAAACTTAAAATTGGTTGGCTAAAGTATAAATAAGCTACAAAGCCTTAGCTATCAAACTATAAGCTGTATAAATAAAAAAAGCGCCTTGCAATTTAACTTACAAGGCGCTTACGGGTTTAACGTGTTATTATTTCTGCTTACGGAATACGGTAATAGTACCCGATTTTGCTTCCTGACCCGGTATGCTTAAACTATAGAAATAAGTACCGTCTGGTTCGTCCTTAAAATCATAGTTGTTTGCTAAACCATAGTCATCGCTTGTGTAAATTACATTACCCCAGCGGTTGTAGATTGACATTTTAGCTCCCTTGTATTGACCAAGATTCAGCATTTCAAATGTATCGTTTTTACCATCGCCATTAGGAGTAACAACGTTTGGTATTACTACTTGGCAAGGAGCAGGCTCAGAGGTACGGCCTGTTGGGCAGAATGTACCTAAGGCGCGTACTAAAAATTCTTGAGCAGGTTGTGCAACACCGTGCGATGTTGGGCTCGAAGGCGTATTGGGTTGTATCCAGGTTAGGCCACCATCTAAGCTTATTTCATAACCTGTTGAACCTGCAATGGCATTCCAGGTGTAGATGTAAGCAAACGTGCCGCCAACTGGTGCTGCAGTACAAACGGGTATAGGTGCAACTAAAATATTTTCAATAGCTAAAGATGCTGTATCAGTAGCCACACATCCAAATTCGTCTGTAATTACAACAACATAGTTACCTGCTGCATTGGCTGTTATGGTATTTGCATTGCTGCCTGTAGCTGTTCCGTTTAATGTCCAGGCAAAATTAGCAACTGCTGTTCCTGTATAACCGGCATCTAAGGTTGCGCTACTGTTTTCGCAAATTACATTGTCGCCAGTAATTGTTGTTGCAAAAGTACCTGCATTAATTTGAACAGATGCAACAGATGTACATCCCAATGCTGTAGTCGTGGTTACAGTGTAAGTACCGGGGCCATTTGCATTTATAGTCTGTGTGTTGCCAAATGGGCTTCCATCTTTTGTCCAGTTATATGCAGTTACCTGACCGGCAAAGCCTGCATCAATTAAAATAGGTGCACCACATATAGTTTGTGGAGCTCCCAAGTTTAATGGAATTTGAGCTTCTACAGTTACGGTAGCATCATCGGTAACAGAACATCCATTGTTTGAAATTGAAACTGTATATGTACCTGCTACCAACGGATTAAACAATGCGGCATTGCCAACTACTGCGCCACCTGCATCAGTCCAGGTATAAGTTGCTGTAGGTGGTTGTGTACCAAACGGATTGGCATTTAGTGGGCTTATTGCTATGTTATAACAAATATTTTGATCGGCCAATGCCGGTATTGCAGGCACGGCATCAAAAATTACATCAATCGTATCGCTTGCACTACAGTTAACGCCATAAGTAACTGTTACTATATAGGTACCAGCTACAGTTGCAGTTACGGTTTGGGTAGTTTCGCCATTGCTCCATAAATAATTAGCACCCGGGAAAACACCTGCATCTAAAACCGGTGGCGCTACGTTGGCGCATTGTGTAATATTGTTACCTAAATTTACTACTATTGATTGAACAGTAGTGATGGTTATTAAATCGGTAGTGGCGCAGCCGCCATTAGGTAGTGAGCTTGTTTGTAAAGTATAGCTACCATCTTGGGTAGGTACAAAGGTTGCTGCATTGCTAACTACGGTACCATTTAATGTCCACACATATTCTACTGCTCCTGCTACCGTTCCATCTAATGTTGGGAAAGGTGTACCCACACAAATGGTAACCTGATCGGTTGAAATACCATTTGCTAAAATGGTGGCTGTAGGCGCTGCTATCAGATTTACATTTACTGTATCAGAACCATTACAAGTAGGGCTTGCCGAAACATTTACAATGTATTGGCCGGTTTGGGTGGCACTAATAAAACTGGCTGTATCAGGTAAATTATTGCCATTATATAACCAAGATGTTGTTACACCAACTAATTGTGTGTTTAATACCGGGTTGCCTAAATTGGCACATTGCGAAATATCAGCACCTAAAGACACCTGAAGTGGAGCTGAGGCATCAATAACTGCTAAGGTGTCGCCTACATTTACATAGGTTTCGCATAAATTGGCTATGGTGTTATTATCGGTACCTGTTAATGCAATTAAATAATACGGACTGGTACCAACAACTGTTTGAGCGGCAACAACAGTTATTGTTGATGTATAGGAACCGGGGCTTAATGGTGTTGGACCTGAGCATGCTCCATAAGCTTGTATTAAAGGGAATTGTGTTCCGGTAGCATCTACCAATTTAAAATCGCTACCATTAGCTCTGATAGTTGAACAAATAAACTGATCGAGCATATTAACTGTAAGTTCTTTAAAGACACAAGGCGCTACATTGGGTACATTTAAGTCAATAATTGAAGTATCCTGAATAATAATATTTATGGTGTCGTTAACAACTAATGAATCTAATTCATTTGTTTCATAAATTGTGTTTCCACATTCACTAAGCATGGTGTTTCCATCATTTCCTTTTTTAATGTAAAGTGCAGTGCGCGTTTTTGTTAATGGGTAGTAAAAGAACACCCGAACGCTATCGGTTTGACCGTTAACACAATTTACACCTTCGGCTTTAAATATGGGATTGGGCTGCCCTTTAGGCCCAATAGCACGGAAATCAGAACCATCGGCAGCAATAGAACCACATTGTACGTCATCTGATAAAGTAACAATTACGGATGTATCGGCACAACTTGCAAAAAGTGCATTGGTATAACCGCCACCAGAACCTAAGCCACTTGGGGCTGGCTGAATAACGATGCAATTGCTAATTACTAATATCTGCAAATCACGTTTAACCTGCCCCTTTTTAACTGCCGGAAACTGCGTAGTATCATACTCTTCAACTAAAACACAAATTACCCCTACCTGAATGGCATTGGGTAAAAATGAAATTACTCCGGTTAATGGGTCAATGGTTGTTCCATTTAAAGTTTGTAATGGGTTTGTAGCCGAAAATGGTGCATTATATGCTAAGTTAGTTGGCGCTGCAGGACAACTAAAGTTACCTTCTGCAGGTACTAAACTGTAATTTAATGAATCGCCATCAACATCAAAAGCTCCCTGGTAATAATAGAATTGGTTATTTACACAAAAGGTAGTAACCGGTACGGAGTCAAAATAAGGTGAACTGTTGGTTGGGAAATCTAAATTATTTAAGGTGGCACTTACATAAATATCCTGTCCGCCCGCATTGGCTAAGGTCGTAATTTGCGTATTACGGCAACAAACATTGTAGCTGAAAATCCAGTCGTTTGCCGCATTAGGCAAGGTTAAAACTTCCTGGTAAATCCATTCTTCAGTACCAAAACCACCAAAGCCTGTACAATTGGTAGGCGTAGTTACGCATGATGAGCTTGGAATGGGATTACCTGTACCTGCAATAGGAAACATAATAATGGTACTACTAAAACCTGAAGATGCCGATGAGTAACAAATATCTACAGATGGTGGTGCGTCAATACCGGCACAATCGCGGTAAAAACGCAAAGTTATAATATACTCATTGGGCGTACCGGTATAAGTATAGGTAATGTCGGCACCTTGTGCATGTGATGCTTCGGCACTTTGCAAACCCAACACTACAAAGGCTGTGATTGCAATTAATAATGTAAATAATTTTTTCATGGTGATATAATTATAATTGTTTAATATTTATTTTAATATGCTAATGCTTCCTTTTGTTTTATGTGTATTTCCGTTTGTATCAGTTGCAATAATGTAATACACATACATTCCCTTTGGTAAATCATAACCCCCAGCATCTTTTCCATCCCAAAAGCCGTTTTCGCCTTCCCATTCATGCAAAATTTTTCCGTTTATGTTTAAAATGGTTGCTTTAAAATAATTGGCATCGGGTAAATGTATTTTAAAAACGTCATTTTTTCCATCGGCATTGGGTGTAAAAGTATTGCTTATTCTGCCCCAATTAAAGTCTTTAATTTCTTCAGTTTCTTTTGTTTTCTCAGCTTCTGTGTTTTGAATTGATGATAGGTTGTTTTCATGCTTATCATCCTGATTTATAACTTCGACTACCGGTTCTGACTCTTTTATTTTAGTTTGATTGGTTACGGTGTTTAATGGTTCGGAAGCTTGGTTATCATTGTTTGCCGAACTTTCATTTGTTGTTTCGGGCAATTTTAAAACGGTTGTTGAAGCAGGAGCTGGCGCGGGTTGTACTTTTTGGGTTTCGTTTTCTTTTATAAGCTCCGGTAATACCTTTTCAATACTTTGTACAGGCGCTACAGTCTTTTCAACCTTATTATCAACGGGATTATCTTTGCTTTCAACCAGGGTATTTAACTTTGGCTCGGATTTGTAAACAACCGCTGCTGTAATTGCAGCAATGGCTGTTACACCTGCAATTAATAATGTTTTAACCCCTGAAAAAGTAACACTTGCTTGTGGTGTAACTGCAGTGGTTGGAATTTGCTGTTGCACTTGCACCCAAATTTGTGGATTAACCTCTGCTTCGAAATTTTCGAATGCATCTTTAAACATATTTTCAAACGAGGTGGGTTGCATTAAATAATAGTTTGTGCTTTTAGTGTTTTCTGAATCTGGATTTTTGCTTTTTGGTATTGTGATTTTGATGTGCTCTCGCTAATTTGTAACATGTTGGCAATTTCGTTATGCTGGTAACCTTCGATAGCATATAAGTTAAATACGGTTCTGTAACCGGTGGGCAACCTTTGTATTATCTGCAATAATTGTTTTGCCTCCATGTTCGAAACTACATCATCTGTTGTTTGCAGTACGTCCGTTACTTCGGCATTACTATCGAACAAAATCCGGTTTTTACGGAGTTCATCTAAAACAACATTTACTACTATTCGTTTTACCCAGCCTTCTAAAGAACCTTTAAACTGATATTGACTTAACTTTCCAAACACTTTAATAAATGATTCCTGCAAATAATCTTCGGCTGTTGCCAAATCGTTGGAGTAGCGTAAACAAACTCCCATCATTTTGCGGGCAAACATTTCGTAAAACTGCTTTTGAGCTGTTTTGTCTCCTTTTAAACAGTTGGTTACGAGTTGTTGCTCATCCATTACAAATGTTTGAATTAACCTTAAGACGTAATTATTTAATGAAAAGACGCCTGGGTTATAAAAAAAATTTAAAAAAACTGTACCGGCAAGTTATTGGTTGGCTTGTGGCACTTGCGAGGCAATTGCTGAGGCGATTTTTTGTGGAAGTTGCGCTGCTACAACTTCATGCGTTAACACAAGCATGGCTTTAACAGCTGTGGCATTTGATATACCATGTGCTATCATTACGGTTCCATTTACGCCTAAAATGGGTGTTCCTCCGTAGCTTTCGAAATTAAACTTATCAAAATACTCGTCTTTAAGTTTGCGTTTCGTAGTAAGCGAATAAAATGATTCGGCTAATTTTAGCATGATATTGCCTGTAAAACCATCGCAAACAATAACATCGGCCTTATCATTAAACAGGTCGCGACCTTCTACGTTTCCAACAAAATTAATTCCTGAAGTATTTTTTAATAATTGGTTTGCTGCTTGTGTAAGCACATTGCCTTTTTCGTCTTCCTCGCCAATACTCATTAAAGCTACCTTTGGGTTAGGTATATGGCAAACATGTTCGGCATAAAGTGAGCCTAACATAGCAAATTGTTGCAGGTTTTCGGGTTTGCAGTCGGCATTTACGCCTACATCTAAAAGCAAACCATACCCGCCCTTTTCTTTTGGAACCAGTGTACTTATAGCGGGTCGCATAATGCCTTGTATTGTTTTTACTGAAAACATACTGCCCACTAACATGGCTCCGGTATTTCCGGCACTGCAAAAGGCATCAATTTTACCTTCTTTAAGTAAGTGAAATCCGATACTAATGCTTGAGTTTGGTTTTTGTTGAAATGCTTTGGCCGGATGTTCGTGCATTTCAATTACATCGATACTGTTAACAAAGTCGAAGTTAGCCGGATTGCCTTGGTTTTCCGTAATTATTTTACGGGCTGCCGATTCACTTCCGATTAATACCAAACGGACTTCGGTTAAAAGCGGTTGTGCTAAAAGTGCACCTAAAGTTATTTCTAACGGTGCATAATCGCCACCCATGATGTCCAATCCTATACGCATACTTAAATACTAAGCTTAGAACTTTGAAATTATAAAAAAAGGAAAAAACCTGTACCCAAAAAAAATCATCGTACAGGTTTTATTGAATTTAAGCGCGTTCCATAACTACTTTGCCCTTATAGTAGAGCTTGTTTTCTAACCAGTAGGCACGGTGCATTAAATGCGACTCGCCAGTTGTTTTATCAACCATAACGGTTGGGGCTGTTGCTTTGTAATGTGTTCTGCGCTTATCACGTCTTGATTTCGAGTGTTTGTGCTTTGGATTTGGCATGGTACTAATTTTATTTGGTTCGCTTCTACAAACCTGTTAATTGTTATTGTTTAATTGTTTTAAAATATCCCAACGCGGATCGCTGGTTTGTTGTTTTAGTTGGGCGCTTTCGTCTTTCCTTTTTTCTATTTGTTTTAAAAACGTCTGGTTGCATTGGCTTCTGCCTGCATTATCTGTAGGATGTACCTGATGCATGGGTATGGCTACCATTACATATTCATAAATGTATTGTGCCAAATTTATATGTGTTTCGGTGTTTGGTATTACCATTACATCTACATCCTCTTCGGCTGCCTGCAAACCAAATTTAATCAATAACTGATTTTGGGCTACGATGGGCATTATAAATTCATCGGTACAGCGTCCACAAATTGCCTGCATTTCGCCTACTGTATTAAACGAAATATTTAATATTTGCGGTTGCTTGTTTAAAACAACGCTTACCTCAAACTTACATTGAGGCATTTGCTGATTAAAATATGTAAAGAACGATTGGTCAATGGTGTATTTATACGTGTGGTTTCCAAGTGATAAACCGGCAAACGGTACGTCAAAATATTTTAATTTATCAACCACTTCAATTTCCCTTTTTAAAAAAGGACGGCAAATGTAGTAATATAGGCTTAACTTAGCAATAGTGAATGCTTTATATTAATCACACTATTCAATTACCAGCTTTAATACAGCCATTTTATGGTTATGTATTACTTGAACGAAATACAATCCCGGCTTAAGCTGATTGCCAACTTCGGTTTTATTTATTCCTAAAGATAAGTCGTTAAACACCTGAGCTTGACAAACTTTTCCAACCACATCCAAAACTTGAATTTGATAGGAACCTGCTTGGGTTACATTAAATGTTAATGTAGCTATACCTTTTGTAGGGTTTGGCTTAAGGCTTAATTCTGAGTCTTTGGCAAAAGCATCGTTAATATTTGTTAGGCCAGAGATGTTTATGTCGTCAATATAAATGTTATTGGCATATAGGCCATTGGTGCCATAGGTAAACTGAAACCTAAATCTTACATTGGGTTCATTGCTTGCATTTAAGTTCATATTAACTGTTTCCTGACGCCATTGTGTAGCAGAAGGGACAAATGCCGATGATACAGCCGTTGAAACGGTTGCTAAGTTTAGCCCCGACTTGGTTTGCCGTAATGTCCAGGACTTACCACAATCCGTACTCACAAAAACCTTCAAATTATCAATACTGGCGGTATTTCTTACAGCAAAGGCAACTTTATATTGAAGTTGCACATTGGTAACATTTGTACAATTAAAGGTTGGTGTATAAAAATCATCAAAAATTGCATTACCGGCAAAGTTATTTATCCGTATTGATTTGGTGCCTGTTGCGGCAGCTAAGCTGGTTTGCTCCCATGTAAAATTGCCTTCGCCATTAATAACATCGTAATCAAAACCGGGGAAACTGCCTTCAAATCCGTCAGTATATGGCACACTTTTAACACCGATAGTTGGCAACACATTTACAATGCCTGCATAAGTAGTAGTGTTAGAGCCTACTGCATTTGTTGCTGTATAAGTAACATTATAGGTGCCGGGTGTGTTGTAAGTTACCACTTCGCTGGCATTGGTGCTGGTTGCAGGGTTGCCACCGGTAAAAACCCAATCGCGCGATGTAGGAATACCATTATATACATACTCATTAAAAGTTAAGTTACCACCTGCACAAATATTTCGTACACCAAAAACAACAGAAGGTATAGGTGCGCATGGTACTGCCGGTGTTCCATTGGTGCCGGTAGCTACTAAATTGGTTGACGACCATAGGTTGTTGCGTTGACTGGTACCAGAAGATAAGGCTGCATTCATACGTGCACATTGGCCAACTGTAAAAATATTTTGGCAATTACCATTGGTGTAGTCCATGTAATCGCTATATAATACACCATTGCCTGCAGGCGTACATGCATCGGTATGTGGAAATGTAGGACAATTACTTTGGTTTAGGTTTGCTTGATTGGGCGTATCGCTTACAAAATCAGAGCCTGAACATGCGCCAGCATCATCACCCCAAATATGTATTAAGTTAAGCCAGTGGCCAACTTCATGTGTAGTTGTGCGGCCTTCACCACTGCCTGTTGAAGTACCTATGGTACCTAAAAACTGATGGCAAATTACTATACCATCTGTGGCCGCTGCACCACCCGGAAATTGTGCAAACCCGGCAACTTGCAAGGGTGGTTGTGCACCGCGTATGCTTTTTACAACCCAAACATTTAAATATTTATTGCTAGGCCAATAGCTTAACGATTTTACATTATTGCGTGCATTGTTTGTAAGTGTAGAAAACAAGCGTACCACACCATCAGTACAATTTCCATTAGGATCTAATTGTGCCATTCTAAATTCAATTTCGGCATCGCCACCAATAGCTTGAAATGGGCCTGGTGTATCGGTAGTATCAGCATTAAGTCGTCTGAAATCAGCATTTAATACATCAATTTGACTTTGGCATTGCGCTATTGAAATGTTTTCGTTGCCCCCTTCATGTATAATGTGAAAAACCACAGGTATAACTCTTACTACCCCTTGCACTTTTTGATAGGTACCATCGGCATTTTTAACATGTTTTTCTTTGATATATTTTTCGGTAAAAAACTCTAAATCATTTAAATTCTTTTGAATTTGTGGGTCAGCATCTTTTAATTCCTGCATCACTTCAGTGGTTATGCAAGGGATATTTTGATTGTTTTGGGCTGAGGCTTGCGTAAAGCATGCTATTAACAATGCAGCATATATTTTTTTCATGAGACAATACGTTTTTCTTTCTTTTTATTTCTAACAAATCTATATAAAAATGTAGTTAAAAGCCTTATAATGAAGGCTTTTACAAGGTTGAGACAATTATGCGAGTGCTTGTTTCAAATCTTCAATCAAATCATCAATGTGTTCAACTCCGGTGCTTAAACGCAACAAATTATCTACAACGCCTGCTTGTTCGCGTTCGGCCTTGGGTATAGAGGCATGCGTCATAGTAGCCGGATGATTTACAAGCGACTCAACACCACCCAACGATTCGGCCAAAGTCCAAACATTGAATGAGGAGGCTATTTTAAATGTTTGTTCTAAGCTGGCATTTTTTAAAACAAATGAAATCATACCACCAAAGTCGCGCATTTGTTTTTGAGCAATGTGATGATTGGGATGCGATTCGAAACCCGGCCAATAAACTTTTTCGATACGCGGGTGACTTTTAAGAAACTCGGCCACTTTGCGGCCGTTAGTACAATGCCTTTCCATACGAAGGTGTAAAGTTTTTAAGCCGCGTAAAACTAAAAAGCTATCCATTGGGCCTGGGGTTGCACCACAAGAATTATGAATGAATGCTAATTTTTGGTATAAGTCATCATCATTTAAACACAATGCGCCCATTATTACATCGCTATGGCCTCCCAGATATTTAGTAACACTGTGCATTACTATGTGTGCACCCCATTTTAATGGGTTTTGAAGGTATGGCGATGCAAAAGTATTGTCAACAGCAAAAATTAACCCATGCTTTTGTGCAATACGGCTGCACATTTCCAAATCAACTATTTGCATGGTAGGGTTGGTAGGTGTTTCCACCCAAAGCAATTTGGTATTACTGTTTATGCACTTAGCAATGGTTTGCTCATCGCTTAAATCAATAAAATGAAAAACAATTTGATATTGAGCAAAAACCTTGGTAAACATTCGGTATGTGCCACCATATAAATCGTTACCGGCAATTACTTCATCGCCTGGCTTTAATAGTTTTACAATGGCATCAATGGCGCCCATACCGCTTGAAAAACAAAGTGCATGTTTGGAATCTTCAAGTGCTGCCAGGCAGTTTTCTAAAGCGGTACGTGTAGGGTTTTTGCCGCGTGCATAAGCATATCCTTTATGCTTACCCGGACTTTCTTGCCAATAAGTAGAGGTCTGATAAATAGGTGTCATTACTGCACCTGTGGTTGGGTCGGGGTGTTGGCCTGCATGAATGGCTTTGGTATCAAAATGCATGAATTGTGTATTTATTTAAGGCCGACAAAGAAAACAAAAGCTATGTAAATGTTTACTGCTTTGTACAAAAAGCAAAAAAGGCTATCCGAAGACAGCCTCTGCTATTTATTAAACATCGAAGTATTAGCCGTTAATTTTTACTTTGATTTTTTCTCCGGCTTTAAGTTTTTTATTGGGCGAAAAGCCATTATAACGCATTAACTCCTGAACTGAAATCCCTTGCTCACGTGCAATGCCATAAAGCGTATCGCCTTTTTGTACCAAATGGTAAACCACATCATCTTTTCTAATAGTTCTGTTTAAATAGCCTTCGGGCAAATCGGTTGCATTGGGGTGCATTACTGTAGTTGCTACTGTTGCATTATTTGCCTTTACATTTCCTTTGATAAAGTCTATCAAATGTTTGGCGCTATCTTTTACTGAAGTGTCATTATTAGCTAATGTGGTATTTGACGTGTCGGCTTTGGGCTTTTTAACTGCAACTTGTTGTTCGGCCATAACATATAAACGTTGCCCCTGGCGCACGCTATTCGAACGTAATTTATTTAGCTTTTTAATTTCAGCTGTGCTTGCATTGTACCTGTTTGCTATGGAGTTTAGGGTTTCGCCACGTTTAACGATATGTGATTTTTTTACTTCACGGGTTACCCAATCATTTTCATCAGTATTGTACTTTAGTTTCTTATTGAGGTGTTTAAACTCAGGGCGTTGCGCCAGCAATTTACTTTCGGCTTCAAACATTACCGATTGATTTTGAATAAACCCTGCTACTTTATTGCTGGGCAAACGTAAGGTGTTGGCCTTACCATTTATTGATGCAGGTACATACCCTTTTTTATAAGTTGGATTCAGAAAAGCGATTACATCAACCGGTATTTGTAATGTATTTGACAAAGCGTTGAAGCTAATACGGTTAAAAACATTAACGGTATCGGTTTCGAAGTAGGTGATGGATGGGCTTATTGCAGCTAACTCATGTTCGGCTGTGTGATTTAGTAGGTAAGTTACTGCTATAAATGCTGGCACATACCCCCTGGTTTCGGCAGGTAAGTAGGGGCTTATCGACCAAAAATCTGATTTGCCACCTGAACGTATTATTGCCTTGTTTACATTACCCGGGCCACAATTGTAGCTGGCTATAACTAACAACCAGTCGTTGTAAATTTTATACATGGCTTTAAAATACTCGCATGCTGCAACGGTTGATTTGTATGGGTCTTTTCTATCATCCGTTTGTGAAGTAACGGATAAATTATACATAATACCGGTGTTGTACATAAACTGCCATAAGCCCGTTGCCCCACAATGTGACACCGCTAATGGATTTAGAGCCGACTCGACAATTGACAGGTATTTAAATTCGAGTGGCAAGCCTTCGCGCTCGAGCACTTCCTCATACATCGGAAAGTATAGGCTTGATAAGCCCATTACACGTTGTGTTAAATCACGTTTCCTGACACCATATAAATCAATGTATCCCTTAACCTGGCTATTAAAAGTTAGCGGTATGGTGGTGTTAATCTTTGAAATCCTGTCGGCATAAACCGCATCGCTAAACTGCGGTACGTTAACACCCGGTTGGGTATTAAATGTATTTTGTGCTTGATACTTAACTACATTATGAATGGTGGTAAGGCTATCCAATGTAGCAACTATAGGATCGAATGTAATTGGTGGCACTAAAGGAGCCGTGGTTTGAGCTACTGCCACCTGAAACAGGCAGAAACTTCCAAACACAAGGGCTTTAATGTTTTTTATCATCTTTTAAATTTTGTATAGTTTATAATTAAACGTTTTTTATTTCACTGAATTGTACATGTTGTTTGCAACATGCTGTAAAGGTAGTTTTTATTGAGCCTTTAGGACGATTTACTCTCTCCTGAAATATAAGTTGTTAGGTTTAAAATGTTGAAAACCTTTATTACCCTCCACCTTTCAAATGCCTGTTGCCGAAAAAACAAAAAATCCCTCCGTGCATTGCTCGAAGGGATTTTTTTTAGAGTTGTCCGACAAGGACTCGAACCTTGAATGACAGAATCAAAATCTGGAGTGTTACCATTACACCATCGGACAATACTTTTTTCGGAGGCGCAAAAGTAAAATTTATTCGGTTTATACAACATCTAAAACACTTTTGTTTTAAAATATGTTGGTTGATCCCAATTTACATACCGAATTGCACGTTTATTTTTTAGCGGGTGTTTCTTTAAGAACTTCTCCATTTTTAAAAGTAATCGTTTTTACCAGCTCCCCATTTTCCTTGTATTCGAGCCAATCGCCAATTTCAACATCGTTGTTATAATTGCCACTTTTAAATAATTGTCCTCCGGCAAAAAACTCTTTTGCCGGGCCTTGCAGCGATCCATTTTTGTAAGTGTATTCAATTACACAAACCCCCTCCTGATTATACCATCTTGCTAACCCCGACTTTATGCCCAAAATGTACTCCGTTTCTTCCTGTAGTTTTTCATTATCATAATATAGACAACGTTTACCATGCAATTTTCCATCGCTGTAATTTTCTTCTTTTTTAATGTTGCCACTAAACGAATAAAAAGTTACTAAGCCATCGTATTTACCATTATTATAATTTTCCTCGGTTTCGATATTGCCGTTTTGGCCTATACTAATACACGTTCCGTTTAGTTCACCGTTTTTATAGTTTTCCAATTTGGCTAAGCACTTATTGCTGTGATACCTGCGCCAAACACCTTCCTTCTTACCATTAACCATTAAACCCTTGCCCGAAATTTCGCCTCTGAAGCCGCGCATAGTCCACATTTCGCCTCCGGGTATTTCTTTTACCTGAGTGCGTATGGTATCTAATGGATATACCTGCGACTTAGCTTTTGTAGTGGGGCCTACCGTTGATGGCTTTTGTGCCAGGCTTGCATGCGTTAATCCTATAAGCGTTAACACACTTAAAATATATTTCATTTTGTTACTTAATAAAATTAATAGGCCAATAATAAAGCTTAGCCTGCAATCAAAATTAAGTATGTATGAAATAGCTGTTTTTAATTTAAAAACCGATGCCGGTCAGTTAAAAACATGCATTAGTGTGCTAAGGTCATTTGGCTACATTTGCGCTCTTTTTTAAAATCAAAAAACAATGAACACCACAGTATTGCATGCGGTTTCACCGATTGATGGACGTTACCAAACCAAATGCGACTCATTAACCAACTACTTTAGCGAGTTTGCATTAATGAAATACCGCTTGCGCATTGAAGTTGAGTATTTTATTGCATTGTGTAAACTGCCTTTACCACAATTAGAAAAAGTACCGGTAATCAGTTTCGATAGTTTGCGCAACATGTATTTGCTTTTTAATGATACGGATGCATTGGCTATTAAACAAATAGAGTTGGTTACCAATCATGACGTTAAGGCTATTGAATACTTTATGAAACAAAGGTTCGAAGCTTTGGGTTTAGATGCATTTAAGGAGTTTATTCATTTCGGACTTACCTCGCAGGATATAAACAATACAGCCATACCCTTATCAATAAAAGAATTTATTGCCGATGGTTATTTACCACAGCTAAACACATTGATAGAAAAACTGCATGGCTTAGCAAAGCAATGGCAACCAATTGCTATGCTTGCACGTACCCATGGCCAGCCGGCATCGCCAACTACATTGGGCAAGGAGCTTTATGTTTTTGTTGAACGGTTAACGGTGCAAAGAAATCAACTGTTACAAATACCAAACTCGGCTAAGTTTGGTGGTGCTACCGGTAATTTTAATGCTCATGTTATTGCTTATCCGAAAATTGATTGGATTGATTTTGGAAACAACTTTGTTGCAACGTTGGGGTTGCAACGATCGCAAACTACTACTCAAATTGAGCACTATGATAATTTAGCGGCATTAATGGATGTATTGAAACGCATCAACACAATTTTAATGGATGCCTGTCGCGATTTTTGGACTTATATTTCGATGAATTATTTTGGACAACAAATTAAAGCAGGCGAAGTAGGCTCATCGGCAATGCCGCATAAAGTTAACCCCATTGATTTTGAAAATGCTGAGGGTAATTTAGGAATAGCAAATGCCTTGTTTGAGTTTTTTGCTTCCAAGCTTCCTATATCACGTTTACAACGCGACTTAACCGACTCGACCGTGCTACGCAACATAGGCGTGCCTTTGGCGCATACCACCATTGCACTATCATCATTAATGCGGGGCCTGCAAAAATTAAAACTGAATGATGCTGTTTTGAAAGCTGATTTAGATGAAAACTGGGCCGTTGTTGCCGAGGCTATTCAAACTATTTTGCGCAGAGAAAACTACCCTAACCCATACGAAGCTTTAAAAGAACTTACGCGTACCGGGCAAGCAATTACTTCAAAAACAATTGCCTCATTTATTGATAGTTTAGATATTAACGCAGATATAAAAGTTGAGCTAAAAGCTATAAACCCACATAACTATACGGGCATTAATAAAAATTTTTAAGTATAGTATTATCTAATAAATCATGTTTGTATCCGGTTTCACTTTTATACGCAATGCCATAACGTATGATTACCCAATAATAGAAGCGATAACATCTATCCTACCAATTTGTGATGAGTTAATTATAGCTGTTGGTAATAGTGATGATAATACGCTTGCTTTAATTGAGTCTATAAACTCGCCAAAAATTAAAATAATAGAAACCGTTTGGGACGACAACTTACGGCAAGGCGGCCATGTTTTAGCCGTTGAAACCAATAAAGCTTTAGCTGCCATTAATAAAAAAGCAACTTGGGCTTTTTATATACAGGGTGACGAGGCCGTACATGAAAAATATTTAGATAATATAAAAGCTGCCATGCAACAGCATGCGCATAACCAAAAGGTAGAAGGCTTGTTATTTAAGTATATGCATTTTTACGGCTCGTATGATTATGTAGGCGACAGCAGGCGTTGGTATAGAAACGAAGTGCGTATTGTTAGACCTAATGAAGCACTCACTTCCTATAAAGATGCACAAGGTTTTCAGATTAAAAACCGCCCTTTAAATGTAAAGCCGGTTGAGGCATATATATATCATTACGGTTGGGTGCGCCCACCCGACTATCAGCAAAAAAAACAACGCGACTTTAATAAGTTATGGCACGATGATGCCCACGTTGAAAAAAAATTTGCCGACATAGCGCAGTTTGATTACACACAAATTGATTCATTGGCAAAATTTACCGGCACACACCCTAAGGTTATGCAGCAACGAATTGAAAGAATAAATTGGGAATTTGATTTTGACCCTACACAAAAAAAACAAACGCTTAAAAACAAGGTGTCCGGTTTTTTCGAAAAACACTTTAACTGGCGCCCGGGCGAATACAAAAACTATAAGCTTTTAAAATAGTTAATTGACTATAGACCATACAAATTTTAAGCTTATAAGCTGCAACAATGTTTGAGCTAAACAAAATTTGTGCGGCAGATAATAATTACTGTTATAGCTTTATAGACGCTCGACTTGTCCAACTTTACCCAAATACGGTACTAAAAATTAATTTATAAACAGTGGCTACATGCGCTATGCATTAACCATAAAACTTTGCAACAAGGGTTAAAAAAACTTACCACCCTTTTGCCAATACATCGGCCAAATGCATTACTTCTGTTTTTAGGCCGGCATTTTTAATTGCTGTTTGCAGGTGTTGCAGGCAGCCCATATCGGTTGATATTAAATAATCGGCTTGGGTGTTGGCTATGCAAGTTGTTTTTTGTGTTGCAATATGATTGGCTATAAGCGGCATGTTAACCGGCAATGCACCGCCAAAACCACAACACACTTCACTTTCTTCCATCTCCACTAATGTCAGGCCCTTTACTTTTGATAACAATACACGCGGTTCTTTTTTAATACCTAAACCGCGTAATGCAGTACATGGATCCTGATAGGTTGCGATACCGTTTAATTGAGCATTAACATCGGTAACATGCATTACGTTTACCAAAAAATCGCTTAGTTCAAAAATGTTTTTTTGTATGCTTTTGTATTCATTGTGCACCACTGAATTATGAAACATTTCGGGATATTGATTTTTAATCATGGAGACGCACGATGCATCAGGGGTAACAATAGGCCTGTCGTTTTCAAATTCGCGAATAAACTTTGCGCCAACTTCTTTACAGTAATCGGTATAGCCGGCAAGCAGTGCCGGTTTGCCACAGCATGTTTGATTGGGATTATAGTTTACACCACAACCTACTTTTTCTAAAATTTTTACCATGTTCATTGCCGTTTGCGGATAAAACTGGTCTAAAAAACAAGGGATAAAAATTTCAACTATCATAACTGAAACAGGATAACAGCCATAGGCTATACACCATTGGTTTTAAAAATTGATTTCGTTTTAAGCTTTTGTAAAGGGCGCAAAAGTATAATTCCGATTATAAAAAAAGCAGCCAATGCAAAAATGGAATTGCGCATGCTGCCGCTTATGGCTTCTATCAAACCAAAACTTAGCGTGCCCAAAACCATTCCGGCTTTATCGCATATATCATAAAAACTAAAATACGATGCATGTTCGGGCTTTGATTTTATAAGTTTTGCATAAGTGGCACGCGATAATGCTTGTATGCCACCCATTACCAAACCAACTACACCTGCCAAAATAATAAACGGTGTGGCATTATAAATAAAATAAGCCGACACGCAAATAGCAATCCATACAAACGTTGCCAGGCACAATGCATTTATATTGCCTAAAAGTTTACTAAACCATGCAAACAGCAATGCGCCTATTACCGCAACAAATTGTATAACTAACAAGGTTGCTATTAACAACGATTCAGTCATTTTAATTTCGTTGGCACCAAAAAGCGATGCTACATACATTACCGTTTGCACACCCATATTATAAAAGAAAAATGCCGATAAAAACCTGCGTAATATGGGCTCGGTTTTTAGTTGCTGCCAAACATGGTACAATGCCACATAGCCTTGTTGTATGTAATTATTTGTGTTACGGTTTTTGGGCGTTTCGTGCAAACCTTTAAAAGTAATTAATGCAAAACCAATCCACCATACACCAACCGTTACAAATGCAATGCGCGATGCCAAACCCGCATCGGTAATACCAAACCACTGCGGTTTTTGTATCATAACTAAGTTTATAATAAGCAAAAGCGATGAACCAATGTAACCCATTGCATAACCCTGTGCACTTATTTTATCGTGCATGTTTTGTGGGGCAATTTCGGGCAGAAAAGCATTGTAAAAAACGATGCTGCCTGCATATCCCATAGTTGCCAACATAAAAGCTGTTATACCTATGCTTACCGTTTGAACCGAATTAAAAAAAAATAAAGCCATGCATGACAAAGCACCTATGAAGCAAAACACTTTCATAAAAAACTTTTTACTGCCACGGTTATCTGCTATACCACTAAGTAATGGCGATATAAATGCAATTACTAAAAAGGACGCTGACAGTGCATAAGCATACAGCACTGTATTTTTAATTTCGAAACCATAGAAATTTACCAAACCATTGGCCGAGGCTTTGGTTACACTTGTATAGTAAATCGGAAAAATGGCTGTGGTTATAACCAGGTTATATACGGAGTTTGCCCAATCGTACATAATCCACGACCGAACCACTTTAGGTTTATAGCTTACAACATTGGTATCTTTTGCCATACCTGTTTAGTCTATTTGCTGGCACAATTCAATAAGTACACCATTGGTAGATTTGGGGTGTAAAAAGCAAACCCATTTATTATCGGCCCCACGTTTGGGGGTTTCGTTAAGCAATATAAAACCTTCGGCTTTTAAGCGTTGCATTTCAGCATGTATATCTGCTACATCAAAAGCAATGTGATGAATACCCTCGCCTCTCTTTTCAATAAATGAAGCAATGGCGCTTTGCGGATTTGTTGCTGCTAACAATTCGATTTTATTAGAACCTATCTTAAAAAACGATGTGTTTACTAATTCGCTTTCAACGGTTTCGGTTTTATACGGAGCTGCGTTAAAAATTTTGCCAAACAGGGCATTACTGTTTTCAAGGTTCTTAACGGCTATGCCAATGTGTTCAATTTTTTTTAAGTTATCCATACTTGTGTAACCAATGCTATATACGTTGTTTGTTTATTTTTCGGAATTGGGAATAAATGTGTAATTGATTTCAGTTTTATCGCCCAGCATTTCGTCCACTTCATCTTTTTCCCACTGGTATAATGTTTTTTTGGGGCCTTGATTTTTATACACAATGGCCATTAATACACCTGCCATAAAACCAAATAAATGCGCTTCCCACGATATGGTTTTAAACATGGGCATCATGGCCCATATTGTGCCGCCATACATAAATACTACCAACAAACTTATGGCCATGTATTTTACTTCGCGCCTTAAAATACCTTCGGTAAATAAAAAACCGGTAAGGGCATATATAATGCCGCTGGCACCAATATGATAACTATCGCGGCCACCGCACCATAAACCAATGCCCGAAAGCAAAAACATAGCAATAAACGATTGAAGCCAAATGTCTTCGTAAAAATAAATGAGCGCTGCCATCAGTAACAAAAACGGCAACGTATTACTTAATAAATGATTGATGCTGCCGTGTAAGAATGGCGAAAACAAAATGCCCTGCAAACCACTTAATGTGCGTGGTAAAACGCCATGCACACCCAGGTCAATACCCATCGAAATTTCATATAACTTAATAAACCACATGATGGCTAACAAGAGAATGGGCACTAAAAAACTAAACAAAGTTTTCTTTATCATTTAACTTACGGCCGAAAACATATTTTTTTTGACGTGCTTAAACGTAATAAATTTTAACATCAATGCACTAACTGCATATTCGTATAAATGTATTAGTACCGTAATTACAATGATTGTAATATTGCTTCAAATTAAACTCAACTATTTTCTTTATGTGGGTTAAACAACATCAATTGCTTGGTCACAGTGGAGCTATTTATGCAATTGGTAAAGGATATTTGGATAACACCATACTTACAGGTGGTGCCGATCAGGTATTAGTGCAATGGCATACTGAAACTGCAGCGGCAGGCAAAGTTATAGCCAAAGCAGCCGGTACTATTTATTGTATTAAAGTTATTGACGCACTGCCTTACATTTTAATGGGTACCGCCACAGGCGATTTACATATAATAAACTATGCGCAAAACAAAGAGGTTAAGTTATTGCGATATCATCAGAATGGAGTTTATGATGTTGTTGCGTATCAACCATTGCAGTTAATGCTAATAGCCGGTGGCGATGGTTTACTTTCTGTTTGTAATATCGAAGGTCAATTAATTAAGCAAGTAAAAATAGCCCCGCATAAACTCAGGTACATAGCCATACATCCTGCACAAGATGTTGCATATATTGGTTGTGGCAATGGACACCTGGTAAGTTTTGATTTGCAGCACTTGCAAGTAATAGCCGATTTACCCATTCATCGTACCAACTGGAGTTGCAACACCATTGCTTTTATAAATGATAACCAAATAATTACTGGTGGGCGCGATGCCATGCTGCACATCACAGATGTACAAAGTATGCAAATACAAAAATCAATTGCTGCGCATAATTATGCTATTTACGATATGGTTTTTAATGCCGATAAAAGCTTAATGGCCACTGCAAGCCGCGATAAATCAATTAAAATTTGGGACACACAAACCTGGCATGTGTTGCATAAACTAAGCTTGGATAAAACCGAGGGGCATAAAAACTCAGTAAATAAAATATACTGGCATACCGGTTTAAACAAAATTATTTCGGTAAGTGACGATAAGTCAATAATTATTTGGCAACAACAACTATAGTACACTTAGTAATACAAAAAGATTTTATTTATCATTGCTACCAAAGCCAACCACATGGAAAACCCACGTTTTTTAATTGCTACCGATTTAAGTGATGCCGCATCAAAAGCTACTGACTATGCTATTGAGTTTGGCAAACGATTTAATGCATCGCTGCTTTTGCTACACATATTCGAAGTTGCCAATGTTGATGCCAACAGCAACAAACTGATGTCGGCTAATTTTTTAAACCGTGAAATAAAAAAGCAAATTCAAGGCACCGTAAACGACATTGAAAGTAAACATGGTTTGCAAGCTAACTACATGTCGAAAGAAGGCGACTTATTTGTGCTGTTAGGTGAAGCGGCTTCCGAAACCCATTCCGACATTATGTTTATTGGCACACATGGCATACGCGGTGTACAACATATTATAGGTAGTTTTATTGCCAAAGTTATTAATGGTTCGGCATTACCTATTTTAGTGGTACAAAAAGAATCGAAACCATGTGCCCTAAAAAGTATAGCTATTTGGATTGACCACAGCCAGCAAAACCCAATCGAAGGCTGGATAATTGCCATTGCTAAATCGTTTCAAACACATATACACTTTGTATTTTCAGAAGATGCTGTAGGCCCCGGAGTTAATGCGCATGTAGATATTATTAACCAAAGTATGCAACAGCATCAATTACCTTACACCGTATATCACATTAATGAAATTGCCGATAAGCACACACATTTTTTAAATTATGCTTCAAGTATTGACGCCTCATTATTAGTTTGTTGCAGGCATGGCCATTTGGTAAATAAGCCCATCGAAGAAATAATTACCAACAAACACCACATACCGGTTTTGTGTTTGTATGTTGATGGCAAAGCCTAAGCATTACAACCAAGTTTTATATCCTGATTTGTAAGTTTGTTTACTCAAGTTTTAAATTAAACAAACATTAACAGCCGTTAATAAGTTTCAAAATCGGTAAAGCCGTTAAAACAAAGGGCTGCAAAGACTTTTTGTTTCTGTGTAAATCCATTACATAACATTAAACTTGCAGCTTGGTTTCAACTCTAATTGGCTTAAGCTGTTTCAATATATGATATTAAAAAAAATAATTGCTTTAATAATTGCCGGCACACCTTTTTTTGCATTAGGGCAATACACCATTTCGGGTAAAATAACGGATACAAAAAACGAACCGCTACCCGGTGCTGCAATTGCATTACTAAACCCAAACGACAGTTCGGTTACCACCGGAACAGTTACCAACTTAGATGGCGACTTTAAAATCGAAAAAATAAAGAGCCAACTTTATCTGATTAAAGTTTCCTATTTAGGCTTTGGCGACTTTTATAAAAAGCAATTTATAAATGCTGATTTAAATTTAGGAAACATTACACTAAGCGATAAAGCAGCTTTGCTTAAAGATGCGCAAGTGGTGGGTGATGTTTTGCCTGCCAAACTTATTGGCGATACCATGCAATTTAATGCCGATGCATATAAAGTAAATAAAGATGCAAATGCCGAAGATTTGGTTACAAAAATGCCCGGTGTAACCATTGAGGATGGAAAGGTAAAAACGCAAGGCGAAGAATTGAAAAGAGTAATAGTTGACGGCAAACCGTTTTTTGGTGACGACCCCAATGCTGTATTAAAAAACATCCCTGCCGAAATGATAGATAAAATTCAAATGTTTGATCAAAAAAGCGATCAGGCACAGTTTACAGGTTTTGATGATGGCAACAATACCAAGACCATGAACATTATTACCAAACAACAATTCAGAAATGGGATTTTCGGACGTGTTTATGGCAGCTATGGCACAGACGACAGATACAAAGGAGGTTTGGCACTTAACTTCTTTAAAGAAAAAAGACGCTTTACCATTTTAATGAGCAGCAATAATATTAATGAGCAAAATTTTTCGTCCGAAGATTTGGCCGGTGTTATGAGTGGAAGCGGTGGTGGTGGCCCACGTATGGGTGGTGGCATGCGCCCGCCAATGGGTATGGGTGGTGGCCGCCCAACGGGTACTATGGGTCAAGACGCATCGAGCTTTTTTGTAGATCAGAAAAAAGGACTAACCCAAACACATTCAATTGGCTTAAATTATAGCAACACCTTTGGCAAGGTTGAAATTTCGGGCAGTTACTTTTTTAACTATGCCGACAATGTGGTTAAAAGCAATACGCAACGCACCTACTTTACCAATGAGAATAACCCATTGCTGTATAACGAAGTAAGCAACAAAAACATTATAAACAGCAACCACAGGGCAAACTTAAAAATAGAGTATAAAATAGACAGTGCCAACAGCATTACCGTACAACCACGTATTACATTTCAATTAAACGATCAGGATGCTGTTACCGTTGGGAAAAACGAAAGTGGCAACATACTAATAAGCAACACAAACAATAAAACTTCGGCATCGGTTGATGCAAGCAACTTTACCATGCCGGTATTGTACAAACATGCATTCGATAAAAAAGGCCGCACCATATCTTTTAACCTTACACCGGGCTTCAACTCAAATAAAGGCAATAGCAATTTATACTCATACAACGTATATGCACTCGACTCGTTAAGTACCGATAGTATAAATCAGTTAACCAACAGCGATGCGCAAGGCAAAGTATTTAGTGGTAATGTTACCTACACCGAGCCTGTTGGCAAAAAAGGTCAATTACTTTTTACCTACAACAACAATTACAATTTAAACAACAGCGATAAAAAAACATACAATTACCAAACAGTATCCGATTCATATACAGATTTAGATGCCACTTTAAGTAATGTTTTCGAAAGCCGTTATATGGCAAACAATGGCGGCATCAGTTACATGTACACACAAACCAAATGGAATGCTACAGCGGGTTTGTCGTATCAGGTTGCCACACTTAAAAACGAACAAACGTTTCCACAATCCGACAATTTAAATAAAACATTTTACAGCTTGTTGCCTAATGCGCAGTTTCAGTATAAGTTTACTACTTCAAAAAATATGCGCGTAAATTATAGAAGCAGTAATAATGCACCATCGGTTACACAATTGCAAAATGTGGTTAACAACAGTAACCCGCTGCAACTTACAGCCGGTAATCCCAATTTAAGTCAAGACTGGCAAAACAACGTTAACATACGATACTCGTCCGTTAACACGCTAAAAAGCACCAATTTATTTGCAGTTTTAAATCTTACTAAAACCGAAGACTACATTGCCAATACCACCTACTTTGCTTTAACCGATACACAAGTTGCCGGTGTAAATATGCCGGCAGGTTCGCAGTTAACTGTGCCGCAAAACTTAAACGGATATTACAATGTGCGTATGTTTAGTAATTACGGTTTTCCTTTTAAAGCTATTAAATCAAACCTAAACATAAATGCCAATGCCAACCTGAACCGCACACCCGGTCAAATAAATTTTGTAAACAATTATGCATATACAACAAGTGTTGGAACCGGTTTCTCCATAAACAGCAACATCAGCCCCAAGATTGATTTTTCTGTAGGCAGTTACTTTTCATATAACAACATAACTAATACCCAACAATCGCAAGCCAACAACGAATATTTAAATCTGAATACTCGTTTACGTATGCAGTTTACAATCTGGAAAGGCTTGGTACTTCAATCAGATGTAACCAACCAACACTATGCAGGTTTGGCCGATAATTTAAATCAGGATTTTATATTATGGAATGCCGGTATAGGTTATAAGTTTTTGAAAAATGATGCGGCTGAGTTACGATTAACCGTGTTTGATATTTTAAATCAAAACAACAGTTTCAATCGTAACACAACTGAAACCTATTTTGAAGATGTAACTACCAATGTGCTTACACAGTACTTCATGATAAATTTTACTTATAACATTAAGTACTTTAAAAATGCAGGCAAAGAAAATTAAGCAGCATTTACCTTTAATGTTTTATTAATTATTTTGATGGCTTATGCATTTATTAAAAACTTGCATCCATATTTTAAAATGTAAGCCATGAAAATACACCGATTCATCATACTTATTTTTGCGTTAAGTTTTCAGTTTAATTGTACTACGGCACAATCTGAAAACACATATACACAAACAATCAGCCTTTCAGATAATAAACAAAACCTGCGCTTAACTTTAGGTTCGGATAAGTACTACCGTTTAATTGTACAGTATGCCGATACACCTAAAATGCCCGAAGCTTATGCAGGTAATTACATACGAACCAAAAATGTGGTTGCATTAACGGGCAATGTACCATACAAATATTTTAGTTTGAATGATAATACCATGCAGTGGTGTGATGAAACAGGCAGGGCTTTAAACAATCAAACTGTTTTAACTAATGATACAGGTATGCATACATCATTAGATAAACGTGATGAACAGAAAATAAAAAATGGTATAGACTTTTTTGCACTTGGACAAGAGCCCGGCTGGATGCTTGACATTGATTTTGAAAACAAAATAACATTTAAAAACATGGAAGGTGTTGTTATAAACATGCCTCCAGGCAAAGTGCAACAGGCTATGGATGCTAATGTTAAAAGCATGTTGGTTAAAACCGAGCGTGCAACTTTAGCTGTTACCTGGCAAAAAGGTACTTGCAAGGATGTAATGAGTGGCGAAACGTTTGACTATATAGTAACTGTTACATTGACAGAAAAAAACAACCAAAATCAAATTTATAAAGGTTGCGGTAAATACTTAGCAAACGAAAACTTAAACGGAAACTGGTTTTTAGAGCAAGTGGGTAATGAATTTGTAAATCATAGTATTTTACAAAAATCGAACCCCGAGTTAATTATTGATATTAATGGAAAATCGTTTACCGGACATGCCGGTTGTAATCGCTTTAGCGGGAGTTTATTTGTTGAATCGAAAACACTTCGTTTCACCGAAATAAGTGCTACCGAAATGGCATGTGCTGATGGCGGATTTGAAAACAGATGCATGAAAGCATTAACGGCTACAACAACGTATAAAATAGTTGACAATACTTTGATACTAAGTAATCCAAACGGTACAACGTTAACATACAAACGCAATAAATTTGAAATGAAAAAAAGCAATGCTTTAAATAAAACATGGCAGTTAATCGAACTAAACGGCCATGAAATTATTGCCGGTAATCAAATAAAAGGGTTACCTCAGCTTACACTCAATACACAAACACTAACTTATGGTGGGCATACCGGTTGCAACAATATTAACGGGAAGTTTACAAACAAAGACAATACAATTTCGTTTTTGCCCGGAGCCATGACACGCATGGCATGCCCAGGCAATTTAGAAGATGATTTTATAAAAGCATTTCATAAAGTAAATGCTTATGCACTATCAGGCAACATGCTTACATTATTTGTAAACGATGAAACGGTAATGGTTTTTAAAGCCATGCAATAAGACTTCAATTTTAGCAGCAACCCATAACCGAACATGTAAGTTGTACTTTCTTAAAAAATAGTTTGCAGCTCGTTGTGCAAAACTGTTTAAGAGCCCTGGTACTCGCCAAATACATTGCGCATTACATCAGCAATTTCGCCAAGCGTAGCATAGTTTTCGACAGCATATAAAATATGTGGCATTAAGTTGCTGCCATCCGTTGCTGCGTTTTTTATTTTTTCTAAGGCTGCTTCAACAATTAATGTATTACGTTTTGCCTTAATCGCATTCAGCTTTTCTATTTGTATCTGCCGGATACTGTCATCCACGGTAAATAAATCTTTAGTGGGTGCTTCATTAATTACAAATTTATTCTGACCGACAATAATTTTCGTGTCATGCTCAATATCTTTTTGATAATTGTAGGCACTTTGTGCAATTTCGTTTTGTATGTACCCGGCTTCAATGGCAGCAACTGCACCGCCCATTTCATCAATTTTTTGCAAATACGCATAGGCCTTTGCTTCCATGGCATTGGTTAATGCTTCTACATAATAGGACCCGCCTAACGGATCAACTGTTTGCGTAACACCGCTTTCGTAACCTATAATTTGCTGCGTACGTAATGCAATGCGTGCAGCCTCTTCAGTTGGTAATGAAAGTGCTTCATCAAAACCATTTGTATGTAACGATTGTGTGCCGCCCATTACTGCTGCTAAGGCCTGTATGGTAACTCTGATTATATTGTTTTGTGGTTGTTGTGCTGTTAGTGTTGAGCCACCTGTTTGTGTATGAAAGCGCAACATTTGCGATTTGGGATTTTTCGCACCCAATTGTTTGGTAATGTTTGCCCACATTCTGCGTGCTGCCCTAAACTTGGCAACTTCTTCAAACAAATTATTATGTGCATTGAAAAAAAATGAAATGCGTGGTGCAAACACATCAATATCCAAACCTTTGTTTATGGCAGCTTGTAAATAAGCTTTGCCATCGGCTAAAGTAAAAGCCAGTTCCTGCACTGCATTAGCACCGGCTTCTCTGATATGATAGCCCGATACACTAATCGTATTCCACTTAGGTACTTCTTTACTGCAATACTCAAATATATCGGTTATGATACGCATACTTGGTTTAGGCGGATATATATAAGTACCACGTGCTGCATACTCTTTTAAAATATCGTTTTGTATCGTGCCCGAAATTAATTTCAAATCGGCACCTTGCTTTTTTGCCAAAGCAATATACATGCACAATAATGTACTGGCAGTAGCATTAATGGTCATACTGGTAGTTACATTTTGCAATGCAATGCCATCAAATAAAATTTCCATATCACCTAACGAATCAATAGCTACACCTGCTTTGCCAACTTCGCCATCGGCCAATGCGTGGCTACTGTCGTAGCCAATTTGAGTAGGCAAATCAAAGGCAACACTTAAGCCCGTGGTACCTTGCTGAAGTAAATATTTGTATCGTTTATTCGATTCTTCGGCAGTACTAAACCCGGCATATTGGCGCATAGTCCAAAGTTTGCCACGGTACATATCGGTTTGCACGCCACGTGTGTAGGGAAACTGCCCCGGTGTTTCGTTTAATGCTATAAGCGTTTGATACAATTTTTCAACTACTATGTCACTATCGGTTTTAATTTCCTTATCGGTGCTCATGCCAATTAAATCTATACTAAATAAATGATTATTGATATTTGTTTTTAAGCTGCAAATAATTGGTTTCCATTATTTGCATGCAACGCTGTTTTAATTCAGGTATGTCGTTTTCTGTTAATCCTTTAGTTGGCACCGATACAGTCCACTCGCCATAAATTGTACCTGGCTGCATGCTAAATAGTTTTGAAGGCGATAAAAGTTTATCGGTATTATAAAGCGTTAAAATACCAATAGGTACTTGTGCGGTTACCGCTAAACGAAAGGCTCCTTCTTTAAAATCGAGCAATACTTTATTACTACGGTTGCGTGTGCCTTCCGGTGCTAAAAAAATTGAAACACCCTGGTCTAACGTTTTTTTCATTTTGTTGATGCTCTTTAAACGGTCGGTTTTATCAGCTCTGTCAACGGTTATATAAACGCGTTTTAAAACATAGCCAAAAACGGGCACTTTTGTAAGTTCGGCTTTCGATAAAAATCTTACCGGCTGCATACAAGCATAAGCCCAAACAGGTACATCTAATAACGATCTGTGATTACAAACAAACACATGCACACCGCTGCCTGCATGCATATTGTGGTTGGCAATTTGTATGCGAATAAAAATAAGACTATAGTAAATTTTTGCCCACCATGACGAAACAAAATGTGTGCGTTGCAATACCTTATCGCCACTGCTAAGATTTATTACCAATACATAAGCCAAATAAGCTAACACCAGTGTAGGTATAAAAGCTATTAAAGCATAAATGGCAAATATTTGCCGCAAAAAGTTTTTAAGCATGGCGGCAATACTACAAAAGTTAATGCAACTTGTTTAAATGAAACCTGACGTTTAATCGTGGCCACCTGCTTTACAACATGCAGGTAACTTATTATATGCATCAGGTTTTGCAGCAATGGTATCGGCATTGTAACCTAAGTTTGAAATGGCCAAACGCAATTGGCCGGCATCGGTTTTATCTGACCGATAAATTATTGTTACGGTTTTTTTGTGATAATCTACCGTTGCTTTTTGCACACCTTTTTCGAATCGGAGGCCGCTTTCTATTGTTTTTTTACAGGTAGCACAGTTTACAGATGACTTAACTATTAGTGTATCTTTTTGTGCAACTGCCTTGCTTGAAATAAAACATATCAAACAAAAAATCAATAATGCTTTAATATTTTTCATAGCTGAAATATCATTATAAATAATTACTTAATATCAATACGTACACCGGCATAGGCTCTAATACCCATTATAGGCCCCCAAATATCGGTTGCGTCAAATGAACTATCGAAAGGATTGCTGGCCGAAATTATGGGATTGTGTTGTGTGTAGTTGGTTAAATTTTCGCCACCGGCATATACTTCAAATTTCTTAAACACTTTGGTAAATTGTGCCAACACCATTACGTAAGCAGGCGATTTGGCATTAGGGTTAACTGCATTTTCATCATGACTATGCGTGTTAGTTAACCGTTTGGGGCCATCATATTGAACTGTAAAATCAAAACGCCATTTTTCGTTTAAACTGTGGTATGCAATGTTTATTAATCCCTTATGGCGCGATACCAAAGGTTTTTGAATGTTGCCCACCTTCTGATATGTAACATTAACATCATCTAACCTATATGCTACACGCAAATCTAAAAACTCGAACAATGCAACGTTGTATGCAATTTGCGCGCTTTTGGATTTAGAAGTTCCATTTAAATTATAAAACTGAATATAGCTGGCATCGCTAAACGGGTCGGCTATTACCTGATTTACAAATTGTGTTTGATAATAATCTACCGACAGCGATGAAGCACGTTTAAATGTTTCGAACTTGTAAGTTAGGTTAACACCTTCATTCCAACCGCGCTCAGGTTTTAAATCATCTTTTACAATTAAAATTTTAGAGCTGGCCATATATCCAATATTATCAGTTAAAATATTAGCCACTCTAAAACTATTACCGGCCGATATGCGCATAATTAGCGATTCGGTAAAATTGTATTTGGCATTTACCCGTGGTGTATAAAAGGCTCCATATTTATTATGATAATCGGCACGCACACCTGCAACTACTGCCCATTTATCGCAGTCGTTAAATGTATATTCGATAAAAGCTCCCGGTACCATATAAGTTTGGTTACGTTCATATTGGGTTTGTGGCTCATTATACTTTTCGTCAAAATCATCAAGCATAAATGAAACACCGGCTTTATACTGATGTTCGGATGTTCCGATATAAGATTGAAACATCAAATTTGAATACAAACTTTTTTGAAGTCCGTCATAATTTTTTAATCCGAAAAACGAAACAGCTTTGTGATAGGTAACATGGTTTTGCCAGCCTACACTGGTAAACTCGCGGTTGGTAAAAACATACCCTGTTTTTGAGTAAGCTTCAAATCTTTGTGTTTTTACCTGTGTGCCATAGGCTTGTGTAGTACCTTTATCGTCATCGCTAAATTTTAATTGCCCTCCGTTTCTTTCGTCTAATATGGCTTTAACGCCAAATTGCGCTTCCATGTTTTTATTATTGTTATAGCGCCAACGGCTGTAAGCATTTATTTGTTGTACTAAGGGCATATCTAAAAAGCCATCATCGTTATGATCTAATTTATTTTGCATCCGGTTGGCATGTACCATAAACATGGTACCCCAATTTTGCCCCACTTTGGTGTTGTAAATGCCATTAAACTCGGTATTGCCGGTAGTAGCCTGATATAAATTAAAATGTGCGCGTCCACTTTCTTCGGGTTTTTTAAACTCTACGTTTATGGCACCGGTTAGCGATTCAAATCCGTTGCTTACCGGCCCAACACCTTTTGTTATTTGTATAGATTCCATCCACGAGCCCGGTATATAATTAAGCCCAAATGTTTGCCCCAGCCCACGCATGGCCGGTATGTTTTCGGTAAGCATTTGCGTGTATATACCTGATAAGCCCAACATCTGAATTTCTTTTGCGCCACTTACGGCATCGGTATAATTTACGGTAACGGTGGGATTGGTTTCGAAACTTTCGCTAAGGTTGCAACAGGCTGCTTTCATTAACTCCTTTTGCGTTATTACCTCGGTATTAAGCGGTTTCATGGTTGATAAGCCTAAAGCTTCGCGGCCTGCTTTTACTGTAGCTTCGGGCAATTGTACCAACGCTTTAAGTTTTATAACTACGGGCTTATGCGTAGTAACAAGCGTTGTGTCAGATACAAAACCGCTGTATGCAGTTACTATTGTAACAGGCAGTGTTGGTACTTCGAGCAATACATTGCCGGCAACATCTGTTTGTAAAAAGGTATTAGCCGGCAATACCATAACTTGCGCCATAGGTAATGGTTCGTAGGGCGCTTTGCCTTGTAAAACGGTTATTGGAATGTTTTGTGCTTGTGCTTTAAAACATATAAACAACAAAACCAAACTGTGTAGTTTCTTCATTGAATTACTGAAAATTAAGTTTTTGATTTAAATGGATGCAACCCGCCAGACTGCTATATAAGGTAGGTAAAAAATTAGGCACCAACTATCAAATTCTCAAAATCTGTATGCAATCTAACAAACCAACTTTGTGTAAAAACAACTTAAAAACAGGGTTGCTTATAGTTTCGCCCTGTTGGCCTCGAAAAGTAAATACAACGATTTTGGTACATATTGACGACCAGTCGGAAATTAAGGTATCCTTTGCAACATAGGTTTCGTCTAAAGCAATTGATTTAATTTCGTCCTTACAGCAATCATTTTCAGGGTTTGTGTCAGCCGCAGCAACTGGCTGGCAACATTCGGGGGTATCGGTTTCGCAGCACACTTCAGTATTGGCTGCCATTAAACAGCGGTGTACTTTATTTATAACCCCTACTGAGGTTATAAACATAATACCGGCCATTATTGCAGCAAATATTTTATGCTTGAACATGGCCGCAAAAGTATGAGGATTATCAATAATTATTCATGATTTTTTGCTGAATCAATTCCCACCGGTAAACGGGTTCCATCATCTTTCTCAACAACTCTTTTGGTTACATTGGTTATACCAAATATGCCTTTACAGAATGTGTATGAAATTTTATGCCATTGATAGGTGCTGCCGTTAAGCGTAAAAGTTCTGAGGGTTTTAAAATCGTTTAAGGCATTATCATCAAAAAAAACCACAGCCTCATCGGTAATTTCATTTTTTGCTACAACACGAATATCTGCAATGGTGTATGTTACTTCATAAGGCTTACCGACTATTAAATAATTTAAAGAAAAAACCAAAATGCTTAAAAGCGGGCCGCTTAATAGTGTACGCATTACATCGGTGGTTTGTACCCATTTAATTGATGTAAAGCGTTTGTATATATGCACACTCATTAAAATTATTAATGATATTAAAATGCTCACTTTACAAAAAGTACCAAAGTTTACCTGCATCTTATTTGTAAACCACCAAAACGAAATAAGACCTGTAAAAAAACTAAATGTAATAATAGAGTCAATGTAATCGGGCCACTTGTCTTGCTCATCATCTACAAATTGCCAAGGTTGAACATCGCTCATTAAGACCTGATACTTTTTAAAACGTTTTAATAAATGTTGTCAGCAGACTAAAAACTTCATTGTATTTGGTAAGCGGTAAAGTTTTAGCTATATCAAACACATCGTGATAAGCTTTTATGCCACCCATAGTATATAAAAACACAGCAGGTACTTTTTTTTCGCCAAACCAGTAGTGGTCGCTATTGGCGGCTTTGCCTCTCTTGCTAATCACTGGTAATAGTTTATCAGCTTCGTTAATGCTATCAAGTTTATTAAAAGCTTCCATATTATCAACAGCATTCACTACCATGAGGCCTTCATCGCCCGTACCCAATAAATCAAGATTAATTAAAAACTTAATGGTGCTTAGTGGCTTCAAAGGATTATCTACATAATATTTAGAGCCAATTAATCCGGCTTCTTCGCCTGCAAATGCAATAAATAACATGCTGTACTTCCTGTTTTTTAAAAGGGCAAAATGTTGTGCTACATCAAGCAGCATACTTACACCGCTTGCATTGTCGTTAGCACCCGGAAAAAAAACTTTATCGCCCATACCACCTAAATGATCGTAGTGTGCTGTTACCACCATAAACGTATCACTAATATTACCCGGCAAATAGCCAATTACATTTTGCGTTGCATGTACAGGTTTAAAATGTGATGAAATATTTACTGTAATACTATCGGCTTTAGGCCAAACTTTTTCGAGAACTGTAATGCCCCAATAACTATTGCGTTGTGTTGCTACCGTCCAGGTTAGTTTTTCGGGTTCGAGCAATACTACACCACTGTTATTGGGCAACGTAAGCAACCAATTTTTTAAAGCAGTTTTATTAGATGCCGTTGTAAAATATTTTTTACTGATTACGTAAGCGCATTCCGATTGTGGCAAAGGCAAAACACTATCGGTAACGTTAAATAATTTGCAAGTAACATCAGCACGCCCTGATGCTGCTTCTACTATAAAATCGTATCCGGGTTTTAATGCTTTGCCTGCAATATTTACAAATATCTGGTTTGGAAATGTATTTACACTAAATGTAAATTTTTGAAAATAATTGGCATCAATTGGCAGTAAGCCTGTTTGTTTAAACTGTTTAGCCAAATAATCGGCAGCAATACTATCGCCACCTTTTACATAACCACGGCCAAAAAATTTTTCGGATGTAAGTTTAGCAATTCGCTTATGCGCTTTTTTACTTACCTGAGCACCGGCATTAATTACATTTACTAAAAGTAAAAATGCAGTTATACGGAAAAGTTGCAACACAAGCCTGTTCATCTTTTATAAAAATCTGCGGTCAACCAAATCTTTAAATTGTTTTACAATTGAAAGCGAGCCATCCCAGGCATATTTACTTATCAATGCATCAATAATAGCATGTGCATGATGCACATCAGCTGCCACATTAATTTTTTCAATATGTTCGTTGTATGATGCCAAACTGCCTTCGAATAATTCGTTTATAAATAAAAACTTTTCGTTGATACCTATCGCTTTTTTAAGGTCGGCAATTTTTCTGCTGTTTAATTTATCGGCAATACTGGTAGTGGTTTGTTGCGTTTCTAATTTAGTTGCAAGCGTTGTTGTATCATCAAATACCGATGCAATATTAGGTGGTGCATCAAACAAACTGGCCGTTGTTTTTACTGCTTTTTTAGTTTTCAGTTCGGCAGATTCAACATTTTTTTGAGGTTGTATGGGTTGTGCTACATTTTTTCTCTCGTCAAATTGTATAGTACTTGCTACAATTGGTGCAACGTTTTGAACTGCCGGTATTTCGAATGCTATACTAACTTTTTCGTTTTCAATTTTAGGTGATAATGATTCGGGTTTGGTTTCGGGTTTTACAGCAACTATCACATCTGTTAATTCAGGTTTTTGTAAAACAGTTCTTTCACCAACCGAAGGCTGGAAATCCGATTGCACATTTGGTTTAACAGCTTGGGCCGCGATGGCTGGTTGTGCGGGTTTTGTTTCAGGTGTAATAACTACTGGCAATGCCGCATTATTTGCAAGCACTTCGGGTTTATTAATTACCGGTGCAACAGGTGTTTGCACCACAACTTTATCGCCTGTTGTTTGTGTGTTAGTTGTTGCCGTTTCGATAGACTTCGGTTTGAAATCGTTTTCTGCTACTTGCACTTGTGGCTGTATGGCTGCTTCAATGTGGTGTAACTGCTCATTTAAAGAATCGTTGGGCTTAAGTTGTGCCGAAGCTGATAAGCTAACCGGCACGGGATTAACTTTTGCTGCCGGCAAAGCCTGGTTCGACTGCTTTTGCATATATACCAGCTGCTCATAAAAACTGCGCACATTCATCATTAAAATATCAATTTCTATTTGTGGCACTTTGTTTTGATAGTTGCAAACGGTTTGGGTTTGTTCAACTATGGTATCGAGCAGATGCACCAATTCATCTTTAATTATTTCTTTTGACATACTATCTTATTTATTTGCCAAAATAATGAAGCATTTAATTAGTAATGAAAGGTTAATGCCTAATTTTGACAGAAATGTTTGAACAACTAAAAAACGCTACCCTACTGCATTTGGTATGGTTATACACTATTTCATTATTTAACACTTTTAATAATCGTTAGTAAATTATGTTTTTGGAACATAGGCATCAGCAGTGGCCTAAACGTGGCTGGATAGAAGTAATATGTGGCAGTATGTTTTCGGGTAAAACCGAAGAATTAATACGCAGACTAAAACGTGCGCAAATTGCCAAACTTAAGGTCGAAATATTTAAACCTAAAATTGACAACCGCTACAGCGAGGCGCAAATTGTATCGCATAATGCAAATGCCATTGTAAGCACGGCTGTACACACATCGTCAGAAATACTTAGCCACATAGGTACGTGCGAAATAGTAGGCATTGACGAAGCACAGTTTTTTGACGATGCCTTGCCTGCTGTTTGTACACAATTAGCTAACAGCGGTGTACGTGTAGTGGTGGCCGGTTTGGATATGGACTTTACCGGCAAGCCTTTTGGCTCCATGCCACAACTATTATCCATTGCCGAGTATATAACCAAGGTGCATGCAATATGTATGCATTGTGGCGAACTGGCACATAACTCGCACAGGCTTGCCGCAGATAATGCACAAATTTTAGTGGGCGAAAAAGAAAGCTATGTTCCTTTATGCCGCAGTTGTTTTAATACTGTGTACATGCCTAAAAACAATGGTTAAAAAAAGTGCTTAAAACCAATAACAGCGATGTACGCCATAAATCAAATAACAACTATTATTAACGGCACTTTGTTTCAGTTTTCGAACATTGAAACCTATATAACTTCGTTAATAATTGATACCAGACGAATTGAAAACAGTAGCAACAGTTTGTTTTTTGCTTTGGTAACATCCAGTAATAATGGGCATAAATTTATTGCCGATGCATTACAAAAAGGCATTCGCAATTTTGTAGTGTCTGATAAAACCATAATCAACCACACGGCAACTGAAAATCATCCGGTGGCAGCCAATTATATTTTGGTTGACGATACATTGCTTGCGCTGCAAATGTTAGCAGCCTCTCACAGGCATCAGTTTCAATATCCGGTAATTGGTATTACAGGCAGCAACGGCAAAACCATTGTAAAAGAGTGGCTGTATCATTTGCTTAAAGAGCATTACAATATTGTACGTAGCCCCAAAAGTTACAACTCACAAATTGGTGTACCCCTATCCGTGTGGCAAATGAAAAACAGCCACACATTAGCTTTGTTTGAAGCAGGCATTTCGCAACCGTACGAAATGGAAAAGCTTGAACATATAATTAGTCCTACTATAGGCATACTTACCAATATTAGCAGTGCGCACGATGAAAACTTTAGCAGTCGTAATGTAAAAACAGTTGAAAAACTTTTATTATTTAAACACAGCAGGGCTCTTATTTATAATTCAGATGCTGATATGGTTATGCAGCATATACTGCCGCTTATCAATAAAACTAACAAGCAAACACTTACAGGTTTTAGTTGGAGTAAAAAGCAAAAAGCTGATTTAGAAATTACTGCCATCAGTAAGCAAGCTGACTCGACAACCATCCAAGCCAGCTATCAAAATAAAAACTTTAGCATCGTAATACCATTTACCGATGAGGCTTCTATTGACAATGCTATTACCTGTTGGGCTACATTGTTGTATATGCAGGTGCCGCATGAAAATATAAAAGCAGGCATGCGACTGCTACCTGCTGTAGCCATGCGATTAGAGTTAAAGGCCGGCATTAACAACTGTTCGCTCATTAACGATAGTTACAACAGCGATATGGCTTCGCTCGGTATTGCACTCGATTTTTTAATGCAACAGCAGCAACATAACCAACGTACTTTGATCTTATCAGATATACTGCAAAGCGGACAAAGCGAAAACGATTTATATGAGGCCGTATCTACCATGGTTATGCAAAAAAAGTTGCATTGCTTTATTGGAATAGGAGCCGCATTAACACGCCAAAAAAAACGGTTTAGCGGTAATAGTTTTTTTTATGAAAATACCGATGCTTTTATATCGCAACATAATAAGCAGCTACTAACCGATCAAACCATTTTAATTAAAGGTGCACGTACTTTTGAATTTGAACGTATTGTAAAACTGCTACAACAAAAAGCGCATCAAACCGTATTACAAATTAACCTTAATGGCATTTTAAATAATTTCAAGTTTTATAAAAGCTTATTAAACCCCACAACTAAAACCATGTGCATGGTAAAAGCTTTTGCTTATGGCAGCGGCAGTTTCGAAATTGCCAATGTATTGCAACACCATCACAGCGATTATTTAGCAGTTGCTTATGCCGATGAAGGTGTGGCTTTACGGCAGGCGGGTATTAAATTACCCATTATGGTTATGAATCCGGATGAACAGAGTTTTGACAGCATTGTTGATTTTGAGTTGGAGCCCGAAATTTACAGTATGCGTTTGCTTGCAGCTTATAATCAAGCGGCACAACGTAAATCAATTAAAGCGCGTAAGAAACATTTTAGCGTTCATATAAAGTTAGATACCGGCATGCACAGGCTTGGTTTTGAGATGAAAGAAATAACACCATTAGTTAACCATCTGAAAAACTGGCCACATATAAAAGTGGCAAGTATATTTTCGCATTTAGCAGCAAGCGATGCACCACAACATGATGCCTTTACACAAAACCAAATTGATTTATTTTCGACTATAAGCAATAAACTTATTACCGGTTTGGGTTACCAACCACTGCTGCATATTTTAAATTCGGCAGGTGTGGTGCGGTGGCCGCAGGCGCAGTTTAACATGGTACGTTTGGGCATAGGGTTGCATGGCATTGGCAATACCGATGCCGAGCTGGCATTGCAACCCGTTGCTTCGTTGCATACAACCATATCACAAATTAAAACCATTGCAGCCGGTGAAACTATAGGTTATAACCGTAGTGGTATTGCACTTAATGATATGCGCATAGCAACGGTTGCCATTGGTTATGCTGATGGTTATTTACGAAAGTTAGGCAATGGCGTGGGCCGGATGATGATACATGGTAAGTTAGTGCCTGTAGTTGGAAACATTTGCATGGATATGTGCATGTTAGATGTAACCGGTATTGATTGCAAAGAAGGTGATGATGTATTGGTGTTTGGTGCTGATTATCCCATACAGCAAATAGCAGCACAATTGCAGACCATTGTTTATGAAGTGCTTTGCAGCATATCGCAACGGGTTAAACGCGTGTACTATTTCGAATAATGTTTTGTATAGATTACTAAAATAATTTCGAAATTGTTTAGCGCAATTCCATGATGCGTTGCATGTATTTACCCACAATATCAAACTCTAAATTTACTATGCCGTTTGTTTTAAGTGCATGCAGGTTGGTGTTAGCAAAAGTGTAAGGTATTATAGCTACACTAAATTGTTGTGCCTGGCTATTAACAACGGTAAGGCTAATACCGTTAACGGTAATCGAACCTTTTTCAACTGTAATATGCTTACCTGTATATGTAAATGTAAATAACCAACTCCCATTTGTTTCTTCAATGGTTTTACATAAAGCAACGGTATCAACATGGCCTTGCACTATGTGGCCATCAAAACGGCCATTAGCCGGCATGCAGCGTTCCAAATTAATAATATGCCCAACTTGCCATGCAGCAATATCGGTTCTGGCAATAGTTTCGGCAATAGCGGTTACGGTATGTGTTTGCCCGTTTACTTTTACTACGGTAAGGCAAATACCGTTGTGCGATACGCTTTGGTCAATTTTTAACTCCTGGCTGATGTTTGATTGAATGGTAAGATGCAAATTACCGGCTTCGTTATTTATTTCTGATAATGATCCTGTGGTTTCAATAATTCCCGTAAACATAATGCATCATTTTTTGTTGTGGCCAAAGTTATTTGCCATTGCGCAGTAATTGTACATAACCTTTTAGCAAGCGCGGTTTTATGCCACTTAAATAAATTTCGTTAACGGTGCAGATGTAAAAATAAACACCATCGGGGCATTGTTTGTCTTTATTGTCGAGGTTGCCATTCCAGTTAATATCAGCATCGTTGGTTTTAAACATTACCAGTCCCCAACGATCATATATAGTAATATTAACATTGCTTACATAGCTGTATGGCAGCGGATGAAACGTATCATTTTTACCATCATCGTTGGGCGAAAAAATATTTGGCAATTCATATACCGGGCAATTATCCACACACACCTTATTACTTAAAGCACTTTCATTTCCCAGGCTATCAAAGGCAGTTACCTGGTAACAACCTGCAATTGAAAAAAGACTATCATGTAAAAAGTTGGTATCTAAACCTAAGGTAACAAGCAACACCAAATCGTTTATCGAATCATTTTTATAATACACGTTGTAGCCTGCAATATCCTGATAACATGCAGCACTATCAAAATGCCAGCTTAAAACATTATTAAATCCAATACAATTGGCATTAACCATAAGCGCAGGTGTACATGGCGCCACGTTATCAACAGGTATGGCACATTGCTCTTGCGAAAAATTTATTATCGGATCAACAAAGCCCGTTGCACTGTAATTGCCGGTACTTCTGATTTTGTAACAATAGGTGTTGCCGTTTACCAGTCCGGTATCCGTATAACTTTGAGTAGCACTTGTACCTATTGAATCAAAAATACCGGAAGTGTTTTGACGATAGATGGTATAAAGCGTATTGCTCCAGGGCACCGTTTCATTCCACGAAAGTGTTGTGGCTTCGTCAGTGGGCACACAGTTAAGAAATATGGATGAAGCAATTTGCGATTGCCCTATTTTAAATGTATTGCCCGGAGTCATATTATAAAATTCAATTTTATAACTGCGTGGTAAGGTTTGTGTGTTTACAAAATCATCAATAAGTATGGTGTCGTTTAAATCAAAAAACGAATCAATTAATGCAAAGGCTCCTCCGGTAAAATCGCTGCTGCCACTAATTACGTATTTGTACGGCCCGGGTGTTTGTGTTGTGTCTAACTCAGTAGGTTTACTCCATGCTACATATACCTGGCCGGCCGTAGCATTTGTTGTATTAATACTAACATTGGTAATTACAGGCAAATCGCGCTTTAGCTGCGTGCATACTTCAACAGAGGCATAACTCTCGGCTCCATCGGCAAAGGTGGCCACTATCATATAACAGTAATCAATACCATTTATAAGGCCGGCACCATTATTATTATCTACGTATGTTGTATTGGCAATGCCTGTTGTGTTTCCAACTTTTACATAACCTGTATAAGCCGGCACTCCGGTTTCGCATGATGAAGGTATAAATCCATAAAACCCATTTCTGCGATAAATGTCATAGCCCTTAACCGAATCGCAAACAGATGCGTTCCAATTTAACTGTATGGCATTTCCCAAAGGTGCAGCAGCAGGGTTTTTAGGCGCTGGTGCTACTACGGTGATATTCATATTCTGAAACACAACCAAGTTATAATTAGTGGGTGGTGGTGCCGGATTGGGGTAACTGTCTTCGGCTTTAAACAAAACCGTCCATGGTGCTTTGCGCACATGGTTACAGGTAGTTTGCCAGTTTAAAATTTTAGTGGTAGGTGGTGGTGGTGTGGTGGTAAGATATGCCGAGTCGGGCGTAATTAAAAAAGGCCCACCCGAAGCTGTTAGCGATATGGGATTGTTATCAGGATCGGTAGCGGTAGCTGCTAAGGTTATAAAAGTACCGGCTTCTACACAAGTATCGGTTGTTACTAAATTAAGTTGCGGTGTATTGTTAGGGCAATTACAATAAATGGTAATCTGCATATCGCGTTCTATGTAGCCAATATTTACACCATTGCGCCATTCTTTTATTAAAAAGGCAACATTCCATTCGCCACAGGCAATGCTGTTGGGGTTTTGCCAACGCAAATCACCGGTTATGCTATCTAAGCTAAACGATACCGTAGCCGTTGGAAATGAATATCCCGGACAGGGCAAACCACCATTGCCGCGGCATATAAATAACTCATAACTTAAACTATCGCCATCGGGGTCAAACGCACCTGCATTGTGCATAAAGGTTTGATTGCTGCAACCCTGGTCAATAGGTGGATTAAGCAAAACGGGCGAGTTATTAAATCCTAAAAACGGATTAATCTGCAAAAGCGTTTCAATATAAAAACTGGTGTTTATACTATTGGGTATATTAATAACACCGCCATTACGGTTCATATCCTCGCAGTGAAGTTTATAAATTCCTGCTGCTGCATAATTATGATATCCTATGTATGTGTTTTTAGTTATATCGGTTCCAACCGATGCCTGATTTACACGCGAAACTGTATCAAAAGTATTATCGCCCCAATGCAGTTCAAGTACAGGCCTGTCAATAGCGCTGCTGGTTTTGGTATAAGTTACAATAGTGGCTTCGTAATAAAACAATGATATTTGCCTGTAAGTTATTTCGCCTGCACGGTTATGTGTTGCTTGTGCAATCAGACTATAAAACCCAAAAAATATGATTAGTAATTTTTTCATGTATAAGGCAAACGTATTAAATCATTTGCTTGCTAATTTTTAATATGCACTAATTTAATAACGCAGCAATATTGCAAAGTAATATGGGTTATTGCCTGCATTACAAATCAATTGATGGCAAGATGGTAAAAAATGGCAATTTGATTATGATGTAAGTTACTATCAGTTGCTACTTATAAAACCTAAACCTTACAAGCAGTACCTAATTTAATAATTAATAACCTGTTGCTCCATGTTTTGCGGCATTGCACGAAACTGATATTGCTGATTGCGCAATTGCGGTTCGAAACCTGCTTCGGCAATAGCATCCTGAATACCTTGTGCTGTAAAGCGATGTGGCGCACCGGCTGCACTTACTACATTTTCTTCTATCATAATGCTTCCAAAATCGTTGGCGCCTGCATGCAGGCATATTTGAGCGGTGGCCTTGCCTACGGTAAGCCAGCTTGCCTGTATGTTTTTAATATTGGGCAACATGATGCGGCTTAAAGCAATCATGCGCACATATTCATCAGCAGTTACTGCATTACGAATACCCTTTACATTGCGCAGTATTGTATTTTGGTCTTGAAATGGCCAGGGTATAAATGCTATAAATCCCGGTGTGTCTTCGGGTTTTTCGGCTTGTACTTGCCGTAACCATACCAGGTGTTCGAAACGTTCGTAAATGGTTTCGATATGGCCAAACATCATAGTGGCCGATGTGGTAATTTTTAATTGATGGGCAGCACGCATTACATCTAACCATTCGCGCCCGGTACATTTCCCTTTCGATATCATACGCCTTACCCTGTCGTTTAAAATTTCGGCACCGGGGCCAGGCAAACTGTCTAAACCGGCATCAACTAAAGTTTTTAAAACATGGGTATGGGTATGGCTACCTAATTTAGCTATATGTGCAATTTCGGGCGGACCTAATGAATGTAATTTAATTTGTGGAAACATATTTTTCAGGTCGCGAAACAACTGTGCATAATATGCCAATCCTAACTCGGGGTTATGGCCTCCTTGCAAAAGTAATTGCTCGCCTCCGTATCGTATGGTTTCTTCAATCTTATCTCTGTACTGCTCCAAGGTAGTTGTATAACCCTCGGCATGGCCCGGTATGCGAAAAAAATTGCAGAACTTACAATTCGCTATGCACACATTGGTGGTGTTTAAATTCCGGTCAATTATCCAGGTAACTTTTTTATGTGGCACTTGTTTTTTGCGCAATTCGTTTGCCACCCATGCTAATGTTGGTGTGGGTACTGTTTCGAATAGATACTGACCTTGCTCGGCTGTTAAAAATTCGAAATGTAAGGCGCTTTGTAATAATTTATCGGCTTGCATTGTTATGGGTAAACAAAATGAATTAAATAATTTGCACTATGGCTTGCATGCAAATTTGATTTCATTTGCAAAGTAAACAAAGTAACCGTTAAACATAAAACGGTTCGAAAATCCGCAGCCATGTACACACAAATTAAGCTTGTCCAAAAAACTATTAACTGCCCTGCTGTAGTTTATTTTACTACCGATAAAAAAACATTACCTACTGTATTAAGTGCCGCTGAAGCAGGTTTTGTTAAAGCTGAACTAGCAGCCGAAAAAAAATTAATAGTTGTAAATCAATATAACAAACATGTTTTTATTCAACTAATCGAAAAGAAGGATAAAAATGTACTAATGGAAAGTTTGCGTAAAGCAGGCAGCCAAATGGCTGATATGATTAATAAATTAAAAGTTACAGAAGTGCTGCTAACCGATGCAAAGTTAGATGATGAATTATTGGCTGTTGCCGAAGGTATGGCCTTAGCTAATTATCAGTTTTTAAAATATAAGACCCAAGCCGAAAAAGAAAAAAACAAACTTCAAACCATTTTTTTACATGCCGATGCATTAAAGCAAAAGCCTAAAAAAGTAGATCAGCTTCAAATATTGGTTGACAGTGTTTGCCGCGCACGCGATTTGGTTAACGAACCTGTAATTTATTTAACAGCAACACGCTTAGCCGAAGCATTTAAAAAAATGGGGCAAGAAGCCGGTTTTAAGGTTGAAATTTTTAATAAAACAAAAATTGAAAGCTTAAAAATGGGTGGCTTGCTGGCTGTTAATTATGGCAGTGTTGAACCTCCTACTTTTACTGTAATGGAATATAAGCCCCGCAATGCAAATAATAAACGACCTTATGTTTTAGTAGGCAAAGGTGTGGTATATGATACCGGTGGTTTGAGTTTAAAACCAACACCCAACAGTATGGATTATATGAAATGCGATATGGGCGGCAGTGCTGTAGTTGGCGCAACCTTGTATGCCATTGCAAAAGCCAAATTGCCGATACATGTTATTGGTTTGGTACCTGCTACCGATAATAGGCCGGGTGGTAATGCCTATACTCCCGGTGATGTAATTACGATGATGAGTGGCCTTACCGTTGAAGTATTAAATACCGATGCCGAAGGACGTATGATTTTAGCTGACGCTTTACACTTTGCAAAACAATACGACCCCAAATTAGTTTGTGAGTTTAGTACACTTACCGGTGCTGCTGCTGCTGCAATTGGCCAGTATGGCATTGTTTGCATGGGTACTGCCGATGAGAAAGTAAAAAATAAACTTAAAGAAAGCGGTGATGCTGTGCATGAACGTTTAGCCGAATTTCCGTTTTGGGATGATTACGATGAACTGATTAAATCAGACATTGCCGAAATTAAAAACATTGGCGGCCCTTACGGTGGTGCTATAACTGCAGGTAAGTTTTTAAGCCGCTTTGCCGATTATCCTTTTATGCATTTTGATATTGCAGGGCCGGCATTTATAAAAGGTAACGACAGTTATCGTGGTAAAAATGGTACCGGTGTTGGTGTTAGGCTGATGTTTGATTTCTTAAAAAAACTATAAACACTATGGTAAATTAGTTACCCCAGATTAGTAATATCTGATAAACAAAACGAAGTGTGTTTGTTACGGCATAAGTAACTATAAACACACTTCGTTTTGTTTTAGGTGTGGTTTAATCAGATACTTTTTTTTTGATGCTATTAATAAGGCAGGTTTGTATTATCTTATTAAGAAATAGCCAGATGAGAAAACATAATCAGTTTAAAAAATCAGGGATACTTGCAACCATAAAAAGCAAATGCAAGGGTTGTGCAACTAAAGCAAATGGACTTGATATTGCTTTTTACATACTTATTATAATGCTATGCCTATATATTATTAGCACAAGCCTTAACTTCACTAATTAAGTATGGCATATTGATGCTAAATATTGCAACTAATAGATTATACTTTTATCGGTTAATCCATTTTTTAAAAGCCGGAGCTTTTTCACGGCTTACATCAATATCAAATTGCTGATTGGGTTCTTTTAGTTTCAAAGTTAGCTTTTGATTTTCCAAAGGTTTTACACTGTTTATCGAATCAATATGAATAATAAACTGGCGGTTGGCACGGTAAAATATATTTGGGTCGAGCACCTCCTCTACTTCTTCTAAAGTATTAAAGTCGAATGCATAGTACTGCCCCGAAAATGTATAAATATAGTTTAGCGTATCGCGCATAAAGCAGGCTATATCTTTGGTGTTAACAGGCAGCCACTGGTTGCGAAAATTTACAATAAATTTTTCCTTATACTTTACCGGGGCGTCTTTGGGTTGATTAAAATCGTTAGCCAATTTATGCACATCGGTTGGATATGGATTTTTTGTAGCCACAATTATCCTGCACTTTTCAATGGCTTTTTTTAGTTCATCCTCATCTATTGGTTTCAACAAATAATCAACACCGTTAACTTTAAATGCACGCATAGCATATTCATCATAAGCTGTTGTAAAAACAACAGGGCACGACAGTTTAAAGGTTTCAAAAATTTCGAAACTAATTCCGTCACTTAATTGTATGTCCATAAAAATTAAATCAGGCTCGGCATTGTTCATAAGCCAACGCTTTGATGTTTTTAAACTGGGTAAAATTTCTATTATCTCTACATCCGGTGCAACTGCATTTATTTTGAATTGCAACTCCCTTGCTATTAATTTTTCGTCTTCAATTATTATCGCTTTCATATATTTAGATTGTAGTGTTTAAATTTTAAACATTAAAGCTGTTTGAAATATCAGGTAATAAGAAATTATATAAGCGGAATTTTTATTTGAAAAAACCCATCATTGTTTTCAACCACAATGGGGTTGCAGCTTAAATATTTATACAATGATTTCATTTTATCCAGTCCTTGTTTGTTCGATGTTTCGACTACCGTTTTAAGTTGCAAATTGTTTTTAACCACCAAGTACTCCTGTTGTACAAACACTTCAATTTTCAATGGCGACTCATCATCTACAATATTATGTTTCAATGCATTTTCAACTAAATTTTGCAGTGTAACCGGTACAATGCTTCTGTTCAAATACCTATCGTCAATAGTAATATGTACTTCAAATCCGTTTTCGAAACGGGTTTTTTGTAATTGAATGTAGGTGTTTGCAAATTTTAATTCGTCAGCCAAAAGCACCGTTTCGTGGTCGCTACTTTTTAAAATATAGCGATACACTTTACTCATCTGATCAACAAACTGACGGGCAATTTTGGGCTCAGTAGCTATTAAACTGCTAAGCGATGTAAGTGAATTAAATAAAAAGTGTGGGTTAAGTTGTTGCTTCAGATTTTCATAATGCACAATAGACTTTTCTTTTTCGAGCCTCTGTGTAAGTGTATTTAACAATTCGATGGCGCGTTGTTGCTGCATACGGTAGCGATAAATTGCAATAAGCAATGTAGCAATGGCACCAACCACAACCGTTTTAAACCAAAGCGTTTTATAATAAACAGTTTCAATAAAAATGGGTATTGATTTTATCGTACTGTAAGTGATGCCATTATCTAAAGTTGAACGAATTTTTAAAATATAATTACCACCCTTTAAATTAGAAAAAGTTGCATAGCGGATATTGCCTGCATCAACCCACTTTTCATTAAAATTTTCTAATTGATAACTATAACGATACTGAGCAGCATTGGCAAAATCTAAACTTGCAAAAGCTACCGTAAAGTAACTGTACTCGGGCTTAATAATAATTTGGCCATTTTGTAAAGCATATTCAAAGTTTAATTGATCATCATTAACTTTAAAAGAGGTGAGAGCCGGAGTAACAGGTAAATAATCTTTAGCTTTTAGTTCGGGCATATACTCATAAATATATGGCGATGCGGCTACATATATATTTTTTTGAGCACCACTTAAAACGTGCTGGTATTTCCCATCAATGCCATTATCATTATTTATTATTTGGTGTTTATTGTTGTTTAAATTATACCTAACAACACCAAAGTAAGTATCGAGCCAAATTAAACTGTCGTTTTCAAAAACCAAATTGGTAACTAATGTATTTCCTAAACCGTTTACACCTCGTATATGTTTAATTAAAGTTGGCGTTTCGGTACTGATGTCAAAAACCATCAAACCTTTAATGCTACTCACAAACAAAAAATTTCCTTTAGATATAAAATTATAAGAAGATATACTGTTACTTTTTACATCGGGCAAGCCATGATCATTAATATAAACACTTTTTTTTATATTTTGATTGTAGTAAGCAGTAATTGATGCACGTCCGGTTGCATACCATATACGGTTTTTAACATCGGCATAAACCAAATGAATAAACTTGGTACCAAATTCTGCCGTATCATTTTCGGTAGTTGCAAAAAAAGTTGTAGTGCCCGTTGTTGTATTTAATTTAATAATGCCTTTATGCGTTGTACCAAACCACAAATTTTTATTCTGGTCAACTGTTAGGCTTGTAAGACTGTACTTGTCATTAGTAGTATCCTTAATGGTATCAGGCTGAAGCGGTATGGTAATGTGGTTATTAACCAGATTGTATATGAAGTATTGTTTCGATGTGAGTAAATAAACGCTTTGCGCATCTATTGGTATTATTTGATTTATGCTTGGGAGTTCGAAAATCTTTCCGTTTAGTATGGGTTTTACACGCTGCGAAATTCCGGTTGCTTTGTTTATTGAAATTAAATTATCAGAATATAAAGTGGTAGCATATAAAGTATTTCGCAGTGTATCTTCATAAATACTTTCGATAACGGGGTATCCGTCATTTAAATGTTGATATCTGGGTATTGAGAATTGCTTAAATAAATTGGGGCATATTTTTAAATAGAAATATTGATTGTTATATAAAACAAACAGATTTGATTTGTTATCAGTAATTAAAAACAAAGCTTCTGTTTTTGGCAGAAAGTTGTATTTACTTTCTTCACTAAAAAACCTGCACTTTTTAGTTGTGGTATTAAAAATACATAAGCCTTGGTCGTAGCTTGCAATCCAAAACGTATCACTATCCTTGGGTGTAATATGCAAAACCACGTTTTGCATGTGTTGCCTCGGTTGCTTTAACAAGTCGGTAGTAATTATATCGTAATCGCTCCATTGTTTGGTTAGCGTATCGTAACACTGTAAGCCACTTCTAAAACCACCAATCCAAACCTTGCTGCCTGCAACAATTATACTTTTGGCATTGTAAATATCGGCATCCAGATTAAACTGTTTTTTAGGACGTAACACCGTAAATGATTTTGTTTTTTTATGCAGATTAAACAATCCGTCAGGCGTACCTAACCACAGGTTTTCGCTATCTCTTTCTTTAATGTCCATTACAAAATTATTAAACTCAATACGGTACGGTGTATTGTACGGACAGCGTTCTGCTGTTATTACATCAAACGTATCGAATGTACTATCGGTTTTGTTTAAATGGCTAATGCCGGTGCGACCCATCGAAAACCACACTTCGTTTTGGCTGTCAACAAATAAGCAATTAACCGAACCCAACGTACCCTGCAACAAATTTTTGCCCTGGTAATTGGTAAACGAATTTGACATATAGTTGTAGCAACACAGGCCGGTTGATATCATGCCAAACCAAATATTTCCGTCTTTATCTTCGCAAGCTACTAATGCAATATCATCGCTAATGCTGTTGTTATTATCCGGATTGTGCCGAAAATATTTTAACTCATACCCATCAAAACGTGCCAATCCATGATTGCTCATTACCCAAAAAAAACCACGACTATCCTGAAAAACCCTGTGTATTGCCTTCGTTTTTATCAATAGATCAAATGCTTCGGGTAATTTTTGTTCAACTAACGTATAAGCATCCTGGCAAAACACTACCGTGTATTGCATTAAAAATAAAAAAATAAAAGCTACTGTTTTTATCACAATCCAATTGTATGAAACAAATATTGGGTTTTAAATAAAACAGATATGCTATTTTTTTATTGAAGTGTATTTAATGCCAAATGAAGTGTGTCCCTGGTAAGCGGTTTTTAAGATATATTAAAACAAACCGGTGCTACAACTATTTTTAACTGTTGGGTTTGATGTTTGTTATCGCAGCACCCGCAAAGATTGCCGCGATTGTCCATTCAGAAAAACATGTTTGGGAAAAGTTGCACAGGAAAAGAAGTTCGGGCTCAGTTACTACCAGGAAGAATACGAACGAGCATGGAACTGACAGCAAACTAAACATTTTAAACGCATGGTAAAAGTTAGGGCCGGCACGGTAGAGCCCGTGTTTGGCAACCTGATTAATTACTACGGCCTCAGAAAAATAAACACCATCGGAGGGCAACAGTGCAGTGCATTGTTGAGCCAGAATGTGGGAAACTGGTGCACATCCCGCATATTGCGGGACTGATGGCTGCCATAGCATTTAACCTGAAAAAGCTGATGAAATTCCTCACCAAAAAAACGAATTCTAAAGTTGCGGCATTGCATAGGAAACACTGCGCTTTTAAAAAATCGCTTTTTGTAAACTTCATTAACTCAAAAATAAGCTACTCTGATTTTTTAACTTGCTAAGTACATTTCAAAAACTAAAGTGGCTTAAAACGCATTTAATGCAGCCGTTTTTCAGCCATCAACTCCGGTTGTTTTTTATCAGAGGGTTGTGCAACGGTTACCCGTGTTATGGGCAACTTATTATTTTTTTAAATGTAGCTCTGTTGTGTTTATCAGTTACTGTTAGGATATATGTGCCACTTTGCAGGTTGTCAATTTTAATTTGTGTTTTATTGTGTGCAGGTTGTTGATGAATAATATTGCCTAATACATCGGATAACTTTATTTCTTTAATGTCAGCATTTTTAATATCAATTATGAATGCGCCTTTTGCCGGGTTTGGGAAAACATTGATTAGATTTAAATTATTGTCAATATAATTTACAGAAGCAATAAGTTGGCAATTAGTTGTCGTACTCGGATAAAGTGTTTGTCCGTTTTGCTGAAAGCAAATTAAGGAGTAGGTAGGCAGGTCGGGAACACAACCCGGTGAAGGTTCAAACAAGCCATAGGTTGATCCAATGCCCTCAATCAGTTGAATGTTGTAGCAATTATTAATGTTCCACCTCTTGCGATAAGTGCTTCCTACTAAAGCAGAGTCAATGGATTGTACGATATCGACTGTTGGAAATGTAAAAGATTCCAGATATCCTTTAACCGTATCGCCAACTCCCATATTAAAGTCGTATAGTAAGTGTTCGGTAGTATTAGTAGGAGCAACATAATACACTTTTTTGGCGTTTACATCCTGTCTGATTGCTCCTTTGTAACCTGTCGAAACACCTCCACAAGGCCCAGTCGAGTAGGATTCGACAAATGGTGTTGTCAATTTATGATAGGTTTGGCCATTTATTAATGTGTCGTCAGAAAATGTTACGGAATATTTTTCGTCTCCGGTCCCATTGGCAAAACAATATAATTGATAATGAAAATTCCAAACAGCATTGCTATCAGGAAATGGATGATAAACCGATGTTTGTGCGTTTGAAAAAAGTGATGGCAGTATGAGAACTAAGTGTAGTAGTTTTTTCATAGTTGTTGTTTTAAGTTGTTTATAACGATGTTAGGATTAGCGATGTTGGCTATTTTGAATTACAAAATAGGTGTAAGAAAGCCACTTGTTAATAGTGCGAAAAAACTTTCGAACAAAACACTGCACCGTTAATTTTGACAAACCGCTGATATATGCCGCATTCCTTTGTTGCAGATGATCTTAATGCGTGTCAATACCATGAAGTAAGTTTTGTGAAAATGTTACAGCTTCATAGTTGCCATATTAAAACCGTGAAATTTTTACTGCCGCCCCATCTTTTTGCAAACAAAATTAACGGACTGCCATACTCATGCTTGTTTTATAATTTTTGTTGTTATTCCGTTTGCCTTCAAAATATAAAATCCTGTTTTTAACGATGCAATATCAATCTTAAATTTTTCACTTTGATGTGTTATCGTTTCGGTTTTTAATAATTGTCCGGATAAATTATATATAGAATAGGTTAGTTTATTTTGTATAGCTTGGAAAAACAAGCAGATGAAATTTGTTGAAGGGTTAGGATAAATTTCAAACTCTGACGTTTCAAAATTATTATCCAATCCTGAAGTAATTGTAGTCATCATATAGGTCCATACGTTGTTGTTGATAGCACTTAATTTTATAGGCACGTTGTGATTAAGAATTACAATTCCGGGTGGTTGTGTGGTGTAAAGGCAATGTGAACTTGCATAAGGAGCCGACATATTGTCTATATGTGTGGTGTCATCGTTTAGTAGCATGCCAAGTCCGGCAACAACTTCAAGTTGTTTGAAATATGGTACTACTTCATCATTGAGACTTAAATAGGAAAAATGCCTGTTTAAGGGTGTAACACCTGATTGTCTTATCCAGTTGGCCGATGCCGAATAAAAATCGCTGTAATCGTTTGCGCCTGCAAACATTAAAACCCTATCAACAAAATAATGTTTAGCAAGAAAGCATGCATGACCCGAACCCTGTGAATGTCCGCCAACAATTATTTTCGACCATTCGAAAGTGTTTGATGTTGCTAAGTATTGTCCCCAATTTTCTGTAGGGTATGTAAAATCTAAATATTGTATCAGTTTTAAAGTTCGGGTATATACTGAATTTAAGCTATCAACTGTTACGTCAATACTTACAGGCGTGCCAAAGCATACTTCCTGTCTGTATTTATTAAATGCCATACTATCAGTGCTATTTGCAAGACTGGCAGCAGCAACATTGTTGAGATAACTCAAATTGATAAAGTCGAATCCGAGATTTGCAGCGTGAAGCCTTAATGCATTATAATCTGAAGAACTGCTACTGCCGGTACCACCAATAAACAGGAACAACTTGTTAAGTTGAAAATTTGTATTTCTGCTTACCGCGCTGCTGTCTTCTGCAGGTAAATAGTTAGGGTCGGTTAAAATAGGTTTTACATATCGTGTCTGAACTTGTCCAATACAAACGCTGGTTGTTAGCGTGAGTATATACAAAAAACATCTGCTCATTATTTTATTCTTAGTGTGTATAATATCATTCTTTACTGGTCATTTTTATTGTATGTATCCTGATATTAAACATGTTATACATAACAACAGCTGGTATTAAAACCTGGCATTGCGAAACAAAAAAAATGTTTGAGTACAATAATAACACAAATTAAAATCGCAATTGCCCTGTAATAAAACAAAATACATCTGCTACAAAATTTTAATTCCGGGTTGTGAAATAATGGTGCGTCAAAGTTGTAGGATAAGCTCCCATTTTTTTGACCAGAAATTATTGCGCTTACAAATCGGATTTTACACAAATTTTTTATTAAAATAAATAACCGTTGTAAACAGCGTGATTATTTATAACGGAATGTTTCTGCAGGATGGGATACAGTAACATGAAACAATTATAGCTTATTGTTTTTGCAGTTGATAATTATTACTGTTTGCGGAATAACGAAGCATGTACCTAATGCAAAATATATATCACCTTTTATTCATAAGTGTTTGAAACTAAAGGGTAGTGTGTCGGTTCAGATGCAACGCCAAACAAAACAAACTGGTTTGCTTTAAAAGGTAGCCGCAGAGCTTGTTTGAAATTGATTTATTGCTGTTGGTTTAAAAAATGTTTGCTTTTAAGAATCGCCAGTTTAATTACGCATGTGTTGGTGCTTCAGCCATTGTTAACTCACTTTCCAACAACGGCAGAAAATTTAAGGATTAACCAAACCAAAAAATGTCCCTGTAACATTTACAATAAAACTTCCACTGCCATTGCCTTGCAATGCCAGGCCGGGATTGCCACCAGGTGCTGCTGCAGCTGTGCCGCAGGAAGGACCAAATCCGCCATTTCCAATAGCACCGGGGCCACCACCATTGCCACCACAACCTCCGTTAAAGCCAAGCGCAGTACAACCACCACCTGCATTTCCCTGAGAGCAAGAGCTAAGGCCACCAGTGGTTAGGGTTCCGTTACCAGCTGCCAATGATGCAGGTGCCAGGGTACATACATTGCAAAGTCCGCCTGATGCGCGCCCACCAACGTTAGGACTTAACCCACCCGCACCGGCAGGCAAACCGGCACCACCGCCACCACTGCCGCCATTGCTGCGGCAACCTCCGCTGCCACCACCGCCACCACCACCACCAGCGGCAATGGTGCCGTAGTTATAAACCGTAACCTGTACACCGGCCGAAGTAACAATGGCATCCCCACCATCTGATCCTGCTGTTGCAGGTGCATCAACCCCGCAAACGGTAGCATCCCTTTCTGAGCCGCCATTGCCGCCCTTGCCACCGCCTCCGCGTATTTGGCCATAGTTGTGCAGTATTACCTTTGAGCCTGCAGGTAAGGAGCCAAAATTTAATGCATCGCCACTCATAGCGCTTGCTCCTAAGGTAACGCCTGCTTTAACCGTAACACAAAATGTTTTAGGCCCAACGGGTGATCCTGCCTGCGTATTAAAATTGTTGCCGTTAGAACTTGCAGTGTATTCAAAGTAATCCATACAAGGCTGGCATTGGCTGTTCCAAAAACCGGGGGCACCGGCACTGTTAGGGCGGGTGTCCCACCAGTTTATGCAATGCTCGGTTAAATTGTAAATCATCAGGCCTTCATCGGCTGCGGTAAGCGGCAGTATGGCATCGCGTTGTGCCGTAGTCATGCGTGGAAATAAAACTCCCTTGGTGGTACTTTGTACATCTAAAGCCGCACGTGCTGCAGGTACCAGGGCTTGTCCGGTTCCGCTTATCTCGCTGTGGATTTTTACCCCTCCGCCATTGCTGTTGTCAATGCTTACCAAGTTATTGGTGCCACCCAAACTGCCACCACCCTGGTCGGTATAAAACTTTATGGGGCCTGCATTATTGGCTATGCGTATGGTGCCCCCTGCTATTTGTTGATACAAACCCAAATCGGTAGCCAATATGGCTGTGGCTGTGCCTTTTTGGATAACTCCGTTTTGCACGGCAAGCCTGCCATTGATGTCTAAGTTTTGTATAGGTGTTGCTGAAATATGATTTATGCCAACAAAGGTTCCTAGTGGGTTAATTTGCAGGGGTTTATTATTCCAACTTTGCGCAAGTGCAAATGTTGCGCTTGCGCCAAAAGTTAAATCAGGATTTGAATTGCCATTGCCAATCAATAAATGATAAGTGTTTTGTGTGCCTGCTGCGGTAGCCATTGTATTATTGATGTGAAACCTGCCAAACGGTGTGGCAGTACCTATGCCTACATATCCATCGTTAAAGCCTCCCTTGTTGCCCGAAACGAAAAGAGAAGGTATTGGGTTAGAACTTTCTGTTACCTGAAAGTCACCTGCATTGGTAAGGTCGTAGGCAAAATCAAAAGAAGCATTTGTAATAGTGGTGTTCTCTGTTAATGCACCACCTATATGTAATCTTTGTTGTATAGTATTAAAGTAAAGCCCATTTGCTACTTTACCGGTAGTAAGGTCTTCAAATGTTTTCCAGCTTGCATTGCCGGTTGCATCGCTCATTAATAATTTGCCCAGGCCTTGTGTGCCGTCTTCTAACCGGTAATTGCCCTGCACATGCAGCTTTGCAGTAGGATTGTTAGTGCCTATGCCCCAATTGCCGCCTGCAATAATGCGGCCGCGTTCAAAACCAGCGGTGCGAAACACAAAATCAACCATATCATTGGTTCCAATATGATTAATTGTAGGGTTGGTGCCTGTATTTCCATCCAACCGCCAGCCATTAGCAATTGGTTTCCATATGGTATTATCATGATAAAAAAACTCATTAAAAGTATTATCGTATACCAATAGGCCATTAACAGGGGAAAGAATTGAATTGCGGTTGGCTGTGGACATCCGTGGTATAAGCAAACCCTTATTTGTACTGTTTATATCGAGTATGGCACTAAATGATGGCGAAGGATTATTAATAATAACCTGTCCATCATTTTTAATTCTAATCCGTTCCAGATTAAATGTGCGAAACACCAAATCGAGGTTATCCGTTGTTCCTATAAAGTCATTAATAGGGTTGGTGCCTGTGTTTCCATTCATACGCCACCCATTAGCAACGGGTTTCCACGCACCATTTGTAAAATAATACAACTCTCTGAATGTAAAATCATATACCAATAGTCCTTCATCAGGACCAGAAATAGAGATACGGCTGTTTGAGCTCATGCGAGGAATAAGCAAACCCTTATTTGTACTGCTTATATCAACTATAGCACTAAATGCCGGTGTTGGGGAATTGATGCCAACCTTACCATCACCTGTAATCCTTATCCTTTCAGTACTAAATGTACGAAACACCAAATCGAGGTTATCCGTTGTTCCTATAAAGTCAGTAACAGGATTGGTGCCTGTATTTCCATTTAGCTGCCAACCATTAGCAACGGGTTTCCAAATGCCATTGTCCGAATAATAAAAGGCATTCAATGTAATGTCGTAAACCATTAAGCCATTGGCAGGTGCGGGTATGGTTAGCCGCTGAAAAGTAGTCATCCGCGGCATGAGCAAACCCTTGTTAGTGCTGGTTAAATCGAGCAGGGCTGAGGCATCGGGTGTTGGGTTGTTAATGCCTACGCCTTGCGCAAAGGCTTGGTTTAAGTTTATAAGTAAAATGCAGATAAGGACACTAAATATTTTTGAATGCATAATTGCCGGTAGTTGAGGTAACAAAAATATTTTGGCAGGGATGTTTGGTCAATCCCCTAATTCGGGGATATTACCTGCCGTTGTTAGAAATTGTCAGAACTATGATTTTTAGGATTTGCTTGATACGCTTGTCTGGCTGCGCTACCCCCAACCCCTAAAGGGGAGACCTTGCTGCGCTACCCCCGACCCCTAAAGGGGAGACTTTCCTCACACACTCATTCTAATTTTATTCGCAAAGCGCGTAGCACCCTTTAGGGTTGGGGTGTTCGGCAGGCTGCAATAAAAAATCCCCTAATTCGGGGATTTTAAACAGCGCACGGACTTGCGGCCGTGCGCTGTTGCAGGGTTGTGTTTAGTGTTTCAGAAGCTTGATATGCTTGGATTGGCGGCCGGTTTCAATCGTTAGGAAATAAAGGCCATTGGGCAAATGTGCTAACTGTAAATTGTAGTCAGTTAATTGCGTATTTTCATTTAACACGGTTCGGCCCGTGGCATCTGATAATGTAAGGGTTGCAGGCTGGCCGGTTGTACTGCGAATATTGATAAAGTCATTAAACGGATTGGGCGAAACCATAATGCTGTTTAGATCATCAGCATCAGTAATACCGGTATTGGTAACAGTATATGAATAAGAGTAATCGCAGCCCGAAGCAATAGTTACTGTAACACTATAAATTCCGTTTTGGGTGAAGGTATAAGTACTATCCGTTGCGCCATTAATAATATTGCCATTCAAATACCATTGGTAAGTAGTGCCTGTTAAATTGTAATTTGCACTAAGCGATGTAAAGTTTTGTGTAATGGTTGGGGCAGGCGTAGTGGTTAGGCTTGAAATATACCAAATGGCATTGCCACCGGTTTGACTTACTATGTATATTTCATTATCGTTTTCAACATGCAATACTAAGGGCACACTGCTTCCTGATACATTATAATTATTGCTTCCAAAAAAAGTAACGCTGTTGGTCATTACCCCGTTTGTATCAAAAGTGTTTATTTGACGGTCAAGCCCTGCGGCATCGGCCATGACCAGCAAGTTGTTATTGCTAAGTATATTTACATCTCTTGCTCTGAATGGTGAGGAAGGCGCTGTATAGCTTACATAACCGTTTGTACCGTAAGTAGTGTCTAATGAACCATTGGGTTGGTACCGTGCTACGTAAATTTCTGTTTCTGCCGGGTTGTTGTGGGCAGCCAAAATTTTATCATCATTTTGTAACACAATATGCATAGGCACATAGTTTGGTAAGATAAGGTTATAATCAAGTAAAAAGCCATTGGTACCAAAGGTGGAATCTAACTGTCCAAGGGTATCGGTACACATAAACAATGCGCGTGTATCATTGCCAAAGCCTAACCATGCCGCTGTTACCGAAATTATTTTTTTATCGCTGCGCTGCACACTCCTCCAGGAGCTGATAAGCGGAGCACTTGATGGAATCGTATGATTTATAACACCATTATTTCCAAAGGATAAATCAACAGCACCGGTGCTATCAAAGCGCATAATGTAATTGCCGTTTTGAGCAAGATACTTGCCATCAGCAACCTCAGTAACATGGGTAAATTCCCGACAAGCAGGGTTAACAATTACCATATTTGTACCCATGGTCCCAAAGGTTGTATCGGGCTGGCCGTTGTTTAAAAAGCGTGCTATATAAGGGTTATGCTGACTGCTGGCATTACTTGGAGCCTGCGTGCCCACCACTACTATTTTTCCATTAGCCTGCAAAAGAAAATCTAAGCCTGTGTTGCGGTCCTCAAAAGTGTATGATAC
>JAEUTH010000026.1 GCA_016788165.1 Bacteroidia bacterium | reverse complement strand
AAAAGTCTATCTCTAATTGTTTGCGTCCTAATGCAGCTTCCAATTCTTTTACCTGCTTTTCTAATTCTTTACTACGATATGTTTCACTTTTATTTTCCACTATCAGTACTTGATTTTTTTGCCAATATCCGCTATACTTTTCAATCCATCTGTATATGGATGTACTACTTACATTTAACTCCCGAACTGCATCTGATACTGTGCATCTGCCTTTTTCAATATCGCGTACTGTTTGATTCCGAACTTCTACACTGAAGATTCTTCTTTGACGTGTTTTTCTTTGCATTTGTTGACCTCCTGTTTTTTGGTCAACCTATTTCAGGCTAACACATCTAACCACTCTCCACTTTCAACTAACTACTAACCACTAACCACTAATCACTAACCACTAATCACTCCTTAAAAAACCTGCCATAATACATTGTATCACCTTGCTGTAAATGCAATACGTATAAGCCCGGTGTTAGTGTGCTAATATCAATTGCGGAGGAGCTGGTATTTTGTGTTAAATGCACTTTACCCAATACATCATATACTGTTACTGTAGTTGGTGTTTGCTCAGCGTTGCTTGCATCTTCAATGTAATTAACTAATGCAATGCTTATTTGGTTACTTGCAGGGTTTGGATATATTGAAATACCGGTTATTGCGCTTTCATCTGCCATTGCTGTTTGCCGTACTCCACAAATACCATTACAAAAAGTTGCTGTTGCTCCAAATTCTGATTTTTTTCCTGTAGTACATTTGGTTTTAATACTCCATTCGTAAACGGTATTACTAATTAAACCATCTAAATTGGTTTTATTGGTGTTGGTAAATAATTCCTTCTGTTTGTATTTAGAGCTGCCAACAGGTTTATACCTGATTATGTATCCTTCGGCACATGGCAAAGTATCCCATTTTAAGCGCACTTTATTGTTTGCAATATTAAATGCAGTATCGGTTTGTGGAGCCGTGCAATTTATACCCGATATATTAAGCACACCGGTACCGGTGTTGCAATAAAAATCGCTATACCAGCTCTTTATCTGAACATAATAGTTTCCATTGGTTAAGTTTGGAAAACTAAAGGTACCATTTGCACCAACACCTATTTCTTGCAAGGGGTCGGGGTCGGTTTGATTTTGTTTCCAAAGCATAACTATGGCTCCGCAATCGGTATTGGTTACCATACCGTTGATGGTGGCATTGCAGCTATCAAAATAATCAACCTGTGCAGTTACATCAAAGCTACAATTGTTACCGGGTACAACTACGTTTATAGCATAACTTTCAGTACCACAGCCGCATTGAAAGGTGCCTGTAAGTGTTTGTGCACCCGGCATTAATGGCCGAAAAACATCGCCATTACTTAGTACAACTTCTGCCGGACCACATTCATCTTCTGGTTTTATGCTTACGATGGTTACCGAGTTGCAACCGTTTTCGGGTACGGTTACAATAATAAAATTTGTACAATAGCATTGCAGCCCGCCAGTCATGTGTTCATACACGCCCACTTCATAATCGCCCGGGGGTAGATTTTCGAATATTTGAAAACTGCTTGATTGATTCAAATGGCCGGCCCAATAATTACTGTTTACGCCATCTATGGTTACATCGTAGTATGCAAAATTAGATGATTGTGAAATTGTAAAGGAAACGGCTCCATTATTACAATATTTATCTGAAGGTGTAACTACGGGTGTAAACGCAGTTGCGCAAGGGGTGAAGCCAATGGTATCGTACAATACGATCAAACAACATTCGGGGTTAATTAAATCCATATTTCTGATGGCAATTAAATAGACACCTGCAGGCAAATTATCTATTATATAAGATTGACCATAAAAACTAACTCCATTGTTTGCTGGCCCGTTGAAAGATATATTGTAATTGTGAGCAGAATCCATTTCGAATCTTAATTTTCCGCTGCTACAACCATAGGTTGGTGGTGCTGTCATATCGTATGCGGTTACGGTTACTGTAAAGCAGGTTTCAGTTGTAATGGTTGTGTTTATTGTATATTCAATAGTGTCGCATCCACAGGTATAACTGATAATATGGTTAAATGGCCCTGCCGGAAGATTAAAAAATGTTTGTCCGTTACTTAATGTAACCGATCCACCACAGTTTCCATTAGCAGGCGTTTGGCCAACTAACGTAATCGAATCGCATACGTTTTCGGGTATGGTTACTGTTATCAAATTGGTACAGTAACAATTTTGGCCCAGTGTTGTATGTTCATAAACAGCTATTTCATAATCGCCCGATGGTAGGTTATCAAACATTTGATAAGCATTAGTTTGATTTGTATGGCTTGCGTAATAATTGCTGTTTACGCCATCTATAGTTACATCATAGTAATTAAAATATGGTGCTTGTGAAAGTGTAAACGAAACTGTGCCATTGTTACAGCCAAAATCTGATGGCGTAACTGCGGGTGTAAAAGTGAGTGCGCAGGGTAAATAATCAATAGTGGTGCTTACACTAAAACCCACTGGACTACAACCACAGTTATATAAACCATTATGGGTGTATGGCCCGGCAGGTAGGTTGCTAATTACCTGACCATCGCTAAAAGTAATAGAGCCATTACAATTTGCTGTTGCAGGTGTTTGATTAACAATGTATGGAGGCGTGCAAGTATTGTTAAAGCCCACATTACACCAAACATCTCTGTATTGACCGGGTAGGACGTATGCACATAATGGGCCGGCTTACCATACTTCAACATGCCATGCACCGGGGTATAGGCCATTAAATGTATGTGTAAAGTAAGACGAACCAAAATTATCAGAAGCCTTACATTCTTGCAAAGTACCATTTGGGCCGTTTACACTAATTATAAATATATCTATTGAAGTACCCCATACCTGTACCGTAATTGATCCATCGGCACAATTTGGATGGGTTGCATAAGTAACGTTTGCATATTGTATTACCCAGGCATGCGAGTTAATTGCACTTATTAGGATTGCGATTGTAAGAAGTAGCTTTTTCATAACTGTAATTTTTTAAGGTTTAAGTATTGTATTGATAAACCAAAACTATAGTTAGGTTATATGATGTATTGCACTAATGAATGCCAAGCTAATTTGAAAGATTATGCGGTTGTATTTTGGTGATAAATGGTTTACTGAAAAAAAACCTGCTCAAAATTTTTGGCAGGTTTTGCATTTGTTTTCAAAAAAAAATGGGGTGCATTAAATTAAAATGCAGATATTATTAAGCGATGCGACTTCAATCAGAACTTAAGCCGGATAATAGGAAGAAATTACAACTGTTTGGTGATTTAAAAGCATAATCTAACAGCTAAACCACCATAGTTGCCGTTAAAACCTTCCACATCGCCAAAGCGGTATGCAGGTTGCCAATCGGCCGAAATGTTTATTGGTACTTTAGGTATTTTATAATCTAAACCCACTACACCCACTGCACCACCAAAAGCATCATCGCTGCCATCTTGTTTTTTATAGCCGGCTTGTGCACCGCCTCCAACATATAACCTGAAAGCTGCATTTTTATCCAATGTAAAGTTCCAGTAATATAAAACGGAACCCACAAAACCATCACTAAAATAGCCTATAAATTCGGTTGAGCGTTTGCGGTATAAACTATTAATTTTTAAGCTGGCACCTAATGGCGAAAAACGTGCACCAATTGCTGTACGGTAAGGTAAATCAAGGCGTTCGCCTTTGCGGGGCCAGGCATAAGTGGTAATGCAAACAAACATTAGAATTGCTGTGAGTTGATAGATTTTTTTCATTTTTTAATTTTAAGTTGAGAAGATGTAAAAAGCATAAATTTAATAAATGTTTAAACTGCAATCAATTTAGAAAAAAGTAAGTGTAATGCAGTTAATGCCGTAGCTTCAATATTACGGTTTCGATCGGTACCAAATTTAAAGCGCTTTGCAACAGTGCCTCCTTCATACGCTAACGAAATCCAAACGGTGCCCACAGGCTTTTCGGCCGTACCGCCATCAGGTCCTGCTATTCCTGAAACGGCTAAGGCGTAGTCACTTTTAAAAACCTGGCGTGCCTGTGTGGCCATTTGAACAACCACTTCTTCGCTAACGGCACCTTTGGTTTGTAAAACCTGTTTATCTACCTCAAGCATATCTTCTTTAACTTCGTATGCATAAGCTATAACCGAACCTTTAAAGTAAGCCGAACTACCGGGCACCGAAGTAAGTAAATGTGCAATGTAGCCACCGGTGCAACTTTCGGCCAGGGTAATGGTTTGTTGTTTTTGCTTTAACAGTCTGCCAACTACAGCAGGCAAAGTATCGTTATCGTATCCATAAACGTAAGGCTTTATGCGGGCTTCGATATCGGCAACTAAGGTGTTCAGTTCATTTTCTAAATCAGTATTATTGCTTATACCTGTTAAGCGTAAACGCACACTGGCAACGGCAGGCAGATATGCTAATTTTATATAGGGTGGTAAGGCATCTTCTATATCGGCAATTTTTTCGGCTATTACCGACTCGCCAATGCCTTGCGTTAAAATGGTTTTATGTAAAATGGCAGGTGTAGCAAAAATATTTTTAAGTCGGGGCAACACTTCATCCGTCATTAGCAGTTTCATTTCATAGGGTACACCGGGCATCGAAACAAATATTTTACCGTCCGTATTAAACCACATACCCGGTGCTGTACCAACTTTATTATGTAAAACATGGCAATTAGCCGGTAGCATAGCTTGTAGTTTATTTACATCGCTTACATCGCTTCCACGCAAGGTAAAAAAATGACTAACCTGTGCATAAGCCTCATCACTAAAAACCAAATGGGTATTAAAAAATTTGCACAGTGATACTTTGGTAATATCGTCTTTGGTAGGACCTAAACCGCCCGTTATTAAAATGATATCGGCATTTTGTTTTGCTTTTTCTAAGGCTTCAATAATCCGACCTTCGTTATCACTAACCGATGTAATTTGCTTTACAGCAAAGCCGGCCTTATTTAAGGTATCGCCCATCCAGGCCGAGTTTGTATCAACTACTTGCCCAATTAATAATTCATCGCCTATGGTAACAATTTCTACATTCATATTGATTTTAAGTTTGGCCACTTTGCCTGGTTGTTGGCTAAGTGGGCATTTATAAGAACTAAGGCAAACATGGCTTCAACTACCGGTACTGCACGCGGTACTACACAGGGGTCGTGCCGGCCTTCTACCTTAATGCTTACTGTTTCTGATTTATTATTTACGGTTTGTTGTAGTTGATTTATTGATGCCACAGGCTTAAATGCCACTTTACAATAAATGGGCATGCCATTACTAATACCACCTTGTATGCCACCTGAATAATTGGTTTGTGTGATTACTTTTTGATTGCTATTGGTAGTAAATACATCGTTGTGCTGGCTACCCAACATGCTTGCGCCACTAAAGCCACTGCCATATTCAAAGCCATGCACTGCATTTATGGTACACATAGCAGCCGCCAATTGTGCATGTAGTTTTTCAAACACGGGCTCGCCCCAACCTGCGGGTACACCGGTAGCAATAGCTGTAATGCAGCCACCACAGGTATCGCCTGCCGCTTTTACATCCATTAAATAATCGGCCATTTGTTGTGCAGTTGTTGCATCGGGGCAGCGTATGGCATTGCTGTCAATTAGGTTCAGATCTAATTCTTCGGTTTTTTTATTCAATACAATACTGCCTACCTGACTTACAAAAGCTGAAATTTTTACACCTAAACTTGCCAATAGTTGTTGTGCTACCGCACCTGCAATAACCCAATTGGCTGTTTCGCGCGCTGATGCACGCCCTCCACCTGCATCATGCCTGATGCCATACTTTGCTTCATAGGTATAGTCGGCATGCGATGGGCGGTAAGCGCCCTTGATAGACTGATACTGGCTTGGTATTGCATCTGCATTGTTAAGCATAAAAGCCATAGGCTGGCCTGTAGTTGTACCATTTAATAAGCCTGATAATACTTGTAAAGTATCGGCCTCGTTGCGTGTTGTGGTTAATGCTGACTGGCCGGGTCTGCGCCTGTTTAACTGATGTTGTATAGCCTGTAAATCAAGTATAAAGCCGGCCGGGCATCCGTCAATTATAACACCAATTGCAGGGCCATGACTTTCGCCAAATGTACTCACCCTAAAATAACGACCCCAAGTATTTAAGCCCATAGTTTTTAATTGGGCAGCCAAAGTAATACTCTATCTAATTGTTTGAATGATTTATAAATCGCTTGAATTTTTTAAAAACCGAAACATTGTAAAACAGGTACAATTGGTATTGCTTAAAATATTATGCTGCCATAGTGTCATTTTTATGGCATTGGCATATCAATTGAAAACGGCTGTACCTATAAAAGCAAAAACAAAAACAATTATATAATATGAGAAAAGTAATCGGAATTGACCTAGGAACCACCAACTCATGCGTTTCCGTAATGGAAGGCAACGAACCTGTTGTAATTCCCAATAGCGAAGGTCGCAGAACCACCCCATCCATTGTTGCCTTTTTAAAAGATGGCGAACGCAAAGTAGGTGATCCAGCCAAGCGTCAGGCCATCACCAATCCAGCAAAAACCATTGCATCTATAAAACGTTTTATGGGCGAAACTTTTGATAAAGTGCAACTTGAAATTAAACGTGTGCCTTATACCGTTGTAAAAGGCGACAACAATACAGCCCGTGTAAAAATTGACGATCGTTTATACTCGCCACAAGAATTAAGCGCCATGATTCTTCAAAAAATGAAGAAAACAGCCGAAGATTATTTGGGTACCGATGTAAACGAAGCAGTAGTAACCGTACCGGCATATTTTAGCGATGCACAACGTCAGGCCACTAAAGAAGCAGGCGAAATTGCAGGCCTTAAAGTGTTGCGTATTATAAACGAACCTACAGCTGCAGCGTTGGCTTATGGCTTAGATAAAAAACACAGCGATACCAAAGTAGCCGTATTCGATTTAGGTGGCGGTACCTTCGATATTTCTGTACTTGAATTAGGTGACGGTGTATTTGAAGTAAAATCAACCAATGGCGATACCCATTTAGGTGGCGATGATTTTGACCATGTGATTATTGACTGGTTAGCCAATGAGTTTATGAGCGATGAAGGCTTGGATTTACGCAAAGACCCAATGGCAATGCAACGCCTTAAAGAAGCTGCCGAAAAAGCAAAAATCGAATTGTCGAGCAGTATGCAAACCGAAATTAACCTGCCTTACATCATGCCTGTTGATGGCATTCCAAAACACTTGGTAAAAACATTAACACGCGCCAAGTTTGAACAGTTAGCTGATAGCTTAATACAACGCACTTTAGAGCCTTGTAAAAAAGCATTAAGCGATGCCAAACTTACTGCAACGCAAATTGATGAAGTAATTTTAGTGGGCGGTTCAACCCGCATACCCGCTATACAAGAATTGGTAGAAAAGTTTTTTGGTAAAAAACCAAGTAAAGGCGTTAACCCTGACGAAGTGGTAGCCGTAGGTGCAGCCATACAAGGCGCTGTATTAACCGGTGAAGTTAAAGATGTATTGTTGTTAGATGTTACACCATTATCGTTGGGTATCGAAACCTTAGGTGGTGTAATGACTAAATTAATCGAATCAAATACCACCATCCCAACACGCAAAACCGAAACCTTTAGTACAGCCAGCGACAATCAGCCATCGGTACAAATTTTAGTGTGTCAGGGCGAACGTCCTATGGCTAAAGACAACCGTAAAATTGGTGAGTTTAACTTAGATGGTATAATGCCTGCGCCACGTGGTGTGCCAAAAATTGAAGTTACTTTCGATATTGATGCCAATGGTATTTTACATGTTACTGCAAAAGATGGTGCAACAGGTAAAGAGCAAAAAATACGTATCGAAGCATCGAGCGGTTTAAGTGATGCAGAAATAAAACGCATGAAAGAAGAGGCTGAACGTAATGCCGATGCCGACAAGCGTATGAAGGAAGAAACCGAGAAGGTAAATCAGGCCGATACCATGGTTTTTCAAACCGAAAAACAATTGAAAGAGTATGGCGATAAATTACCTGCCGAGAAAAAAACCAATATCGAAAATGCATTAGCAGCATTAAAAACTGCTCATGGCTCACGCGATTTGGCCGGTATCGATACAGCTATGAACGATTTAAATACGGCATGGCAAGCGGCATCGGAAGAGATGTATAAGGCTACACAAGAACAGCCTAATGCCCAAGACAGTAATACCGAGCAACAAGCTAATACCAATGCCGATGATAATGTGAAAGATGTTGACTTTGAAGAAGTAAAAGACGCTAAGTAATACAACGGTATTGAAGCAAATAAAAAAGCCTTTAGCAGCAAAACGCTAAAGGCTTTTTTATTAATACCGGTTATCGAACGAAACATGGTTACATGCTAAAAAGGTTGTTTTTAAACTGAAGCATTATTTCTGTGATTTTAAAAACGTGTTTACGCGCAGTAAGGCATTTTCTCTGATATTCATGTAAAACAGGTTCATGTCCACTACATGATAGTTTTTTTTTGTTATCAGAATCTTACCACGTATTGAAGGTTTACTACATAACAAATAGTTGTTTTTAATTACAGCATCGCAAGCATTTTTAATCAATTTATTAAAGTCTTTAAGCACGGCCCCTGCATTTAATTTAGCCGGTGCATCGGTATGTATTGTATCCCATGTTAACGGATTAACGCATAAAGCATCGGTATTTGGCAGCTGATTTAAATCGGTTTTATTATTGTAACAACGCCAACTTATAAAGCAATTGGTTTGCGTAGCTGTAGTGCAGGGTTTTATCATTTCAAACGCATGCACATTGGTTGGATAACCAATTAAATAAGCTGCTACCAATTTTAGTTCGCTATCGCGACTGTCGAAAAAATCGGAAAGCAATTTGCGGCCGTGATAAGCACCCTGACTATGTGCTGCAATAATAATAGGGCGTCCGTTATTATAATTTTTAAGATAATAGATAAAGGCATTTCGCACATCGGTATAAGCTACCTCTAAAGCCTGAGCAGCCGATAATTTATCGCTCGTAAAAAAACTACGGTAATGTGCTTGCCGGTATATGGGCACATAAATTTTTCCGGCTGCATTAAAAATTGTTGCCTGATACGTAATACTGCGTGTAAGGCTTAGGTTATTTACAATGGTATCGAAAACCGAAGCATTCCAACAGGTATCATTTGTAGCTTTTAAAAAACTGGTTGGGTAAATAAAAAATACATCGGCATTAGCATCATCTGTTTTTAAAGTATCGAATAGTGGTACACTATCGGCCACATCATTTATAAAAGGTAAAGCTAACCAACTGCTGTTAAGGCTGTAATCAGGCGCCACCGGTGTGTTTGTTTTACTAAAAGGTGCCGCATGCTGGGCTATACAAGCAGCGTTAAAAAATAATATGGATGATATCGCCAAAAAAAATTTTTTATGCATAATAAAAGTATTAGGTACGGGTAAGTTTGCACTTATGTGGAAACACATTTATCCGCACCATAAAAAAAATAAATTTGCACAATGTATTAACCCCATTTGTACAATGATTTTATTAGATGGAAAAATTGCTTCGGCACATTTTAAAGTAAAAATTCAGGAAGAAGTGCAACAAATTATTGCCGCAGGCGGAAAACCGCCACACCTGGCGGCCATTTTAGTTGGTAGCGATGGTGCCAGCGAAACGTATGTTGCCAATAAAATCAAAACCTGCCACGAAGTAGGCTTTCAGTCAACCTTAGTACGGCTCGACCCAACAGTATCACAACAAACATTGTTAGATAAGATACAAGAGTTAAATACCGATGATAACATAGATGGCTACATTGTTCAAATGCCCTTGCCTAAACACATTGATGAAAGTGAGATAACCAATGCCATTAACCCGGCCAAAGATGTGGATGGATTTTGTGCTACCAATGTAGGCCGTATTATGTTGGAACAACCGGGTTTTGTATCGGCTACACCTAAGGGTATTATGATGATGATTGATTACTTTAACATACCCACAGCCGGTAAACATTGTGTGGTAATTGGCCGCAGCAATATTGTTGGCGGCCCCATGAGTATATTAATGTCGCGCAAAACCAATCCGGGTAACTGTACCGTTACACTTTGTCATAGCGCAACGCAAAACCTAACGCATTTTACCTTACAAGCCGATATTGTAATTGCTGCAATGGGTAAACCTCAGTTTCTGAAAGCCGATATGATTAAAACGGGTGCCATTGTTATTGATGTAGGCATTACACGCATAACATCCACACAAACCAAGTCGGGTTTTAAGATTGTGGGCGATGTTGATTTTGATGATGTAAGTAAAAAGTGCAGCTACATTACACCGGTACCCGGTGGTGTAGGTTTAATGACCATAGTTGGCCTATTGCAAAACACATTATTAGCAGCAAAAAAATCGTTTGTATATTAATGGCTGCCGAACACAAAATAGCATGGCCTGTTATGGAGCATTTTTATACCATACAAGGCGAAGGTGCAAACACCGGCAAACCTGCATACTTTATACGCTTAGGTGGTTGCGATGTGGGTTGTGTTTGGTGCGATGTGAAAGAAAGTTGGGATGCAAACAAACATCCTTTAACTGATTTGAAAACCATGCTACGATGGATAAAAGCAAGCAAGGCACAAAATGTAGTTATAACCGGTGGCGAGCCCATGATGTATGACTTAACAGCCTTAACCACTGCATTAAAATCAGAAGGTTTGCAATTGTGGCTCGAAACATCGGGTGCATACCCGATTTCAGGTGTTTGGGATTGGATTTGTGTTTCGCCTAAAAAATTTAAACAACCAATATTGCAAGCATTGCAACAAGCACATGAACTTAAAGTTGTTGTGTACAATAAATCAGATTTCGATTGGGCTTTGCAACATCAAAAAAGCACATCGCCACATTGCATACTTTTTCTGCAGGCCGAATACAGCCGCTTACAGCAGATGATGCCGCAAATTGTTGATTTTGTTAAGCAGCACCAACAATGGCGCATTTCATTGCAAACACATAAGGTAATTGAAGTACCTTAATAATTTCGTGTCTGATATTTTTATTAAAAACTTCGCTATGCGTAAACTAAGTATATGCCTCATGTTATTGTTTGTTGCATGGCATGCAGTAGCACAAAAACAAACATATACAACACAAAGTAAAGCTGCCGTTAAAGCCTATGAACAGGCAACTAAATATTATGACAGCCGCCACAACACAGCAGCCATAACATCGCTAAAACAAGCAATTGACAAGGATGCGCAGTTTATTGAAGCCCACATGTTGCTGGCCGATGTTTATGTAGATGAAAGCAGATACGATGACGCTATTGCCAGTTACAAAACAGCTGTCAATATTAACCCTAAATTTTTTCCGAACAACTGGTATCGGTTAGCACAAATAGAAATGCGCCAGGGTCAATACGAACAGGCAAAAACCGATTTTCAACAGTTTCTATTAATTTCAAACGCTTCTCTGCCCGGTATGCGCAGTAAGGCTTTAACGGCCATTGTAAATTGTGAGTTTGGTGTTAAGGCGCTATTAACGCCATTGGATATAAGTCCGTTAAATTTAGGTTCGCAAATTAACACCGTTGCCGATGAGTATTACCCATCGCTAACCATTGATAATCAAACGTTGGTTTTTACGCGCAATACCATTGATGAGGGCAGTCGTATGCCACAGGAAGATTTTTTTGTATCCACGCAAAAAAATAAGCAATGGCAAGCAGCACATCAGGTGGGCAGCCCATTAAACACGGATCTTAATGAAGGTGCACCAAGTATTTCGGCCGATGGAAAGCTTTTGTTTTTTGCAGCATGCGATAGACGCGATGGCATGGGTAGCTGTGATATTTATTTTAGCAGATGGGTAAATAACAGTTGGAGTACGCCCATCAATTTAGGTTCGCCAATAAATACCAATGCCTGGGAAACACAACCCAGTTTTAGCGCTGATGGCAAAACACTTTATTTCATCAGAGGCTATCATACACATGAAGGTATTAAACAGCAGGATATTTATGTTACCTCAATTGGAAGCAATGGTAATTTTGAAAATCCGGTTAAATTATCAGATAGTATAAATACAACTGAAGCCGAAGAAAGTGTGTTTATCCATCCCGATAATCAAACCATTTATTTTTCATCTCGTGGCCATATAGGTATGGGTGGTTTAGATATTTTTTTAAGTCGTAAAAATGCAAACGGTCAATGGGGTAAAGCACAAAATTTAGGCTATCCCATTAATACAGCGGGCGATGAAAATAGTTTGCTCATAAGTCCGCAAGGCGATAAAGCATATTTTGCCACCAACAGAACGGGCGGTTTTGGAGGGTTGGATTTATATAGTTTCGATTTGCCTGCAACACTTAAACCACAGCCGATAACATACGTTAAATGTGCTATAACTGATGGTGCCAATGGCTTACCGTTAGCTGCATCATTCGAAATTATTGATGTTGAAACCCAAGAAGTAGTGTATGCTGATAAAGTAAATAAAACAGGCGCATTTACACGAAGCCTTACCGTGGGTAAAGATTATTTACTTAATGTAACACAGCCGGGTTATCTGTTTTATTCTGATAATTTTTCATGCAAAAAAGCCGTAGATTACAACAACCCTTATGAACTTAAAATTGGCTTACAAAAAATTGAAAAAGGCAGTAAAGTAATTTTGCGAAATGTGTTTTTCGATACCGATAGTGCTACATTAAAAACGGCATCTTATGTTGAATTAAAAAAACTGCAAATATTTTTACAACAAAATCAACAAGTTAACATAACCATTACCGGCTATACTGATAACACCGGAAATACTGTCAAAAATCAAAAACTTTCCGAAAATCGTGCCCATGCAGTTTATATGCATTTAATTTCAATGGGTATTGATGCCAAGCGCTTGCAATATATTGGTATGGGCGATAAACAGCCCATTGCCGATAACAATACCGATGCCGGCCGTGCCCTTAATCGCAGAACAGAAGCCGAAATACGATAACCCTAAAATTTACATAAATGATAAAGTGTAAATACAAAATGTATTTTAATAGTAAGTCAATAACTTACTTTTGACTTTTATTTTCCATGCAACGGTTTTTTGTTTTTATTTTTTTGTTTTCGCTTACGCAAGCTTGGGCGCAACTTGATAATTTGCCGTTGCAATGGCATAACAAAAATGGAATTAATACCATTTCAGTAGCTACTGATTATCAAATACAAACCATAACAACAGACAGTGGCACCAAGCATATTTTACATGCAGATCAGGCAAATGCATGCTTGCAAAAAGGCATGCCTTCATTACCATATTTCGCAGCACCATTATTAATGCCCGATGTAAAAGGTTTACAAGCTTTAATTATTGATTCAACTTTTATTGTCTTAAACAATATTGATTTGTTACCTTCAAAAGGCGATATAAGCAGAAATATCAACCCTGATGAAGTTGCATACACATTTGGTAAGGAATTTAACACAGATGCGTTTTACCCCCAAAATATATTGCAGCATCAGGAGGTTTTCAGGTTTCGCGATTTTTACGGACAAAATATTTTTATAACACCGTTTCAGTATAATCCTGTAAAAAAACAATTGCGCATTTATACAAGGCTTACCTTGTTATTGCCACCAACCAATCAGCCTGTTAAAAAAGTAACTGCACCATTCAATTATTTATACGAAAGTCAATTTTTAAACGCAACTGCCTTTATGCAAAATGGTAGTTCAAAACCGGGCAACATGCTCATTATTGCTAACCCGGCTTTTATGAATGCTATGGAGCCATTTATAAACTGGAAAAAACAAACCGGTATGGATGTAAACATGGTAAGTATAAACAGTATTGGAAATGATGATGTGGTGATTAAGGATTTTATTACACAGCAGTATCATCAAAAAAATATCAGTTATGTTTTACTTGTAGGCGATGCACAACATATTACAAGCCCAACAGTAGCAGGCGGCAGCAGCGATCCATCATACGGATTTATTGATGGAAACGATACCTATGCCGAAGTTTTGGTAGGGCGCATGTGTGCACAAAATGCAAGTCAAATTCAAACACAGGTACAGCGAAGTATTGCCTATGAACAAAACCCAGATACTGGTAGTTGGCCTGAAAAAGGAATAGCTATCGGATCTACACAAGGTGCAGGCACAGGCTTATACGGTTTGGCCGATTGGGATTTTGAACGCAACATCATAAGGGCGCATGCACTTAACAATGGTTTTACATTATTTGACGAGTTGTATGATGGCAGCCAGGGTGGTGCCGATGCCAATGGAAATCCTACCGCAACACATCTAAGCAATGCAATAAATGATGGCCGTTCGGTTATTACATACTGTGGCCATGGTGTGCAAAATGCATGCGTAACCACCAATTTTTCAAATACTGATGTTGCACTGCTGCAGAATAAATGCTGGCCATTTTTTTGGGCCGTAGCATGCGTTAATGGCGATTTTACCAACGGTACCTGCATTGCCGAAGCATTGTTACAAGCAACCGATACTACAGGACCAACCGGTTGTGTAGCAACTTTTATGGCATCTATTAATCAAACATGGATACCACCTATGTGTGCACAGGAAGAAATGGTGCACTTGCTTTCAGCCGATTCGGTTTTGCCTAAAACATTTGCAGCACTATCGGTTGGCGGCTGTATTAAAATGAACAATAATTATGGCAATGGTGGTTATGTAATGACAGCTACCTGGCATACCTTTGGCGACCCATCACTACAAATTCGGAATAAAAAACCGTACTTGATTACAACCGCACATGACAGTGTAACTTATTTGGGAGCTACGAAGTTAACAGTAAATGTAAATGCTGTGCATGCCACAGCCTGTATAATGCAACAAGGGCAAATTTTAGCAGTTGCACAAATTGACAGTACAGGTATAATCCATTTTAGCCCCATAAGCAATGCCGATACGTTAATACTAACTGTTACAGCACACAATGGCATACCTTACTTAACCAAAATTCCGGTATTAACTGCAAGTGGTAGCATGCTGGCTGCAACGGCAGTTTTAGTTAACGATAGCAATGCCAATAACAATGGCTTGGCCGATTTTGCCGAAACATTTAGTCTGTCATTGGAGGTTACAAATTTTGGAAATGCCCAAGCAACTCAGGTTAATGCTTCTATTAACAGCAGCGACACTTTAATTCAGATTACAAATAATACTGTAACATGGCCTAACATTGCATCACAATCAACTGTTACAAATAACAATGCATGTATGGTAAGTGTAAATGCAAAAGTACCGGATGGATATCAGGCTGCGTTTACGATAACGTTTACCGATAGTTTGCAGAATGTACAACAACAAGTTTTTTCTATAAAGTGTTATGCACCCGAAATACGAATTATCGGTATAAACGTAATAGACAGCATTGTTAATAATGGCGTTTTAGATGCAGGCGAGCATGCGCAACTACAAGTTGCAATAACTAATAACGGCCATACCGATGTATTTGTTAGCGATAGCATTTACAGTAACAGTAACTTGATTTTTAATTCGGCAACGGCAGGTGGGTTCGGTTTGCAAGTAAGCGATACGGTTTACAGGTTGTATGATGTACAGGTTGACTCCAATGCCACTACAGGCGCCTTATTACCTGTACAATATAGCTTACAGCATCATGGCATAATGCATACTTATAATAGTGTTTACTACACAAATGTTTGGTTCGAAGATTTTGAAAGCAATACCATGCAACGTTTTCCATGGAAGTTTAATAATATTCCATGGCTCACGCAAAACAGCGTGGTACAACAACAAAACTTTGCAGCGCGCAGTGGTATTGTTGATGATAATGAAACCAGTACTATGTTTATTGAAGGTGTGGTTGCATGGGCCGACAGCATATCATTTTATGCCGCAACAAGCAGCGAACCGCAATACGATTTTTTGCGTTTCTATATCAACGGAATTGAGCAACTTGCTTTAAGTGGCCAAAACCCTTTTAGCTACTATAGTTATGCAGTGCCTGCCGGCTACTATAATTTTAAGTGGAGTTATATTAAAGACGCCTTTACAAGCAGCGGTAATGATGCCGCTTTTTTAGACAATATTAAATTGCCTTATTTTACTTCATTAGCAGGCGTTGAGGTAAATCAAACCACATTAAACGCTTTTCCAAATCCGGCTAAAGATTATTTTAATGTACAGTTAAAAAATGCTTCGTCAGTAAGTGCTATTAGTTTTATTAATATATGGGGTGAGCAGGTTTTGCTACCTTACGTTAGCGATGCACATATTTTAAAAATTGATGTTTCATCGTTAACTAATGGTTGGTATGTATGTTGTTTAAACATGAAGCAAGATATTAAATTCATAAAATGCATTATTAATAAATAGGTAAGCAACCACACGAATCATGATTCGTTGTGCATTTTAAATGTAGCTGATTATATTGGCCTAAATTTTTTATTGCATGATACCCCATTTTAATGAACGTGAGATAAATGGCTTGCGTTTACAGTTGTCGAAGCCTAATAATATTTCAATTGTGATGCATTATAAACCTGATGGCGATGCCATGGGCTCGGCATTGGCATTGTACGATTTCTTTTTGGCTTATGGACATCATGTTACGGTGGTGGCTCCCAGTTTATATCCCGAGTTTTTATTTTGGTTGCCCGGTAATGAAATTGTATTAAACTTCGAAACACATCAAGCCGAAGCTGAAAACTGTTTACTGCATGCCGATTTAATTTTTGTACTTGATTTTAATGATGCAACAAGGGTAGAAGGTATGCAACATGCATTATTACAAAGCGATGCTATAAAGGTTATGATTGACCATCACTTACAGCCAACTGACTTTTGTGATGTAACTTTTTCATTTAACGAAGCATCATCAACCTGCGAGTTGGTTTACCGGTTTATGTTTGCCATGTATGCCGATTATAAACTTTCATTGGCTGCTGCACAAAATATATATACGGGAATTTTAACCGATACGGGTTCTTTTAAATTTTCGAGCACTACAGGCGATGTGCATCGCATTATCGCACATTTGATTGATACCGGTGTGGTACCCAATGAAATACATGAAAAAATTTACGATAATTTTTCTGAAAGCCGTACGCGTTTTTTAGGCTACTGTTTGGAACAGAAACTGGTGGTGTTGCAACCTTATAATATAGCTTACATAGCAGTTACATCAGCCGAATTAAAGTTGTTTAAACATGAAACGGGTGATACCGAAGGCATTGTAAATTATGCCTTAGGCATTAAAGGTATGCGCATGGCAGCCTTTTTTACCGAACAAGATAATGGTGTTAAAATTTCGTTCAGATCAAAAGGTACTTTTAGTGTAAAAGCCTTAGCAGCAGCGCATTTCAACGGTGGTGGCCACCTAAATGCAGCAGGCGGCAAGAGCCCCGAAAATCTGGAACAAACCATAACAAAATTTATAGCTTTGCTGCCCTTTTACGAAAACCAGTTAGTATAATGCTTAGGCAAAGCCTTTACTTTTTAACCAGCTTAGTTGTTAGCGCTTCTTGCATAGGTTGCAAGTCGAAACAAACCGAGGAGTTTGCACAAAAGCAAGCACAACTTAGCAATCAGTTAGTTGCTGCACATAAAAGCTATGTAAAAGAAGAGGCTGCTATAATTGATACTTTTCTGGTTCAAAAAAATTTAAAACTTCAACAAACACCCACCGGACTACGCTATAAAATATACAGCAGTAGTAATGGTTATACACCTGTTAATGGTGATGAAGTAACAGCTACCTACCATTTATATCTGTTAAATGACAAACTGTGCCAATCAAACAATCAGATGCGGTTTACAGTAGGCATGGCCGATATACCAACAGGCTTACATGAACTGGTGCAACTGATGCATGCAGGCGATTCGGCCCATGCAGTATTGCCCGTACACCTTGCCTATGGTTTAAGTGGCGATGCAAATATTCCACCCGAAAGCACCCTGTTTTGCACATTCAAAATTAATAACATCAAACAAAATCAAATTAATAATTCAAAAAAGTAAAAATGAAAAAGTCGCTTATCCACCTTTGTGTGGTTGCTGCAGTGGTATTAGCTGCATCTTGTAAAAAAGGAATTCAAAAAACAGCCGGTGGTTTGGAGTATATGATCCACACAAACAACAGCGGCCCCAAACCTAAAGAAGGTGATATTATGCGCTGCGATATTGTATATAAAATTGTGAAGAACGACAGCGATTCGGTTTTCTTCCGCTCTATGGACAGAGATACAGGTGCTGTAGTTAAACTAAGCAAACCTACATGCAAAGGTTGTATCGAAGAAGGTATGATGTTGATGAGTGCAGGTGATAGTGCAACATTTATAGCCAGTGCCGATTCGTTTTTCTTAAAAACTATTGGTCAGGATTTACCACCTTTTGTACCTAAGGGAAGCAAAATAAAATTTGAAGTTAAGTTACATAGCATCATGACTGAAGCCCAAAGAAGCAATATGCTTAAAGAAGCCGAAACAAAATCGTTGGCTGCTTATATTCAAAAAAACAACATTACGGCAACACCAACAGCAAGTGGCTTAATTTATATTGAAACTACTGCCGGTACTGGAGTTACACCTGCTGATGGCGATTCGATATCGGTACATTATGTAGGTAAGTTTTTAGATGGCCGCGTATTTGACGAATCAACCGGAAAAGACCCCATCACATTTCCGTTAGGCCAGCAAATGGTAATTCCGGGCTGGGAAGAAGCATTTAAATTAATGAAATCTGGTGGCAAAGCTACTTTAATCACACCATCGGCTGTTGCTTATGGCGAGCGTGGTTATGCGCCTGTAATACCGGCAAGCACTACATTGGTATTTGATGTTGAGTTGGTAAAAGTGGTTAAAGCTGCAGGCGCAACAACTTCGGCAAAATAATTTCTGATTAGCATTCAAGTAAAAAAGGAGGCACAGCCTCCTTTTTTTATGCGAAATAGTTTTGATTAAATACGATATGTATCAGGCAAAATAGAACCTGCCAGTTTGCTATTTTTTACCAAATAAAAAGATATGGCTTTTTTCAATGTCTTCAAATAAAACCCTGTCGTTATCATAGTAACTTACTTGTTTGCGGTAATCGCTAAAAAACGCTTCGAGCATTGGCGAAGACTTTAAAGGACGTCTGAAATGCAAGGCTTGTGCAGCATTAAGCATTTCGATTGCTAAAATGGTTTGTACATTGTTAACCACATGCCAGCATTTTGTAGCTGCATTGGCACCCATACTTACATGGTCCTCTTGTCCGTTTGACGAAACAATTGAATCAACAGATGCCGGTGTACAATACTGCTTGTTTTGCGATACGATTGAAGCAGCCGTGTACTGTGGAATCATAAAGCCACTGTTAAGTCCTGCATTGGCTACTAAGAACGATGGTAAACCACGTTGGCCGGATATCAGCAAATAGGTTCTGCGCTCGGATATGTTGCCTAATTCGGCTAAGGCAATTGCTAAAAAATCTAACACCAATGCCAGTGGTTGTCCATGAAAATTACCGGCACTGATTATTAAATCATCATCCGGAAAAATGGTTGGGTTATCGGTAACCGAATTAATTTCGGTAAATACCACATGTGCCACATGGTTAATAGCATCCTTACTGGCACCATGTACTTGTGGTATGCAACGGAAAGAGTAGGGGTCTTGCACATGCTGTTTCTTTTGTGAAATAATTTCTGAATCTTTTAAAAGTTGGCGGAATGTGATTGCCGTTTCTATTTGTCCTTTATGCGGCCTAACTTGTTGTATGAAATGATTAAAAGGTTCGATTCGTCCATCAAAAGCATCTAAACTTAAAGCAGCAATTTTATCGGATAGACCCGTTATTTCTTCGGCTTTAATTAAACACCAGGTGGCATAACTGCTCATAAACTGCGTGCCGTTTAATAAAGCCAAACCTTCTTTTGATTTAAGTTGAATGGCTTGCCAACCTAACGCTTTATATACAAGGTTTGTATGTTGCTTAATGCCTTTGTAATACACCTGACCCAAACCTAACAAGGGTAAGCTTAAATGCGCCAATGGTGCCAAATCGCCCGATGCACCTAATGAGCCTTGTGTATAAATTACCGGCAAAACATCGTTGTTAAAAAAATCAATCAATCGTTGTACTGTAATTAATTGCACGCCTGAATTGCCATAACTTAAGCCCTGTATTTTTAAAAACAACATCAGCTTTACTATTTCTTGAGGTACTTCAGTGCCACAGCCGCAAGCATGGCTCATAACCAAATTGGCTTGTAATTGTTCTAATTGATCGTTGCTGATTGATTTATTATAAAGTGAGCCAAAGCCCGTATTGATGCCGTAAATAGCATCGGTTTGTTGCTGCATTTTTTTGTCTAAGTAACTGCGGCAATGCTCAATACGTTTAATAGCATCATCACTTAATGCCAAACGTGTTTGTTGGTTGATGATATTTTTAATGGTATCAAAATCTAAATGTTGCGAGGAGATGTAATGGACTGGCATTTGGTTTATATTATTAATCAGCAAATTAATTTTATTAAAAATTCAATTTTTTAATGCGTATGGGATCTTTAAATTTTAATTGGATTTATAAGCGTATATCAACTTAGTTGTTGTACCAATGTTTCGAAATCAACTTTATCCTGCATGCCTGTTGTCATGTTTTTTAAAGTGATGGTTTGAGATTTAATTTCTTCATCGCCTATTATGGCAACAAAAGGAATTTTTTTTGCATCGGCATAGCCCATTTGTTTTTTCATCTTAGCCGCTTCGGGAAATAACTCAGCCGTTATACCTAGTTTTCTGATTTTGCCAAGCAATTGAAGGCAATACTTTTCTTCATTACTGCCAAAGTTTACAAATAAAAGTTTGGTAGTTGCCGCTACATTTTCCGGAAAAAGATTTAAGGCATTTAAAACATCATAAATTCTATCGGCACCAAAAGAAATACCTACGCCCGATACATTGGGTAAGCCAAAAATACCTGTAAGGTCATCATAGCGGCCACCGCCTAAAACACTGCTGCTAAAGTCTGTTCGTAAATCATTTACTTTAACTTCAATAATGGCACCTGTGTAATAATTTAATCCGCGTGCCAGCGTAAGTTCTAATTCATATTGTGCACTTTGCAAAGGTAGTTGCTGCAACAAATCAAAAATATAAGTTAGCTCTTCAATACCTTTAAGGCCCACAGGCGATTGAGCTAAAATATTTTTAAGTGCATTAATTTTTTCAGTTGTAGTGCCTTTTAATTGAATAACCGGTTGCAGTTTTTCAATAGCTGTTTCGGAAATGCCTTTACTGCGCAATTCATTATTTACCTGGTCAAGCCCAATTTTATCGAGCTTATCAATAGCAACTGTTATCTCAATAATTTTTTCGGTTTCGCCAATGTATTCGGCTATGCCTTGCAATATTTTACGGTTGTTAAGTTGGATTAATACTTTTAATCCCAAGGCAGTAAAAACCTCATCAATCATTTGAATTAGCTCAAATTCATTTAAAAGCGAGTTACTGCCAATTACATCGGCATCGCATTGATAAAATTCGCGGTAGCGTCCTTTTTGTGGCCTATCGGCCCGCCATACAGGTTGTATCTGATAGCGTTTAAACGGAAAGGTAATGTCGTTTTGATGCATTACCACGTAACGAGCAAAGGGTACCGTTAAATCGTAACGTAAGCCTTTACCCGAAATGTGATTTACAAATGCAGCAGAATCAAAAAGCGATGCGCCAAACCTTGCCGCTAACTCGGCTGATGTGATTTGGTTGAGCGGGTTGCCATTGTCCAATACTCTGAATAAAAGTTTGTCGCCCTCGTCACCATATTTGCCTAAAAGGGTTTCGGTGTTTTCCATAGCAGGCGTTTCTATGGGTTGGTAGCCAAACCGGTTGTAAACCTTTTTAATGGTTTCAAAAATATATTGACGTTTCACCATTTCTGACGGTGAAAAATCGCGCATGCCTTTAGGTATTGCTGGTTTCAAGTGTTGTAATTAAGGTAATGTGTAAAAAGAGTTGCTTTAAATGCGGCTGCAATTTTAAATTAAATACTCCATTTTTCTATTTTGTTGTAGATGACAATATCAATTAGGCTAAAGATTTTATTGCCGTTTAAATTTAATCAGTAGTGATATATAATATTTCAAGTACCTGTCAGAAATATTTATTCTTCAAATCACTTCAGACACTTAACCCAAAAATTGATTTGTTTCATCAAAAGCAGGTTGCATTTTTATTTTTTCTGATTATATATTGTGTTAAACATGTATGGCATTTTTAGTAAGTTGTAAAATGAAATGCCTGCAATGCTCCAATTTATTTATTCACTTAAAACCTAATGTTATGAGAAAAAATCTAATTAATTCCGTAATTACTATTGTTTGTATGATGTTTGTTTTGCCTGCATCAGCACAATGGGTTAGAAACAATGTAACCGGTGTAACCAGCCTGCAGTTTCCGAATGATAAAGTAGGAATTGGCACACCAGCGCCTACCTATGCTTTAGATATTAAGCAGGCGGCTAACTGTAGTTTTCGCATACAAAGTACAACTTCGGGCAGCTCTAATTTAATATTATCAAGGTCGTTGGCTTCGACAAACTGTTTGGTAAACTACAAAACCGGCCTAACCGATTTATGGCAAACCGGATGTTTTAGTGGTAATGATAATTTCAGAATAAAAGATGGCCCGGGAAATGTTCGGTTACATATCAATCAAACTTATGGATTTACAGGATTAAATTCAGATCGTATAAACAACCCACCTGCCAGCAAAACGGATAATAGTTTAACCATAGGTAATTTAGGTGCTTTGTACTACCCCGGCATTAATTTATACTCAGATGCTACGGCAGAGTATACTATTATTTATGGCATTACTTCCGGTTTGTCTATAAGGGGCATACAGGTTGCCGATGAAACAGGCGCATTTGCCGAAGTAAATGCAAGTGCATTTAATGTAGCCAGCGACAGACGTATGAAAAAAGAGATAGTGGATATTACAAGGGACCAGTACCCCAAGTATATGAATTATATCCGCAACATTGAGTCGGCTACGTTCCGATATAACCATGAAACCGAGGCTACACGCAAGGTGCCACATATTGGTGTAATAGCACAATCGTTACCTGCCGAGTTGCAAGCACAAATTTTTGAAAAACCCGGTCAGGTTTCCGACTTACGTTTGGGCGTAAGTTTGGCCGAAATGCAGGGCTTATTGTTGGTGGGTATTAAGTCGTTAGATAATGACGTTCAGCATTTAAACGAATCGAATATTTCCTTAAACGTGCTTTGTCAGCAATTACAATTTGAAAATACAAACCTAAAAGCACGTTTAGAAATTGTTGAACAAACACTGCAAAATGTTACAGGTAATACCAATGTTTCAACTGAAAAACAAAGCAGCGGATTAGCAAGTAATGTTTTATTTCAAAATCAACCCAATCCATTTAATAATGCTACTACTATCCGTTATCAGTTAAGCGAAAATGGTTTAGCACAAATTGTTGTACGCGATTTAAATGGCAATCAGGTAAAAAACTTAAATGTAAATCCGGCCAAAAATGGAATGGTTACAATTAATGCCCAAGAATTAAAGCAAGGCACATACACCTATTCGCTTCAGGTAAATGGTATTGCAGTTGATACAAAATTAATGGTGATTACCAAGTAATTTGAATACATTTTAAATGACATAACGGGCTGTAAGCGTATTGCTTGCAGCCTGTTTTTTTTTTTACTAAAATGTCAGTAGATATTTTTAAATGATTCAAAAATTGAAGCCATTTGCATTGTACCATTTAATGCACTAACCACTTATCGCTAACCACTAACCACTAATCACTCTTTCACAAACCTGCCATAATATATTTTATCGTCTTGTTGTAAATGCAGTACGTATAAGCCCGGTGTTATTGTGCTAATATCTAATGTTGTGGTATGGGTGTTTTGCGTTAAGTGCGCTTTACCCAAAACATCATATACAGTAAGGGTAAACGGTTTATTTGTCAATTGTAAATTATCAATTGTCAACTGATTACTTGCCGGGTTGGGGTGCACACTTACCAATTGGGGTTGTATATAGGGTATGCCCTGGTAATTATAAATATTGCCCAAGCTGTCTAATTTGGCGTATTCTATCCTTGATAAC
>JAEUTH010000010.1 GCA_016788165.1 Bacteroidia bacterium | reverse complement strand
AATGCAAAATACCAATTCCTCCACCATTGATATTAGCACACTAACACCGGGCTTATACGTACTGCATTTACAACAAGGCGACAAAATATATTATGGCAGGTTTGTGAAGGAGTGATTAGTGGTTTGTTGTTAGCGATAAGTAGTTAGTTGTTAGTGGGTTGCATTTGCTTTGGTTTGTTTGTAAACTATCTCCGTTTGTAGCTTCAGTAATCAATTTGTCCAACGTGCATTGCGTTGGTAATTGCATGTGAAAAATCTTATCCGTAAAAATCCTTAATTATACTTTATGTCTTTAGGCACTTAAAAGACAAAATATAAAAAATAGCCTTACGGTTATCGAGCATAAACCAGATGCTTTCCTATCCTTTCATATTTGTATTAACCGAATGCCAAACCGGTCAAACTATTTATTCTTACTGTTATTTAAAGCCTCCGTATTATAAAATGAAAAGTTGAAACTTTCGCCTTGCAACAATTTACTGATGTATGTTATTTGTGCACAATGCCAGCTTAAATGTTCAACTACATGATAAGTTGCTTGCAAACCTGTAGTTTCAAATCCCTGAATACTATAGGCTGACATGAGTTTTGCTTCATTCAAATTTATAATAACCGTATTGGCTTTACCAATAGTTTGCTTCAACTGTTCCAATAAAAATAATTTTTCGGGTTGCAGGCTATTGTCAAATTCGGCAGCACGGTTTCTGTTATCGGGTTGCCCGTAAAGCCCACTTATTACCCACTGTGTGATGTTACCATTCAGATGCAGTAAAGTAGTTCCTATGGATAATGCGCGCTGATGTGGACGCCACCAAATTTCAGCTTCGCTTAAAGCCGCACATGCGGTTTCGATACGCTGCATGTACGTATTTAAATGGTGCATCGACTCCGTTAAAAATAGCTGTTCCATACATTTGTTTTAATGGTGATGATAATCAATTTTTACAACGAAAAATTATTCAAGCTTTAATCACTATTAAAACCCTAACATAAATGATTTCTATCAACGATACACTAAAGTTGGTGTTGCCCGATTTAAACATGGCCGAGCCTTTGTTTCAGTTAATTATAAAAAACAAAATGCACTTAAGGCCCTGGCTTAACTGGTTAGATAAAGCAACAGATGTATCATTTACCAAAAACTTTATTACTGCATCTTTACTTCAATATAGCAATGGGCAAAGCATTCCATTAATGATTATTTATGAAGGAAAATTAACCGGCCGAATTGGATTGTATAATTTAGATTCTCAAAATTATATTGCCGAAATAGGCTATTGGCTCGATTCAAATTATCAAAACAATGGCATTATTCAACAATGCGCCAAAGCACTTATAGCCTATACTTTTTCAACGACAACTATTAACCGCATTGAGTTAAAATGCCAACTTAATAATAGAGCCAGTGTAATAATTGCTCAAAAGCTTGGGTTTAATTTAGAAGCCACTTTGAAACAAGCAGCGTTTATTAATGATGCTTATGTTGATTTATACTTATTTGCTTTGTGCAGAAATGAATATTTAAAAGCAATGCCTGACAAATAAAAAAACCCCGCTAAGCGGGGTTTTTTTATTTAATTTTCGGTTTCGGGACTGGCCGGTTTCCGTTGCGGACGGTTGTGCTCGCTACTGCGATTTTCGCCATTCGATTTTTCATCCCTTGGACCATGATGCTTGGGTCTGTCAGGACGTTCGGTACGGGGTGGACGCTCGGGCATGCCTTCGGGCTTTGGTAAATACACTTTACGTGATAATTTTAATTTGCCTGTTTTCTCATCAACGCCAATCAATTTTACTTGTATTACATCGCCTTCTTTTAAAATACCATCTAAATTGGCAAGTCGCTCATGGGCTACTTCAGATATATGTAGCAAGCCATCTTTGCCAGGCATAATCTCAACAAAAGCACCATACGATTGTATGCTTTTTACTTTACCTGTATAATCTGCACCTACTTCAGGCACTGCCACAATAGCTCTGATACGTGCAATTGCTGCATCCATGCCTTCTCTACCAACGGCAGCAATTTGTACATAGCCACGGTTGTCTTTTTCTTCAATCGTAATGGTAGTACCGGTTTCGCGTTGCATTTCCTGAATAATTTTACCACCGGGACCGATAATTGCACCAATAAACTCTTTATCAATAATAATTTCGGTAATGCGTGGTGCATGTGGTTTGTAGTCGTCATTGGCAACTGATTTTACTTTTTCCATTTCGCCAATAATATGTAAACGGCCTAAACGCGCTTGCTCCAAAGCCTGTGCTAAAACTTCATAAGGCAAGCCTTGCACTTTTAAGTCCATCTGGCATGCAACAATACCGTTCTTTGTTCCGGTAACCTTAAAGTCCATATCGCCCAAGTGATCTTCATCACCTAAAATGTCGCTTAGTACAGCAAATTTTCCTTTGCCATCGCTAATTAAACCCATAGCAATACCGGCAACGGTGCTGCGTAATTTTACTCCTGCATCCATTAATGCCAGCGATCCTGCACAAACCGTAGCCATACTTGACGAGCCATTCGACTCTAAAATATCGCTCACTACTCTTATGGTGTATGGATTTTCTGACTCGGGTGGTAATACTTTTTTAATACTGCGCATGGCTAAGTTGCCATGGCCTACTTCTCTGCGACCTGTACCACGGTTTGGCCTAACCTCACCGGTCGAAAAACCCGGGAAATTATAATGCAACAAGAACTTATTCATCCCTTCGAACATTACACCGTCAATAATTTGTTCTTCCATTTTACCCCCTAAGGTTACGGTGGTTAACGATTGTGTTTCGCCACGTGTAAATATAGAACTGCCATGTGCCGATGGTATATAATCTACCTCACACCAAATAGGTCGTATTTCTGTAGTTTGGCGTTTATCTAAGCGTTTGCCTTCATTTAATATCGCATTACGAACCGCATCATATTCAACATCGTGGTAATATTTTTTTACCAGCTCCATCTGTGCTAATTCATCTTCGGTAAGTGTGGTAACAAATTCGTTCAAAACATTTTTAAATGCTTCGGCACGTAAGGTTTTGTTTGGGTTACCGGCCAAGGCAATTTCATATACCTTTTGATAGGTTGCATCGCTTACTTTTTTACGCAAATCATCGTTATGTGTTTCATGGCTGTAGGTTTGTTTTTCAACACCACCACATTTGGCTAACAAATCTAATTGGGCCTGGCATTGATTTTTAATGGCATCATGGGCAGTTTTAATGGCTGTTACCATATCTGCTTCGCTTACTTCGCTCATCTCGCCTTCAACCATCACAATATTATCAGCACTGCCTGCAACAATTAAATCAATATCGGCACGCTCTAAATCTTTAATGGTTGGGTTTATTACCATGTTGCCATCAATACGTGCTACGCGTACTTCTGAAATAGGCCCGTTAAATGGTATGTTACTTAATGTTAGAGCTGCTGATGCAGCCAAACCGGCTAAGGCATCGGGCATAATATCTTTATCGGCTGATATGAGGGTAATCATTACCTGTACATCGGCATGATAATCTTCCGGAAATAATGGACGTAAGGCACGGTCAACAATACGGCTGATTAAAATTTCATACTCCGACAAACGTGCTTCACGTCTGAAAAAACCACCGGGAAAACGACCGGCAGCAGCATATTTCTCTTGATAATCAACACTTAGGGGTAAAAAATCAACTCCGGGTTTGGCTTCCTTATTGGCGCATACAGTAGCTAAAAGCATACAGTTGCCCATGGTTACCACAACGCTTCCATCGGCTTGTTTGGCAAGCTTGCCGGTTTCAATTGAGATCGGACGACCATCGGGCAGTTGAAAAGTGTGATTAATGGGTTTTTGTGACATAGTTTTAAAGTTTGTGGCCGGCTTCCTCTTTTGGCCTGCCTGTTATTTATTATGAATTGTTTATTGAGTTGATTTGAAACAATTATTTAAACCAAAAAAGCGCAATACATTCATTTGCGCCTTTACGGTAAATAACAAAAAAGGCAATTTTACAATTGCCTTTTTGATGTTGCTGCTGTTTATTTTCTGATACCTAATTGCTTAATAATAGCACGATACCGTTCAATATCATTTTTCATTAAAAAATTTAAGTGGCTTCTGCGTTGACCAACCAACTTAATTAATGAACGTTGCGTTGAAAAATCTTTTGGTTGTATTTTAAGGTGTGCGGTTAAATCGCTGATACGTTTGCTAAACATGGCTATTTGGCTTTCGGCACTGCCTGTATTGGTTTCGCTACCACCGTAGGTTTTAAAAATTTCTTTTTTTGCTTCTGATGTTAACATCGCTTGTGTTTTTGAAGATGTTTTATTTTTTGGGACGGCAAATGTATGAATTAACTCAATACTTCCAAATAAATAGCACATCGTTTTTACTAAGCCACATTTATTTGTGTTATTATGTAGCAATTGTAGTAAATTGGCCAAACCGCACATACAAACCACAACTACCTAATTTTTGACAAAATGCAAACCCTTGAAGCTAAACGCTTAGCTGTTTTATCACAGTTTAATATTTTAGATACTGCACCGGAGCGTGAATTTACGCAAATTGTGGAGTTAGCTTCTGCAATTTTGGAAATGCCTATTTCGGCTATATCAATTATTGACGAAGACAGGATATGGTTTAAAGCCCAAAAAGGTATCGGTGTAAAACAAGTACCATTGGCCATATCGGTTTGCAAATTTGCTCTTGATAATCCAACTTTGGTAAAAGTAGTACACGACACATGGGAGGATGCATCGTTTTCGAAACATCCAATGGTAACCAATAACCCTTATATGCGGTTCTATGCAGGTGTACCACTGCAAACACCAGATGGATTTACATTAGGTACTTTATGCGCTATGGACTCGAAACCGCGCAGCTTTGGTAAAGAGCAGGAACGTGTATTAAAATTGCTTGCCTCAATGGTTATGAAACAAATGGTAATGCGAAAAGAGCGAATTGATGCCGAGGCAAAAGCTATTGAGATAGATAAGCTCCATGAAAAAACATTACGCAGATTATTAGAGGCCCAGTTAATTGCCAAAATCGGAAGCTGGGAATGGGATTTAAAAAACGATACATTTTATTGGTCAGATGAGATGTTTCGCCTCTTCGGTATAGAAAAAAAAGAAATAACCTTTGAAATGTGGCAAAACCAAACCCATCCGGATGATATTGGAGCAGTGCGCAAAATGCTAACAGATGCAATAAAGCAAGGCAAAGAAGGGAGCATCGAATACAGGGTGATACGCCCTAATGGACAAATTATTTGGGTGCTGGGGCAGGGTACGGTGCAAAGAAACCTTGAAGGACAGGTTATATTTATAAAAGGAACCACACAAGACATTAGCGATATAAAGTTAGCCGAAACGCAAAAACAACATTATACCAAAGCATTAGAAGAAATGTTGTTTGCCATGTCGCATAAAATAAGACGGCCGGTTGCTTCAATACTGGGTTTAATAAATACAATGCGTATGGATAAATTAAATGAAAACAATTTAATGGAGTATGCCAATTACTTTCAGGTATCGGCCCATGAATTAGATGCTTATATAAGTCAGCTAACTTATTTTTTAGAGGAAAAAAAACTACACCTGCACCAACGCCCTGGCAGTACTTAACGCAAATAACTTTAAGTGCTTTCACCACTCACCCCTTTCAACTCTCAACTCCTTTTTTATCTTTACCACTTTCAAAACCAAGTTTCACTTAACCCTTTAATTTTATCTGTTATGAAAAACGTAGTAATTATGAAAAAATCACACACACACAACAAAAATCAGCAGTTGTGCAAGTAATATTTTACTTATTTTGATACTGATGGCAATGCAACTGCAAGGCCAAAGTCCTTTATGGACACAGCAATACGGCACACCCGCTTACGATGCCGGCTTTTCGGTTTCAAAAACTTTTGACGGTGGTTTTATTGTTGGCGGCATTACCACCAACGACAACAATACCAAAGACATTTTACTGATTAAACTCAATGCCACAGGCGATACCCTGTGGACAAAAACATACGCCATGCCCGGCACCGAAACCGCCTATAGTGTAACGGTTACAAATGGCAACTACTACTTAATTACAGGCAAAACCAATACCGATAGCGCACAACAAGTTACTACCGATTACAATGCCTTTGCCCTGAAGGTAAATACCTTAGGCCATGTAATTTTTTACCAAACTTATGGCAGCCCT
>JAEUTH010000009.1 GCA_016788165.1 Bacteroidia bacterium | reverse complement strand
AATGCAAAATACCAATTCCTCCACCATTGATATTAGCACACTAACACCGGGCTTATACGTACTGCATTTACAACAAGGCGACAAAATATATTATGGCAGGTTTGTGAAGGAGTGATTAGTGGTTTGTTGTTAGCGATAAGTGGTTAGTGGTTAGGTGACAATGGAAAGGTGAAATGTGAGAGGTGAAATGGGCCATGCCTTAGCTATTACTGATTCATATGCAGGCTCAGTTTGTGTTTGCTACAATTAGTTTGTCGTTGGGTAATGTGTATGCTTAAATACACGGCAACTTATACAAGTAAAAAATCCACGTCAAAAACAAAAAATGCTGTACTGTTATGGCTAACAGTACAGCGTTTTTTGTTTGGTAATGTAGTGTCCGTTAGATGACGACTTCGGTTTTAAAATTAAAACCATTTTGTTTTACTTAAGCAACTACCACATCGCGGCCAATGCTATTGTAATAAAAACCAAGTTCGCGCATCTTTTCATTTTCATACAAATTGCGTCCGTCAAATATTACTCTGTTTTTAAGTAAGGCACTTATCTTATCAAATTCAGGCGTACGAAAAACGCTCCACTCCGTTGCAATAAGCAAACAATCGGCCTGGTTACATGCTTCATACTGATCGGCAGTGTATGTAATTATATTACCAATTTGCTTTTTCACATTGGGCATGGCTTCGGGGTCGAAAGCAGCTACGGTTGCACCGGCTACAATAAGCTCGTCAATAATATATAAAGCCGGGGCTTCGCGTATATCATCGGTATCGGGCTTAAATGCCAATCCCCATAAGGCTATTTTTTTGCCTTTTAAATCGTTATTAAAATACTTTTTAATTTTTGCAACAATGGCTGTTTTTTGGCGTTCGTTTACATCCATTACAGCTTCAAGTACTTTAAAGTCGTATTGATATTCAGTTGCTGTTTTTGATAAAGCTTGCACGTCTTTAGGGAAACAACTGCCACCATAGCCAATACCGGCAAATAAAAACCGTTTGCCTATGCGTGCATCGCTGCCAATACCAATACGGATACTATCTACGTTAGCGCCAACCTTTTCGCATAGGTTAGCAATCTCATTCATAAAAGTAATTTTAGTTGCTAAAAAAGCATTGGCTGCATATTTGGTAAGTTCGGCACTACGCTCATCCATAAAATAAATGGGGTTGCCTTGTCGTACAAATGGGGCGTAAAGTTCGCTCATTACTTTTTGGGCACGTTCGCTTTTTGTACCAATTACCACACGGTCGGGTTTCATAAAATCGTCAACAGCAAAACCTTCGCGCAAAAACTCAGGGTTCGAAATTACATCAAAGTCGGCTTTACAGTTTGCGGCAATGGCTGCATGTACTTTTTCGGCAGTACCAACGGGCACCGTACTTTTATTGATAACAATTTTATAATCGGTTATTAAATTACCCAACTGTTTGGCCACACCTAATACATAACGCAAATCGGCACTGCCATCTTCGCCCGGGGGCGTGGGTAAGGCTAAAAATATAATAGAAGCATTTTTAATGCCTTCGGCTAAATCGGTAGTAAAAATTAAGCGGCCTTGTTTTATATTTCTTTCAAACAATACATCTAAATGAGGTTCGTAAATGGGTATTACGCCATTACGCATTTTTGCCACTTTTTCGGCATCAATATCCACACAGGTAACATGATTACCCATTTCGGCAAAACAAGTACCGGTAACTAAGCCCACGTATCCGGTTCCAACTACTGCTATATTCATAAAATAATTTGGTGTTTAATTTTAATTTTTAATTACTGATTAATGTATGCTAATACATGTTGTGTTATGTATGCCAATTGCTCTTGTGTAAGTTCGGTATGCATGGGCAATGAAATAACACATTGGGTTAATGCTTCGGTTAAAGGGAAGTGGCCATCGGGGTAGCGGCTGCTTCGATATGCTTTTTGCTGATGTACAGCTACCGGGTAATAAATCATAGCCGGAATTTCTTTGCTAGCCAAATACTCGCGCAAACCATCGCGGTTAACGCCATTTAACTGCAAAGTATATTGATGAAACACATGTGTACTCCATGGTGCGCGCACCGGAGTTTGAATTTTAGTGTTATTGGCAAAAGCTTTATCATAATAGGTTGCAGCTTGGTTACGTGCGGCTGCATAGCTATCTAAATGGGGTAGTTTTATACGCAACACCGCAGCTTGCAAACTATCTAACCGCGAATTGCAGCCAATTTCATCATGATAATATTGTTTACCCTGACCATGATTGGCCATCATCCTCAGTTTAGCTGCCAAGGTATCATCATGCGTAAAAATTGCACCTCCATCGCCATAACAACCTAAGTTTTTTGATGGAAAAAACGATGTGCAGCCTATGGTACCAATTGTGCCTGCTTTTTGTGTTGTACCGTTGGCAAACTTATAATCGGCACCTATGGCTTGTGCTGTATCTTCAATCACAAACAAGTTATGCTTTTTGGCAATTTCCATTATCGCTTCCATTGGCGCGCATTGGCCATATAAATGAACGGGTACAATTGCTTTGGTTTTAGGCGTAATAGCTGCCTCTATGGCTGCCGGGCTAATGGTAAAAGTTTGCGCATCAACCTCTACCAACACAGGTGTAAGTTGCAATAAAGCAATTACTTCGGCAGTGGCTACATAGGTAAATGAAGCCGTAATTACTTCGTCACCGGGCTGCAAACCTAAAGCCATCATGGCAATTTGTAAAGCATCGGTACCGTTGGCACAAGGTATAACATGTTTAATGCCCAAATACTTTTCGAAATCGGCCTGAAAATTTTTAACCTCGGGGCCGTTTATAAATGCAGTGTTTTCAATTACACCGGCCAAAGCAGCATCTACTTGCGGTTTTATTTTTTGATATTGACCCTTAAGGTCAACCATGGCAATTTTTTGCATTTTATTATTTTTATTTCTGATGTGTACTGTTTGGCATCAACCGGTATATCATTTAATTATTTTATAACGATAACCCTTTTGCCAAATGAAAGCCTAAACACCTTTTTTAAGCGAGCGCGAAAGTAATTATTTATATCAATTGGATATGGTTTTGAAACGCTTTTGTATAGCACTTTAATAAACCACAAAAGCCTTTATATTTGGCTCCCCCATTTATAGTCTATGACAAAAAAAATACTACTGCTTTTATTTCTTATCAGCCGGCAATTAATGGCACAGGTTAGTATTAAAGACTCGTCAATTAATGCCGTATTGGTGGGCATGGGTGCCGGTTTATATACACCTGCCGGAGATATGGCCGACAGGTTTGGCAATAATGTAAACATTCATCTGTCTTGTGCACTGAAACGCACTAATAACTGGATTTTTGGTATTGAAGGCGAATACATTTTTGGCAATACTATTAAGGAGCCTAACATTTTTAAAAACATCCAAACCAACGATGGTTTTATAATAGGCAACGATGGTAAATTTGCTACCGTACGCACATTTGAACGTGGCTATATTGCAACATTTAATGTGTCGAAAGTGCTGCCGCTTTTAGGCCCCAATAAAAACAGTGGTTTTATTATAAAAGCCGGTGTAGGTTTTATGCAACATAAAATTAAGATTGACCCAATTGGCAACACCGTGCCTTACCTGGATAAAGAACACCGCAAAGGGTATGACAGACTTAGTAATGGATTGGCCTTACATCAGTTTATCGGCTATCAATATTTGGGAAATACACGGGCCATTAATTTTTTTGGCGGTTTCGAACTATTTGAAGGCTTTACACAAAGCAGGCGCAGTTATAATCATGATACGATGATAGCCGACACAAAAAAGCGAACCGATATTTTAATTGGATTTAAGGTAGGATGGATTTTGCCTTTGTATAAGCAAGCACCCAGCGAATTTTACTATTAATATCAAACATAAAAACTAAACCTTTTACACTTTAAATTGTCGAAACAGCTTTGTAAAAGGCAACTTTTCAATATACATTAAATCAACCCTTCACCCCCACACATGGTTGTAATTTACTTTTTAGTTATTAAGGCTTATGGTTTGGCTATTTGGGTGGCTTCGTTTTTTAATAAAAAAGCGGCTGCCTGGGTATCAGGTCGTAAAAATCTTTTTTCATATATAAAGCAAACACTGGGTAATAATAAGGCGCCACGGTTATGGTTTCATTGTGCATCGTTAGGCGAGTTTGAACAGGGCAAACCGGTTATCGAAGCCATACGCAAAGCATATCCACAGTACCAAATAGTGCTCACTTTTTTTTCGCCTTCAGGCTATACACTAAAGCATCACGACCCCGTTGCCGATTTTGTTTTTTACCTGCCGCTTGATGGCCCTCAAAATGCAAGCACTTTTATTGATTTGGTAAAGCCACATGCGGCTTTTTTTGTCAAGTATGAGTTTTGGCATTTCTATATAAGCAACTTGCGCAACCGAAAAATTAACTGTTATTATTTTAGTTGCGTGTTTAGACCTACACAAACATTTTTTCAGTTTTATGGCAGGTTTCATAAAAATATGCTGCAACGCATAACGCATATTTTTGTACAAAATCAGGCATCGCTTGCATTGTTATACAAGCACAGCATACCACATGTAACGGTAAGTGGCGATACCCGTTTCGATAGGGTTTATGCCAACAGCCTGCAACGGAAAAGCCTACCCATAGTCGAAAGTTTTAGTGCAAGCCAACAAGTATTTATTGCAGGCAGTACCTGGCCTGTCGATGTTAAGTTGCTGGCAGCCATACAAAACATGCCTGTAAAATTAATTATTGCACCACATGAAATAACCGAAGCACACTTGCTGCAAATTGAAAATGCTTTTACGAAAAAAGTTGTACGGTACTCAAAATGGCAAAACACTGATACCGATGCACAGGTGCTGATAATTGATAACATGGGTATGCTTTCGTCATTATATGCTTATGGATATGTGGCTTATATTGGTGGTGGATTTGGTGCAGGCATACACAATACATTGGAAGCTGCTGTGTATGGATGCCCTATTATTATTGGGCCTAAATATCAAAAGTTTGTAGAAGCCAAAGAGTTGGTACAAAACAAAGGTGCTTTTGTTGTTACCAACGAAACCGATTTAAAAAACATTTTACAACAACTTATTGCAAACACAATTTTGCATCAAAGTATTGTGCAGAAGAACAAAAATTACATCGTGCAAAAAAAGGGCGCTACTGAAATTATTATGCATTATCTGCAAATGAATTGGTAGTTATTGATAAGATTTTATATTGGGGAAATCAAGGGTAAACACCCTTGACATTAGGTTTATCATCCATTACATTTGAGGTAAACACCACACAATTCGCCTGACAAGTTATTACACAGGCTGGCTTTAAATAACCGTAATTATGTCGAAGCTATTTCAATTTAATCATGTTCAAAAACGCATTTTTACAACGTTAGCTTTACTTGCTTTTTTAGGCAGCATCTTTTACTTTTTTTATCTACCTAAAAGCGAAAAGCAAGTAAACGAACGGCTGTTTCGAAACTTAGAGCGCATACATAATAATGTAAAAGTTAAGCTGGATAACAACTACCGTTTACTCGAAACACAACTGGACGCATACACCAACCCAAAAAACAGCAAAGCATCCATTAACAAATATATTGCCGAACAACAAAATCAGAATTTTGAATTAAATGAAATAAAAGGCGATACCTTAGGTAAGGATATTACTAAAAGAATGCAAAAAGTGCAGCGTAAGTATGCGCGCTCTTTTCAGTTGGTAAATGATGCTAAGGGAATTCAATTTAAACTGGAAGTAAGTAAAGCCGGTAGCGATTCGATGTATAGTCATAAAAGCCGAAACTTTGTTTCCCAATTTATTGAGCCACTATTACAACAAGTTTATTTTAGTGAGTTTTTATTATTGGATAGTGGCCGTGTGATTTACGAAACATTTCCATCAGGTTTTGAGATAACTAAAAACGATTCGATACTGGAAATAACAAAAGGAATACGCGCACGAAAATTAATAGAACTTACCATTGGAGGGGTTAAGTATAAAGCGTTTTTACAACCCATTAATTTCGATTTAAATAACAAATGGTTGTTATGTGGATTAATAAAAAGCAGTGCATACAACAGCCTCAAAACATCATTACCTACCGGCATTGTAATTACTTTAATAGTACTTGCTTCATTGGTGTTGCTTTGCATACCGGTACTAAAAATTATTTTGATGGGGAACCGCCAAAAACTGGGCTTTACCGATGCGGCTTCGTTTTACTTATCCTGTTTATTTATTGTAAGTGTTATAACTTATATGCTTATCCGTATGCCTGTATTTCATCCAAATCAGGATGAATCTATCAAACATCAAATAGCCAATAAATTAGACACCAATATTAATAGCGAACTGAAAAGTATTTGCGAAACACTTACCGAGGCCGACAGTTTATATACAACTAACAAATGGTTGCAAATGCAACTATTTAATATTTCGACCAACATTTCCGATTCAATTAAATTTCAAGCTAGTAAAAATTTTTTTGCACCTAATGCCACTGTAAGTTTTAACGATACGTTTAAAATAAGCATCGTAATTAAACATCAGTTTCATCAAATTTTTTGGCTTGATTCAAATGGCAATGAAATAAACAACTGGACTACCGGCAAACCACCATTGTTGGGCAACTATGCCGATAGACAATACTTTAAGGCCATACGCGATAAACGAACTTATACTATTGACTCTGCCTCATTTTTTATAGACCCCGTACAGTCATGGACTTCGGGTACCTTCCGCACCGTTATATCTATGCCCACCAAACGCACAGATACCGTTGCCTGCATTAGTGTTGATTTAGCAGCCGTAAAAAATACCATTACAGCACCGGGCTATCAATTTGCCATTATTAACAACGAAGGCATGGTAATGTACCACTCAGATGCAATGCGCAACATGCAGGAAAACATCCTTACCGAAACCGAAAACAATACAGTATTAAGAAGTATGCTTTTTTCGCGCGAGTCGGGCTGCTTCCAATCTCTGTATCATGGCAAAATGCACAGTTTCTATATAAAACCGATTAGCCAATTACCGCTAAATATTTTGGTGTTTAATGATAACAGGCAGCAAAGCGATGTTGTATTATATGCTTTCTGTTTTACTTTTTTTATGCTGGCAATTTTATTAGGTATAAATATGCTCGAGGTGTTGCTAATTGGGGCGTTGGTAACACAGTCAACAAAGCTAAAACGCAACTATCAAGTTTTCGATACATTATTTCCTAATGCAAATCATATTAAACTTTACAACCTGTTTTGTAAATACTTTTTATTGGCTATTGCATTATGTATCGTATCGTTTGTATTCGATTCGTTTATCAACAGTGTTTTTATGCTTTTTATGAGCATCAATCTTTGCTCAATTCTGATTCAAAAAAGTTATATGGACTTACAGCCCGATGAGTGGCAATTTAAAGGCCGTTTGAAAAGGTTGTGGTTGTTGGCTGTAATTGCAATTGTATATAATGTTATTGCATTTATTACAAGCATGCATGTATGGCTGCTATGGTTACTTCAGGTAATTTTATTTACAGCCGGCATTTGGTTACTAAATGTAACTAGGGCGCCAAGTGTAGCCAACCCAAGGCAGCAAAAATTTTTACATTACTTAAATATTTTATGGCCTTTCAATTACATACAAAGCTATAGCACCATGATTATGTTGCGGTTGATTTTAATTGGCGTACTGCCTGTAATATTTTTTTACATAAACGCATACAATAATGAAATGCGAATAAACACCCGTATGGATCAGGTGTCTATTATAAAAGAGCTGGAACAAAAAAACATACGTAGCATTTCAAATAATAAACAAGTAAATCCTGATAATACTTACAGCTATTTAGACTCGCTAACAAATATTAAATGGATTAATGCATCAACAACCAAACAAAAAACAGAACCATGTAATGTAAATGAAAAGTTTTTTGCCTTGTTCAGGTTACAGCTTAACAATAACAGGTTATACAATTTAGCATTTTGCCAAACAGAGGATGGTAACAGCAACCTGTTTTTTCGAAACCAAGGCCTTACACAAATAGCTACACAAAACACTAGATCAAACGATGTTATCCAAGTTTCAACCGCTAACATTGGTTTCTTTAAATGCCCGGGTGCAATTACAACCATTTTAATTTTTTGCACGGCAGCATTGATGCTAATTGCCTTATATGCATTGCTAAAAGTGGGAGTTCGCAAACTTTTTTCACTCAATCAAACAGATGTGCTCAGGTTTAGCCAATTAAATTTAGATACCATTTGTGATAAAAAAAACAGGCTGATTTTTGTAAATGGTAGTCCGGGGTCGAATAAATTTTCGACCATCCATACTGCTTTATTAGGAAAAGCTTGTTACAATGCTTCTGAAATTGGGGTTATAAATTTTATAAAAATACCCGACTCAGATAACGACCGTTTAGCCAACTATGAATGGAACAATCAGATACAAAAAATCAAATCAGGTAATACCAAACTCGTAATTCTTACACATTTCGAATATGCCAATGCCGATGAACGGATTAACAGAATTAAGCTAAACTTGTTAGAAGATTTATTAGTAAATATTGATAAAGACAATGAGCGGTTTCGGATTATAATTATTTCAACCGTACATCAAATTGCCTTTTTAGATTTTATACAAAAGGACTTTGCTACTACCGTATTTAATAATGATATGAAACGTTGGAGCATATTGCTTGGTCAATTTGTAAATGTATTTCTGCCACTTAAAGAAAACTGTATGGCTATACACGTGGATGACATGATGCAAAAAGATAACAGGTGCGTTACTAATGCTGATACCAATCAAAAACAACTTTTATCCCTTATGGCCGATGAGTGCAGATATACCAGTTTTTTAGACAATCAAAAGGTTGAATTAGCCAACCACATTTTACATACAAAATCGGTAAGAGACCCCGAAGAGCTTATTCTATATATTCAAAATGCAGCATATTTATACTACCGGCAGTTATGGGATACCTTAACCTTTGAAGAAAAATTTATTGTTTTAGACATGGCCGAAGATGGATTGGCAAACACAACAGATAGCCACCATGTTAATGTTTTATTGTGCAAACGCATTTTGCTTTTTAAAAATGGACGGCTTACCTTGTTTAATACCAGTTTTCGCAATTTCATTTTAACAGCCATAGAAAAAGACGAGATACAAGCACTTACCAGTCAGGTAAAAGACACAGGCACTTGGTCGCTGTTAAAAACTCCACTATTGTTAGTGGTTGGTGTTATAGCAGTATTTACTTTTACATCGCAGCAGGAAACCTATGCGCAAATAATTGGTATAATAACCATGCTCAGCACTTTTATACCATTGCTTGTTCGCACATCTGCAATATTTAATCCAACCAGTAAAACCACAACAACTTAATCAGTCATTTGATGGTTCGAATATTAAACTGCAATTTTCATCGGCAACTGTCAAATTAACTTCACGCCCCATAATCAGTGGCAAGTTTGGTGTACAATGTCCGGCATGCAAACCAAATGCAACCGGATACTCATATAAGCTTACATGCTGCTTTATTATTTCAAAAGCATCTGAGCCAAAGGGTATCGCATTGTCTTGCATCTTACTAAAACTGCCCACAACCAAACCGGCCAGATAAGCTAATTTACCACTTCGCTTTAACTGAATCATCATCCGATCGATGTGATATAAATATTCATCCACATCCTCTATAAATAAAACCTTACCAACATAATCAATATCGCTGCCCGTACCTGCATTGGCATATAGCAATGATAAATTACCACCAATTAGTTCGCCACTTGCATGGCCATTTCTGTTATGTTTTATTTGACTTAGCTCAGTTTGCCACTGGTGTTGTAACGGGTTGCCGGTTAACGCAGTAATTAATAAATCAAAGCTTTGCGCGTCAAAATTTTCAGTTGTAAAATTTATAAGCATGTTGGCATGCAAAGTTTCCATACCAATGTTATGGTGGGCATGCATGTGCAATGTGGTAATATCACTGAAACCAATTAACCATTTGGGATATTCAACTAACGGAGCCATATCAATGTCATCAATAATACGCGAAACACCATAGCCGCCACGTGCACAAATAATGGCTTTAATATCATGCCGGTCAATTGCATTTTGCAAATCGGCAGCACGCAAGTTATCAGTACCGGCAAACTGATTATTTTCGGCATACACGTTTTGCGCAAGTATTACTTCAAACCCATGTTTACGCAAAAGATTTACACCGGGTTCAAGTTCAGTTTGTATTACCTTACGTGCCGGTGCAATAACCATAATTTTATCTCCGGGTTGTAAATAGTCGGGTTGTATCATTTGAAAAAAAAATTAAAAGCATTGCAAAGTATTACTTACAGCGCTTCATAAAACAAGCCTGGTGTATAATTTGCGCAACTGCCCTAACACTTTAAACAATACCTAAAGTTCAAATAATTTTGGTTGTGTGGTATTTCTATATTTGCCGCCCAATTAAAAAATGCGTTTTAATGCATTGAAAACGTTTAAAATTACAGTAAACATCAACTATGTCACGATACCTTGTAACAGCTGCACTACCTTATGCCAACGGCCCCATACATATTGGCCATTTAGCCGGATGTTATTTACCTGCCGACATTTTTGTGCGTTATCAAAAACTTTGTGGCAAGGACATATTATTTATTTGCGGTAGCGATGAGCATGGCGTACCTATAACAATTAAAGCACGTAATGAAGGTATAACCCCACAACAAGTGGTAGATAAATATCACACCTTAATGAAAAATGCCTTTGCCGATTTTGGTATTGCCTTTGATCATTATTCGCGTACATCGGCACCATTGCATCACCAAACTGCTGCCGATTTTTTTAAAACCCTATACGATAAAAATGTGTTTATTGAAGAAGTTACACAGCAATATTATGACGATGAAGTAAATCAGTTTTTAGCCGACAGATACATTGTTGGCACATGCCCGGTTTGTGCCAATACCAATGCCTATGGCGACCAATGCGAAAACTGCGGCACTTCGCTAAACCCTACCGATTTAATTAATCCGAAAAGCAAGTTAAGTGGTAAAGCGCCTGTTTTACGCGAAACTAAAAATTGGTTTTTACCACTTGACCAGTATCAAGAAGCGCTTACTAAGTGGATAAACAGCCATGAAAATGACTGGAAACCCACCGTTTACGGCCAATGTTTTAGCTGGCTTAATCAAGGCTTGCAAAAACGTGCTATGACGCGCGATTTAAACTGGGGTGTAAAAGTACCAATACCCAATACAGATGGTAAGGTGCTTTATGTTTGGTTTGATGCACCCATTGGTTATATATCGGCCACTAAAGAGCTCATGAATTTGCGCAATCAACCCGATGCCTGGAAAGATTATTGGCAAAATGCTGATACAAAATTGCTGCATTTTATTGGTAAGGATAATATCGTATTTCACTGTCTGATTTTTCCGGCCATGCTTATGGCACATCAACAATTTATCTTGCCGCAAAATGTACCTGCTAATGAGTTTTTAAATTTGGAAGGACAAAAAATTTCTACATCGCGCAATTGGGCTGTTTGGTTGCATGAATATTTATCAGACTTTAAAAACAAGCAAGACGAATTACGTTATGTGCTATGTGCCATTGCACCCGAAACTAAAGATGCCGATTTTAGTTGGAAAGATTTTCAGGCAAGAGTTAATAATGAATTGGTAGCCATATTGGGTAATTTTGTAAACCGTACTTTAGTGCTCACCCACAAATTTTTTGACGGCAAAGTGCCGGCAACAGAACCTTTGCAACCTATAGATGAAATAGCACTTCAGTCAATTGCCTATGCTTATGCCGAGGTATCAAAAAAAATAAATGAGTTTAAGTTTAGGGATGCATTAACCGAAGTTATGAATTTGGCACGTGCCGGTAATAAATATTTAGCCGATACCGAACCTTGGAAACTATTTAAAACAGATACCGGTACCGTTGCCACCATATTACATACTTCATTAGAAATAACAGCCCATTTAGCGGTAATATGCCAGCCTTTTTTACCAAATACAGCTGCTAAAATTTTTGGTATGCTCAATATTAACCCGCTGCAGTTATCTACGTATAACGCTAATGTTATTAAAGTTGGTCATCAATTAAACCAGCCGGGGTTGCTATTCGAAAAAATAGAAGACGATGCCATTCAAGCACAAATTGACAGATTACACGCTGCACCCATAGCGGATTCTAATCATAGTCAATCAGCTATTAATGCTTTAAAACCACAAACTACGTTTGATGATTTTACTAAAATGGATTTACGCATTGCAACTATTACAAGTGCTGTTGCTGTACCTAAAACCGAAAAATTATTGCAACTAACCTTAGACACCGGTAATGATACACGTACTGTTGTAAGCGGTATTGCACTACATCATAAACCCGAAAATATTATTGGTAAACAAGTAGTATTACTGGCAAACTTAGCCCCGCGAAAAATAAAAGGTATAGAATCGCATGGAATGATACTAATGGCCGAGGATGCCGATGGCAGCCTTAAGTTTGTAAGTACCGATGTATTTACAACAAACGGCAGTACGGTGGCCTAATTTTAAGATATGAGTAAGGAAGCACTTTTTATTTCAGGAAGTGCCGTAAGTGGTAGTCCCGACAGGAATCGAACCTGTATCAAAAGTTTAGGAAACTTCTATTCTATCCATTGAACTACGGAACCAGCGGGCGCAAAAGTAAATTTTTATTGCAGGCTTTCTAATTTTAATAAAGTCTTAATAGGTGTTCGAAACGAGCTGTTTTCAAAAATTAGTTTGTGTGCGAACATGTAAATTGAATGGCAGAAATAAATGCAACAGTTGCTTTGCAACCATTTAAAAATAAATACTGCAAAATGGGTTGCTGTTTTTTCAACTTAAAATACATTTGCGCTCAAAATTTGGCCTCTTAGTTCAATGGATAGAGCGTAAGTTTCCGAAGCTTAAAATATAGGTTCGATTCCTATAGAGGCCACATTTTATTTTAAGATCTAACAGGTTAATACTTGAACTTTATATAGGGTTTCAATTTATTAAACGAAACATCGTCTAACTGTAAAGCATTATAAAGTTTCGTATAATCATCAATTTGACCATTCATCTTAATGTATGCATTTACCCTGTTTTTAGCAGCAACCGGCAAATAAGGATGCCGCAACTCCTGTTGATTAATGCTATTGATGTTTATATAATTTACATACTGTGTATCAACCAACAAGTGTTTTTGTACAACATTTAAAAGCGAATCACTAAAAAGGTAAACTTCAAGCAGTTGATTGGTTGCAAAATAGCCCCCTAACTTTTGTCTGTATGTTATAATGTTTTTTGCCAAGTACTCACCAACACCAGGCAATGATTCTAACTGCTGTGCGCTGGCAGTATTAATATCTACAGGCTTAATTTTATACTCCGGTTGTTTTATTGGGCTGTTTACTGTATCCCGATTAGTACCGGCAATTTTAATATACGGTGCCAGACGGTTATGCTGGTTTTCGGTAATTACAAATATTTTTTTGAAATCTTTGGGTGTAGCAAAGTATCCGCCTTTTGCACGATACTTCAAAATTACCTGAGCTTGTTTTTGCGTTAAGCCTAAGGCTAGCCATGCTTGCAAATCAATTGTATTAGGGTCGAACTGAAAAAGCGTATGGCTATTTTCATTTGAAAATTTAGTTGTTTTATCAATTACTGAATCTTTTTTAAAATATTCAGTTTTAATATCAACCGGTTGTAGTTGTTTTAGTTCTGCTTCGAATGCAACAAAGTCAATTGGTTGGCGCACGTAAAATGTAAAACAATAATTACCAACTATTAGTAGCATTAATATAATAGCAAGTATGATTATGCCACGTTTTTCAGAAGCTGTATAAGTGAAATAATCTTTTATTGCCTGAATCCATTTGTTTGCTGAATGGCGCATAAATATTTGATTAGAATAATTTATCCGTTAAAATTGTTTTACTAATATAATGATAAAAAGTAAAGTATCAATTTTCACTCTGTATATTAAAACAAAACGCAGTTGTATGAATAGTAAAAATGGTTTGCAATTCGAAAGTAGTTTGTACTTACAACAACATGCCGGCAATCCGGTTCATTGGCAACCCTGGCATGCATCGGCTTTTGCAGATGCACAATCACAAAACAAGTTGGTACTAATTAGCATAGGCTATGCCGCTTGTCATTGGTGTCATGTTATGGAACACGAGTCGTTTACAAATCCAGAAATTGCCCAAGTGATGAATACACATTTTATATGCATTAAAGTAGATAGAGAAGAGTACCCGGATGTAGATCAGGTTTATATGCAAGCAGTTCAATTAATGACTGGGCGTGGTGGCTGGCCATTAAATATTTTGGCGCTGCCAGATGGACGTCCACTTTATGGTGGTACTTACTTTACACCTCAGCAATGGCTGGAAGCATTACAGGCCGTTTCTAATTTTTACCATAACAAATCCAACACCTGTATGCAATATGCCGATGAACTAGAAAGTGGCATGGCACAAATGGTTCAGTTTACAAAAACTATTACCACCAATTGGAAAGATACTTTAAATGCAGCCTTCGAAAAAATGCAAGGGTCATTCGATGCTGTTGATGGTGGATTTAATCGCAGTCCTAAATTTCCGATGCCGGGTTTGTATTTGTTTTTAATGGAATATGGCAACCATAGCCAAATTGAAAAAGCAAAACAGCATGCTTTGCTCACACTGCGCAAAATGGCATTGGGTGGCATAAACGATCAATTAAGTGGCGGGTTTGCGCGGTATGCAACCGATACGAAATGGAAGGTGCCACACTTCGAAAAAATGTTGTACGACAATGCACAGCTTATAAGCGCCTATTGTTTGGCTTACAAAAACAACCCGGATGCACTATTTGAAAAAACCATTACCGAAACCATAGCATTTTTAAACGGATATATGCTTAGCGAAGGTGGATATGGTGCTGCAATTGATGCAGATAGCGAAGGTGTAGAAGGCAAATACTACACGTGGACACAAGATGAATTGCAGCATATTTTAGGCTTAGATTTTAATTTATTTGCAGCATATTATCAAGTAAACGAAGGTGGTTATTGGGAGCACAATCATTACATACTTTGTTGCAAACAAACGTTAAAAAAAGCTGCACTTGAATTAAACCTTTCGTATAATGAATTTGAAACAAGGATTAACAACCTTAGAAAAAGAGTTTTGGAAGCACGCGCCAAACGAATAGCACCTGCTTTTGATGATAAAAAAATTACCGCCTGGAATGCCTTAACAATAACCGCTTTTGTTGATGCCCATTTTACAATTGGCAATTTTGATTACTTACAAAGCGCATTACAAACTGCTGAATTTATTTGCGATAAGTTGTGGATTGAAAATAATTTATATCATACGTTTAAAAATAACAAAGCCACTATAAACGGTTGTTTAGATGATTATACTTTTACGGCACAAGCTTTTATAAAACTGTATCAGGCAACCGGCAACAGTCAATGGTTGTTAAAAGCACACCGTTTAATTGAAACAACCTTACATCAATTTGCATCCCAAAATGCGCTTTGTTATTACAATCATAAAAATGCAAATTTGTTTAACAGGCCCTTACAAATTAATGATGATGTAATTGCTTCGGGCAACAGCATTCTGGCTCAATGCTTATTTCAGTTAGGACAATATTTTGGCAATAATGGCTGGTTAGATGCAGCTACACAAATGGTGCAGGAGGTGGTTTCAGAAATTGAAAAATATCCGGCAGGCTATGCATATTGGCTGCAATTAATACAATGGATGCAAGCACCTTATTACCAAATTTGTTTTGCAGGGCCTGATGCAGTCAAGCTTCACCAAGCATTCTTTAAACTATATAACTTTAGTTATTTACCTATATTGGTTACTAAGCCCGAAACACATCCTTGGTCGTTAAATAAATTCCAAAACGACAATGTAATTTACATATGTAAGCATGGGCAATGCTTTGCACCTTTATCAACCATACAAGAGGCATTAAGTTTCTTACAAAACAACAACAGCCTCTAATTGAGGCTGTTGTTGTTTTTAATCATACCTTTTAATTACCTGATAAGGTTTACGGTACCTTTAAAGTTGTAGTCTAATCCGGTTTTAGCTCTGATATTAATATCATATACATAAGTACCTTCAGGAGCTATGCTTTCATCATTACCACGGCCATCCCAAGGTTGGTTAAAATCTTTGGTTTCATATACCACTTGTCCCCATCGGTTTCTGATAATCATCTCGAAACTGATAACATCCATTACATAGTTTGAGTTGAAAAACAAATCATTTCTGTTATCATCATTTGGCGAAAATGCATTGGGTATCCAAAATGGTGCAACAGTTACAGGCAATTCATAAACTTTACGGCAACCCGCTAAATTGGTAACATTCAACTTTACATTGTAAGTACCTGGTTTGTCGAAAACATGTGAGGGATTTTTTTCAGTTGAGGTATCGCCATCACCAAAACCCCAAAGCCAGGTATAGGCATTTATTGATTGATCAACAAAATCAACATTGGCTTCGAACAGTGGCACCAGGTTGGTACTCATTGTAAACAATGGAATGGCTTCGGGTGCAAAGTCAACAGTAATCGTATCGCTACTTTCTGAAACACAACCGTATGGCGATTCAATAACCAATCTGATTATATAAGTACCCACATTTTTATAGTCATGCGTTGGTGATGCAATACTTGAAGAAAAACCATCGCCAAAATCCCATGCAAAACTCGAGCCCGGTTCAAATATTGAAATATTATTAAACTTAACTCGCAATGCGCCACAAAGCGTGCTGGTATCGTTTACAAATCTCACAACCGGATACGGATGTACACTTACATTTTGAATTGTTGAAACTGCTGTGCAGCCATTCAGATTTACAATTTGCACTGTGTAGTTACCCGAAGTTTTAACAACAATATCTCGTGTGGTTGCACCGGTACTCCATAAATAACTTAACCCCATACTTGCTTGTAGTGTTACCTGTTCGCCATCACAAAAACTTGTAGGGCCATTAGGTGATATACTTGCTTCGGCAGTTAATACTTCTAATTTAAATACATCTTCACCTGTACATCCATTGGCATCGGTAACTGTTACGGTATAATTACCGGCAGTATTTATATTAATAATCTGTGCATTTAAGCCTGTACTCCAAACATAATTTACAAAACCATTTCCGGCATCAATTAACGATACAAAACCAAAACAAATGGTGTCGTTACCAACAATTTTTGGTGTAGGGTTCTGATTAACTGTTAATACAATACTGGTAGATGCTGAGCAGCCATTATTATCTGTTACTGTTACTGTATAGGCACCGGCTACACCTGTTGTAAGTATTTGTGTAGTATTTGAGCCACTCCATTGGTAATTGCTATAACCACTGCCTGCATCAAAACTGCTCGTGGTGCCATCACAAATGGAAGTAATGCCTGTTATAGCCGGTGTGGGCAAGGCATTTATTACTACTACCTGCGCCACTGAATTGGTGCATCCATTACCATCGGTAACTGTTACCGTATAAGTGTTTGCTACGGTAGGATTAATACTTGCAGTTGTTGCTCCATTACTCCATATATAATTGGTATAACCTGCATTGGTATTTAACGTAGCTGCAAAGCCCTGGCATACGGCTGTTACACCACTTATGTTTGGTGTAGGCAATGCATTAACAGTTAAACTATATGATGCAGTTGCTGTGCATCCGTTACCATCTGTTACTGTTACTGTATAGGCACCGGCTGTGGTTGGATTAATGTTTTGAGTTACGTTACCATTACTCCATTGGTATTGGCTGTAACCGGCACCGGCATCAAAGGTAGTGGGGTCGTTTTGACAAATAACATTTACTCCGGTTATTGCTGGTGTTGGGTTTTGATTTACAACCACATTAATATTAGTAGAACCGGTACAGCCATTTGCATCTGTAACGGTTACTGTATAGATAGCTGCAACGTTTGGATTTATAATTTGTGTGCTACTGCCATTACTCCATTGGTAGTTTGCATAACCTGCACCGGCATCAATATTAGCATTGTTGCCTTGGCATACTACTGCCTGACCGGTAATTGTTGGTGTAGGCAAGGCATTTATTACAACTGCCTGCGCAACGGAATTGGTACAACCATTACCATCGGTAACTGTTACCGTATAGGTGTTTGCTACGGTTGGATTTATAGTTGCAGTTGTTGCACCATTGCTCCAAACATAATTACTATAGCCGGCATTTGTATTTAACGTTGCTGCAAAGCCCTGGCATACCGCAGTTACACCACTTATGTTTGGTGTAGGCAATGCATTAACGGTTAAACTATATGATGCAGTTGCTGTGCATCCGTTACCATCTGTTACGGTTACTGTATAGGCACCGGCTGTGGTTGGATTAATATTCTGAGTTACGTTACCATTACTCCATTGGTATTGGCTGTAACCGGCACCGGCATCAAATGTAGTGGGGTCGTTTTGGCAAATAACATTTACTCCGGTTATTGAAGGAGTTGGGTTATTACTTACAACCACATTGATATTGGCAGATCCTGTACATCCATTTGCATCAGTAACGGTTACTGTATAGTTGGCTGCAATTCCGGGGTTTATTACTTGTGTGCTGCTTCCATCGCTCCATTGATATAAACTATATCCGGCACCTGCATTTAAGTTTGCATTGGCACCCTGACATACTGCGGCAATCCCAGTAATTGATGGAGTGGGTAGTGCGTTAATTACAACTGCCTGGGCAACTGAACTGGTACAACCATTACCATCGGTAACTGTTACCGTATAGGTATTTGATACGGTTGGATTTATAGTTGCCGTTAACGCTCCATTACTCCATACATAATTGGTATAGCCGGCATTGGCATTTAATGTAGCTGCAAAACCCTGACATACGGCCGTTACACCGCTTATGTTTGGTGTAGGCAATGCGTTAACTACAAGTGTATTGTTTGCGCTACCTGTACAACCATTAATATTGGTTACTGTAACTGTATAAGTATTTGCTGTGTTTATCAGGTTGTTTTGAGTAGTTACTCCATTACTCCACAAATAGCTGCTGTAGCCTGTACCTGCATCAAACGAAGTATTAGCCCCTGCACAAATGGCATTGAGGCCGGTAACAACCGGTGTAGGGTTGGCATTAACTACCAATGTGGCACTATTTGTACCGGTGCATCCATTAATGTTTGTAACTGTAACCGTATAAGTACCTGCTGTTGTAAGCAAATTGCTTTGTGTAGTGCTGCCATTACTCCATACATAACTACTAAAACCGGCCCCGCCATTTAATGTAGTGTTGGTACCATTACAAATTGCCATAATACCGGTAATAACGGGCGCAGGGTTTGCATTTACAATTACATTTTGCGATACAGTAGCTGTACAACTATTGATATCCGTAACCGTTACCGTGTAACTACCTGCAATGGTTGTATTAATTGTAGCTGTTGTTGTTCCATTGCTCCACAGGTAATCAGAAAAACCTGCATTTGCATTTAGTGTTGCTGCTATACCTTGACATACAGTGCTTGTACCTGTTATATTTGGTACGGGCAAGGCGTTAACAATTAAAGTATTACTTGCTGTGCCGGTACAACCATTGGCATCAGTTACAGTTACAGTATAGGTGTTTGATGCGTTTATAATATTATTTTGCGTAGTAACGCCATTGCTCCACTGGTAATTAGCAAAACCGGCACCGGCACTAAATGTAGTATTGTTACCGGCACAAATGGCAGTAATTCCTGTAACGGTTGGAGTTGGGTTAGCATTTACAGTAAGTGTTACACTATTAGTACCTGTACAGCCTGCTGCATTGGAAACGGTTACTGTATAAACACCTGCTACTGCAACCATATTGCTTTGTAAAGTGTTTCCATTGCTCCAACTGTAACTACTATAACCTGCGCCTCCATTGAGCGTTGTATTTGCTCCGTTGCAAATAGCCAACACACCTGTAATTGCAGGTGTTGGATTGGTATTAACGGTTACCGTTTGAGAAACCGATGCGGTGCAACCATTGCCATTAGTTACAGTTACTGTATAAATTGCAGCAATTGTTGGATTTATTGTAGCTGTAGATGCACCATTGCTCCAAACATAATTTGTATATCCCGCTGCTGCGTTTAATGTTGCTGCACTACCCTGACAAACAGCTGTTACGCCACTTATGCTTGGAATAGGTAATGCATTAATAGTGAAACTTTGCGATGCTGTACCGGTACAACCACTTGCATTACTAACTGTAACTGTGTAATTACCTGCTGATAATGGCGTGATTGTTTGGGTACTTTGACCCGAAGACCATAAATAGGAACTAAAACCTGCACCTGCATTAAAGGAAGTAACTCCTCCGGCACAAATAGTATTAAGGCCTGTTATGGCAGGTACCGGATTGGACGAAACATTTAATGTTTGCGAAGCACTTGCTGTACAACCACCATTTTGTGTTACTGTTACTGTATAGGTTCCGGTTGCATTTACAAGCGTATTTTGTGTGGTTTGACCATTACTCCACAAATAACTGATGCCTGAGTTAGCATTTAAATTTGCTGCAGCTCCGCTACAAATAGCTGTTGGCCCTGTTATATTAGCTACCGCACTACCTGCTGTTACAACAAAAGGTGTTGATGTTGCACTACAACCAGGCCCATTACTTACAGTAACTGTAAATGTGCCTGCAACACTAACCGTTATACTTTGTGTGGTAGCTCCAGTACTCCATAAATATGATGACCCTGTATTGGCGGTAAGTGTAGTGTTACTACCTGTACAAAACGAATTATTACCCGAAATATTTGCAACCGGTGGGGCGGCTACAACCCAACTGGTGTTGGTAAAGGCAAAGCAGGTGTACATGGGTGGATTAGTAACATAAGCCGAGTAAGATTGGGCCGGAGCGCCAACTGGAGGTACATTTACAACAATGCTTTGTGTTGTTTCGCCTGTACTCCACAAATAATTTGATGCAGGATTTAAGTTTAGCGTTATGGTTCCTCCCGGGCAGCCATAAATAGTATCGTTTATACCTACCGGTACACCATTAGCAAAACTCGAAATTAAGCCCACACTGGCAAAGCTGCTTCCTTTAATAAAAACATCACTATCAAATGCCTGATCAGACACATCGCCAATTGCCAATTTAATGTGGTATAATTCGCAAGGCTGAACGGCTGTTTTGGCTTGAAGAACCGTTGTGAATGCATCTAAAAAAACTTGTGAGCCGTTTACATTATCTACAAAGTAAGCACAATTAGTGCAGGGCCCTGATGACAAACCTGGAAAAGGGCCACCGTTATTTATGTTATTAATAGAAACTGCTGTATTAGTTGTGCCGGGTACTATGGCCAAGTTTTTATTAGGTGGTAAACCCGGGCCATTTATAAAGAAGCCAAAGACATCATTAAAAGAAGTATTTACATAATCATTATACTCTTCGGAGCCAAAAACATATTCAAACTTTACGGTATCAGAAGCCACTGAAAAATCAAACTCCAATACCGAGGCATCTCTAACCAGTTGCGGTGAAACAATAGCGGCTAATTGTGGATCAGAGTTATTGTTCATAGCCGATGACTTAAATAACGATGCCGGTGCTGCCGGCATATTGGGTTCGCCCGAACTAAGTACAATACCATCTAGCATACCGATATTTGTGGCATTGGAGGTAAAACGGCCACGCGATAAGGCAGCACCCGTGTAAGTTATATTTGTTGCCTGAACCCCGCCTCCTAAAATTGCATTAACCAATGCTGTTGGCGTTGTAGTTGGCCCTGTGTTAACCAAACTAAGCTGCGCATTACTATATTGAAAAGTAAAAAGTGTGAGCAGATTAAAAAGGAACCATTTCGTGTTTTTTGTTTTCATTCTGATTGAATATCAATTCTGTTTTATCATACAAGGGTGCTTACCGATTTCAAACTTACGTTTTTAGAGGTTATTAACAATACCTCATTGAAAAAATATGCTGTTTCGTTTTTGTTTTTAATGCCGTATTACCCAAGTATCTAACTTATTTAGTTATGCTTTTTTTGATGCAGGTGTATAAAACTCTTTCAAGTAAAAAGGCTCAAAATAAGCTGTGTTTTCAACGTCTTTTGCCTTTAATTTATCCATAGCCAATTGAACCATACCTACTGCCGAAACCGGTGTTTCAACAAAAAAAGCATTCGCAAAAGTATGTGCCAGTGTTTGCCATTTAGTTGCACCATCACCAAAAAAAACCAAATTATTGTTTGTTAATAAATCAGCAAATGAGGTTGTGGTTAATATCATTGCCTGTGTAGGCAAAATTGCAACGCCATCCACATTAAATATAGCTGTATAAACCTCCATTCTACGCGCATCAATCATGGGCACAAAAAGCATGGGGAGGTTATTGTCAGCTTCGGGCATTCTTTGTTCATTCCGTAAAGTATTTATGCAGTGTATGGCATAAGCTTGCAATGTATTTATTGCAATTAAGGGGATGTTTAATGCATAGCAATAGCCCTTGGCAGCCGATACTCCTATACGAAGGCCCGTGTATGAACCCGGCCCTTTGCTTATTGCAATTGCATCTAAGTTATGAAATGTGAGCCCTGCTGTATCCAACACTTGTTGCACCATTGCCTGAAGCTGCGACCCATGAGACCTGGGTTCTAAAGTCAGGGCTTCGGATAAAATAATTTTATTAGAAGCTAATACTACACTACATATAGGGGTAGCTGTTTCGATATGTAAAATTGTTGCCATATTAACGGCACAAAAGTAATTTTATGTAGGCACTAACAACTAAGTGGTTGCTATAAACCTATTGAATAAGCCTTACATTTTTACTTAAAAACCAGAATCTTAGTAACGCTATTACACCAATTAATTGGTTTAAACATGTTTATTCTTTAACATCAAAAAGCAACTTTTTGTCAACCACCTTAACTTTATCATCTGCTGATAATTCCTTAGCTACTACGTTATATGGGCCTGAAATAACTTGCTCCTTTAGGGTAACGCCACTAAGTATCTGAATAAAGTTATTATCCTGAATGCCTGTAGTTATGGTTTTCATTTTTGCGCGTCCATTTTCAAAAACAAATACAACTTCTTTAAGGTTTTGTTTGTTGGTGTTTTCAGCTATGGCATCATCGGAATCCGATTTTATGGTGCGTGCTTTTTCATTTGTTGTACTTTTCAGTGTAGTATCGCGTGTGGTTACAGCTTGTATGGGCAGGCAAATGGCATCAACAACTTTTTTGGTTTCTATATCAATGGTAGCGCTCATACCTGGCCTGAATGGCGATATATTGGGGTTGTTAGCAGGAATCAAATCCATGTAAGACTCGCGTAAAATCCGTACTTTAACGGTAAAATTGGTTACCTGATCAGTTGTAAGCAAGTTTGCATTGTTAGCTGTATTGGCAATTTCGGTAACTATACCATTAAATTTTCTGTTACTGTAAGCATCTATTTCTATACGTGCTGTATCGCCTAAGTGTACTCTTACAATGTCGTTTTCGCTTACATCTACAATTACTTCCATTTCATTTAAATTGGCCAAGCGCATTATCTCAGTCCCATCCATCATATTGGTACCCACAACGCGCTCGCCTTTAAGTTTGCTAAGCTTTGAGATGGTGGCATCAACCGGGGCATAAATGCTGGTTTTGTTCAGGTTTTCTACCGATTCTTTTAAACTGGCTTCGGCACTTTTTACGCCATAGTTTGCTCCGGCAACATTTTGTTTGCTAGCTTCTAATGTTGCTTTGGCAATGTCGTAGTTTGCTTTAAAGTTATCGTACTCGGCTTGCGAGATTACCTTTTGATCAAACAATTCTTTATTGCGTTTGTAATTTTGTTCGGCTCGCAATAACTCTGCTTGTGCCTGGGCTACACTGCTGCGTGCATTTTCAACCTGCGATCGTGATGAGCTTACATTGGCTTGCATGCGCTCTAAATTACTTTGATAAATTTCGGGATTGATGCGACAAAGCAAGGTGCCCTTTTTTACAAAGTCGCCTTCTTTTACATGTAACTCAACTATTTCTCCTGATACATCGGACGAAATTTTTACATCTCGTTCGGGTTGTACTTTACCATTGGCCGATACAATTTCTACAATTGTATGTTTGCTTACACTATCCACACTAACCTTTATCAGATTATCACTTCCAATCACACCTGTTTTTTTTGCTATTACCAGGGCTATTACCACAATAATTGCAACAATACCTATAACTACATATTTCTTATTCATACTTTCTGAGGGGGTTGTTTTCTATTTCTACCGGCCAACTTAAATAAGTGGTTTGCCCATATAAAAATCTAATACTTTTATTCTAAATATGAGTTCGTATTTAGATTGCAGCAATTCGCTTTCGGCACGGGTTAAGTTGTTTTTTGTTGTATTGTAATCCAAGCTGTTTATCAATCCAACATTAAATCTTTTTTCAGTGTAGGCAAATGATGTTTGTAATGCTTTTACACTTTTCGATGCAGCCTCATAGCGTTTCGATGCATTTAAAGCATCTATTTGTGCTTGCTGTATGCTTTTAAACAGAATTTGCTTTTGTAAATCGACACTGTACTTGGCATTTTGCTCCTGTAAACGGGCACGCTCCAAACTATATTTGGTGCTCATGCCATTAAAAATAGGAATTGAAAGGCTTACGCCAAATGCTTTATTAAAGTTGTTTTTTATCTGATCATTAAACGCAGTGTGTTTGGTGTTTACTGCATATTCGGGCGATAAAATAACCTCGCCACTTGCAGTTAAGTTGCCATTAGGTGCGTATCCGGTAAATATTGGCGCTCCATCAAGTTCTTTACTTATGCTCGAATAGTTGGTGCTTAATTGTCCAAATGCCGATAACCTGGGTAAATACGATCCGCGTGCTATGGTAACGCCTTTTATTGCGCTTTGATAGCGCATGTCTGATGCTTTAATTTCGGGCATGATGCCTATTGCAGTTTGATTTATTGCTGTAGTGGGTACGGTTAGGGTTTCTTGTGAGGGTATATCAACAATGGGTGCCTCAATATCAAAACCGGCAACATCAGCTAAATTCATTACTTGTGTTAAATCTAATAAAGCTTGGCGCAACGTGTTTTCGGCTGCCACTACTGATTGCTCTTCGGTAGCCATTTGCGATTCGATGTCCAATAAATTGCCTTGTGCTAAACTGCCTGCATCAACCTGAACTTTTACATTATTTACTTGCCTTTGTGTTATGGCAACTCTATCGTTAGCGGCTTTTAAATTTTCTTTGCCAAACAATACCGTTAAGTAATTGGCAACGGTATTCATAGCAATGTCGTTTTTCATTTTGTCAACATCATACTTAGCTGCCGAGTAATCAATTTTACTTTGTCGTAAAAGGTTTTGTAGTCTGAAACCATTAAACAAAGTAACATCGGCATTTAATGCACCTGATGCCCCATTAATGTTGCTGTTTATATATACGTTGGTGGTGGGGTCAATAGATCGGCCAAAGTTAAACGACTGGCTGGCACTTGCATTTACGTTTGGAAACATAGATGCAAAATTTTGGTCGGCATTGGTGCGTGCCACTTCGGTATTTATATACGATTGTTTTATACTGATGTTGTTTTCAATCGCATAATCAACGCATTGTTTTAAACTCCATTTTTGCTGGGCAAAAGCACTTTGTTGCCAAAATAAAACAACTACTAAAAGCAGCATCTTGTTATACTTTATCATGGGTCTGGTTTAAATTTGTTTTTGTTGGGTTTATTTAAGTGCAAGTAAATAGGTAACAGGGTTACCCAATTTTTTTTTCTGTTAAGCTTTATTAAACGTTAATTGACGATTTAGGTTGTTTTTTGTTACATCTATTAAATTTTTATCACCTTGGCCAAAACACTTATGGTATTAGCTACATATAGCTTTTAAGATATTTATGATTAATAGTAAAAAAATTGTGGTGGTACTGCCCGCTTACAATGCAGCTTTAACACTGGCACAAACCCTTTCCGAAATTCCGAAACCCTTAGTTGATGAGGTGGTTTTGGTTGACGATTGCAGTACAGATAATACCATAGAAGTAGCTCAAAATTTAGGCATTACAAATATTATAAAACACCAAAAAAACAAAGGCTATGGTGGCAATCAAAAAACCTGTTACGATAAAGCACTGCAATTAGATGCCGATATAATAATAATGCTCCATCCCGATTATCAATACACTCCGCTGCTTATTACACCCATGGCACATATTATTGCAAGTGGTGTGTATCAGGTGGTATTAGGCTCGCGTATTTTAGGCAAGGGTGCAATAAAAGGCGGCATGCCATTGTATAAATACTTTTTTAACCGCATGCTTACTTTGGTTCAAAACATATTGATGAATCAAAAATTAAGTGAGTATCACACAGGCTACCGTGCCTATAGTAAAGCCGTTTTAAGTCGCATAAATTATCATGCAAACAGCAACGACTTTGTATTCGATAATCAACTGTTGGCACAAATATTTTTTGCCGGTTTCGAAATTGCCGAAATAACCTGCCCTACCAAATATTTTAAAGAAGCTTCGTCAATAAACTTTGGCCGCAGTGTAACCTATGGTTTAGGCGTACTACAAACAGCATGTAGCTATGCATTGGCTAAATGCGGATGGGTAAGTGCAATTTTTAAAAAACCTTAAATACTAATTAATATTTAAAAGCGATTTGTGCGGCCAAACTGTTAGGCCAATGGTTTTTCTTATGTTTTAAAACCATTACTTTCGCGCCACCAATGGAAAACATCAGAAATTTTTGCATCATAGCCCACATCGATCACGGTAAAAGCACCCTGGCCGACCGCTTATTACAGGTAACTAACACCGTAAGTGCACGCCAAGCACAGGCACAAGTGCTTGACGATATGGATATTGAACGCGAACGCGGCATAACCATAAAAAGCCATGCCATACAAATGGACTATTTGTTAGACGGCAAAAAATATGTACTTAACTTAATTGACACACCCGGCCATGTTGACTTTAGTTATGAAGTTAGCCGAAGCATTGCTGCTTGCGAGGGCGCATTGCTTATTGTAGATGCTGCACAAGGCATTCAGGCACAAACCATTAGTAACCTGTATTTAGCCTTAGAAAACGATTTAGAAATAATTCCCATACTTAATAAAATCGACCTCGAAAGCGCCAACCCCGAAGAAGTAAAAGATCAGATTGTGGATTTATTAGGTTGTAAGCGCGAAGAGATATTAGCCGCTTCGGGCAAAACCGGTATGGGCGTACCTGAAGTGTTAGAAGCCATTGTTAACAGAATACCGCCTCCCAAAGGCGAATTAAACGCCCCTTTAAAAGCATTAATTTTCGATTCGGTGTACAACAGTTTCAGAGGCATTATTGCTTACTATAAAGTGGTTGATGGGCAGATTTATAAAAACGATAAAGTAAAGTTTGTAAACACCGGCAAAGAATACATAGCCGAAGAAGTAGGCATTTTACGCTTAGATAAAGAACCCCGCGCCACCGTTAAGGCTGGCGATGTGGGCTATATTATTAGTGGTATTAAAGAAGCCAAAGATGTAAAAGTAGGCGATACCATTACCCGTATCGACAACCCTTGCAATGGCGCTATTGAAGGCTTTGAAGATGTAAAACCCATGGTATTTGCAGGTATTTATCCGGTAGATACCGATGATTATGAAGAACTGCGTTACAGCATGGAAAAACTTCAGCTTAATGATGCAAGCTTAGTGTTTGAACCTGAAAGTTCGGCCGCTTTAGGTTTTGGTTTCAGATGTGGTTTTTTAGGTATGCTACACATGGAAATTATCCAGGAACGTTTGGAGCGCGAATTTAATATGACGGTTATCACCACCGTACCCAACGTTAGCTACCATGCCTATTTAACCAATGGAAGCGACTTTATAATCAACAACCCATCCGACTTTCCGGACCCAGCCCGGCTCGATAGAATTGAAGAACCCTACATAAAAGCCACAATCATTACCAAATCAGAATTTACCGGTGCTATTATGAACTTGTGTATTGGCAAGCGTGGCACCATTGTAAATCAGAGTTATTTAACCACAAGCCGCGTTGAATTAATTTTTAATATGCCTTTATCAGAAATCGTTTTCGATTTTTATGATAAATTAAAAACCATCAGTAAAGGGTATGCATCATTCGATTATCACCCCATTGGCTACCAACCCAGCGATTTGGTTAAACTAGATATCCGTATGAATGGTGATGCTGTTGATGCACTATCGGCTTTAATACACCGCGACCATGCTTATGAGTTTGGCAAAAAAATATGCGAAAAACTTAAAGAGTTGATGACGCGCCAGCAATTCGAAATTATAATACAAGCTTCTATTGGAGCCAAAATTATAGCACGCGAAACCGTTAAAGCCTTGCGTAAAGATGTTACTGCTAAATGTTATGGTGGCGATATTTCGCGGAAACGAAAATTGCTTGAAAAACAAAAAGAAGGCAAAAAACGTATGCGTCAGGTAGGGAATGTCGAAATTCCGCAAGCCGCATTTATGGCTGTGCTTAAACTCGATTAATCAACTGATTTACGAAAATCGTTACAAAATTAATTTTTTATACCCGGAGCTTTCCTCACTTCACTTTTACCATACGTTTGGTTTCAACGGGTTTGCCATCGGCTATTAAAGTGTAGGTGTAAATGCCAGTTGATAATTGGCTGCCATAAATTAAAATACTGCTTGGCCTTTTTCGTTAATCGTAATGGTTTTAAGTATAGTACCGTTGTTATCGTAAATTAAAAGTTGTGCGTTTTTTACTTCATCAGGAATTGAATATGTGATGGTAGTGTTTTGGGCAAAGGGATTGGGGTCGTTTTGGTTGAGTATGATGGATGCCTGATTGCTTAACGTAACAGTCATGGATTGCAATGGCTGTTTTAGTGGATAGGCGTTGTTGTTTATTAAATCAGCTAAGGAGTCAATTTGTTGTTGGTGCTCTTTATATCCGGCTATTAAAAGTGCAATTAGTGGTTGGTAAGCAATAGCCGTAAAATTTACCTGTGGTGTTATAATATTTCCTGAGGAATCTTGCGTTGGCGGTTGCACAAACTGACGCATAAGTTGCGGCAGTACCATTTCCAATTCCTGAGTAATAAAGCCATATTGTAAGCCCTGTGTTAAGTTCACTTTAAGGTGTTTGACATAGCAGCATTATCCCAACCCACTTAGTAAGAAGCATTGTTTCCAACGTGATTTAAAACATCAACCTGGCTGTAAGCATTATGACTTACAATTGTCAGTAAAAAAATGTCTGCAATGCTGTTATTAACTGATTGCATTTGATTTTCTGATGATTTATTAGCAAGCTTCATTGGCTTACCAAATTTGGGCTGATTATGGATACGAAAACGCTAAGCATGCCTTACAAAAAACTGACTAAAAAACTAAACAGATTGCCACACAATTGTTTACTTTCGCATGATGTTTATCTTTTAATTTTTATACAGAAAATTAATTTCTAAACATCAGCATTTAGTGTTATCTGATTTTAAATTATTGTCATGATTAAGCAAAGTGAATTACTAAAAAAATGGTTTGGCCTTTTGTGTCTCAAGTTGTTATTTGCTTGCACATTGGGATATGGACAAGGAGGCTCAACAAGTAATCCGCATGTTTTACCAGGCTTTACAGATGATAAAGTATCTGATGGATGGGACGATTTGCGCCAATTGGTATTCGACTCATTAGGTCGCATGTTTGTAGTTGAGGGTGCAGGCGAAATTTGGATTGTTGATACCAATGGCGTAAAAATAAATGCCCCACTTTTAAATATTAAAGAAGAAGTAGGTCAATGGAGCTCGCATGGTTTAATGGGCTTAGCCTTGGATAAAAATTTTTTAACCAACGGCTATTTTTATGTAATGTACACTGTTGACAGGCATCACCTTTTAGAGTTTGGTACACCAAATTATAATGCCAATGTAAATAACTTTTTTAGCGCTACCATTAACCGGGTTACCCGTTTTCAGGCCGACCCAACTACCAATTTTACTACGCTAATACCTAACAGCCGCTTCGTTTTAATTGGCCAAACTAAACAAACAGGCATACCTGTAACCTATACCTTTCATGATGGTGGCCATATAGAAATGATGTTAGACGGGTCGTTAGTAATTTCTACAGGCGATAATGCACATGGTGGTTCGGTAGATACAGGCAGCAATGCACAAACCTACTATGCCCAGTGTTTGTTAGATAGCATTTTGATACTGCAAACCAATATTGGTGGCTTCAGGTCACAGTTAATTCAATCTTTAAACGGCAAGTTGTTACGTATTGACCCAATGACCGGATTGGGCATAAGTTCAAACCCTTATTACGATGCAGCACAACCCAATGCACCCATCAGCAAAGTTTGGTGTTTGGGGCTTCGACAACCTTATCAATTTTGTATTAAACCCGGCACATCATCAACTGATATTACAGCCGGCCTTCCAGGTACATTTTACATTGGCGATGTAGGTTTTTATAAATGGGAGAGTTTATTTATTTGCGATAGCGCAGCACAAAACTTTGGTTGGCCCAGTTATGAAGGAATGGCGCCACATAATGGTTTCATTAATAAATGGGTACCCAACTATTATGCACCCAATCCATTATTTGGCACCGGAGGTTGCACCCAACCTTATTTCTATTTCAAAGACCTATTGTTAGAACCAACACTCGACCCAAATGCAAATTGGCCTAACCCATGTAATATAAGTATGCAAACACCTAACAGTGTTCCGCGTTACATACGTAAGCGGCCATCTATGGCATTTTTTCATGCCGACTCAACCACTTATGTGCCAACCTGGAATGGGTACAATCCTACATTAGCCAATGTTGGTGCACCCGGTTCGCCTACCGGTGGCGTTGAGCTTAAAAGCCAATGTATTTCGGGTGTTGAGTTTTATATGGGCGATAAGTTTCCGGCCTTTTACAAAGGTCAGCTTTTTGTTGCCGAATACGATACCGGTTATATCTGTAATATAAAGTTAGATAGTGCCAATAACCCCTTGTTTGTTGATACTTTTGCTACAAGTTTAGGCGATTGCATGGCATTAACTTACAACCGTTTCGACCAGGCAATTTATTATATTGAATATCCTTACGAAATACACCGCATCAGATACACCCTGGGCGTAAATGTTGCACCTGTAGCACGTATCCAACAAGACAAACTTTTTGGCCCGGGCACGCTTACCGTAAACTTTAACGGCAGTACATCAACCGACCCCGAAGGCGCTGCACTAACTTATGCTTGGACTTTTGGTGATGGCACTACAGCTACAGGCGCGCAAGTAAGTCATACATACAATGCGCCTAACGGAAACCCTATTAAATATGATGTAACACTTACCGTAACTGACACAGGCAACCTTTCGGGTAGTGCAACCAGCTTGGTGTCATTAAACAACACACCGCCCAATGTGGCTATTACAAGCCCCATTGATGGTAGTTGGTACTCTACATTAGTGGCCGAAACTTTTAACCTTACTGCAAATGTTACCGATGCCGAGCATAATCAAAATCAATTGCATTATGAATGGTACACTTCATTGCACCACAATTACCATGAGCATCCAAATCCAATTGATACCGACCATGTAAGTTACTTCATAACCTCGCCCGAAGACAGTTTAGAAACTTACTTCTATGAAATAACCTTAACCGTAACTGACGATGCAGGGCTATCGAACAAACACACTGTTTTCATTCATCAAGGAAACTCGCCAATAGCCGAATTTGCTATGGATAAAACAACCATCTGCTTATTTGATTCGGTTCAATACACCAGCGTAATCATTGGCAAAGCTGATAGTTTAAAATGGATATTTCAGAATGGGACACCGCCAACCTCAAACCAACCAAATCCGGTTGTAACTTATAAAACCATGTTTGGTGTGCAGGATGTTAAACTGATTGCTTACAACCCTTTCGGAAACGATACTGCAAATTACTTAGATGTGCTCAAAGTAAAGGCAGCACCCAACCCACAACAAAATATAACCGGTACTTTATTTAGCTGTGTTGATGATAGTGTGGCATTGCATACAGGTTATGACCCAACATACACGTATCAATGGTATAAAAACTTGCAACCGATAATAGGCGCAACCGACACACATTATTTAGCAACAAATACCGGCACTTATCAGGTATTTGTGTCCCAGCCAAATGGATGTAGTACCGGTACCCAACCACTTTATTTTGCCGAACATATTATAAATAACCAATTAACAACAAGTGGTTCGTTAATGCTATGTACGCAGGATAGCGTTATACTTTATGCCGATCAAAATCCGGATTATACCTATCAATGGTTTTTAAATAACGTGCCTATTGCAAATAGCAACTACTACACACTTACTGTCAATAAAACTGGGAATTATAAAGCGTTTATTACCGATTTAAATTTGTGTTTTGATACCAGTCAAACGGTTACGGTAACTAAAGTGCCCGAATCGGAAGCTTATTATGTTTCTGATAGTGTGCTTTGCCCGGCAGGCGATACCGTAATGTTATTGGCAAATACAGGCAGTGCACTTTCATATCAATGGTACAATTTTGACGTGCCTATTAATGCTGCTACAAATATTTCGTATGCAGCCTTGCAACCGGGTTTGTATAGTGTGCGGGTTTTTGATAATGCCGGTTGTAGCCACATGAGCAATTATTTGCCGGTTGCCGGTTGTGCCGGAGTTAACAACATAAATTCGTCTATATCTGTTTTGTACCCCAACCCAGCCAGCGATTTTATTAATGTAATATTTAATAAACCATTGACACAGCATGCTTGGTATAAAATAATTGATGTATGGGGTAGAGCACTTGTTACTGAAACTAACTTAACCAGCAACAACTACTTAACCATAAAAACACCATTTGCCTCAGGTGTTTATCAATTGATTGTTTGGAATAATGGTTATAGTGCTATTAACTTTATTAAAAGGTAGTAAAATGTTTGTAAAGTTACTTTTCCGATAGCCCCTACTGAATTATATTATGCTGTAAGTACTTGCTTTTATTAATAATATATTTTAAAAAAACAAGACATTTATTTTGGTTAATACGTAGTAAACAAAGGGCTTTTGGTTGTGAGTTTTTTTAAAGTTGCTTACTTTTGTGCCTCATTTTAAAAACGCGATAGTAATGAAGAAAGAGAAAGTTAAAGTTCTTTTCATATCTCAGGAAATAACTCCTTTTGTTGAATCAACTGAAATTTCAAAAATTTGCCGTCACCTGCCTCAGGGCACACAGGAATCTGGTAAAGAAATCAGAGTTTTTATGCCACGTTACGGTTTGGTAAATGAAAGGCGAAACCAATTACATGAAGTGATACGGTTAAGCGGTATGAACCTTATTATAAATGACCTTGATCATCCGCTAATTATTAAAGTTGCCTCCATACAACAAGCGCGCATGCAGGTATATTTTATTGATAATGAAGAGTATTTTCAACGTAAGGCCATGGTTACCGATGCCAAAGGAAAATACTTTAAGGATAATGACGATAGAACTGTATTTTTCTGTCGTGGTGTATTAGAAACCGTTAAAAAATTAGGTTGGGTGCCTGATATAATTCACTGCCATGGTTGGATAACCTCATTAATACCCATGTTTGTAAAAACGGCTTATAAAGAAGACCCTTGCTTTAAAAATGCACGTGTAGTTTACAGTGTTTATAATGATGCTTTTGAAGGAAACTGGCCTGCTAACTACAATAAGAAAATCAGTATGGAGGGTATTTCGGCCAATGACATTAAAGAGCTTAAAGACGCAAATTATACAAACCTAAGTTTAAATGCCATACGCCATTCTGATGCATTGATACGCGGTAGCGAAACCATTTCTAAAGAGATTGAAACTGCCATGAAAAAATCAGGCAAAAACACTTTGCCATTAACAGATGGTGATGATTATATAAAGGTGTTTAATAATTTTTATGAAGAGGTTATGGCCGGTGAGCTTGTATAATAACCGGATTTAAATAATAAAAAAAGAGGCTGTCTAACACAAAGGCAGCCTCTTTTTTTATTTGATTGTGGTATCTGATTTACATCCAAAATCTAATCTTTCGAAAAATAATCTGAACTTTGGTAATTGCCTGTTTCTTGTTTGCTTATCTGCATTAATAAATCATTGGCTAAGCTGCTGGCACCAAACCTGAACCAGTTAGGTGTTAGCCACAATGTGCCCAATGTTTCGCGTAAAAGCACTAAATATTGTAAAGCTAATTTTGCAGTGGCAATACCTCCGGCAGGTTTCATTCCTATCATTTTATTTTCCTGGAAATAAAAATCACGTATGGCTTCAAGCATAACGCAGGTAACAGGTAAAGTTGCAGCAGGCTGCACTTTGCCGGTCGAGGTTTTAATAAAATCGGCACCGGCATACATGGCAATGTGGCTGGCTTTACGCACATTATCCAAGGTACTAATTTCGCCTGTTTCTAAAATAACTTTTAAATGTGCATCGCCACATGCATTTTTAACAGCGGCAATCTCATCGAAAACATAATTATAATCACCGGCTAAAAATTTACCTCTGCTTATAACCATATCAATTTCGTCAGCACCTTCATTTACAGCATATTTTGTTTCATCTAATTTAAATTTGAGGGTACTCATACCACTCGGAAATGCAGTAGCAACTGCTGCTACTTTTACCTTACTACCCGCCAAACTTTTTTTAGCAACAGCCACCATGTTTGGATAAACACAAACAGCAGCAACAGATGGTACATTTAAACTTTCATGCGGATGCATTGCCTTATTACAAAGCTGAATTACTTTACCTTCAGTATCACGAGCTTCCAGTGTAGTTAGGTCGCACATTTGTAAGGCTAATTTTAATGCATCAACTTTCGATTGATTTTTAATACTCCGTTTCCCCAGCCGTGCTATCCGTTCTTCTACGCCAACCTGATCTACAGATTGTAACCCTGACAAGATTTGTTTTAAGTTCATATTCGGCTAATTTTTTCAAACATAAGTAAATCCAAACTTCTAATTTAAAGAAAGCTTATATTTCAATTTACAATCTTGATTTAGCTTCATAATTGTTTCTTGCATCTTTTCTAATTGATTGGTGCCAATAAGTACGGGCTTTTTATTGGCTGCGTAAATTTTTAACCCATAATTACCTGAAACATTGTATGCCCAACCGTATTTAAAACTATACCTTAATCCCCATCCACCATACATTTGGATTGGTTTATATTTCATTAACTCTACTAATTTAACATCATCCCAATTAATAGTTTTTTGTTTCAGATGAAAGGGCTTAAACTGATAACTGATTCCATAGTTGTCAATTGAGGTGCTTAAATGCGCTTTCCAAAACAGCAACAACAGTGCAACAGATATTGCAAACGTAATTATGGCTGCAAGCAAATGCGATGTGTTACCTGCATTTGACAATTTTACAGCCGAAAGCATGCCTACTGGAAATAGTAATAGAATTAAAATAATGCGAATCCAGTTTCCGAAGTATTGTGTTTCAGTATAAGATATATGCATGCCCATTCTTTTAATTTTTTTTACGCAAACGTCCTTGTTCTAACAATGCCTTTTGAAGCAGGTATTCAATCTGTCCATTTAAACTCCTGAACTCATCAACAGCCCACTTTTCAAGCTGCTTACTAATTTCAGGGCTAATCCTAATTACAATTGCTTTTTTATCGGCCACAATAAAAAACGTTTAATTATGTAAGGTGCCGGTATTTACAACAGGGCTGACATTTCTATCGCCACAAAGCACAACTAATAAATTACTAACCATAGCCGCTTTACGTTCTTCATCTAAAGTAACTACTTGTTTTTTAGCCAATTGTTCCAAGGCCATTTCAACCATGCCTACGGCACCTTCTACAATCTGCTGACGGGCAGCTACAATAGCTGTTGCTTGCTGCCTTTGTAACATGGCACCGGCAATTTCGGGTGCATAGGCTAAATGGCTGATGCGTGCTTCTGTTACTCTTATGCCCGCTTTATTTAATCGCTCGTCTAATTGCATGCGCAACATATCATTAACCACATCATCGCCACCACGTAGCGTAGTTACAGCATCGGCATCTTCAAAATTATCATAAGGGCAAGTACCTGCTAAATGCCTTACTGCTGCTTCGCTTTGTATGTTTACAAACTTAACGTAATCATCAACTTCAAATATAGCACGTGCCGTATCTTCAACTTGCCACACAATTACGGCTGCAATTTCGATGGGGTTACCCAGTTTGTCGTTAACTTTTAAAGTTTGCCCGTTTAAATTACGCATACGTAATGACACATGGTCTTTTTTATAAAATGGATTTGCCCAACAAAAACCGTTATTCTTAACTGTTCCAACATATTTACCAAAAAGTGAAACTACTTTCGATTCATTCGGATTGTTTACAAAAAAACCTGCGCTAAATAACAGCACAAAAAATACTAAAACTGCACCAAGTAAAATCAAATGTTTTACAAATAACAATGCAGCGCCAATTAGCACTATCATCAGTATAACTAACAGTAAGTATCCACCGTAGGGTTTAAATTCTTTTTCAGGTATCATAAAGTAAGTTTTTTAAATTTTGCACAATGATATCAAATTAATATCATATTAAAATAATAATTTTTAACTTTTGTTGGTATGCATTCATTTATTTAGTTAGCAAATTGAAAAAAACGTATGAGTACATCTAATGCATCACTTATAAGGCAAGAAGCCCATCGTTTAGGTTTTTCGCAATGTGGATTTTCGAAGGCTACATTTTTGGAGGAAGAAGCCCCACGTTTAGAAGCCTGGCTTGGTGCAGGTATGCAAGGCCAAATGCAATATATGGAAAATTATTTTGACAAAAGATTAGACCCTCGGCTTCTTGTGCCTGATGCCGAAACGGTAATTTCGCTGACGCTCAATTATTATCCATCGAAAAAACAAAATGCCGATGCACCAAAAATTTCGAAATATGCTTACGGCACCGATTATCACTTTGTAATTAAAGACAAGCTAAAACAATTGCTTGCTTTTATTCAATTAAAAGTTGGTGCTGTGCAAGGCCGTGCTTTTGTTGACTCTGCCCCGGTATTAGACCGCGCCTGGGCTAAACGAAGCGGTTTGGGTTGGATTGGAAAAAATGCCAACCTTATTAACCCCAAGCAAGGTTCGTTTTTCTTTTTAGCCGAACTAATTATTGATTTAAAAATTGAGCCTGATGTGCGTATCCAGAACTACTGTGGCACATGTACACGATGCATTGATGCCTGCCCTACGCAAGCCATTATTAAACCCAGTGTTGTTGATGGAAGTAAGTGTATTTCATACTTTACCATTGAGCTTAAAGACGCAATTCCTTACAGTTATAAAAACCAATTTGAAAACTGGGCTTTTGGCTGCGATGTATGTCAGGATGTTTGCCCTTGGAACCGCTTTAGTAAACCACATAATGAAACTGCATTGCAGGCTACGGAAACATTGCTTGAAATGAGCGCTAATGACTGGCAGGAGATTACTGAAGATGTATTTAAAAAGCTATTTAAGAACAGTGCTGTAAAACGTACCGGATTTAAAGGTTTAATACGCAACCTGGCTTTTATCAAGCCATCTTCTTAAAAACCTGCGAAATAATATCTGTGTATTTGTTGCCAAAATTAGCCAATGCCCATACCATTAGCATTTTCTTTTCGTCTGGCTTTAGCCACTTTAGGGCCTTTACCAATTCTTTACGGAAAAGTTTTTTATCGAAACTAACCTTCTGTAAAATCTGCTTGGTGTATTCAAACATAAAAAAGGTGTTTAAAAAGTAAGACTAAGTTTGAAAGTAAAAACGATTTATGCAAGTACAAATTGTAGTTTAATAAACTATTTTACAATTGGTTTGTTTATTAGTTTTTTGATGCCCAGCGAAACGTATCATGTTGCAAACCTGCTAAGTCTATTACCCTGTTTACAACACTTTGGGCAACATCTTCAATGGTTTGAGGCTTAGCATAAAACGATGGCGAAGCCGGGCAAACAATAGCGCCTGCTTCGGTTACAGCTTTCATATTATTTATATGTATGAGGCTAAGTGGTGTATCGCGCGTAACTAAAATCAATTTTCTGCGCTCTTTCAAAATTACATCAGCAGCGCGTGTAATTAAATCGTTACTTATACCTGCGGCAATCCTTGCCAAAGTACCCATACTGCAAGGGCATATAATCATTGTATTGAAGTTAGCTGAACCACTTGCGAAAGGGGCAAAAAAATCGTTAGATGCATAGTTTTTAAAAGGCACGTTTTTATAATCCGTATTACCCATTTCATATTGCCAAACATCGCAAGAATTTGACGACATTACCAAACCCACTTCTTCAATTTGTTTGTTTAGCTGCTGCAACTTTTGTAATAAAAGCGAAGCATACATACTGCCACTTGCACCGGTTATAGCCACCACAATTTTATGCTTGCTCATCTATTTAATTGAATTGAAAAACTCAATAGCTTACACCACTAATTAATGTAAATTAAATTTTTAAACTATTTACTGTAAATGGGTCTCTTCGGCTTGTATTACCTCTTTTGTAGCATCGTTGTATATAAAAGCAATTACCTTACATTTTTCGGGTTTTACATCGGTACGTAATGTAACAGTATATGTTTTGTTGCTTATAAAATCCTGTTGCGGATCAACTGCAATTTGTTCGCCCCAGGTTCCGTTTATCATACCTCTGAACAGATGCTTGTGTACATAAAAGGTATCTATTTTATTGTTGGGGTAGAGTTGCGCACTTATTACACTGTCTTCAACGTACATTACATTTAAAAAATACGTGCCACTTTTATCGGTTAAAAATTTTGATTGCAACTGGGTGGTAAGTTCATTTGACGCTGCATTGTAAGTATTAGTTATTTCGATATTAGCTTCAACGGGTTGTTGTAAATTTAAAGCTACTTCGCTGGCCCATGCTGTTGGACTAATTTTATGTTGTTGTGATGGAAAACCTTTTCGATTTACCATGCCTTTGGGTAATCCACTTAAAGATATCTGAAAGAAATTATCTAAATCGGTCCCGGCAGTTGTACGGTAGTCGTTTGAAAACAGTCCCGGGCTGGGTGATGCAAAACTGGTACTAACATGCAAGCCCACCACTACTACTCTATCCTTATAAATATAATTGCTTAATGTATCGGCTATTTTAGCTGCTGCCGGGCAGTTGGGGCATTTGTGTCCGGTGTAGTCTTCGAGTAATACTTTTCGTACCAAAGTGTCGCCTGGTTGGGGACCAATTACCGTCTCTGAATATGGTGGCTCAATAATATCACAGGCTTGCAAGCACACCACTAAAATACCAGCAATAAAGAGAACATATTTTTTCATGACTTTCATTTCGTATAGGGTAAGTGTTACTTAAATTAAAAACTGGTTGAAATGCTAAATGTCAGCCCATTAGAAGCAGGTACCAAACGGCAAACGCCACCAACGCACAGCAAGCCCGAGCGTTGCTTGCCATATCCCAAAGCTACACGTGTTGCATTGTGATTATAAACTAAGCCACCGTTAACAAAATGGAGTTGTAGTTTTTCATCAGCGTTGCCATAATTGTATTCATCATATAAAACAACCGATAAATTTTTAATCACATTTAGTTCGGCTAAAACAAATACCCAATCGCCACGGTCTTGTTTAGTCCATAACCCTTGCAGCTCCATACGTAAACTTTTTGTTGAGCTAAATTTATAAGTAAAATCCAATACCGCTACATCGGCAAAAACCAAAGGCGACTTAGACTTGCCTTCAACCACTGTTTGATTGTATGTTTGATAGATGTATGTTGCAACTACTTTCAGGTTTTTGTTGATTTTTTTGGTTACCTCCACATTTATGTCCTGATAAAAAACAGTGTCGCCAATAGCAAAAAAGTTAGAGTTGTAACCATATTCATCGCCTGTATAACTACGTTTAATATCATGGATATTTGACGAATTAATGTTAATACCTGTGCCATACTTACCACCTAAAAATGAGCCGGGTTTACAAGTATAAAACACTTCGGCCATGGCACCAATTTCGCCATTTACTTGCGATGCATAGGGGTATAGCGTAGCTAAGCGATAGGTTTGATTTTTAGAAATTGCAGGTATAAAATTGATATTTAATACGTTTACCGACTCATTTCTGTCGCTCCTAAAATTCATGTTGTCAATTCGTTTAAATGCAGCATTAAATCCAAATCCTTTTTTGGAGTATGTTCCCGAAACATATAATGATTGGCCGGGTTTGTATATACCACCATTAACCAAGCTGGGGTCGTTAATTTTATAAGCATATTCTGCAAATAAATTTAATGGGCCATTCGTATAGTTTAAACGCGCTGCCGAAGCTCCCACATTTTCAGGCAGTTTATAAATAGGGTCGTTATCGGCTTGATATTTACTTACAAAGCTACCTCCTATAATCAGGTTATGCTGGCCCCATTTTAAATCCGGAAACATCTCAGCCAGGTGAACTTCGCCATCAATGCCACGCACAATACCCGGGCCGTATTCAAAAAAAGCACGTTGTCGGCCAACAAATGCCTTTGCATACAAACCATGGGTATTATATTTTATATTAATACCATCCATGGGGTTGTCATAACCCAAATCATAATCGTAGTAGGTTCTGAAAATCAATCCGCTTCCAAATTGCTCATAAAAACTACCTGCTGTTATTTCCAGGTTTTCATACGTATAGGATGCATAACGGTTGGTTATGCCTGTGCCTTTGTATCGTGGGTCATAACCTTGCAATGCATTTAAATAGACTTCGTAGCGAATACCGGCTTTAAAATTTCCATTAACGTACTTTAAGTCCATGTAGCTGTTAAGTCCCATCTTTTCGGGCACATCTGGTGCACCAATTAATGAGTCGGGCTTATAAGTTGCTGCATCGGCTTGAAACGCACCTGATATACCGTTTGGTAATTGTTGCGCAAAGGTGCTGCTAATTAAACTCCATGAAAAAAATATAGTGCCTATTAAAACAGGTAAAGTTTTTTGCATACGATAAAATGAAATGTGGGGGTAATATAAAATTTAGCAGGCAAAAAAACGCTACATTAATTGCTTTTTGATGTGTCGCCTGCAATAAGTTTGCGGACCTCTTCAATTAATTTTTCTTCGCTTCCGGGTGTATAACTGCTGTGGTGTTTTACAATTTCTTTTTTACCGTTTAGCACAAATGTTTGTGGAACCATATTTACATTCATGGCACGCTTTAAATCGCTGTTAGGGTCTAAGTAAATTTCATAATCCCAACCTTTGCCATTTACAAAAGGTGCAACGGTTGCCATGGTGCGTGCATCATCAATTGACACTGCAATAACTTTAACTCCGGTTTCTTTAGCCCAATCGGCATAAACCTCTTGTATGGCATTTAGTTCATTTACACAGGGCTTACACCAGGTCGCCCAAAAATCGAGTATAATAGGTTTGCCATCATTGTTAAAGTCATCCGTACTAATAAAGTTACCATCTAACGTTTTCAGTTTTACCGATGGTATTACTTTACCAACTTGTTGTGCATGGCTATATCCAAATACTATTAAACAAATAAATATTGTAACGCTTTTTAATGAATTAATCATGTTGTAGATTTTGAGTTTTTGCGAGGTGCAAAGGTAACGTAGTTAATTAAATTTAAGGTGTGTTTAATGAAATTTTATAGTCATAAAAAAAGCCGTAGTCAGTGTACTGACTACGGCTTTTTTTATAAACGTACTGCCTAATTATTTCTGTACATTAATCTTTTTAATCTCAACACCATTTTTGTTTTCGAATTTAACGAAATACATACCATTGGCTTGGTTCGAAAGATCAATACTAAATTTGTTAGCTGTTTGCGTAAACTGATTGCTATAAACTACGTTTCCTAAAACATCTGAAACCGAAACTTTTAAATCGCCATTGTTTGTAATGTTGGCATCAACCTGTAACAAACCCGATGTTGGGTTGGGATATACATTTAATGTTTCGCCTTTGGTAACATCGGCAATACCTGCAACCTGGGTAACGTTTATGTTATCTAACCATAGGTTATTTCCATAAGCGCTGGTAGCTTTCAGTTTAATTATAACATTTTGTCCAACATAGTTTGATAAATCAACTACTTCGTTACGCCATTCGGCTGCAGTTGGTGCAAAGTTGCTTGTAGTTGCAGGTCTGGTTGATAAGGCAGCTCCAGACTTATTGTATAAAGTTGTCCATGAAGTACCACAGTTGTTTGAAATCATCACTTCAAGTTTATCGTTTTCAGAACTGTATTGACAATAGGCCACATCAAATGTTAATTGGGCTGATGCAGCTCCTACTAAACCTAAACCTGGCATATAAAGCTCGTCATACTTACCTGCGGTAATATTATAGAAATTTAAAAATATTGACGATGCCGTTGCTCCGGTCGCAAAACCGCCCCAACCTGTCATTTTGGTAAAGGTAGCATCGTTGTTAAAGTTGTTAATAGCCCAGTCGTTAGATGGGAATTGTGTGCTTTGAAAATCTTCGGTTAACGGGGCTGCATAATAAAAAGCAACCACATCAACTGTAGCTTCTTTAGCGTTATTAATTGGCTTATAATCAACTGCATTATTAGGATTAGATGTATAAAACTTAAGCGTATGAACACCGCCTGTTAAGTTTAAAGCAGCTAAACTTACAACAGCAGTTGCATTTTGTGCTAATGAACCTGTCCAGGGTTGCGTAGTTACAGGGCCTCCATCAACTTGGTAGTTGATATTACATGAAGTAAGTGGCGCAGTTGCAAAATTCTTTACCGTTACGCTTGGTGTAATAGAAGAAGCACAATTTAAAAATGAATAACCACTTGCAGCCGAAATACCTGCATCATTGGTAGTAGGTATGCCACCAATTGGTGCGCTGTATGCACCTTGCTCAACACCTTTGCTTGCATTTTGAACAAATGCTACTACGCCAATTGTATTTAAATCATAGATGTATGAAGGTACAGGTATGCTGAAAGTTAAAGTTTGTGTTTGACCAACAGTCCAGCTTGATGATAAGGTAGTACCATTGGCATCAGGCAACATTTTACGCATTACGCCTTCAAAGTGCTTTTCGCCATTAGAACCAGGGGCCGTAGTAAAATGTATATCACGTTCAATTACGGCAACATGTGCAACATAACTACCCGACATAGCTTGCGATGCTGTAATTGTTACCGACACGTTAATCATATCGTAATTGGGCGAAAAAGTATGTGTAGCAGTCATATCAAAACCTGCTGGTACTGCATATCTGTTGTTAATTTGGGTTAGCGTCATGCTAGAAGGTTGGCCACTAAATCCTAAACCACCATCTAAATAACCATCTGGCACACCGTTAACTCCATAGTAAGAAACGCGTTCAGCAACCTCTGTTGGATTTTGTGCATTCATAGGGTCAACTCCCGGCCAAGATGTTTGGTACTTAATAGAAACCACCTTGGTGCTATTTGCATTTAACATGGTGTTTAATGGCGGATTAGCTGTTGCACAGGGCGGGCATGATGCCTGTGTAAATTGTTCGAATACTACAAGCCTTTGCGACTGTGCTAAGGCCGCTAAAGAAAAACTAATGGCAATTGCCGACAAGTAAATTTTTTTCATTTTATAATGTGGGTTTAATTTTTGTGTGGACAAAGGTAATTATTGTTGTGTTTAATTTATGTCATAAAAAAATTACAATTAAAGGTTAAACCTAATTGCTATAATTAATTATTTTTGTAGCCTGAAATAAATTAAACTCAAAATGAAAAAACTTTTACTCTCTTTTGTCTCTGCTGTATTTGTTGCTGCTTATGTTAATGCACAAAGTTTTACAGTTTCAAATTTAATGATAGAACCTAGTGTTATTGACCCGACAACATTGGTTGCAACAGTAAAAATTACAAATACAAGTAATAATGCCAAGCAAGTTATGTGTCAGCGTACAACCAATAACCTTTTTAATGGCCATCTTAGTTATTTTTGCTGGGATTTATGCTACGGCACACAGACCAATTTAAGCAGCAGTCCATTAACTATCTCTGCAGGTGGTGATAACACGGCCTTTATGGGCGATCTTTTAACTTCGGGTGTTGTTGGTACCAGTGATGTAAGCTATTCATTTTTCGATCAAAGTAACCCCAGTGATCAAGTAACAATTAACATTCAATACAATTACACCACCGGCATTAACACCATAAGTACTGACAAAGGCAGTATTAGCAGTGCGCGTCCAAATCCGGCTGATAACTTTACCACTGTTAACTTCAACCTAAAAAATAACCCAGCCGACTATGTATTAGAAGTAAGCAGCTTATTAGGTGCTCGTATTGCACAATATACTTTCTCTTCGTCAACAGGTACCTTAACTATCCCAACACAAAACTTACTTAATGGTGTTTACTTTTATTCTTTAAAAGAGAAAAACAAAACTATCTCAAGTCAAAAATTAGTGGTTTCACACCGCTAAAAGTATTTGATTTAATTCGTTTAAATTTCATTGTAAAAGCATCTGCATTTTAGATGCTTTTTTATTAATTATAAAACTTAAAATTATGGCAACAGTAAATGCATATCTTACTTTTAATGGAAGTTGCGAAGCAGCTTTCAATTTTTATAAATCGGTATTCGGTGGTGAATTTGCCTTTATTGGTAAATTTAAAGATATGCCGCAAGATGCAGCAAAACCAATGAGCGAAGCTGATGGCGAAAAAATAATGCATGTATCATTACCAATAAGTGCCGAAACTATTTTAATGGGTAGTGATACCGGTGGCGAATGGGGTGCGCACTATAAAGAGGGCAACAATATTTCTATTTCAATAAATACATCGAGCAAAGCCGAGGCAGATAGGTTGTTTAATGGCTTATCGGCAAATGGGCAGGTTACAATGCCTATGGATACTACTTTTTGGGGTTCATATTTTGGGATGTTTATTGATAAGTTTGGTATTAACTGGATGGTGAGCTTTGACGAAACACCTCAGCAATAATTTGAGTGGGCATAAATTCAAAAGCGCTTAGGTTAAAAAAAACTAAGCGCTTTTTTTGTTATTTGTTGCCTATTTTTAAAGATGATAACAATTTATACCGATGGTTCATCGCGTGGCAACCCGGGGCCGGGTGGTTATGGTATTGTGATGATGAGTGCAACGCACCAAAAAGAAATTTCGGAAGGTTATAGATACACCACAAATAACAGAATGGAGTTACTAAGCGTTATTGTGGCATTAGAAACCTTAAAAAAAGAAAATACAATTGTAACCGTTTACAGCGATTCGAAATATGTTGTTGATGCCATCGAAAAAAAATGGGTGTTTGGTTGGGAGAAAAAAAATTTTGCAGGCAAAAAAAATCCTGATCTATGGCAACGTTTTTTAAAAATATACCGTCAGCATCGGGTTGCATTTAAATGGGTTAAAGGCCATGCTACCAACCCTTTCAATAACCGTTGCGATAGTTTAGCTACAACGGCTGCGCTCGGACAAAACCTATTGGTTGATTTCGCATACGAAAGTGAATTAAAACAATAAGCATTCAGTGCTTATTGTTTTAATCCTGCACATTTATCTCTACATCGGCATCACCACTGTATAGCTTTTTAAGTCTTTCATCGGTTTCGCTACTTTTAATTTTCTCAACCTTTGATTTGATACTTGATTCAAGCCTTTTTAAGTTATCCCTCTTTTGTTCAAGTGTTGCGATTTCTGATGCTGATTTGTTTTCGGTTTTGGCTTTTTCAATTTCACTTTCAACATCTTTTTCTTTTAATTGAACAGATGTACCTAAACTAGATAGCTGATTTGTAGCTTGCAATTTTATAAACCAACTACGTTGGCTGGTTGCAATAGATTCGTAGGCCGGCACACATTTTTCAATCGTGTTTTCATCCTGACTTTTTAAATAGGTATTCATCTGATTTATTGCGCCAAAAGTTTCGAAACCCTTACTGTTTTGTAAATGATTAATCATAAATGTTGCATGCTTTGCTGTGCCTTTATTGCTATAGGTTTTTGCAATAATGCTATTAATGTTTTCATCGTTTTGATGTTCTAAACTTTCGGCCATGGCTAAACCCTCGCTCGGGTTTTTGGTGGTAAGTGCATTTAAAGCACTGCCAATTACCATGTACGAACTGTCGGTGGTGATGGCTTTCTTATATAAACTGGTAAAATCATCATCATACCAGTTGCTTAATTTTTCGATGGCATTACTACGTATAGCTGATTTGTTATCGGTTGCAGCTTGCAACAACAAATTTTTAACCGCATCTTTATTATCGGCTGACGCTGCTAATTCTCTTAAACCATTGGTAGCCTTGATACGGGTATTGTAATATGGATCGGTTGAAGCTTTATTAATAAGTGTTTTTGCTTCGGCTGTGCCTGTCTTTGCATTACCAATCTTGGTTAGTGCTTCAAACCGGTCGAGATATAAGGGTGCATGTTGCAGCATATATAACCATTCCGCATTTGTATGATTGTCGGTTTTTTTGCAGACCAGCATTTTTTCGGCATCAAAATTTATTAGGTCAGGTTGTGTAGCTGTTACATATTTGAATGTATCGGTTTCACCGGTAATTGTAAACTGTTTACGAACCACTTTACCGTTAAGGTAAAAATCAATTGCTACCGGCAATTTAAAAAAGGCAACACTTTTATCGCTGGTTTTTTGATTTACAATAACCTGGGCAGTTTGTGTTGTTGCATCATACAAATAGTCAATATTTAAAATCGGATACCCTTTATTGTAATACCATTGATTCCAAAACCAGTTTAAATCTTCGCCTGTAATTTTTTCGAAACTTAATCTTAACTGATGGGCTTCAACTGCTGTAAATTTATGCGTATTTAAAAAGTCACGTAAGGCTTCAAAAAAAGCTTCATCGCCTACATACTTACGTAACATATGCAATATGCGACCACCTTTCTGATAACTGATTCCGTCAAACATATCTTCGCGTTGTTCATATTCAAAGCGAACCAAATGTGCATCGTCCTGCTTTGCTTGTGCTATATAAGTATTTAAGTCGGCTTGCAGGCCACGGTCGGCTGCATCGCGTCCATATTTATACTCTTGCCATAAGTATTCGCCATAGGTTGCAAACGATTCATTGATGGTTAGGTTACTCCACGATTCGGTAGTAACCAAATCGCCAAACCATTGATGAAATAATTCATGAGCAATTACATCTTCCTGGCTGCCATCTAACAATTCGCGCTTGTGTTGTTGCACAAACGACCCATGTATAGTGGCTGTAGTATTTTCCATAGCGCCCGATACATAATCTTCGGCAATAACCTGACTGTATTTTTCCCATGGGTATGGAACTAATTTTTCGCTAAAAAATTTCATCATTTCAGGTGTGTTGCCAAAAATTGCTTTGGCATCATTTGCATATTCGGGATACACAAAATAATTAACTTCCAGGTTTAGGTACTTGTCTTTTATAATGGCAAAATCACCTACTGCCATCATAGTTAAGTATGGTGCTGCCGGTAAACTTTGTTTCCATACATCGGTACGTAATCCATTGCCATTATTTTTTGAACTGATAAGCAAACCATTGCTCAATGTTTTAAAATTAGTATCAACCGTCATGCTTATTTCTTGTGTCATACGTTGGTTGGGCGAATCAATGATGGGCATCCAAACCTGATTACTTTGCGTTTCGCCTTGTGTCCATATTTGACGCGGTTTATTAGGTACTTTCCCATCGGCATTAATAAAATATAATCCTTTATCGCTGCTAATGGCAGCACTGCCGCCTTTAGATTTAAGTTCATCGGGTTTGGCTATATAATCTATATATATCAAATAGGATTGTTTGCGATTGTAAATCGTATCTAAATCAATTTTAAGAGAGTCGTTCTCATACACATATTGAAGCGGTTTCTTGCTGCCGTTTTTAATAATAGCCACCTCATTAATTTGCATACCTCTTGCATTTAAATCAACATGATTGCTCGAATAAAAATGCGGGGCAAGTGTAAGTGTTGCTTTGCCGTAAAGCCACTTTTTTCCCCAATCAAAAAGGACTTCCAATTTAATATCTTTCAGGTTGTGCGAAACGGTATTGCTTGCACGATATAGCTTTGGTTCGGCTATTTCGGGTTTAGGAGCTACGGCTTCAACTGTTTTGGCAACTGTTGTGGTTTCCTTAGTCGAATGGCAGGATGATAATAATCCAGATACTACAATCATTAATCCGATAGAGCGTGTAAACATTTTGACGGTTGTTAAGTTTTAGCGCCTCAATATGTAAAAATGCATGCTATCAATACCTAACAATTTCGCCTTTAACATTTGATTAATGTGTGATTGTACTGTTACTGATATTTATGCAGTTTTAGCCTAATGTCAAAAAACATTATCAAGTTTTAATTTAGCTTTGCTTTATGAAAGCTACCGTAAATCAGCAAACTTTTGAAGTTAGTTACAATGCGCTAAAGCAATCGTTTATTTTAAATGACGAAGACATTGCCTTAGATGTTTTAGCCTACAAACCGGGCCATTATCATGTAATAAAAAACCATACATCGTATAGGGTTGAAGTTATTGAAAAACAGCATGCCGATAAAAAGGTAACTTTAAAAATAAATGGCCAGCAATATCAGGTTCAGTTAACCGATGCTTTAGATGATCTGTTGCATAAGCTGGGCTTCGACCAAACGGCTAATAACAAACCAATGGATATAAAGGCACCTATGCCCGGTTTGGTAAAAAACATTTTAGTTGCCGAAGGGCAAACACTTAAAGCAGGCGAATCGGTTCTGGTTTTAGAGGCTATGAAAATGGAAAACGTTTTAAAGTGTACAGCCGACACCACTGTTAAGAATATAAAAATTAAAAATGGCCAAACTGTAGAAAAAAATCAACTACTGATTACCTTAATGTAACACTAACATGAAACACAACCGCAGATTGTTTTTAAAAAAAGGAGTTGCTGTTGCCGGAGCACTTTATTTGAAGCCCTGGCAATTAAATGCGCAAACAATTAGCGAATATACATTGGCACCATTACCCTATGCCTTTAGCGATTTAGAACCTCATATTGATACAAAAACCATGGAGTTGCATTATGGCAAGCATCACCAAGCCTACGTAACGCAATTAAACAAAGCATTAGCCAATACCGGTAAGCCGGCCCCATCATTAGATAACTTAATGCAAACCATTTCGAAATATGGTGTTGCAGTTCGAAATAATGGTGGCGGCCATTTCAATCATACTTTGTTTTGGCAGATGATGCAACCCAATGGTGGCGGGCAACCACAGGGTAAATTAGCTGATATGATAACCTTACAATTTGGTAGTTTCGAAAAATTTAAACAAGCATTTAAAACAGCGGCATTATCGCAGTTTGGCAGCGGCTGGGCATGGCTTATTCAACAAAGAGATACATTAAAAATAACTACAACACCCAATCAAGATAATCCACGTATGGATGTAGTTGTGAAAAGCGAGCAGGGTAATCCATTATTATGTATAGATGTTTGGGAGCATGCCTATTACCTCAAACATCAAAACATGAGAGCAAATTACATTGATGCATTTTTTAATGTGGTTAACTGGAATTTTATATCAAAACGGCTTAGTTAATTAGCTGACCAATTTATTAAGCTTTTATATAGTAAGGCTATTTTTCTAAATCATTTTAGATGCGTGTGTACACACCTCTGTTTAGTTGCATGGTGTAATACATACACTGTCAGTACTCTGTAAAATTGGGAATCAATGCTTTTTGTATGACAAGTTAGCGCAGCACTTAAATACCTTTGACGCCTCATTTTACATCTTTAAATTCTTATTATAATTCTTAATATGTCTTTTAAAATTACATCTATTGCATTATTATTTTGTGCAGCAAGTGCAGAAGCACAACTTGGTGTTTTAGACTCAGTATTTCTTGGTACGGGTTACACCAACGAAGTGTATTACAACACACAAACCATGACCAAAACCATTGTTCCAAAAAACAATTGGGAACTTGGTTTCCAAAACAACTTAATGCAGGCAAGTATTATTGCCAATCATACTTATGGTGTTACTGTATATCGTTGTCCGAATGTTTCGCTTAGCGATTTTTTAAATGCTGACACAACCGGTTTAACTACATGGACGCCCCTGTTTAATTCAGATGTTACCTGGAATGACGGTGCTTTAAATGCCACACGCTCGGCCAATCCGTTTGATTTTGGTTGGGGCACTTACGATATGGGCACACACTTCGTAACTGGAGACTCGGTCTTTATCATTAAACTGGTTACAGGCCCTCCCGGCCCGGGTGCAGTAACAGAATATCGCAAACTTGCTGTAACATTAAAAACACCCGGTGGCGATTATTATGTACGTCAATCGAACTTAGACAACACCAACGATATTACTGATACCATTTTTAAAGCTGATTATTTATATAAAAATTTCGGCTACTACTCATTACGTAATAACTCAAAGTTAGATCGTGAGCCCATCTCAACCGATTGGGATATTTTATTTACACGTTATTATGAAAATGTACAACCGGTTGGCTATTATCCTGTTGCAGGTATTTTAAGCAATATTGGTGTACAAGTAGCCGAAGCAAGTGGTGTAGATGTGTTAACCGTTAATGCAGCAAATTATACATCGCAATTCTCTACTAAAATAAGTGAAATTGGCTCTGACTGGAAGTTTTACGACCAGCCAAATAATTTATGGGTAATTCAAGATTCGCTAACCTATTTTGTAAAATCACAAACCAACTTAATATCACAAATTACCTTAACAGGGTTTGGAGGTTCGGCTACCGGTATGGTATCGTTTTTTGTAACATCAATTCCTACATCGGTTAACGAAATCCAACAAGCCAATTTAGTAAGTATGGCGCTTCAGCCAAATGTGTGTAATCAAAATACTACATTGATTTTTAGCAGCAAGTTAAACAGTACCTACCTATGCACTATAACAGGCCTAAGTGGCCAGATAATAAGCCAATTAAGCTTTAATGCAGATGCAGGTTTAAACCAAAAACAACTTGATGTAAGCGAATTAAAAGCAGGTATTTATTTTGTTACACTTACAACAAATACCGAAAAACTTACGGCTAAGCTTATTAAAAATTAACGCCCTTATTTGCAGCGCACCCCAGAAGCGGTAGCCGTTTTACTTAACAATTTGATTTTTTATCGTGTTACCCTATCAGCATAAAACTAACAACTATCCGGCAAAACCGAGTAGTCGTTTTTATTTATTGTTAATCCTGGTTACCGGCCTATTAAACATGGGCTACCATCTTGCATACGGTCAAAAAAACTATACAGTAACTGTTACTTCCGATACTGAGCCATTAGCGTTTGCAACTATCAGCTTAACTACAGCAACCGGTGTTAGCAAGCAATTACAAACAGGTTTTACCAATGACCTGGGCCAATTTGAAATTACGGTATTGCCTCCGCTTAAATTATCGGTTTACAAGTTTGGTTATGCAACACAAACCATTAGTGTATCGCAGGCCTTGCCATTGCAAATAAATTTAAAACCATTAGGCATTACCTTACCCAATGTTACCGTAAGCACAGCACAAGTAAACGAACGCCCGCAAGAAAATTCGGTTTATAAAGTAAAAGTAATTACTGCCAAAGAAATTGAAATGCAAAGCGCCACCAACCTGCGCGATATATTGCTTACGCAATTAAACATACAAGTGGCTGCCGACCCGGTTTTAGGAAGTAGCATGGCACTACAAGGCATGGGCGGCCAGCAAGTGAAAATTTTACGCGATGGTGTACCGGTAGTAGGTCGCGAAAATGGCAGTATAGATTTATCGCAAATGCAATTACAAAACGTTGCCCGTATCGAAATAATTCAAGGGCCTGCATCAACCGTTTATGGGGCCGATGCATTAGGCGGTGTTATAAATTTAATTAGTAAACCAATTGCACATGCAGGCTGGCAAGCATCAGTAAACAGCAAATATGAAAGTGTTGGCACTTACAATATTGATGCAGCAACTGCATGGCAAAAGAATAACACAGGCATTAATGTAAGCGGTGGTCGTAATTTTTTTAATGGTTATTCGGCATCTGATACCATGCGTTTTCAGACCTGGAAACCACGCGAACAACTTTTTGGAAGCATTGGCGCCACACAAAAATATAAAGGTGCTTCGTTAGTATTTAAATCAGATTATTTGTACGAAACCATTTACGATTTTGGTAACCCTACCATTACACCTTATCAGGCCTATGCCTTTGATTATAATTATATAACCAAGCGCTTTACAAATACTTTACAAGCAAATAAAAACTGGAATAAAAATTCGAAAAGTACAGCATCTGTATCTTATCAAAATTATGAGCGTATTAAAAAAGATTATTATAAAAATTTGGTAACGCTTGAAAACACGCAAATGATTACGCCACCGCAGGATAATAAATTTAACAACGTTAATATCCGTGCTGATTATAGTGCATGGCGCAATAAGTGGAACTATCAAATAGGTACAGAAATAAATGCCGACTATGGTACCGGTGCTAAAATTGACGGACAAAAAACCATGCAGGATTACGCCCTATACAATAGTTTTGAATGGATGCCTGTAAGCCAACTGCAAATTAGACCTGCTTTGCGTTTTGCACAAAACTCGATTTATGGATTTAAAGCCATACCGGCAATTAATTTCAGCTATAAACCCTGCCAGCCTGCTACCATCAGAGCCAGTGTTGCGCAAGGATACAGAGCACCATCGCTAAAAGAATTGTACTTAAACTTTGTTGATATAAACCATAACATATTGGGCAACGAAACACTTAAGCCCGAAAACTCAACTAATTTACAAGGCAGTGCCGAGTACACATCATTTTTGAAAACACTTATGTTCAAAATTTCGGCATCGGGTTTTTATAACCATGTACAAAACCGCATAATGCTTTCATTAATTGATCAGGCAACTAATTTTTATACCTATCAAAACAGCGGTAAATTTATAAGCTACGGTACCGGTTTAGAAACCACCTTACAAAGCAATGTGGTTAAGCTTGATGCAGGCTTTATGTTAACCCGAATAAAATTTGACAATGCCGGCAGCGATGCCAAATTTTTAAACACGCCTGAATGGCGTCTGGCTTGCACCTATCATTATACCAAATGGAACATGAGCACCGGTTTGTTTTTTAAATATGCTGGCAAAAGTCAAACCTATATTAATACCAGTTTAGATGATGTTGCCGTTGCACAAGCTGATGCATATAGTATGTTTGATTGGACTGTAAGCAAAAAGTTATATAAAACGATAACTATAAATACAGGCATTAAAAACATTTTAAATGTAACTAACATTAATAGCAATGCAGTTGCTGCAACCCCACATGCCGGCACAGGTACACAACTGCCCATGGCTATGGGCCGTATGTTTTTTTTGGATTTAAGAATAGATTTATTTAAAGACTGTTTTAAAAAGTCATAGTGAAATTTAGAGCGCGATTTATGTTGAACATTATTAAAATTAAAAAAACTATTACTACCTATTCAAACCTAAATATGCTATTGGTTTGTTTATGTTTAAGTGGTTGCCTTAAAGATGACGAGCCTATAAAGTTAGAGTCGCCTAAAAGTGGTGCACAGTTAGCAATGGTTAATATTGGTGCCGACTACAAACGCGAAATTTATTTCGACTTAGGTACAAAAGATACTTTAGGCAGCAATGTTGATGGCTGGGATTTGGCATTTGAATGTAATGCCAACGGAACACATATTTGGATTAACGGTGGCAATGGCATTAAGGCTTCACAAACCAATTACTTTAATTTAAATGATGTACACGATACAATTGGATGTAACTGGAAATATGACAGCCCTGGCTGGGAAACCGACTCTACAGCCTTTGGTCAATGGAGTATGCCCACAGGCAATCCGGTTTATATAATTGAACGGAGTTTGGTTTCACCGGCATCGCCACAAGATCGCTTTTGGAAAATGACTATTTTACAATCAAACAGCACAGCATACACTATAAGTTATGCAAGGTTAACCGATACAGTAAGCCGAATTTTAACGTTGCCTAAAATTGCGAATCAAAACTATACACATTTTAGTTTTAATAATGGTGGCAGCATGGTGAGTATCGAACCTGACAAACAAAAATGGGACATTGTTTTTTCACGCTACCGTTTTATATATCACGATTTTTCGCCTCCGTTGCCTTACTATGTAAACGGTGTGCTGCTAAATGCCCATTTAACTTTTGCTGCCGTTGATAGCGTAACGCCTTATGATAGCATACATTATGCGCAAGCGGTTAATTACACTTTAAAAAACAAGCGCGATGTTATTGGCTTCGACTGGAAGATTTTTAATTTTACAAGTCAGAAGTATGAGGTAAAACCTTACTATGTTTATATTATTAAAGATCAGGAAGGTTATTATTACAAGTTACACTTTCTAAGTTTTTACGACCCCATGGGTATTGCCGGAGCACCTGCTTTCGAATTTCACCGGCTGTAACAGTTACTATATAGATTAAACAATAAATGCACTTTGTGCTACATCATCTGCCCAAAGTTTACCCAATGCAGTAAGTGTATAACAGTTGTTGTACAACTTTACTCTACCCAGCATAATTGCTGTGCTCATTTGTAGTTTAAAACATTGTGCTTTTTCATAACCAAATTGAGTTTCGAGCAAAGCAACATCAACACCCCAACACGTGCGCAAACGTGTAAGCACCCATTCATTGTATTGCATCGCTGGGGTTAATGTTTCAATTTCCTGCCGCAAGTTCCCCTCAGCAATAGCCTGCACATACTGTGCAGTATGCGCAATGTTTGCATAGCGTTTATTGTTTTTAAAACTATGCGCTGATGGGCCTATCCCCAAGTATGGTTTGCTCTGCCAATAAGCTGTATTGTGCGCACTATACTGTTGTTGTCTGGCAAAGTTCGAAATTTCATATTGCTCAAATCCATTTGCACCGGTTATATCTAATAATATCTGAAACTGACGTGCCGCTTGTTCATCATCAATAGCTGCGCATTTACCTGTGGCAATAAACTTTGCCAGCGCTGTTTTTTCTTCAATGGTTAGGTTGTAACAACTTATATGATTTATTGGTAAGCTGCATGCAGTAAGTATATTCTGTTTCCATTCCGCATCTGATAAATTAGGCAAAGCATACATCAAATCAATACTAATATTTTTAAAACCGGCAGCAACGGCATTTTCAACACTTTGCAAGGCCTGCTTACTGTTATGTGCCCGATTCATAAGTTGCAAGTGCGCATCAACAAAACTTTGTATGCCAATACTTAAACGGTTAACGCCTGCACGAAGCCAGGCTGTACATTGCTCGAAGCTGATATCATCGGGGTTACATTCGAACGAAATTTCGGCTTGGGGCAATACCACAAAGTATTTTTTTATGGCCTCCATTATTTGATGCACTTCATCAATAGTAAGTAATGAAGGTGTACCACCACCAAAATAAATGGTTTGTACAACGGTACCGTTTTCAAAAAAATTTTTTTGTGTTTCTAATTCCTTTATTAATGCAGTTACTAAACTTTGTTGCTGCCGCCTATTGGTACTGAAATAAAAATTACAATAATGACAAGCTTGTTTACAAAATGGAATATGAAAATAAATGCCGGCCATTTTTACACTGCTTCTGATTGTTGCATCGAATTAAAACTACTTAGGTAATACAATACGAAAAGTGGTGCCTTTATTTTGTTCTGATTGTTTTACAAAAATTTGCCCTTTATGATATTCTTCAATAATACGTTTGCTTAGCGATAAGCCCAAGCCCCAACCTCTGCTTTTAGTTGTATATCCGGGTTTAAATACCGTTTTGTATTTTGATTTTGAAATGCCTTTACCACTATCTGTAATATCAATATAAATAAACTGCTGTTGGTCTTGTAAGCTTATGGTTATATCGCCAACACCTGCCATAGCATCAATTGCGTTTTTAAATATGTTTTCGAGCACCCACTCAAACAGTGGTATATTAAGTGGGGCTAACACATCATGACTTTGCAAATTTTTAATTTGCAGGTTTACTTTTTGCGAAGTTCTTGTTTTAATGTAGTTTACTGAGTTCTGAATAACTTCGTATAAATTTTCACGCTTTAAAGCAGGTGCCGAACCAATTTTGCTAAAACGTTCCGTAATGGTGGTAAGCCGCAAAATATCCTTATCCATTTCACTGATATTTTCATCCGAAGGATATTTGTTCCTCAAGTAATCTGTCCAAGCTGATAGTGACGAAAGAGGTGTGCCTAATTGATGTGCTGTTTCTTTGGCCATGCCCACCCAAACCTGGTTTTGCTCAGCCTTACGTGAGGTACTGAATGCCAAATAACTTACCAATAAAAACAAGGCTATAATGCCTAACTGAAACAACGGGTAATAACGCAGTTTATTTAAAATGGCTGAGTCTTTATAAAAAATATAATCGCATTCGTTTTCGGCATATATTGATTTAATGGGCTCATGTTGCAAGCGCATTTCTTCTATTTCCTTTCGAAGATAAGATGTATCGCGATTTACTTTTGCTGTATCTAAATTGATGTAATCAATTATTTCGAAATTTTTATCTGTTCTGATTACAGGTATGGTGGTATTGCTTTTTATAACATCCAGTGTTAGGGTTAAATCGCCTGCATTTACATCCATGCGCGATGTAAGGGTTAATGCTTCGGCCCACAATTCAATACGTTTCTTTTCTTCTTTTTGTAAAACCTTTACTAAGTTATTCGTGTACCATAAACTTAGCATGCCTATAAGCAGGGCAGCTAACAATAAAAGTATTTTCCACCGTTGTTTTTGCGTGTATATATTCAAAACCTGATGCGCTATTATTTTACAATTATAAATTAATTTTTGTGGGCTGTTCGATAATTAATCAGCCCGATACTTTTATTCATCATCATAATCAATTTGAACTGCTTCCTTTTGCTTTTGTGGTTTGGGATTTTTTGCCTGGGTACTATCGCCTTTAAACCAACCAAATTCCTTTTTAAATAAATCTTTAACCGTTTGTTTTTCTGTGGCTACTTGTTTGCTTATATGTTGTTTCACGGATTTTTTATCATAAGCAAATTTAGGATCCTTTATGTTGCCGGTCATTTTTAAATAAAGCTGCCAATTACCCAAACCATCATCTTCAATTTGCCCAAACTCTGTTTGATTGTTTACAATTTTTTTATTTAAAAGTTGCGATAGGCCCAATTGTATATGATAATCTACCATGTTATCGAAAGTATGGCTACCACTTGCTTTTAGTTTTAAAGCTGAAGAATTAATATGCATAAGCGGTATATAAATGGTGCCATTTTTAATTTCGATTGTATTATTTAATGTGTCGAAAGTTACTTTATTTAAATCGGCCTCTTTTAAATACCGTCCTAACGACATCATGGGCTTAAAGTTTATTAAAGCACCATTGGTAATTTTAATTTTACAGTTACTATATAGGCTGTTATTTTCTAAAACCAATTGTTTTGTCCAGGTTGATGTTAATTGTACCTGAGCAGTAATTTCACCTTTAATATTATCGGCAGTTAAAGCGTTTTGACCAAAATTATTAAATGCATAAAAAGTTTTAGTCGCATCAATATGATCAAAGTTTGCATGCAACGCTATTTGCAAATCAGGTTGCGAAGCATCAATCTGGCCGTTTGCTTTAATGGTGCCATCTAATGTTTCGATACTTAGCGATTCGGCAGTAAAAGCGCTTTCGGCTAAAGTTACGGTGCCAATTAATTTTTTTCCTTCAAACTTATTATAGGTTAGTTTTCCTACACTTATGTTTAAGGTGCAATTAAGTTTATCGGAAAAATGAATACCGGCACTACCCTTACTTTGTGTAAAAACAAAATCGTTTAAATTAAGTACATTACTTTTTAGTACGGCATCCATTTGCAAAACCGTTTGCTGGTTTAACAAATAGCTAAATGCATTTGTAACACTGCCTGTAAATTTAAAATCGCTGATGCCAATTGTACCGGCCAGCAACTGCACTTGCAAATCGTTATCCGATAGGTAGCACATGGCATTGATATTATTTATTGTAGTTGGGCTGTTTTTAAAGATTAAAGAGGCATTACTAATTTTGATACTTCCGTTCGACAGGTATGTATTTGCATCGTTTAAACTGCCTTGGCAGGTTACATTTATTGCTGCCATACCGGTTATTGATTTAATGGTATCGGGTTTGTAAAAACTGCTTAGCTTTTGCAAATCAAACAACCCATTAATAGTTGCTTTTATTGCAGGCGTTTTAAAATTTGAAACTGTAAAAGCACCGGTTAAGGGTTGTGCATTCAGTTGGCAACTTACTTTATTTAAAGTAAGCAAATCAACACCATTGTAACTGTTACTATAAAAACCATTAAACGAAATATGGGTAAGTTGTGCATCATTCGAAGCTTTAAGCGCAGCATTATCAGCACTAAAGTGTGCTTCAATTTTTGGTTTCGTTTTTATAGTTTGATAACCGTTTATGGTTGCCTTAAAGCTTACCAAACCCGAAGCGCTGTATTGGTTTGTTGTTTTTGCCACTACAGGCCAAACCGATGCCAATGCAATCAAATCTATCTGATTGCCGTTAAGTGTTAAGCCATACTGTGTAGTATCGTTTAAAAATTTTAGTTTGCCGGCAATACCTAAATCAATGCCCTCAATTTTAATTTGCGATGGCAAAAAGGTTATCTCATTTTGATTTCGATTTACTTTAATATTACAATCAAGCATAGCCTGCCGGCTTTGATTTAAATGAATACCGGCAACCTGCAATTGGTGCAACCATAAATTAGCTTTGGCTTTTACTTCAAATTGTTTTTCGCTGAAATTTCCTTGAAGTTGTGCATTGTTAAAATATGCGTTATAGTGTGTTGTTTGCTTGAAGTCGTCAAACACAAAAGCTGTTTGTTTCAACAAGACTTCCTTAAACTGTAAATTAAGGTTCGATTTTGCCGGTGCGTTATCGCTTTTCCAGATATCAAAATTTCGAAGCCCACGCTTCTCAATTTGCAACTTTATAATAGCCGATTCTATTACTACTTTTTTAAGTTGATACTTGCCATTTATTAATTGCAAAATATCAAACAACAGGTATATTTTATCAGCTGCCAATAATGTATCTGATTGCAAAAACGGTTTGGCAGGTGCCGCATAAACTTTATTTAATACAAGGCTTGTATTTGGAAAATGTTTTATCACATTAAAGTCAATGCTGGCTATATTTATCTTACTTTGTAATTGTTGGTTTATATCGCCAAGCACATAGTTTATCAGTTTGTCTTTTTGCCAATAGGCTATACTTGTAACCAATACTAATAACAACAGCAATATACCTGTTACCCAAACAAAACCCTTTACAAATGTTTTCATGCTTATTTAAACCAAACTGCTTTTTACATAGCGGTAACTAACTTACAACCAATTTAAAAGTGCTTCAATAAAGCCTTTAACAGCAACTTTTACATTATATTTTCTACATACTTTCAATTTTTAATAATATGTTTATTGTTGATAACGACAAATTACAAACGCTCATTTTTCAGATAAATAAATGCTTGTTCAAAATTCCCGTTTATTTTTTTTTCAGTTTATCTGTTTGCTCTTATTATGCTCCAATTCGCAAGCACAATATTTTTTAAGAAGTGCCGGTAGTGCTGTAATTGATGAAGGTTTAGACATTTGCGCACACAGCAACGGCAATAATTATACGGTAGGCTATTTTTCGGGGCTAGCTTCATTTGGCAATTTTACACTTTCGCCATTAGGTTTAAGCGATGGCTTTATAAGTTGCGCCAATTCGCAGGGCGATGTTTTATGGGCGCAAAAAATTAGTGGAACCAGTATTGATAAATGTTTGGGTGTTTGCAGTAACGGCAACAACATAGTAGTAGTTGGTACTTTTGAAAGTAACTTAACCATTGGAACTTATACGGTAACATCGGCAGGGCTTAATGATGTTTTTATAGCACAGTATGACGGCAATGGCACTGTGTTGTGGCTAAAAAGTGTTGGTGGGCCTGGCAACGATTTTGTAGCTGATGTAGTTGCCGATACATTTGGTAATATATGTATGGCCGGTAGCTTTGTAGGCACTGCCAACTTTGGGATTGCCATTTTTCAAAGTACCATCAATGCCAGTGTAAGTACTAACGACATGTTTGTTTCGAAGTTAGACAGTAGCGGCAATTTTTTATGGACTAAACAAGCATTTGGCACCGGAGATGATAAAGCCACCGATATTGTTACAGATGCCAACGGTAACATTTTTGTTTGCGGCCAGTATAGCGATACGCTTACCATTGATGTGGTACATCCCAACATCCTGAGCAATATTGCTTGCCTGTTTAAATTAGATGCTAATGGTAGCGAACAATGGTTTTTGCCTTGTATTTCATCATCAATAACTCCGGTAGCATTGGCCGTTGATGCATTAAACCGTATTGCATTTACCGGTAATTTTAGCGGCACCCTTACAACCTTATCAACGCCACAACAAAATATTGGCGGCACTTACAACAACAGAATTTTTGTAATGCAACTTGATAATAATGGCACTATACAATGGATAAAATCGCACAGTAGCACTGGTTTATTGCGTGCAACTAATGTAAAGTGCACCAACACAAATGATGTAATTATATTAGGCGAATACCATTGTCGCCTTAATGAGTTTGCAGATATATACGGACAAGGTATTTTTAACAGTGTAGGTTACAGTGATATTTTTGTATGTAAAAATAAAGCAGATGGTACATTAGATTGGGCACGCTGCATGGGCGGCCCACAAAATGATTTTGCTGCAGGCCTTGCTTTAGATACAAACAATAAAATTTATTTTACAGGAAGTTTCGATAAAAAATTTTCGGCCCCTTTTCAAAATACAACCGGTTGCTTTACTGCAGGCACGGCAGCCGTGTATTGCAACGATTTAAACTACAGCAGCTACTGCCAAGTTACCAATGGTGCCATTGCAAGTGGCAACAGAGATATTATGTATGCACAGTGCATTGTAACCCAACGCCAGCCTTACGACTATTACATACGACAAAGTGGCAACTGCCAGCGTGATGTAATACCGGCATGCATTATTGAACAAATATCGCAAGCCGCTTGTAACGATACGTCAACCATTTGTGCTAATAATTCGGCATATTTAAGCGCTTCGGCACGAACCGATGGAAACATTGGGCCTGCTTATACCTATCAATGGAGTAACGGTGCATTAAGTAATATTTTAGTTACCGGTGGTGGCACCTATACGGTAACTGTTACAACTGAAGATGGCTGTTTTAGCAGCATGGCCGATATGACAGTAACGGTAGTTACACCACCGGCATACCCGCTTATAAGCGATAGTAAAGGCGTCAACAATCAGGCAACTGCTACGCAAAAAGTAATTGTTTGTTCGCCCGATTCGGTAATTATCTGGGCAAGTAATTTAGCTCCGGGCAGTGCTTATTTTTGGAGTGTAAATGGCATTGTATATTATGATGACACTATAACCATAAACCAAAGCGCCCTTTGCAGTTTTACTGTTGGTACAAATACACAATGCCCTGCAACCAATTATATTGAAGTGCAGGTAATTCAAAACACCAACAGCATACATCGCATCAATGTTATAAACGCAGTAAATGATACGGTTAGCAATTGCAGTAACAATGTGCATGTTGCATTTATTGATTCGGTTACCAGCATCTGTTACAAAGATTCGGTGTTTTGGAGTATTACACCTATGCAGTCTTATAACGTGGGCGGTTTCCCGTGTTACAGTATGGCTACCATGTCATTTATACCCGATACAAATGGATGGTACATTATTTCATGTTACGGTTTTAATGCACAATGTGGTGGCGATACGGTAGGCCCAGTTTCAGTAAAAATTTATTTCGAAAAATTAGAGGTGCTCCCTGCTCAAAATATAGTTATTGCCGGCATGCGGCCTATTTGCCCTGTTGGCGATACCATAACACTTACAGCATCTGGTGCCATAAATTACACATGGGCAGGCCCTAATATAATTGGCAATTTATCCGACAGCAGTATTCAGATTACCAGCATAGGGACCTATACTGTTAGCAGTGCTCAGCTATCAACCGATAGTTGTGTTACCTACAGCTCGGCAGGTGTGTTGATTACAACTAAAACTTCGCCACAAATTTTTACATCGCCAAACGATGGTATTATATGCCCCAACGATTCGGTACAGTTAGGCGGCAATATACCGGGCACTTACTCCTGGTATGGCCCTAATGGTCTGTTAGCAGACACAAGCCAAATTACTTATGCATCGCTGCCGGGCACTTACTTTTTTTCTGTAGTTGATACTGATGGCTGTCAGCTTTTATCTAACTCGGCTGATATTAATAATTATACTTCGCCCACTTTAATTGCAAGCAGTAATTATATATGTGATGGCAATACGGTTGTAGTGCAATTAATAACAGCGGGTGGTGCTTGGAGTTGGCAACCACCGCTAAGCGGCAGCGATACAACGGTTTATATAACAGCACCCGGTACATATCAATGTGCCGTTTTATCATGTGGCATAACATCCATACTTGATATCACTATAACCGAACCTACATTTAATACACAAATACAAAGTGCAGCAACTACCATTTGTATTGGCGATTCGGTTTTGCTGATAGCCCCCCCGGGCTATACCTATTTATGGCAACACAATTTATCGACATCAGATAGCATTTATGTTGATAGTGCCGGTGCCTATTCGGTGCTGCTTACGGATGTTAATGGCTGCACAGCCCAGTCAGATACCATAACCATATCGCTAACTTCGCAACCGCCTACACCGTTAGCTACTGTTAACAATGCACAATGTACCGGTGATACGTTACAGTTATTTACACCTGCTGCAAACGGTTTTCAATACCAATGGACGGGCCCCAATAATTTTAGCAGCACCTTACAAAATCCACAAATAATACCGGCCGATACCGCAAATAGTGGCAACTATTACTTGCAACTTTTTGATGGTGGTTGTGGTTCGCAAAGCACACAGGTAACGGTTTTAATAAACAGCAATGCACCAATACCGGTAATTAGCACCAATGCCGCATCATGTGTTGGCGATACCATAATACTTACTGCAAATGGCAATTCATTACAATGGTTTGGCCCACAAAATTTCCTTTCAACTAACAGTACCGTTTCTATTTTGCAAGCATCAACCATACATAGTGGCTGGTATTATTGTATAGCAACCGGCATTTGTAATAGTTTGCCCGATAGTGTTTTGGTAAGCATCAACAGTAAACCAACCACACCGGTAATTACAGGCCCTGTCATTGTTTGTACTTATGATACGCTAATTTTAAATACCAATAGTCAGGCATCGGTATATAATTGGAGCGGACCGCAAGGAGTAAGCGGAAACCAGGCAACCTTTACAATATATCCTGCAATTAATGGCACATATAATTTACAAATAGGCAATGGCAATTGTTTTAGTGATACGGCTTACTATGCCATACAGTTAACTGCGCCACCCCAATCACCGTTGGTAAGTCCGGATATTGAAATTTGTCAGGGACAGGCTGTTACTATGCAGGTTATTAATCCATCCACCAATACATATAACTGGACAGGGCCAAATGCATTAAACCATTCAGGCTACTTATTACAGTTACCTGCGGCAACATTAAATCAAAGCGGCACCTATATAGTAACTGCAAATAATGGCTGTATGAGTAATGGCAGTAACATCAAGTTAATGGTAGATACATTGCCTGTTGTAAGTAATCTAAGTGCAACTACATTGTGTATAGGCGATACTTTATTGCTTGATGCTACTGCACAATTTTATCAGTTTGTAAATTGGTTTCATAACAATCAGTTGATTAGTCAGCAAATTACGGTGCAAGTTGATTCGGTTACGAAAGCAATGGCAGGTTATTATTTTGTACAGCTAACTAATGGTGTATGCGCAATTACCGATTCGGTTATGGTAAAGGTTGCAGATTGTAATTTGTTACTACCTAATGTACTTACACCTAACAACGATGGCTATAACGATACCTGGCAATTAGCAAACGATGCTGTAAGTTTTTGGCAATTGCAGGTATTTAACCGATGGGGTAATACCGTGTTTAATGCCGATGGTAAAAAAGTTATTTGGGATGGGCGTGATAACCATGGTCAATTGCTATCCGAAGGCACTTACTACTACCTGCTGCATTATGTTTTTAATGGCTATGCAAAAACAATGAAAGGACACTTTTCACTATTCAGGTAGTTGGGTTTATTATAAATGCACTAACATTTTGTGCATTCAAAAAAACAGCACTTGCAAAATAATTGCAAGTGCTGTTTAAATATTCGTTTTCTGTTACACTTCTAAAATCAAATCATCCTGTTCTACCAATGTGCGTTCGGGCAAAACAATATTTATTACAACCATATCGCGTGGGGCTGTAATGGTTGTTTCCATTTTCATAGCTTCAATAGTAAACAAGGGTTGGTTTTTTTGAACTGCATCACCGGGCTTTACAAATATTTTGCTTAACATACCTTGCATAGGCGAGCCTACATGTTTGGCCGTATCGGTTGCCTTAACATGGGTTTCCTTTTTAATATTCAACTTTTGATCTTTAACTTCGATAGCACGTGTTTGGCCATTGAGTCTGAAGTAAACCGTACGTAAACCATTTTCATCGGCATCGCCAATGTAAAGCAACCTGATAATTAATGTTTTGCCTTTGCCAATTTCCACCAATATTTCTTCATTGTTTTTCATTCCGTAGAAGAATGCAGGTGTAGGCACCATGCTAACATCGCCATATTGTTTTTGATGTTTATAATACGCATCAAATACTTTGGGATAAAACATGTACGATAAGAAGTCGAGAAAGGTTAACGATTGATCATGACTTGCTCTGAACTCTTCAAAGGCAGCATCAAAATCAATGGGTGCTAAATGTGCATTGGGTAAATCCTGATAAGGCTTTTCGTCTTTTAAAATTATTTTTTGCAAATCAGCCGGCCATCCACCATGTGGTTGCCCTAAATCGCCACGGAACATACTTTTTACACTTTCAGGAAACGATAAACTTTCGCCTTTACTAAAAATATCTGCGGTACTAAGATTGTTGGTTACCATGTACAAGGCCATATCACCCACTACTTTTGATGAGGGTGTAACTTTTACGATATCACCAAAAAGTAAGTTTACCTCTTCATACGCTTTTTTAATTTCTTCCATACGGTGTTGTAAACCTAACGATATGGCTTGTGGCTTTAAATTAGAGTATTGGCCACCCGGAATTTCGTGTTTATAAACTTCGGCATTGCCGGCCATTAAACCACTTTCGAACGGATAATAATACTCGCGTACAGTTTCCCAGTAATTGCTAAACTCGTTCAATGAATCAATATCGAAAGCATGGTGACGCTCATGGTCTTTAAGCATTTCGTGCACGCTGTTAAAGTTGGGTTGCGAGGTTAATCCGCTTAGGGCACCCAAGGCACAATCAATCACATCTACACCGGCTTCTACTGCTTTAAGATACGTTGCCGGCTGTATGCCCGATGTATCGTGTGTGTGCAGATGAATTGGTAAGTGAATAGATTTTTTCAGCTCTGTAATTAATGTATGCGCAGCCAAAGGTTTAAGCAGGCCTGCCATATCTTTAATTCCTAAAATATGTGCACCGGCATCTTCTAATTGTTTGGCCATATCTATGTAATAGGTAAGGTCAAATTTGTTTCGCTTTTTATTAAACACATCGCCAGTGTAACAAATACAAGCTTCGGCAATACCACCGGTACGCTCGCGTACGGCAGTAATACTAACCAGCATACTTTTTACCCAGTTCAGCGAATCGAAAATGCGGAATATGTCATTGCCATTGGCCCAGCTTTGTTCGATAAATTTTTCGACTAAATTATCGGGGTAAGCCGCATAACCAATGGCATTGCTACCACGTATGAGCATTTGCAATAAAATGTTGGGTATGGCTTCGCGCAGTAATTTTAATCGCCTCCACGGGTCTTCATGTAAAAAACGCAAGGCTACATCAAAGGTGGCACCACCCCAAACTTCCATACTAAATGTTTGAGGATGTTTGTATGCATAAGCTTCGGCAACGCGTAACATATCCACGGTGCGCACGCGTGTGGCTAAAAGCGATTGATGGGCATCACGTAAAGTGGTATCGGTGTATTGAATTTGCTTTTGGTCTTTTAACCATTGCGCAAATTTATCGGGGCCTAACTGCGACAGTAATTGTTTGGTACCGGGTTTTATAGGCTCAAACTTATTGTAAGCAGGTACTTTACCGGGCGTAAATTTTTTTGTTTCATCAACACGTTGCACATCGGCACTGCCATTAACCATGGTGTTTGCCAAAAAGCTTAACACCTTTGTGCCGCTATCCATACGTGCTTTAAACTCGAAAAGCTCGGGGTATGTTTCGATAAACTTAACATTGCACATACCGGCCTTAAATACCGGATGCTTTAATACGTTTTCGAGAAAAGGCATATTGGTTTTAACACCTCTTATGCGAAACTCGGCCAGGGTACGCAGCATACGCGCACTGGCTCCTTCTAATGTGCGGCCTTTGGCTGTAATTTTTGCCAGCATGCTATCAAAAAAAGGCGAAACTTTTACACCCTGATAACTGCTGCCTTCGTCAATGCGGATACCGTAACCACCTGCATTTCGGTATGCAATTATGGTTCCATAATCGGGCTTAAAGCCATTTGCCGGATCTTCGGTAGTAAGCCTGCATTGAATGGCAAACCCATTACATTTTAACGATTCCTGTGAAGTTATATCAATTTCTTTTGATGCAAGTTCTTTACCATCAGCTATTAAAATTTGCGAACGTACAATGTCAATGCCTGTTACCTCTTCGGTTACCGTGTGTTCGACCTGTATGCGTGGGTTTACTTCAATAAAAAATATCTGTTCGTTTTCGTCCACTAAAAACTCAACGGTGCCGGCATTGTTGTAGTTAACTTGCTGTGCCAGTTTAAGCGCATACTCGTATAACTTGTCTTTGGTTTCTTGTTTGAGTGATGGTGCCGGAGCAATTTCTACTACTTTCTGAAACCTGCGTTGTACGCTGCAATCGCGTTCGAAAAGGTGTACAATATTGCCATACTCATCGCCTAAAATCTGTACTTCGATATGCTTGGGATTGGTTACAAATTTTTCGATAAATATTGTATCGTCACCAAAAGCATTTCCGGCTTCGCGTTTGGCTTCGTTAAACGATTTTTCTAAATCGGCTTCGGCATTAATAACCCGCATACCGCGGCCTCCGCCACCGGCACTTGCTTTTAAAATCACCGGAAATCCAATGCGTTTGGCTTCGGCTAAAGCCACCTTGGCCGAAGTAAGTTTTTCTTTATTGTCTTCAATTAATGGTACACCACAGGCACGTGCTACTTTTTTACTGGCCACCTTATCGCCCAGTTGTTCCATTACTTCGGGCTTGGGGCCTACAAAAATTATTTTTTCTTCGCGGCACCTACGTGCAAAATTTACATTCTCACTTAAAAATCCGTAACCCGGGTGTATGGCATCGGCTTCATACTTTTTAGCTATGCGGATAATTTCTTCAATATCTAAATACGGTTTCAGGGCTTCGCTATCAGGCCCAATCTGGTATGCTTCATCAGCTTTGTAGCGATGCAATGAGTAGCGGTCTTCATAAGTATAAACAGCAATGGTTCTTATACCTAACTCGGCTGCAGCGCGCAATGCGCGTATGGCAATTTCGCCTCTGTTGGCTACCAATAGTTTTTGAATTTTTTGCATATCAATTGAGTATTTAAACCGGTAAATATTTTACATGCTAATTATTTCGAAATGTGCGTGTGTTATCAGACACAACATGTTTTAGCTGCATAAAACATGTTGCCGCTAAAGTAACGGTGTTGTTTTAAGTGTGGCAAGTATTGCCACAAACAATTTGAATAAATAGTTGATTTTTTTTACTGATACTTTTGATCAAAAAAATCGAGATAACCGGCCAAGTCTTTTTTTATAAAAAGTTTGGAGAAATTTGCCGGTGTAATGGTGCAGGTGTTGAGTTTACTTTCGTCAACGCCATTTAGTACATCTTCGTCATTTACCAAAGCATCATAATAGGCATGGGCTTCGGTGGCATTGGTAAATGATTTTACCAGTATATATTGTTTATCGGCAGTTAAAAATGCATTGCTAATGGTAAGGCTTCGCATGCTGAAATACTTGTTGTTGAAATTGCTTATTTTAATTTTAAGCATCTCTACATTGATTGATTTGTTTTCGACAACCATCATAAACTGGTGGGTGCTGTCGGCAGCATATATGTAACCTGTATCGGCCGCTACTTTAGGTGTTTCGGGCACAGCAGCCTTTTGCATTTTGTTTATGTAGTTAATAATATCCTGAGCAGCCATCGAAACCGAATCGCCCGGATACAGTGCTACTACATTTTTTAATGCTACTTCAAACTCGCCTACATTTTTAATTTTCCCGATTGATAAGGCCTTTAAATAATCGAACTTAGGCATGAGTTTGTTTTTAGGATACAACTCTTCGGCCGTGTTTTTACGTTCAATAACACTGGCATATTGCCGGTTTAAATATGCTTTGTATGTGTTTTCGTAAAACACTTCCAATATTTCAGTTTTCTTTTGTTTTTCGCGCCAATAGTTGGGGTTAAGTACTTGTTTGGTAAACTCCGACTCGGGGTGGTTGTTTACCAAAATATCTTTATAGTAATTGCTCTTTTCTTCGTCTTTAATCAGTTTATAAGTACGGTACAAATTGAAGTAGCAGGCCAGTTCGTATTTATTGCCCGGAAATCTTTTTAATAAAGTTTCAAATGCTTCAATACTTAACCGATACTCTTTTAATTGTTCGCGGTAAATAATGCCAATGCTGTAATAGGCGTCAATCATCTTTTTATTGCTGGCTTCAATGGCCGTATCGCTCATACTAACATTACTCAGATAAGCCTGCTTGCGTTTTATATCATCTAACTTGGCAATCGAATCGTTGTAGGCTGTAAGGTCGGGTGCATCTAAACTTTCTTCTTCATCAATTTGGGCCGTGGTGCTTTGTTTGTTTTTTCTGCGCCAATTATCCTCGAGTTTACGCTCGCCCCATTTTTTGGTAAACTCATTAAATCCAAAACTTACGGTTGATTGGTTGTAAAAGTACCATGCCCCAACAGCAGCCTGACTTTGCGGCCTGTTGCGTGTATTGTCGTTAAACATGGCTTGGTTTTTTAAATCGTTGGCTTCGCCTTCTTTTAGCTTTTGTTCATCGGCCAATTGTTTAAGGCGTGCTTTTTCTTTGTTTTCGGCAGCTATTAAATCATCAACCATTTTTTCGCGTTCCTCAGGGGTCATTTTACTAATGGATTGCAAACTATCCTGGCGGATAATAACTTTTAAGTTCTCAACTAAGCGGGTTAAGCCTAACTTTTTATCTTCGATTATGGTATAATCGGGATAATCTTTGGTTAGGTTTTGCAAGCAGCTATCGTAGTATGCTTGCGCATAAATAAAGTCTTTCTTGCTAAAATAAATTTCGCCTAAGTTTAAGTATGAAAGTGCTTTTTGATTGGCATTTGATATACTGGCCCGTACCGATTTGTTGAGGTAATCAATTTCGGCTACTTCATCGTTTTCCTTATTAGCTACACCTGCCAAAGCATAATAAATCTGGTCTAAGTATTCGATGTTCTTATCGTCTTTTACCATTTTTTGCAACTGCTTTTTTACTTCGGTGGCGCTGGCATTATTTGCATCAAAATTGCGGGCACGATTAATTTTTGCATTGAAAGCCATTTCATAAGTCGGGTTCATTTTTATTACCTGCTCATATATGCGGTAGGCTTTATCCGACTGGCCATTACGTTGGTAAAGCTGACCTAAAATAAACATGTGCCGTATTTTTTGGTCGCGTTTTAATTTGGTGGTTAATGTTTTTTCCAAACATTCGATGGCATTAAGTTCATCTCTTTGTTTGAGATAAAAATCGGCAGCAACAGTGTAAAATAAACCACGGTATTGGCGTGGCATACCGGGTTCGTTTTTAAGATAGTCAATTACATATTCGGCATCAACAGTTTTGCCCAATTGTAAATAAACCTGGGTTAACCATATCATAGCTTCGAAACGCAACGGGTCGGTTTTATACTCGGTGGCTATAAACTGAAACGTTTCGGATGCAGCCCAAAAATCATGTTTATAAAACTGTGCTTTGCCTATTACTAAATAATTATCGGCAATCCATTTACAATACTCTTTACCTTTAATATTCATGCTATGGCGCTGAATAACGATAGAGCTTTTTTTAATGGCTTCGTCCATATCCGGAAATACGGATTTGGCCTGTGCATCGTCACCAATTTTAAATATGGGCAATGTTTTTTCGAACTGATCTTTTTGCATCAAAGCCAAACGCTTTGAAGTTTCGCGTACACGCTCGCGTGCATTAAAAAAACCATTGTAATGGCCTGCTAAATTGTGATAGCTACGCGATACGAATGTGTTTTTTTTTGTACTGCAACCTGCTATTATCAACAATAGCAAGCCTGCAAATACACACTTGTTTATGGGGTTAAATTTCACTTTAAAAAAACCTGAATTCACTTTAACTGTAAAAGCCTAATTTTATTGCAGTTGGCAAATATATAAAGTTAAACAAGTTTGCTTACTTGTTTGCAAAAGCATCTGCATGTTAGGCCCATTTTAATTTACATATTTGCGGCCATTATAACGGTGCCGCAAATATAACATCATGTCAAACTCATTTCGTAAATACTTAGCCAGCCGTATGCGCACCAAGCTTAGGCTGGTTATAATGAAGGACGAAACCTTTGAAGAAAAGTTTGCACTACGCCTTACACCCTTAAAAACATTTATTTTAGTTGGGGTTTCGCTTATCAGCTTAATTATACTTACAACCTACATTATTGCTTTTACAAACTTACGCGAGTATATACCCGGCTATGCTGATGTAGGTATGAAACGCAACCTTATTTATTTAAGCCTGAAAACCGATTCGCTTACGCAAAAAATTATTGCACAGGAGCAATATATCAGCAATTTAAATGAAGTTATAAATGGCAAAGCCGGTGCTTACCAAGGTGTTGATACCAATGCAAAAGCGCTTTATAGCGATAGTTTATCGTTACCAAAATCGGCTGCCGATAGTCAACTGAGGCAACTAATCGAATCGCAAGACCAATACGACCTTGATTTTATTTCGCAACAAAAACATGCTACGGGCATTGCCGGTTTCAGCTATTTTACACCGGTTACAGGTACCATAACCGAAACATTTAACCCGGCATTAAAACATTTTGGTATTGATGTGGTTGCTGCACCCAATGAGCCTGTAAAATCAACCTTAGATGGAACTGTGGTATTTGCAGGTTTTACCAGTGCCACCGGTTATGTTATTGCCGTACAGCATAGCGGCAATTTATTTAGCATCTATAAGCACAATGCCGGTTTATTGAAATCCGTTGGCGATTATGTAAATGCAGGTGATGCAATTGCCATTATTGGCAACAGTGGCGAGTTAAGCCAAGGGCCACATCTACATTTCGAACTTTGGTATAATGGCAGTGCAGTAAACCCAACCGATTATATGAGCTTTTAAAAACATAACCCTTCAAACGAATTGATGCAGGCATACCATTATGAATAATGCTTATACTTTTTAAATTATTTTTTCAAATTTGCACAACTTAAAAACATCTAAAACAATATTTGTATGGCACATGCTACACCAACCAACGACAGTAAATTTACAACCAACCTGTTTTTAATTTATATGCTTTCTACAGCGGTGCTTGTATCGGCACTTATATATTGTGTTGGTGCAACCCATACTATTGACCATGCCAGCAACCCGCACACCGGATTAAAAGCCCCTGCTGTTGGCCATGGCGGCCACGAGGCACACGACTCCCATGCGGCCGACACTAAAACCGAACCACATGCTGCCGAAACCCATGCAGCCGTTAAGCATGAATTACCCGGTGGCCTGCATATAGAAGTTGCAGCCGGTAGTATTGAAGATAAACTTATTGCTTTTATACAAGACCCACATGCGCAAGTGAGTAAGGATTTATGGTTCGATTTTAACGACTTGTTATTTAAAACCAATGAAGCCGTTTTAGAACCGCAGTCAATGCAACAATTAAAAAATGTAGCTGCAATTTTTAAAGCATTTCCGGCAGTTAAAGCAAAAATTGGTGGTTATACCGATAATACCGGTGATGCACAGGCCAACTTAAAATTATCAGATGCACGTGCCAAATCAGTAATGCAAACATTGGTTACCGAAGGCATAGCAGCCGATAGATTAGAGGCCGAAGGGTACGGTCAGGAGCATGCCGTTGCCAGCAACGATACAGAAGAAGGACGTGCCCTAAACCGCAGAATTTCATTAAGTGTTCGCGCTAAATAATCAACAACATACATTAATAAATAAAGCCCTGTTGCCGTAAAGCAGTGGGGCTTATTTTTTTTAAACCGCTTTAAAAATTAAAAATACGATGCAACGCAGGGTAGCTATTTTAGGCAGCACAGGCTCAATTGGCAAACAAGCTTTAGAAGTAATAAGCATGCACAGCCAAAGTTTTATTGCCGAGGTTTTAACAGCACAAAGCAATGCCGAAACCTTAATTAATCAAGCCCTTACTTTCAATCCCAATGTGGTGGTAATAGGCGATGCCAATAAATACGAAACCGTTAAGCAAGCATTGGCACATACCGATGTAAAAGTATATGCCGGTGCCGATGCCATTGCCCAGGTAGTAACTATGGATACCATTGACATTGTACTAACAGCATTGGTTGGCTATGCAGGCTTGTTACCCACCATTGCAGCAATTAAAGCCGGTAAGCCCATAGCATTAGCCAATAAAGAAACCTTAGTGGTGGCCGGTGAAATTATTACCCAACTGGCTGCACAACATAAAGTTGTCCTACTACCGGTTGATAGCGAACACTCAGCCATATTTCAATGCCTGCAAGGCGAATGGGATAATGCCATCGAAAAAATTTACCTCACTGCATCGGGTGGGCCGTTTCGCGGTAAAGACCTGAAGTATTTAGTAAGCGTAACCAAGGCACAGGCATTAAAACACCCCAACTGGAGCATGGGTGCAAAAATTACTATTGATAGTGCCAGTATGATGAATAAAGGTTTAGAGATGATTGAAGCCAAGTGGTTGTTTAATTTGTCGGAAACGCAAATTGATGTTGTGGTGCATCCGCAAAGCATCATACATAGCATGGTACAGTTTGAAGACGGCAGTATAAAAGCACAAATGGGCCTGCCTGATATGCGCTTACCCATACAATATGCACTAACATATCCACTACGGCCGCAGGCTGCATATCCACGGTTCGATTTTAAGCTTTACCCAACACTTACATTCGAAAATGTTGATAAAACGGTTTTCAAAAATTTACAATTAGCCATTGATGCAATGGCTATGGGCGGCATTATGCCTTGTGCTTTAAATGCAGCCAACGAAATTGCCGTGCAAGCTTTTTTAAATGATGAAATTGGTTTTGTGCAAATGTCGGAAGTAATAGCTGCGTGTTTGGATGCTACCACCAACGAAACACAACCTGCATTAGAAACGCTGATGCATACCGATGCGCAAACACGTATTAAGGCAAGTAAAATTTGTAAATCGCTCGGGCATTAATAAAATGGTAACGCACTTACATTAAATATACTTCCGCAGGTAGCCGTTAAACAATATTATATTCGCGCGCATTTTTAAAATCAAACAAGTAAAACTGCGCTCAATTATCTAAAAACATGGATGCATTAATTATGGCCGGCCAGTTAATACTGGCACTTTCAATATTGGTAACCTTGCATGAGTGCGGCCACTTTTGGGCTGCCCGTGCTTTTGGCATTAAGGTAGAAAAATTTTACCTCTTTTTTGATGCCTGGGATAAAAAACTGTTTAGCTTTAAGCGTGGCGAAACGGAGTATGGCGTGGGCTGGTTGCCTTTAGGCGGCTATGTAAAAATTGCAGGCATGGTTGACGAAAGTATGGATACCGAAGCTCTTAAAGCCGAACCTCAGCCTTACGAATTCAGAAGCAAACCAGCCTGGCAACGCTTAATTGTTATGATTGGTGGCGTAACTATGAATTTAATTTTAGGTGTTGCCATTTTTACATGCATATTATTGTTTGCTAAAAAAGAATATCTGCCAAATAATGCCGTAACCAAAGGCATTGTTTCTTATAAACTGGGCGATGAAATAGGTTTTAAAACCGGTGATAAAATTGTGGCTATTAATGGCGAAACGCCCGAACGTTTTGATGCTATTTATAGTACCGATGTATTATTTGGTTCAACAATAACCGTACTACGCAACAACCAAAAAGTAGCTATTCAAATACCGGACGATTTTTATAAAACCCTTAGCGCCAAAGGCCGTTGGGATTTTATTGGTGCAGGGCCACAACAGGTAATTATTAAATTGGTTGCAGCCGGCAGTAATGCCGAAAAAGCGGGTGTTTTATTAGACGATAAAATAATAGCCGTTAACGATAGCGCCATACAAACCGATGAGCAATTGCGCAACCTGTTACAGCAATACAAAGCCAGCAACGTAACATTTACCGTGTTGCGCAATGGCAAACAAATGCCATTATCCGTTGCCGTTACCGACTCGGGTAAGGTAGGCATGGTGCCCGTTACGATGGTTGCCGTTGACAGTACCTATAAAATGAAAGCATACACCTTGGGAACTGCTTTAAAATATGGTGCAGCCGATGCAAGCGAAGCCATTACATCAACCGTTAAAGGTTTGGGCAAAATATTTAAAGGCAAAGAAAAAGCCAGCGATTCGTTACAAGGCCCTATTGGCATTGCTACTTTATTTGGTGCACAATGGGACTGGATGCGCTTTTGGACCCTTACCGGATTGCTTAGTATGGTGCTTGCGTTTATGAACATATTACCCATACCTGCTTTAGATGGCGGACATGTTGTGTTTTTATTGGGCGAAATTATTACAGGCCGCAAGCCCAGCGATAAGTTGTTAGAGCGCGCACAGGTAGTGGGCATGGTTATATTACTATCATTAATGGTGTTTGCCTTTGGCAACGATATTTTTAAGCTGTTTAATAAATAGTTTACTAACTTACTGCTTTAGTATGTTTATATAGCTGTTCACTTGCCGGCATAAGTTTGATAGTGGGTAATGAATTGTAAAAAATGAGCATTACTAAAATGACTTCTCTTTTTTTACAAACGCCATTCCTAAAAAGGCCTGCGCTAATAATTTAAAGCATACTTTTATAGGTGTTATCACCCTATAATAAGCTGCTTATGAAACATATAATTACCACTGTAAAAGCCAAAGTTTTTTGCCAAATGCCTGCTGTTTGTATTACATCACCTTTTAAAATAAATGTTGCCTAAGTTTACAAAACATTAAGGGGAGCTGTAAAAGAATGTGAGTTTGCAGCACAAAACAATTACAATATTGATGTAGCAGATTTGCCGTGCGGTGTTTATTTTTTGCAGGTAGAAACAAAAGATAAACGAAGAGGAGTGAGAAAATTTATAAAACAATAAACCCTTACTGCCCAAAAACCAACGCACTCCCTAAAGGGTAATAACTAAAAACAGGAAATGATAATCCTATAATCTTAAAATCCTATAAATCCTAGTGCAAACAATTGCCTCAATACCACATATAGTGGTAAGTATTATCGGTTTGGCCTTGTGCTGCATAAACTGCCAGGCATAACATAAGCACTATTGTTTTTATCATAACCTGTAAGGGTTTTTAATTAATAACTACCTTTTTAATTATTGTGTTTTTTTTATCGGTTATGGTTAAAAAATAAAGGCCGGGGTTATAGTGTTGGGGCAATCCTAACTGTGTGCCTGTATATGCATGTACCTTATGCAACAATTGGCCATAGCCATTGTACAATGTTATGTTTACATTATTTAATGTGGTGCTAAAATTTATTACATGCCCGCTTACCGGGTTGGGGTAAATTGTTAATGCTTGCTGTTTGGCTGTACTTTACTACAAAACCTTCGCCTGTTATATATACATTGTTGTATTTATCAAGCGCCAATGCTTTCGGTACAATAGTAGCAGGTATAGCTGGGTAGTAATATACTTTCCATATCAGGTTGCCTGCACTATCATACTTGGCAGTAACAATACATTTGGGCAATACTGTATTGTTTCGGGCACCATAAGAAACATAAATGTTGGCTGCATCATCTAATACAACTTTCGCTACAGGAAATGAACCTCCGGCAACAGAATCAATTGTACGTTGCCATAACAAAACACCTGATGTATCGTACTTAATTAAGGTGCCCCCTCCTGCTGTTGTAAGTGAAGCAAAGCCATTTACATAACAATTGCCTGCTTTATCTGCCACAACTTCATCAGGCCATCCGCCTCCACCCAATTGAAATGACTGATGCCACTTTTCATTTCCTGCACTGTCATAAACTACAGTTTCGCAAGCTACTTTGTTATTTTTATACCCTGTTAAATAAACATTTTGTAAACTATCAATATATAAGTCGGAAGGGTTGTCAGAGCCCGTGGTGGGATTGTAAAACCGCTCCCATAAAAGGCCGCCCAAGGGCTTGAATTTTTTTACAAAATATTTTCTTTCTAAATTGTTAGGGGTGTCAACATAGGTGCCAGCCACGTATAAATTACCCACATTATCATTTTTAAACTCTGAGGCTATAAATGCGTGGTTTTGCCAGCCAATAATGGTATCGTTGCTAAACTGATGTGTTACATTGCCTAAGGCATCGTACCTGCGTATGGTAATATTGCTCCGCCTTACATGCTCATAACAATGATTGTCGGCCGAAACCAAAATGCCTTCACAATCGGTACCCATATTGCCAACGGTATCTAATTGCCGTGTCCATTGTAAAACCCCTGCAGCATTATATTTTTGTGTTACGGCAACCGTGCCTATAATGGTTGATAAATTACCAGAGGCATATACATTACAGCTTGAATCAATTGCAATAGAAGTAATTTTGCTGCCGCCACCATCGCCTGGTTCAATGGCATACCACAATACATTGCCACCGGCATCAATTTTAGCAATACCCCAACTGCCCATCATAAAAAGAGCAGTATCCACAAAACCTCCTGCAACATATACGTTAAGACTATCGTCAACAAATAGCTGATTGTCGGATACAATAAGAGGATTTATGCCTTGTGGTTTTGGCTCCACTAACCATGCCTGTGTAACCGTTTAGGCATTTACCCATATTTGCGCAATTAGCAGGCATAAGAACAAATTGATGC